>NZ_JBXUND010000003.1:0-563189 GCF_057196865.1 Bacillus sp. SYZHCR11
AGAGCCATTAGCTCAGTTGGTAGAGCATCTGACTTTTAATCAGAGGGTCGAAGGTTCGAGTCCTTCATGGCTCACCATGTTTTTCTTGCGGATGTGGCGGAATTGGCAGACGCGCTAGAATCAGGCTCTAGTGTCTTTACAGACGTGGGGGTTCAAGTCCCTTCATCCGCATTGCCAAACGCGGAAGTAGTTCAGTGGTAGAACATCACCTTGCCAAGGTGGGGGTCGCGGGTTCGAATCCCGTCTTCCGCTCCAACTATACTATACCATCCATGCCGGGGTGGTGGAATTGGCAGACACACAGGACTTAAAATCCTGCGGTAGGTGACTACCGTGCCGGTTCAAGTCCGGCCCTCGGCACTTATTGTTGCGCCCGTAGCTCAATTGGATAGAGCGTTTGACTACGGATCAAAAGGTTAGGGGTTCGACTCCTCTCGGGCGCGCCATACATACTTTTGAAAAACGGGAAGTAGCTCAGCTTGGTAGAGCACATGGTTTGGGACCATGGGGTCGCAGGTTCGAATCCTGTCTTCCCGACCACTTTGGGGCCTTAGCTCAGCTGGGAGAGCGCCTGCTTTGCACGCAGGAGGTCAGCGGTTCGATCCCGCTAGGCTCCACTTGATTTTAATTGTTTTTGGCGGTGTAGCTCAGCTGGCTAGAGCGTACGGTTCATACCCGTGAGGTCGGGGGTTCGATCCCCTCCGCCGCTACCATTGGACCTTTAGCTCAGTTGGTTAGAGCAGACGGCTCATAACCGTCCGGTCGTAGGTTCGAGTCCTACAAGGTCCACCACTTATACGGAGGAATACCCAAGTCTGGCTGAAGGGATCGGTCTTGAAAACCGACAGGGGTGTCAAAGCCCGCGGGGGTTCGAATCCCTCTTCCTCCGCCATATCTAATTTAATTATCATCGCGGGGTGGAGCAGTTCGGTAGCTCGTCGGGCTCATAACCCGAAGGTCGCAGGTTCAAATCCTGCCCCCGCAACCAAAAAAATGGTCCGGTAGTTCAGTTGGTTAGAATGCCTGCCTGTCACGCAGGAGGTCGCGGGTTCGAGTCCCGTCCGGACCGCCATTTATAAAAAGGCTCGGTAGCTCAGTTGGTAGAGCAACGGACTGAAAATCCGTGTGTCGGCGGTTCGATTCCGTCCCGAGCCACCATTTAATTTAATATTGTTTTGGCGGTTGTGGCGAAGTGGTTAACGCACCAGATTGTGGCTCTGGCACTCGTGGGTTCGATTCCCATCAATCGCCCCAAACAACATGCGGGTGTAGTTTAGTGGTAAAACCTCAGCCTTCCAAGCTGATGTCGTGGGTTCGATTCCCATCACCCGCTCCATTTTTATATTGTCATGGGCCTGTAGCTCAGCTGGTTAGAGCGCACGCCTGATAAGCGTGAGGTCGGTGGTTCGAGTCCACTCAGGCCCACCATGATGATTTTTCCACAGTAGCTCAGTGGTAGAGCTATCGGCTGTTAACCGATCGGTCGCAGGTTCGAATCCTGCCTGTGGAGCCATACGGAGAAGTACTCAAGTGGCTGAAGAGGCGCCCCTGCTAAGGGTGTAGGTCGTGTAAGCGGCGCGAGGGTTCAAATCCCTCCTTCTCCGCCATAAGGCCCGTTGGTCAAGCGGTTAAGACACCGCCCTTTCACGGCGGTAACACGGGTTCGAATCCCGTACGGGTCATTAAAAAAACCTTGCATAGTATGCAAGGTTTTTTATTATGCGTTCATAGCGTAAATGGTAAAAGACAGGTATGTGGCAAAAGCGCTCCATAATAAATAAGGAACCAGAAGCCAGGCTGAAGCTTTACTGTATTTACCGGCAATGAGCAACAGAATGAGTGTTGTCACAGCCACAAGCAGGCAATCGATAGATGCAGCAAGCAAATTTTTCTGTGTGAATTGAAAATAGCTGAATCCTTTATTCACGATATAATTGATGAGGAGCATCACCCAAAAAGCTTTGGATTCTTTACATGAAAACCTTGCGTATATCAAGGCTGCTGAGAGCGAAATAAGCGCAAACAAAACCGCCCATATGATGCCTATCACTGATCCGCCCGGCGTCCAGTCAGGTTTTTGCAGCGCGTCGTACCATTCCCGGTCGATGGGAAAGAGAAACCCTGCTAAAGAAAACAAGACATATGTAATGATAAATACAATAATCGCACCGATATACTTCTTTTTCATTTGTTCCCTCCGTCATTCAATGTCAATACGTTAGTTCCCTTTCTTGGAAAGATTAAACCGTTCAAAAGGTTCATGCACCATTAAGTGTATGAGTTTTCGGTGTGAAAATGCAGCAAACCAATTATTTGTATTCAAAAACCCCGGCCTGCCGGGGTTTTAATCAGCATGAAGGTCGCCAAAGGTCGTCATAATTCCTTCTTCGTCCAGTTCCTGCTCATATTTTTCGTGTGCCTTGCTTGGATACACGGAAATGTTTTTTCCGGTAATATCTGTCGCGATAAAGTTTTCATAATCCTCAGCATAGCCGATGTTTTCTTCTGAGTTCATTGTCATATCCCCATAGCTGAGCGGCGGATCTTCTAAATCCTGAGGCGTTTCTGAGTTTCCGTATTCCTCAACATCCTGATAAGCATCTTCACTATCGTAAGCCGCCCGGATTGATTCATCATCATCAAATTCAAACTGTCCGAACGGTGTTTCCTCTTCAATCGGCCTGTCTTTGGAAACGGCATCCTGCGAGGAATATTCCGCCAATGTCGTAGCCGTCGGCAGAGCTTCAAGTCTGTCATAAGGAATGTCCTTGCCGCTGACTTCACATGTGCCGTATGTGCCGTTTTCAATTTGTTTCAGAGAGTAATCAATATCGCGAAGGTGCTCCCTTTCATGGTCGAGCAGAGCCAGGTCTTTTTCCCGCTCGTATAATTCGGTCGCCTGATCGCCGGGATGATTGTCATAGGAAGACAATTCGCCGGATGATTGATACGGGAATTCATCAGTTAACTGAAATTGATCATTTTCTTTAAAGCGGCTTAAAATATCATCTCTGGCTTCTTCCAATTCTTTTTTTAAGTGTGTGATCTGTTCGTTTGTAAGCACATCAATCCCTCGTTTCTATGTGATGCTTACTGTTAGTATGAACGTTTTTACGCAGAAAAATGGTGGATAAAAATAGTCATTTTCCCACGAGGAAGTAAAAGGATACAGTGATTGCCGAGAGTGGGGAAAGAAAATTCAAGTTTGTTTCTTTATTCATTTGCGCAAAAAGGTTTATAATAAGAAATGCAGGCATTTTGTCGTGCTCAAATCTGTGTGTTTGACACAAATTCATCACAGGTGTATTGTATTAAAAGCATTTAACGGATTATGGAGGAATGTCTCATGGTGACAACGGTGCAGCATACGTTCCGAGAGGAAGCAGATCATGCATTACATAAAGCCAAACAAGTCAACCATGCTGTCTTATTGAGCTATTCAAGACGTATTGCGTCTTTAGACCCTCTATCATTTTTCAAAGACGGAGCAAAAAAATATAAAGGCAAACGATTTTTTTGGTCAGAACCCGGTAGTGAATTAACAATAGTCGGTCTTGGCACAGAAGCGCTGTTCCAATCGAATGAAAAAAATGGAAAACGTTATCACGACGTTTTTGAACAATGGGAGCGCTTTAAAAAGACGGCTTTTCATATTCATGAAGAAGAAGAGGCGGCGCATACCGCGGTCGGCCCTGTCTTATTCGGCGGTTTTTCATTTAATCCCGCTGAAGAGAGAGGAGACGAATGGAACGGGTTTGAAGAAGGAATGTTCTTTATCCCCTCACTCATGCTGACAAAGACGGCAGATGGCGATTATTTAACCGTCAATCAATGGGCGGCAGACGGTAATCAGGCAGAAGATACGCTGAAACGTCTGAAATCTTTTTCAGAAGCTTTTGCAGTTTCTTCAATTGAGTATGAAGAATATCCTGTTTTAACAAAAGCGGAAGAACTTGATGTGGAAAACTGGCTTGAAGCCATTAAAACAGCAACAAATGATATGAAGGCAAATCAATATGATAAAGTCGTGCTGGCAAGGGAAGTCGTTTTGTCATATGATGGGCCTATTCCGGCGGAGAGCGTTGTCCGCAAGCTTTTGACGGACCAAACGACAAGCTATGTTTTTGCGATTGAGCAGGGAGATAAATGCTTTGTCGGCGCTTCACCGGAACGGCTGATCAAAAAATCAGGCAAAGACGTTATGTCCACCTGTCTGGCAGGTTCAATTAAGCGCGGAGAAAATCAACAAGAAGATGACCGTCTCGGCAAAGAGCTGCTGCATGACGAAAAAAATCTCGCGGAACATGATTTTGTGGTTAAGATGATACACGATTCTTTCTTGTCGAGCTGCAGTGATGTGAAAAAGCCTGCATGCCCGCAATTATATAAAACAAAAAGTGTTCAGCATCTATATACGCCGATCACAGGCCATCTGAAAACGTCCGCTTCGCTGTTTGATTTAATTGAAAAGCTGCATCCCACTCCGGCATTGGGCGGAGCTCCCCAGCAGAAAGCTGTTGAAGTTATCGCTGATATTGAACCGATGACACGCGGATGGTACGCGGCTCCGATCGGCTGGATGGACGGCAGGGAAAACGGAGAATTTGTCGTGGCTATCCGATCAGGGCTGATTGAAGGCAAAAGTGCGCGGCTTTTCGCAGGCTGCGGCATTGTTGAAGATTCAGATCCGCAATCAGAATATGAAGAAACACAAATTAAACTAAAGCCGATGATCTCTGCTTTAGGAGGTGAAAGGCTTTGACAAACCCGATTACACATTATATCGGAAGCTTTATTGATGAATTCGCGCTATCGGGTGTCACCGAGGCGGTTGTTTGCCCGGGATCGAGGTCAACTCCCCTGGCGGTTTTGGCGGCGGCCCACCCGGATATTCAAGTTCATATACAGATTGATGAACGATCCGCAGGTTTTTTCGCACTCGGTCTTGCAAAAGCCCGCCAGCGTCCGGTCATGCTGATTTGTACGTCAGGAACGGCAGCGGCTAACTTCTATCCGGCCGTGATTGAAGCTCATTATTCAAGAGTGCCTCTTATTGTCCTGACTGCTGACCGGCCTCATGAATTGAGGGAAGTGGGGGCGCCTCAGGCGATTAACCAGCATTTTCTGTTCGGTAACTTTGTTAAGTTTTTCACAGACTCAGCTCTGCCTGAGGAAAATCCTCAAATGCTGAGCTATGTCAGAACATTGGCCGGCAGAGCCGTAAGTGAAGCCGGGAAGCGCCCGATGGGGCCAGTCCATATCAATGTGCCGCTCAGAGAGCCTTTGATGCCGGATTTATCAGCCGGACCTTTTGAAAGAATGAGAAAGGGGAAGCACGTCTCAGTCACAACAGGGATTCAGTCAGCTGATCAAGACTCTCTCTGTCATATTACAGAGCGTCTCGCGGGTACCGAAAGAGGTATGATCGTCTGCGGCGAAATTCACGGTGAAGCAGAAAAGCAGCAAATCATCGCGCTTGCCGAGGTGCTTCAGTTCCCGATTTTGGCTGATCCGCTTTCAAACCTCCGAAACGGGGAGCATGATAAGACGCTGATTATTGATGCTTATGACTCGTTCTTAAAAGATGAAGAAATAAAAGAGGCGCTGCGCCCTGACGCTGTGATCCGCTTCGGTCCGATGCCGGTTTCCAAACCGCTCTTTTTATGGCTCAGAGACGATCCTGCCATTGAGCAGTTTATCGTCGATGAAGACGGAGGATGGAGAGATCCCACTCAGGCCGGCGCGCATATGATTCATTGCCATCCGTCTGTGTTTTTGGAAGCGGTCCGTTCAGCTGAAACCGGAAAACGGCCGTCCGGATGGCTTGAGAAATGGCAGTTTGTCAATGAGCGGTTCCGGAGTCATTTACAGGCCGCGAGCATGGATGATTTATCATTTGAAGGAAATGTATATCGTCAGCTTCAGCACCTTGTCCCTGAAGGCAGTTCGATTTTTGTCGGCAACAGCATGCCGATCCGCGACGTGGATACTTTCTTTGAAAAACAAGATCGTTCCTTCCGTGTTTATGCCAACCGCGGCGCTAACGGCATTGACGGAGTTGTCTCCTCGGCTATGGGACTGTGTGAAGGTACAAAAGCTCCTGTCACGCTTGTCATTGGAGATTTATCGTTTTATCATGATTTAAACGGGCTGTTAGCGGCTAAAAAACTTGGAATTCCGCTTACGGTTATTTTAATAAACAATGATGGCGGCGGGATTTTCTCGTTTTTGCCGCAGGCATCTGATAAGACTCATTTTGAAGAACTGTTCGGTACGCCGACGGGTCTTGATTTCCGGCATGCCGCCGCACTGTATGGCGGGACGTATACTTGTCCTGAGACATGGGAAGCATTTAAGGATGCGTATCAGCCGCAGGCGGACAAGCCCGGACTTCATATAATCGAGCTGAAAACAGATCGGACATCAAGAGTTCAATTCCATCGCGATCTGCTGCAGGCCGCAGTGCGGGAAGTGAAAAAAGAATGGAAACTGTAACAGTTAAAACGGCCGACGGCGTATGCTATCGTGCTGCTGATAGCGGACACGGACACGAATCGTCTGAAGCTATTATTTGTCTGCATGGATTTACGGGCAGCAAAGAATCATGGATGTTTTTACGCGGCATGTTTCCCGGCGAGCGAATGGTGATGATTGACTGCCTGGGTCACGGGGAGACAGACGCGCCTGTGCAAGCGGCAAGGTATAGTGCGAGCCGGCAGGTTGCGGACCTTGCCGCCGTTTTTGATCAATTAAAACTTCACAAAGTGAAACTTATTGGTTATTCTATGGGGGGAAGACTTGCGTATTCCTTTGCACAGGCATTTCCGCATCGGGTGTCAGCGCTTGTTTTGGAAAGTACAACCCCGGGCCTCAGCACGCTTCAGGAACGCAAAAAACGGATTCAGTCAGATCGGAAGCTTGCTGACTTTATATTGCGGGAAGGTATAACATCGTTTGTTGATTATTGGGAGAGCATTCCGTTGTTTGCCACGCAGCTTTCTCTGCCGGACAGTGTAAAGGCGTCCATCCGTGCCGGCAGGCTGAAGAATAATCCGTCCGGACTTGCAGGAAGCCTGCTCGGAATGGGGACAGGCTCACAGCCTTCCTGGTGGGAGGCATTACACCGCATCAAGGCGCCCGTCCTGCTCATATGCGGTGAATGGGATGAAAAGTTTTGCGCTATTAATCAAAAGGTGCATAACCTGCTCCCATCAAGTAAAATAGAGGTTGTCAAACAGGCGGGGCACACGGTACATGTGGAACAGCCGCGAATTTTTGGTAAGATAGTAAGTGAGTTTTTATACGGCTTGTAAAGCATAAAGAAAATAGCTTTTCGGCCGGACTCAGGCAAAAATGAAGGAGGTCATATCAATGGCTGCAGAATGGAAAAGTGAACGTCAGTACGATGAAATCCTGTACGAGACGTATAACGGTATTGCAAAAATAACAATTAACCGCCCGGAGGTACATAACGCATTTACTCCTAAGACGGTATCAGAAATGATTGACGCGTTTGCTTGTGCGCGTGATGACTCCAATATTGGTGTCATCGTTCTTGCGGGAGCGGGAGATAAAGCATTCTGTTCAGGCGGAGACCAAAAAGTCCGCGGTCACGGCGGATATGTCGGAGACGATCAAATCCCGCGTCTGAATGTGCTTGATCTTCAGCGTTTGATCCGTGTGATTCCTAAACCGGTCGTAGCGATGGTATCAGGCTATGCCATCGGCGGAGGCCATGTGCTTCATATCGTCTGTGATTTAACGATTGCGGCCGATAACGCGATTTTCGGTCAAACCGGCCCGAAAGTGGGAAGCTTTGATGCCGGTTACGGCTCAGGTTACCTGGCGCGTATCGTCGGACATAAGAAAGCCCGTGAAATCTGGTACCTGTGCCGTCAATACAACGCGCAGGAAGCGCTCGACATGGGGCTTGTCAATACGGTTGTCCCATTAGAGAAACTTGAAGAGGAAACAATTAAATGGTGTGAAGAAATGCTTGAGAAAAGCCCTACAGCCCTTCGTTTCCTTAAAGCGGCATTTAACGCTGATACAGACGGCCTCGCCGGAATTCAGCAATTTGCAGGAGATGCAACGCTTCTTTATTACACGACTGACGAAGCGAAAGAAGGCCGTGATTCCTTTAAAGAGAAACGCAGTCCCGATTTCGGTCAATTCCCTCGTTTTCCGTGATCAGATGACACTACGAAACAGCTTGAGCCGCTCTGGTCCAAGCTGTTTTCTTTTCAAAAACAGTACTTTTACCTCGGAGATGATAACATGCTGACAGAACAGCCGAATTGGCTCATTCAAAGGGCTCAGCTGACACCGGAGAGAATCGCTCTCATATTTGAAAACAAACAGATGACATTCAGAGAATTATATCATGCTTCTAAACAAATGGCCGCGCGGCTGTCCAAATACTGCTCGCTTAAAAAAGGAGACAGGGCCGCGATTTTGCTTTCTAACAGACCGGAAATGGTTTATGCCGTTCACGCCTGCTTCTTATTAGGGGCGGAAGCTGTGCTGTTGAATACGAAGCTCTCAAAACAGGAACGGTTGTTTCAGCTCGAAGATTCACAGGCAAAGCTTTTATTGACGGAGGACGGTTTTTGCCGCGAAGAATATGAATCTGCGGTCGCCACCGCAGATGTGGACGAGCTGCAGGCTGAAGAGGCGGGTGACATGGAGCCGGAAGCTTATGTAACGCTTGATGATACGGCGACTCTTATGTATACGTCAGGAACAACAGGAAGGCCGAAAGGGGTGCAGCAGACTTTCGGTAATCATTATTCCAGCGCTGTATCGTCTGCGCTGAATCTGGGGGTCACGGAGCGGGACCGCTGGCTTATTGCGCTGCCGCTGTTTCATATCAGCGGTCTGTCTGCGCTGTTTAAGTCGGTCATTTACGGCATGCCCGTCGTGCTTCATCAAAAATTCTCTGTCACTGATGTGCTGGACAGCATCAGCTCCCATCAGGTCACGATCATTTCAGCGGTGCAGACCATGCTCTCGGGCCTGCTTGCGGAAACTGAACAATGTCCTGAATCACTGCGCTGCATTCTGCTTGGCGGGGGTCCGGCACCGCTGCCGCTCCTTGAAGAATGCCGCAGGAAACAATTTCCGGTATTCCAATCTTACGGCTTGACTGAAACCTGCTCACAGATTGTCACACTTTCTCCGGAATTCAGCATGGACAAGCTCGGCTCGGCCGGTAAACCGCTGTTTTCATGCGAAATTAGAATTGAAAAAGACGGAAACCCTTGTGCGCCGTTTGAACATGGTGAAATTACGGTGAAAGGCCCGAATGTAATGAAAGGGTATTATCATCGTGACGACGCGAACCAGGCCGCTTTTCATAATGGATGGTTTAAAACGGGCGATCTTGGCTATTTGGATGATGAAGGGTTTTTATACGTGCTGGACAGACGGTCGGACCTCATCATTTCAGGCGGAGAGAACATCTACCCCGCAGAAGTGGAAGCGGCGCTGCTTGCCCATCCGGCTGTAGCGGAGGCCGGTGTTTCGGGAGCCGAAGATCCGAAGTGGGGGAAAGTGCCGCATGCTTTTCTCGTGCTGACTTCTTCTGTCAGTTCTAAGGAGCTGACCGCCTTTTGCCGTGAGCGGCTTGCTAAATATAAAATACCGGCTGCTTTTTTCAAGGTTGACGGGCTCCCGCGGAACGCGTCCAATAAACTGATGAGGCATCGGCTGAATGAGCTTCGTAAAGGAGAATTGTCATGATTAAGATTGAAAAAATCACCCTTTATCATGTAAGTATGAGGCTGAAAAAACCGTTTAAAACAAGTATTGAAACGCTGCAGGATCGTAAATTTTTGATCGTGGAAGCGATCGATGAAACCGGGAGAACCGGCTGGGGGGAGGTATCGGCGTTTTCTTCTCCGTGGTATACAGAAGAAACGATTCAGACATGCGCGCATATGCTGAGAGATTTTTTCATCCCAAATGTCGTAGGCCGCGCGTTTTTCCATCCGTCAGAAGTGCCTGACAGTCTCGCGCGTTTCAAAGGAAACCGCATGGCAAAAGCGGGGCTTGAATCAGCCGTGTGGGATCTATATGCCAAGAAAAAGGGGATATCTCTCGCAGAAGCCTTAGGGGGCAAAAGAGATAAAGTGCCCGCCGGCGTGGCGGTGGGTCTGGCTTCGGCTGATGAGATGCTTCGGGAAATTGAGCAATACGTAAAAGAAGGTTATCAACGTATAAAAATAAAAATTCAGCCCGGCCATGACGTTGATCTGGTCAGAGCCATCCGCAGCCGTTTTCCGAACGTGCCGCTGATGGCGGATGCCAACTCGGCTTATGAACTGAAAGACATCAGCAGGCTGAAAGAGTTGGATGAATTCCAGCTCATGATGATAGAACAGCCGCTTCAGGCAGATGATATTGTCGATCACCGCCACCTGCAGAAACACTTAAGAACCGCGGTATGCCTTGATGAAAGCATATGCTCTTATGATGACGCAAGGCGGGCGATTGAGCTTGGGAGCTGTAAAATCATTAACATAAAACCGGCGCGTGTAGGAGGCCTGACAGAGGCATTAAAAATACATGACTTATGCAGAGAGCATCACATGCCGGTTTGGTGCGGCGGAATGTTTGAAACCGGCATTTCGAGAGCGCAGACAGTCGCGCTTGCTTCGCTGCCGCAATTTACGATACCGGGTGATATTTCCTCATCAGACCGATACTGGGAGGAGGATATTGTCACTCCCGACATCCGTATCGAAGGGGGATTCATCTCTGTCCCGGACGGTCCCGGACTGGGTGTTGAAGTCAATCAGGAAATAATGAGAAAATACGTCACCCAAATGGACGTTTTTACGACAAACAACTGATAAAAAGACATTTCAGCGAGTTGAGCTGCCTGTATGCTGCTGTTATATTGAAACTGTTCATTATCACCCCTTCCCCCGTTTGAACCGGCTGTATCAGCCGGTTTTTTTAATAGGCGGATGCGATGATTTTTTTATTCTTCAAACAGTGCCGGCTTTACAACGCAGGTGCTGCTTTCCGGCTGGGGCAAACATGTACATCTTGATAAAAAATTCTGAGCTTGTCATGAATGCGATACTGATTGTACCGTCTGCCGCCTATATTTGCCGCCGAACCGCCTTTTTGCCATGCTTCTCATCCGCGCGGTTTTCCCCGGCTCAGGGAGGCTTGCGGCGGAAATGAAAAAGAGCTGTATAAAACAGCTCTTTTCTTTTATAAATCTTGCGGTTTAAAGGTTTTGCAATCCGTTTCTTCACTTTTTTCAGCGGTTTCGCCTGTATGGCTGACCACATAAATAGCGTCGGCCGTGCATTTGTTTCCTCTGCCCCAATATGAACAGTTATTGACTTCACACAGAATTTTTTGGTCCATGCTGGCTCCCCTCCAAGATAAAAGGTACGCCATTAGTATGAGCCGCCCTGATTTTTGTTATTCCTCCTGGCGGATATAACGTCTGTCTTTCATAAAGAGCTTCCAGAAGAAATAAAACCCGGGGAACAAAATGATGAAAGCGACGATATACGTCATAAACAGCGCCCTGAAGGTTGCCGGCTCCGTAAATCCTGACATGACCGTAATATCCGGATAAATCATATAAGGAAGATGAGCCCGTCCGTATGCATAGCTTGCCAAAAAGTATTGAAGCGCAATGGCGATCATGGCGATTCTCGGTTTGCCGAGGTTGCGGCCGAAGCGCTTATTCGGCAAAAACAGAGCCACGCCGGCAATGATAAATGTAATGACAGACAGAATGAGCCATGTCTTGTCTTTCATCATGCCCGTGTACAGCCAGCCGGCTTCAGAGCGTAATGTCAGCATAATGAAGAAGGCAAACAGAAGCGACAGCGGCCCTGTTATTAAAGAGCTCCGTCTGTAGATGCGGTACGCATGCTCCTCTTCCGCAACATTTGAAAAATCGGCCAGAAGCAGTGAAGATAAAAATAAAGTGCTTAAAATGGCAAAGCCGATAAACGCATACGCATTAAGACTTGTAAAGACATTTGCCAAATTCAGGTGATACACTCCGCCCGTCTTCTCAATAAACCCTCCGTGTGTGACCGGAAGGACCAAAATCAGCACAGCGGGAATAATGAAGCCTGAAATTCCGGAGATATATCTCATGATTTTTCTTTCCTTCGCCGTATTGGAGAAGACGAGAAAGCCGCTGCGGATGGCTAAGAGCAGCAAAATAATACTTCCCGGGATCAATAAAACGGTTCCCAGCACGAAGGTTGCCCCTGGAAAGAAGCTGAATAGGGCGACAACGATCGCGACGATAAAGACGTTGGTCACTTCCCATGTCGGGGACAAATAACGGTTGGCGATGTTTGTCGCCTTTGTTTGTTCTTTATTTAAATATATCATCGACCAAAAGCCGGCTCCGAAGTCCATCGTTGCCATGACCGCGTAGATAAACACGAAGCCCCATACGATTGATATCGCAATGAGAGCATCCATGGTAATGTCCATTTCAATTCAGCCCTTTCTATTGTTAGGATTCCGCCGCTTTTACATCCTCCTCAACAGGATGTTTGCGGAAATAGTAAAGCAGCACATAAATGACTGCGGCTGCCAAAATGGCGTAAACCACTGTGAACAGGATGAACAGCAAACCGATTGAACCGGTTGTCGTGACGACATCAGACGTTTTCAGGAGATGGTAAATCACCCATGGCTGCCGCCCCGTACAAGCGAATATCCACCCGAATTCAATTCCGATCAGACTGAGCGGTCCTGCGGTTAAAAATAAAATCAAAAGCCAAGTCGGAAAGCTGTCTTTCTTTAAAATTTTTCTCCACACGATGCCGATGATGGAGTACAAAATGAGCAGCATCCCGATGCCGACCATTCCGTTAAACAGTGTATGGATGAATAAAGGCGGCCACTCGTCTTTCGGAAACGCGTTCAATCCTTTGACGACGGTATCAAAGCTGTTTGCGGCCAAAAAGCTTAAAGCCCACGGCACTTCTATCGCCCATTTTACTTTTTCTTCTTTTGCATCAGTAAAACCCCCGATCGCAAGCGGAGCGTGTGATCTAGTTTCAAACAGCCCTTCTGCGCCCGCAAGCTTCTCAGGCTGGTATTCGTAAAGAAGCTGGGCTGACTCGTGACCGTTTAAAGAAGCAATAATAGAGAATATCCCGCCGATCGTTAAAGCGAGCAGCAGCGCTTTTCGGTGAAAACGGTATACCTGCTCCTGTTTTCTCGTTCTCAGCATTTTATAAGCCGCAACTGACGCGACGATAAATGCACCGGTCATGAAAGCCGTCAGTACGACATGGCCCGCGGTGGTGAAAAAGCTTGGATTAAAAAACGCTGCCCACGGTTCAACGTCAGTGATTTTGCCGTTTAAAATTTTAAAGCCGGCCGGCGTTCCTTCAAATGCGTGAACATTTGTGATTAAGACGGCGGATGCCGCGGCGCCGATCAAAACGAAAATAACGGCAATGATGCGCATCGCCGGAGTCAGCCGGTCAGCGGCGTAGACATAAATGGACATAAACAGCGCTTCAATAAAGAAAGCATAAATTTCAATCTGAAACGGAAGTGACATCACCCTGCCGATGACCTCCATGAATCCGGGCCACAAAAGGGCAAGCTGTGTACCCGCGATCGTTCCGGTCGGTATCGCCACGCCGAGCAGAACAGCCTGCGCCTTCGTCCACCTTTTCGCCATAATGGCATAATGCGGATCTTTTGTTTTTTGATAAATCAATTCGGCCATTAAAATCATCAGAGGCAAGCCGACACCAAGCGTCGCAAAAATAATATGAAAGCCCATGGTTGTCCCGAACAGACTTCTGGCTAATACTAAATCATCCACGATCATAAACCGCCTTTCTAAATTACCGTTTTATGTAATGTGGTTATATTATTTGCTGAAGCGATTAGATTATTCTTCCGATTCCATATATGTGCAGGGTTTAGAAATCAAGGGATCAGGGCATATATGATTGACAAGCGCCTATTTAAGGTTTAGAATAAAACGTAATTATTACGATTTGAGAAAGGGAGATCACCATGAAAAAAGATATTCATCCGGATAACCACCAAGTGATTTTTCAAGATGTGAACAGCGGCTACCGCTTTTTAAGCCATTCTACGAAAACGTCAGAGGAAACGGCAGAGTGGGAAGACGGAAAAACATACCCGCTGATTAAAGTGGAAGTCAGCTCAGATACGCATCCGTTTTATACGGGCCGCCAAAAATTCAACGAAAAAGGCGGGAGAGTCGAACAGTTCAACAAAAAATACAATATGGGGAAATAAGACAAGCCCAATAGGGTTTGTCTTATTTATTGAGCACTTTATCATCTCGTGCGGGGAGTGACGAAATGACCCGCCTTATGTTATATTGTGAATAAAAAAGCAGAAAGGAAACACCAAGATGAGTCTTCTAAACGATATCATGCAATTTAATGAGCAGTTCACTAAAAACAAAGATTATGAAAAATACCAAACATCTAAATTCCCGGATAAAAAGATGGCGATTTTGTCCTGTATGGACACACGTCTTGTAGAATTGCTTCCGCATGCGATGAACATGCGAAACGGCGATGTGAAAATTATTAAAAGTGCCGGCGCGCTTGTCGCCCACCCGTTCGGAAGCATCATGCGCAGCCTTTTAGTGGCCGTATACGAATTAAACGCTGATGAAGTCTGCGTTATCGGCCACCATGATTGCGGCATGAGCAAAATCAACAGCGAGGATATGCTTGATAAAATTATCGACCGCGGTATTCCGAAAGAGCGGATTGACATGCTGAAGCACTCAGGTGTTGATCTTGATCAATGGCTGAAAAGCTTTGATTCAGTAGAAGCGAGTGTTACAGACAGCGTAAACGTCATTAAACACCATCCGCTATTCCCTGACAATGTCCCGGTGCACGGTCTGGTGATTGATCCTGAAACCGGTAAACTTGATCTGGTGATCGACGGCTACCAGCATATGGACTAATGTTTTTGTTTTTTGTCCGGTACGGGATCAACACCGCCCGGATGAAAAGGGTGGCACTTTAAAATCCGCTTCAGTGTCAGCCATCCGCCTTTTAATGCGCCGTGAGTCTTGACGGCTTCGATTCCGTACTGCGAACACGTCGGATAAAAGCGGCATGACGGCGGCGTCAGCGGAGAGATGAACTTCTGGTATCCGCGGATGAGCGCAATCATTATGGTTTTCATTAAAAAACCACCTTTCTGATGCTAGTATAGAAAAAAAATTTCAGATTGAAAAGCTTCCGCCACAATTCTTATCGGAAAACTGTGTTATAATGGATGCATATTCTGAAAAAAAGGGAGTGCCATTATGCCTTCAGTAGAAAGTTTTGAGCTAGACCATAATGCGGTTGTGGCTCCGTATGTAAGACATTGCGGAGTGCATAAAGTCGGAACAGACGGCGTTGTGAATAAGTTTGACATTCGCTTCTGCCAGCCGAACAAACAGGCGATGAAGCCGGATACGATTCATACGCTTGAGCACTTGCTTGCGTTTACGATTCGCACACATTCTGAGAAATACGATCACTTCGACATCATAGATATCTCACCGATGGGCTGCCAGACAGGCTATTATCTTGTTGTCAGCGGCGAGCCTACAGCGGAAGAAATTGTAGACCTGCTTGACGCTACGCTGAAAGAAGCCATCGATATTACGGAGATTCCGGCGGCCAACGAAAAACAGTGCGGCCAGGCGAAACTTCATGATTTAGAAGGCGCGAAACGGCTGATGCGTTTCTGGCTGTCACAAGATAAAGAAGATTTGCTGAAAGTGTTCGGATAAAAAACAGGCCTTTTTGCTGACATGCAAAAAGGCTTTTTTACATATTTCTAAAAAATGTCACACCTTATGTGTAAGCGTTTGCTAAAATAGAAGCAAACATGAAGGAGTGATGGGATGAAACGGGCTGTATTGGCAGGTATGTGCGGTATGGTATTTCTATTATCTTCCTGCGGGGGCAATTCGGACAAAACCGCCGCGGATGAGGAGCCTAAAGCGCTTGAGGTCAAGCTTACAGGACCGGAAACGGCAGCACCGCATGAAAAAACGGAATACAAGGCGGAGGTTTTTTACGGCGGCAAGCGTGTCACGGATGCGGATGAAGTCATGTTTGAAGTATGGAAAGAAGGAAAAAAAGGCAGCAGCAAAACAAGCAAGGCCAAGGAGGAAAAAGGGGCGTATCACCTGCGGACTGAATTTGATGAAGAGGGTGTGTATACCGTTCAATCCCACGTAACGGCAAAACAGCAGCATAATATGCCGACTGTAAAAGTGCGTGTCGGGGATGCTGAAGCTGCCGATGATTCCTCCGGCCATGAGGAACAGACGCATCATCATTAAGGATTGTTTTTATCCGTCAAGCCTTTTGATGCGTCCTCCGGCGGGTCAATCGTATGTTTTACGTTATAAGCTCTTACAGTCGACCAGATGGATAAAAGCAGCACGGCGAGCACGATAAGAAAGCCGAAGCTCAGAAGAAGCAGCATGAAATTCCTCCTTTTTAACAAATCATAACATATTTTCCATCCGTAAAATCAAGGGCTAAAAATTTATGTTTTAACACACGATATATAGGGTATATCAATAGTAAATCAAAGGAGGAAGATAGGCATGTCAGAAAAACTATTGGAAGCGGTCAATAAACAAGTTGCAAACTGGACGGTCATGTATGTGAAATTACATAACTATCATTGGTACGTCAAAGGGAAGGACTTTTTCACATTGCACGAAAAGTTCGAGGAGCTGTATAACGAAACGGCTACATATATTGACGATCTGGCAGAACGTCTGCTGGCATTGAACGGCAAGCCGATCGGCACAATGACGGAATCATTGAAGACTGCTTCTATAAAAGAAGCGGAAGGCAATGAGAGCGCAGAACAAATGGTACAGAACATTTATGATGATTTCACTGTCATTGCGGAAGAGCTGAAAAGCGGCATGGATCTCGCAGATGAGGTCGGAGACGAAACGACCGGAGATATGCTGCTTGCCATTCACCAGAATATCGAAAAACATAATTGGATGCTGAAAGCGTATTTAGGATAATCAACAAGGGAAGACCGGGGCTATAAAGCACTCGGTCTTTTATTTGGCTGCCGAAGAGAGGTGTTGTCCATTTTTCTGAAAAATCCAGTCCGTTCCATTCACTTTTCATAGAATAATGTAAGGCCGTTTCTGTGAAAGGATGTTGGATCAAGTGGGCAAAGACTTTGGCATCTTTTCGTTTTTTGCAGTGATCGTGTCGGCAGCGGGGTTTTTCTTTGGCGGTTTTCAGTATTCGTTTCTGATTTTGCTATCGGTCATGGCGATTGAGTTTATCAGTACAAGCTTAAAAGAATCTCTTTTGCAGCAGCTGAGCGCAAGAAAGCTTTTTGCGCGGCTGGTCAAAAAAATCGTGACCCTGGCATTAGTCTCAGTTTGCCATTTTTTTGATCAGCTGCTTCATTCAGAAGGCGCTATCCGTAATTTGGCTATTATGTTTTATATCTTATACGAATCGGTTCAGATCGTGATAACGGCAAGCTCGCTGGGCATCCCGGTTCCGCAGGTGCTCGTCGACCTATTGGATACCCTGAAAAATAAATTCAAGCGCAAACCGTAACATTTGCTTCAAAGGAGGCTATACTAGCGGGTATGATGGTTTTCCTCTGAATTTTTGATAAAGGGCTTCCGAACAAACGCAACTGTGGTATGATGTATGGAAGATATGAAGGAACGGATTAGAGGGATAAACATGTACGAGTTTAAAGACTATTATCAGAATACTGTTCAGCTCTCCTTTGAACACCAGCCTTTTTCAGACAGCCCGAAGCATGTATGGGTCATATGCCGATATGGAGATAAGTGGCTTTTGACTGAGCACGAAGACCGGGGGTTTGAATTTCCGGGCGGAAAAGTGGAGCCGATGGAATGTGCGGAGGAAGCGGCCCTGCGCGAGGTGAAAGAAGAAACCGGCGCCGCGGTAAGACATCTGAAGTACGTCGGACAGTATAAAGTTCTCGGCAGGGAAAAGGTAATCGTGAAGAATATTTATTTTGCCGATATTGAAAAGCTTGAAAAACAGGCTGACTATTTTGAAACAAAGGGGCCGGTGCTGTTCAGCGAACTGCCGGAGAATCTCCCCCGAAATAAAAAATTCAGTTTCATTATGAAAGATTCGGTGCTTCCGATCAGTCTGAAAAAGCTGAAAGAGGACGGCGTATTTCAATCATAAAAAACGGAGACCCGGCGCTTACGCACGGGTCTTTTTTATATTTTTCCTTTCGTCCATTTTCTTTCTAACAGTTCGACTCCCTGATACATCAATGTCGCAAAAATCGCGATGATCAGAAGGCTTAAGAACACAAGAGTGAAATTGAAAACCTGGAATCCGTAAATGATCATGTAGCCCAGACCTTTTTCGGAAACGAGAAACTCGCCGACGATGACACCGACCCAGGATAAACCGACGTTCACTTTAAGCGCGGAAATAATCGCGGGGGCGCATGCCGGCAGAATGACTTCTTTAAACATGATGCTTCTTTTCGCTCCGAATGTTTTCATCACCTTAATATAGTTTTCATCCACTTCCTGAAAAGCCGTAAAGACGACGATTGTCGTGATAATGACACTGATGACTGCTCCCATGGCGACAATGCTTGTGAAATTCGGTCCGAGTGCCACGATGAGAATCGGTCCGAGTGCGACCTTCGGCATCGCGTTTAAAATGACGAGGTACGGGTCTAAAACCCGGGCGAGCCGGTTTGACCACCATAACAGAGCGGCGAGGCATGTGCCGAGAAGTGTGCCGAGCAAAAAGCCGAGAACGGTTTCTCCTAAGGTTACGCCGATGTGCGCCGCAAGGGATCCGTCCGCAATCTTTTCAACTAAAAGCCTGCAAACGGCGGAGGGTGAGCTGAAGATTAACGGATCGATCCAGCCCGCCCTGCTCGATATTTCCCACCCGGCAAAAAATACGATGAAAATGGCGGCCTGATACGCACGGATCCGGAGCTTTTCTTTTTGGTGTCTTTTCTTAAACTGCTGATGAAGCTGTTCAATCGTGCCGCTGCTGTTTTTCAAGGGAATTCAGCTCCTTCCATATGGTTTGAAACAGCGGCTGAAAGGCCGGATCCTGACGCGCGTCAAACGGATCTAAAGCCGCGAGCTCCTTAGGCACGGTGAATATTTGGTGGATGGTGCCCGGCTGATTCGAAAATAAATAGATCGTATCGCTCATGGCGATGGCTTCACCGATATCGTGGGTGACGAGCACGGCGGTTTTTTGAAAATCCTTTAATGTTCTGAAGACAAGGTTTTCCAAAGAAAGCTTCGTTTGAAAGTCCAGCGCGGAAAACGGTTCATCAAGGAGCAGCAGTCCAGGGTCCGGCGCAAGAGTTCTGGCAAGTGCCGCCCGCTGCCGCATTCCGCCTGAGAGCTCTTTCGGATATTTCTTTTCAACGCCGATTAATCCGAGCTTAGGCAGAAGGCTGAGAACTTCAGCTCTTTTTTCTTCTGTTAATGTTTTTGAAATGTGTAAACCGAGCAGCACGTTTTCCTCAATTGATTTCCAAGGAAATAAATAATCCTGCTGAAGCATATAACCGATTTGGTGTTCTTTATGGTTCGGCACGCTTCCTTCGATCAGCACCCGGCCTTGCGCAGGGGTGATAAGGCCGGCCAGAATGGACAGGAGTGTTGTTTTTCCGCATCCGCTCGGCCCGAGAAAGGAGATGAAATCCCCTTTTTCAATCTGAAAATGTATATCTTTCACGGCGGTTGTCTTTTCTTTCAGCGAGAAATAAGTATGTGTTACATGATCCACATGTAAAAAAGACATTCATGTTCCTCCTATTGTTCTGAGGTGACTTTTTTGGCGATTTTTGTGTTGACGAGTTTGCTGTACGGAATGTGTTTCGGGAGCTCTCCGGCTTCATCCATAATAGATTGAAGCAGTTCCCATTCATCCTTTTGCAGAACTGGGTCTGCAGAGAATGACTTTTGTTTTTTATAGCGCTCTATCGATGTTTCGATAATGGCCGGGTCTGTATCGGCAAATTCCTTCTGAATCGTTTTTGCGATGTCTTTAGCCGGATGGCTTTCCACCCATTGCTGGGCGCGATAGATGGCGCGGGTGAATTTTTCCGCCGTCTTTTCATTGTTTTTCAAATAACTTTCTTTTGCCATAAAGGTTGTGTATGGCACTTGGCCGGAAGCTTCTCCGAAGGATGCGACGATATGACCGATGCCCTCTTTTTCAAATTGGGATGCCGTCGGTTCAAACAGCTGCACATAATCACCCGTTCCGGATGCGAATGCGTTGGAAATATTGGCGAAATCAATGTTTTGAACGAGGTTAATGTCTTTTTTCGGCTCTATGTGATTCTTTTTCAGGACGTACTCACCGGCCATTTGGGGCATGCCGCCTTTTCGCTGGCCGAGAAATGTTTTTCCTTTTAAATCGTTCCATTTGAATGATTTCTCATCCTTCCGCGACACGAGAAATGTGCCGTCCGTCTGCGTCAGCTGCGCGAAATTGATGACCGGATCTTTTGCTCCCTGCGCCTCCACGTAAATGGATGTTTCAGAACCGACCAGCGCGATGTCTGACCCGTTTGACAAAAGCGATGTCATCGTTTTGTCTCCGCCCCATGTTGTTTGAAGTGACACTTGGAGCCCTTCTTTTTTAAAGAAATCTTTTGCTTCAGCGACATACAGAGGCGTATAGAAGATGGAGTGTGTGACTTCCGCCACCTTTACCTTCGTCAGACTTTCTTCCTGTCTGCAAGCCGGAAGAATGAGCAGGAAAAAGGCGCATATGACAAAAACGCAGCCCGCTTTGAGCCATTTGTTCACGGTGTAACCTCCTTGTTTTAAGCGTTAAAATAACCTTTTCTGCTTTACATATCGTATGATGGGTATAAAAAATGTGTGAGTGCCCATATTCACGTTGGGAAAGAATAAAAAAACTGATGATCTAAGGAGGCGCATTGTTTTGCTGGTAGAAAAGAAAAGGTTCCCGTCTCCGAGTCCGCATGTCCGCCTCTTTGCGGTATGCTATGAGTCAGAAGGGCTGAAGGTAAAGGGGCTCCTTGCCGAGCCTGCGGCGCCGGGAACATATGACGGTTTTTTATATTTGCGCGGCGGCATAAAAAATGTCGGCATGGTACGCCCCGGGAGAATCGTTCAATTCGCTTCCCAAGGCTTTGTCGTGTTTGCGCCTTATTACAGAGGCAACCAGGGCGGCGAGGGAAATGAAGATTTTGCGGGAGAGGACAGAGAGGACGCGTTTTCCGCTTTCCGCCTGCTTCGGGAGCATCCGAACGTCAGGGAAGGGCGGGTGCATATTTTCGGTTTTTCCCGGGGCGGAATCATGGGGCTTTTGACCGCGATTGAAATGGGGCATCAAGCGGCTTCACTCGTTTCATGGGGCGGTGTGAGCGATATGGTGCTGACTTATGAAGAGCGGAAGGATATGCGGCGGATGATGAAGCGGGTGATCGGCGGCACGCCGAAAAAGGTGCCGGATGAATACAGATGGCGTTCGCCGTTTGAAAAAGCAGACCGCATTCAGACCCCTGTTCTGCTCATCCATGGAGAGAATGATGAAAATGTTTCGATCGAACACGCCCGGATGATCGAGGACAAGCTGAAAGAGGCGGGGAAACCGGTGGAAACTTGGTATTACAGCGGTTTTACGCATTATTTTCCGCCGCAGGAAAACAGACGCATTGTCCGGCGGCTGGCGGAATGGATGAAGACACGGTAAGATGCCTGATTTATGATATGATAATAAAGAATAAGAGAATGAAAGGGGATTTTCATTTTGGGAATGCCTGTTGAATTTAATACCATGATTGTGACAAAAGGCAATGAAAAACGGATAGAGGAAAATATCTTTTTATTGGAGAAAGAGGGCTACCGCGTCTATCCTCTTGATATTCCGATGGACGTGCGCAAAACGAAAACCGGCGAGAAATCCGGCACCGGCGAGGTCCAAAAGCTCGAATGGGCGAACGGCCGGACAAGCATTACATACAGACTCACTTCGCTTCATTCGACAAACTGAAAAAACAAAAGCCGAGGGCATAAACGCCCTTGGCTTTTTTGATTACACGAGAGGTCCGCCGGTTTTGGCAATCGAGTCTGCATGGGAAAACTTTTTAAAGTTTTCTTTAAACTCATTGGCTAAAAACAGCGCTTTTTCGTTGTATGCTTGTTTATCGCTCCATGTGTTTTCAGGCTGAAGAACTTCATCCGGCACGCCCGGAACATGAACGGGACTGTGCAGGCCGAAAATGCTGTCTGCCGTCATGTCAGTCTGGTTCAGTCTGCCGTCAATAGCGGCTTTGACCATCGCTCTTGTATACGAAAGTTTCATCCGTTCTCCGACTCCGTACCCTCCGCCGGTCCAGCCTGTGTTGACCAGGAAGACTTGAACGCCGTGTTCGTCGATTTTATGCCCGAGCATTTCGGCATATACATGCGCCGGAAGCGGAAGGAACGGTGAACCGAAGCACGTCGAGAAAGTCGTTTGCGGAGATGTCACGCCGCGTTCGGTTCCCGCGAGTTTACTGGTGTATCCGCTTAAGAAGTGATACATCGCCTGTTCCTTCGTCAGTTTGCTGATCGGAGGAAGCACGCCGAATGCGTCCGCCGTTAGAAAGACGATCGCCTGCGGATGGCCGGCAATGCTCGGCTGCACGATATTGCCGATCATCTCAATCGGATATGCGGCTCTTGTGTTTTCCGTGTAGAAGGAATTGTCGTAATCCGCTTCACCCGTTTTTTCATCAAGCACGACATTCTCAAGAACAGACCCGAAGCGGATCGCACGAAAAATCTGCGGTTCTTTTTCCTCGCTCAGATTGATACATTTAGCGTAACATCCGCCTTCAATGTTGAAAACGCCGGAATCTGACCAGCCGTGCTCGTCATCTCCGATCAGTTTGCGGTCCGCATCGGCTGAAAGCGTCGTTTTCCCTGTGCCGGAAAGGCCGAAAAACAGGGCGACATCGCCTTTTTCACCGACGTTGGCTGAGCAGTGCATCGGCAGTATATCCTGCTGCGGAAGCAGGAAGTTCATAATGGAGAATATTGATTTTTTCATTTCTCCGGCGTATTCGGTGCCCCCGATTAAAATGACGCGCTTTTCGAAAGAGACAATGATAAATGTTTCCGAATGCGTGCCGTCCGTCTCCGGGTCTGCTTTAAAATGCGGAGCTGAGAGAATGGTGAAAGGCTGCGCTTGCGGGTCTCTTTCATCCGTTTCCGGTCTGATAAACAGCTGGCGCGCGAATAAATTGTGCCACGCAAATTCATTTACGACCGTAATCGGCAGTCTGTATTTTTCATCCGCTCCCGCGAATCCTTCAAACACAAACAGTTCATCCCGCTGTTTTAAGTAGCTGACGACTTTGGCGTACAGCTTTTCAAACGCCTCTTCAGAAATGGGCTGATTCACCGCGCCCCAATCAATTTGATTTTCTGTGCTTTGTTCACGGACGATAAATTTATCTTTAGGTGACCGGCCTGTATATGCGCCGGTAGTGGCGCGTACGGCGCCCGTTGATGTCAGCGTTCCTTCATTACGGCTGATCACTTTTTCGGTAAGTTTTGGAGCCGATAAATTATGATGCACATTCGGACTTGCAAGTAATGCTTGAAGATCTGCGGTTAAATCAACTAATTTCATAAAAACCTTCCTTTGCCGGTTTATTTGTATTTCGCTGAATGTGGAATTAGTATAACATATATCTGAAAATAGTCTATACTATTTACGGTTTTTTGTTTGTGTTTTTCCATTGCTTCCCGAAATAAAGGCGCGCAATCGCTTTAATTCATATTGACACTTTCCGCCCTTTTACGATAAGATATTTCATTGAGCGGATACTCTTATCCCGAGCTGGCGGAGGGACAGGCCCGATGAAGCCCAGCAACCGGTTTCTCTGTAAAAAAGCAGGTGAAAACACTGTGGGAAACCAAGGTGCTAACCTGATGCAAGGTTTAATATTTTCCTTGAGCGATAAGAGTGAAAGGCACACAGACCAAACCCTTTCCTCGAGTGGAAAAGGTTTTTTTATTTCATAAAATATGCCAATTAACATTCTCTGATATAGTATGACATTGTATTAAGAGGGAGCGAGTTCCGTATCATATGAGAAGGTCTTGCAAAAGATCTTTTTTCAGGAGGAAAAGTGAATGAGTAAAAACCGTCGACTATTTACATCTGAATCTGTTACTGAGGGTCATCCGGACAAAATCTGTGACCAAATTTCTGACAGTATCTTAGATGAGATTTTAAAAAATGACCCGAACGCGCGCGTGGCCTGCGAAACATCTGTAACGACAGGACTTGTGCTGGTAAGCGGAGAGATTACTACGTCAACATACGTTGACATTCCGAAAACAGTCCGTGAAACGATTAAAGAAATCGGCTACACACGCGCCAAATACGGATTTGATGCGGAGACTTGCGCTGTTTTAACATCAATTGATGAACAGTCTGCGGATATCGCAATGGGTGTCGATCAGGCACTTGAAGCGCGTGAAGGCACAATGAGCGATGCTGAAATCGAAGCAATCGGAGCGGGAGACCAAGGCCTGATGTTCGGTTATGCGTGTAACGAAACGAAAGAGCTTATGCCGCTTCCGATCTCTTTGGCGCATAAACTAGCCCGCCGTTTGAGCGAAGTCCGCAAAGAAGACATTCTTCCGTACCTTCGCCCTGACGGCAAAACGCAAGTTACCGTTGAATATGATGAAAACAACAAGCCGGTCCGCATCGACGCGATCGTTATTTCAACTCAGCACCACCCGGAAATTACGCTTGAGCAGATTCAGCGCAATCTGAAAGAGCATGTCATTAACCCTGTCGTGCCTGAGGAACTGATCGATGAAGAAACAAAATACTTCATCAACCCTACGGGACGTTTCGTAATCGGCGGGCCTCAAGGTGATGCGGGTCTTACGGGCCGTAAAATCATCGTCGACACATACGGCGGATATGCACGCCACGGCGGCGGCGCATTCTCCGGTAAGGATGCGACGAAGGTAGACCGTTCAGCGGCATACGCTGCGAGATACGTAGCGAAAAACATCGTGGCAGCAGGTCTTGCTGATTCTTGTGAAGTGCAGCTTGCATACGCAATCGGCGTGGCACAGCCTGTTTCTATTTCCATCAATACATTTGATACTGGAAAAGCTTCTGAAGAAAAACTGATCGAAGTCGTACGGAATAACTTCGACCTGAGACCTGCCGGCATTATTAAAATGCTTGACCTGCGCCGCCCGATCTATAAGCAGACAGCTGCTTACGGCCACTTCGGACGTCATGATGTGGATCTTCCTTGGGAGCGTACTGACAAGGCGGATGCGCTTCGCAAAGAAGCACTAGGAGAATAATTTTATAGCCGCTTACTTAAGCGGCTTTCCCTTTTTGTAGATGCTGCCATGCTTATTTTTTACATAGCGTGAAACCAATGGCGTAACAAAGCGTCTATAAAAAGGGGGTCCAATTAGAAAATTACACTTATGGAGGCTATACTATGTGTGGATTTGTCGGTGTTTTTAATAAGCATCCATTAACTCAAACCGCAGATCAAGAAGAGCTAATCAAACAAATGAACCAAATGATCGTTCACCGCGGTCCTGACAGCGATGGGTATTATCATGACGAGCACGTCGGATTCGGCTTCAGACGGCTCAGTATTATTGACGTAGAAAACGGCGGACAGCCTTTATCATATGAAGACGAAAAATATTGGATCATTTTTAACGGCGAAATCTATAACTACATTGAATTGAGAGAAGAGCTTGAAGCGAAAGGCTACACTTTCAATACAGATTCCGATACCGAAGTGCTCCTTGCGACATACCGTCATTATAAAGAAGAAGCCGCTTCAAAGCTTCGCGGAATGTTTGCGTTTTTAATCTGGAACAAAGCTGACCGCGTCATGTACGGCGCGAGAGATCCGTTCGGAATTAAACCGCTGTATTACACAACCATCGGGGACAAAGTATATTTTGCATCTGAAAGAAAGAGTTTAATGGCCGCTCAAAACGGTATTGATCTTGATACAGCTTCTTTACAGCAATATATGTCTTTCCAATTCGTTCCTGAACCGAGCACGCTTGACGCTGAAGTGAAAAAAGTCGAACCGGGCAGCCAGTTTACGATCCGCCCGGAAGGCGACATCGCGTTTAAAACATATTTCAAAGCGAACTTCAAGCCTGTTCAGTCTGATGAAGATAAATTGGTGAAAGAAGTCAGAGACGCAATCTTTGACTCTGTCAAAGTTCACATGAGAAGTGACGTTCCTGTCGGTTCGTTTCTATCCGGCGGTATCGACTCTTCTTTTATCGTTTCAGTTGCGAAAGAATTTCACCCGAGCCTTAAAACATTTTCCGTCGGTTTTGAGCAGCAGGGCTTCAGTGAGGTTGACGTAGCGAAGGAAACGGCTGCCGCGCTCGGTATTGAAAATATCAGCAAAGTCATTTCTCCTGAGGAGTATATGAACGAGCTTCCGAAAATCGTCTGGCACTTTGATGACCCGCTTGCAGATCCGGCGGCGATTCCTTTGTACTTTGTCGCGAAAGAAGCGAAAAAGCATGTAACGGTCGCGTTATCCGGGGAAGGCGCGGACGAGCTGTTCGGCGGGTACAATATCTACCGCGAACCGCTTTCGCTTAAACCGTTTGAACGCATTCCGTCCGGTCTGAAAAAAATGCTTCTTCATGTGGCGTCCGTCATGCCTGAAGGAATGAGAGGGAAAAGCCTCTTAGTCCGCGGCTGCACACCGCTTGAGGAGCGCTATATCGGTAATGCGAAGATTTTTGAAGAGCCCGTGAAAAAACAGCTGCTCAAACATTACAATCCAGAGCTTTCATACCGTGATGTCACGAAGCCGTACTTTACGGAAAGCCGTTCATACAGCGACATTAATAAAATGCAGTATGTTGACATCCATACGTGGATGCGCGGCGACATCCTGTTAAAGGCTGACAAAATGACGATGGCCAACTCATTGGAACTGCGCGTGCCGTTCCTTGATAAAGTCGTGTTTGACGTAGCTTCAAAAATTCCGGATGAATTGAAAACGAAAAACGGCACGACGAAATACCTTCTGCGCAAAGCTGCTGAAGGGGTAGTGCCTGATCATGTGCTTAACCGCAAAAAACTCGGCTTCCCTGTGCCGATCCGCCACTGGCTGAAAAATGAAATGAACGAATGGGTTCGCAACATCATTCGCGAAAGTGAAACAGACGCTTATATTGAAAAGGATTATGTCCTTCAGCTCCTGGAAGATCATTGTGCCGACAGAGCGGACAACAGCCGCAAAATCTGGACCGTGCTGATCTTCATGATCTGGCACAGCATCAATGTCGAAAAAAGACTGGTGCCGGAAGAGCTGAATCATCAGCCGAAAGAAGTCATTTTCGTTTAATCCAAAAGGCTTTCGAGTTATCGAAAGCCTTTTTTCTATTGTTTTTTGTAAACCGTCTATTCCGCTCTGTTTTCGACAAAGTATTACGCAATATTCAGAAAAAGGTTATAATAGGACTAATCGGGTAGATTCCTGAAAAAGTTTTCTGGCTATTTCGTCTCGGTTTGTTGTTTCTTTGTCAAAATCAGGGGGAGGGAGAGTTATGCAAAACAAAGAAAAAACGCTTCACCGCGGCTTGGAAGAGCGGCATATCTCGCTTATGTCGTTGGGCGCCGCGATTGGAGTCGGGCTGTTTCTCGGGTCTGCTTCTGCCATAAAGCTTGCCGGGCCGGGGATTTTAGCCGCTTACGCCTGCAGCGGACTGATTATGTTTTTTATTATGCGGGCATTGGGGGAAATGGCGATTCAAAAGCCTGTAGCCGGTTCATTCAGCCGGTATGCCAGAGATTATATCGGCCCGCTTGCCGGGTTTTTAACAGGCTGGAATTATTGGTTTTTATGGGTCGTTACCTGCATGGCGGAAATCACCGCGGTCGGCATTTATATGGGCTACTGGTTCCCTGACGTGCCGTCATGGATCTGGGCGCTTTGTGCACTCGTCATTATGACGGCTGTCAACTTTCTGGCGGTCAAAGCGTACGGTGAGCTTGAATTCTGGTTTGCGCTCATTAAAGTCTTGGCGATTCTGTCAATGATCGCGATCGGTCTGGTGATGATCGTATTCGGTCTCGGAAATGGAGGCGTTGCGCTCGGAATCAGCAATTTATGGAGCCACGGCGGCTTTTTCCCGAATGGGATTAAAGGGGTGCTGCTGTCGCTTCAGATGGTCATGTTTGCTTATCTCGGGATTGAGCTGATCGGTGTCACAGCCGGTGAGGTCAAAAATCCGGAAAAATCACTGGCGCGGGCCATAGATACTGTTTTTTGGCGCATTCTCATTTTTTACGTCGGAGCTTTGTTTGTCATTATGTCAATTTATCCGTGGCAGGAAATCGGTTCAGGCGGAAGCCCGTTTGTTTTGACATTTGAAAAAATCGGAATACCCGCTGCAGCCGGAATCATTAATTTTGTCGTATTGACGGCGGCTCTTTCTTCCTGCAACAGCGGGATCTTCAGCACGGGGCGTATGCTGTTCAATCTGGCGGAGCAAAATGAAGCACCTAAAGCATACGGTACGGTCACAAAAGGCGGTGTGCCGGGAAAAGCGGTATTGGTTTCAGCGGGTGCGTTATGCATCGGCGTTTTGCTGAACTACGTGGTGCCGGCGAAAGTGTTTACGTGGGTGACGAGCATTGCGACGTTCGGAGCAATTTGGACATGGTCGATTATTTTGCTTTCCCAAATGAAATACCGTAAAAGCTTACAGCCGGAAGAACGGAAAAAACTCAAATATAAAATGCCTTTATACCCCTTTTCCTCATATATCTCGCTGGCATTTCTGGCTTTTGTCGTTGTGCTGATGGCTTTTGATGCAGAGACCAGGGTGGCCGTCATCGTCGGTCCTGTCTGGTTCGGCATATTATTAGCCGCCTATTACGGCAAAGGTTTCCATAAAAGAAAAGACATAGATCTGGAAAACGGACAGACATTCGCCGAAAAAGCGTAAAAAAGAGCCCGCTGAAATGGGCTCTTTTTTCATAGGATCGGGTAAAAGGGGGAAGAATAAAACAAATTCCTGAACATTTTGCTTCTGTTTCCTGACAATCGGGAGAATGCAAATGGTTTTTACTTAAATAATATTTTGAAAAATGGTACAGTAGTAAAACAAAGCTGATCTTTTTTATTTCTCTTGCATTGTTTTATAGTATCGGCCTTTTTCAACATATTCCGTTCTGATTCTTTCCATGTCCCGTATGTCTTCTTCTGTCAGCCGGCGGATAACCTTTGCGGGCCGGCCGAACGCAAGACAGCCGGGAGGAATGGTTTTGCCCGGAGGAACGAGACTTCCGGCGCCGATAAACGCGCCTTCTCCGATTTCCGCCCCGTCAAGAATGACGGAGCCCATACCGATTAAAGCATTCTTTCTGATGATTGCGCTGTGCAGTGTAACCTGATGGCCGATCGTGACGTCATCTTCAATAAGAAGCGGGCGGTTCGGGCTTTGATGCAGACAGCTCAAGTCTTGTATGCTGACTCTTTTTCCGATCCTTGTCGGCGCAACATCCCCCCGGATGACTGCCGAGAACCAGATGCTCGATTGTTCTCCGATCACGACGTCGCCCGTTATGACGGCGTTATCCGCAATGAACGCTTCAGGATGTATGTCCGGCGTAAATTGTTTATAAGGGTAGATTATCATGTCTCATCCTTCTTTCTCTAAATTTATGTAAGAGGTGAACTGCATGTGGACTTGGAAAGCAGACAGGCCCGTCGGTACCATTGTCATTATCCACGGGGCGAGCGAATACCACGGGCGTTATAAATGGCTCGTTGAAATGTGGAGATCTTCCGGATATAACGTGGTGATGGGCGATTTGCCCGGTCAGGGAACGTCGACCCGCGCCAGAGGGCATATTCGCTCTTTCCAAGAATACATTGATGAAGTAGATATATGGATTGATAAAGCGAGAACGCTTGAAGCGCCCGTTTTCCTTTTGGGCCACAGCATGGGCGGACTGATTGCGATAGAATGGTTTAAGCAGCAGAGAAATCCCCGCATTACGGCACTCATTTTATCATCACCTTGTCTGGGTCTGCAAATAAAAGTCAATAAAGTCCTTGATTTTGCGTCTAAAGGACTGAACGTCCTCGCTCCGTCCCTCAGAGTGGATTCCGGCTTATCACCTGATATGGCAACGAGGAATGCGGATATGATTGAAGCGGATCAAAACGATTCTTTATATGTCACGAAGGTATCCGTAAGATGGTACAGAGAGCTTTTAAAAACCATTGATGCCGCTATGGTGCCGACTGATGCGTTTTTAAAGGTGCCGCTTTTGCTTATGCAGGGCGGTGATGACAAAATCGTCGATAAAATGAAGGTCCGCAAATGGTTTTCCGGTTTGGCTTCCCATAATAAATCGTACCGGGAATGGGAAGGGCTTTATCATGAAATTTTTAATGAACCGGAAAGAGAAACTGTGTTTAAGGCGGCAAAAGCCTTTACAGATCAGTATATTTGAATTCGCTGGGGGTGCATATGTTGACAGTACCGGAACATCCTTTTAACCTTATGGCAAAAGTGTATCGGGAAATTTTTCCGCTCGTTCATCAGGAATTGAACATGTGGCGGGAAAAATCAGATTCCATTAAAAATACCGAACTGCGGCAGCAGGCGGCCGCAAGTATCCGCGATAAGTCGTTTCATTGTGAAGGAGGCGGCATTTTAGCCCTGCTTTCGGGAGAGCAGAAACAGAAATGCGTGCAATTTATCATCGCGTATCAGACAATCAGTGATTATCTGGACAATCTGTGCGACCGCAGCACCTCGCTTGATCCGGAGGACTTCCGCATGCTTCATCTTTCCATGCGTGACGCGCTGACGGTCGGTGCCGAGGTGCGGCCGTACTATCAGTACAGAGAGGAGCGGGATGACGGCGGTTATCTTCATGAACTGGTCAGAACATGCCAGCGGGTGCTCGGGTCAATAGAACATTACGGTATCATTAAACCTTATTTGCTTGAACTGTGTGATTATTATTGCGATCTTCAGGTTCATAAGCATGTCGTTGAGCATGAACGGGTTCCGAGGCTTAAAGCCTGGTTTGAGCAGTACAGGTCGCAGCTTCCGGAAATGGAGTGGTTTGAATTCTCGGCCTGCGCCGGATCGACGTTAGGCATTTTCTGTCTCGTTGCTTACTCATTCCAGCCTGATTTTAACGAACATACCGCTGAGAAAATCCGCAGCAGTTATTTTCCGTACATACAAGGCCTGCATATACTGCTTGATTATTTAATTGACCAGGAAGAAGATCTGCTTGAAGGCGATCTGAATTTCTGTACGTATTATCAGTCTCATGAAGAAATGATGCAGAGACTGCAGCATTTTATTGAAAAAGCGGATGAACATTTGCAAGGCATTCCGCATGAAAATTTTCACCGGCTGATCAACAGGGGGCTGCTCGGCGTCTATTTATCCGATGACAAAGTCGCCGGCCAAAAAGAAATGGGCCGCCTCGCCCGAAAGCTGATCAGGGCAAGCGGAAAAACGTCATTTTTCTTTTATATCAACGGAAGAGCCTACCGCAAATTTCAGAAGATGGCTTGGACGAAAAGTTCGTAATGGGTGAACTGCGCCTCTCGTGTACATCATGACGGCGCAGTTTTTTATTTATGATGTGAAGAATGAAACATTGTGTGCGCCTGCAGAATATGATACTTTAATTTTATGAAAAAATTAAAGTATTTAGCGGTCATAGCATTACTTTCCATTTCCGGAGGCTGCTCCGTCACCCATGCTTCCGCCGGCTATCATCCTGTCTTGATAGCGCACAGGGGCTCTTCTGCGATTGAGCCGGAACATACCGCTTTGTCTTATGCACGTGCGATTAAAGACAAAGCAGATTATATTGAGATAGACTTACGGGAGACGAAGGACGGCCGTCTGATTGCAATTCACGATAAAACGGTAGATCGGACAACAGATGGTAAAGGGATGACAGATGATCTGTCTTTGGCTCAGATTAAGAAACTGAATGCGGGAAAAGGAGAAAAGATTTTAACATTAGAAGAAATCATACAGAAATTCGGACAAACTGCCAATTACTATATTGAGACAAGAGAAAGCAACGGCAGCCTGGTGATGGAAAAGAAACTGATTGACATATTACAAAAACATAAGCTGATTTCCAGCCATAAAGCAGTCATTGAGTCTTTTAGCGGGAAGAGCTTAAAGAAAGTTCGTTCTATGAATAAAAAAGTTCCTCTTGTTCGATTATTAAAAGATAACGAGGCTGAGGAGATAAATGATAAGCAGCTGCAAACCATCAGAACGTATGCTGATACAGTCGGGATCAACGCCAAATTGGCAAATGAAGCAGTCGTGAAGCGCATTCATCACAATAAGATGAAAGTGCACGTGTTTTTTGATAAGGAAGACGAGCATACGCTGACGCCTATTATGCTGAAACAAAAAGCAGATGGTGTCTTTACGAACAATCCCGCTTATACACGCAGCGTGCTGCAAAACAGTAAATAAAAAGAGACATGCGCATTTTACGCTGTCTCTTTTTTTAACGGTTTCTTTTTTGCCGCAAGGTGCATTGCGAATTTGCCGATCAGCCCGATGACAAAAAATGCAGCAAACCACCAGTAATAGGTTTTCGCGAACTCAAATCCTAAATGTCTTGATAAAATGATGACAAACATTACATAGGGAACACTTGAAAATATGATGCGAAGAATATTCAAACTGCCGCTCCTCCCAGATGTTACACTTAAAAGATGAACTTTTTTCCATTATTTCATAGTAATTGATTTTTCTTGAAAAGTAAATACAAAAAGAATCGGCCCGCTTATGACAGGCCGATTCTTTATTTTCCGGCAGATTTCTTTTCAATCGCTATAATAAACGGCGGGTCGTTTCGCTGGTTGAGAAAGCCGTAGCTCAGCACGCGGGCTTTTTCCTGATCAAGATTGCTGCAGTATTCCAGTAATGCACTTTTTTCCGTCTTGCCTTCAGGATGCCCGTGGTACACAACGAGAACGATCAGCCCGTTCTCCTTCAGCAGTTCAAGGAGCTGTTCGATCGCGGAAATGGTTGAGCGGCCGTTTGTCGTAATGCTTTTATCGCCGCCTGGCAGATAGCCGAGATTAAAGACGGCGCAAGCCACACGACCGTGCGCATCTTCAGGCAGCGATGCCTTTATTTGATCATGGCTTTTATGGTGAAGCGTGACGCGCGGGCCGAAGTCGGCACCGAGCCGCTCCTTCGTTTTAGCGAGTGCGTCCGCTTGAATATCAAAGGCATGGACATGTCCTGTCTCACCGACAAGGCCGGCCAGAAAATATGTATCATGTCCGTTGCCCATCGTCGCGTCAACCGTGATATCACCTTCCTGTGCGGCGGACTTCAGCAATTCTTTACTGAAAGGGAGGATGTGCATCAAGGTCATAGGGCGGTCTCCTCCCCGGTCTTTCTGAAGAGCTTTCCTTGATAGCTTCCCCGTGTTTCCAGCTCTTTTTGAATGGCGCCCAGTACTTCCCACTTATTGACGCTCCACATCGGCCCGACCATTAATTCGATCGGCCCGTCTCCCGTAATGCGGTGAACGATCATTTCCGGGGGAATGATTTCGAGCTGATCACATACAAGACTTACATATTCTTCTTGAGAAAGGAACTCCAGCTTTCCTTTTTCATATTGCTTCACCATCGGTGTGCCTTTTAATAAGTGAAGCAGGTGAATTTTAATGCCTTGCACATCCAAATCAGCGACGGCTTTGGCCGTCTCCATCATCATGTCCCTGTTTTCAAGCGGAAGCCCGTTAATGATATGGGAACAAACGCGGATGCCGTGTTTTCTCAGTTTATTGACACCCTCAACATAGCAGTCAAAATCATGGGCGCGGTTGATCAGGAGTGCGGTCCGTTCATGCACGGTCTGCAGCCCGAGTTCAACCCACAAATAGGTCCGCTCATTCAGTTCTGCCAAATATTCCACGACATCGTCCGGCAGGCAGTCCGGACGGGTGGCGATAGACATGCCGACAACGCCGTCAAGCTTGAGGACGGATTCAAATTTTTCACGCAGCTCCTCTACCGGGGCATGCGTATTCGTGAACGCCTGGAAATATGCGATATATTTGCCGTCTTTCCACTTTTCGTGCATACGGTTTTTGATATCGTGAAATTGCGTGAGTAAGTCATCGGCCCGGTTGCCGGCAAAATCGCCGGAGCCCGCCGCGCTGCAGAATGTGCAGCCGCCGTGTGCAACCGTGCCGTCCCGATTCGGGCAGTCAAAACCGCCGTCAAGCGCGACTTTAAACACTTTATGCCCGAAATGCTCCCGCAGATGATAATTTAATGTATGGTACCGTTTTTCCGTATTTGAATAAGGAAAAGGGTTATTCTCGTTCAATGTTCAAAAAGCCTCCCTCACATCAGATGCATCCTAAAATTGTAGCATGAATGATGGGGGTTCACAATCTGAAAACAGGATGGGGCTTTCTTTTGTTTATTATGACTCCAGGCAGGATTCTCATTCTTTTAGCTAAAACGCGGAAAATTTGGTTCTCTTTCCTGCAACCTTCGGGTGTTATTATTTTTGGTCCGCTCAAACTAAGTTTGATTTCCCATTCACTGAGGAGGGGTTTCGTTGGCAACAAGACAATCAGTAGATGAACATCTCCAAAGAAGCGAACAGGCGTATGAATTTGCGAATGAGCAATTTATGACCGCTTCAAAACAAGAGCATTATAATGATAATGAGTACAGTGAAGCGCAAATGATGCTTGAAAACGCGGTGAATGAATTAAACAAGCTGTCATTATCTGCGAATGATCAGCAAAGAGAGCAGCTTTACCGAATGAGATTGCAGCTGCAGACCTTGCAAAACAACATGATTTTGCAGCGTAATTTTGATTACTGACCGCGCCGTTTCAAATGGTTCAGCAAACCTGCCGGAATCCCGGCGGGTTTTTTTGTATTTCTTTTAAAAAAGAATTGACAATAGGCCTGAGTGTGTTTATTGTATTACGTGTACTACTTGATGTAATACACATAAAACACTCAAAAAATGAATCGACATATAAATGTTAAGCATAGGGAAGGGGAACTTTCATGAAAAACAAAAGATCCGTAAAACAAGATGTGCCTCTTATTATCGCCGCTTCGGTTTTAGCCAGCAGTCTGTTTGTCGTTCTTGTCGTCATCGGTTTTCAATGGCAGAACATTTAAAGAAAGAGAGCAGCTCGTAAAAGAAAGAAGGGAAGTAAATGATTCAAATCGATCCGAGAAGCTCAACTCCGATTTATGAGCAGATCATACAGCAATTGAAAGAGCTTTGTTTAAAAGGGATCATGAAGCCGGGGGATAAACTTCCTTCTGTCAGGGAATTGGCAACGATCATTATCGCCAATCCGAACACAGTCAGCAAAGCGTACAAGGAGCTCGAACGCGATGGTGTCATTGAAACGCTGAGGGGAAGAGGAACGTATATATCGGAGAATGCAAAAACGACATTGGTTGAAGGGAAGATGACGATGATAAAAGAGCAATTGAAACAGCTCATCATCGATGCCCATTACGCGGGAGTTGAGCTGGAGAAGCTGCAGGAATGGATAAAGGAAATCAGCGCTGATGTGAAAGGAGGAAAGGATCATGATTGAATTGCGGAATCTCTCAAAAACGATAGACGGTAAAGAAGTGCTCAAGGATATTTCGCTCACCATCGGAAAAGGGGAAATCTTCGGACTGCTCGGGCGGAACGGATCAGGGAAAACAACACTGCTCCGGCTCATTCAGCAGATTCTGCTTCCGGATCAAGGGACGGTTTTATTTAATCAGGTGGAAATAAAGCGTCATCCGAAAGTCAAACAGAACATTATTTATATGCCTGTTGAAAATCCTTTTTATGACAAGTATACATATAAACAGCTTGTTGCGATTGTAAGCAGAATCTATCCGAATTTTGATGTGACTTACGCCAATGAGCTGATGAACAGGTACGGCATTCCGGAAACGAAGAAATACCGTGAATTATCCACAGGCCTGAAAAAACAGCTTGCGCTCGTCCTTGCCTTTGCTTCACGCCCGGCTCTTATCCTTTTGGATGAACCGACGGACGGAATTGACGCCGTAACGCGTCATGACGTGCTGCAGCTTATGGTGGATGAAGTAGCTGAACGGGAAACGAGCATTCTGATTACCTCACACCGTTTAGAAGATATTGAGCGAATGTGCAACCGGATCGGGTTTTTGGAAGGAAATCAGCTGACGAATGTGATGGACTTGGATGATATGAAGGAAGAGTACATGAAAATCCAAATGGCATTTGAAGAGGACGTCGCCTTGAAGATCAGAGAACAAAATATACCGATTCTCGACCATGCCGGTGTGTTTTATACGGTGCTGATTCAAAAGAACGATGAGAAGAAAAAGAACTTTCTGCAAGAGCTGCAGCCGAAAGTATGGAACGAACTTCCTGTGAACTTAGAAGAAGTTTTCATCGCGAAGTTTGGAGGGAACCGGAGATGGTAGACAGGGGATTGCTGTACAGGGAATGGGTGCAGAATCGAACTGTTCTTGTGATGGTCGGCATTTTTTTAGCGGCGGTCAATCCATTTGAAGTGTTAAATACCTATCTGGTTTATCAAGGCTGTCTGGACACCCACGAAGCATATTGTAAGTTTTATGTGAATTCTTTGGATAGCGGAATGCTGAACTTAAACTGGGCGCCCGCTGTGATTTTGGCGGTTTGCTTATTCGGACTGGAACGTACGAAAGGAACGATTGATGCGCTTTTCAGTCTGCCTTATTCCCGCGCTCAGGTGTTTCACACTAAATTTTGGCTCGGAGCGGCGGTCATTACCGGCGCTCAGGTGATCGGCTACGGGCTGGCTGAGCTGCTCATTCTTCTGTTAAAGCCTGAGCGCGTATATTTCTTCCACCATTACAGCGTCGGAGAGATTATTGTGAGTGTTTTGGCTTTTACATTGGTCGCGAGCGCAGGCTGCTTAACGGGGAATACGTTCGCCCAGCTGTTAACGGCGTTTGCCGTGTCGATAGCGCCTTACCTGATTATTACGTTGCCGCTGACAAATGCGGAAGTTATCTTCAGGGTCGGCATGCATGAGCTGATGCCATCAGTCAATGCTTACCTAAACGATTCGTTTCAATATCTGATTCCGATCATGTATGTTAATACGGACTGGGTATCTGCCAGCAAGTATATATTAATCATTCCGGCAGTGATGAGCATTGTATTTTATGCCATCGGGTACTTTTGCTATGTCAGGCAGCCGGTGGAACGGAACGGCCGTTTTTTTCTTTGGAGACAGCTTGACCGGCCCATTCAGATTGTGGTGATCATCATCGCCGTTCTCGGTTTTGGCCTGGCGGGGTACTCGACGGGACATACGATGACAGGGTATGTGGCCGGGATGCTGGTCGGAGGAGCGATCGGATTTTTGGTCAGTTATTTTGTGATTTATAAAAAAACGAAGCATGTGTAAGAGAGGAGGACCGGAATGATACCGCGGGGATTGTTGTACACAGAATGGAAAAAAAATCAGTGGTTGTTTTTATGCAGCGGCATTCTTTTAATGGCGGCAAACCCTTTTATGGTTTATAACAACTACTCAACATATCAAGAATGTTTGAATAACCCAGCTCTTCAAGATTGTGAATTCGTTGTCAATTATACGAATGGGTCGCCTCTTTCCTTCAGCTGGGTTGTGAGTGTCATCATTGCTGTCTTCTTATTAGGCTTGGAACGGACAAAGGGAACGATGGATGCTTTGTTAAGCATGCCTTACAGCAGAGGCCAAATCTTTCAGACGAAATTCTGGCTCGGCGGGGCAGTCATTGTTGTTCCTCAGGCGATAGGCTATGGAGCGGCGTCATTGCTGATATCTTTGTTGAAACCGAGCCATACGTACGATTTTGATCATTTTTCAATCGGAATGATTGTCATCAGCTTTATGGCTTACGCCTTGTTAATGGCATCCGGCGCATTAACGGGACATATATTCGCCCAGCTGTTAACGGCGTTTACAGTAACGGTTCTGCCCTTTTTACTCATCGGTCTGCCGGCCGCGAATTTGGAGGTCGTTTTCGATTTTAGTGTCGGAGATCAATTTTCTTTTATCAGCAGTTATATCGAATACCGTCTTTTTATATTTATAACCCCTATTGGATATGTGTTTAACGACTGGATCAGAGAAAGAGATTTGATTTTAATCATTCCGATTGTGATGAGCCTTGTCTTTTATCTGATCGGTTACGTCAGCTTTCTGAAACATCCGAATGAACGGAACGGCAGATTCTTTCTTTGGAGAAAATTGGACCGGCCGGTGCAGATCTTGGTGATTGCCTTTGCCGTTATGGGTTTCGGCGTTTTCGGATATGGGGTCACAGACACGATGTTCGGCTATTTAGCCGGCATTATCTTCGGCGCGGTTATCGGATTTTTCATCAGTTATTTTACGGTTTACAGGAAGTCAAAGCATATGTAGATCTGTTTGAGAATGAACAGTTTGGAGGAAAGCAAGGTGCCGATTAGCGGTTTGCTTTATAAAGAATGGAAGCAGCGGCAGACGCTGCTGCTGCTTACAGCGGGGTTCTTATCTATCTTAGGCCCTTTGGCAATTATAAATGAGTATTTTCACTATAAGGATTGTTTACGTGCACTTCAGCTGTACCCGGGGTCAGTTTGTACATTCAGCATCGATTACATCAATTATCGGAATTTGATTGGGCTTCATTTCATTCCGCCGGTTGTTATGGGGCTTTTTCTGATAAGAGCAGGCCGGGCTGAAAGGATGTTTACACTGAGTCTTCCGTATTCGAGAAGCCGGATATTTCATACGAAGTTTTTCTTGGGAGCAGCCGTGTTAGCCGGCTCACAGTTTGTTTCTTACGGAGTATCCGACATATTGTTCCTAGCGCTTAAACCTGACGCTGTCCATCATTTTCAATCATTCAGCGCAGGGATGCTGGTCATCAGCTTGATGATTTACGCATTAGTGACAGCTGCCGGCACGATAACGGGCAATTTAGCGGCGCAGCTGATCACAGCGTTCACGGTTTCCGTCTTTCCGATCGTGGTTATGACGATTTACCTGTTAAACGCTGAGTTCCTTTTTGGCAGGCAGGCTGTGCCGGATATTGATTTCCCTTGGAGCGGGTTTCTGATCTATTTCATGCCTGCCGCTTACATCCATACATCATGGATGTATTACATGAAACACGCATTGTTCATCTCCGCATTTATGGGATTTTGTTTCTATCTATTCGGCTATGTGAATTTCCTGAAAATGCCGAATGAACGAAGCGGACATTTTATCCTGAGCAAACACATTGAACGCATCATTCAAGTGCTCGTCATGTCGCTCAGTATGCTGGGAAGTGCGGGGGTATGCGGATATGCTTATAACCGTTCGTATACCGGCTACATATTCGGCATGCTCATCGGTGCGGTTATCGGGTTTTTCATTAATTATTACTTCATCTATAAAAAAACGAAACAGATATAAGGGGGAGTGGTGTACGTGATAGAGGTACAGCATATCGATCATTCATTTAAAATCGGCAGGAAAGGCAGAGAGAGTGAGGTTCCGGTACTGAAGGATGTCTCTTTGACCGTTGAAAAAGGGGAAATTGCCTGTATCGTCGGGCGGAGCGGTTCCGGAAAATCAACGCTTCTGAATTTAATTTCGGGATACATAGCGCCGACAAAGGGTCGTATCGTCATTAACGGCACTGATGTGACGGGTTTCAATGAAAAAGAGTGGGCGCAGTTCCGCCTCGGGCATTTCGGCTTTATTTTTCAAAGCTTTCAGCTCATTCCGAGTCTGACAACCTATGAAAATGTTGAAATGCCGCTTGCCTTAAAAGGCGTCAAACCGTCTGAACGCAAGCAGAAAGTCGCAGATATGCTGAAACGGGTCGGACTTGAGAATCATGCGAATCATTATCCGAATGAGCTGTCAGGCGGCCAGCAGCAGCGTGTCAGTATCGCAAGAGCCCTCATTTTAAATCCGTCAATTATTTTAGCCGATGAGCCGACGGGAAGCCTCGATTCAGAAACGGAACTTGAGGTGCTTGCATTAATTCAGCAGCTGAACCGGGAGCGCGGGATTACATTTGTCATCATTACGCATGACGATGAAGTCGCTTCGATCGCGCATTCAAAATTCCAGCTGCATGACGGTGTATTAAAAGGGGGCGTTACTGTTGAGATTTAAGGATCAGATTCACTTTATCAGAAGAAATATGAAGAAAAACCGGCTGCGTGTTTTCATGACGGTGCTGGCGACGACAATGGCGTGCGCGTTTTTAGTGGTGCTGGCTTCCGTCGGATTCGGCATCCAAAAAACGATTACAGACATTACGATGAGCCAGCAGATTGTTACGGAAATCAATGTGCTCGGCCAAGAGAACGGAAAAGCCGTGAAGAAATCAGACTTGGAAAAGTATAAAAATGTCAAGTCTGTCGTTGAGAGAACACAAGTGTATGAACCGAACAAAGCGTCATTGGGAAACCGAACAAATGAAGATTCAGCCATTGTGCTGACAAACATGAAAGATGAAGTCAAAGCCAATATGGAGCTTGATCAGGGAAGAGTCGCCCGTACAGAGAATGAAATCGTGGTCGGCTATGATTTTGCGAAGAACCTATTGACGAAAAAAGAGGCTGACGCTTACGACAAAGAGTTAAAGGATCACCAAGGCGACATGTCGGAGGTGAAAAAACCAAAAGGCTATACGAAAGACCTGCTTAATAAAACGATACAGCTGAGCATCTCCAAAACAAACAAAGACGGAGACGTTGAAAAAACGAAAACGTACGACTTCAAAGTAGTCGGAATTACAAAAAAACCGTCCCAAGATTGGATGGAGGATACAAATATTTTTGTGAGTGATCAATTCAAGAAAGACTTCTCGACATTCTTGGATCTGAAGAATGGAAATGCGGAAAAAAGCATCAATGTGTATGCGGACAAATTCGATCATGTCGATCAGCTTACCCATGACCTCACGGATGACGGCTTTTATGTCAGATCTGTCACAACCGAGCTGAAGGGCGTCAACACCTTTTTCCTCGTCTTTAAAATCGGCCTGATCTTTGTCGGCTTTATCGCCGTCGTGATTTCAGCCATCGGTATTTTCAATACGATGACGATGGCGGTGACGGAACGAACGCAGGAAATCGGGATTATGAAAGCGATCGGCGCAAGCCCGTCCATCATCCGCAGAATGTTCCTGATGGAAAGCGCCTATATCGGGATATTAGGTTCTGTCATCGGGATTATCATTTCTTACGGAGTGAGTTTTGCCGTCAATCTGGCTGTGCCGGTTATCTTGAAAGCGGTAGGGGGAAATACCGGAGCTGAAGATCTTCATTATACCTTCTCCTACATCCCGCTCAGCCTCGTTGTGATCGCAGTTGTCATTTGTGCGGGGGTCGCGGTGATTTCCGGTATGAATCCGGCCCGCAAAGCGACAAAAACCAACGTTCTGACCGCATTAAGAAGAGAACTGTAAAGGAAAAAAGCCGGCTGGACATCAGCCGGTTTTTCCTCTATCTATCAGAAAAGGGCGGATACCATGTTTCACATTTTGTTAATAGAAGATGATAACACTTTGTTTCACGAGATGAAGGAGAGATTAACGGGCTGGTCATTTGCGGTGCACGGAATAAAGGATTTCAGCCGGGTCATCCGGGAGTTTACTGAAATTAAGCCTGATTTGGTGATCATTGATGTACAGCTGCCGAAATTTGACGGCTTTCATTGGTGCAGAATGATACGCTCCCAATCAAACGTGCCGATTCTCTTTTTGTCCTCGCGCGATCATCCCGCGGATATGGTCATGTCGATGCAGCTCGGGGCAGATGATTTTATTCAGAAGCCTTTTCACTTTGATGTGTTAATCGCGAAAATACAGGCGGTGTTCCGCCGTGTGCACCAATACGGCACAGAACCGGCGCTGATGAAAAGATGGTGCGGGGCGGTCATTGACACAGAAACCAACACGGTCAGCTGTAAAAACGGTTCGGTCGAACTGACCAAAAACGAAATGCTGATCTTAAAACTGCTGGCTGAGCAGAAAAATAAAATCGTCAGCCGGGAAGAACTCATCAGAAGCCTATGGAATGATGAGCGTTTCGTCAGTGATAATACGCTGACGGTGAATGTCAACCGGCTGCGGAAAAAACTCGATCAATTAGGCATCGGGAAAATGATTGAAACCAAGGTGGGGCAGGGATACATCGCAAAGGAAGAAGACGGTCTTTATGATTAAATCATTTCTGCTCGAAAGAAAAAGCTGGATCGCGATGTTTCTTTTGCAGCAGGCTGTGCTCCTTTTTGCGGCATATATTGATCCGTCTATTCCGTTTTTTTCGGTGCTGTATTTTGTTTACCTGTCGCTTCTTGTGTTTCTTGTATTTCTCTTGTTCCGCTATCGTAAAGAGACCGCCTATTATAAAAGCTTAAGAGAGTGGGACGCCAATTTAGACATGTCTTATCTTAAAGCGCCTGACAGTCCGTTTGAGTCTATCGTTGAAGAAAGCATTGAAGGGCAGACAGAGCAATTACGAAAAAGCTCACTTGATCTTCAGGCGGCGTCAGAGCATGAAAAGGATGATCTGATGTCATGGATTCACGAGGTCAAAACACCGCTGACAGCGATGCATCTCATGATCGAACGCCTTGATGAACAGCCGCTGAAAGCCCCTTTGCTGTATGAATGGCTGCGGATTCACCATCTCCTGGACCAGCAGCTTCATCAGAAACGATTGTCCTTTATTGAAAATGATTTATCATTCCAGCGCATTCAGCTCAGACCGCTCGTTTTCAAAGAAATTAAAAACCTGCAATCATGGTGCATACAAAAAGGGATCGGGTTTGACATTCAGCTTGATTCGCCGGACGTTCACAGTGACGGAAAATGGCTTTCCTTCATCATCAGGCAGCTGTTAAGCAATGCCGTCAAATACAGTGAAGCGGATGACATTACCGTAAAAAGCTATGAACAAAACGGCCGGGTGCATGTCGATATCGAAGACCGCGGCATCGGCATCGAGCCCAAAGATCTTCCGCGCATTTTTGAAAAAGGATTTACCTCGACGCGAATGAGGCGAGATCACGCGTCAACGGGGATGGGCCTGTATTTGGCTCAAAAAGCCGCGGCTCCGCTTCTCATCCAGATCAGCGTGCGCTCTGAGCCGGAAAGCGGCACGGTTTTTACCTTGGTGTTTCCAAAACAGAACGATGCCGTCAGCATGTTCAGCGTGTGACAAAAGTGTCACATGCTTTTCTCTTTTGTTCGCTTAATCAAACGAAAAAAACGGCTTCTGTTTTTAAAATAAAGATAACCAATGTAAAAGGAGAATCATAACGTGATGATTTTAGAAGCAGGCAATATCCAAAAAAGCTACGGAAACAAGCTGAATAAACAAGAGGTGCTGAAAGGAATTGATCTTCAGATTCACAAAGGGGAATTCGTCAGCATTATGGGCCCGTCAGGATCAGGGAAAACGACCCTTTTGAATGTGCTTTCCTCCATTGATAAAGTGAGCGCGGGCACCATAAAACTGAATGAGACGGAGATTACATCCATGAAAGAAAAACAGCTTGCCGAATTCAGAAAACGGCATCTCGGCTTTATTTTTCAGGATTATAATTTATTGGACACGCTGACCGTGAAGGAAAACATACTCCTGCCGTTATCCATTACGAAAATGTCTAAGAAAGAGGCGGACCTGCGATTTGCCGAGACGGCAGAGGAGCTTGGGATCTATGATTTGAGACATAAGTATCCGAGTGAAATTTCCGGCGGACAAAAACAGCGGACGTCTGCCGCAAGAGCTGTTATTCACGAGCCGGGCATTATTTTTGCTGATGAGCCGACCGGAGCGCTCGATTCAAAGGCTGCCACGGATTTATTGAATAAACTCAGCCGCCTGAATCAAAAACGCCGCGCCACCATTGTGATGGTGACGCATGATCCGGTTGCCGCCAGCTATTCCGGACGTGTGGTTTTCATTAAAGACGGCCGTGTGTATACGCAGCTGAATAAAGGCGGTCAGGACAGACCGGACTTTTTTCAGGATATTATGAAAACGCAAAGTGTATTGGGCGGGGTTCAGGCATGAGTATTCATCATTTGATCTTCCAGAACCTGAAAAAGAATATGAAAAACTATTATCTTTACGTTTTTGCGCTGGTGTTCAGCGCCGCCCTTTATTTCGCGTTTGTCACGATGCAATACGATCCGGCGCTTGATGAAATGAAAAGCTCCATAAAAGGAGCGGCGGCAATCCGGGCCGCCTCTGTACTGCTTGTGGCGATCGTGTCGGTATTTCTTTTATACGCCAACACCATTTTTATTAAACGGCGCGGCCGGGAAATCGGCTTATTCCGATTAATCGGGATGACGAAAATGCACATTTTCCGCATACTCAGCGCAGAAAATTTCATTTTGTATTTCGGATCGATTTGGATCGGTATTTTCGCCGGCTTTTCCCTCTCGAAATTATGTATGATGATGCTGTTTCATACAGTCGGTGTGAAAGCCTCTGTCTCACTGTTTTTTTCAAGCAAGGCGCTCGTTCAGACGTTAATTGTGTTCGGGGCAATTTACGTGCTGATTATGATGATGAATTACTTATTTATTAAACGGCAAAGCATTTTGTCTTTATTTAAAACCGCGTCATCGTCAGAAAGCGGCATAAGACGGCTTTCTTGGGTGCAGATGTTGATCGGCGTTGTCGGTATTGCGGCCATTATCGCCGGCTATGCCGTGTCCGCGGATTTATTCGGAGGCAGTTTTACGAGCATGAATGAACTGTTTTCGGCCATGGTGTTTATTCTCGGCTCGGTCATTATCGGAACCTATCTGTTTTATAAAGGTTCGGTCAGCTTTCTGGCAAATCTCATCCGGAAATCAAAAGGCGGGTATCTGAATGTCAGTGAAGTGCTGTCTTTGTCATCCATCATGTTCCGGATGAAGTCAAACGCCGTATTGCTGACGATTATTACGACTCTTTCGGCGCTGGCAATCGGTTTGCTGTCTTTAAGCTATATCTCGTACTACTCCGCGGAAAAATCGGCTGAGCAAAATACAGCCGCGGACTTTGCGTTTGATAACCAAAAGGAGACTGACTCTTTTACCGCCTTATTGAAGAAAAACGGAATTGAACACAAAGTAAAAACAATCAAGACCATTCAAGCCGGTGTCAATATGAAGAACATTATAAACGGCGACATGAAAAGCTTTCAACAAGACCCGTCCAGCCTGGCGCTGCCGATTATAAGCGAGAAAGACGCAGAAGGGACGGAGCTTTCTGACGGAGAAGCCGTGTTTACCGGATATAATGATATGATGAAAAGATTCCTCGACCTGAAAACGTCGGGTTCCATTGATATAAACGGCAAAACGGATAAAATACCGCTGGCGTATAAGGGCTTGAAGAACGACTTCCTCCTGTCATATACATTTACAAGCGGAGGGTTGCCGACCGTTATCGTCACGCAGCAGGTATTCGACCGGATCGAGAAAGATATCGACCCGTCCATCCAGGGAAAATCAAATCGGTTTTTCGGCATTACACTCAAACGAGAAGAGGACATCCAAAAAGCTGATGGTCTGTTTCAGGCGCAGCACTATTCAGACGGTGCGCTTTCACAATTTGAAACGGCTGACACGCAAAAGAAAAACATGGGGCTGATCATGTTTATTGTCGGGTTTTTAGGATTAACCTTTCTGATCACCTCAGGCTGTATCCTTTATTTTAAACAAATGGGCGAGTGTGAGGATGAGAAGGCTGATTATACGATATTGCGGAAGCTCGGCTTCACAACGGGAGATCTGCTGAAAGGCATCCGCCGGAAGCAGGCGTATCATTTCGGCATTCCGCTCGTTCTCGGGCTGTTCCACAGCTATTTTGCCGTTCAGTCAGGATGGTTTTTATTCGGAACGGAAGTGTGGACGCCGATGATCATCGTCATGGCGCTGTATACGCTGCTGTACTCCATCTTCGGCATGCTGTCGGTGCTGTATTATAAAAAGGTCATTCAATCCGCCTTGTAAAACAAGTTGAGGAGCCTCCGCATAAGCGGAGGCTTTTTTTGTATGAATAGAAGAAAGCGATTTTTAAAAGAATAGACATACGTCATTTTTTCGCGCGGGGGAGCCTTATGCAGAAGTATTTTCAATTGAAATCTGAAACAGGGGCCTTTCATCTTTTTTCCAAGGAACACATTTTCACATTGTTGATCATCGGGTTGCTGGGGGCGGGCGTGATCGTATTCCGGAAAAAGCTCAACCAGAGCCGCATGATCCGCTATGTACTATTCATTCTCCTTGCCGTGTCGCAGATCAGCTATCATATATGGCTGCTTTGTCATCATGCCTGGTCGCTGAAAACAGCTCTGCCGCTGCAGCTGAGCGACCTTTCCGTCTATTTGGCGATGCTGATGGTCATGACAAAAAGCAAAAAGCTATTCGCCTTCCTCTATTTTGCCGGTTTGGGCAGCGCCGTACAGGCGATGGCAACACCTGATTTAGGGGCGTATTCTTTCCCGCATTTTCGGTACATCGTGTTTTTCGTCTCCCACGGCTGTGTTTTTCTTACCTGTCTATTCATGGCCGCTTCAGAAAGGTACAGGCCGTCGGCGCGCGGGCTGTGGGTGTCGGTGCTGATCGTAAATCTGTACGGGGCGTGTGTCTTTTTTATTGATCGTGTGCTGAATGCAAATTATCTATATTTAATGAAAAAACCGAAGACCGCTTCGCTTCTGAATGTTTTCGGACCTTGGCCGTGGTATCTTCTATCAATGGAAGCGGCGGTGATATTGAGCTTCTTCATTCTGTATATTCCGTTTTGGCTGCTGAGGAAAAGAGCATGAAGCCGGCCTGTTTTTGCGAATCCAATCATTTGTAATTTTTTCAACATTCCGGCATTATTTTTTTCAGATTCTGATGTTGAAAAAAGACGTCCGCGGCGATAGAATGAATGTGCTATGATAACGTGATCGATACGGAGCCGCGGCTTGCGGTTTCCGTTTTTTCATGGGGTTTTTTATAGAGAGAGGGGGATCGGTATGCCGCGCGCTTTGAAGATATTAATCATCGGAATGTTTATCAATGTGACGGGCGCATCTTTTTTGTGGCCGCTGAATACGATCTATATTCATAATCATTTAGGGAAATCGCTGACTGTTGCGGGGATTGTTCTGATGCTGAATTCCGGGGCCAGTGTGGCGGGGAATTTATGCGGCGGATTTTTGTTTGATAAAATCGGCGGATTCAAATCCATTATGCTGGGCATTATGATCACATTGGCAAGTCTTCTCGGACTCGTTCTGTTTCACCAATGGCCCGTTTATATTTGGCTGCTCATCATTGTCGGCTTCGGTTCCGGTATCGTGTTTCCGGCCAGTTACGCCATGGCGGGAGCGGTATGGAAAGAAGGCGGGCGGAGAGCTTTTAATGCGATTTATGTAGCTCAGAACGCAGGTGTCGCCGTGGGCTCGGCACTCGGCGGGATGGTTGCGGCGTACTCGTTTACGTACGTGTTTTTAGCCAATGCTTTGCTGTATGTGCTGTTTTTCCTTATCGTATTTTTCGGGTTTCGAAATATCAAAACCGGAAATGCGAGCCAGGTTTCTGTTCTGGACTACGAGCCTGTCAGCAGCAGAACGAAATTTACGGCGCTTCTCATATTGAGCGGCGGGTATGTTCTCGGGTGGATTGCCTATTCGCAGTGGTCCACAACCGTTGCGTCACATACTCAAAGCATCGGTATGCCGCTTTCATTATACAGTGTGCTCTGGACCGTAAACGGAATATTAATTGTCGCCGGACAGCCTCTCATAGGAGCTGTTCTGAAAAAATGGTCCGGCGCGTTAAAAACGCAGATGGTCATCGGCTTTTGTATTTTTATCGTTTCGTTCGGCGTGCTTCTTAGCGCCAAGCAATTTCCGATGTACCTCACCGCAATGGTGATTTTAACCGTCGGAGAAATGCTTGTCTGGCCTGCCGTTCCTACCATTGCCAATCAGCTTGCGCCTAAGGGGAAAGAAGGGTTTTACCAAGGATTCGTCAACAGTGCGGCGACGGGCGGCAGAATGATCGGGCCGCTCCTTGGCGGCGTGCTGGTTGATCAGTACGGCATGAGCGTGCTGCTGTTGATCCTGATGGTGCTTCTTGTTGTCAGCATCGCAGCGACGGTGCTGTACGACAAACGCCTGAAAACCGTTAATAAACAAAACATCCAAGTGCGATGACGACATAAAAAATCCCGCTGTTTCGGCGGGATTTTTTTGTTTATACGACCGGAAGCACGTTGACGGCGTCCTTAACGTTTAAATACGTCTTTAATGAAGAAAAGCTGGCATCAAGCTGATTCATTCTCATGGCGAGGGAAGGCTTGATCCCGGTGATAATCAGTTCTGTGCCGATTAATTTAAGCAGGTGATGCAATTTGAAAATCTGGTCTGCCGTCTGTTCGTTTACCTCGGCCAAACCTGATAAGTCTATAATTAAGTAATCATCTTTAGATGCGGTTAATATGTCCGTCAAAGTTGTCACAATTGAATCAAATCGTTCTTCCGTTAAGTTTCCCACTAACGGCAAGGCGGAGATGCCGTTTCGGATCGGAACAATCGGTGTTGACAGCGTCGTGATTTCTGTGAGGGAATCCTCCAGGAGCTTTTCGTATTCTTTCTGCTCTGTAATGTCTTTTTGAAAACCGACAAAATAGAGCTTGTCTTCAACATACAGAGGATCAATGTTGAGTTCATTCCAAAACGGGGTGCCGTCTTTTTTGACATTTTTCAGCCGCACCGTGATCTTTTCTTTCTGGTTTAAGCTCTTTCTTATTTTCGCGACTTGTTGACGGTCGGTTTCTTTGCTTTGCAGAAATCTGCAGTTCTTACCTAATATCTCTTCGGAAGCGTAGCCTGTCATATCCATAAATCCCTGATTTGTATATATGATGGGATTGTCCTCAAGAGAGGGGTCTGTAATCACCACGCCGATGCGTGCGTGATCAAGCGCCTTTTTGATAAGCTCCAGCTGCTCCAGTTTTCCGGATACATTTGAGTCAGCCATGTAAAACCCCCTTTTGGCCGTAAAGCTGCGCGCTTTTTTCAGCCGTTGTTTCTCCCCTTTTTAAATGAATCTACAGTAACCGTAGCATAACATATGTTCTGATTCAAGCAGCCGAAGTTTGCAATTTGTCATTCGGGCTTGTCCTCATATACACTGAATATATAAGGGGAAGGCACATCATCGCTAAGTAAGTGACTAGGTCATTGTCACTGGGTGAAAAATGAATCTAATGCATCAAGCTTACCGATCATGTGTTCACATATAATGGAAGAAACAAGCTTTTTACTTTCCTGCTCAATCGCCGGTATGTAGATATCGAAAATCATCGTATTCGTAAGGGGGCTGGATGGCCTGAAGTCGCTTTACTAAATAAGGGCTTTAGGAAGGTGATGAAGATGCTGCATCAGGTAATAATTGCTTGTGTAATTGGAGGCATCATGGGGGTTCTCGGTCATGTGAAAAAGAGAGGCAGGCTGGAGAAACCCAGAATGACAAAGCGGTTTATCTATCTCGGTTTTTTGGAAGATGGTTTTATCGGAATGGCTGCTTCCATCTTACTTGTCTTATCCGCTGACCCCGATTCAGGAATTCAACTCGTCATCTTATCCATAATCGCAGGCTACGGCGGAGAAGCTGTTCTCAGGAGTTTTGATTTTGTCAGAGAACAAAACAGTGATTCGGCCGAAGCAAAACCACACCAGCAAAAAAATCCTCCATCAAAATAATATCCCCGCTCACGACCCGTTCCGGGTACATTCCCATTGTATACAAACCTGCTTGCACTTATGAACAGAATTCTATAAAATACAGGTAAGATTACGGTAGCGATAAGAACAGTGAAGAGGAGCAGTAAGAAGCAGATTTCGCACTCAGAGAGTTGACGGCCGGTGCAAGTCAATCAAGTCTGTTTCCGAACTCGCCTCAGAGTTGCAGCGGCAAAACCGCTGACGCATAACTGCGTTAAAAGTATCAAGTGAGTGCGGCTTAAAACCGCGCTAACGAGGGTGGTACCGCGGGAAACAAAAATCTCTCGTCCCTTTTAGGGATGAGGGAGTTTTTTTTAGTTTTAGAATAATCTGAATATAATCTTCCTCATCCCGTCAATACTTGGACTACATACGCCGTATTCAATCAGAAGGAGGTTTTTACGTTGAGTTTTCAGCACGAAAAAATAGAAAAGAAATGGCAGAATTACTGGTTGGATCATAAAACGTTCGCCGTCAGTGAAGAGAATGACAAGCCGAAGTTTTACGCGCTTGACATGTTTCCGTATCCTTCAGGAGCCGGCCTTCATGTCGGACATCCGGAAGGCTATACGGCAACCGATATCCTTTCTCGCATGAGACGCATGCAAGGGTACAATGTGCTTCATCCGATGGGATGGGACGCGTTCGGGCTTCCTGCCGAGCAATACGCGCTTGACACGGGGAATGATCCGGCTGAGTTCACAAAACAAAATATAGATAATTTCCGCCGCCAGATCCAATCACTCGGATTTTCTTATGATTGGGATCGTGAAATCAATACGACTGATCCGGACTATTACAAGTGGACGCAGTGGATCTTCACCAAGCTGTACGAAAAAGGGCTCGCATACGTAGACGAAGTGCCGGTCAACTGGTGCCCGGCGCTCGGAACGGTGCTTGCGAACGAAGAAGTCATTGACGGCAAAAGCGAGCGGGGCGGCCATCCGGTTGAACGCCGCCCGATGAGACAATGGATGCTGAAAATCACCGCTTATGCAGACAGGCTTCTTGAAGATTTAGAAGAACTTGACTGGCCGGAAAGCATTAAAGACATGCAGCGCAACTGGATCGGACGCTCAGAAGGCGCAAACGTGCATTTCGCGATCGACGGCACTGATGACACGTTTACGGTGTTTACGACAAGACCGGACACGCTGTTCGGCGCGGCTTATGCCGTACTGGCTCCTGAGCATGAGCTTGTGGAGGCCATCACGACGCCTGAACAAAAAGAAGCGGTAGACGCTTATGTTAAAGAAGTTCAGGCGAAAAGTGACCTGGAACGGACGGATCTTGCGAAAACAAAAACGGGCGTCTTCACAGGTGCATATGCCGTAAACCCTGCAAACGGGGAAAAGCTGCCGATCTGGATAGCGGATTATGTCCTCGCCTCTTACGGAACGGGCGCTGTAATGGCCGTGCCGGCGCATGACGAACGTGATTTTGAATTCGCCAAAGTGTTCAGCCTGCCTGTCAAAGAAGTCGTAAAAGGCGGAAACACGGAAGAAGAAGCGTACACGGGAGACGGAGAACATGTCAATTCCGGCTTTCTGAACGGACTGAATAAAGCGGAAGCGATTGAAAAAATGATCGCCTGGCTTGAAGAAACGAAAAACGGTGAGAAAAAAGTGACATACCGTCTGCGTGATTGGCTGTTCAGCCGCCAGCGCTATTGGGGCGAGCCGATTCCGGTCATTCATTGGGAAGACGGCACGTCAACAGCCGTTCCGGCGGAAGAGCTGCCGCTGATTCTGCCGAAAACCGATGAGATCAAACCGAGCGGAACAGGTGAATCACCGCTTGCCAACATTAAAGAGTGGGTGGAAGTCACTGATCCTGAAACGGGCAGAAAAGGCAGAAGAGAAACGAACACGATGCCGCAATGGGCGGGAAGCTGCTGGTATTTCCTCCGCTTTATCGACCCGAAAAATCCGGATCAGCTCGCTTCACCTGAGAAACTGGATAAATGGTTGCCCGTTGATATTTACATCGGAGGAGCGGAGCATGCCGTGCTTCACCTTCTGTACGCTCGTTTCTGGCATAAATTCCTCTATGATATCGGTGTCGTGCCGACGAAAGAACCGTTCCAAAAGCTGTATAACCAAGGGATGATTCTCGGGGAAAACAATGAAAAAATGAGTAAATCCCGCGGAAACGTCGTCAATCCGGATGAAATTGTGGCGTCTCACGGAGCAGATACGCTTCGCCTGTACGAAATGTTTATGGGGCCGCTTGACGCATCTATCGCCTGGTCTGAATCAGGCCTTGACGGAGCGCGCCGCTTCCTTGACCGCGTATGGCGTTTGTTTATCGAGGAAAACGGCGAACTGACGGGTAAAGTGACAGAAGGCGCGGGCGAAACTCTTGAGCGCGTCTATCATGAAACGGTCATGAAAGTGACAGAAAACTTCGAAGCCCTTCGTTTTAACACGGGCATTTCTCAGCTGATGGTGTTCATTAATGAAGCTTACAAAGCGAATGAACTGCCGAGAGAATATATCGAAGGTTTTGTGAAGCTGCTTTCTCCTGTTGCGCCGCATTTGGCGGAAGAACTGTGGGAAAAACTCGGCCACGAAGGTTCGATTGCATACGAGGCTTGGCCTGCTTATGACGAATCAAAACTGGTGGACGATGAAGTGGAAATCGTCGTCCAGCTGAACGGAAAAGTAAAAGCGAAATTAATGGTTCCGGCTGATGCTGATAAAGCAGCGTTAGAACAGCTCGCACAAGCTGACGAAAAAGTAAAAGAGCAGCTTGAAGGAAAAACGATCCGAAAAATTATTGCCGTACCGGGCAAGCTTGTCAATATCGTGGCAAACTGACCGGACGAAGCCCCTCTCCTACAGAGAGGGGCTTTTTTATCAGGCCTCTATCATAGAAATTGCACCGCGGGCTTTGGTATACTTAACACCATAAAGATGAATGGGAGTGTCACACATTGAAAATAAATGAAATCAGCACAGCCGCACTGGAAGAAAAATTAAAAGCGGGAGAAGAGCTGTATCTGATTGATGTCAGAGAAGACGAAGAAGTTGCCGAAGGAATGATTCCGGAGGCCGTTCATATCCGCATGGGGGACATCCCTGAGAAGATGGATGCGTTAGACAAGGATAAGGAATATGTATTTATCTGCCGTTCCGGAAAAAGAAGCATGAACGTTTGTATGTATTTACATGAGCAGGGCTTCCGTACAGTTAATGTTGAAGGCGGCATGCTGGAGTGGGAAGGCGAAACAAAGCCGAAGAAATAACGCTTTGAAGTGAAAGAAGAAAAGGGACGTGCGTCTTTTTCTTCTTTTTTTATAAAAAAACGGGAGGCGAATCAGGTGAAACCGATGATCCGCGCGATGAAAACAAACGATATCAAACAGGTCCGGCAAGTCGCAGAACGCAGCTGGCATCATACGTATGAAGGGATTATTCCCAGACACATTCAGGATCAGTTTCTCGAATCCGCCTATCAGGATGAGATGATGGAACGCCGGCTCTTGCATTCTTTGTTCTTTGTGGCGGAAGAAGAGGGGCGAGTGCTCGGTTTTGCAAATGCCACCCCGGTTCAAAAAGACGGAAATACGGAGCTGACCGCCATCTATATTGATCCGGATTGCCAGGGAAGCGGGATAGGCACGGCACTTCTTAAAGAATGCATCAGGCAGTCCGGCGGGGTAAAAAAGCTTTATGTCCATGCAGAAAAAGAGAACCGCATCGCCTTATCCTTTTATCAAGCGAAAGGGTTTCAAAGGGTATGTGAATTTGAAGAGGATTTTAAAGGACACACCTTACAGACGGTCAAACTGGTGCTGAACATATAAAAGCGTCCGGCCCGCCCGGGACCGGATCGCGAATGATCAGTGATAAGCCGGAAGCCGGTCTTTGTGCGCTTCAAATAAGTCATCGCACAAAGAGATGATGTCATTCATGGAAAGCTCGGCGCTCGTATGCGGATCAAGCATGGCCGCTTGATATACGGCTTCCTTTTTTAATGTAACGGCCGCTTCGATGGTTAAAAGCTGTGTGTTGATGTTTGTTCTGTTGAGCGCCGCGAGCTGCTCCGGAAGTTCGCCGGAATAGCACGGCATAATTTGGTTTTTAACGGCGGCGCACGGCACTTCAACGACCGCTTTCGCCGGCAGATTCGGTATCAGCCCGGTATTCAGCACATTGCCGCCGAATGTGAACGGACGGCCCGTCTCCATCGCTTCTATAATTCTCGAACCGTATTCTTTCGAGCGTTCATGCGTCAGGTTTTGGTTGTTGATGATCCCGTCTCTCATCGTTTCCCAGTTTTTGATTTGTTCCGCGCATCTCCTCGGATATTCATCAAGCGGAATTTGGAGTTCATCTATCAGCTCCGGATACCGGCTTTTTATAAAATACGGATGATATTCGGCATTATGCTCAGATGATTCCGTCACGTAGCAGCCGAATTTATCCATCAGCTCAAACCGCACCATGTCCTTATGTTTCGTCTTTTGTTTTTCGCGTGCCCGTCTTTTAATTTCCGGATATAAATCAATTCCGTCTTTTTTAATCTCCAAAAGCCAAGCCATATGGTTGATGCCGGCAATGCGTTCTTCCGTACCTTCGTGATCCATGCCGAGTGAGTCGAACAGATCTTTGGTACAGACCTGGACGCTGTGGCACAGGCCGACCGTTTTGACATTTGTATGTCTGAGCATCGCTCCGGTCAGAGAGGCCATCGGATTTGTATAGTTTAACAGCCACGCATCCGGGCAGACCTCTTCCATGTCTTTTGCAATGTCAAATAAAACGGGGATGGTGCGGAGGGAACGGAAAATGCCGCCTATTCCGACGGTATCGGCAATCGTCTGGCGGAGACCGTACCGCTTCGGGATGTCAAAGTCAATGACCGTCGCGGGTTTATAGCCTCCGACCTGAATGGCGTTTATCACATAGCCGGCGTGTGTAAGCGCCTGTTTTCGGTCATCGTAGGAGATGATGGATATACTCGGATTGTAGCGGTCTCTCATGTTTTCCAGCATGAGCTGAGATTCTTTCAGCCGTACAGCGTCAATATCATAAAGCGCGAATTCAAATCCGTTTAATGCTTCAGTCAGTAAACAGTCCCCCAATACATTTTTTGCGAAAATCGTGCTCCCCGCTCCGATAAACGTAATTTTCTTCAACAGAAATTCCTCCCTTTTCTTCTCAGCCTTTGACCGCCCCGGAGGACAGCCCTGAGATAAAATATTTTTGAAGTGCCAAAAACAATACGACCATCGGCAGCATCGCCATAATTGCGGCTGCGGCGACTAAGTGAAGATTGTTCGCGTTTTCGCCGAAGAACCCCGCCATGGCCACGGTCAATGTCTGCACCTTTTGATCTTGTAAAAAGAAAATCGCAAATTGGTAATCGTTCCAGATAAACACGCAGGAAATAATGCAGACCGTTGCGGTAATCGGTTTCAACAAAGGAAACACGATTGTATAAAAAGTCCTGATCAATCCCGCGCCGTCCATCCTGGCGGCTTCCTCAAGTTCTTTCGGAATGGAAGAGCGGATAAACCCTGAATATAAGAAAACGGTCAGCGGCATATATGCAGCCGTATTAATGAGAATGGCTGCGGCATGCGTATTGACCAGCCCCGCATCAGCGACCATTTTGTATAAAGGAACCATGGAAGTCAAAGGCGGGATGATCATGATTGAAATCAAAAGGCCGAAGACGATTTTGTTCAGCTTTGTATTTCTTCTAGCGAGCGGGTATGCGGCAAGCGAACCCATGAAAATTAGCAAGGCGGCGGAAACGGCTGTAATAATGATCGTGTTCAGAAAGGATTGCCCGAGAGAGGCACGCTCCCATGCTTCACGAAAATTCTGAAATGAAAAGGCGGAGGGCAGCGACCATTTTGAACTGTAGTCTCCTTTTGCTTTTAATGACGTGGTCAGCAAAATATAAAAGGGGACAATATGAACGCACGAGATAACGGCGGCCAACAGCGTAAAAATCCGCATTCGGGCTGTTTTCATGACATTTCCGTCTCCTTTCGCTTGAAATACACGAGAGCCGAAAAGCTGATGACAAGAATAATGACGGACATAAATACGCCTTGGGCGGCGGCATATCCCGCATCCTGCCGTTTAAAATATAAATCATACATAAACGTCGACATCGATTGAGAGGAATTGCCCGGCCCGCCTGCGGTCAGCGCGAAAATGACATCAAACAGCTTCAGCCCGCCGATGATATTGATGACCATGTTGATGGTGACAGCCGGCATCAATAATGGCAGGGTGATGGTGAAAAACGGCTGAAGACCTCCCGCGCCATCCATTTTTGCAGCTTCATAATAATCTTTCGGAATGCTTTGCAGCCCCGCCAAATATACAATCATCGCAATGCCTGCGTATTGATACGTGTTAATCATGACGATAATCCACGGGTTTGCCGCAGGGCTTGCCAAGGCGTTGACAGGACCGATTCCCAGTGCGCCCAGTACATCATTCAGCGCACCCCCGTCATATGAGAAAATAAAATACCAAATGTATCCCATAATCAGCGGACTGATAATGACGGGCAGGTAGACGATCGTTCTTGTGAGCGCCTTCATTTTTAAGCTCTGATTCAAAAGCAGCGCATATAAAAGTCCGAGCATATTCTGAAAAAAAGTGCTTCCGATGCCGTAAAGCAAAGTGTTTTTCACAATAAGCCACGTGTCCGGATCTGTAAAAAGCCTTTTATATTGAGTGACCCCCACCCATTGATACGTCTGTGAGAAGCCGTTCCAGTTTGTGAATGTGATAAAAGCGCCTTTGACAAAGGGAAAAATCATGAAAATAAAAACCGTGGCAAGAGCGGGAACGTACATCCACCACAGTGACGCGGGTTTTACCGGCTTTTGATGCTGAAATCCTTGGGTTTCTCTTGCAAGATCACTCATTCTTTGTCAGCTCCTTGTGAATCAGATTGAAGACGGAGCCGCTTATATTCCCTGCCGAGTTTCGCCGAAATTTCCGCGGGGGTTAAGATATCGGCCGTCAGCTCCTGCCCGGCTGTCCCCATCACATCCCACATTCCGTTCGGCAAATAAAGGCGGTCAAAATAAGGCTGCACCTTAATATGCTGATAGCGCTTATAGTCATTTGCGTAGAAAATGTCCGTTTGCACATTCACTAATCCGGCCGGAAGCGAGGTCGCTTCGGCAATTGATTTCGCATGCTCGGGACGGGCCATAAATGCGATGAACTGTTTCGCTTCTTCAAGCCGCGGGGAATCCTTGAATGCCGCCAGCGTGTAACGTTCGCCTCCGATCCAAACCGGCGCGTCTCCCTTGTGGACGGCCGGGGTCGGTATGATGCCGACTTTTACCTTCGGATTGATTTGAGCGACGTCTTGGCCGAGGGTGCCGCCCTGCAGCGTAAAGGCGATTTTGTTTTGCGCCATCAGTTCAATGAGCTGGGACCGTTTTGCCGTCACGGCATCTATATTGAGCAGGCTTTCCTTTTGCATCTCTTTCAGTTTGTCAGATAAATAGGTGAAGTGTGTCCAGCGGAAGGTTCCGTTTAACAGCTGTTTTTTGTAACGGTGTGCGGGATCTGTGATGAGAAGCGGTGCGGCGAATTGATCGTAATATTGGGCAAATGAGCTTTTCTCATAGCCGGCAAACCAGAAGGGGGTGACTGTTCCGCCGCTTTTTTCTTTAATCTGTCTCAGTGCCTTCATAAAATCATCCATTGTTTCCGGCGGTTTGATTCTGTATTTTTCCAACATTGTGCGGTTGTAGGCCAGTCCGTCCTTTGCCTGATTCAGAGGGAAGGCGTATATTCTGCCTTTGGCGTCTTTGAGCATGCTGTTTAAATTCGGATCGAGCCGCTTCGTCCAAGACATGCCGCTGAGGTCGGCGGTATATTCTCCGTAGCGGATTTTAGCCCAGCCGTGTGTGTCGAAAAGATCGGGCATGTCACCGGCTGCCATTCTGACCCTCATCATATTTTCGTAGTCATTGCCTGGGAAATGAACGTTTACTTGAATGTCCGGATGTTCTTTTTGGAATGAATCAGCCAACTTTCTGAATACGGCGCGTTCGCTGTCTGAGGATATTGTGGAATAGACTGTCAATGTTTTCTGCTTTTCTCCGGCGCCGCTCTGTTCTGCCGAGCAGCCGGGAAGTATCATGCAAGTAAAAGAAAGAAACAAAGCCAGTAAGCGTTTCATCTTTTCCTCCTTTAAATATGATATAAACGCTGCGGGACATGTCACCTCCTTTCTTGTGAGCCGCAGCTTTGTCTGACAATCAATGAAGTGGGGAGCGTCACGGCCAGCGGGACGGTTCTGCCGCTTAAACGGTCGAGAAGCAATTTGACACCCGTCCGGCCCATCTCTTCCGTGTATACTTTTACCGTTGATAACGGCGTGCTGGCGTATTCTGCCTCATCAATTCCGTTGAAGCTGACAATTGCCGTATCGCGCGGGACTTGAAGGCCGGCTTCCTGCAAGGCTTTTAAAGCGCCGACAGCCATCGAATCACTTGCGATAAAAAAGGCATCGGGGAGACTTCCGCCTTTGATGGCTTCATTCATCAGCCGGAACCCTTCGTGCATGCTGTATTCGCCGATCAGTACATGCTCCGGCCCGGCGCCGGCCATTTGTAAGAAAGCGGTCAGACGCTTATCCTCAATCGTTTTATTGCTGTTTACACCGTCTATGACGGTATGCTCCCGCTCCCGGCCGCCGATATAACCGAGCCGCTGATAACCGAGCGACAGAAGATGTTCGATCGCCTTCTGTGCTGCGGCATAAAAATCCACGCTGACGGAATCGTAGCGGGCGGGATCGGGGGTGCCGTTAACAAATACCGCGTGCCTGAAAGCGGCGCTGATATTCGTAAGCGCCTCGTCTTGCAGGCTGCCGATTACGATCACGCCGTCCAGTTCGTGAAACATATGCTCTTGAAAAGAACCGAGATGGATAGAAGATGTGATAAAAACTTTTTGCCGAAAGCATTCTTCCTCAATGCCTTTTCGGATCGCTGAAAAATAAGGATCCTGCCGTTCTTCTTCCGGTGACAGGCAGCTGACAACGCCGATCAGGGGCGCTGAATCGCTGCGGCTGCGGTTCTTCCGTTTTTTTGCCGACGGCTGATAGCCCAGCTCATCGGCGATCCTCAGAACTTTTTCTCTTGTTTCATCAGTCACGGCCAAAGAGTCATCCTTATTCAAAATTCTCGATACTGTCGCGCTGGATACAGATGCCTGTAAGGCAATATCTTTGAGACGGACCATTTCGCATCTCCTTTTTACTAAATATTTACTAAACAGAAATGACCTGGTTATTATTAAAATGATATTATCATATATTAGTAAGCGTTTTCAATAACTATTTTTGGTTACTTTTAGTAAAAATCAGTAAAAAAGAAAATCTGTTTTTCTCTATCATATTTCAATTGAACCGGAATAAATTGATAGAGAAAGGAGAGGGTGATGTGCTGAAGATAGCTGTTTTTGATGAGGAGCATGAAAAGGATCTGCAGACAGAAGTCAATACATTTTTAAAGGGGATTTCTGATGAACAGCTCGTTGATATTAAATATACGGTAGCGGCGGCCTGTGATCCTGAAGGTGAGCAGCTTTATTGTTTTTCCGCTCTCATTTTATACCGAAAATAAAAAAGCCCGGATGAAATACCGGGCTTTTTTATGCATTATGCTTTTTTGACGCGGGGACTTCTCGGTTTTTGGTATTTCTCCGCTTGTTTGATTCCTTTTCTTTCGCTCGCTAATGACTTGTACAGAGACACGATCATCAGAAGGATCACGACTGAAAACGGAACCGCGGCGAGAATAGCCGTATTTTGCAGTGCGGCCAGACCGCCGGAATATAATAATACAGCTGCCACGGCGGACTGGATGACGCCCCAGATGATTTTCACCCGGTTTGACGGGTCCAAAGAGCCGTAAGACGTTTGCATTCCAAGCACAAATGTCGCTGAATCCGCTGATGTAATAAAGAATACAGCAATCAGAATAAGCGTTAATACGGATGTCACCATTGTCAGCGGATAGTGGCTGAGTGCGCCGAACAGCATCGTATCCGTTGACATTCCCGCGACATTGAATACGCCTTTCTGCTGAAGATCCATCGCGGATACACCGAAAATCGCAAACCATAAGAAAGCCAATATACAAGGTGTCACCAACACCCCGATTAAAAATTCCCGGATCGTCCGGCCCCTTGATACACGGGCGATAAAAATGCCGACAAACGGCGACCAGGATATCCACCAGGCCCAATAGAAAATGGTCCAGCTGTTAATCCATTCGCGTTTTTGGGGATCATTCGGAGACAAGCGAAAGCTCATCTGCACGATATTTTGGATGTATTGGCCGATAGAATCGGTAAATGAGTTCATAATCAGCACCGTCGGGCCTGCAATGAGCATAAAGATCATTAAAATACCCGCGAGCGCCATGTTGGTATTGCTTAAGTATTTAATCCCTTTGCCGATTCCGCTCCACGCAGAAATCAAAAATAACACGGTCACGACAGCGATCAGGATAAGCTGAATGGAAAATGTTTTCGGAATGCCGAATAAATAATGCAGACCGCCGTTGATCTGAGTCGCTCCGAGCCCTAAGCTTGTCGCCACACCGACAACGGTCGCAAACACCGCGATACAGTCAATTGCTTTGCCGATCGGGCCGTTTACTTTATCGCCCAAAAGCGGTGTCAGAGTGCTGCTGATCAAACCGGGCGCGTCTTTTCTGAATTGAAAATAAGCGATACATAAAGCGACGACCGCATAGATGGCCCAAGCGTGCAGCCCCCAGTGGAAAAACGTGTACCGGAGCGCATCACGAAATGCTTGGGGTGTTTCTGTTTCACCTGAGGGAGAGCTGATGGCGTAATGGCTGATCGGTTCCGCAGCCCCGTAAAATACCAAACCGATTCCCATGCCCGCGCTGAAAAGCATGGCAAACCATGATAATAAGCCGAATTCCGGTTTTTCCCCGGGTTTTCCGAGTTTTATTGTGCCGATCGGACTCACAATGAGAAAGAGACAGAAACCGACAAATATAGAAACGACCAGCAGATAATACCAGCCGAAAGAATCCGTAATAAATTTTTGTGCCGTATCAGTGACTTGCTGCAGGCTGTCAGGAGAAATGGCCCCCCATAAAACCGCAGCTGCTGTGATGACAATCACAATCCAAAAAACACTGGAGATGTTCTTCTTCAAACGTTCTCACCCTCTGACTATTTTTTTCAATACGCCATTTTTTTAGTATGGTCGCACGATTGCAGATCATTCCTTTCTTCCTGTTCCCTCAATCAGGTGAAACAAAACGCAGAAAACTGTATCATGTTTTTGGTCAATTATCAACGGGGACGCTCAGGTAAATGCGCTTTAAACCATTTACAGCGAGCGTGAGAAACGTCCTGCATTCAAACCGGCGAGACGCCCCGTGACAAAGGCTGAAGTGATATTGTAGCCCCCGGTATAACCGTGAATGTCGAGTATTTCTCCGCAAAAATATAAGCCTTCCATTTTTTTAGACGCCATTTGTTTCGGCTCAATCTCTTTTACGGAAACACCTCCGCCTGTGACAAACGCTTTGTCCAAAGAAAGCGTTCCGTCAGCGGCAACCGTAAATTGTTTGCAGTCTTTGACAAAAGCCCTGAATTGATCCTTCGGCAGTTCCGTAAAGCTTGTCTGCGGATCAAGACCGTTCCGTTCCAGAAGAAAAAGCAGATACCGTTCCTGCATCCACGGCTTCAGTGCGTTTTTGAGCGCTTTTTTCGGTGCGTCTTTCAGTTCCTTGTGCATCTTTTGAAATAACTCTTCCTCGTTGATGCCGGGAAACAGATCGATGCGTAATTTGACATCGGGCTGCTTTTTCAGTTCTTTGACGACAAACTGGCTGCAGCGGAGAATGGCGGGGCCTGACAAGCCGAAATGGGTAAACAGCATGTCCATCACGTGTGTGACAATAGGTTTGCCTTTTTTATTCAGGACGCTGACGGCCGCGTTTCTAAGGGACAGCCCCTGAAGTGTTTTTTGTTTAATAAACGGTTCTGACGACGTAACCGGCACTTCCGTCGGAAAGAGTTCGGTCACGGTATGACCGGCCGCTTCCGCCCATGCATAGCCGTCTCCGGTGCTGCCGGTATGCGGGACTGATTTTCCGCCGACCGCGATAATGACGGCGTCTGCGTTAATGTGTTCGTCATTGTTTGTCGTAATGCCCGCTGTCCTGCCGTTCTCGTACCGCACCTCTTTGATTTTTTCATTTGTGCGGATGGTGACATTCAGTTGTTTTAATCGGTTCAAAAGCGCATCGACAACGCTTTGCGCTTTGTCCGTCACCGGGAACATGCGCCCGTGGTCTTCTTCTTTCAGCTGAATGCCGAGTTTTTCAAAAAAGGCGATGATATCTTCATTATTAAATTCGGAAAACGCGCTGTATAAAAAGCGGCCGTTGCCGGGGATGTGTTTAATGATTTCTTCAACAGGGAGGCGGTTGGTCACGTTGCAGCGCCCGCCGCCGGAAATCGCCAGCTTCCGTCCCAGCTTGTTTCCTTTATCGATTAATAATACGTCCGCCCCTTCTTCGCCTGCCGCAATCGCAGCCATTAAACCGGACGGGCCGCCGCCGATTACAATTACGTCATAATGTTTCATATTTCATCAACAACTTTCTTTTTCACGTATAATAGGCGGAAATGTCCGCTTCCTGCTATTATAGCGAAAGAAGGGGATTCCTTAAACGTATTTTGTTTTTAAGAGCTTTCCCAAAAAGTTTCCCGCTGTAATTATTACCGTCTAATTGCCCAGTTGTGTTAAAATAGAAAAGTTGAATCTTCGTAGAAAATGGTGATGAGGAAACATGTCAAGCAAATTGTTAAGGGGCACGTTCGTGCTGACGCTCGGCACCTATATATCGCGGATTTTAGGGATGATTTATCTGATCCCGTTCGGAGCGATGGTCGGAGCGACGGGCGGAGCTTTGTTTCAATACGGATATAATCAATATACACTGTTTTTAAACATTGCCACGATGGGATTTCCCGCCGCGGTTTCAAAATTTGTCTCGAAATATAACTCCAAAGGAGACTATGAGACGAGCAGGCGGATGCTGAGAGCGGGAATGTCGGTTATGCTCGTAACCGGGATGATCGCTTTTTCAATTCTTTATATTTCGGCGCCGTTTTTTGCGGAAACATCTCTCGGCGGCACGAGTAACAACGGACTTACGATTGACCACGTCGTTTATGTCATCCGGATGGTCAGTCTGGCACTTTTGGTCGTGCCGATTATGAGCCTTGTGCGCGGTTTTTTCCAAGGTCATCAGATGATGGGGCCCACAGCCGTTTCACAGGTTGTGGAGCAGCTTGCCCGGATCATCTTTTTATTGGGCGCAACGTATTTGATTTTAAGAGTGATCAACGGAGGCCTTGTCATCGCAGTCGGATACGCGACTTTCGCGGCGCTGATCGGATCATTCGGAGGGCTTGTCGTCCTTTATATTTACTGGAATAAGCGGAAGGGCGATCTTCTGGCGATGAAGCCGAATCTCGTCCCGTCTGCGAACTTAAGTTATAAAAAAATGTTCATTGAGCTTTTCAGTTATGCCGCTCCTTACGTATTTGTCGGACTGGCGATTCCTTTGTATTCATATATCGATACGAATACGTTTAATAAAGCGATGATCGCGGCGGGCCATAAGGATATCAGCCAGGACATGCTTGCGATTGTCACCCTTTATGTGCCGAAGCTTGTGATGATCCCGGTTTCTCTGGCGACCGCTTTCGGTCTGACGCTGATTCCGACGATTACTGAATCGTTTACGAGCAGGAATTATAAGCTTTTGAATCAGCAGATTAACCAGACGATGCAAATCATTCTGTTTTTGGTTATTCCCGCCGTTGTCGGGATGTCCGTGTTATCGGGTCCGGCCTATACGTTCTTCTACGGCTCTGAAAGTCTTCGCCCGGATATCGGACAGGATATATTGTTCTGGTACGCGCCTGTCGCGATTCTGTTTTCTCTGTTTACCGTAAACGCCGCGATCCTGCAAGGGATTAATAAGCAGAAATTTGCTGTCGTGAGCCTTTTCATCGGCGTCATTATAAAAGTGGTGCTGAACGTGCCGCTGATCAAGCTGTTTCAGGGAGACGGGGCCATCTTGGCAACGGCGCTCGGTTATATCGCTTCTCTTCTGTACGGTTTTATCATGATTAAGCGCCATGCGGGCTATTCGTATACGGTACTTATAAAACGGGTCATTTTAATCGCAGTCCTGTCCGTCGTGATGGGAGTCGCGGTCAAGCTGACTCAATGGCTGCTCAGTTTCTTTGTAACATACCAAAGCGGCCAGGTGCATGCGGCGATTGTCGTCTTTGTCTGCGCCGCTGTCGGCGGTGCGGTGTACATGTTTGCCGCGTACCGAATCGGATTTTTACAGAAAATGTTTGGAAACCGTCTGCCCCGCGTTTTGAGGAGAGGCAGGCATTCCGCCCATTGAGAAATAATGAATAGTCCGCTTATCGCGGGCTTTTCTTTTTAAAGGAGAGGATCAGGATGAGACTTGATAAGCTGCTTGCCAACAGCGGATTCGGCTCAAGAAAAGATGTGAAAAAAATCGTCAAGGCCGGGGCTGTCATGATTGACGGAGAGCCGGCGAAAGATGTGAAAACCCATGTCGATCCGGAAAAACAGGACATCACGGTATACGGAGAGCCGGCAGACTATCGTGAATTTATTTATGTCATGATGAATAAGCCGCAAGGAGTGCTGTCCGCTACAGAAGACAGCCGCCAGCAAACGGTGGTTGATCTGCTGACGCCTGAAGAACAGCGATTTGAACCGTTTCCGGCGGGACGTCTTGATAAGGATACGGAAGGCTTTTTGCTTCTCACCAATGACGGGCAGCTCGCTCATCGCCTGCTTTCTCCGAAAAAGCATGTGCCTAAAACATATGAGGTCCGGTTAACTTCACCTCTGTCACCGGAAGACATCGTTCATCTGGAAAGAGGCGTCGTCATTGAAGGAGGCTATAAGACGAAGCCGGCAGCCGTTGAAATCATTACAGAAAGCCCGGATGAAACGGTGATTCACTTGACCATTACAGAAGGCAAATATCACCAGGTGAAGCTGATGGCAAAGGCTGTCGGAAATGAAGTGGCTTATTTGAAGCGGCTTTCGATGGGGGCTGTTTCTCTTGACCCGGATCTTAAACCGGGAGAATTCCGCGAGCTGACTGAAGAGGAGCTCGAAACGCTGAGAGGCGCTGAAGTGTAATCGATATCAGAAAAGCCCAAAACAGATTTGTTTTGGGCTTTTTATATAGAGGAACAAAAAACAAGGCAAAGACGCTGCTTTGCCTTGCAGCATGTCAGGCCGAAAAGGGCCTTATGTAATTGTTCGCTTAAGATGTAATTTTCACTTTTTTTCGTGTTGTCTCCCACTTGCCTCGGCTAGGACTATGAACAAGATCATTGTATGCTAACACATTTAAGTCTCGCTGAATGGTTCTAGGTGTAATGCCGAATTCATCAACCAGTTCCTGTGTTGTCACAAGGCCTTTTTCCTGGATGAACATGTAAACTGATTTAATCCGAGTCAGCATACGATTTGTTGAAGGTTTCAAAAAACCACTCCCTATCATAAGATCGGATGGACTTGATATACCACAACTTTCGACTCTAAAACTTCGTACGAATAAGCAACAAAGGATGACATTCTGTTTTTTTTCTCTTTTAACTGCCTCCATTATACACGATATGGACGACATGAATCTAGGAATAAGCGCAGATAATTTTTTCCAAATGGGTGCAGCCTTGGTGCATTACTATGTCCGGACCGCTTTTAATATTATGGAAACTGAAACTTTTTTTATACATGTCCGTATGAAAACGGGGGAGTGAGAAGTTTGGGAGAATTATTGAATGCAAACATTGTCTGCGCCGGTTATGCTGACAGGCCGAAGGTGATTTCTGATGTATCTCTGTCAGTCAACGCTGGTGAAATTGCCGGTTTAATCGGAGCGAACGGCGCGGGGAAAAGTACAGTGATAAAGGCGGTTCTCGGGCTGTCCCGGGATATTGAAGGCGGTATTGAGTGGAATGATTCAACTTATGCTTACATACCGGAGCGGCCGAGTTTTTACGATGAACTGACGCTTTGGGAGCACCTCGAGCTGACCGGGTCATTGCGGGGTATAGAAGGGGAAGAGTGCCGTGAGCGGGCAGGGCGGCTGCTTGAAGAGTTTTCGCTGACGTCTGTAAAACATGATTTGCCTTCCGGTTTTTCAAAAGGGATGCAGCAAAAGCTGATGCTCATACAGGCATTTTTGGCGAAGCCGGATATTTACATCATTGATGAGCCTTTTATCGGACTTGATCCGATCTCAACGAAGCTGTTTACCGACATGCTGATTGCTGAGAAAGAAAGAGGCGCGGGGATTTTGATGTGCACGCATGTTCTGGATACGGCGGAAAAAATCTGCGACCGGTTTTATTTGCTGGATCAGGGCGCTCTGCTTCTTCAAGGCACGTTAGAGGAGCTTCAGGAAAAAACGGGGAGCCGTTCACTGCTGGATTGCTTTTATTCAGCGGTTCGGAGCAGTCAGCGATGACCGGGCGGGCTTTGTTTTTTCAAAGGCTGTTTCATTATTGGCGGTATCAATGGAAGGTGTTTCAGACGGTCATTGATTGGACGGTCGCGCTGTACATCGTTCTTCCCGCTGCCGCATTTGCCGTTTATCAATATGCTGAATGGCTGAACGGCAGGGGGCTTCTTAATGGAGCGGCAGGAGTATTAGGATGGGGCTGGCTGTATGTATTCAGTGCCCTGCTGTTGTGCACGGGTTTTATTCATACCTTTTTGCTGGAAGCGGATCACGTGTTTTTGGTGCATGCAAAACATCTGATGCAAAAGCTGAAACGGTACGCGCTTTTGTATTCGATGTTCCTTTCCCTTATCAAATGGGGTGCGCTTGCCGTATTGTTATTTCCCTTATGGCGCCAGTACGGTGACTGTACCTTACCGGCATATTCAGGTATGTTTTGCTGTCTGTTCGGCTTCCATACCGCGATATTAGCGGTGCACCGGCACAGAAAAAACAGCAGGCGGACATTCGGGAATCAGGCGGCGGGCTGGCTGAAAGTGATGGTTCTGACGGCGGGTGCGTTTTTTATGATCACCTTTGCCGCCGAATGGTATTGGCTTTGGCCGGCGGGATGTATATTGTTCATCTGTTCCGCTTTTTTGACTTGGAAAGGGACGGAGACATTATCAGCCTTTGAGGAAGAAGTGCTTGAGGAGAACAGGCGGAAGCTTTCACTCGCCGCCTCAGTTTTGATGCTCAGCCATGATGTGCAGCTCCCGAATGGTAAAAATAAAGGGCGGAGCAAGCCGTTTTTATATCCCGGCTCAAAGCACATCTTTACAAAACGGTCGGCGTATACGGCGTGGAAAGAATTGTTTTTTAAAGTGCTGATCCGAAACGGCGGGTATCTCCGGCAGCTTTACCTTTTAACCGCGGCTTTTACGGCTCTTATTCTCGTTCTTCCGCTCTTAGTGAAGCCGGCAGTCCTTATTTTATTTGCGATCGTCAGCCGCTATGCCGCGTCACTTTTATTTGACCGGATCACGGATAAACCGGTTTTAAGCGGTATCAAGAGAGACAGTGATGACTATTTCCGGGCGCGAAACAGTGCATTAACCGTCATTCAAATCATCTGTTCCGCCTGGTGTCTCATTGCCGCGATTCTTTCCGTTCTTTATATGTAAAAATCCCTTTCCGAAAAGGAAAGGGATTTTTCTTAATGTCCGTTCAAAATAAAAAGCTGAATAAAAAACAGCACGGCGAAGATGAGGATTAGAGGATGGATCTCGCGCCATTTTTTCTTAGCTGCTTTAACAAGCGGATATGAAATGAAGCCGAGTGCGATTCCGGTTGAAATACTGGACGTTAAAGGCATCGCCAAAATGACGAGAAAGGCCGGGAACGCTTCATCAAGCTCATTCCAGCGGATATTCGACACAGCACCCATCATCAGGCTGCCGACAATAATCAGAGCCGGTGACGTAATCGCGGACACTTCCGATAAGACGCTGACAAGCGGGCTGAAAAACATGGAAACGGCAAACATAACGGCAATCGTCAGCGCCGTCAGACCTGTTCTTCCGCCGGCGGCCACACCTGCTGAAGATTCAACGAACGCGGTCGTCGGGCTGGTGCCGAAGATGCTTCCGACCGTCGTAGCCGTCGAATCAGCCAACAGCGCTCTTCTGGCATTCGGCAGCTGATTGTTTTTGATCAATCCCGCCTGTTCGGCGACACCGATCATGGTGCCGGTTGTGTCAAAAATCGTAACGAGAAGAAAAGAAAACACAACGGCGTACAGACCGTGATGCACGACATCCCCGAGGGCACCGAACGGATTTGTGATCAAAAGACCCTCCGGCAGGCGCGGGAATGAAATGAACCCTTTCGCAAAATGGATCTGTCCGGTCAAAAAGGCAATGACGGCGGTCAGCGCCATTCCGATGAACAGAGCGCCGTTTACATTCAGCACCATCAGCACGATACTGATGATAAGTCCGATAAGCGTTAAAATGACGGCGGGCGAATGAAGATCGCCGAGTGCGACCAGATTGGATTTATCAGCCGTGATGATTCCGGATTGGCGTAGGCCGATAAAAGCGATAAATAAGCCGATGCCGGTCGTAATTCCGTATTTTAAATTGTCCGGAATCGCTTCTATAAGTTGTTTTCTTAAAGGCGTTAACGATAAAATAATAAAGATGACTCCCGCGATAAAAACGGCGCTGAAAGCCGTCTGATACGTAATGCCGCTGCCTGTGCCGACAACGTGAAAGGCGAGATACGCGTTTAAGCCCATGCCGGGGGCAATGGCGATCGGAAAATTCGCAGCGAGAGCCATCCATAAAGTTCCGACAATGGAAGCGATAATCGTCGCGGTGAACACCTGGTCAAACGGAATTCCCGCATTGGATAGGATCACCGGATTGACGACAATGATATACACCATTGTGAAAAAGGTGGTCAATCCCGCGGTAATTTCTCTTTTTATTGTCGTTTGATGCTTGTCGAGATGAAACATAAGTACCTCCAATGACGAACATTTTTTCAAAACATCATCTATATTATTCGTTTTATCGACATTTTGCAAGTCTTTATCAAGAAAGGGGATTTGTGATGAACTGGGAAGTTGAAGTCATCAGAAACAAAGAAGATCTGATCCGTGACACGCAGAAGTTTTTGCAGATCAACAGCGTAATGGACGAATCAACAGCCGGTCCCGGCCGGCCGTTTGGAGAAGGCGTCAATGCCAGCCTGACGTCACTGCTGGAATTCGGTAAAAAAGAAGGCTTCACCGTAAAGAATCTTGACGGCTATGCGGGCCATATTGAATGGGGAACGGGTGACGAAATCGTCGGCGTTTTGTGCCACGTCGATGTCGTTCCGCCCGGAGACGGCTGGACGAGCGATCCGTTTTCAGCCGATATCAGGGACGGCCGGATATATGCCAGAGGCGCCATTGATGATAAAGGGCCGACAATGGCCGCGTTTTATGCGCTGAAAATCGTCAAAGACATGCAGCTTCCTTTATCCAAACGCGTGAGAATCATCATCGGAACGGATGAAGAAAGTGATTGGAGATGCGTGGATCACTACTTCAAACACGAAAAAATGCCTGACATCGGTTTTGCTCCTGACGCAGATTTTCCGATCATTAACGCGGAAAAAGGAATTATAGATGCATCACTGCGCATTGTAAAAAACGCTTCTGAAAAAGACGCAAAAAACGTGCTTCTGTCATTCCGTTCAGGACTGCGCTTGAACATGGTGCCGGATGCGGCTGAAGCGGTTATTGAAGGGAACGGTCTTGATGCCGTGCACGCATATTTCAGCAAATGGCTTGAGCAGTCAAAAACACAAGGTGAAGCAGTTTCGGAAAATGGAAAACTGACGCTTCGGGTATACGGGAAATCATGCCACGCGATGGAACCGGATAATGGTATCAATGCCGGCTTAAAGCTTGCTGAATGCCTTAACGGAACAGAGCTGGATGGAGCCGGAAAGCACTTTGTCAAAACCGTCAGTGACTATTTTTTAAATGATACACGAGGCAAAAAGCTGAAAATTGATTGCAGGGATGACATCAGCGGAGAGCTTACATTGAATGTCGGCACCTTTACATACAGAAAGGGTGAGGATGGAGAACTCGGCATCAACATCCGTTATCCCGTCACTTCAGACAGCAAAGTCATCCGTGATGCTTTTACGTCTGCTGAAGAATTCCGGCTTGAAGAATTTAAAGACAGCAAACCGCACCACGTTTCTGCCGATCATCCGCTCGTAAAGACGCTTCAAAAGGTTTACGAAGGACAGACGGGAAAGAAAGCGGATCTGATTTCAATCGGCGGAGGAACGTATGCGAGATCCCTTTCGGCGGGCGTCGCGTTCGGTCCGCTGTTCCCCGGCCGGCCTGACAGCGCGCATCAAAAGGATGAGTACATTGAAATCGATGACCTTCTCAGGTCAACGGCTTTATATGCCGAAGCCATTTATGAACTTGCCAAGTGATAATAAAAAGGGACGCCGAAAGCGGCATCCCTTTTTATCATTCAAATGACCATAAATCCGTTGATAAATAACGTTCTCCCGTATCGGCCGTCATACAGATGACGATCTGTTCGGGAGGGAGGCGTTTGGCGGTTTCAATGGCGGCGAAGCAGGCGGCGCCTGAAGACGGGCCGACGAGTATGCCTTCTTCCCGGGCCAGACGACGTGTTGTCGTATACGCATCTTCATCAGATATTTTCATGATTTCATCGTAAACGTCCTGATTCAGTATGCCGGGAATAAATCCGGGGCTTGTCCCGACAAGCTTATGAGCGCCGGGTTTTCCGCCAGACAGGACGGGAGATCCCGCAGGCTCGGCGACATGAACAATCATATCCGGGAAAAGCTCTTTCAGCGTTTCTCCGGTTCCGGTAATGGTCCCGCCCGTTCCCGCCGTTGCCACAAAAGCACCGAGCGGTCTGTTGAGCTGCTGAACGGCCTGATAGATTTCAATGGCGGTCGTTTTTCGGTGGGCATCTGGATTTGCGCCGTTATCGAATTGCATCGGGATAAAACTTCCCGGAATCTGTTCGGCGAGTTCTTTCGCTTTTTTGATGCTGCCGGGCATTCTTTCCGCCCCCGGTGTTAACACAACCTCCGCGCCGTACGCTTTCAGGAGGTTGATGCGTTCTTTCGTCATCGTGTCAGGCATGACGAGGATTGCCTTGTAGCCGCGCGCCGCCGCGTTCATCGCCAGGCCGATGCCTGTGTTGCCGCTTGTCGGTTCGATGATGACAGAGCCGGGTTTTAAATGCCCGCTGTTTTCCGCTTCAATGATCATATTGTAAGCCGCTCTGTCTTTGACACTGCCGCTCGGGTTAAACGATTCTAATTTTAAATAGACCTGTGCTGCATGTTCTGGCTGAAGGCGATTGAGCTTTACGATCGGTGTGCCGCCGATCAGCTCCGCCGTGCTGTTTACGATTTTCAAGGCCGGCTCATTCCTTTCTGTATAAAACGTTCGGTACATAATATCCTATCATAATGAGCGGACAGGGTTCTCCTCTCCGCTTATCCGTTTTATAATAACACCATAACCAAAGAGGGGGAGATCCTCGTATGAAAGCTTCATTGCCGCATTATTTTATCGGCATTCCGATTCCGGCTGACATTGCTGAACCGATTTGGGAAGCAGCCAAAAAGGAGCCGGCGTTATCATTCAAAAAATGGGTGCACCCGCATGACTATCATATTACGCTCATTTTTCTCGGAGCCGCGGATGAAGAACGGCTTGCGAAATTATCGTCTTTGCTCGCAGATGCTGCGTCGGCAGCGCAGCCGTTTACTGTACAGTTTCAGCATCTGGATATTTTCGGCGACCGCAGACAGCCGAGAGTGCTTCACCTTGAGCCCGAACGGAATGAACTGCTCTTTGATTTGCGGGAAAAAACAAAACAGGCTGTTTTGAAAGCCGGTTTTCAAGTGGAAAAACGGCCGTATCACCCTCATATGACGATGGCGCGGAAGTGGGCGGGAGACCGGCCGTTTTCTGACGATGTGCCGTTTGAAAGCGGCAGGGTGCAAAGTGCCGTCAGCCGGTTTTCCCTGTTTCAGACCCATCTTGACCGGTCGCCTAAATACGAAGAAATCGCACAGTTTCAATTGACATAAACAAATATTCGGAGTGGAGAAATCACATGGCACAGATCATCAAAATTCACGACTGCATATCCAGATATGAACTTGATCCATACCATTATATGAACCAGTTTATCCGGCTGAAGAAAGAACGCTGGGAGGCGCTTCTTGAAGCGTTTGACCGGATAACGGGAGAAACGGAAACGGCTGCCGGCGGGGAAACCGATCAAGCGCCGGCCAGGAAAAAATTTTCCTTAAAAAAGAGAAAAGAAGAAAATACGGCCGATATAAATGAAAAGAGGCACCAATGGTTTGATGAACCGGAGGGAGAAGAGGCGCTGTTCGGGAATCTTCCGTCTCAAAAGTCTGAGCTCGCCCCTTTTTTCAAAGATCAGCTGTATGACTTTCAATTAAAATGGGCGAGCTCCACGCTTTCTCAAAAGTCTGAGCTTTCGCAGGCGGTCAAAAGGGACAGGATGTTAAAAATGCTGGCTCAAAAACTGCCCGATTCCTATTTTGTGATGTATCATCCGGTTCTGCAAATTCAGCAGGCGTCCGTCGAACTGAGCATTATCATCATCTCGCCGCTGGAGATTTTCTGCGCCGCTTTTATGGAAGCGGAAGAGGACAGTGTATATATCGGATCAAAACACCGTTTTTGGGAAGAAAGAGGCTCCGGCAGCACGCGCCAAGTATTGAATCCGTCTCTCAGCCTGCACCGGACGGGCTCGGTCGTTTCGCAAATCGTAAAAGAAAAGCATGCCGACATTCCCGTGCGGAAGCTTTTGCTCAGCAGAACGTCTTATATTGATTACCCGGAGCCGCCGTACGGGCTGGAAATAGCTGATAAACGGACTGCCGCAGGGTGGCTGGAAAAGCAGCAGAAAAATACGGCGCCGATCAAGCACCACCAGCTGAAGGCGGCGAAGGCTCTTTTGTCTTACGGCTTGAGCGATTCAAGCCGGAGACAGGAATGGCTTGATTAAAGCGGACGTTTGCCGGCTGTCTCTTCATCTATGAAGCAGGTGAAAACAAACGATGAGTCAATGGTTTTTTATTATTAATCCGGTCTCAGGAGGCGGGCGGGGCCGGCGTGTCTGGAAATCAGTTCAAAAAGAGCTGACCAGGCGCGGGGTCAGCCACCGCTCTTTTTTGACCGGGCATCCCGGACATGCGGAGGTGCTGGCAAGACAGATTTCAATGATGCAGGATCATAAGCTTAAGCGGCTGTTCGTCATCGGCGGTGACGGGACGATGCATGAAGTCATTAACGGACTGAAAGGAACGGATCAGATTGAGCTGACCTTTGTGCCCGCCGGTTCGTACAATGACTTTTCCAAAGGGCTCGGTATTAAGAAGTCGGCGCTCCTCCAAGAAATCAAAAGTCTGCACCGCCCGCTCACACGGAAATTTTTTGCGGGAAACATCAACTTTTTTCATGACAAAGCGCAATCACTCTATTTTATTAACCACCTGTCTGTCGGCTTCGATGCCTCAGTTTTGAAGGCAGCCGCGAATTTTCCGTTTTCGCGCGTTCTTCGGTTTTTGCGTCTCGGCTTTGTGATTTACCCGCTCGCGCATTTACATACGGCCTCGGGGTTTCAGCCGTTCAGATTTGTTTGCACGGCAGACGGCCAGAGACGTGAATTCCGCAATGTCTGGTTTGTTATTGCGGCTAATCACCCTTATTACGGAGGCGGCATGAAAGCGGCGCCTTCAGCAAATCCCCGTCAAAACTATTTTGATATTGTCATTGCAGAAAACCTGTCCTTTTTTTCGCTGTATCGTTTTTTATGGGCGATGAGCTTCGGCCGGCATATCAAAATGGACGGAGTGACGATGATAAAGGGGAAGGAATTCGTTTTTGAAACAGATGGGAAAATTCCGTTTCACGCTGACGGCGAGCTGATCGGAACGACGCCGTTTCGGCTTATGCCGGGCGGTGCGCCATTGAAAATAAAAACATAATAAACAAATGAAACCCGTCAATTGTTTCACGGCAACAGAGCGGTTCGCGGCATAAATCTTCAGAATTCACAGGTGTTCTTGCTAGTTTTGCTTGACGAAGTTTGTGCTGTAGCGCTAAAATTTATAGGACGGCTATTGATTAGCATATGAGACTCTCAATAGCTGTCTTTTTTATTCTCATGAAATTGTTTATGACAGGCCGCTCCGCCAATAGAGAAAGGCTGGAGGCCTATTCTAAAATATTTTAAGAAATGATGGGTTGAACATTGATATGAACTGGTTGGGACAATTACTAGGTAGCGATTGGGAGATCTTCCCCGCCGGAGGAGCTACAGGAGATGCATATTATGCGAAACATAACGGCCAACAGCTTTTTTTAAAACGTAATAGCTCGCCCTTTTTAGCCGTGTTATCCGCCGAAGGCATTGTTCCGAAGCTGGTTTGGACAAAACGGATGGAAAACGGAGACGTCATTACGGCTCAGCATTGGATGGCGGGCAGGGAGCTGAAGGCAAAGGATATGAGCGGACGCCCGGTGGCTGAGCTGCTCCGCAAAATCCACACATCAAAAGCTTTGCTCGACATGCTGAAAAGATTGGGAAAAGAACCGCTTGATCCGGGCGCCCTTTTGTCGCAGCTGAAGCAGGCCGTCTTTGCCGTGCGGCAATTTTCGCCGCTTATTCAGGAAGGCCTTGCTTATTTGGAAGCTCATGTGGATCAGGTGCAATTCGGTGAAAAAGTTGTTTGCCATTGTGATGTGAATCATAATAACTGGCTTCTGTCTGAAGACAACCAGCTGTATTTAATAGATTGGGACGGCGCCATGATAGCCGATCCGGCCATGGATCTCGGCCCTTTATTGTATCATTACGTCGAAGAGCCAGCGTGGGACAGCTGGCTTGGGATGTACGGCATGAAGCTCACGGAAGGGCTTCGGCTGCGGATGGCGTGGTACATGTTATCGGAGACCATCACCTTCATCGCCTGGCACAAATCAAAAGGAAACGACAAAGCGTATCATGATGCCATGGAAGAGCTTCATGCCCTGATGAAGCGGATTGTCAAGTAGTCAGGAGTACGAATCCATCTGCTCCACCCATTGGGACAAATGGTTTTGGTGCTCCTGAATATGCGTGTCGATGGAATCGGCCGTGATGCCGGACTGGCTGTAGCGGTAGACATCCTCGAGCACGTTTTTTATATTTGAATCAAGCCCGGTGTTGGCCATCAGTGATTTGATGACGCGCTCCAGCTGTTCATACTCGGCAACCGTGCCGCAGCAATCCAATTGATGGTCGGCCAATATGTCCTTTAATAACCGGACCTGATGTTCGCTTGTTAAGCCCATGATTCATATACACATCCTTTCTGTGTCATACATTGTGCAAAGCGGTGCGGTTTTATGCATCACATGAGTGTTCCGGACCGGGGAGCCTCTTTTTTTATGCGGCCGGCGCCTTTAAAAGGCGCTTGCGGCTCTTTATGTTTCATGGTATGTTGTTACTCGAAATTATAGATAGAGGTGTCAATCATATGAGAATGCGCCATAAACCTTGGGCGAATGATTTTCTGGCAGAAAACGCTGACATCGCCATCAGTGATCCGGCCCAGTATAAAGGGCGGTGGAATACGGTCTTTGGCAATGACAACCCGATCCATATTGAAGTCGGTACGGGAAAAGGGCAGTTCATTTCAGGAATGGCCAAGCAGAATCCGGATATCAACTATATCGGAATTGAGCTGTTTAAAAGCGTCATCGTCACTGCCGTCCAAAAAGTAAAGGACAGCGGGGCTCACAATGTCCGTTTGTTAAATATAGACGCGGAAACACTGAATGACGTATTTGAACGGGGAGAAATCAAGCGTGTTTATTTAAACTTTTCTGATCCGTGGCCGAAAAACCGTCACGAAAAGCGCCGTTTAACATTTAAAACGTTCTTGAAAAAATACGAAGAAGTGATGGGCGAAACAGGTGAGATTCATTTCAAAACCGATAACCGCGGTTTATTCGAATACTCTCTGAAAAGCTTTTCCGAATACGGCCTGCTTCTGACAGAAGTCAGCCTAGATCTGCACAACAGCGATCCGAAGGGCAATATTATGACAGAATACGAAGAAAAATTCTCCGCACTCGGCCAGCCGATTTACCGGGCCGAAGTTGAATGGAGAACAAAAGACAGACTCTGATGCGGGAGTCTGTTTTTTTATGCCGCCATTTGCTACCATTATATCAGGAGGGATCAAGATGGAGACATTGAATATTGGGAATATTTCATTAACATGGCTGGACGGGGGTGTAACGCATATGGACGGCGGAGCGATGTTCGGCGTTGTCCCGAAGCCTTTATGGTCGAGAAAATACCCCGTAAATGACAAAAACCAGATTGAATTAAGAACAGACCCGATTCTGATCAGAACAAACGGCCTGAATATATTGGTTGACGCGGGTATCGGCAGAGGGAAATTTTCTGATAAACAAAAAAGGAATTACGGTGTAACACAGGAATCCAATTTAAAACACTCTCTTCGTGAACTCGGGCTTTCCTGTGAGGACATTCATATTGCGGCGATGACCCATCTTCATTTTGACCATGCATGCGGCTTGACGGAATACAGCGGAGAGGAGCTTGTCTCTGTTTTCCCGAATGCCCGCATTATCACTTCTGCAACAGAGTGGCGCGAAATGAGAAACCCTAATATCAGATCGAAAAATACATATTGGAGAGAAAATTGGGAGGCGGTACAAGATCAGGTCGAAACCTTTGAGAACGAGTATCAGCTGACAGAAGGCATTACGATGCACCACACCGGAGGCCACAGCGACGGCCACAGTGTCATCGTCTTAGAAGACGGCGGGGAGACGGCTGTGCATTTTGCCGACCTGATGCCGACGAATGCGCATAAAAATCCGTTATGGGTGCTGGCCTATGATGATTATCCGATGACCTCCATTCCGCAAAAGCAGAAATGGCAGACGTTCGCGGCAGAAAAAGGCGCCTGGCTGATCTTCTATCACGACGCGATTTACAGAGCGGTAAAATGGGGAGAAGACGGCGAAGTGGCTGCATCTGTCAAACGGGAGAGAAAATAAGCGGATCGATGATTTACCTGTATGAATTTCGGGAATAAAAGCAAACCTAAGACAAATTGCTTTGAAAGGAAGAGACAGGTGAATCAATTTCAAGTGACGAAAGATGGAGAAATCAAAACAACTCTGCGCGGATTAGAAGTGCTTTCTACGCCTTTTTTAAATAAAGGGGTGGCCTTTACACAGGAGGAAAGAAAGGAACTCGGGCTCGAGGGATTTCTGCCGCCGAAAGTATTGACAATCGAAGAGCAGGCGAGGCGGGCCTACGAACAATTCAGTTCGCAGCCTGATGAGCTGAGCAAAAATGTGTACTTGACCGCTCTCCATGATCGGAATGAAACATTATTTTACAGGCTGTTAAATGATCATTTAGGCGAAATGCTGCCGATCGTATATACGCCGACCGTCGGCACCGCGATCCAGCGTTACAGCCACGAGTACAGAAAACCCCGCGGTCTGTATTTGTCAATAGATGACCCTGAAGGAATGCGCGCCGCATTTCAGCAGTTCGGAAAAAATGAAAACATTGACTTGATCGTTGCGACAGATGCGGAGGGCATTCTGGGAATCGGTGACTGGGGCGTCGGCGGCATCGCCATTTCTGTCGGAAAACTCGCGGTGTATACGGCGGCCGCCGGAATTGATCCGTCACGAGTGCTTGCGGTCGTTTTGGACGCGGGGACAAATCAAGAAAGCCTCTTAAATGACCCGCTGTATGTCGGAAACCAGCATTCAAGAGTGCGCGGCGAGAAATATGACCGCTTTATTGATGAGTATGTCTCGCTTGCCCGGGAAACATTCCCGAATGCGCTGCTTCATTGGGAGGATTTCGGCACGGCTAACGCCCGCGGCATATTAAAACGGTATAAAGATAAAGTCTGTACGTTTAACGATGACATTCAAGGAACAGGCGCGGTGTCGCTTGCAGCTGTTTTAGCGTGTGCGAAAGCATCAAAAGTGCCTTTAAAAGAGCATAAAGTCGTCGTCTTCGGCGCGGGAACGGCCGGTATCGGAATTGCTGAGCAGCTGCGCGAAGCTATGGTGCATAACGGATTAAGCGAAGAAGAATCATACAGCCGCTTTTGGTGTATCGACAGAAACGGATTGTTGACGGATGATATGAAGGACTTGCGTGATTTTCAGGTTCCGTACGCCCGCCCTGCTGATGAAGTGAAAGAGTACGGCCGCAGCGGTGAAGGCGGATCAATTGATCTGGCGGAGACGGTGCGACAGGCCAAGCCGACGATCCTGATCGGCACATCTACCGTTTCAGGCGCATTTACGGAAGAAATCGTCAAAGAAATGGCCTCACATGTCAAACGGCCGGCTATTTTGCCTATGTCAAACCCGACGACATTATCAGAAGCAAAACCTGAAGATTTAATTAAATGGACGGAAGGCCGCGCGCTTGTCACAACGGGAAGTCCGTTCCCGCCTGTTGCGTATAACGGCGTTACCTACCATATCGGACAGGCGAACAACGCGCTCGTATTCCCGGGACTCGGGCTCGGAACGATTGTGACAAAAGCAAGGCTCATTACGGACAATATGTTCGTTGCCTGCGCGAATGCCATCGCCGGTATGGTGGACGTCGGCAAGCCGGGCGCGCCGATGCTTCCGAAAGTGGAGGATCTCAGGACGGTATCGGCAACCGTGGCGGTAGCTGTAGCTAAAGCTGCGATTCAGGACGGTGTAGCGGAAACGGAACCCGAGGATCTGATCCAAGCGGTTCAGGACGCGATGTGGAACCCCGTATATAAACGAATTCGGCCGATGTAACCGAATAAAGCCCAAAACGCTGATGGTTTTGGGCTTTATTTTTTGCTTGTCCGAATTATGAGGCGACAGAATCAATGACATCGACAATCTGGCCTGTTTTTGCATTGACCATAACTTCATATTGCTCCAGTTCGCCGAATGCCGAACGTGTCACGCCGGTTTTGTATACCTGGATGGTTTCTCCGTTTACCTGGTAGGGCTCCGGCTCTGTGTAAATCCATGATCCGTCTATCGGCCCGCGCTGTTTAAAAGCCGCTTTCACGATACGGAGCGCTTTTTCTGAAGAGATATAAGGTTTCATCGCATACTTTTTCACTGCGATGGCAGCGCATAATCCGACTCCTGCACCTAAGAGAAAATGACGTAATTTCAATATGAAGCACCTCCAATTATGTCGTAGTTTTTATTATACAGAAGATGCCAGACGGTGTTAAGTAAAGCGGCGGTTTTACAGCCCATTCAATCTGAGCGCTTGGAAAACGGTTGTTTTTCTAATAAAATAAAAGCATTACATAGAAATGAGGGGAAAATATGAATGAGGAAACGAAAACGCTTTTCCGGACGCTGACGCAGCTTCCCGGCGCACCGGGAAATGAACATCAGGTCCGCTCTTTTATGAAACGGGAGCTTGCGAAATATGCGGATGACATCGTGCAGGACAGACTCGGAAGTGTTTTCGGAGTAAGGCGCGGCGCTGAAGATGCGCCGACCGTTATGGTAGCCGGGCATATGGACGAAGTCGGGTTTATGGTGACACAGATTACGGATAACGGCATGCTGAGATTTCAGACGCTCGGCGGCTGGTGGAGCCAGGTGCTGCTTGCCCAGCGCGTCGAGGTGCAGACGGATAACGGACCGATTATCGGCGTCATCTCAAGCATCCCGCCCCACATTTTAACGGATGCCCAGCGCGCAAAGCCGATGGAGATCAAAAATATGATGATTGATATCGGTGCCGATGACAGAGAGGACGCGGCCAAAATGGGGATCAGACCGGGACAGCAGGTCGTGCCGGTCTGCCCGTTCACCCCGATGGCCAACGAGAAGAAAATATTGTCCAAAGCGTGGGATAACCGCTACGGCTGCGGGTTAAGCATTGAACTATTAAAAGAGCTGCACGGAAAAGACCTGCCGAACAATCTGTACGCCGGGGCCACCGTTCAGGAGGAAGTCGGCTTGAGAGGGGCGCAGACAGCGGCCAACATGATTCAGCCTGATCTCTTCTTCGCGCTTGATGCCAGCCCGGCAAATGATATGAGCGGCGATAAGGAGCTGTTCGGCCGTCTCGGCGAGGGGGTGCTGCTCCGCATTCTCGACAGAACGACGGTCATGCACCGCGGGATGAGAGAGTTCGTCCTTGATATGGCGGAAACGCACAATATCCCTTATCAATATTTCGCTTCAGGCGGAGGAACGGATGCCGGACGCGTCCACATATCAAACAGCGGGGTTCCGTCTGCCGTCATCGGCATTTGTTCAAGATACATTCATACAAATGCCGCTATCATCCATGTCGATGATTATGCCGCGGCGAAAGAAATGCTCATTAAGCTGGTCATGGCGAGTGACAAACAGACGGTCGAAACGATCAGAGAAAATGTGTAAAAAAAATAAGCAGTCAATAAGTCCCTTTGAATACTTATTGACTGCTGTTTTTACATTCTGTTTTAAGCCGCATGATCGAGACAGTTCTTTGTTGTGAATATAAGTGTAAAGCGTATTGTAAATAGAATTAGGTAACACATATTATTTTTCAATATTATTATCAAAATGGTTCCGATCCAGATAAACAACCTTCGAACCTTTATTGCAATGATAAACGTTTTTAAATCAAAAACATGCTGCAAGCATTGAGATGAGCAGCGATTTCACAAAGTCGAGTCATTTGCATTTTTATTTGTTCTGCAAGAAGGTATGATTATGACAAAAAAGACAAATATAAACTTTCCTCTTGAACTGATTAATACTGAAGTGGTGAGTTTGACCGCATAAAAGCGGCCTGCTTATTCTGTTTCAAATAAATAAGAGAGTGCTTTCATCGCTTGATTTACGGTTTCGACCGTGATATTCGCTTTTCCGGAAAGCTCTTTCAGCGGATGATGAAGTTCTTTCGGACGGATGAGAATGAGCGGCTTTCCTTTTGCGATGGCATAAGAAGCATCCATCGCGGTATTCCACTGTTTATATTTCTCGCCAAACAGGGCGATCACAAAATCGGCTTTTTCCATCAGCACCTCTGTACGGAAATTGTTGATATCAGAAGCTCTGGCGTCTTTTAAAACAGAATCGGGCTGCACGCCCATAATCTCTTCTCCGATATTGTCTGAGCGTTCATGGTTTTCCATCGGACCGACAAACGTAATCGGCAGGTTCAGCGCTTTTGCTTTTTGTTTGATTTCATCCCGCCAATCACTGTGGATTTCACCCGCTAAATACACGACAAACTGCATCTTTTGCCCCTCCTTATGTACATATTCAGATTTTCGTACGGCTACAAGCAAAATGGTAAACGAAACTTGCTTGATAATGCAAATGAAATATGATAATGATATTGCATATAGTTGGTCTTGCCGTAAACAGTCTGGTATGATCCAATTGGACAAACATCAGCATATAAAAAACTCATAATCCAGATGGAGGAATGACAATGAAAAAGATTGAAAGCACGGAAGAATTGCAAAAAGCGGTACAAGACGATTGGGCGGTATTTATGTTTTCAGCGGATTGGTGCCCGGACTGCCGCTTTGTGGAGCCGTTTCTCCCTGAGCTGGAAGCGGACTTTCCTGAATTCACTTATTACTACGTAGACCGCGATCAATTTATTGATACATGCGCGGAATGGGAAATTTACGGCATTCCGAGCTTTGTTGTGTTTAACGGAGGAAAAGAAGTGAACCGCTTCGTCAGCAAAGACCGTAAAACAAAAGAAGAAATTGAGCAATTTTTAACCGATTCCCTTGCTAAAGCATAAAGGAGGCCACGGGCTTTGAAAATGACGTCAAGGAAGCTGGCGGATTTATTAAAACAGCGCCTGCAGCACGAGAACCGATCCTTCTTTTTTGACAGAGAAAAAGACACCCTCCGTGTTGAGGATCAAACGACCAAAAAAGGCATCACATTGGAGCTCCCGCCGATCATTGCGAAGTGGGAGACGAAAAAAGAAGAAGCGATCGACGAAATCGTCTACTATGTGTCAGAAGCGATGGAGGCGATGGAAGGAAGCGGACAGGAGATGTCCGGAAAGGAAGCCGGAATCTATCCGGTCATCCGCTCCACGTCATTTCCCGATCAAACGAGCGACGGCATTCCGCTCGTGTATGATGACCATACGGCCGAAACGAGAATCTACTACGCGCTTGACCTCGGCAAGACGTACCGCCTAATTGACAGCCGTATGCTCGAGAAAGAAAACTGGACAAAAGAACGGATCAGGGAGACGGCGTCATTCAATCTCCGCTCTCTTCCTTCGGTCGTGAAACAGGATACGGTTGCGGATAATTATTTTTATTTTTTCAGGGCGAATGACGGCTATGACGCCAGCCGGATTCTCAATGATTCGATTCTTCATGAATATAAGCAGGCCGCTGAAGGCGAATTGGCGATTTCCGTCCCGCATCAGGATGTATTAATACTTGCTGACATTCGAAATGAATCGGGTTATGATATTTTAGGGCAAATGTCCATGAGCTTCTTTGCAAGCGGCACGGTGCCGATTACGGCCCTTTCATTTCTGTATAATGAAGGCAGACTGGAACCTGTGTTTATCATGGCGAAAAGCCGGCCGAAAAAGGATTAGAAAGGATTTTTCTTATGAACGCTTTTTACAATAAAGAAGGTGTGGGAGATACGCTTCTGATCTCTCTTAAAGATGCAGCACGCGAAGAAATCGGCTATGAAAGAGAAGGCGATGTCGTCAGAATCTTTAACAAAGAAACAAAAGAAACGACGGGCTTTAACATTTTTAACGTGTCTTCTTACTTACAGATTGAAGACAACGGCCCCGTCGCTTTGTCTGAGACTTTCGTACAGGATGTGAATGAAATACTGAACAGAAACGGCGTTTCAGAAACGCTGACGGTTGACCTTTCTCCGAAATTTGTTGTCGGTCACGTTGAATCGAAAGAAAAACATCCGAATGCGGATAAACTGAATATCTGCCAAGTGAATGTCGGAGAGGAAACCCTTCAAATCGTTTGCGGCGCGCCGAACGTGGACAAAGGGCAAAAAGTCGTCGTCGCTAAAGTCGGTGCGGTAATGCCGAGCGGACTTGTGATTAAAGACGCTGAATTAAGAGGCGTTCCGTCAAGCGGCATGATCTGCTCCGCGAAAGAACTCGCTTTGCCGGATGCGCCGGCGGAAAAAGGGATTCTTGTTCTTGAAGACAGCCGCGAGGCCGGCGAAGCATTTCAATTCTAACTCCCATAAATAAGCGCACAGAATCGAATGATGTGAGAGAAAGCCGTTAAGCAGGCCTGCTTAACGGCTTTCTTCAGTTGGGAGCTTAATCTTTTCTGAGCCGCCCGGCAATGGTATACTAAATATCGTCCCAGACTACTAAAAAGGGAGTTAGAGAGTGATTAAACATGAGTTGGCTGAATAAATTTTTTGACTTATTTTTAGGTGAAAAAGAAGAAGAGCATGAACGTGAACCGAACACGCATGCCCAAATCCAGAAACAGCACATACCGGATCAGCCAGAAGGCAAATTAACGCGCATGGAAGATCCTAAAATATATTACGAATATCCGAAAGGGAATTTCCGCTTCCCGGTCGTTCCGGACGGCTATAAGCGAACGGAGCAAAACCAAAGACAGCGGGAAAGGCACGAACGCCGCCAGCCGTCCCGGGGTTATGCCGCCGGGAAGGAGCAAACGGAGCGGAAACAGCATACACATAAAGAGCCTGATACGGTGAAAAAGCCCTTTAAACCGTCATCCATTCCTTCACCGGTTTACGGCTTTCAATCTCAGCACAGCATCAAAAAAGCGCCTATTTCCGAAAAGCGGCGTGAAGAGAACGTAACATTGCTGTCAGAGGAGCAATTTGTTCCGCCAAAATCCGGTCAGGAAACGGAAAAAGAGCCCGTCTTCACAACATCCGGTATAACAAAACAGACGAATGACCGGCCAGAACCGTTTGCGAAACAAGAAACGGAAGAAATTCCGGCCGTTAAAAAAGAGGAGCTTCACACCGAGGCTGAGAATGCAAAAGAGCAAGTGTTTGCAGCACCAGAACCGCAGCAGGCTGAAGAGCTGGAGCACACCGAAAGCGCGGAGTCTGCCGGCTTTACAGAAGAACAAGAGCATGAACAAACCCGCCCGCAGCCTATAAGAGAGCCTGAGTATGAAGCATCCCGCACGGCTGAAATCACAGAGGAACAAGCGGCGCCGGAGGGGGAACATCAGGAGCCTGAGCCGGAAAAAGCACCGCCTTTTGAAACCGCAGAAGAACCGGTGTATACATACACAGAACCCGGATACGAGGAAATTCAGCCGCAGTCTGAAGACAAGCCCGAATCAGCTGAACCCGACGCGAAACAGGAAGCAGACTCTCAGCCTGAGTACAATGAAGCAGAGCGGCATTCAGACCCCGAGCCTGAACCTGTAAGCATTGAGACGGCCGATGCCCCGTCCCGGCCTGCCGAAGAAAAAACGGAGCATCACGGACAGCCTCAGACTGTGAGAAAAGCGGAGCAGCCGAAAGAGCGCAATGTTCCGTTTAACGTCATGATGCTTAAAAGCGATAAACACAAGCAGACGAAGACGCCAGAGGGCGGAGCGAGCTATGTCTTTCCGAATCTGTCGCTTCTGGACGTACCGCCGGCGCAAAGACATGACGACCAATCGTGGATTGAAGAACAGCGCGAGCTTTTAAACGTTACGCTGAAAAACTTTAATGTGCGCGCCCAAGTCGTTCATGTCACACAAGGCCCGTCCGTCACACGTTTTGAAGTGCATCCTGAGCCCGGAGTGAAAGTAAACAAAATTACAAACTTAGCAGATGATATTAAACTGAGCCTGTCTGCCAAGGATATTCGGATTGAGGCGCCGATCCCCGGTAAAAACACGATCGGCATTGAAGTTCCGAACCGCGTAAGCAAAGTCGTCGATTTAAGGCAGATGATCAGAAGCGCCGCTTTCAGGACGAATCCGTCTCCGCTTACAGCCGCGCTCGGTGTCGATATTTCCGGAAACCCGGTCGTCATTGATTTGAAAAAGATGCCGCACGGGTTGATAGCGGGTGCGACAGGATCGGGAAAAAGCGTCTGCATCAATACCATTTTGGTCAGTCTGCTTTATAAGGCGGATCCGAGTGATGTCAAAATGCTTCTGATTGATCCGAAAATGGTCGAGCTTGCGCCTTATAACCAAATTCCGCATTTGGTCAGCCCCGTCATCACGGACGCCAAAGCCGCGACCGCCGCGTTAAAATGGGTTGTGGAAGAGATGGAACGGCGGTATGAACTGTTTGCCCATTCGGGTGTGAGAGATATCGGACGCTTTAATGAATTAACGGCCGATCATAAGACAGGCGAAAAGCTCCCTTACCTCGTAGTGGTCATTGATGAGCTTGCCGATTTAATGATGGTCGCGCCGAACGATGTGGAAGAAAGCATCGCCAGAATCGCGCAGAAAGCGAGAGCCTGCGGCATTCATCTGCTTGTCGCGACACAGCGTCCGTCTGTCGATGTCATTACCGGAATGATCAAGGCGAACATACCGACGAGGATTGCATTCTCCGTCTCAAGCCAGGTAGATTCCAGAACGATCATCGACATGGCGGGAGCGGAAAAGCTGCTCGGAAAAGGCGACATGCTGTACTGGGAAAACGGTACCGGAAAACCGGTGCGCCTGCAGGGCAACTTTGTATCCGACAGAGAGATTGACCGCGTCGTCTCTCATGTCAGAAAGCAGCTGCCGCCTTCTTATTTGTTTGAACAGGAAGAACTGATCAGGCAGGGAACCGCCCTTAAGGAAGAAGACGAACTGTTTCCTGAGGCGTGCCAATTCGTCGTGGAGCAAAACAGCGCCAGCACCTCAAGCCTTCAAAGAAGGTTCAGAATCGGTTATAACCGCGCCGCGAGGCTGATTGACATGATGGAAGCCGAAGGCATGATCTCAGAAGCGAAGGGCAGCAAACCGCGTGAAGTGCTGATTACGGCCGCTGACATTTCTCAAGAATAAGAATATCGTTCATTTTTCTCACAAACATGGTATGATAGTGGATGGACCATCAAAACTGCATCACTGTCACGCGCTGAAATATCATGCGGCAGGTTTAATCAAAAAGAAAGTTACAGATACTGACGATAACGTAAAAATAAATGGAAGCGCCGCTGTGCGGGCTTTTCGCCCGCTGCGGTCGCAAAATGAAATGAGCGTCATATACTGGGGAACAGATAGACGTTTGTTGGAGGTACGATTATGACTGTTTATCATTTTGTTGGAATAAAAGGGACAGGTATGAGCCCGCTTGCTCAAATCCTGCATGATACGGGGTATCAGGTGCAGGGATCGGATATCGAGAAGCAGATTTTCACTCAGGCTGCCCTTGAAAAAAGAAACATCCCGATCTATCCGTTCAGCGCCGATAACATCAAACCCGGCTTAACGGTAATCGCCGGAAACGCATTCCCTGATTCTCATCCGGAAATTGCAAAGGCGCTCGATGAAGGGATTCCTGTGATCAGATATCATAAATTTTTAGCTGAATATATGAAAAAATACACAAGTGTCGCGGTAACGGGCGCACACGGCAAGACGTCCACAACGGGCCTCTTGGCACACGTGATGCAGCAGGCGAAGCCGACTTCGTTTCTTATCGGGGACGGAACGGGCAGAGGAAATGAAAGCAGCGAATACTTTGTATTTGAAGCTTGCGAGTACCGCCGTCATTTCTTAAGCTATCAGCCTGATTATGCGATTATGACGAATATTGATTTTGACCACCCTGATTATTTCGCCAACATTGACGATGTGTTTGATGCTTTCCAAAACATGGCGCTTCAAGTCAACAAAGGCATCATTGCCTGCGGTGATGACGAGTACCTGCCGAAAATTCACGCCAATGTGCCTGTCGTTTATTACGGCACGGGAGAAGAAAACGATTTTCAAGCGAGAAACATCGTAAAAAATACGGAAGGCACGACATTTGACGTCTTTGTCCGCAATACGTTTTACGATACGTTCTACATCCCGGCATACGGCCATCATAATGTCCTCAATTCCTTAGCGGTCATTGCGCTCTGCCACTATGAAGAGATAGACGTGAACATGATTAAGCTCGGACTTGAATCATTCGGCGGCGTCAAACGCAGATTCAATGAAAAAGTGATCGGCAGCCAGGTACTGATCGACGACTACGCCCACCATCCGACTGAAATCAAAGTCACGATTGAGGCGGCGCGCCAAAAATATCCCGAACGTGAAATCATCGCGGTATTTCAGCCGCATACGTTTACACGGACGCAATCATTCCTGGATGAATTCGCAGAAAGCTTAAGCGCGGCCGACCGCGTGTATCTGTGCGACATTTTCGGCTCTGCCCGTGAGAACGTCGGCAAGCTCACGATCACGGATCTTCAGGAAAAAATCGATAACGCAGAACTCATTGAAGAAAATGACACTTCCGTGTTAAAAGCGCATGAAGGCGCAGTACTGATCTTCATGGGCGCCGGAGACATTCAAAAATATATGAGGGCCTATGAAAACGTCATAGCGTAACGAAAAAGCAGTGGGGCTCTCACTGCTTTTTTGCGCGTGCTGCAAAGGGATTTACCGATAAACGGAGAAATAGTATACATACAGACCTTTCATATATGTTTATCATTTTAAGAATTGGGTATATACCACTATATCCTGCATTAAGGAGGTATTAGATGATCATCATTCTTTACTTAAGCGTCGCACTCATTGCCGTTGCATTTCTCATCCTCGTCATCTATCTGTCCAAAACATTAAAGTCCGTGCAGATGACTTTAACAAACGTAGCCTCGACTTTAGACGGCCTTGAAGGGCAGATGAAAGGCATTACCGCAGAGACAACCGAGCTGTTACATAAGACAAACCGTCTCGCGGAAGACATTCAGGAAAAATCAGAGAAATTAAATACGGTTGTCCATGCTGTCCAGGAAGTGGGAACTTCCGTCCAGCAGTTTAATACATCCATAAAGCAGGCAGCAGGTTCCGTTACGGCCTCTGTAAGAGAGAATCAGGACAAGATCAGTCAGGTTGTCACCTGGAGCCAGGCCGCTATGGAAATATGGGACAAGTGGAAGCAAAAGAAAAAAACATCGCTTTAATCATAAGAAAAATCCACTAAGGAGGAATCATAATGAGCAAAGATGGAATCAATAGTAAGGATTTTTTAATCGGAACGCTGATCGGGGGAATTATCGGCGCGACAACGGCGCTGTTTCTGGCGCCTAAATCAGGTAAGGAGCTGCGCGACGATCTCGGCAGTCAGGCTTCTGCGTTAAAGGATAAGACGGACAGAATGACGGCCGACGCGAAAGAAAAAGGCTCTCAATATGTCAGCATCGCCAAGGACAAAACATCTAATATCACCCAGCTGGTAGCTGATCAGTCAGGTCAGATTATGAATAAAGTGAAGGATTTAAAAGACCGTTCTAAGAGCACACTAACCGAGAAAGCCGAAGAGACGAGAAGCGAAATGCAGGACACGGCCCAAAGCATCAAGGCCGAAGCGGAAGACGCCGGGGAAAAAGCCGGTCAGGCAAATCGCTGATCTTCAATAAGGAGAGATAACCGACATGACAAAACAGCTGATATCGTCTGAAGAAGAGTTCAAAAATGCCGCTGAGAAAGAAAACACGCTCGTGTTTTTAAAACACAGCACAACCTGCCCGATCAGCCAAGCCGCGTTTCAGGAGTTTGACGCCTTTGCATCGGAGCATTCAGAAGTACCTTCTTATTACCTGCATGTGCAGGACAGCCGGCCGCTTTCAAACTATATCGCCGAGGCATACGGCGTGAAACATGAAAGCCCGCAAGTATTCGTTATTACAAACGGCGAAGTGAAATGGCACGCGTCTCATTCACAAATCACAAAAAACGCAATAGAGCAGCACCTTTCATAATTGCTGGCCGCCGGTTGATACCGGCGGTTTTTTTTTGAAAAAAACTATTGATCATTTCAGCCGGATCATGTAGGATATCAATATATACTGCTTCAACGCATAAAAGCTTAAAAGCGTTTTTGTGATAAAGTCGAATGTGAAAAAATTTATTATTTCATATTCCTATTTTCGCATAACTGTAGTAAGATGCATGTTAACCATTAAAATAAAACATAGCATAGAAGGGATGAAAAAGATGAGCAACAAGGAATTAGAGAGTCTAAGACAGCAAGCAGACGCACTAAACTTAGAAATCCTTAAATTAATCAATGAACGCGGAGCCGTTGTAAAAGAAATCGGTAAAGCAAAGGAAGCACAGGGTGTCAACCGATTTGACCCTGTCAGAGAGCGTACAATGCTTAACCGCATTATTGAAAGCAATGACGGCCCATTTGAAAACTCAACGATCCAGCATATTTTCAAAGAAATTTTCAAAGCCGGACTTGAACTTCAAGAAGAGGATCACAGCAAAGCGTTGCTCGTCTCCCGGAAGAAAAAAGCAGAAGATACGATCGTTGACATTAAAGGTGAAAAAATCGGTGACGGCGATCAGAGATTCATCGTCGGACCTTGTGCCGTAGAAAGCTATGAGCAGGTTGCCGAAGTCGCGGCCGCAGCGAAAAAACAAGGCATTAAAATCCTGCGCGGGGGCGCGTTTAAACCCCGCACAAGTCCGTATGATTTCCAAGGTCTCGGCGTAGAAGGCCTGCAAATTCTTAAACGCGTCGCTGATGAATATGACCTCGCGGTGATCAGTGAAATCGTAACGCCCGCCCACATTGAGCAAGCGATTGATTACATTGACGTCATTCAGATCGGCGCGCGGAACATGCAAAACTTTGAATTGCTGAAAGCCGCCGGTTCCGTTAAAAAGCCGGTATTGTTAAAACGCGGTCTTGCCGCAACAATTTCAGAGTTCATCAATGCAGCTGAATACATCATGTCACAAGGAAACGACCAAATCATTCTTTGTGAGCGCGGAATCAGAACGTACGAAACGGCAACGAGAAACACACTCGACATTTCTGCCGTGCCGATTTTGAAACAGGAAACTCACTTGCCGGTGTTTGTTGACGTCACACACTCAACAGGCCGCCGCGATCTCCTGCTTCCGACAGCAAAAGCGGCGCTTGCGATCGGCGCTGACGGCGTGATGGCCGAAGTACACCCTGATCCTTCCGTTGCCCTTTCAGACTCTGCGCAGCAGATGGATATCCCTGAATTCGAGAAATGGCTGAACGAATTAAAGCCGATGCTGAAAGTAAAAGCATAATACAACGTTCCGCTCTTTAAAGGCCGCCTCGCGCGGCTTTTTTTTCGTATCTTCATTTTATTTAATTATAAAATGAAAGTGAACGTTTTCATCATTGGGAAAAACGTGTATAATTTCATGAGAGATATTTAAATTTGATGAATAATGAAAAATAATGTACACTACTGACTTACGCTTACAATCATAAACGACAGAATGCGAAATCGTACGACATTTCTTTACATAAAGTGTTTATGCTATAGATAAGGATAAGTGTATCCAGTAAAAGGAGTGGTTTCAGTGAGCAACATTACGATATACGATGTGGCCAGAGAAGCAAATGTCAGTATGGCGACTGTTTCCCGCGTCGTGAACGGCAACCCGAATGTAAAACCGACGACCAGAAAAAAAGTATTGGAAGCCATTGACCGGCTCGGCTACCGCCCGAACGCGGTGGCAAGAGGGCTTGCAAGCAAAAAAACGACAACGGTCGGCGTCATCATCCCTGATATCTCAAGCATTTTCTACTCGGAACTTGCGCGTGGAATTGAAGATATCGCGACGATGTACAAATATAATATTATTTTAAGCAACTCGGATCAAAATCTTGAGAAAGAACTGCATCTGTTAAATACGATGCTCGGCAAACAAGTGGACGGTATCGTATTTATGGGCGGCAACATTACGGACGAGCATGTCGAAGAATTTAAGCGCTCTCCTGTGCCGATCGTCTTGGCTGCATCAGTGGAAGAACAGGGCGAGACGCCTTCTGTCGCCATTGATTATGAACAGGCGATTTATGATGCCGTTAAGCTTTTCATTGATAAAGGGCATCGTGATATTGCATTCGTCTCCGGACCGATGCAAGAGCCAATCAACCGTTCGAAAAAACTGCAAGGGTACAAACGGGCGCTTGAAGAAGCGGCGATTCCGTTTAACGAGCAATTCGTAGCGGAAGGCGATTACACTTATGATTCCGGTATGGAGGCGCTTCAAAGCTTGATGGGCCTTGACCGGAAACCGACGGCGATTCTTTCTGCGACGGATGAAATGGCCCTCGGCATTATCCATGCGGCCCAAGATCAAGGTCTTTCGATACCTGATGATCTTGATATTATCGGTTTTGACAATACGAGATTGAGCCTGATGGTCCGCCCTCAGCTTTCAACAGTCGTGCAGCCTACGTACGATATCGGCGCCGTGGCGATGAGACTTTTGACAAAACTGATGAACAAAGAGCCGGTTGAAGAGCATATCGTCGAATTGCCTCACCGCATCGAATTAAGACAATCAACCAAGTCATAAAAAAACGGAAAAGCAAGCTTCACTCTGAGGGGTGGAATCTTGCTTTTTTACTTGAGTAAGGAGAAGATATGAAACGTTTTGATTATCTGACGCCCGTTGGCTTTATGTTAGGCTGTATTATTGTCGCAATCGGTATTCTGTCAGGGACGGGACTGGCGGGAATCAGTTCATTTTTGGATCTGACTTCTTTTTTAATCGTCACAGGCGGCCTTGCCGCGGCGGTCTTTATCAGCTTTCCGCCGAGGGATTTAAAGAAAACCCCTTCTGTTCTGAAACAGGTATTCTCCCGTCAGGATGACAATGTGAAAGAGCTTGTCAGAGTATTTGTCAGCCTTTCGGAGCAGGCGCGCAGGCAGGGGCTTCTGTCTCTGGATGACCAGGCGCGGGAGATCAAAGATCCGTTTTTAAAAAAAGGGCTTTTGCTTGCGATTGACGGCTGGGACGAGGAAACGATCCGGCTGGTGATGGATTCTGAGATCGCCGCAATGGAAGAAAGACACAGAAAAGGAAGACGCGTTTTTGAAAAAGCCGGTGATTTCGCACCCGCCTGGGGAATGATTGGGACGCTTGTCGGACTCGTTCTCATGCTCAAAAACTTAAATGATCCGCATACCCTCGGACCGAACATGGCCGTTGCGCTATTGACGACGCTGTACGGAGCGCTGCTTGCCAATTTGGTGTTTATCCCAATCGCGGCAAAGCTTGAAGAAAAAACGGAAAGTGAAATTTTCATCAAACAGGTCATGATCGAAGGGGTTGTCGGCATCCAATCGGGCAAAAATCCCCGCAACCTCGAAAGTCAGCTCGTCGTCTTCAGCTCAAGAGAAGACTGGCGTAAAGGACAGCCTGCGAACAAGAAAAAGGGCGCTGTCCATGAAGCTTAGAAAAGAGCGTTTTGAAAGAAGAAACAAACCGGAACATTCCGGCGGTTCACCGAGATGGATGGTGACGTTCGCTGACTTGATCACGCTCATTCTCGTGTTCTTTATCTTGCTTTTTTCGATGTCGCAAATAGACGCGGAAAAATTTCAATCTGCCGTTTCATCGATTCATACAAACGGCAGCGGAGGTGAACCGGCGTCATCAGACAAAGCAAACGAAAATAAAGAACAGGATTTGCTGTTACAAAACGTGAAGACATACATAAAAGCGCATCATTTGAGTTCCAAATTGACGGCGAAGCGCGATGAGCGCGGAGTGGTTCTTGTGCTGCAGGAGGCCGTTCTGTTTCAGACGGGAAAAGCGGATGTGCTGAAAAACGCCGAGCCGGTTCTGCATCAGATCGCGGTGCTTTTAAAAACAATTCCGAATGACATACAGGTAGAAGGCCATACGGACAGCCGCCGGATTTCCACCTATCAATTCCCGTCGAACTGGGAGCTGTCGTCTGCAAGAGCGGCGAGTGTGATCCGGTATTTTACCGCGAATGAAGACTTTTCCGCCAAACGGTTTATCTCTGCCGGGTATGCGGATACGAAACCTGTGAAGGACAACAAAAGTCCCGGACATATGAAAGAAAACCGCCGTGTAGAAATCGTGATCAAAAAAACGACCTCCTCATAAGGTCGTTTTTTATTTTGTTTTATACCGCTGCTCAGACCGGATGGCAAAAAGTGCTTTTTCCACGGTTTGGGCATTTTTTTCTGAAATTTCTTCTTTGCGTGGAATCGGAGGATATAATTGTTCAGGATCACTCCAAAAAGCGGGCAGCGTGCAGGGGGAATGCTTCTGCCATTTATCAATCCATTTCTGCGGTATGCGCTCCCCGGGATCAATCCCTTTCATCTCAAGCCAAATGCGGCTCCATGCTCTCGGGACGACTCTCCAAATATCGTATCCGCCGCCGCCGACCGCGATCCATCTGCCGCTGCAATATTGATGGGCTAATGAATGAGCGAGCCGCGGGATCTCCTGATAAATGGAGATTGTATTGGACAGGTGTGTCAATGGGTCGTAATAATGGGCGTCCGCACCGTTTTGGGTAAGAATCACATCCGGCTTAAAAAAAGCCGCAATTTCAGAGGCGGCCGTTTTGTAAGCGTGGAGAAAGGAATCGTCCTCTGTAAAAGCGTCCAGCGGAATGTTAAAAGAATAGCCGTAGCCTTGTCCGCTTCCTTTTTCCAGTACCTGCCCCGTCCCGGGAAATAAATAACGCCCGGTCTCGTGAAAAGAAACAGTGCAGACATCAGACCTGTCGTAAAACGTAAATTGAACGCCGTCGCCGTGGTGGGCGTCTGTATCAATGTATAACACTTTTGCCCCGTAGTTCTTCTGGATGTATTGGATGGCCACGGCGCTGTCATTATAGATACAAAAGCCTGACGCCCTGCCGCGGAAGCCGTGGTGAAGGCCTCCTCCTAAATTGCAGGCATGCCTGGCTTGTCCCGTCATGACATAATCTGCCGCTGTTAAGGTGCCGCCCACCAGAAGCGACGCAGCTTCATGCATGCCGGCAAAAACGGGGGTGTCTTCCGTTCCGAGACCGTAGCTTTCTCCTTCTGCGGCAGGGAGCCGGCCCGCACCCGCAAGTTCCACCGCCTGTATATAATCCTCCGTATGAACGAGAGCCAGCTCTTCTTTAGTGGCCGTGCGCGGTGTGACGATGTCTCCATCGTCAAACGCGTCCGCCGCCTGAAGCAGATCGTATGTTAAAAGCACGCGCTGCTGATTGAACGGATGATCCTGATGAAATTGATACGTCTGATAAGAAGGCGAGTAAACAAAAACGCTGTCTCTCATGGCTGATCCCTCAAATGTTTCGGCCATAAGACATTGTATCCGGCTTCATGAACGGCACGGATAAAAGGGAGCGGATTCATCGTCTTCACCCGGAAGACGAGAATGTTCGACCCGGCGGAATCATGGGGATAGACGAGCACACTCAGGATTTGCAGCTGAAGATCACGGCACATGCAGCTGAGATCAGCAAGGCTTTTTGTCATATCCGTCACCAGGATTTCCACCTGTGATCCCGGCTGGGCCGCGCCTGTCAGGCTGACGAAAGTCCGTAGCACGTCGGTTTTCGTTAAAATGCCCGTCAGCTTATGATTTACCGTAATCGGCAGACAGCCGATGCCGTGCTCATAAAAGGAAGCGGATATTTCTTCCACAAAATCAAGCGGATGGGCGCAGATGACATTCCGCTTCATAATGGTCTCCACTTTGTTTGTCAGAAACGCGCCGCGTTCCTTTTGTTCGAAGCTGCCGGGGCCGGCCTGTTTAATGTCTCTGTCTGTGACAATACCGATGACATGCAGCTCGTCGTTGATGACAGGGAGATGGCGGATATGATATACCTTCATTTTACGGACGGCTGTTTCAACGGAGTCGTGTTTTGAGACGGTGATGACGTCCCGTTTCATGATTTGTTCTGCAATCATCTTTTTATCCCCTTTGTATGTCAGTCAATACATAAACCGCTGATAAAAACGAAGCCTGTCGAACTGTTCAATTGACTCCTGACTGACGTGCCTGCCGATGCGGGCCATCAGACAATTGGCCGGATGAGAGCTGATTTCCGGTTCATCCGTTGCAAACCAGACAAGACCCCCGGCATTCATCATCTTTTCCATGATCTTTCTGTATTCCCACACATCTTTTTTCATTCCTTTTAAATCCCAATGCCAGTAATATTCCGTCGTCATGATGATGTAGCGTTCCATCTGTTCATCCATCATGCTGACTGTCAGCAACGTTTTTCCGACAGAACAGCCCCTGTAGCCGGGAGCGACCTCGATCGCCCCGAGCTCAAGGAGATCTTCCATATTGCCGTCAGACCACCGTTCAAGCGGATCAGGATATAAATACGTCACATAGCCGATAATCGTCTGTCCGTCCCTGGCGATAATGATCCGACCTTCAGGAAGCCCGGCGATCTCGATTAACGCTTTGTGCTGTTCATGAGGAAGGCGAAAGGCTGTCAGGCCTTCATGAAACTCATACTGTGCTAGGTCCTTTGGAGGAACGGGCCCTTCTACCAATAGAGGGCCGGCTGCTGTCTGAATTGATGAAGAATGGTACGTTTTATGATGTTTCACTGATTCACCGCCTGTCGGTTCTTAATAAAAACACATCTCTCTTAAGCATAACAAAATATAAAGCGTTTTCAATAGTGTTGTAATTTATATTTTAAAAATTGAGAAAACTGTGAACATCTACTATAATTAGTCTATAGATAAGCAAAGGGGGATGTTGCATGAATTTGAAAGCGTTGCCGGCGGAAAAGGGGAATTATCATCTGCGAAATTATGAGGAAACGTACCGCAGCTTCGATTGGAAAGAGGTCGAAGCGGAGTTTTCCTGGCATCAGACGGGGAAGCTGAATGCGGCGTACGAAGCAATTGACCGTCATGCCGAATCATTTCGAAAAAACAAAGTAGCGCTGTATTACAAGGACGCAAATCGGAATGAAAAATACACATTTAAAGAAATGATGGAGGAATCGAACCGGGCGGGAAATGTACTGAGACGGTATGGAAACGTGGAAAAAGGGGACCGCGTTTTTATTTTCATGCCGCGTTCGCCGGAGCTGTACTTTATCATGCTCGGCGCAATTAAAATCGGTGCGATCGCCGGCCCTTTATTTGAAGCGTTTATGGAAGGCGCCGTCAAAGACCGCCTGTTGAACAGCCAGGCAAAGGTTGTCGTGACGACACCTGAACTGGCCGAACGGATTCCGGCGGACAGCCTGCCCGACCTCGAGCATATTTTCATTGTCGGCGGCAGCAAAGAAGCGGGAGATAAAATCATTCATTATGATAAAGCGGCTGAGGGAGAAAGCACGAGACTTGATATTGAATGGATGGACAGAAGAGACGGCTACCTGCTTCACTACACATCAGGATCTACCGGAACGCCAAAAGGTGTGCTCCACGTTCATGAAGCCATGATTCAGCAATACCAGACCGGCAAGTGGGTGCTTGATCTTAAAGAAGACGATATTTATTGGTGCACTGCGGACCCGGGCTGGGTGACCGGGACGGTGTACGGGATATTTGCGCCGTGGCTGAACGGAGCGGCGAATGTGATCGTCGGCGGCAGATTCAGTCCGGAAAACTGGTACGGCACGATTGAGAAGCTTGGTGTCAGCGTCTGGTACAGCGCTCCGACGGCTTTCAGAATGCTTATGGGCGCCGGAGATGAAATGGCATCCAAATTTGACCTTACTTCACTTCGTCACGTCCTGAGTGTCGGAGAACCTTTGAACCCCGAGGTCATCAAGTGGGGACATAAAGTATTCGGCAAGCGCATCCACGACACGTGGTGGATGACAGAAACGGGCGGACAGCTCATCTGCAATTATCCTTGCATGGAGATCAAGCCGGGCTCAATGGGGAAACCGATTCCGGGAGTGGAAGCGGCGATCGTTGACAATCAGGGAAATGAGCTTCCGCCGTACCGAATGGGAAATCTCGCCATTAAAAAGGGCTGGCCGTCGATGATGGATTCCATTTGGAACAACAAAGAGAAATATGATTCTTATTTTATGCCGGGCGGCTGGTATGTTTCCGGAGATTCTGCTTATATGGATGAAGACGGTTATTTTTGGTTCCAAGGCAGAGTCGATGATGTCATCATGACATCCGGCGAGCGCGTCGGCCCGTTTGAAGTCGAAAGCAAACTTGTTGAACATCCGGCGATTGCCGAAGCCGGCGTCATCGGAAAGCCGGACCCTGTCCGGGGAGAAATTATTAAAGCGTTTATCGCGCTCAGAGAAGGGCATGAGCCATCTGATCAGCTGAAGGAGGACATTCGCCTCTTTGTAAAACAGGGGCTTGCCGCGCATGCCGCACCGCGGGAAATTGAATTCAAAGATAAACTTCCGAAAACACGGAGCGGAAAAATCATGAGACGTGTGCTGAAGGCATGGGAGCTGAACCTGCCGGCAGGCGACCTGTCAACAATGGAAGATTAAAGACGGCGTTGACATCGTATTTTATTTATGTTAAAAATGAGTAAGCTTCATAAGAAAAGGTTTTGATTGAGACAAGTAGGATATCTGATTGTTCCAGAGAGCTGATGGCCGGTGAAAATCAGCACATAAGATATGCCGAATACACTCATGAACCGCTTTTGCGAACAAAGCTATTCCAAGGCTTTCAGTAGTGAAAGAACGGACACGGTCCGTTATCAAAAAGAGTGATAAAAGCTTTTTTATGTTTTTATTAGTAGGGTGGTACCGCGATTATATCGTCCCTTCGTTTTAAACGAAGGGGCGTTTTTTATTTTCATAAACAAAGGAGCAGACAAAATGACTAACTTATTAGAGGATTTATCATTCCGCGGCTTAATCCAGCAAATGACGGATGAAGAAGGACTGAATAAACAGCTGAGCGAAGAAAAAATCCGTTTATACTCAGGGTTTGACCCGACGGCTGACAGCCTGCACATCGGACACCTTCTGCCGATATTGACACTGCGCCGTTTCCAGCTTGCAGGCCACCATCCGATTGCGCTTGTAGGCGGCGCGACGGGACTGATCGGCGATCCGAGCGGCAAAAAAGCGGAGCGTACGTTAAATACTCAGGATATCGTTGTCGAATGGTCGCAAAAAATTAAAAATCAGCTTTCCCGATTTTTAGATTTCGAGGCAGGAGAAAACCCCGCTGTCATAGCGAACAACTTTGATTGGATCGGAAAGCTGAGCATCATTGAATTTCTCCGTGACGTCGGAAAGAACTTCGGAATTAACTACATGCTTGCGAAAGATACTGTAAGCTCAAGAATTGAAACCGGAATTTCTTACACGGAATTCAGCTACATGATCCTGCAATCCTACGATTTTCTGAATCTGTACAGAGAAAAGAACTGCAAACTCCAAATCGGAGGCAGTGACCAGTGGGGCAACATCACGGCCGGTCTTGAACTGATCAGAAAATCAGAAGAAGAAGGGGCGAAAGCTTTCGGTCTTACCATTCCGCTCGTCACAAAAGCTGACGGCACGAAATTCGGCAAAACGGAAGGCGGCGCCATTTGGCTTGATAAAGAAAAAACATCGCCGTACGAATTCTACCAGTTCTGGATCAATACTGATGACCGCGACGTCGTCAAATACTTAAAATACTTTACTTTCTTGTCAAAAGAGGAAATTGAAGCTTATGCTGAAAAAACGGAGACAGCTCCTGAGAAAAGAGAAGCGCAGAAACGTCTCGCTGAAGAGGTGACGGTTCTTGTACACGGCCGTGAAGCGCTTGAGCAGGCCGTTCATATCTCCCAGGCGCTGTTCAGCGGCAATATTAAAGAGCTTTCCGCTCAAGACGTCAAGGTAGGATTTAAAGATGTACCTTCGTTTGAAAAAGACCGCTCTGAAGAACTGTCTTTAGTAGACGTGCTAGTGGAATCTAAATTGTCGCCTTCAAAACGGCAGGCCCGCGAAGACATTCAAAACGGAGCTGTTTACATTAACGGCGAGCGCCGGACGGACATCGGGCATCTTCTGACTGCGGAAGACCGCATTGAAGATCAATTTACCGTACTGCGCCGCGGAAAGAAAAAATACTTCCTGATCACGTACTGAAAATAAAAAGCAGTCCGGCCGCTCCATGCGGCAGGCTGCTTTTTTATGTTTTGTGAATACTGCACGGGGAAATGAGTACAGTACATAGTATAAGCAAAACAGGGAAGGGGTGCTGCGCCGTGAATTTCATGTTTACCATCGCCAAAGAAAGATTGCAGCGGGATCATTGGGAACAGCAGCAAAGCATAAACGCCGAAGCCGAGGAATCAGAGACGGAAGAAGAAAATCCGACATCATAAAGGTAAAGCCTCCATTCTATGGAATGGAGGCTTTTGATTGTCACCATATCAGCCTGACGGCGGCCATCAGCACGACTCCCGTGATGACCGTGATGGATAAGCTTTTTGTCAGCATCGCGCAAAGCAATGTCGGAATGAGAACGATCATTGCTTTCCAATCAAAGGTCAAAGCGCTGTTTGTTTTCACAATCATGCTTTCCGTTACCAGAGCCGTCAAAATGCAAAGCGGAATAAAGGAGAGCCATTTTAAAGCCAATTCAGGCATCTGAATGTTCCGGACAAATATAAACGGAACAATGCGCGGCACAAGTGTAACAATCATGCAGCCGAGTATAATCCAGATCATTTGTGTGCTGATGCTCATTTGTCCGTCACCACCCCGATCGTTGCCACAATCACGGTTGAGACGATGACCGCGATGTGTGACGGGACGAAATACGATAACAAGACCATAAAAATGATCATATAGAGAATTAAGGAGAGGCTGTGCTTCAGCTTTTCCGAAGCGGACGACTGCAATTGCAGCACAAGCAGCGCCGCAAACATAGCGGGCAAAGCAAAGTCCAGGCCGAGAGCGTAAGGATCAGATATCCATTGTCCGAGAAGCCCGCCCATCACGCAGGAAATAACCCAGCACATGTAAGCGGTTATATTGAGGCCGTTCATCCACTTATCGTATAACCTGCCGTTCTGAGCCGCTTTGTTCACCGCTACTCCGAAAGATTCGTCAGTAAGCAGAGCCCCGAAGCCGATATTTTTCGCCAGAGAGTATTTCGTGAAATACGGCGCGATGGTCAGGCTCAGCAGAAGGTGACGCAGATTGACGATAAACGTCGTTAAAATAATGGCGGAAATCGGACTCCCGGAAACAAGGAGCGAGCAAATAATAAATTGGGCGGCGCCGGCATAGACACACAAGGATAACAAACAGATTTCAAGAATGCTTAGATGAGAGGCAACCCCGACGATGCCGAAAGCAAAACCGATGCTCATATAGCCCAGCAGCGTAGGCACACAATCCCGCACCCCCTGTAAAAACGTATCGTTCATTTCCCGGGAAACGGCGGTTTTTTGCACTTCTGTGTTAATCATTTTTTATACTCCTTTCATAGAGATTATAATGATAACGACTAATGAAAAAATCAAAGAAAATACGGTTCACATTTATATGAACCGATTTCCGGTGACGACATGAAATAACGAATGGTTTTGTTTCATCAGGCCTTCAACTTTTTCAGCTCCGACTTCTTTCACAAGCTCTGCGAACATCAGATCGTGCCTCATATATTCCATGGCCACGAGAACGAGAGCGGGGTCTTCTGATTTAATGGCCCAGGCATTCGTCTGCGGAGAAAAATTGGCGATTAAGACTTCTTTATTATCTCGGGCAGCTATCGTTAATCTTCCGCCCATCCGTTTCTCCGCCACTTCAGGAGACATATTATGATTTGTCGTATTTCCGAGCTTCACTTCCGGAGGGCCGAACACAATCGAAAAGACGGGCAATTGTTCGGCGGCGCGTTTATTAGCGGCTTCTTGAATAAAGGGAATCTGCTGTTCCCAGACAGACAGCCACAACTCTTCCTCGGCTTTTTCAATCATTTCCTTCATCTCATTGATGACATGATCATTTGTGCTGATGCGGCGGATGACATTCATCTCCTGCTCGCTTTCCAGCGCCAATAACTTTTCCTCAAGGTAGCCGAATGAGCTCTCGAAATCGTGCCGGAGCCGGTCGATTAATTCCTTTCCGGCCAGCGGGGCATATGTAACCGGATCAGACGGCACAATATGGACAGCGCCTTTATCAACTAATTTCCCCAATACCTCATAGATCATTGAGCGGGGGACGCCTGACCTTTTGCTGATTTCATATCCGGTAACAGGCGAGTGTTTCAACAAGCCGATATATGCTTTACATTCATATTGAGAAAATCCAAACTTCTGTAATTCTTTCAGAACATCGTCCATAAACATCCTCCGTAGTGGTTATTCATGAAACTACTATAATGTAAGCGGTTATATCTTGTCAATGGGACTTGAGTGCTGAAAGAAAGGTTCGCCTGTTTTGTCGCTTTCCAACTTAGTTTATAGTGAGTTACATGTATGGCTTTTGTGAAAAACGTTGCCGTAGACCCACACGAATGCCGTTTGATACGATAAATACAAGAAGTCAAAAAGAGGAGGATCACGGTGGAAAACACCTCTAAAATCGCTTTTTTATCGGTTATAAGTAATTCCCTGGTCGTCATGCTCAAAATAGTGGTGGGGATAATAACCGGATCTGTCGCGATACTTTCGGAAGCCATTCATTCTTTTTTAGATTTGATCGCCGCCTTCATCGCCTTTATCTCCGTCAGGATTTCAAAAAAGCCGGCTGATACAGGGCATCCGTACGGTCATGGAAAAGTCGAGAATCTGTCGGGGACCATCGAGACGATGCTGATTTTTGCGGCAGGGATTTGGATGATATATGAATGCGTTCAAAAACTGGTCAACCCGGCTCCGGTTCATCTGCCCGTATTGGGAATCGTTGTGATGCTTGCGGGGGCTCTCATTAATTTGATCGTTTCGAAGTTCGTAAAAAGAGAAGCCGAAAAGGTTAATTCCGTGGCAATGAAATCGAATGCCCTGCATTTACTGACTGACGTGTACACATCATTAGGCGTAGCGGCAAGCCTTTTGGTCGTTACCTTAACGGAGTGGTACATACTTGATCCTATTATAGGTATGGTGCTGGCGGTGTATATCATATATGAAGCGTTTAAGTTAATGAAAGAAGCATTCCCGCCGCTGATTGATACCCGTTTGTCGGAAGAGGAAGAAAAAACAATTTTAAAGATTATCGAAACATTTCAACAGGAATTTATTGAAATTCACGATTTTCGTACAAGACGCTCCGGCCCGCAGGAGTATATTGATTTTCACTTGGTCGTAGCCTCTCACGTGGCGATTAAAGACGTGCACGACCTGTGTGACCGCATTGAAAGAGCTATTACGAATGAATTCAAACAAGCACAGGTAATGATTCACCCCGAGCCGGAGAGCGAGAGGAAGAAATAAATCGATCTTAAGTTTGCGTTTGTTCCCTGCAAAATGCCTGCAAAAGGCCCGTTTCCACGGGTCTTTTTGTTGTATAAATGACTATTTCTCGCTCATATGAGAGAGAAGCTTATACACGTGAGGGGTACATTTCATACGTTATGTTGTAAAGAAAAAGGGAGGTGAACAGAATTGAACGCTATTTCTGTTAAAGAAATTGAACATGGAGTTGCCGTTGCGGAAAGAGAAGGTTTAGGGGAGTATTTATACCAAGAACCGGTTTCCAAAAAATGTTCGCGCCGTTCCCGCAGCAGAAAACGGACACACCGTTCCCGCAGCAGAAGACGGAGTCATCACCGGACACACCGCTCCCGCAGCAGAAGACGGACCCATCACCGGACACACCGTTCCCGCAGCAGAAGACGGACGCATCACCGGACACACCGTTCCCGCAGCAGAAGACGGACGCATCGCCGGACACACCGTTCCCGCAGCAGACGGTCACATCAAAAACGTACCCGCAAGCGCTGTTTTAAATGCTGAAGCAGACTCTATTACAAGTAATGGAGATCTGCTATAATGGCAAGAGAACTGCATAAAAGATCCGGTATCATCATCTGCGGACACTGAACTGACAACATGGCGCTGTTTGTTCGTGTCCGTTTTTTATGTCAAAAAAGATGCCGGAGGATAAAAAGGAAGGGATGACGCCGAATGAAGCTGAATGAGGAATTTTATAACTCTGAAGGAAAGACAGTCTCTTCGCAAAACATAAGCAGCAAGCTTTTGCATATCACGGACAGCGGGCATATCAGCATTGACTTCATCAGCATAAGCAGGCTGCGGAAGGCTTCAAAAATCGCGATCTTAGGTGACAGCGTCGCCCGGGGGCTGCGCGCGGAATACGGCTTTGGTGACATTCTGAAAGACCGGACAGACGCTGAAATAACCAATCTGTCTGTCAGCGGCGTTAATATGAGCAACCACGGAAGCGATAACATTTATCAGCAAGCGCTTAAAACAAAGGGACATGATGTCATCATTGTCCAGGGAACAGATGATGATTGGTGCAACCACATTCCCATCGGCACAGATGAAAAGGATATCACCACATTTTACGGAGGCTTCTGTCAAGTGATTCAGCAGCTGCGAAGCGGAAATAAAGGCGCGAGCATCATTGTGGTGACCCCAACGAGACAAGCAAAAATATCAAAAGGAAAAATCGTCCGCCGTGATACTGATAAAAATAAACTGGGCCTGAAGCTGGCTGACTATGTGAAAGCCCAAAAAGAAGCCTGCACAATCCTCTCTGTACCGTATGCCGACCTGTTTGATACAGACCTCATCGACCCGTATAATCCCGCTTTCCGCAGCATGTGCATGTCAGAAGGTCTTCATCCGAACGAGAAAGGGCATCAAATCATATTTCAGGAAATCTGCCGGAATTATTATTACTATTACGGGTAACACAACGCTAACAGATTATTTTCGGCCTTGCTTTTCTAAAAGCTCAATTATTCTTTGAGATGCGTGTTTTTGCGCTCTCAAAAGCGAAATGATATTACCGGTAAAACCGATTAAAATGATCAGCAGCAAAATGATCATCCACATCAGTGAACCTCCCGTCGAGTGTTGAAAAACCCACTCTTTATTTTACTTATTATGGATGGGGAAGAGAATAGGTCTAACTATTGGTGTTTCTTTATCAATCCATAAAAAAATGCACAGACTGAACGGGTCTGTGCATTTTTATTCGCTTATTTCAGCAGGTTCAATGATTCACGATTAAAGGCTTCCAAATCGTCAGGCGTTCTGCTCGTTACGATGTTATGGCTCACGACGACTTCTTCATCTTTATAATGTGCGCCGGCATTGATTAAGTCTTTGCGGATGCTGCGGAATCCCGTGATATCTTTTCCTTTAAGAAGGTCGGTATCAATCAGCAGCTGCGGGCCGTGGCAGATCGCGAAAACGGGTTTCTGATTTTCCACGAATGATTTAGTGAATTCACCCGGGCGGTCATCTCCGCGCAGAAGATCCGGTGAAAAGCCTCCGGGAATCAATAACGCATCGAATTCCTTGGGGTCTGCGTCTGAGATCGCTTGATCGATCTTTACTTTCTCACCGTGCTTGCCCGTCACTTCTTTCCCTGCTTCTAAATCTATTGTCACCACACTGTGGCCCGCTTCTTTAAATGCTTCCGCCGGGCTTGTATATTCAATATCCTCAAATTGATCTGTCATCAGAACTGCGATTTTTTTGCTCATCATCATGCCTCCTGTGAATTTGTATATGACAAGAATATCAGGCGGATTGCCGCCTCACAACGTATTTGCTTGAAGATACGGCATGAAAAAAGACCCCTCTGAAAAAGAGGAGCCAAAAGGTACGGAGGTCTGCTGAGGCAAGAAATCGAACCAATTACTTTTTGCGTCTTTTTTTATCCTTTTTACACCCGCATTTCCCCGGATCGCCCGGATCAATGACTTCGTGAATTGTTTCTTCCTGATAAACGTGGCGGGGAACATAACGGATATGTTCTCTGTTAATGTGTTTGATGGGATGGACGTAAACCACTTCTTTGTCAGTATACTTGTCAGTCACAATATACTTAGGGTCACAGTAATACACTTTCGATTTTTTACCCATTCATCTCACCTCCCGTACTTTATTAAATGCTGAAAAGGAGGATTTTGCATCGGACAAGTACACTATGGCAAGTCCACAATTTTCCATCTGCAATTTCGTTTATCTGGTTTTTCCTGAATCCGTCTCAAATTGGAATGGCTAACCCTTTTTGAACGGGGAAATCTATAAAAAAGAATTCAAAAACGATTCTTTTCTCAGGTCAATCGAGATGCATACATCTTTAGGGGGATTTCAGAATGCTCGATGAAAAAACGATTGAAATCATTAAAAGCACAGTGCCGGTCTTAGAAGAGCATGGTGAAGAAATCACAGGCCGATTTTATGACCTGCTTTTTCAGCATCACCCTGAGCTGCTGAATATCTTTAATCAGACGAATCAAAAGAAAAAAACACAGCGTACGGCCTTGTCGAATGCTGTGATTGCGGCCGCAGCCAATATTGACCGGCTGGAAAACATAGTCCCCGTCGTCAAACAAATCAGCCATAAGCACCGGAGTATCGGTGTTAAGTCCGAGCATTATCCAATCGTTGGAAAGTACTTGTTAATCGCGATAAAGGATGTGCTAAAAGACGGGGCTGCTCCTGAGGTCATTCAGGCATGGGAAAAAGCATACGGCGTCATTGCAGACGCTTTTATCGGAATTGAGAAGGACATGTATGAACAAGCGGAAACGCAAAAAGGCGGCTGGAAAGACGATAAGGCGTTTAAAATTGATAAAAAGGTAAAAGAAAGCAAAGAGATAACGTCGTTTTATTTAAAACCGGAAGACGGACAAGTTCTCCCCGAATTCAAAGCGGGACAGTATATCAGTGTAAAAGTATACATTCCGGACACGGGTTATACGCATATCCGCCAGTACAGTTTGTCGGATGTATCCGGTAAGGATTATTACCGGATTTCCGTGAAAAAAGACGGAATTGTTTCTTCATATCTGCATGACCAATTACACGAAAAGGATTCAATTGAGATCAGCGCTCCGGCCGGGGATTTCGTATTAGACCCTGATTCCAAAAAGAATCTGGTTCTGATCAGTGCCGGTGTCGGAATTACCCCGGTGATCAGCATGTTAAAGACGGTTGCCAAAACCCAGCCGCAGCGAAACGTTCTCTTTATCCATGCGGCAAGGAGCGGAGAGTATCATGCGCTGCGGCATGAAGCTGAAGAAGCCGCGGAACACTCATCCGCTGACACCGTCTTTATTTACAGTGAACCGTCCGAACAAGACCGTTCAGAAAATATTCGTTTTCGGGAAGGCCGGATTGACAAACAGCTGTTAGAAGAAGTGATGACAGATAAAGATGCTGATTTTTACCTGTGCGGATCACCGTCGTTCATTAAAGAAATGAAAAAGCTGATTTCTGAATTCAATATAACGCCGGAATCCATTCACTATGAATTATTTGAACCGCAGCTGAGTATGGTGTGATGTAACAACATCTTAGACAGTCTGTTTAACAGACTGTCTTTATATTTTTAATACGAAAGGTTTTCCCCATAACATAGAATTTTCAAGCAGGTAAATCATATTCAAAGTCGTAATATTATCCTAAAAAGACAAAGTTTTTTATGTCCCAACATACTTCAGTAGCCGGATGGAAAGGTTCTCTTCCTGATACTTCAACTGGAACATTGGCTCCTGCTCTTGTGAATAAAATAGCAATGCTCTAATAATAAGAGGTGGCTCAATGGCAGTTTTTGTTGAAAAAACGCTCCAAGGTCTAAAAGAATTAATTGATGAAAAAGGCCGCTTGAACATTTTAGGGAATGAAGGAACGCTTTTAGAAACAGAATGTACTTTCTTTAAAGGTGCAACAGATCTGGAGATTGAGAGTTTTGAGAAGAAAATAAAAGTCTCACTTCCTGAAGATTATAAAACCTTTTTAAAATTGCATAACGGAGCCAGAATATTTGATTTGTTGATTTACGGTGAGAATGTAGGTGGGGGTTTGCATATTCTTGATTTAGAAGAGATTGAAAAGTATATGCAAAATGGTTTTTTAGAGCCTCAGTTTATTCCTGTCGCACATCTGTTAGACGGATGTTATTTGTTAATTGACAAAACCAAAATTTCTACAGATCCAAACTATTTATGGTTCCGCGGATTTATTGAGTATGAACCAATGAAACTTAATTTTGAGATATTTTTAGATCGGTATATTTTGTGTCAAGGAGCAAATTTTTGGGAGTGGAATATCTATACCGCTGAAAATTATTATAGGACTCACCAGGGTGATAAGGATTAACCTTTCCTACAGTTGGGTTGGTTCATTTTTGCGGTTAGACTTCGATTTGAACTTTTAAAAATAGGTTTAATTTGGGAGACGAACCGATTAATTGGTGTATAGATGATTTATAAAAAGCGCAGATACTCTGCGCTTTTTTATTTAAGTATTTTCCGGATCATTCGCAGCCCGTTTTTGGAAGAAGGATAACGGAAAGCGAGGTCGAAGCGGTTCGTTTGTTTGACGACGCTTTTTTTGTGCGTAAATGCGTTAAAGCTGTTAAATCCGTGATAGCTGCCGATGCCGCTTTCTCCGACGCCGCCGAATGGCAAATACGGTGTCGCGACGTGCATTAACGTATCATTGACACAGCCGCCGCCAAATGACAGATTCTCTAAAACAGTTCGCTCGATTCCTTTGTTTGTTGTGAAGACATAAAGAGCGAGCGGCTTTGGGCGTGATTGGACTTTCTCGATGACTTCATCGATATCGCCGTATGTAAACAGCGGAAGAATCGGCCCGAAAATCTCCTCCTGCATTACTGGAGAGTCATCCTTCACTTGATCTAGAATCGTCGGCGCTATTTTGTGGTGTTCAGGATTAAATTGTCCGCCTGTAAGCGGGACGCCATCATTCAGAAAGCTGAGCAGCCGCTGATAGTGGCGTTCACTGACGATTTTGCCGTACTGCGGATTTTGTTCAGGCTGAGGGCCGTAAAATTCACTGATCGCATGCTTCATTTCTTCTATGAGCTTCGTTTTGATATCTTGGTGGACAAATAAATAATCCGGTGCGATGCAGGTTTGCCCTGCATTTGTAAATTTCCCGAAGACGATGCGTTTGGCGGCAAGCTGTATATCAGCATCCTTATGGACAATGCAGGGACTTTTGCCGCCGAGCTCCAAGGTAACGGGAATTAATTGTTTGGAGGCGGCCTCCATAACGATTTTTCCCACGGCAACGCTTCCTGTGAAGAAAATATAGTCAAAGGGCTGCTGTAATAAAACAGTGCTGACGTCGGGCCCGCCCTCCGCCATAGCGACATAATCACTCGGAAAAACGCTGCTGATAAGTTTAGAAAGAACAGCGGAAACCGCAGGCGTATATTCTGACGGTTTGAGAACGACTGTGTTTCCGGCCGCAATGGCTCCAATCAAGGGTGAAAGCGCCAGCTGCAAGGGATAATTCCAAGGCGCAATCACCAAAACGGTTCCATATGGCTCAGGGATAATCATGCTTTTCGAGCCCAGGTGAGTCAGAGGCGTTTTGACTCGCTTCGGTTTGACCCATTTTCTCAGCCGCTTCATCACAAAACTGATTTCTTCCAGAACAATTCCGATTTCTGTCGTGTACGCCTCCTGTTCGGATTTGTGGAGATCCTGATAGAGAGCGGCTGCTATATCGGCTTCTTGTGTTTTGATGGCTTGTTTCAGCTTTTGCAATATGTTCAGCCTTGATTCTAGCGGTCTCGTATGCCCCGCCGCAAAATAGGCTTTGTGCTTGCTGACGATAGAGGGGATGCTGTTCATTCCGTCTCTCCTTTTTGTAAGGTATGATGATTCATTATGTAAAAAATCGCTTCTGCCTGTCAAATGATTAAGGTGAGTCAGAAAAAATAACAAACTCATTTCTGCGTTTGCGGCAGGAATTTGATGAAAAAGAGAATTCTTTTTGCGGCATTATCTGTTGCAGGCATTATGGGGTTTTCTAATGTACATGTAGCTGAAAAGCCGGTTGGCACATAAAAAAAAGCCCCGGACAGGGGCTTTTTTAATAAAGAGAGGGAACAGCCCAAAAGAAAAACCCCGGAAACATTGTCATCACAACATGTCCGGGGTTTAATCCAATGCTCTTTAAAGAGCGTTTTACTTAACGGGAGTAGAACTCAACGATAAGCGCTTCGTTAATTTCCGGAGCAAGCTCAGAGCGCTCTGGAAGACGAGTGAATGTACCTTCAAGCTTTTCAGCGTCGAAAGTAAGGTACTCAGGAACGAAGTTGTTTACTTCTACAGATTCTTTGATGATAGAAAGGTTTCTTGATTTTTCGCGAACACCGATTGTTTGACCAGGTTTTACTTGGTAAGACGGAATGTCAACTCGGCTTCCGTCAACAAGGATGTGACCGTGGTTAACTAATTGGCGAGCTTGACGGCGAGTGCGTGCAAGACCGAGCTTGTACACAACGTTATCAAGACGTGCATCTAAAAGAATCATGAAGTTTTCGCCGTGTTTACCAGTCATTTTTGCAGCTTTGTCAAACAATGTGCGGAATTGACGTTCGTTTACACCGTACATGTGACGAAGTTTTTGCTTTTCTTGCAATTGCAAACCGTATTCTGATAGTTTTTTACGCTGTCCCGGACCGTGGGGACCTGGTGCGTAAGGGCGTTTTTCTAATTCTTTACCTGTACCGCTAAGAGAGATTCCTAAACGGCGGGACAGTTTCCAAGATGGACCTGTATAGCGAGCCATAATGTGACTCCTCCTTTGGTTTTATTTTGTGGAAAATAAAAACCGTCTGTTCGATCCGACCGTGCACATTTTGTTTTCATGTATCCTCGCTCCAGCAGCAGAGAGTTACACGATACACCTTACAGCTAAGGAACAAAATGCAAACACAGAAGCTGAACAAAAAGGCTGCAATATTTCACACAAAGAACATTATATGATTTTTCCCCGCCGCCGTCAACCATTTCTCCATGAAGAGTGCCGGTTTATGATATAATGTACAAAAATGAGTAGTACATGTTTAGGTGATAAAAATGAAAAAACAAACAATTGATGAAGTGACGGCCTTTCATCAGAAAATGCTTTCTTTTTTCTTAACGAAATCTGAATCCGTCTCATTATCCGACTCGCTGTTATGGCTGGCCTCAGCTCTAGAATCCTGCTTTACATCTCTTTCATTGACCCTTTCACCGGCAGAATCAACACGTTTCACCATAAAAACAGAAGATGAACCGCATTATGCTCCGCTGAAAGAGAGTGACGGCCGTTTTATGATCAGGAATCAGACGTCCGGCAGATCCTTTTATCTGTGCTCGGAAGGCGGGCTGCCGATCCCGGAATCATTGCCTGAGATCGTTACTCAGTTTATCAATCAATCTGTGAGACAAAGCGGGCTGTTTGACAAAACGAAGCATCAGCGGAAAATTCACAGAATGACAGAAATGTTCCATTCGCTTTTGGATCAAAATGAGGTTTTGGAAAAACTGCAGGCAAGTTTGAGTACGGCTTTCCGGTCTTTCCGCTTTTCACTGTTTATCACGCAGGATCAGGATACGGACAGACAGCTTCCCGCAAAAGAATTACATATGGACGGAAAAGATGCCGACCCGTCTGCCCTGAAGGTTTATTTATCGGGGAGACTGCTCAGAAAAGGCAGGTCATCTGCTTACCTGCCGATCAAAGGCCAGCAGGGGACTTACGGGGTTCTGAAGACGGAGGGGCTGCAGGATGCCGTTCTTTCGTGCAGTACTCTCAGTGAAATGCTGCTGCTTGCGGGCGCAGCGGGAAAAGCATTTGAAAATGCGCAGCTCTATGAGCAATCGAAAAAAAGCATTGCGAATCTGGAGCTCATTAATGAAACATCGCGCCAGCTGAATCAGCGCCTCAGACTCACTGACACGATGCGGGAACTCGCCGCCATTATGACCCAATCATTTCATGCGGAAGAAGTGGCTTTTTTTCATATTGATCATTTTGAGACGCAAAATCTGCTTCCGGGACATACCGCTTTTTTTAAGACAGAACGTGCGAACCCCTATATCAGCATTGTGAAAGAAAAGCTGTTCGAGGGAGAAAAGGGCGTGTTTATCGGCAGCGGAAAGACTGTATTCGGCGAAAACGGCTTCGGCTCGCTGATGGCGGTGCCGATGATCGAAAATGACACCGTCTTCGGGTTCGCGATTTTATTGAAAAAGGATTTGTATGCTTTTACGTTTGAAATGTATAAGCTTTTTCAAGCGCTCATTCACCATGCGACATTGGCGGTCACGAACTCCATGCTGCGCGACAGGCTTGAGCATCTTGTTCAGACAGACCAGCTGACGGAGCTGTATTCAAGAACCTATTTGGATGAGAAAATTCAATACAGCATGAAAATTCATAAACGGGGTGTATTCATCCTCGTTGATATCGATAATTTCAAAACCATTAATGATACATACGGTCATCAAACGGGAGATTCGATCCTGATTCAGGTGGCCTCCGTTATGAAAAACCATATTCGTGAGCATGATGTCGCTGCAAGGTGGGGGGGCGAGGAGCTGGCTGTCTATCTGCCGAATATCAACGTGTCATCCGGAGAACGCATCGCTAAAAGGCTGGTTCGCGCCATCCGGGAAAACACCGAGCCGCGCGTGACGATTTCCTGCGGCGTTTCCTGCTGGTCAAAGACAGGCCCGATGCCGTTGAAAATGCTCGTTCAGCAAGCGGACGAGGCGCTTTATATCGCCAAACGGAACGGCAAAAACCGGCTGATCATCCACCAAAACAGCACGACGACATAAAAAAGGAGCCGGCCTGCCGGCCGGGCTCCTTTTTTTATCCTAATCGTTTTTCAAGCGTTTCAACAAACTTTGCTAAATAGGTTTCGTCCGTTTCATCAAAACGGTTTTTCACAGGGCTGTCAATGTCCAGCACACCGATCACTTCACCGTTTACGCGGATCGGGAGGACGATTTCTGACTGGGAAGCCGCGTCACAGGCGATATGTCCCGGGAACGCATTCACATCGGCAATCCGCTGCACGGCGCCGTTAGAGTAGGCAGTGCCGCATACGCCTCTGCCGAACGGGATGCGCACACAGGCAGGAAGTCCTTGAAACGGTCCGAGCACGAGCTCGCCCTCTTTAGCGAAGTAAAACCCCGCCCAGTTGACTTCATGTAATGAATGGTATAAAAGCGCTGATGCATTCGCGTAATTTGCGATCGCATCCGTTTCATCTTCTGTCATGGCTTCGAGCTGTTTAAGCAGAAGCTGATAACTTTTTTCTTTATCTCCGGATTGTTTTTCGACATGAAACATGGAAAACCCTCACTTTTTCTATAATATCAAACAAAGTTCCGGCCGTTCTGCCGGCATTTGTCGAGAAGTTCTTACAGGAACGGCGCCTTTCTGCTTGAATTGTTACACATAAAGGGGTGAGCCGTATGAAAGTAAGCACCAAAGACAAAATTATTAACGCCGCTGTCCAGCTGTTTAACCAAAAAGGTTATTCCGGCACGTCCGTCCGTGAAATCGCAAAGTCAGCTGATGTAAATGTTGCGCACATCTCCTACTATTTTAAAGGGAAAGGCGGATTAATGGAACATTTAGTTTCCGAGTTTTACGAAGGCTATACTGAAGCGCTGGAAAAAGCCGCCGTCAGTATGAACGGTGAAGACGCGCAGGAACGCATCCTGCGGGTGATTTTCGATATTTTATCCTATCAGCACGATAACCGTCAACTAACGCGGTTTGTGTACCGGGAAGTGACGATTGATTCCGTGCTTATCAGGGAAATTATGTCTACTTACTTAATGAAAGAAAAATATATTTTCCAGCTGGTGATTGAAGAAGGGCAGTCACGCCACAGACGGCTGACGCTGCCCGTGCCGCATTTTATTCTGCAATTGAAATCCCTCTTGATGATGCCGTATCTTCAGCCTCAATACATTACAGAGGTGCTCTATATGCAGCCTCATGAACCGTACTTTTATAAAAGGTATTTTGAAGAGGTGAAGATCTGGATCGAAAGCGTGTTCCGACGGCCTGATGCGGCGCTTATGAAGTAATGATGCTTTTGTACGTTTCATAGGAACTGCCGACATCTTCCGCTTGATGGGCGTCCGACCCGAATATGAGCGGGATTTTTTTTTGCTTCGCCGTCTCAGCCATCCAATCCTCCATGTATACTTCCCCGGCAAACTTCTTTCTGAGCCCGGATGTATTCACATCCAGCTCCATTCCGTGTTCTTTCACGGCGTCAAGACAGCGGGCCGCAAGCTCTCTTATTTGAGGTGACATGCTGTAAGGGAAAAGGCGCGCGAATTTTTTGACGAGCGTGATATGGCCGACCCGTTTTGGCTTAAAGGGGCCGAGCGGTGTTACAATGGAAGAATACACAGTTTCATAGTATTGTTCATATACGGCTTCAACGCTTCCGAAGTGCGCGGCGAGCTGCTGAAAGGCGTGCTCGTCAAAATCGAGGCAGATATAAGACGGACCGGTCTTCAAAAAATGAACGGATAAAATGCCGTCATCCAGTGAGGGGCCGTACGTGTTCAGAAACGCCGCGGTTTCCTCTTCATACCCTGTGATAAAATCAGTTTCGAGCCCGGTCAGAATGCTGATTTGTCCATCGTATTCCTTTTTCAGCTGTGACAGCCGCTCCAAATAAACCTCCATCTGTCTGAGATCCATCGCGCTGTCCTGAAGCGGTACGGGATCTTGAAATGACGGAGGAAGGGGGGCGTGCTCTGTAAATGTGATCGAGTCAAAGCCTCTTTCCAGGGCCTTTTCGACATATTCTTTCAGCGCATCCTTCGAGCCGTGAGGGCAAAAAGGCGTGTGGATATGAGCGTCTCGTTTTTCCATTTGTGTCACTCCATTAAAAAATTGCAGAATCCTGCCGAAATTATGCAAAAAGTTTTTGATTTCTGGTCAAAAAATGTTGGTTACATGGTATCATAATAACAATGAAAACGACAGATTTTCTCAATACATATATTGAAATCTTTCTGAATACATAAAACACCCTGACAGATTAAGAGAACAACAAGGGGGCTCATTATGGAGTTAGTCATCGGATTATTGGTTATACTGCTCGCGCTCTTTGCGGCGGGCTACTTTTTCAGGAAAAAAATTTATACGGAAATTGACCGGCTGGAGTCATGGAAGATTGAAATTTTAAACCGTTCGATAGTGGAAGAAATGTCCAAGATCAAACATCTGAAAATGACCGGAGAGACGGAAGAGTTCTTTGAAAGATGGCGCGAAGAGTGGGATGAAATTGTCACAGCCCATCTGCCGAAAGTAGAAGAGCTCCTTTATGATGCCGAAGAGAACGCCGACAAATACCGGTTTAAAAAAGCGAATCAGGTGCTTGTCCACATCGACGACCTCCTCACTGCAGCCGAATCAAATATAGAAGGCATACTGCGTGAGATCAGCGATCTTGTGACGAGCGAGGAAAAAAGCCGCGGAGAGATTGAACAGGTGCGTGAGCGGTATTCAAAAGCGCGAAAAAACCTTCTGGCGTACAGCCATCTCTACGGAGAGCTATATAACAGTCTGGAGACGGATCTCGACGAAATCTGGAGCGGCATAAAAAAGTTCGAAGAAGAGACGGAAAGCGGCAATTACATCAAAGCGAGAAAAGTGCTGCTTGAACAGGACCGCAGACTGGATCAGCTTCAAACATACATAGATGACGTTCCGAAACTGCTCGCTGACTGTAAACAGACCGTGCCTAACCAAATTGCCAAGCTGAAAGACGGCTACCGGGAAATGACGGAAAAAGGCTACAAATTGGAGCATATTCAAATCGAAAAAGAGCTGGAGACACTCACCAATCAATTGAAACGGGCCGAAAGCGCGCTTTTGGAAGAATTAGATGTCGACGAAGCGTCCGCCATTCTTCAGTTGATTGATGAAACCATTCAATCGATGTATGAACAGCTGGAAGGCGAAGTGGAAGCCGGACAGTCCGTATTAAGCAAAATGCCTGAGCTGATCATCGCGTATGAGAAGCTTGAGGAAGAAAAAGACCGCACAAAAACCGAAACGGAGCTCGTCAAGGAAAGCTATCAGCTGACGGCGGGAGAAATCGGCAGACAGCATGCTTTCGAAAAACAGCTGGAAACGATCGGCCGGCTCCTTGAGCAGGCGAGAGAAAAGCTTGACGGTGAGCATGTCGCTTACTCTCTGCTGATTGAAGAAGTCGAGGCCATCGAAAAGCAGATGGAAGAAGCTCAGAAAGAACATGCCGAATACCGTGAAAATCTGCAGGCGCTCAGAAAAGAAGAACTGCAGGCGCGGGAAACGCTGATGAATCTTCGGAAAACCATTTCTGACACGGCCCGAATGCTGCAAAAAAGCAACGTGCCGGGAATTCCTGAACAAGTCAAGGACAAGCTCGAGACGGCAAATCATCATATAGAAGAGACCGTCAGCCAATTGGAAGAGCTGCCGTTAAACATGGAGGAAGCCGCCAAACATCTGACCGAAGCTGAAAAGGTGGTTGCGGAAGTCAGCGAAGAGGCGGAAGAACTTGTGATTCAGGTGAAGCTGATTGAGCGGATCATCCAGTACGGCAACCGTTTCCGAAGCCAGAATCATATTTTATCCGAACAGCTGAAAGAAGCGGAACGGCTGTTTTACGCTTACAGCTATAATGAAGCTTATGAGATGGCGGCAGATGCTGTTGAAAAAGCAGCTCCCGGCGCCGTGAAAAAAATTAAAGCTGATCAATCTGCTTCATAGACGCACAAGCAAAAACTGCACCCTGATGGAAATCAGAGGTGCAGTTTTTTTGTTTCTCACGGAATATAAAAAGCGCCTATGGCTGATATACATCAAACCGCAGGCGCTGAATGTTACGATTTTGCTTTATTTAATTCGATGGGCGGGCTGATAAAAAACGTGATGATGCAGCCGATGATCGCTCCGGCAATGCCCGGAAGCACCCAGCCGATTCCCATGCTGTAAAGCGGAAGATTTGCGTTTAAGAATGAATCTAATGATCCGAGCGGAATGCCGGCTGCCTTCAAACCGTCCAGGATACTGAACAGCCCCGTTCCGATCAGGCAGGCGATATAGACTTCGCGTCTTTCCTTAAAGATTTTATCAATAAAGGAAAGGACGATAATGACAATCGCCAGCGGGTAAATGGCTGATAAAATAGGAACTGAAAATGCAATAATCTCAGCAAGTCCGAAATTTGAAATCGCCAGACTGAACAGCGTGACAATCGTAACCACCATTTTGTATGATAAAGCGGGAATCAATTTTGAAAAATATTCGCCGCAAGATGTGACAAGCCCGATGCTTGTCGTTAAACACGCAACGGTGATGGCGGCACCGAGAACAATGTTTCCCAGTGAACCGAACAGGTAATCAGATGAAGCTGATAAAATCTTTGCGCCTTCGCCGAGCGGCCCGACAGCGTCCGTGCTTGTCGCTCCCAAATAGGCCAAAGATAAATAAATGAATGTCAAACCCGCCGCTGCAATCAGACCCGCTTTAATACAAGCGGCCGCGAGCGCTTTACGCTGGGTGACGCCCCTGCTTTTAACAGCGTTGACGACAACGACGCCGAAGACGATTGAGGCGAGCGCATCCATTGTTTTATAGCCTTCCAAAAATCCTTTGAACACCGGCGTTCCGGAATATGCCTGATGTACGGCGCCCAGCCCGCCCATCGGAGTGACGATGGCTTTTACGACAATGATTAAAATGATACCGAATTTAATGGGGGTCAAAATTTTTCCGACTCTGTCCACGATTTTGGACGGGTTAAGAGCTAAATAATACGTAATAGAAAAAAAGATCAACGTGAAAACAAATAAAGATAATCTTTCCGGAATGCCGCTTAAAAACGGAACTGCACCGATTTCATATGAAACGGTTCCGGTTCTCGGAATCGCGAAAAGCGGCCCGATTGATAAATAAAGCACAACGGTGAAAATAGTGCCGAATACCGGGTGAGCCTTATCGGCAAGTCCTTTCGCGTCTTTGCCCGTTAATGCGATGGCGATAATACCTAAAAGCGGCAGTCCTACGCCGGTCAGTAAGAAACCGCCCATCGCTTTCCAGACATTATGCCCCGCCGCTTGCCCAAGCTCCGGCGGATATATCATATTTCCTGCCCCGAAAAAAAGTGCGAAGAGCATGAAACCGATAATAACGGTATCTTTGACAGGTAGTGAGTGTTTCATAAAAGTCCTCCTAAATACTATGTTGAAATATTCTGTCAATTAATTGTCAGATAATATAACAAAACGAACATTACTTATTATATGGCAATGTACAGAGAAGTCAATACTCGATTTATTGCGAATTTCTATTTACTTTTGTTATGGTAGCATAAATATCATACGATGTACCGTTTTCATAAAAGGAGTAAAAAAAATGATATATTTAGACAACAGCTCAACGACCGAGCCGTATGAAGAGGTTTTGGAAGTGTATAAACAGACGAGCAGCCGTTATTTCGGCAATCCTTCGTCTCTGCACCAGTTAGGAACTGAGACGGAGCAGCTCCTTGAAGCGGCCGCTCAGCAAATAAAAAGAACCTTACGTTTAAAAAATTATGATATTGTATTTACATCAGGCGCGACTGAAGCGAATAACGCTGCGTTAAAGGGAGCGGCCTGGGCAAACATGAGTAAAGGAAGACATATCATTGCTTCGGCGATTGAGCATCCTTCTGTGACGGAGACGCTTGATCAGCTGACAGAGCTGTTCGGCTTTGAAGTCACATATCTTCCGGCCGATCAAAACGGCTTCGTTTCTTTGAAAGACGTCAAATCGGCTATCAGGCCGGATACGATAATCGTCAGCGTCATGCATGTCAATAACGAAGTCGGCTCCATTCAGCCCGTAAAGGAAATCGGCGGGTTTTTGAAGCAGCACCGGAATATTCTGTTTCATGTTGATCATGTGCAGGGCATTCATAAAGTTCCTCTGTCTATAGAAGAAGCGGGCATTGACCTTTGCACTGTTTCAGGGCATAAGTTTCACGGCTTAAAAGGGACCGGAGCGCTTATCGTCAAAAAAGGAACGCGGCTCATTCCGCTTATAACGGGCGGCTCGCAGCAAAAAGGCGTCCGGGCCGGAACAGAACACACGGCAGGCGCCGTTTCCCTTGCGAAAGCGATCAATCTTTCCGCGCGTGACATGAATGAGCGGCTTTCTTCCGTGGAGGCTGCCAAGAATGCGCTCATGGAAAGGCTGAGCGGGGCGGACGGGGTCGTCATCAACACTCCCGCCGAAAACAGCGCTCCGCATATCATTAATTTTTCCGTTCCGGGCGTGAAGGCCGAAGTGCTGCTGCACATGCTTGAGGAAAAAGGAATATATGTCTCCACAACCGCGGCATGTTCGGCAAGAGAGCATAAACCGAGCCGTGTTCTTCTGCAAATGAATAAAGGCGAACAGATTGCATCAAGCAGCATCAGAGTCAGCCTGAACTTCATGCATACGGCTGACATCACGGAGCCGTTTATGGCCGCGCTGGTGCCGGCTGTTCAAAAACTAAAAAAAATGATGAGGTAGCATATGAATTACGATCATATTTTAATCCGTTTTGGTGAAATATCCACAAAAGGAAAAAACAGACGCAGTTTTATTGAAAGATTAAAACAAAATATCCGCCTGGTATTAAAGGATTATAAAAAAGTAAAATACTTTTCAAACCGGGACCGGATGTCAATTACACTTAATGGAGAAAACCCGGAGGAAATTTGTTCCTTATTAAAGAATATATTCGGCATTCAAAGTTTCAGTCTCGCAATTAAATGCGAAAGCAAGCTGGAAGACATTAAAAAAACGGCTTTAGCCGCGATAGAAGGAGAATATAAACCGGGGAATACGTTTAAGGTCGAGACCAAACGGGCTTACAAGCAGTTTGAATTAGATACGAATGCGATGAACGCTGAAATCGGCGGCCATATTTTGAAAAACACGGATGGATTAACCGTCGATGTGAAAAATCCCGATATTCCGCTTCGGATTGAAATCAGGGAGGAAGCGACATTCCTGACCATTCGTAACGAAAAAGGCGCCGGAGGCCTTCCTGTCGGTTCCGCGGGTAAAGCGATGCTGATGCTTTCCGGCGGTTTTGACAGTCCGGTCGCCGGTTTTTACGCGATGAAACGGGGATTATCAGTTGAAGCCGTACATTTCTTCAGTCCGCCGTATACGAGCGAACGGGCAAAGCAGAAAGTCATGGATCTCGCGGGATGCCTCGCGAAGTTCGGCGGCAGTATGACGCTTCATATCGTGCCGTTTACAAAGACGCAGGAACTCATCCAAAAACAAATCCCGGAAAACTATACGATGACGGCGACGCGGCGTCTTATGCTGCAAATCGCGGACAGAATCAGAGAAGAACGAAAAGCGCTCGCGATCATTACGGGAGAAAGCCTCGGGCAGGTAGCAAGCCAGACGCTTGAAAGCATGTATGCGATCAATGCCGTGACGGCAACGCCGGTTTTGCGCCCTTTAATCGGAATGGACAAAACAGAAATCATCGAGAAATCAAAACAAATCGGCACTTATGAAACAAGCATTCAGCCGTTTGAGGATTGCTGCACCATCTTTACGCCGCCAAGTCCGAAAACACGTCCGAAAAAAGAAAAAATCGAGCACTTCGAAAGCTTCGTTGATTTTGAACCGCTGATTGCAGAGGCCGCTGCCGGCATCGAAACCATCACTGTTTACTCAGAGCAGGAAGCTCACGATAAGTTTGCCGGCCTGTTTTAAAACTGTATACAATTACCAAAGTTTTTTTGAATGAAGACATGTGTTTTATCACATTCTATACTCACAAGGAGGTGATACACATGTCACAACAATCAAACAGCGGAAACAGCAACCAGCTTTTAGTGCCAGGCGCTGCTCAAGCTATCGACCAAATGAAGTATGAAATCGCTTCTGAATTCGGTGTAAACCTTGGACCGGAAACAACTTCTCGCGCCAACGGTTCTGTCGGTGGAGAAATCACAAAACGTCTTGTCTCTTTTGCTCAGCAAAGCATGGGCGGAAGCAGCCAGCAGCAGTTTTAATCACAACTTCACATAATGGCTAAGAGAGCGGGGAATTCCCCGCTCTTTTTTCATGAGTATAGATAGAAGGCTGGAAGCAATTTATGCATATTTTTATTGTAATGGCCTATGTTTATGTATAATGGGGAAAGAAAGTGAGGAGTTGTTCGTGTTAAAACGAGAAGATTTAATCGCCCCAAAGAACTATAACCTTGTAAATGAAATCGAAAAGTTCAGCCGTTCCAAAGAGAAGAACGCGCTTATTTGGGAAGATCAAACAGGCGGCAAGAAAGTCTGGACGTATGAAAAATTGATGGAAGAAACGAATAAAATCGGAGCCCGCCTGAAAGGTCTCGGATTTGAAAAAGGCGATAAGCTGATTGTCATGGTTCCGAGAGTGCTTGAAGCGTATGCCGTTTATTTAGCGATCTTAAAAGCGGGGATGGTCGTCATTCCTTGCTCGGAAATGCTGCGCGCCAAAGACCTTGAATACCGGATCAAACACGCCGAAGTGAAAGGCGCTATCGTTTATCCTTCATTTATAAACGCATTTGACGAGGTGAATACCGAGCAGCTGGTGACATTGTCAATCGGTGAAAATGATGCCGGCTGGAAAAACCTCTTAACGATTGAAGCGGACGGAAACAGTTTTCAAACAGCTGATACAACAAGAGAGGACATGGCGTTTTTGTCCTATACTTCAGGGACGACCGGCCAGCCTAAAGGCGTTGTACATACACACGGCTGGGCCTTTGCCCATTTAAAAACATCAGCCGGTGCATGGCTGGATATTTCCGAAGACGATACAGTGTGGGCCACCGCGGCGCCCGGCTGGCAGAAATGGGTGTGGAGCCCGCTGCTCGCCGTTCTGGGAAGCGGCGCGACAGGATTCATTTATCACGGCAGATTCAACGCCAAGACGTATTTAGAGCTGCTGGAGCGCCATCAAGTAAATGTCTTCTGCTGTACCCCGACGGAATACCGCCTGATGGCAAAAGTGGAGGAGTTGGACAAATATGATCTTTCTGCCCTTCACAGCGCAGTTTCTGCGGGTGAGCCATTAAACCGGGAAGTCATTGACGTATTCCGGAAGCATTTCGGTATTAAAGTGAGAGACGGATACGGCCAAACGGAGAGCACCCTGTTAGTCGGCGTCCTGAAGGATATGGATATTAAGCCGGGAAGCATGGGCAAACCGACCCCCGGAAATCAAGTAGAGATTATAAACGATAAGGGCGAAATATGCGAAACAGGCGAAACGGGCGATATCGCCGTGCATTTGAGCACACCGGCCTTATTCAAGGAATATTATAAAGATCCCGAAAGAACGAAAAAGCAGATTCGCGGAGATTATTTTCTTACAGGAGACCGCGCGAAAAAAGACGAGGACGGCTACTTTTGGTTTGAGAGCCGCAATGATGACATTATCGTCAGCTCCGGATATACAATCGGGCCTTTTGAAGTAGAGGACGCGCTCGTGAAGCATCCGGAAGTGAAAGAATGTGCAGTCGTGGCAAGCCCGGATGAAATCAGAGGTTCAATCGTAAAAGCTTATGTCGTTTTACAAGACGATGAAAAGCGCAGTGGCGAACTTGTCAAAGAACTGCAAAACCACGTAAAAACGATTACGGCGCCTTACAAATATCCGAGAGAAATTGAATTTGTCGAAAGCCTGCCGAAAACGGCGTCCGCAAAAATCAGACGTGTGGAACTGAGACAGCGTGAAGAACGGCTGAAGGCTGATAAAAAAGCATAATACAGGATAAAGGGTGAGCGGGGATGAAAGCGATTTGGCACGGCGGCACCATCTATACAATGCTTGACAAGAATCATGTCACTGAATCCGTTTATACCGAAGAAGGCGTCGTCAGGCAGACGGGCAGCTATCGGGAGCTCCAAGGAACATACGGTTCGCCTGATACGGAGGAAATCGATTTACATGGAGCTGTCATGTTCCCGGGGTTTACGGACAGTCATATGCATTTAATCGGACACGGGGAAAAACAGCTTCGCCTCGATTTGTCGCAGCTGACGTCAAAAGAAGCGATCCTGCGGGCCGCAAAAGAAGCAGAGCGTGAATTGGAAGATGGCGAATGGCTGATCGGCGAAGGCTGGGATGAAAACCTGTTTGAACGGCCGGATTACGTCACGAAGCATGACCTTGACCCGCTCTTTCCCGACCGCCCCGTCCTGCTGAAGCGGGTATGCCGGCACGCCGTTGCGGTTAATTCAGCCGCATTGCGCGCGGCGGGGATTACAAACGAAACACCTGATCCAAACGGCGGGATTATCGTCCGGGACGGCACCGGTCCGACAGGCCTTCTGCTGGATAAAGCCCAAGAGCTTGTGACACAGGCCCTGCCGCCCGTCTCACTTCACTATGTCAAACGCGCGCTTCAAACGGCGATTACGGACTGCTGGTCAAAAGGCCTGACAGGCGGGCATTCAGAAGATCTGGCATACTACGGAGACCCGTCCGTTCCCGTTGCCGCGTACGAGTCTTTAACCGGCAGCGGCCTTTATCCTTTTCGCGCCCATCTGCTCGTTCATCACGAAGCCGTCGACAGCTGGAGCGCTCTGGATAAATCGACCGGACCTTACCTGGAATACGGAGCGATGAAAATTTTTGCTGACGGCGCGCTCGGAGGCAGAACCGCTCTGTTGAAAAAGCCTTATCATGATGATCCGTCAGTTTCCGGCGTTCAGGTGCACGATGACGAGACCCTTGCCGCTCTTGTTTATAAAGCGAGAGAGAAAGGGATGGAGATCGCCGTGCACGCGATTGGCGACCTTGCATTTGAAAAGGTGCTCGATGTTATCGAAAGATACCCGGCAAAGCCCGGACAGCTAGACAGGCTCATTCATGCGCAAGTATTAGATGCTGCATTGATTGAAAGAGCCGCCCGGCTGCCGATCGGACTTGATCTTCAGCCGCATTTTGTGGCCAGTGATTTTCCGTGGGTGATTGACCGGCTCGGAGAAGAGCGGATGAAAACGGCTTTCGCCTGGAAAACACTGCTGTCAAAAGGGCTGCTGTGCGCCGGAGGCTCAGACGCCCCGATTGAGCCGGCCGATCCGCTTCTGGGCATTCAATCGGCTGTGCTCCGTACAAGCAAGCAGCATCCGGAAGGTCCGGCCTATTATGAAAAAGAGTGCCTGACCGTGTACGAAGCCATTCAGCTTTACACGGAGGGAAGCGCGGCCATCATCCATAAAGAACATAGCCGCGGACGGATCGCCCCCGGCTATGATGCCGACTTTACCGTACTCAGCGGTGATCCGTTCGGGACGGATCCGAAAAAGCTTCATGAATTGGAAGCTGTCAAAACCGTCGTCGGCGGCCGTATCGTATATGAAAAAGAGGACAGGCAGTGATGCCCGTCCTCTTTTTTTATGATAAAAATGATCGCTTTACTTTTTCCCAGAAAGAGTTGTCTTTCAGTTTCACCGTTTTGATTTTTTTATCGGATAGTGTAATCTCAACCTTTTTGACATTCCGCGTGCTGAGCGCTTCATTATCAAGCCCGATAATCGGATGCTCATTGCCGTCCTGGACCACCTGCAGTGTCAGCTTCCGGTCTGAGCTTAAAATAAACGGAGATCCGAGTGTACGGTATGTGTTGTTGTTCAACGACGCCAGTTCGGATACCTGCATGCAGGAAATCAAAGGATCAACAACGGCGCCTGAGACAGACTTATTGTAGGCGGTGCTGCCCGTCGGGGTGGAAATGATCATCCCGTCTCCTCTGAACGTCTCAAAATGAAGATCATCAATTAACACATCCATCACAAACGTTTTAATAATGCTTGAACGGATGGAAACCTCGTTTAAACAGTGAAAATGATTGCTGCCGTCCACCGTTACGTGAATGAGCGGGTATTTTCTGACCTCAAGCTGTTCCGCGGTCATGCTGGCCGCCATTTTTTCAGGCTCATCGCTGTGAAAATCACAGTACAAATGGGCTTTCCCTTTTTTAGCGATGCCGACATACAGGCAGTCATCACGGAATCCGGTTTTTCTGACGGCTTGCAGAAATGAGCCGTCGCTGCCGATGCTGGCGATAATACCGGCATCCTCCGGGTGAGCCGCAACTGTAAAACCGTGCGATTCAGCAAGCTGCTTCAAAGAGCTGACTTGTTCTTTTGTTTCGTTGTTTTGTTTGTGAAAAAAATAAACATTGCGGCGAAGATCGGTCATATCCCCATTCCCCTTTGCTGTCATATTTACGTTTTTCTCCCAGCAGGTATTGTGTTAAAATACCTGTGGCAATAGTGTAACATGTTTCCTGTTTATCCGTTAAGAGAAAGCGCTTCATGAAAAAAATGAATCTTTTTTTACGGGGGAACGTACGAATATTGACAGAAAAGGAGGAGAACACATGAATGCAAAAAGATGGATTGCGCTCGTCATCGCGCTCGGCATTTTCGGCGTATCGGTCATTGCAAGTGTGACCGTCGGGGTGCTGAAGAATATCGGAGATACAGGGTCTGACTTTGCATCACTGACAGATGACACAGAGGAAGTGACGCTGGATAAGGGCAGCCCCGGCAGTAAAATCGCCGTGCTTGAAGTGGACGGCACGATTGAGGATAACGGCGGGTCCGCTGGCCTGCTCAGCTCAGGCGGGTATGATCACAGATCATTTTTAAAACAGGTTGAGCGTGCGAAAGAAGATAAAAGCGTCAAAGGAATTGTACTGAAAATCAATTCCCCGGGCGGAGGCGTGTACGAAAGCGCGGAAATACATAAAAAACTGGAAGAACTAAAGAAAGAAACGAAGAAACCGATTTATGTATCCATGGGCTCCATGGCGGCATCGGGAGGCTACTATATTTCAACGGCCGCCGATAAAATCTATGCTTCACCGGAAACGCTCACGGGTTCACTGGGCGTCATCATGGAAAGCGTCAATTATTCCAAGCTCGCCGATGAACTCGGCATCAAGTTTGAAACCATTAAAAGCGGCGCGCATAAAGACATCATGTCCCCGACCCGCGACATGACGAAGGAAGAAAGAAAGATCATGCAGACAATGGTCAACGATTCTTATGAAGGATTTGTCAATGTCATTTCAAAAGGCCGGCACATGTCAAAAGCGGATGTGAAAAAAATTGCCGACGGCCGTGTTTACGACGGCAGACAAGCGAAAAAAATCGGCCTCGTTGATGAGCTCGGTTTTTACGATGATACGATCAGCGCGATGAAAAAGGACCATAAAAATATGAAAAACGCTTCAGTCATCACATACGAGGAAGGATTCGGATTAGGCTCGCTCTTTTCCATGAGCGCAGCGAAAATGTTTAAAAGCGAAATTGATTTTCTGAATATGAAAGAACTCATTTCGCAATCCGGTTCGCCGCGGATGATGTATCTCTATGCAAAGTAGGGGGGAAGAAAGAATGGACGCGACTTACGAAGGCTTTCACGGCAAAGAAGAGGAAGCCGAACAACAGAGGGCGCCCGAGCAGGCATATGCGGGCTTTTGGATCAGGTTTTGGGCGTTTCTTCTTGATTGGCTGGTGGTCTGGGGACTTAACCATCTCATCGTTTCACCGATTTTCACGCTGATGAAGCTCCCGGCAACAAGCGGAATGTTTACAATCTCAGCTTATTCCGTCACAACCCTGATCGTCTACCTCGCCTATTTTGTGTTCATGACGAAATGGTTTCATCAGACACTCGGCAAGATGGTCTTCGGGTTAAAGGTTACTTCTTTGACGCCCGGAAAGCCGCTGACTTGGAGCACCGTCATTTTCAGAGAAGCGGTGGGGCGTTATATCGATAAAATCTGGATTCTCTATATCGTCATCGCGTTTACGCCCAAAAAGCAGGGCATTCACGATCTGATCGCCGACACAACGGTGATTCACGAAGCGCTGTACCGCAAATAAATGCAGTAAACCCGGAATAAACGTCCGGGTTTATTTTTTTTGGTTTTGGCGATAATGCTGCTAAGGAAGTGAAGCCTATGGGATATGCCGCAGCAGCTGTTATTCTCATTCTCATTTTGGTCTGGCTGCTCATGAGGATGAAAATCCATCTGACTTTCGAATATCTTCACGATAAAGATAACGACAAACTGACGTTTAAACTCTCGGCCTTATACGGGCTGGTCCGTTTTAAAAAAACGCTGCCCGTCATTAAAGTAAACAGCGAAGACGCGTCTATTGATGTCAAACAGGACACGAAATCAGAAATGAAAGGTCAGAAAAAAGAGAAGAAAAAAATCACATATGAAGATGTCAAACAGAGCATTCACAGAATAGAAATGATTCTGCACCAAGTCTTGCAGATGCGCCAAATCGCCGCCTCATTTCTTGCGGGAGTCCGTGTTACGAAGTTTGAATGGGTGACGGTTATCGGAATAAAGGACGCCGCCGTTACGGGAATCGCCGCCGGCGGATTGTGGGCCGTAAAGGGAGGCCTTACGGCGATGCTGTATGATCATCTGCGTTTCATACATAAACCGGTGTGCGAAGTCATTCCGTCTTTTCAAGTGCCTGCATCCAAGACGCATTTGCAGTGTATATTCTTTTTTCGTTTTGGACATCTTATAGGTGCAGCTTTCAAATTGCTCAAATACGGGCGGAACGGACTTTCTATCATACGAAAGAAACAGCCGGTTCCGGTTGCTTCAAAGAATGATTCATCAGTTTAAGGAGGAGCGCATATGGCAGACCACCCCATTCAAGGTTTAATGAAAACCGCTATGGAAAATTTAAAAGAAATGATTGACGTGAATACAATCATCGGCGACCCTGTTGAAACGCCTGACGGCAGCGTAATCTTAACGGTTTCAAAGGTCGGATTCGGATTTGCGGCGGGCGGAAGCGAGTTTGGAGGAAAGCCGGCTGAAAAAAGAACCGATGATGATGAAAGAAAAGAGCAGAAGCTCCCGTTCGGCGGCGGAAGCGGCGGCGGAGTATCCATTACGCCGATTGCGTTTCTGATTGTCGGAACAAACGGCGTGCGTATGCTTCATTTAGACGAAAACACCCATCTGATTGATAAACTGTTAGACTCCGCGCCTCAAACGATTGAACGCATCCAGCATATGTTTAAAAAGAATGAAAAAGGCCGGAACCAAAAAAGAACGGATATCGATTTATAACAGAAAAGTTAACTGCCGCCCGCAGTTAGCTTTTTTTACGATGCGGCATAACCTTTGCAGTTTGCATAAAACTCGACTATGATAGAGCTATACATAGATAAAGGGAGGAATCAGAATGGCTGAAATTACATTTAAAGGCGGAGCCGTGACGCTGATCGGACAAGAAGTGAAACCGGGTGACCAAGCTCCTGACTTCACGGTTTTGACAAACGGATTAGAAGAGAAGACATTAGCAGATATGAAAGGGAAAGTAACGATCATATCCGTTATTCCTTCCATTGACACAGGCGTATGTGATGCGCAGACACGCCGCTTTAACGAAGAAGCCGCAAAACTCGGTGATGTGAACGTTTATACAATCAGCGCCGACCTTCCGTTTGCACAAGCGCGCTGGTGCGGAGCGAACGGAATTGATAAAGTGGAAACATTATCGGATCATAAAGAGATGTCATTTGGTGAAGCATTCGGTGTTTACATCAAAGAACTTCGTCTTTTGGCGCGTTCCGTATTCGTCCTTGATCAGGACGGAAAAGTCGTTTACGCGGAATACGTAAGCGAAGCGACAAACCACCCGAATTATGAAAAGCCTATCGAAGCTGCAAAAGCGTTAATCAAGTAAAGAGAGAAAAAGAGCTCCGGGTGCTGCCGCGGAGCTCTTTTCATGGCAAGGAGGAAACAGCATGCAACACGATCATGTCGGTCAGATTTATGAACTTTTAGATGAAGCCGCCCAAGTGATAGCAGAAGGCCTTGAGATTTCTTATATTGAGGGGCTTGCGGAGGCGGGAGAGATGTATTTTCTTGAAACAACGGACCAGCTTCCGCTTCAGGAAAAACAAACCGGCGAGCTTAAAAGCCTGCTTGCGAAAGCAGACTTCAGAAAATGGGAGCATGAATGGATCCGCAAGGCGTTCCAGCTCGCCATTTTAAAAGGACTGAAAGATAAGTCCCATCCGAACAGACAGATGACGCCTGATACGATCGGCCTTTTCATCAGTTACCTCGTGAATAAATTTACGGGCGGCCGAAAAGGCCTGACGTTGCTGGACCCCGCCTGCGGCACCGGAAATCTTCTGCTGACCGCGGCAAACCAGCTTTCTGACAAAGCGGGAAAAAGCTTCGGCATTGAAATCGACGATGTCCTTCTGAAGATCGCATATGCGCAGGCGAATCTGCAGGAAAAAGAAATGGAGCTGTTCTGCCAGGACAGTCTTCAGCCGTTATTTATCGAACCGGCCGATGCGGTTATCTGCGATTTGCCGGTCGGCTACTATCCCAATGACGAAGGCGCTGAAGCGTTTGAGCTGAAAGCGGATGAAGGCCACTCATTTGCCCACCACTTATTTATTGAGCAGAGCGTCAAACATACAAAACCGGGCGGATACTTATTTTTTATGATTCCGAACCATCTGTTTGACAGCGCGCAAAGCGATAAACTGAAGCGGTTTTTTGCGGAAAAAGTATATATCAACGCCCTGCTTCGGCTGCCGGCTACTATGTTTAAAGATGAAGCGCAGGCAAAGAGCATTTTAATCCTGCAGAAAAAAGGCGAAGACGCAAAGCCGCCGAAACAAGCGCTTTTGGCGAATCTTCCTTCTTTTGCGAACCAGCAGGCGATGCGGGAGATGATGGCAAAATTGGATCAGTGGATTCAAAAAGAAAAATAATGGCGAAAAAGCAGTGTGAGACGCAAAATTCCGCGCTGCTTTTCGCTTTTTAAAATGAATGGAAATCAGGGCGAAAACACAAATTAAGGAAAGAAAATAACATTCCGTAAGGCCGTGCCGTCCATTTGGCACAAATGAGATTTATCAGAAAATATCGACTTCGTATTGTAAGCGGTGCCAATGTGGATGTTGACTTGAAATGCTGAGTTGACAATGTTTAAATGGAAAAGTCAGATATTTTTTGGACCGCAGTTATGGTCTGGGAAAAAAGAACGAACAAACGAAGAAGAATTTTGATAGGAGCGTCATTTATGTCTAAAATTATTGCAATTAACGCAGGAAGCTCATCTTTAAAATTTCAGTTATTCGAAATGCCTTCAGAAAAGGTGCTAACAAAAGGTTTAGTAGAACGGATCGGTATCGCCGACAGCGTTTTCACTATCTCTGTTAACGGCGAAAAAAATACAGAAGTGACAGATATTCCGGATCATGCGGTTGCGGTGAAGATGCTGCTTCACAAGCTGACTGAATTCGGTATTATAAAGGATTTAAACGAAATTGACGGAATCGGCCACCGTGTGGTTCACGGCGGAGAAAAATTCAGCGATTCTGTTTTGCTTACGGATGAAACAATCCGTGAGATTGAAGAGATTTCAGAACTTGCGCCGCTTCATAACCCGGCTAACATCGTCGGCATTAAAGCCTTTAAAGAAGTGCTTCCGGATGTGCCTGCGGTTGCAGTGTTTGATACGGCGTTCCACCAAACGATGCCTGAGCAATCTTACCTGTACAGCCTTCCGTACGAATACTACGAGAAATACGGCATCCGCAAATACGGTTTCCACGGCACTTCTCATAAATACGTGACACAGCGCGCAGCTGAGCTTCTCGGCCGCCCGCTTGAAGATTTGCGTCTGATTTCCTGCCACCTCGGTAACGGCGCAAGTATCGCGGCCGTAGAAGGCGGAAAATCCATTGATACGTCAATGGGCTTCACACCGCTTGCGGGTGTTGCGATGGGAACACGTTCAGGAAACATCGACCCTGCATTGATCCCGTACATTATGGAAAAAACGGATCAGACGGCAGATGAAGTATTAAATACATTAAATAAAAAGAGCGGACTGCTTGGCATATCCGGTTTCTCAAGCGACCTCCGCGATATCGTAGAAGCTTCAAAAGAAGGAAACGAAAGAGCGGAAACGGCTCTTGAAGTGTTTGCAAGCAGAATCCATAAATACATCGGTTCTTACGCTGCGAGAATGAGCGGCGTTGACGCGATTATTTTCACTGCGGGTATCGGTGAAAACAGCGTTGAAGTCAGAGAACGCGTGCTTCGCGGCTTAGAATTCATGGGTGTATATTGGGATCCTGCGCTGAACAACGTGCGCGGCGAGGAAGCGTTTATCAGCTACCCTCACTCTCCTGTCAAAGTCATCATCATTCCGACTGACGAAGAGGTCATGATCGCACGTGACGTCGTCCGTCTTGCACAGTAATGAGCGAAAAAAGCACATCCTTTAGGGTGTGCTTTTTTATTGAATGCCCCAGAATCAAACGTTACGATATGTTTAATACATAAACGATGAGGTGAAGCAATGAGTGTGCATGAACATAAACAAGAAGCCCCGTCAGCCGTGCGCTGCAAGGTGATAACAGTCAGCGACACGAGAACGAAAGAAACCGACAAAAGCGGGCGCGTCATGATGGATTTCATCAGAGAAGCGGGATTTGAAACGGTCGCTTATGACATTGTAAAAGATGAAAAAGATGAATTGCAGAAAGCCGTTTTATCCGGCTGTATGGATGAATATACAGATGCGGTGCTGTTAAACGGAGGGACGGGCATTGCCGAAAGGGATGTCACAATTGAAGCGGTCACGCCGCTGTTTTCAAAAGAACTCCCGGGGTTCGGCGAGCTGTTCCGCATGCTGAGCTATACGGAGGACATCGGCTCCGCCGCCATTTTGTCCAGAGCGGCAGCGGGTGTGATCCGAAATACCGCAGTCTTCTGCACGCCCGGCTCCTCAGGCGCCGTAAAGCTTGCAATGAGTAAACTGATTATTCCTGAACTGCCTCATGTGCTCCGGGAAATCCGAAAAGATTTATAAATGTATAAAAAGGCTCCGCTCCGCTCAAAAAATTGGGTGGGGTTTTTTTTATAAAAGGCTTGAAAAAACAGAATTTACTTGTTACAGTGTATACATACAAAATGCATTTTTATTAATTAAAACTAATTTTTATACAAAGGGAGCTTTTAACATGGCAGAACAAAAAAAGGTTGTATTGGCATACTCAGGAGGTCTTGATACTTCTGTAGCGATAAAATGGCTGCAAGAACAGGGATACGATGTTGTTGCCTGCTGCTTAGATGTTGGGGAAGGAAAGGATTTGGCATTCGTTCAGCAAAAAGCGCTGGAAGTTGGCGCCGTAAATTCCTATGTGATTGATGCGAAAGAAGAATTCGCCCGGGAGTACGCGCTCATTTCTATGCAGGCCCATACAATGTATGAAGGCAAGTATCCGCTCGTATCTGCACTATCCCGTCCGTTAATCGCGAAAAAACTCGTGGAAGTGGCGGAAAAGGAAAACGCGGTGGCCGTAGCGCACGGCTGCACGGGAAAAGGAAACGATCAGGTTCGTTTCGAAGTATCCATTAAATCATTAAATCCTGATCTGGAGGTCATTGCTCCGGTCCGTGAGTGGCAATGGTCGCGTGAAGAAGAAATTGAATACGCCGCAAGCCGCGGCATACCGATTCCGATCAATCTTGACAGCCCGTATTCCATCGACCAGAACCTATGGGGACGCGCCAATGAATGCGGTATACTAGAAGATCCGTGGGCGGCGCCGCCTGAAGGGGCATATGACCTGACAGCATCTCTTGAAAACACGCCGGACGTTCCGGAAATCATCGAAATCGCATTTGAAGCCGGTGTTCCGGTTTCAATCGACGGCGTAACCTACCCGCTCGCTGATTTAATTCTCAAGCTGAACGAGACTGCCGGAAAACACGGCATCGGCCGGATTGACCATGTGGAAAACCGCCTGGTCGGCATTAAGTCCCGTGAAGTTTATGAGTGCCCGGGCGCCATGACTTTGATTACGGCTCACAAAGAGCTTGAGGATCTGACTTTAGTGAAAGAAGTGGCCCATTTCAAACCGGCAATTGAACAAAAACTGTCTGAAATCATCTATAACGGTTTATGGTTCTCGCCGTTAAAAGACGCGCTGCTTGCATTCCTGAAAGAAACCCAAAAACACGTCACCGGCGTCGTGCGCGTCAAGCTGTTTAAAGGCCATGCCATTGTAGAAGGACGTAAGTCGGAATATTCTCTCTACGACGAAAAACTTGCGACATATACAAAAGACGATGCGTTTGACCATCACGCGGCAATCGGCTTTATCGAGCTTTGGGGACTGCCGACAAAAGTAAACAGCATTGTGAAAAAAAAGGAGCAGATTGAAGCATGAAGAAGCTTTGGGGAGGCCGTTTTCAAAAAACACCGGAAAAGTGGGTCGATGAGTTCGGCGCATCCATCACATTCGACCAAAACTTAGTCAAAGAGGATATTACAGGGTCTCTCGCTCATGCGGCAATGCTGAAAAAATGCGGCATTCTGACGGAAGAAGAAGAAGGTGCCATCCGTCAAGGGCTGCAGACTCTCCTGCAAAAAGCAGAGGAAGGAACGCTTGAATTCTCTGTTGATTATGAAGATATCCATTTGAACATTGAAAAAATGCTGATTGAAGAAATCGGACCGCTAGGCGGCAAACTCCATACCGGAAGAAGCCGGAACGACCAGGTGGCGACTGACATGCATCTATATTTGAAAGATCATGTCTCGCATATCATCGTGCTGATTGAACAGTTCCAAAAAGCGCTGATTGAAAAAGCGGAGGCCAATGTCGAGACCATTCTGCCGGGGTACACTCATTTGCAGCGGGCCCAGCCGATTTCTTTCGCCCACCATCTGCTTGCTTATTTTTGGATGCTTGAACGGGATAAAGAGCGTTTTCGGGATGCTATGAAGCGGATTAACATATCGCCGCTCGGATGCGGGGCGCTTGCCGGAACTACGTTTCCGATAGACCGTTACTATTCGGCGGAGCTGCTCGGTTTTGACTCCATTTACGAGAACAGTCTTGACGGAGTCAGTGACAGAGATTTTATTCTCGAGTTTTTAAGCGGCAGCAGCATGCTGATGATGCACCTTTCACGTTTGTCAGAAGAAATCATTCTATGGTGCTCGCAGGAATTCAGATTCATTGAACTGGATGATACGTACGCGACGGGAAGCAGCATGATGCCGCAGAAGAAAAACCCCGACATGGCGGAGCTGATCCGCGGTAAAACCGGACGCGTATACGGTGATATGATGGGTCTTTTCACGATTATGAAAGGGCTGCCGCTCGCTTACAACAAAGACCTGCAGGAAGATAAAGAAGGCATGTTTGACACGGTGAAAACCGTAGAAGGAAGCCTTCAGATTTTCACGGGCATGATTGAAACGATGAAAGTAAACAAAGACATCATGAAACAAGCGACAAAACAAGATTTTTCAAACGCGACGGAACTTGCCGATTATTTAGCAAAAAAAGGCATGCCGTTCAGAGAAGCGCATGAAGTGGTCGGCAAGCTTGTGTACAGCTGTATTGAAAAAGGAATCTATTTAAGTGACATGGCATTTGAAGAATTCCTTCAAGCCAGCAGTCTCTTTGAAGAAGATATCTATACCGTGCTCGATCCGCATCATGCGGTTGAAAAAAGAATGAGCGCCGGCGGAACTGGTTTTCAGCAGGTAGAACAGGCGCTCGTAAAAGCAAAAGCCTGCGCCGGTATTTAATTTGCTGAAATTTCCTTTATATTTTCCCGTCATATCAGACACCCTACATCTATAAAAGATGGGAGGTAGAAGGAATGCGCAAAGAACAAGAACGTTACATCTATGATGAAAAAGAAAGTGAAGAAACGGCCAGGCTTATCTCAGAGGCATACCAAAGCGGTTATGTCGGCATGGAGGAAGCCTCTGCTCCTTCAGAAAATTAAGCTGTCTGTAAAGACGGCTTTTTTTTTCGTGCGGACGAAGTGCAAAAAAGTGATATTGCCGTTTGTTTATAGTAAAGTAGAGGGAGAAACGTCTTGATTTTATTGAAGCGGCTACGTTGCCTGGGGAGGGTATTCAATGTGCGACATGCTCTAATCACTGCCGGTACAAAGGGATTGGGCCGAAAAGTGACTGAAATGCTTCTGGAAAAAGGCTTTTCTGTCACAGTGAATTACAGACAGGACGAAGAAGCGGTCGCTTGTCTGAAGGCGGATTATCCCGGGTGCCATGACAGATTGCAATTCGTTAAGGGCGATGTAACCCGGAAAGAAGATCTCATGCGGATCGCCGATGCAGCCCTTCAGCGGTTTGGAAGGATTGACATACTGATTAACAATGCCGGGCCGTACATATTTGAGCGCAAAAAGCTTGCCGATTACTCCGATGACGAATGGTATGGCATGCTTGAAGGGAATTTAAGCGCCGTTTTCCATCTGTTTAAAGCGGTTATCCCGGTCATGAGACAGCAGCGCTTCGGCCGGATTATTACATACGGTTTTCAAGGAGCGGACCATGCCCCCGGCTGGCTTCACCGTTCCGCTTTCGGAGCGGCTAAAGTCGGATTGGCTTCGTTAACGAAAACCATTGCGATTGAAGAAGCCGAATCAGGCATTACAGCCAATATGGTCTGCCCGGGTGATATTGTAGGAGATATGAAAGAAGCGTCTATAGAGGAAGCAAGACGGAAAATCGGCAAAGAAAAGACGCCGATCGGCAGGTCCGGAACCGGAGAGGATATTGCGAGAATCATCGCGTTTTTATGTGAAGAAGATTCCGATCTTGTAACCGGAACGGTCATTGAAGCAACAGGCGGGCTGAATGTGATTAACAGGCATCAATCCCTGTAAGTTTTTTCGTTTGTCAAAAAGGGAACTTGATAAATATTAATTTTTTATGAGGTGAAAACGATGAAAGTGACTTATCACGGACATTCTGTCATTCAAGTGGAAACGAAAACCCATAACATTATTTTTGATCCGTTTCTGACCGGAAACAGTCTGACAAATTTGAAACCGGAAGAAGTGAAAGCGGATGTCATCCTGCTTACTCACGGACACAATGACCATGTCGGAGATACAGAGCAGATCGCCAAACAAAACGATGCGCTCGTCATTGCGCCGAACGAGCTGGCCGTTTATCTCGGCTTTAAAGGTTTAAAGGTCCACCCGATGCATATCGGAGGGGCGCACCAATTTGATTTCGGCAAAGTAAAACTGACACAGGCGTTCCACGGATCGGCGGTCACTGATGAAGAAAACAAAACCATCACATACACCGGGATGCCGGCCGGGATTTTATTAACGATTGACGGCAAAACGATTTTCCACGCCGGCGATACGGCGCTGTTCTCAGATATGAAACTGATCGGGGAACTGAATCACATTGACCTGGCGTTTCTGCCGATCGGTGATAACTTCACCATGGGGCCTGAAGATGCGAAACTCGCGGCTGAATGGCTGAGAGCGAAACAGGTCGTCCCCGTTCATTACAATACATTCCCCGTCATTGAACAGGACCCTGACGCTTTCGCAGAAAGTCTGCCCGGAGGCGTCGGCAAAGTCATGGCGGTCGGCGAGACCATTGAGCTTGCCTGACATATGTGTCGAAGACCTTCTGAATCAAGCATTCAGAAGGTCTTTTTTGTGATGCCGCCTTTTTTCGGGCGTCTCATTGCGAATGAATCCCCCGTACCCTTATAATAAAAGCAGAAGACTGTCCTTAGAGGTGAAACGCTTGGCAACAAAGCATGAACAAATCCTATCATACATAGATTCGCTTCCTGTCGGTGAAAAAATTTCGGTCAGAAGAATTGCGAAAGAAATGAAAGTCAGTGAAGGAACGGCTTACAGAGCCATTAAGGAAGCCGAAAACAAAGGATTCGTTTCCACTATTGAACGTGTGGGGACCATCCGGATTGAACAGAAGAAAAAAGAAAATATTGAAAAGCTGACATACGCTGAGGTCGTCAATGTGATCGACGGCCAGGTGCTCGGCGGAAAAGCCGGTCTGCATAAAACGTTGAATAAGTTTGTGATCGGGGCGATGGAGCTTGACGCGATGATGCGTTATACGGCCGCGGGGAACCTGTTAATCGTCGGGAACCGAATCAACGCCCACCGCCAGGCGCTTGAAGCGGGCGCGGCCGTTTTGGTAACAGGAGGGTTTAATACCGACGACAGCATTATCGAGCTGGCCGATATGCTTGAGCTTCCGATTCTCTCCACGAGCTACGATACCTTTACGGTAGCCGCGATGATCAACCGGGCGATCTATGATCAGCTCATAAAAAAAGAGATTGTGCTCGTGGAAGATATTTTGACGCCCGCAGATCGGACAGTGACGCTGTTCCCTAAGGATAAACTGGAGAAATGGTACGAAAAGAACTATGAAACCGGACACGGCCGCTTTCCGGTTATCGATCAGCAGATGAAAATCCACGGAATCCTCACACCGAAAGATATCGCGGGGCATGACCGGTCAGTTCCCATTGAAAAAGTAATGACCAAAAACCCTGTCACGGTGATCGGAAAAACATCTGTCGCCTCAGCGGCTCAAATGATGGTTTGGGAAGGAATTGAAGTGCTTCCGGTGACAGACGGGCATCACAAACTGATCGGAATGATCAGCCGTCAGGATGTCTTAAAAGCGCTTCAGATGGTTCAAAAGCAGCCTCAGGTCGGAGAAAAGCTGGATGATATTGTTTCAAGGGGATTTAAAGAAGAGGAAGATAACAAAACGCCGGCCGTTTATCAATATGAAGTCACGCCGCAAATGACCAATCAGCTCGGCACGATTTCTTACGGGGTGTTTACAACGATTTTAACCCAGGCCGCCAGCCGATTTTTACGCTCCCGCAAACGCGGCGAGCTGGTCATTGAAAGCATTACGATTTTCTTCCTGAAGCCCGTACAGATGGAGTCGGTCATAGAAGTGAAACCGCGCATTTTAGAGGCGGGCCGGAAATTCGGGAAAATGGAAGTGGAAGTGTCAAGCCAAAGCGGCATCGTTTCAAAAGCGATGCTCATGGTGCAGCTGATGGAGAGAAGTTAAGGGACACACCCGGGTCCCTTGGCATTCATTATGCGTGGTCCCTCTCCGCTTCCTTTGCATGGATGGGTTCATAATGCTTATAGGCTTTATACCCGGCCCATGCGCTGCCTGCTCCGATTAAAATGAAGACGCCGCCGATGACCAGGGTCAGGACGGAGTGGAACAGAATCATTTGGTTTACTCCGTACAAAAGCACCAGCGCGCCTAATGCCATACTTGATTTAGCCGAAAAACATTCCTTCTCCAGCGCCCGTTTCGTCTGGATTCCTTTTACTTTGTAATACACGTAAAAGCAGGCAGAAAGCCCGATGAGAAAAACAAAAACCAGCATAAATGAAATCCTCCATTATATGAGTTTGCAAAACCGTTTATACCGTTGCTGAAAGATTTTCCTTTTCCATGGATAAAGAGTATGATTAAATGAATAAAAACGAAAAGGAGAAAACGATGAAATCCGAACTGATCAGAACCATATCATTATATGACACCATTATCTTACATAGACATGTGAGGCCTGACCCGGACGCCTACGGTTCACAGTGCGGCCTTACGGAAATCCTGCGGGAAACGTATCCCGAAAAAAATATTTTTGCCGTCGGACAGCCTGAACCGTCCTTGTCTTTTTTATATTCCCTCGATGAGGTGGATGACGAAACCTATAAAGATGCTCTTGTCATCGTGTGCGACACCGCAAACCAAGGCAGGGTCGACGATCAGCGCTACCATTCCGGCGCAAAGCTCATGAAAATAGACCACCATCCAAATGAAGATCCGTATGGCGATCTGTTATGGGTCGATACGAATGCAAGCTCCGTAAGCGAAATGATCTATGAGCTGTACCTGGAAGGAAAGCAGCACGGCTGGAAACTGAATACGAAAGCAGCTGAGCTGATCTACGCTGGTATCGTCGGTGATACGGGGCGCTTCTTATTCCCGAACACCACAAAAAAGACATTAAAATACGCGGGAGAGCTCATTGAGTTCCCATTTTCATCGTCAGAGCTGTTCAATCAATTGTATGAAACAAAATTAAATGTGGTGAAGCTTAACGGCTTTATTTATCAAAATGTGTCACTGTCTGAAAACGGCGTCGCTTCCGTTTTCATTAAAAAAGACATTTTGGAGACATATGGAACCACCGCTTCTGAAGCGTCGCAGCTTGTCGGAACACTCGGAAATATTTCGGGTATCCGCGCTTGGGTGTTTTTCGTAGAAGAAGACGATCAAATCAGAGTCCGGTTCCGTTCAAAAGGTCCGGTCATCAACGGAATTGCCCGGAAATACAATGGCGGCGGACATCCGCTTGCGGCCGGCGCATCCATCTTCAGCTGGGATGAAACCGATCAGATTCTTGCTGATCTGGAAGAGGTATGTAACGAACACAAGTAGAGGGGAGACCCTCTTTCTTAGTGTTCATCTGTCACGGGGATGAACCAGCAGCCGAATTCAGTCAGGTCTTCGTAGACGCGGAGATTACAGATTTGGAGTTCTTTTTTTATGAGGGAAGCGAGTGTGTCTGTTTCTGCATATGCGGAATAGCCTTGTCTGATTCGGGCTGCATGATCTTTTGCCAAGCGGCGTTCACTAAAAACCTCCATTTTCCCTTCCTCCCTTCAGAATCGTTGAAAATGTCTCATCTACAGTTTATAAAAAAGCGGAGAAAAAAGCGACAGATCTATGGAAAATTTTTAAAAATGACATAATTACGTCGCAAAAGAAATATGAATTTCGACAGACAATCTCGTATAAATCGTCAGTTCCTTTACTTCAGCTTTAAATTCCTTCTCATTTATGGTGTATATTTTGTTTTCAATCGTCCGTTTTAAAAGCTCCTTTGTTTTATACACGCTTTCAATATCCTTTGTGATGACTTCAGAAATATTATCTTTCACCTGTTCCTCAAATTTCATCTTGTCAGGCTGGGCGATTCTGTATTTTTCCCAATTAATCAGCTTCACATCAACACTTTGGATGAGAAGTCTTTGCTTATTATCCTCATTTAATTTATGAAGATCTTTCTGATAGATGGAGATTTGGTTTTTTAAATCCCGCGCGTGCTCCCGCTGCTTTTCAATTAACGTCACCTGTTCTTCCTGAAACGTTCCGTATGTAAACAGAAAGAACAGCCAGCTGATGATGGCTCCGCACATCATTCCCGCAAAAAAACGCTGCCATCCCGGTTTTTTATAATACTCGGGAATTCTCATGATGACATATTCTCCTGGGTCAGCCATGAAATAATCAGCCAGCCGGTCTGCGCGCCGCCCATTGCTGAAATAATTAAAAGAAGCTGTTTGAAGATGTCGCGCGTGTTGCCTTCCCACAGCCCCCGCTCGAAACTGTATACCGCGTCAAATGTTCCCCCTATGGCCGCGACAAGCGCCCAGATCTTCAGCCTGTTCGCCAATTTTGTGATCGCCGTCAGCGGGGGCTCGCCTGATAAATAAGCTCCGAGGCCGCCGATCAGCGCGCCGCCGAGCAACACACCGAGGGCGATAAAATAACTGCTGATGAAATTCGCCATAAAGCCGGCTTCCTGATCCATATATACACCACCTCACTTTTCTATCATATTGAGCGAAACGGACAAGTATGATGATGAGTCAAAAAAGAACATTTGTTTCTTAAGAAAACCCGTCTTATAATGTAGAAAGGCAAAATGAACGAATGGGAAAGGAGTGGCGGCATTGTCTTTTGTTCACCTGCAAGTACATAGCGGCTACAGCCTGTTAAACAGCGCCGCTTCTGTAAAAGAGCTTGTTACACAAGCGAAGGAACTCGGATATTCATCATTGGCGCTGACGGACGAAAATGTGATGTACGGCGCCATTGAGTTTTATAAAGCATGCAAATCAAACGGAATTAAGCCGATTATCGGTCTGACGGCTTCTATATACACGGACGATACGGAGCTTGAAGCACACCCGCTCATTCTTTTAGCGGAGACAAACACCGGTTATCAGAACCTGGTGAAAATCTCAAGTGCGCTGCAATCCATGGCAAAGGGCGGCATGAAGCGAAAATGGATGAAGAGCTATCATGAGGGGCTGATCGCCATTACGCCCGGTGAAAACGGGTACATTGAAAGCCTGCTTCAAGCCGGGAAGTTTGAAGAAGCGGTCCGGGCTGCCGAAGGATTCCGGGAGCTGTTCGGAGACGGCCGTTTTTATTTAGGGTACCAGCCGTTTAAAGGACATGAGACGTTATCAGAAGAGATTCTCCGCCTGTCAGCCGAGACGGAAATCGCTGTCTGCGCTGCGGGAGATGTCCGCTATATCAAGAAAGAAGATCAAGATGCGTACCGCTGTCTGTGCGCTATTAAAGCCGGAGAGAAATGGGAGGATCAGAGCGGGAATCTGCCGGACTTATACTTGAGGACGCCTGAAGAAATGGCAGAGCTTTACACGCGGCATCCGGAAGCGATTGAAGCGGCCGCCCGTATCGCCCGGCAATGCCGGGTCGATGTCAGCCTCGGACAGACACAGCTTCCGTCTTTTCCGGCGCCGGACGGCAAATCAGCCGATGACTATTTGGCGGAAGTCTGTCACGAGGGGCTGCGCCTCCGTTTCGGCACTCCTGATGAGCGCGCTGTCCGCCGGCTTGAATATGAGCTGGACGTCATCAGGCGCATGAAATTCAGTGATTATTTTCTCATCGTATGGGACTTTATGAAGTACGCGCATGAAAAGGGCATTGTGACAGGTCCGGGAAGGGGGTCCGCGGCAGGCTCGCTTGTCGCTTACTCGCTTTTCATTACCGACGTGGATCCGCTTAAACATTCTCTGCTGTTTGAGAGATTTCTTAATCCCGAGCGGATCAGCATGCCGGATATTGATATCGATTTCCCTGATACGAGAAGGGATGAGGTCATTCAGTATGTACAAAATAAGTACGGGGCCATGCACGTCGCCCAGATTATCACCTTCGGGACATTGGCCGCAAAGGCGGCGTTAAGGGATACCGGGAGAGTGTTCGGAATCAGCCCGAAAGAAGCCGACCAGCTTGCCCGCCTGATCCCGTCGAAACCGGGAATGACGCTTGAGGAGGCAAGGCGGCAGTCCGCTCAGCTGAACAGGCGGCTGTCCGAATCCGCCGTTCTTCATAAAGTGTTTCAGATCGCAAGGAAAATCGAAGGTCTTCCGAGACACACGTCAACACACGCGGCCGGGGTCGTTCTCAGTAAAGAGCCGCTTTCGGAAGTTGTCCCTCTTCAAGAAGGGCATGACGGCGTGTATTTAACGCAGTATGCGATGGATCACCTGGAGGATCTCGGTCTTTTGAAAATGGACTTTTTAGGTTTGCGCAACCTGACGCTTATTGAATCCATTAAAACGATGATTGAAAAAGAGACGAATACGAAAATTGATTTTTCCGAGATTTCTTATCAGGATGAAAAAACGTTCTCGCTATTGTCAAACGGTGATACGACGGGTATTTTCCAGCTGGAATCATCAGGAATGAGAAACGTGCTGAAGCGCCTGAAGCCGTCAAGACTGGAAGACATTGTCGCGGTTAACGCGCTTTACAGGCCGGGACCGATGGAAAATATTCCGTTATTTATCGATCGGAAGCACGGACGGGCGCGTGTGGAAGTGCCGCACGAGGACGTAAGAAATATTCTCAGTGACACTTACGGCGTCATCGTCTATCAAGAACAGATAATGATGATCGCCTCGCGCATGGCAGGGTTTTCATTAGGTGAAGCGGATCTGCTCAGACGGGCTGTCAGCAAGAAGCAAAAGGACATTCTGGACAGAGAGCGAAGCCATTTTGTTGAAGGGTGCTTAAAAAAGGAGTATTCTGTAGTCACTGCAAACGAGGTCTACGATCTGATTGTAAAATTCGCTAACTACGGATTCAACAGAAGCCATGCTGTCGCATACAGCATGATCGGCTATCAGCTCGCCTATTTAAAGGCGCATTATCCGCTATATTTTATGTGCGGGCTGTTGACGAGCGTCATCGGCAATGAGGACAAAATATCGCAATATCTGCATGAAGCGAAGGGGAGCGGGATTCAAGTCCTTCCGCCGTCAATAAACAAAAGCGGTTTTCCGTTTGCGCCGGAAAACGGAGCCGTCAGATACAGTTTGCGGGCCGTTAAAAACGTAGGCGTCTCGGCAGTGAAAGATATTTATAAAGCAAGAACACATAAACCGTTCGAGGATCTTTTCGATTTCTGCTTTCGCGTACCTGCAAAAAGCGTGAATCGGAAAACCATCGAAGCCCTTATATTTTCTGGCGCCATGGACGAATTCAATCAAAATCGCGCCGCCTTGCTGGCCTCCGTTGATGTGGCTTTAGAGCACGCTGAACTTTTTCGTGCAGACGATGACCAAATGGGATTGTTTTTGGAAGAATCGTTTTCCATTAAGCCAAAATATGTAGAGGCTGAGGAATTTCCGCTCGTGGACAAGCTTCGGTTCGAAAAAGAAGCTCTCGGTGTTTATTTCTCAAGCCATCCTTTGTCTGCTTTCAGGGATCTCCTGAAAAAACGGGGGGCGCAAACGATCACAGCAGCGCGGCAGATGCCGAAGGGACAGCTGTCAATCGGCGCTTTGCTCGCGGGCATTAAAACGATTCGGACAAAGACAGGTCAGCATATGGCGTTTCTCACATTAAGCGATGAAACGGGAGAAATGGAAGCCGTCGTGTTTCCTGACCAATATAGAAGGCTGTCTCCGCTGTTAAAAGAAGGCGCGCTTTTATTCGCCGCCGGAAAAATGGAAGAGCGTCAGGAGAAGACACAATTCATCATGTCATCCGCCTCTCTTCTTGAACAGACGGAGACAGACAGAGCGCCGTCTGTTTACATCAAAATCGAAGGCAGCCGGCACAATCAGGAGTTTTTGGAAAAGATGAAGCGTATTTTACTGGAGCATAAAGGGGAAACCGGCGTTTATCTATATTATGAAAAAGACAAGCAGACGATCAGGCTGCCGGATACTTTTCATATTGAGGCGGACCATCAGGCGTTATACCGTTTAAAAGAGCTGCTGGGCCGCGAAAACGTCGTGTTAAAATAGTGGTAACAATAATCGTTTTGTTATACAATTGAAACAATTGTGCTATCTTATTTAAAGATTCTGAAATTTTTCACCTCCAGCGATTGTACCAGTCTATGCGGCAGAATATGTAACAAAGTACTTAAAAGGAGTGTTTAGAATGTCATTAAGAGAAGAAGCGTTACATTTACACAAAGTAAATCAAGGAAAGCTGGAATCAAAAGCAAAGGTAGAAGTCAGAAACGCGGACGACTTAAGCCTTGCCTACTCTCCCGGAGTAGCTGAGCCTTGTAAAGAGATTTATGACGATAAAAATAAAGTATATGATTATACAATGAAGGGGAACATGGTAGCAGTCGTAACAGACGGATCAGCCGTTCTCGGTCTCGGTAATATCGGGCCTGAAGCTTCACTTCCGGTCATGGAAGGGAAAGCGGTGCTGTTTAAAAGTTTCGCGGGCGTGGATGCATTCCCGATCGCGCTTGACACAAACGATGTGGACAAAATCATTGACACTGTGAAGCTGCTTGAACCGACATTCGGCGGTGTCAACCTTGAAGATATTGCGGCGCCGAACTGCTTCATTATCGAAGAGCGCCTGAAAAAAGAAACAAACATTCCGGTTTTCCACGATGATCAGCACGGCACTGCCATCGTAACCGTTGCCGGACTTGTAAACGCGCTGAAATTATCAGGAAAATCCATGTCATCCATTAAAGTTGTGGCAAACGGAGCGGGAGCGGCAGGCATCGCGATCATTAAGCTTCTTTACCATTTCGGCGTACGCGACATCGTGATGTGCGACTCTAAAGGAGCGATTTACGAAGGGCGTCCGGCCGGCATGAACGCGGTGAAAAACGAAGTGGCCAAGTTTACAAACCAAGACCGCAACGATGGCTCGCTGCAGGATGTCATTAAAGATGCAGACGTCTTTATCGGCGTATCAGTCGAAGGCGCGCTGACGAAAGAAATGGTGGAGAGCATGGCGAAAGATCCGATTATCTTCGCAATGGCCAACCCGAATCCGGAAATCATGCCTGAAGACGCGCGCGCAGCCGGCGCTAGCGTAATCGGAACAGGCCGTTCTGATTTCCCGAACCAGGTTAACAACGTGCTGGCATTCCCTGGAATTTTCCGCGGGGCGCTTGACGTTCGCGCGACTCACATCAACGAAGAAATGAAAATTGCTGCGGTTGAAGCGATTGCTTCCCTTGTTTCAGAGGAAGAATTAAGCGCTGATTATGTCATCCCGGCTCCGTTTGACAAACGCGTGGCTCCTGCCGTTGCGAAAGCTGTTGCGAAAGCAGCGATGGAAACGGGCGTCGCCAGAATTACGGTCGATCCTGAAGAAGTGGCTGAAAAAACAAGACAGCTCACAGTCATCGGGGAATAATAACACAAAAATGAAATGGCAGCGCGTTGGAAAAAACAACGCGCTGCTGTTCAATATACGGACTGCTGGCATTTTTTTAAGGGCAGGTCTTAAAAAAATTTCAGCAGAATCCTTATTTCTTTTGAAAACGCTGACAGATAAGGCTGAACAACGCTTTTTACGGTATGAAATCCGTCCGTTTCCGTCTGTTTTGCAGCAAAAAATGTCGAATGGAGGATGACACCGTTTGACAAAAAAAGTACAATAGTTTCGGTAAAGTTATTATTAAGTCTATCTAATCGGAAGACATGCAGTGAAGAGAACCCTTCACAAAAGGGAGGTAATCATTTGTTAAAGGATATATTCACAAAAAAGAAAAAATATGCTTCCGTGCCGTCTGAGCAGGCAAAACATGATGTTCCGGAAGGCATTATGACAAAGTGCCCCAAATGTAAAAAAATCATGCTCACAAAAGAGTTAGATAAAAACCTGCGCGTCTGCATGAACTGCGGGCACCATTTCCCGATGAATGCAAAGCAGCGCATTGAAAGCCTCCTGGATGAAGATTCATTCGAAGAATTCAACCAGGGAATGATATCTGAAAACCCGCTCGGTTTCCCGGAATACTTAGAAAAAATCGAAAAAGACCGTGAGAAAACATCGCTGAATGAAGCGGTGGTTACCGGAAAAGGAACCATCAGCGGATTCCCTGCCGTGATCGCGATCATGGATTCAACATTCCGAATGGGCAGCATGGGTTCGGTTGTCGGCGAAAAAATCACGCTTGCAATTGAAAAAGCAAAAGAGGAAAAAGTCCCGTTTATCATCTTTACCGCTTCCGGCGGCGCACGTATGCAGGAAGGGGTCTTAAGTCTTATGCAAATGGCAAAGACAAGCTCTGCATTAAAACTGTTCAGTGAGGAGCAGGGACTGATTATTTCTGTCATGACCCACCCGACGACAGGCGGCGTATCGGCCAGTTTCGCGTCTCTCGGTGATTATAATTTCGCTGAACCGGGCGCCTTGATCGGATTTGCAGGAAGACGTATTATTGAACAGACGATCGGGGAAAAACTGCCGGAAGATTTCCAGACGGCGGAATTTTTATTAAAGCACGGCCAGCTTGATGCGGTGATTCACCGAAACGACATGAAAGAGAAACTCGCATTTCTGCTGGACATGCACCAAACAGGAGGTGAGCATGAGTGGCTGCAAGATTAGAATTTGAAAAACCGGTGATTGAACTGCAGACGAAAATTGCCGAACTGAAAAAATTCACCCAAGATTCGGAGATGGATTTAAGCGCTGAAATCGCAAGGCTTGAAGACCGGCTCAGCAAGCTCCAGGATGAGATTTATAAAAACCTGAAGCCGTGGGACAGAGTGCAGATCGCACGCCTTCCCGACCGGCCGACGACGCTTGATTACATTCAATATCTGTTTACCGACTTTTTTGAGTGCCACGGAGATAGAACATACGGAGATGATGCTGCGATTGTCGGCGGAGTCGCCAAATATCACGGCATGCCGGTCACCGTCATCGGACATCAGCGCGGAAAAGACACGAAAGAAAACCTTGTCCGCAATTTCGGGATGCCTCACCCTGAGGGCTACCGCAAAGCGCTTCGTCTCATGAAGCAGGCGGATAAGTTCAACCGCCCGATTATCTGCTTCATCGACACGAAAGGAGCGTACCCGGGTAAAGCGGCGGAGGAACGGGGACAAAGTGAAGCCATCGCCAAGAACCTGTTCGAGATGGCCGGCCTGACAGTGCCTGTCGTTTGTATCGTCATCGGGGAAGGCGGCAGCGGAGGCGCGCTTGCGTTAGGTGTGGGCAACCGCATGCTGATGCTTGAGAACTCGACGTATTCCGTTATTTCTCCTGAAGGAGCCGCGTCCATTTTGTGGAAAGACTCCAGCCTTGCGAAAAAAGCGGCCGAAACCATGAAGATTACTGCGCCCGATTTATTAGAATTAGGAATTATTGATGATATGATTAAAGAAGTGAAGGGCGGAGCTCACCATGATATCAAGCAGCAGGCGGGCTACATTGACGGTATTCTTAAAGAAACGTTAAAATCTCTTCTTCGATTGAACGCCGAAGAGTTGATCTCACAGCGCTATGAAAAATATAAAGCAATCGGGAAAGTTTCGGTTGAGGATCAATATATCGGGGTAAACTGAATAGACGTGAAGCCTATGGCTCACGTTTATTTTTTGTGATTTTTGTGATATTCCTTAAATTTTATTTAAAAACAATTTATTTAATTGTATAATAGGTAAGGTTTCATGGGAGCTCAGGCGTCCCTTTTCATTGTTTTAGGGCAATGATCATGATATGTTTAACATATATAGTTGCTGAGGTGAATAGGAAATGAAGCGTATAGGAGTTTTAACGAGCGGCGGGGATTCCCCGGGTATGAACGCTGCGGTGCGCGCGGTTGTGCGGAAAGCTATCTACCACGACGTCGAAGTGTACGGAATTTATAACGGTTATTCAGGATTAATCAGCGGGAAAATAGAAAAACTGGAGCTGGGTTCGGTCGGTGACATCATCCACCGCGGCGGAACAAAGCTGTATACGGCCAGATGTCCTGAATTCAAAACAGTTGAAGGCCGTGAAAAAGGAATCGAAAATTTAAAGAAACTCGGCATTGAAGGTCTTGTCGTCATCGGCGGAGACGGTTCATACATGGGTGCGAAAAAATTAACGGAACACGGGTTTCCGTGTGTAGGTGTACCGGGTACGATAGATAATGACATCCCGGGAACTGATTTTACGATCGGATTTGATACGGCGTTAAACACCGTAATTGATGCGATTGATAAAATCCGTGACACCGCTACGTCTCATGAGCGTACATACGTTATTGAAGTGATGGGGCGCCATGCGGGCGACATTGCTTTATGGGCAGGTCTTGCAGGCGGAGCGGAATCAATCTTAATTCCTGAAGCGGACTACGATATGGAGGAAATTATCGGCCGTTTGAAGAGAGGGCACGACCGCGGCAAAAAACACAGTATCATCATCGTTGCAGAAGGGGTAGGCAGCGGGGTTGAATTCGGAAAACGCATCGAAGAAGAAACGAACCTTGAAACACGGGTATCCGTTTTAGGGCACATCCAGCGCGGCGGATCTCCAAGCGCTTCTGACCGGGTTCTTGCAAGCCGCCTCGGCGCTTACGCGGTTGAGCTTCTGCTTAAAGGAAAAGGCGGACGCTGCGTAGGTATACAAAACAACAAGCTTGTAGACCATGATATTATAGAAATTTTAGAATCAAAACATACTGTTGAACCAAACATGTATCAGCTTTCAAAAGAACTGTCTATTTAAGGCGGAAGAAGCTGAAGATTTCAGAAGGAAGTGAACGAGTTGAAAAAAACAAAAATCGTTTGTACAATCGGTCCGGCCAGTGAAAGTGTAGAAATGCTGACAAAATTGATGGAAGCGGGTATGAACGTTGCTCGTCTGAATTTTTCACACGGTGATTTCGAAGAGCACGGCGCAAGAATCAAAAACATCAGAGAAGCCAGCAAAAAGCTCGGCAAAAACGTGGGGATTCTCCTCGATACGAAAGGTCCGGAAATCCGCACGCACGATATGGAAAACGGCGCGCTTGAGCTTCAGGCGGGAGATGAAATTATCGTTTCTACGAAACAGGTGCTGGGAACGCTTGAAAAATTCTCAGTTTCTTATGAAGGCCTGGCAGACGACGTGTCAGCAGGGTCTATCATCCTGCTGGATGACGGTTTAATCGGATTGGAAGTGCTGGAATCAAATCCGGAAAAACACGAAATCAAAACAAAAATCTTAAACAGCGGCACGCTGAAAAATAAAAAAGGCGTAAACGTTCCCGGCGTCAGCGTCAACCTTCCCGGAATTACTGAAAAAGACGCCAAAGACATCATATTCGGTATCGAGCAAGGCGTTGATTTCATCGCTGCGTCATTTGTACGCCGTTCTACGGATGTCCTGGAAATCCGCGAACTGCTTGAAGAGCATAACGCGTCTGACATTCAAATCATTCCTAAGATCGAGAACCAGGAAGGCGTGGACAACCTGGATGCGATCCTGGAAGTATCTGACGGCCTAATGGTAGCGCGCGGAGACCTCGGCGTAGAGATTCCGGCCGAAGAAGTGCCGCTCGTGCAAAAAGAAATGATCAAAAAATGCAACGCGCTGGGCAAACCGGTTATTACTGCGACACAAATGCTAGACAGCATGCAGCGCAACCCTCGTCCGACACGTGCTGAAGCAAGTGACGTTGCCAACGCCATTTTCGATGGCACAGATGCGATCATGCTTTCCGGTGAGACGGCTGCGGGACAATATCCTGTTGAGGCGGTTCAAACAATGTTTAACATCGCCACACGCACGGAAGAATCTCTGAACTATAAAGAAATTCTGTCTAAACGCAGAGATCAGGTCGGCATGACGATTACTGATGCGATCGGCCAATCAGTTGCGCACACGGCGATCAATCTGAGTGCGGCAGCTATCGTGACGCCTACAGAAAGCGGCCATACGGCGCGTATGATCGCGAAATACCGTCCGCAGGCTCCGATTGTAGCCGTTACGGTTAATGAGTCTGTATCACGCAAACTCGGCCTTGTATTCGGTGTATTCCCGTCAAGCGGCCAAAACGCGAATTCTACAGATGAAATGCTTGAAGACGCGGTTCAAAAATCACTTGACAGCGGCATCGTGAAACGCGGTGATCTGATTGTCATTACAGCAGGTTCTGTCGGTGAATCAGGCACGACGAATCTGATGAAAGTCCACACTGTCGGCAGCATTATCGCGAAAGGGCAAGGCATCGGACGCAAATCTGCATTCGGTCCGGTCGTTGTTGCAAAAAATGCGAAAGAAGCTGAACAAAAAATGACAGACGGCGCAGTATTGGTTGCTTCAAGCACTGACCGCGACATGATCGCTTCACTTGAAAAAGCATCAGCGCTCATCACTGAAGAAGGCGGTCTGACAAGCCATGCAGCCGTTGTCGGTTTAAGCTTGGGCATTCCGGTTATCGTCGGCCTTGAGAACGCAACTTCAGTTTTAACAGAAGGACAGGTTATCACAGTTGACGCTGCCCGCGGCGCTGTGTATGAAGGCCGCGCAAGCGTTCTTTAAACAGCTTTAAAAAAGAGAGGGGGGTTCTCCCTTCTCTTTTGTCTTTAGGTTGATTTTCCTATTCCCATGCGGGCGGTGACGCGCTTTTAGAAGGGCAGGAGGGCAGAAAAATGAGAGTGTTATTCTTACTGTTTATCGTATGTCCGGCAATTGAAATCGGTTTGTTTCTGCTGGCGGGAAAATGGCTCGGTATTTTTCCGACCTTCCTTCTCATCATTTTGACAGGCGTGTTAGGCGCTTTGGTGGCAAAAAGACAGGGAACCGATGTGTATCATCGGGTGATGCGCGACCTGCAGCACGGCAAAATGCCGGGGGAAGCGCTTCTTGACGGAATATGCGTCTTTTTCGGAGGCCTGCTTTTGATGCTTCCGGGTTTTCTGTCCGATATTGCAGGGGCCTGTCTTCTGATTCCGTTCACTCGGAACCGCATGAAGCCGCTTTTGTTCAAATGGCTGAGAGGGATGTCAAAAAACAAGCGGATCATTATCAAATAAAAAACGGCAGCCTTCTTACAGGGCTGCTGTTTTTATTTGGATTGAACAGTAATATAGGCCCATATTTCTTTTAGAGCGCCCGTTGTGATAAAGGCCTGAATGAAAACGAGCAGCGCGGGCCCGGCAGCCAGTCCTAAAATTCCGAACAATTTAAAGCCGGCAAACAGGGCGATTAAGGTCGCAAGCGGATCAAGTCCGATTGACTTGCTTAAAATTTTCGGCTCCGTCAGCTGGCGCTGAATGAGAACCACAATATATAAAACACCGAGACCGATCGCTTGAGGAAGCTGACCGGCAATGGCCAAATACATAATCCAGGGAACAAAGACCGACCCGGCGCCGAGATACGGGAGCAGATCAACCAGGCCGATAAAAAAGGCGATGGTTGCCGCATGCTCAATCCCTAAAAGAAAAAGTCCGATAAAGACAATGATCATCGTGAAAAGTATGAGCACGGCCTGCGCCTTAATGAAACCTGCCATCGCTTTTTTCAGCTCTCCCGATACGGCCTTGGCGTTTGCCGAAACCCGTTCCGGAAAAATGGAATAAAGCAGCGCCTTCAGCTTATGCCAGTCCTTTGTCATAAAAAAAGTCGCCAGCATTGCGAAAATGAAGACGGCAGCTGTATTGGGAAGGAAGGCAATCCATTTCGGCACCAGCTCCAAAAGATGTGAAAGCATGAGCCCCGCATTTTTAGCGGCTGTATCACCGAGGGTCTGAATATGCGTCACGATGGAGGCCTGCTGATTGGTTTCCAGCCCGTTAAATAGGACGGTCAGCTCGTGGTACAATGGCTGAATGCGGGAAGTGAACAGCTCTTCGCAATACGTCATAAAGGCGCTGATATGGGGAGGGAGCGTTTTGGCCAGATAGGCGGTTCCCGAAATGATTTCCGCAACGAGAAATGTTGCCGCGCCGAGAAGAATAAGCAAAAAGAAGACCAGGACAATGACTGTATTGACTGACCGGGGCAGCCCCGTCAGTTTGTCCAGCCAGTCAACAACGGGAATGATCGCTGATGACAGAATAAGGGCGATCAGAAACGGATAAGTTAACGGAAATGAGGCGTAACCGGCCGCTAAAGCGCCGCCGGCCGCAGCGAGTACAAACAGCGCGCGGAAAAAAACAGTTGCATAGTGCGGATTCACATCGATCCTCCTCTCGGTCGGCACGTCCTATTACATTAGTTTATTCGTCAAAAAAAAGGATATGATTACAGATATGATGAAAGAGGGTGCTTTCAGGATGTTTACACAGGCGAATTTATTTTTACTATTATTGCTGGCCATCGCATTGGTAGCCAAAAATCAGTCATTGCTTTTTGCCGTCGGCTTTCTCATTGTGATAAAAGCTGTCGGTCTTGATCAGAAACTATTTCCGGTTATTCAGTCAAAAGGCATCAACTGGGGGGTCACCGTCATTACAATCGCCGTTTTAGTGCCGATTGCCACAGGTGATATCGGTTTTAAACAGCTCGGAGAAGCGATGAAATCATATTATGCGTGGATCGCTCTCGGTGCCGGGATCGCGGTTGCCTTAATCGCCAAAAACGGTCTCACTTTATTGGAAAACGACCCTCATATTACAACGGCGCTGGTCATCGGCACGATACTTGCCGTCGCGCTTTTCGGAGGCGTCGCCGTCGGCCCGTTAATCGGCGCCGGAATCGCCTACTTGGCCATGCAAATCGTTAAAATATTCACTTCATAAAGTAAAAAAGCGGCGTAAAGCTGCTTTTTTTTGCGGGTGAAAATAAGAGTTTGCAGGGCATTTTGTAGTTCAGACAAATGCCATTTGCATTATTCCGAGGAATGAAGTGGCTTACCATGTAACAAAGAACTTCGGAATCGCCGGCGCATATTGTGCGATGACAGCGGATGCAGTAAGGCGGTTCCAATTGATGAATGGATTAAAAGCTGATGGAATTTATGCACTTGAACCAAATCAAAACTTGAAGTGTTGTTAAAATAAGCGGAGACCCTTTCCTTCAATTTGAAAGTTTGTTAAATTTATAATGAGAATGAAAAAACACAATTCGGTTGGTAGTCCGGATGCATTATTTAAAATGTCAGTAACCTTCCCCTCCTCGGGATGTCCATCATTCTTCAGTAAATTTAGGAGGAGGGAATCGTTATGAAATTAACGGTTTACTACGATGGTCAGTTTTGGGTAGGAGTCATTGAAGTTGTGAATGATGGGAAATTAAGAGCAGTTCGTCATTTGTTTGGAAAAGAGCCCAAGGATTCAGAAATCATGCATTTTGTTCATAATCAACTTTTACAGACTCTCTCCCGCACTGAACAAACAGGGGTTTGTGTTAAAGCAAAATCTAAGAAGTTAAACCCAAAAAGATTACAACGGCAAGCTTCTAAAGAGATGAAAAATATCGGGATATCAACTAAGGCGCAAAAAGCGATAAAACAGGAGCTTGAAGCAAGAAAAGAAAAGAAAAAACAACTGAACAGAAAACAAAGAGAAAAAATAAAGGAACAAAAATATTTAATCAGAAAACAAAAAGCAAAAGAAAAGCATAGGGGCAAATAGTTGGAGAACCCGAAGCCCTTCGATTAAAAAGTTGAGCGGCATCAGTTTTTTCTTCGGACTGATTTAGAAAAAAGAAGCAGAAATCGAGCCCTTCTCGAGATGAGGAGGGTTTTTCTGCATTTATTTAACTTCACCTACATCAGTAAATGAGTCAGTTTCAATTGATGAACGGTTTGATGAGGATATTTACGGGCCGACAACAGCGCAAATGCAGTCAAACGATTCCAGTCCATGTACGGGGAGCCAACTAAAACCAAGACATGGATTTCCGAAGCTGATCCGGACATTGATTCAGTCAAGTAAACAAAATACCCCCCTTCTCCGGTAAAGAAGGGGGGGTTAAATTTGCGGTGAAGTTGTTGCGCCTGTCCTTTTAAAGTTTCCCCAAAGCTCCCCCAAATGAAAACATGAGAATACATGGTTTTACAAAGCATCTGAAAGCAAGCGATTAAATTTATCAACGCCAAGCCTTGATATATAGGGCTTTTAAAACATTTTTAGTTAAAAGTCTACAAATTAATCAGATTATTGTTTATAATAAGAATAGGCTTAAACTTAAATAAGCTTATAAGAATTTGTTATGTTCCTCTATAAGCATACCGGTTATGTAACCGCAACCAGTGAAATGTAAGCATTTTCTTAAAGGGGAAAGGGATTGTTTGCATGACTCATTTTAAGTAAGCCGTATGTTTTATATACTCTTTAAAGGGGAATTTTGATTGAAAAGGAGAGGTTGAATATGACAGCAACACGCGGTCTTGAAGGGGTTGTAGCAACAACATCATCTGTAAGCTCTATTATCGACGATACCCTTACATATGTAGGGTACGATATTGACGACTTGACAGAGAATGCAAGTTTTGAAGAAATCATTTATTTGCTGTGGCATCTGCGCCTGCCGAATAAAACGGAACTTGCTGAACTGAAAAAACAGCTTGCGAAAGAAGCTGCCGTTCCACAAGAAATCATTGAGCACTTCAAATCCTATCCCCTCAATAACGTACATCCAATGGCTGCGCTCCGGACGGCGATTTCATTACTCGGTCTGACTGACAGTGAAGCCGATGTCATGAATCCGGAAGCGAACTACAGAAAAGCCATCCGTCTGCAGGCGAAAGTGCCGGGCATTGTCGCCGCTTTCTCAAGAATCCGCAAAGGACTTGATCCTGTTGAACCGAAGGAAGAGTACGGAATCGCGGAGAACTTCCTTTACACCTTAAACGGTGAAGAGCCTTCTCCGATCGAAGTGGAAGCGTTTAACAAAGCGCTCATTCTTCATGCGGATCATGAGCTGAATGCATCAACATTTACGGCGAGAGTATGTGTCGCCACCTTATCTGATATTTACTCAGGCATCACTGCCGCAATCGGCGCTTTAAAAGGACCGCTTCACGGCGGAGCCAATGAAGCCGTCATGAAAATGCTGACAGAAATCGGCGAAGTGGAAAACGCCGAGCCTTATATCCGCAGCAAAATGGAGAAAAAGGAAAAAGTAATGGGCTTCGGACACCGTGTGTATAAGCATGGAGACCCGCGCGCCAAACACTTAAAAGAAATGAGCAAACGCCTGACCAATCTGACGGGTGAAAGCAAATGGTACGAGATGTCAATCCGTGTCGAAGAAATCGTGACGTCGGAGAAAAAACTTCCGCCTAACGTTGATTTCTATTCCGCATCTGTATACCACAGTCTCGGCATTGATCACGATCTGTTCACGCCGATCTTTGCGGTCAGCAGAATGTCAGGATGGATCGCCCATATTCTTGAACAATACGATAACAACCGCCTCATCCGCCCGCGCGCTGATTACACGGGTCCGGATAAGCAGACTTTTGTTCCGCTTGATGAAAGAGCCTGATCAAACGGGAGGCTGGTGATTTTCATGTCGTTAGCCTCTTGTTAATCAAGCCCGGATTGGTTTACAATTTTGATAGAATCTTGAGAAAAGTCATTTTATTTTTTATACAAGAAAAATAAAATGTTTTCTAAATATGAATTACATACTGGGAGGTAATATTGTGTCACAAGGTGAAAAAATTACAGTCTCTAATGGAGTATTAAACGTACCAAATAATCCGATTATCCCGTTTATTGAAGGCGACGGCACAGGCCCTGATATTTGGAATGCCGCTTCTAAAGTATTGGAAGCCGCTGTTGAAAAAGCATATAAAGGCGAGAAAAAAATCACGTGGAAAGAAGTTTATGCCGGTGAAAAGGCTTATAATAAAACAGGTGAGTGGCTTCCTGCCGAAACACTGGAAGACATCAGAGAGTACTTCATCGCCATCAAAGGTCCTCTGACGACGCCGGTCGGCGGCGGTATCCGTTCTCTGAACGTGGCGCTGAGACAGGAGCTTGATTTGTTTACGTGCCTGCGCCCTGTCAGATATTTCACGGGAGTGCCTTCTCCGGTCAAACGTCCTGAAGATACGGATATGGTCATTTTCCGCGAGAATACGGAAGATATTTACGCCGGAATTGAGTATGCGAAAGGTTCTGAAGAAGTTGAAAAGCTGATCAGCTTCCTGCAAAATGAAATGGGCGTTAACAAAATCCGTTTCCCTGAAACGTCAGGAATCGGGATCAAGCCTGTTTCTGAAGAAGGCACAAGCCGCTTAGTCAGAGCTGCCATTGAGTATGCGATCGAAAACGGCCGTAAGTCTGTCACGCTTGTCCACAAAGGAAACATCATGAAGTTCACTGAAGGGGCATTTAAAAACTGGGGCTACGAGCTTGCCGAAAGAGAATACGGAGATAAAGTATTCACTTGGGCTGAATATGACCGCATTGTCGAAAAAGACGGAAAAGAAGCGGCTGATAAAGCGCAGAGCGAAGCGGAAGCGGCAGGAAAAATCATCGTCAAAGACAGCATCGCTGATATTTTCCTTCAGCAGATCTTGACCCGTCCGAGCGAATTCGACGTCGTGGCGACAATGAACTTAAACGGAGACTATATCTCTGATGCGCTTGCCGCTCAGGTAGGCGGAATCGGAATCGCGCCGGGAGCGAACATCAACTATGAAACAGGGCATGCGATTTTCGAAGCGACTCACGGAACGGCTCCTAAATATGCCGGCCTTGACAAGGTCAACCCGTCATCCGTCATCCTTTCAGGAGTGCTTCTTCTGGAACACCTGAACTGGAATGAGGCTGCTGACTTGATCATTAAATCTATGGAAAAAACGATTGCTTCAAAAGTAGTAACGTACGATTTTGCTAGATTAATGGACGGTGCAACCGAAGTGAAATGTTCAGAGTTCGGTGAAGAGCTCATCAAAAACATGGACTGAACCTAAAGCAGACTTCTAATGAAGCCAAAAAAGGAGAAGAGAATCATGGGAAAAACACGCAGTAAAGTTTCTGTTATCGGAGCAGGATTTACGGGAGCGACAACAGCCTTTCTTACAGCTCAAAAAGAGCTTGCGGACGTTGTGCTCGTTGATATTCCGCAATTAGAAAACCCGACAAAAGGAAAAGCGCTAGACATGCTCGAAGCAAGTCCGGTTCAAGGATTTGACGCGAAAATCACAGGCACGTCCAACTACGAGGACACAGCCGGTTCTGATATCGTCGTCATCACAGCCGGAATTGCGAGAAAACCAGGCATGAGCCGTGATGATCTCGTATCTACAAACGAAAAAATCATGAGAAGCGTCACACGTGAGATCGTGAAATATTCTCCTGACTGCATTATCGTCGTATTGACAAACCCTGTTGATGCGATGACATATGCGGTGTACAAAGAATCAGGCTTCCCGAAAGAACGCGTCATCGGACAATCCGGAGTGCTTGACACTGCGCGATTCAGAACATTCGTCGCTGAAGAATTAAACCTGTCTGTAAAAGATGTGACCGGTTTTGTTCTTGGCGGACACGGTGACGACATGGTTCCTCTCGTCCGTTATTCCTATGCGGGCGGCATTCCGCTTGAAACGCTTATCCCGAAAGACCGTCTTGATGCGATTGTAGAACGCACAAGAAAAGGCGGCGGGGAAATCGTCAACCTTCTCGGAAACGGAAGCGCCTACTACGCGCCTGCTGCATCACTGACTGAAATGGTAGAAGCCATTTTGAAAGATCAGCGCCGCGTGCTTCCGACCATCGCTTACTTAGAAGGCGAATACGGTCATGAAGGCATTTACTTAGGCGTACCGACGATTATCGGAGGAAACGGCCTGGAGCAAATCATCGAGCTTGAACTGACAGACTATGAAAAAGCGCAGCTGAGTAAATCAGTTGAATCTGTCAAAAACGTGATGAAAGTATTGTCATAAGAAAAAAGGGAAGGCTTCCGAATCAGAAGCCTTCCTCTTTTTACAATTAATGAAAGCGTTTTCTTTTTCTCTGAGCGATCCTTTCTCTGAAAATGATCAAAAAGGCGAATTGTCTGAACGGGCAGTATTGGATAAAATGAAATCATAAAGTGATATGCAGCACATAAAATAGAGAAAATTGGATGTCGGGGAAAATAGACAGCGGAGGGCGCAGCATGAACAAAAAAATTTTAGTTGTAGATGATGAACAATCTATCGTTACTCTTTTACAGTATAATCTGGAACGGTCCGGCTATGATGTCATAACCGCATCAGACGGTGAAGAGGCTCTGGAGCTGGCAGAGAATGAAAATCCGGATTTAATCGTACTGGATGTCATGCTGCCGAAAGTGGACGGAATCGACGTCTGTAAACAGCTCAGACAGCAGAAAATGATGGTTCCGATCTTGATGCTGACAGCAAAAGATGAGGAATTTGATAAGGTGCTGGGACTGGAGCTCGGAGCGGATGATTACATGACAAAGCCGTTCAGTCCGCGGGAAGTCACTGCGCGGGTGAAAGCCATTTTAAGAAGGGCTGACATTTCTTCGCTGTCACAAGGCAGAGAAGAGGAAAAGGACGGACAGATCCTCATCGGCGAGCTGAAAATTCTTCCGGAGCATTACGAAGCGTACTTCAAGTCAGAACAGCTGGAATTGACGCCTAAAGAATTTGAACTGCTTCTGTATTTGGGAAAACACAAGGGAAGAGTGCTGACGAGAGATCTTCTGCTGAGCGCGGTCTGGAACTATGATTTTGCCGGGGATACCCGGATTGTTGACGTTCATATCAGCCATCTGCGCGACAAAATCGAATCAAATACCAAAAAACCCATCTATATTAAAACAATCAGAGGTTTGGGGTATAAACTGGAGGAGCCAAAAATGAATGAATAAAGTCCGTGTGCGTCTGTTCGCTTTACTCGTTGTATGTATCATATTGGTTTTCAGTGTTCTCGGCCTTTTTTTACAGCAGCTTATTTCTTCATCCGCTGAAGAAAGAACGGCGGATCAGCTGAAAAAGGAATCGGTATACATAGCGGGCCTTCTTGACACCGGCCGAATCGGCAATAAAAGCAATGAAACGGTAATCCGTGACGCCGGCCGCACCCTCGGTATAAACGTCTCCTTGCTCAACGAGAAGGGTGACGCCGTATATCATTCCGGCAGTCGTGGTGATGATTCAGCCGTAAAGGAGTTCATTTCTCACAATAAAAGCGAGGAAGCCGTACAGTCGAAAAGCAGAGTCATCCGCGGCACTGCCGTAAAAAATGACGCCGGGAAAATTGCGGGGTATGTACTCGTTTCCTCGGATATCAACGGCGGTTCAAGCGTTACCGGAGAAATGTGGGGCATGCTGGCAGCAAGTCTTTGTACCGCTTTTATCATTATCGTTTTCTTTTATACAAACATGACGTCGCGTTACAAAAAATCAATCGACGCCGCGACAAAGGTGGCGACGGAGCTGTCCAAAGGGAATTACGACGCCCGCTCCTACAGCGGTTACGCAAGGCGGTCGGACCGTCTCGGGCGTGCGATGAACAGCCTGGCGGTCGATTTAATGGAAATGACAAGAACGCAGGATATGCAGCGCGATCGTCTGTTAACCGTCATTGAAAATATCGGATCCGGTTTGATTTTAATAGACGGGAGAGGTTTTATCAATCTCGTGAACCGGTCATACACGAAGCAGTTTCATACAAAGCCTGAACGTCTGCTTCGGCGCCTTTACCACGATGCGTTTGAACATGAGGAGATCATTCGGCTTGTCGAAGACATTTTTATGACGGAGACGAAAAAATGCCAGCTGCTCAGACTTCCCATCAACATTGAGCGGCGCTACTTTGAAGTTGACGGCGTTCCGATCATGGGCCCTGATGATGAATGGAAGGGCATCGTCCTCGTTTTTCACGATATGACGGAAATTAAAAAATTGGAGCAGATGAGAAAGGACTTCGTCGCCAATGTCTCCCATGAACTGAAAACACCGATCACCTCGATTAAAGGATTTACGGAAACACTGTTAGACGGAGCGATGAAAGACGAAAAGGCGCTTTCAGACTTTCTGTCTATCATTCTGAAAGAAAGTGAGCGGCTCCAATCTCTCGTGCAGGATTTATTGGATTTATCCAAGATGGAGCAGCAAAACTTTACGATGCGCGTAGAGTCCTTTGATGCTGCAAAAATTCTGCATGAAATTGAGGCGCTTTTGCAGCATAAGGCTGAGGAAAAAGGCATCAGCTTTCAGCTCGATCTCCCGGAAGAGCCGATTTTTGTGACGGGTGATGCGCACAGGCTGAAGCAGGTATTTTTGAATCTGGCGAACAATGCCCTGACCTACACGCCTGAAAAAGGGACGGTGGGGATTTCGGTACATGTGAAAGAAACCGTTGTCGATATCAAAGTGTCCGATACGGGAATCGGCATTCAGAAAGAAGAGATCCCGCGGATATTTGAGAGATTCTACCGCGTGGATAAAGACAGAAGCCGCAACTCGGGAGGAACCGGCCTCGGCCTCGCCATCGTGAAGCACTTAATAGAAGCCCATGAAGGTAAAATCGAAGTCACAAGCGAGCCTGGACAGGGAACTGTGTTCACTGTGACGCTGAAGCGGCCGCCGGCAGCGTGATCAGCTTTACAAAGGATTAACAATTTCTTCATGACCTGTTAAACCTATCTTGTTAGGATATAACAGAACCCCTTCATCCAAGGAGCCAATTTTGACGGCGGGAACGCGTTTTCTTGTTCCCGTCCTTTTTTGCGTTTTCACGGGGTCCGCTCATTTTCCTTTCAAATTGAACTTTGTTAAAATAAGAGAAGCTGTGAGATTAAAAAACAGAGGAATGACGAGCTTTTGCTCTTAGGAGGATATTGAATGACGGAACGAAAAAAATTAGTGCTTGTCGACGGAAACAGTCTGGCGTACCGGGCGTTTTTTGCATTGCCGCTTTTAAGCAATGAAAAAGGCATTCATACAAATGCCGTATACGGGTTTGCGATGATTTTAATGAAAATGCTGGAGGATGAAAAACCGACCCATATGCTGGTGGCTTTTGATGCGGGAAAAACCACTTTCCGCCACAGCACGTTTAAAGAATATAAAGGCGGAAGACAAAAAACGCCGCCGGAGCTTTCAGAACAGATGCCGTTCATCCGTGAGCTCCTCGATGCCTACAACATCAGCCGCTACGAGCTTCCTGAATATGAAGCGGACGATATTATCGGCACGCTTGCCGTATCTGCTGAAAAAGACGGCTTCGAAGTGAAGGTCGTTTCGGGGGACAAGGACTTAACCCAGCTTGCAACCGGGAAAACGACCGTTGCCATTACGAGAAAAGGCATTACCGACGTAGAAGATTACACGCCGGAGCACGTGCGGGAAAAGTACGGTCTGACTCCTTTGCAAATCATTGATATGAAGGGATTAATGGGAGATTCATCCGATAACATACCGGGCGTCCCCGGCGTCGGAGAAAAAACCGCGATTAAGCTCTTAAAGCAGTTCCATTCGGTTGAGAAACTGCTTGATTCCATTGATGAAGTCAGCGGAAAAAAATTAAAAGAAAAGCTTGAAGAATATAAGGAACAAGCCCTGATGAGCAAAGAGCTGGCGACGATTATGACAAATGCGCCGATTGAAGTCAAGCCCGAAGATTTAGATTACCAAGGGTTTGACCGTGAACAAGTTGTTGCCATTTTTAAAGACCTCGGTTTTAATACGCTTCTTGAGCGGCTCGGTGAAGAAAGCGGGGAAACGGCGGAAGAAAATTTTGAAGACATCAATGTCGAAACGGCAGAAGAAATCACCGAAGATATGCTTGTTTCGCCGTCCGCTTTGGTCGTCGAACAAATCGGTGATAACTATCACGAAGAACCGATCCTCGGCTTTTCCATCGTGAATGAAACAGGTCTTTATTATATTCCGAAAGAAATCGCCATTCAGTCTGAAGCTTTTAAATCTTGGGCTGAAGATGAATCGATGAAAAAGTGGGTGTTCGACAGCAAACGTTCCGTCGTCGCTTTGCGCTGGCAGGGAATTGAGCTGAAGGGAACGGAATTTGACGCGCTTCTTGCTGCCTACATTATAAACCCGGGCAATTCGTACGACGATGTCGCGAGCGTAGCGAAAGAATACGGGCTGAATATCGTTTCAAAAGATGAAGCAGTATACGGAAAAGGCGCAAAACGCGCCGTTCCCGCTGAAAAAGAGCTTGCCGATCATCTCGCGCGGAAAGCGTCTGCCGTTAACAGCCTCCGTGACAAACTGCTTGACGCTTTGGAAGAAAATAATCAGCTTGAGCTTTATGAAGATCTTGAACTCCCGCTTGCGCTAATTCTCGGAGAAATGGAATCAATGGGCGTCAAAGTGGATGTGGAAAGACTGAAGCGAATGGGAGAAGAGCTCAAGGCAAAACTGAAAGAATATGAAGAAAAAATCCATGACATCGCCGGTGAGCCGTTTAACATCAATTCACCAAAACAGCTCGGCGTCATTCTGTTTGAAAAACTCGGTCTGCCGCCAGTAAAGAAAACAAAAACAGGCTATTCCACTTCAGCTGATGTGCTTGAGAAGCTCGCAGACAAACATGATATCGTCGCATACATTCTGCAATACAGACAAATCGGCAAACTCCAATCGACTTATATTGAAGGGCTGCTGAAAGTCACGCGCAAGGATTCTCATAAGGTGCATACACGATTCAATCAGGCATTGACTCAAACCGGACGCCTCAGCTCAACGGATCCGAACCTGCAAAATATTCCGATCCGGCTGGAGGAAGGGCGGAAAATCCGTCAGGCTTTCGTACCGTCCGAACCGGACTGGCTTATTTTCGCCGCCGATTATTCACAAATAGAATTAAGGGTGCTTGCGCATATTTCAAAAGATGAAAATCTGATCGAAGCGTTTACGAATGACATGGACATTCACACAAAAACCGCCATGGACGTGTTTCATGTCAGTGAAGATGAAGTGACACAAGCGATGCGCCGCCAGGCAAAGGCCGTCAATTTCGGGATCGTTTACGGCATCAGTGATTACGGGCTGTCGCAAAACCTCGGCATCACCCGGAAAGAAGCGGGCGCTTTTATTGACCGCTATTTGGAGAGCTTCCCGGGCGTCAAGGCGTATATGGAAGAATCGGTGCAGGAAGCGAAACAAAAAGGATATGTGACGACACTTATGCAGCGCCGCCGCTATATCCCTGAGCTGACCAGCCGCAACTTCAACCTGCGGAGCTTTGCGGAACGGACGGCCATGAATACGCCGATTCAGGGAAGCGCCGCCGATATTATTAAAAAAGCCATGATTGACATGGCAGCTGAGCTGAAAGAAAAAAACCTGAAGGCGCGGCTGCTGCTTCAGGTGCACGATGAATTGATTTTTGAAGCGCCTAAGGAAGAAATTGAAATATTAGAGAAGCTGGTTCCTGAAGTAATGGAGCATGCTTTGGCATTAGACGTGCCGCTGAAGGCGGATTATGCTTCAGGGCCGTCTTGGTACGATGCAAAATAAACAGAAAAAAAGGAAGTGATGATTGTGCCGGAATTACCAGAAGTTGAAACGGTCCGGCGCACTCTGACCGGTCTTGTGAAGGGGAAAACGATTGAATCGGCGGATATCAGATGGCCGAATATCATCAAAAAACCCGCCGAGCCGGAGGAATTCGCGCGGCAGATTGCAGGAGAAACGATCCGATCCATCGGAAGAAGGGGAAAGTTTTTGCTTTTCCATTTGGATCATTATGTCATGGTGTCCCACCTGCGTATGGAGGGGAAATACGGTCTTCATCAGGCCGATGAGCCTGACGATAAACATGTGCACGTCGTGTTTCACATGACGGACGGAACACAGCTCCGCTACCGGGATGTCCGGAAATTCGGCACGATGCATTTGTTTGCGCCGGGAGAGGAACGGAATGCATTACCGCTTTCACAGCTCGGGCCCGAACCCGATGATGAAGCATTTACCGCCGCTTATTTAAAAGAGCGGCTTGCAAAAACGAACCGCGCGGTAAAAACCGCCCTGCTCGACCAAAAAGCGGTCGTCGGCCTCGGCAATATTTATGTCGATGAAGCTTTATTCCGGGCGCGTATTCATCCTGAAACAAAAGCGAACAGTCTGTCGGACGGGCAGATAAAAACGCTTCATACAGAAATTAAAGACACCCTTCAGGAAGCGATTGACGCGGGCGGGAGCACCGTCCGGTCTTATATCAATTCTCAAGGGGAGATCGGAATGTTTCAGCTCAAACATTACGTATACGGCAAAAAGGATGAACCGTGCAAAACGTGCGGCACGATGATTTCTAAAATCGTGGTCGGCGGAAGGGGCACTCATTTTTGCGCCCGCTGCCAAAAAAAATCATAAACTGAAGCTGTTCAAGCAGGCGGCAGCAGAATGACTTTTTTCTAACACAGTTGATGACCTTTCTCCATATATATATTGTGATTCACCCAATAGGCATATGTCACAATTGCCGATCAAGAGAAAGGGAGAAACGGATATGGAGATTGTTTCTTTGCTGCTTTTGGCTTTTGCTGTCAGCTTGGACAGTTTTTCAGTCGGGTTTACGTACGGTTTGAGAAAAATGAAAATCCCGTTCAAAGCGATTGCCGTGATCGCCTGCTGTTCAGCCTCTGTGATGTTTATATCCATGCTGATCGGCCATTTTCTGACAAAGATTTTTCCCGTATCCGTCACGGAGAAACTGGGCGGGCTGATCTTAATCGGAATAGGGGCATGGGTCATCTGGCAATTTTTTAAACCGGCTAAAGAGCCGGATTACTTATTGCATGAAAAAACGCTGCTTAATCTTGAAGTGAAATCGCTCGGCATCGTCATTCATATTTTGAAAAAACCGACCAGCGCCGATATTGATCAATCCGGAACCATTAACGGAGTCGAGGCGCTTCTGCTCGGTATCGCCTTATCCATTGACGCGTTTGGCGCCGGGCTGGGAGCGGCCATTCTCGGCTTTTCTCCGGTTATGATGAGCGTGACTGTCGGGGTGATGAGCTCGCTGTTTGTTTCACTCGGCATAAACGCGGGGCATTTGCTTTCAAGGTGGAATTGGATAGATAAAATGACATTTTTGCCGGGAGTCCTGCTGATTATCATCGGGATTTGGAAAATGTAAGAAGGAGTGGGCTTTTTGAGCTTGGTCATCGGTTTAACGGGAGGCATCGCAAGCGGCAAAAGCACGGTAGCGCGTATGCTGATCGACAAAAAAATAACAGTCATTGATGCGGATGCCATCGCGAAACAGGCGGTGGAAAAAGGAATGCCGGCTTACGGACAAATTGTGGAAGCATTCGGAAAAGACATCCTGCTGGAAAATGGCGATATTGACAGAAAAAAACTCGGTTCTATCGTTTTCACTGACGAACAGAAGCGTCTGAAGCTGAATCAGATCGTTCATCCGGCAGTGCGTGCGGAAATGCTGAAACAGCGGGATGAAGCCATTGCGAGAAAAGAGCAGTTCGTCGTTTTGGATATACCGCTTTTGTATGAAAGCGGGCTTGATTATCTTGTCGGCAAAGTGCTCGTCGTCACCGTACCGGCAGACATTCAGCTCAAACGGCTGATGGAGCGGAATTCCCTGACAGAAGAAGAAGCGATGAGCCGGATAACGTCGCAAATGCCTTTAGCGGACAAAGCAAAAAAAGCTGACGCCGTCATTGATAACAGCGGCAGTCTTGAATATACAAAGCACCAGCTTGAGGAAGTATTGAGCGGCTGGGCATAAACAAACACCGTTCGGAAAGCCGAACGGTGTTTTTCTGGTTAAAAATCAAAATTGTCAGGGTCCGGACCGACACGGAGATTTTCGTTCAGATCATCAATCCGCTTCATATCTTCAGCTGACAGTTCGAAATCAAAGACATTTGCATTTTCTTCAATACGGTGTTTTTTAGTTGATTTCGGAATGGTGATGACACCGTTTTGCAAATCCCAGCGCAAAATCACTTGAGCGGCTGATTTGCCGTATTTCTCAGCAATCTCCTGTAAGACGGGGTGATCAAGCAGCTGCCCTTGCATCAATGGCGACCACGCTTCAAGCTGAATGCCTTGTTCAGTGCAGAAAGCAAGCAGTTCTTTCTGTGTCAGGCGCGGGTGGTACTCCACCTGGTTGATCATCGGCTTGATTTCCGTTTCTTTCATGAGATGTTTCAGGTGGTGAATTTGGAAATTGCTGACCCCGATCGCCTTAATGCGTCCATCCCGGTAGAGGGTTTCGAGCGCCCGCCACGCATCGATGTACTTTCCTTCGACAGGCCAATGGATCAAATATAAATCTAAATAATCTAAACCGAGTTTTTCTAAGCTTGTGTCAAACGCTTTTAACGTTTCTTCATATCCTAAATCGGCATTCCATACTTTTGACGTGACAAAAATGTCTTCACGTTTTAATCCCGCTTCTTGCAGCCCTTGGCGGATCCCTTCGCCGACACCTTCTTCATTTCCGTAAATCGCGGCGGTATCAACGCTGCGATAGCCGTGCACCAATGCCGTTTTCACCGCGTTGACGAGTTCCGCGCCTTCCTCTACTTTGAAAACTCCGATGCCGAACCAAGGCATCTCTACTCCGTTATGCAATGTTGCTTTTGCTTGTAAATGTGTTGTCATGTATATATTCCTCCTATTATTTGTCTGTTGAAAAAAATCAAAATGCGCTGAAGAAAAACTCACCTCCTTTCAAGGGCAGTGCGATCCCGCTTTTCCAGCTTCCTGCTCCATCCGGTTAATACGACCGCGCTGAGCACCATCAGCGCCCCGATCCAAGCGGTATGAATGATTCCGATTGAGTCTGTAATGATTCCGCCGGCAAACGAGCCGATCGCGATTCCGGCATTAAATGCCGCGATATTTAAGGCTGAAGCTGTATCAACGGCGCTTGGCGCAAAACGTTCACTCAGCATCACGACATATACCTGAAGCCCCGGCACATTCATAAACGCCAACAGCCCCATGAAAATAATGGTGATCAGCCCGGCTGTTTTAAACGGCGCGGTAAAAGTCAGGACAAACAGCACAGCAGCCTGGACAATGAACATATAAAACAAGGCTTTCAGCGGATTACGGTTTGATAAACGGCCGCCAATCATGTTTCCGATGGCAATCGCAATTCCGTAAATGAGCAGGATGGCCGCGACGGTTTCTTTCTGAAAACCGGTTACCTCCTGAAGAAGCGGAGATAAATACGTAAACACGACAAACGTTCCGCCGTAGCCTAACGCTGTAATAATAAATAAAAGCAATAACCGGCCGTTTGTGACGAGTTTGACCTGCTCGGAAAATGCGGTTTTCGTCCCTTTGCGCAAATGAGACGGAACGAGAAGCGCGTTTGTGAGGAATGCGATGATTCCTACCGCCACAATCACGGCAAATGCGATTCTCCATCCGAATTGCTGGCCGAGATAGGTGCCGAACGGAACGCCGGTCACCGTAGCCACCGTCAGCCCCGTGAACATAATGGAAATCGCGCTTGCTCTTTTATGCTCCGGCACGATATTGGCGGCGATCGTTGCCCCGATTGACATGAAAATGCCGTGGGAAAAAGCCGAAATGACCCGTGCCGCCAGTAAGACGCCGATTGAGGAAGCGCTCGCTGCGAGTGTATTTCCGGCGATAAAAATCAACATCACCCAGAGCAGCAGCGTTTTCCGCGACATGCCGGATGTGAGAGACGTTAAAACCGGCGCGCCGAATGTCACGCCCAGAGCATACATGGAAACGGTAAGTCCCGCCGTTGTCACAGGTATATGCAGATCTTGAGATATAAGCGGCAGCAGTCCGACGCTGATAAATTCGGTTGTGCCGATCGCAAAAGCGCTGACGGCTAATGCCAGCAGCGCTGGTAAATAGCTTTGGCGATGTGAAGACATCTGTTTTCCTCCTTAAACGATAATGTATGGTTGAAATGATGCCGGGTAAACGATATAAGTATAAGAGTACATTCCTTTTCAGCCGGCAAATGTCATTATGATTGATAGAAGTGTCATTGAAAAGAACGTACTTTTAAGTGCCATAGGCACTTTTTAGTTCCTATAGATGAGGAGGAATTACCGTTGCTGAAGAAAAAATACAATATATCCGTAGAGGCGGCGCTTGAAGTGATCGGCGGAAAATGGAAGTGTGTGATCCTCTGCCACCTTATGCGCGGGAAAAAACGGACAAGCGAATTGAAGCGGCTTATGCCGGACATCACCCAGAAGATGCTGACACAGCAATTGCGGGAGCTGGAAGCTGACGGCGTCATCAACCGGATCGTGTACAATCAGGTGCCGCCGAAAGTGGAATACGAGCTGAGTGAATACGGGCACAGTCTGGAAAGAATTTTAAATGCGCTGTGTGACTGGGGCGCGATGCATATTGCTAAACGGTACGGCGAGGTGTCTTCCGTTTTAGAGGACAGCATTTTAAATGACAAATTTAAAGAACCGGGACAAATATAAGAAAAAAGCAGGCAGCCTGAGACGCTGATCCTGCTTTTTTTATGGAAGAAAGATCATTTTATATGCAAAAAAACCGATTGAACAACATATTGATCGGTATAAGGGTGGATTTTTATCAAGTTGTACTGGCGGATTTCTTTTAATGTGTTATACTATATATAAATAAAGGTAAATTAGAGTGGCATATTAAAAAGGGGTGACCTGAGCATGAAGGTAAAAGTAGCAATCAACGGGTTTGGAAGAATCGGAAGAATGGTGTTCAGAAAAGCAATGGAAGATGATCAAATTCAAATAACAGCCATTAATGCAAGCTATCCCCCGGAAACGCTTGCTCATTTGATAAAGTATGACACAATTCACGGCAAATACCATCAAGAAGTTGAGACCGCCGGCGACAGCCTGATCGTCAACGGAAAACATATTATGCTGTTCAATCGCCGGGACCCGAGAGAGCTTCCGTGGAAAGAATGCGGAATAGACATCGTCGTAGAGGCAACGGGGAAATTTAATTCAAAAGAAAAAGCGATGAGCCATATTGAAGCAGGGGCGAAAAAAGTCATTTTAACGGCTCCGGGCAAAAATGAAGACGTTACCATTGTCATGGGAGTAAATGAAGAGCAGTTCAATCCCGATGAACATGTCATTATTTCAAATGCATCCTGCACGACAAACTGTCTTGCGCCGGTCGTCAAAGTGCTTGATCAGGAATTCGGGATTGAAAGCGGCCTGATGACGACTGTTCACGCTTACACGAATGATCAAAAAAATATCGACAATCCGCATAAAGATCTGCGGAGGGCGAGAGCGTGCGGAGAATCCATCATTCCGACTTCTACAGGCGCCGCTAAAGCGCTGTCGCTCGTGCTGCCTCATTTGAAAGGAAAACTTCACGGTCTCGCTTTGCGTGTTCCCGTTCCGAATGTGTCATTAGTGGACCTTGTCTGCGATCTGAAAACAGATGTGTCGGCCGAGCAAGTGAACGCCGCTTTCCAAAGAGCCGCAAAAACGTCGATGTACGGAATTCTTGATTATTCGGATGAGCCGCTCGTTTCTTCGGATTATAATACGAATTCACACTCTGCGATCATCGACGGACTGACAACGATGGTGATGGAAGACCGAAAAGTAAAGGTGCTCGCCTGGTATGACAATGAATGGGGATATTCCTGCCGGGTCGTTGATCTTATCCGTCACGTCGCCGCGCGAATGAAACACCCGTCAGCTGTGTAGACTAAAGTTCATGGACATTTGTTAGAAAAAAACCCTTAACGGCATATTCGCAAAAAACACACCTTGCAAAATAAACTTAAACACAGTATACTATCTTTCGTGAACTTCTTGCTCGTGACTGCTTCGGAATTACTTAAAGGGTTAGGACCTCTCCGGACTAACTTTCCCCCGTGGTAAATGGCCGGGTCAGTTCTCGGAAATTCACTTTTTTAATTCTTGTTAAGGGGGGTCCATGATTATGGAAACAATGGGGCGTCACGTCATCTCCGAGCTGTGGGGATGCGATTTTGATAAGCTCAATGACATGGATTTTATTGAAAAAACGTTTGTAAATGCTGCTTTGAAATCAGGAGCTGAAGTGCGCGAGGTCGCATTTCACAAATTTGCACCGCAAGGCGTAAGCGGAGTCGTTATTATCTCTGAGTCACATTTAACGATTCACAGTTTTCCTGAACACGGATATGCAAGCATTGATGTTTATACTTGTGGAGACCTGGATCCTAATGTGGCTGCGGATTACATTGCGGACGCATTACATGCAGATACAAGAGAAAACATTGAAATACCGAGAGGAATGGGGCCTGTACAGATTAAACAGGCACAAGCGAAAGTACTGTAATTTTCAAAACGCAAACACAAGGGAGCTAAGCTGAAAAAGCCATTACGCGCTTTGAAGCTGATGCTCCTTTTCTAATGTAAAAAAACAGCATTGCTTTTTCTTTAAGCATTTTTTTTGTAAAATAGAAAAGATAAGGCCGGTCTATCGGCTCTCCCAACAAATAGGCTCATCCTAGAAACGTTGGCGGGCATTTACCGGAAGCTTGCGAACCGCATTACAGCAACGAAACAGATGGGAGCTGATCCAATTTGAAATGTCCTTCATGCCAGCATAACGGTTCCCGCGTACTTGATTCACGGCCTGCGGACGAAGGGAAATCAATCCGCAGAAGGCGGGAATGCGAAGCCTGCCATTACCGCTTCACTACATTTGAGAAGTTTGAAGAGATGCCTCTGATCGTCGTGAAAAAAGAAGGCGTCCGGGAAGAATTCAGCCGTGAAAAAATGCTGCGCGGGTTAATTAAAGCTTGTGAAAAAAGGCCCGTTCCTTTGAAAACATTGGAAGACATGTGCTTTGACATTGAAAAAGAGCTGAGAAACCAAGGCGTATCTGAAGTCAAAAGCGAACTTGTCGGTGAAATGGTAATGGACCGCCTGGCGAAAATCGATGAGGTGTCTTATGTCCGCTTTGCCTCCGTCTACCGGCAGTTTAAGGATATAAACGTGTTTATCGATGAATTGAAAGATTTAATAAAGAAAGAACGCTGAGAGAGCTAAGAGATTGTGTCTGGCTCTTTTCTCATGAGCAAAATTGGCATTTGATAGATCGCAGAAACGGTGTAAAATGAGAGTAGAAACATATCGGAAGGTTTGAGAATCATGGCTGACTATTGGAATGACGTATTGCCTGTAGATCCTTATACGGTCAAAAGCCGTTCGCTTCTTCAGGATGTCGACAGACAGGTTTTGACACATCTGTACCAGCCGCTGATCGGTTCTTTTGCATTCTCCCTTTATATGACCTTGTGGGGGGAGCTTGAGCAGAACCGCTTGTGGGGAGCGGAATCCACGCACAGGCAGCTGATGGGCATGATGCAGTCAAATTTAAAAAAGATTCATCATGAACAGGGAAAGCTTGAAGGAATCGGACTGCTGAAAGTGTATATCCGGGAGTCCGAGCAAAAAGAGCGGATGTTTATTTATGAGCTGCTGCCCCCGCTCAGGCCGAATGATTTTTTTGAAGACGGCATGCTGAATGTCTTTCTTTATAACAGAGTCGGTAAAACGAAATACCAGCAGCTGAGACAATTTTACACGCACCCTTCCGTCGGCGCGGGCGCAAGGGAAATTACCCGTCCGTTTAATCACGCTTTTGCCTCTTTTCAGCCGAGTGAATGGAAAATGACGCCTGATATGGAAGAGGCGATGAAGCTCCCCGAGGACTATGAGACGGCGTCTGTCGGACAAGCGCCTTCCTATACGGTGACGGAGGAAGTGTTTGATTTTGAGCTGTTTTTGGCGGGGTTATCAGAAACGATGATACCGCGCAAATCAATCACACAGGATGTGCGGGAGAGCATTAAAAAGCTTTCATATTTATACGGAATAGATCCTATCTCCATGCAGCACGTCGTCATGACCGCAATTAATGAACAGGATACGATAACGGCCGAAGCGCTGAGGAAAGCGGCCAGCGACTGGTACCAAATTGAAAGAAGCGGCAAGCTTCCCGAACTGATTGATAAAACACAGCCTGTCACCTTGAGAGAAAACCGGACGGAAAAGGACGATTCATTGAACGGCGAACTCATCGCACAGCTTGAGACCATATCACCGAGAAAGCTTCTCCAGGACATTGCGGACGGGACCGAGCCGTCAAAAGCCGACCTGCAGATTATCGCCGATATTATGTTCGAACAAAAGCTTGAGCCCGGCGTCACCAATGTGCTGATTTATTATGTCATGCTGAAAACGGATATGAAGCTGTCCAAAAACTATATCCAAAAAATCGCCGCCCACTGGGCCAGAAAGAAAGTCAAAACGGTACGGGAAGCAATGAAGCTCGCAATCGAAGAGCACAGGCAATATCTTGATTGGGCGGACGGCAAAACAAACGGCGCGGCGCGCGGCAAAAAAACCGTCCGGGAAGAAAAGCGCCCTGATTGGATGAAAGAAGAAGAAACCGGGAAGAAACAAGAACAGACGGCTCTTTCCGCACAGGATCTTGAAGAACAGAAGAAAAAAATGATGGAAGAAATGAAAAAACTGAAAAAATACTCTGCCTATTGAGACAGAGAAGCGGGGTGATATTGAATGGAACCGATCAGCCGATCCTTAGAAGGCGTGACGAAAAGACCTGACTTTCAAAAACGCCTGGAACGAATGCAGCAGCAAGTTATGGCCGACGAAGACGTCCAGGCTTTTTTGAAGGAACAGAAAGATGTTATCAATCAAAGCATGATTGACAGAGGGTTAAATAAACTGTACGAATTCGTTCAGCAAAGCAAACAGTGCGCCTTCTGTTCGAAAGACAGCCGGACGAACAGCCTGCTTGAAGGCTACCATCCGAAGCTTGTGATCAACGGGCGTTCCATTGATATTGAATATTACGAATGTCCGGAAAAGAGAAAGCTCGACCGCCAGAAAAGGCAAAAGTCCCTGATGAAGAGCATGTATATCCAGCAGGAACTTCTCGGCGCGACGTTTCAGCAGATCGACATTACCGATCCGAGCAGACTCGGCATTTTCCAGCATGTGACGGATTTTCTGAAGAGCTATAATGAAACGGGAAAAGGCAAAGGGCTGTATCTGTACGGAAAATTCGGAATCGGAAAGACATTTATTTTAGCCGCCATTGCCAACGAACTGGCGGAAAAAGAGTATTCATCAATGATCGTATATGTTCCCGAATTTGTCAGAGAGCTGAAAAACTCGCTTCAGGATCAGTCGCTGGAGGCGAAACTGAATATGGTGAAAACGACGCCCGTACTGATGCTTGATGACATCGGAGCGGAGTCAATGACAAGCTGGGTCAGGGATGAAGTCATCGGCACCGTGCTTCAGCACAGAATGAGCCAGCAGCTTCCCACTTTCTTCTCGTCTAATTTTTCACCAGACGAGCTGAAGCATCATTTTACGTATTCACAGCGGGGAGAAAAGGAAGAAGTAAAAGCGGCAAGACTGATGGAGCGGATTTTATATTTGGCTTCGCCCGTCCGTCTTGACGGGGAAAACCGCCGCCGTTCATGATGCCGGCGTCCAATGGGAAGGATTTGAGGGAATGAGGAATAAGAAGGCTGTCACTTGGGCTGCGGCTGCGGCGGGAGCGGGTCTTTTGCTGTGGGCAAACCGCAAATATCTGAATCTGTCGCCTAAGGAGATCCGGCTGTGGGTGTTATCGTTCGGTGTTTTTGCGCCGCTTGTGTTTATCGGAATTTCCATCGTCAGGCCTTTTGTGCTGTTTCCCGTATCAATCGTTTCCGTCGCCGGAGGATTGGCGTTCGGCCCGTTTTTCGGCACCATGTATACGCTGGCGGGCTCAATGGGCGCTGCCGCCGCGTCTTTTTTTGCGGCGGGGCTGTTTGCCTTTAATGAGAAAAGCCGTCATGGAAAAATGGAAGCCATTCAAAAGCAGATGAAAACCAATGGCTTCTTTTATATTTTTATCCTGCGCATTCTGCCTGTTAACTTTGATGTGATCAGCTATGCCGCGGGCCTATCGAAAGTCAGGCCGGTAACGTATTTTTTGGCGACCGCAGCGGGCATCATTCCGGGGACGATCGTCCTGAATGTGCTCGGCGCGAGCTTTATGTCCGGCAATGTGCTGACCGTACTCTGTGTGATCTGTCTTTACATCGTATTTTTATCGCTTCCCGTTATATTTAAAAAGAAGGTGCGTCATTTGTTCGGCGGTGAAAGCTAACCTTTACGTCTATTTTAAAAACATCCCCCATATACTTGTAACAGATGCCGTAAGGGGGGACAAATATGCTTGAAGTGATCTTTGAAGATGACCACGATACCGCCGCTTTTTTACATCTCATTCAGCAATCGGACGACCGGAGACATTTTATTGTCCGTGAAGGCATAAAAAAAGTCGGAATCGCAAGGTCTGAAACGGCTTTTTGCGTTCAGCGCTTTATTGAGCCGATACTTGTCAGGTTTTTTTTGGAATGCAAAGAAGACGAGCATATGCTTTCGCTTATTGAGGACGCATACTGCTTCACCGATCAGGATGAACAGCAGCAAATCCTTCAGCTTGCACACAGCATTATGGAAGGAGAGCTTGAGGATCATCCGTTTGAGCCGAAGAAAGAGCCGCGCACACAGTTTATTTCAGATGCGCTCCGGACGATTTCACTTGATGCGGGTGTTTTTTCCGTGCGTTCGTTTCAGACGTTCCGGCTCGGCAGGTATTATGAGAGGCTCAGAGAATATGCGGAGGCCGCGATAGATGAATACCAGATGGAACAGGAATATCAAAACTTTATCCAGTCTCTGAGAGATTATGTGACATCCAATCCGCCGCGGATGAAGAAAGTCCGCATCGTACATGACCGGGCTTTTACGCTGTGGGAGCTGCGCTATGTGTCAGAACGGGAACAGAAAAAATACATAGACAGACGGTTTGTGCGGGAGCACCCGATGTATATAGATTCCCATCTCCTTGCGCCGCTGATCTCCATTGCGCCTGAGACGGTCGAACTGTATACGGACAAACCGGAACATATGATGTCAAGAACCATTCAAAACGTGTTTCAGGAGAGGGTGCGCCTTTTTCCGCTGGGCGCGTTTGCAGCCGAGAAGACGGAAGGATAGCCGCACGGACGGCCTTGTGTAAGCGGCAGGGCTGTCTGTGCGAAATCAGACGGAAAACCGAGTTGCATTTTTCTCACAGACATTTTATAATACATAAAAGATTAATGATTGCTACACGTATTGATAAGGACATGAAGCATTGATACCGGCTTTATAAGAGAGGAGAGCCCAGGCTGAAAGCTTTCCAGCTATGGATCATTGTCTTTACCGCCTTTGAACTTCAGCTGTGAACGCCGGAATAAGCGCCAGTAATAGCTGACGGGAACTCCCGTTACAGAGCTTAGAGCCGCAGTGCCGAAGCAATCGGCCGCGCGGAAAAAAGGGTGGAACCACGATTCCGTTTATTTAACCTCGTCCCTTTCATAGGGGGCGGGGTTTTTGATTTGCATAAAAAAAGGAGTGACGAAGATGTCAGATATGATCAACATCACATTTCCGGACGGAGCGGTAAAGGAATTTCCGAAAGGAACTACAACAGAAGATATCGCGGCATCCATCAGTCCGGGATTAAAGAAAAAGTCTTTAGCCGGAAAACTGAACGGACAGGAAATTGATTTAAGAACGCCGATTCAAGAGGACGGTGCCGTAGAAATCATTACAGAAGGCACAGAAGAAGGTTTGAACATCATGCGGCACAGCACGGCGCATTTATTGGCCCAGGCGATTAAACGCATTTATAAAGATGTGAAATTCGGAGTCGGCCCCGTCATTGAAAACGGGTTCTATTATGACGTTGAAATGGAGCAGGCGCTGACGCCGGATGACCTTCCGAAGATTGAAAAAGAAATGAAACGCATCATCGGTGAAAATCTGCCGATCATCCGAAAAGAAGTGAGCCGTGATGAAGCAAAAGCCATGTTTGCGGAAATCGGCGATAATCTGAAGCTTGAACTGCTGGATGCGATTCCAGAAGACGAAACGGTCTCTATTTATGAGCAGGGCGAATTTTTTGACCTGTGCCGCGGCGTGCACGTGCCGTCTACAGGCAAAATTAAAGAATTTAAGCTGCTGAGCCTTGCGGGCGCATACTGGCGCGGCGACAGCAAAAACCAAATGCTTCAGCGGATTTACGGCACGGCTTTCTTTAAAAAGGATGACTTGAAAGAGCATTTGCGCATGCTTGAAGAAGCGAAAGAGCGTGACCACCGAAAACTGGGCAAAGAATTAAAATTGTTTGCCAACTCTCAAAAAGTCGGACAAGGTCTGCCGCTCTGGCTGCCGAAAGGCGCGACCATCCGCCGCGTGATCGAGCGCTACATTGTGGATAAAGAGCTGAGCCTCGGTTATGAGCATGTGTATACGCCTGTCCTCGGAAGCAAAGACCTGTACGAAACATCAGGGCACTGGGATCATTATCAGGATACAATGTTCCCGCCGATGGAAATGGACAATGAAACACTTGTGCTCCGTCCGATGAACTGTCCTCATCATATGATGATTTACAAACAGGACATTCACAGCTACCGCGAGCTTCCGATCCGCATCGCCGAGCTCGGAACGATGCATCGTTATGAAATGTCCGGGGCGCTTTCAGGTCTTCAGCGCGTACGCGGCATGACATTAAATGACGCGCACATTTTCGTCCGCCCTGATCAGATTAAAGAAGAATTCATCCGCACCGTCCGTTTGATTCAAGACGTATACAAAGACTTCGGCCTGAGTGATTACACATTCCGCCTGTCTTACCGCGATCCTGAAGATACGGAAAAATATTTTGATGATGATGAGATGTGGAACAAAGCGCAATCCATGCTGAAGGCGGCAATGGATGAGATGGGGCACGACTATTATGAAGCGGAAGGCGAAGCGGCATTTTACGGCCCTAAACTTGACGTGCAGGTGAAAACGGCGATCGGCAAAGAAGAGACATTGTCAACTGTACAGCTTGACTTCCTTCTTCCGGAACGCTTTGATCTCACTTACGTCGGAGAAGACGGCAAACAGCACCGCCCTGTCGTTATTCACCGCGGCGTCGTATCAACGATGGAACGTTTCGTTGCTTTCTTAATCGAAGAGCACAAAGGCGCCCTTCCGACATGGCTTGCGCCGGTGCAATTCCAAGTCATTCCTGTATCACCGTCCGTGCATCTTGACTACGCGAAAAAAGTGCAGGAACGCCTGCAGCGCGAAGGCCTGCGTGTCGAGCTTGACAGCCGGGACGAAAAAATCGGCTATAAAATCCGTGAAGCGCAAATGCAAAAAATCCCGTACATGCTTGTGGTCGGTGACCAAGAAGCGGAAAACGGCGCGGTAAACGTCCGGAAATACGGCGAGCAGAAATCAGAAACCGTCTCATTGGACGATTTTGTGAAAAAGGCTGTAGCCGAAGCGAAAAAATAACCGGAAATACAAAAAACCCCGTTCATTCAGAATGGGGTTTTTTAGCGTATAAAATTATCTTTCTTTTTGTTAATCTATAATCGCAAACAGCTCGTGAAGATCGCTGATCACGTAATCAGGCGCAATGTCCGTATCATTTTTCTTTTGTGTCCGGTTTATCCAGACTGTCGTAATGCCTGCCCGTTTCGCTCCCAATATATCAGTATTGAGGTTATCTCCGACCATAATGGCGTCTTCTTTTTTCAGGTTCAGGAGGCCGAGGCAATGTTCGAATATGGAGGCATCGGGTTTCCCTTTTCCGAAAGCGCCTGAGATGACGATTTCATTAAAATAAGGCGCGAGCTCAGGAACGCCGGCTAGTTTTTCTTTCTGCAGGCTGGGATCGCCGTTTGTCAGCAGAAGCAATTCATAAACACCTTTCAGCTTATCAAGCACCGCAAACGTTTCATCATACACATACGGGCGCTGTCTGCGTTCCGCCGCGAAAAACTCCGCCAAATATTCGCCGTAAGCCGCATCGTCTATACCGACGCTTTTTAAGCCGTTCGTCCAGGCGTTTCGTCTGTATTCCGGCGCAATCCGATTCAGCTGTTTAAATCCTTCGCTGACCGGCTCGGAAAAATTCGCCCATAATCCTTCAAACGGATTAATGCCGATCATGACCGTATAAGGATAGGTTTCGTATGACATATACAATTCCCGTGCCGCTTTCCGTACCGCCTCTTCAAATGTTTGCGGGTCAAGGCCATATTTTTTTTCCGCTTGTAAACATGTTTCCCTGAATGTTGTTCTGACGCTTTTTTCATCCCATAACAGTGTATCGTCCAAATCAAAAAATACGGCTTTCATGATCTTCTCCTCTTTGTTATATTCTGAAACTCTCTGCCGCAAGGCTCCCGTTTATTCTACAATAGATACATAGACTGTGAAAGATTTGTTTTCAGATGATTTGAAAAAAACAGGCAGGTTTGTGTCAGATTCTGTCTCAGGCTCTAAAACGTGATAAAATAAAATTTGAAAGAACAGGTGAAAAGTATGCTGCATTTGATCATCATGATGCTGGAAAGAGTCGGAATTATCGTCATATTGGGATTTGTTCTGGCTCATACCAGATTGTTCAGACAGGCGCTCCAGCAGCCTGAGAGCTATAAAGGCAAAGCGGTGCTGATTTCAATTTTCTCGCTGTTCAGTATCATCAGCAACTATACGGGAATAGAAATTCAGCGGAATACAATCATGAATAATGACTGGGTGTTTCAAATTAATCCGTCCGGTTCAATTGCCAATACAAGAATTATGGGCGTTGAAATCGGCGGACTCTTAGGCGGTCCGTATGTGGGGATCGGCGTCGGCATACTGGCCGGCCTGCATCGTTTATCACTCGGCGGCGCGACCGCAGTCAGCTGTGCCGTCTCATCCGTTTTAGCGGGCATTTTGTCCGGCTGGATCGGACGGTATTTCAGAAAACGCTACAGGATGCCGACACCGCGGGTGGCCGCGCTTGTCGGACTCGGAATGGAATCGCTGCAAATGCTGCTCATCCTCTTGATGGCCAAGCCGTTTTCTGATGCTTGGACGCTTGTGAGCATCATCGGCATCCCGATGATATTGGTAAACGGGTCAGGGACTTTTATTTTTCTTTCGATCATTCAGTCGATTATCCGGAAGGAAGAACGGGCGAGAGCCCTTGAAACCCACAGGGTGCTGATGATTGCCGATCAGACGCTTCCGTATTTCCGCCAGGGGCTGAATGAAAGCTCATGCAAAAGCGTCGCCGCCATCATTCACAGGCAAACAGGAACGGACGCGGTATCGCTTACGGATAACGAAAAGATTTTGGCGCACGTCGGCGCGGGTGCCGACCATCATATTCCGTCTGAAAGCCTGATTACCGGATTGTCAAAGCGCGTTATTAAAACGGGTCATATTATGAAAGCGACATCAAAGGAAGAAATTGAATGCACGCACGATCCCTGTCCGCTGCATGCGGCGATTGTATTGCCGCTGACGTCAAACGGCAAAACGATCGGGACGCTGAAAATGTACTTTAAAAGCCCGTCAGGTTTAAGCCGGGTTGAAGAAGAGCTTGCAGAAGGACTCGCCATGCTGTTTTCCACACAGCTTGAACTCGGCGAGGCGGAACTGCAGAGCAAATTGCTGAAAGACGCAGAAATAAAAGCGCTTCAAGCACAGGTCAATCCGCATTTTCTGTTTAATGCGATCAATACGATTTCTGCTCTTTGCCGTACGGATGTGGAAAAAACCCGAAAGCTTCTGCTGCAGCTCAGCGTCTATTTCCGTTCCAATCTCCAGGGGGCAAGGCAGCTGCTCATCCCGCTTTCTAAAGAACTGAACCATCTGCAGGCGTATTTATCATTGGAGCAGGCCCGTTTTCCCGGGAAATATAAAATCAGTCTTGAAATCGAACGCGGTTTGGAGGACATCGAAATTCCACCTTTTGTGCTGCAGATTCTCGTCGAAAATGCGCTTCGCCATGCATTTTCAAGAAAGCAGGACAGCTGTGCCGTCAATGTGAGCGTGGTATCCGCCGGTCAGTCGGTTTTAATGCGGGTTGGAGATAACGGGCGGGGAATTGATCCGGAATTGCTGTCCGTGCTCGGAAACCGTCCGCTCCCGTCTAAAGAAGGGACGGGAACCGCGCTTTACAATTTAAATCAGCGGCTGATCGGGCTGTTCGGCCCCAAGGCAGCCCTGCGATTGGAAAGTGAGACCGGCAAAGGTACGGACGTATCATTTGAACTGCCTTTGAAACTGATGACTAAAGGAGAAGAACATGCTGAAGGTGTTAATCGTTGATGATGAAATGCTGGCAAGAGATGAATTAGCTTATTTGCTGAAACGGACGAATGAAGTAAGTGACATAAACGAAGCTGAAAATATTGAATCCGCTTTTGACAGTATGATGGATCAAAAACCGGATCTGCTGTTTTTGGACGTTGATTTGTCAGGAGAAAACGGATTTGATATTGCCAAACGGCTGAAAAACATGAAAAATCCGCCGGCCGTCGTTTTTGCGACGGCGTATGACCAATTTGCTTTAAAAGCTTTTGAAGTCGACGCACTCGATTATTTAACGAAGCCTTTTGATGAAGAAAGAGTGCGCCAGACGATCAGAAAGTTTAAAAGAGTGAAGCAGGACAGGGCAGGAGCCGTCTCGGAGCAGCCGTCCGCAGCCGGAGCGCATAAACTGGCTGTATCAGCCGGTGAATCTATAGTCATTTTAGATACGAAGGACATTATTTACGCCGGCATGGAGGACGGACACGTTTCCGTCAAAACGTTTGCCGCGTCTTATTCCGTTCATGAAACTTTGGCGGTCATTGAGAAAAAACTGCCTGATACGGGTTTCTTGAGAGTGCACCGCGCGTTCATTGTGAATACGGAGCATATTACGGAAATTCATCCGTGGTTTAATTCGACTTACAATCTGATCTTAAAAGACGGCTCTAAAATTCCCGTCAGCCGTACATACGCAAAGGACTTAAAAAAGCTGCTTCATATTATATGAGGCGGCTTTTGCATTTCAGCAGCCGTTTTTTGCATTTCAGAATGAATATTCAGCCGTTTGTTATGAAAGCGCTTTAAAAATCGATTTCTCTTTTATAATGGACCTAACAAAGAGAAAGAGGTGAAGAAAATGAGTGCGAAAAAAGTGTACGGATTTCTGACACAAGCATTTATTTTTGCCGTAATTATGCTCATATCTAATGGGATTGCAGCGATTGTCCCCATTCCTATACCCGCTTCCGTAGTAGGTTTGGTGTTATTATTTGTCCTCTTATGCCTGAAAGTGATTAAGCTTGAACAAGTAGAAACGCTGGGAACATCATTAACGTCACTGATCGGATTTTTATTTGTCCCGTCGGGCATCTCCGTGATGAATTCACTTGGCGTCATGCAGCAGTACGGCGTGCAGATCGCAATCGTCATCTTACTCGCCACCATCATTCTGTTAGGGGCGACGGGCCTTTTTTCTCAGCTGATCTTGTCTGTCAGCCAAAAACGTCAGAAGGCTGCTCCGGCTGATAAACAAACGGTGCGCCGTTCCAATCAGGAAAACGAACTTGTGCAGCATTAGGAGGGAAAACGGATGAGTCCATATTTCGGTATTGTTGTTTCGCTTGCGGCCTTTGGCATCGGCACGTATTTATTTAAAAAAACGAGAGGCTTTTTCCTCTTCACCCCGCTGTTTGTCGCGATGGTGCTTGGAATTCTTTTTCTGAAGCTCGGCGGTTTTTCATATGAAGATTATAAAAGCGGAGGAGACATTATTAAATTCTTCCTGGAGCCCGCGACGATCGCTTTTGCCATCCCTTTATACAAACAGCGTGCCAAGCTGAAAAAATACTGGTGGCAGATCATGTCTTCCATCATTGTCGGCTCTATCTGCTCAGTCACGATTGTCTATTTGATCGCAAAAGGCATTCATCTTGACGCGGCCGTTATGAAAAGCATGCTTCCGCAGGCGGCGACAACGGCAATTGCCCTTCCGCTGTCAAAAGGGATCGGCGGCATCACCGACATCACCGCTTTCGCCGTTATTTTCAACGCCGTTATCGTCTATGCTCTTGGCGCTTTATTCTTAAAACTGTTTAAAGTAAAGCACCCAATCTCTAAGGGACTGGCTCTCGGCACATCCGGACACGCACTCGGTGTTGCGGTCGGCATTGAGATGGGGGAAGTAGAAGCGGCAATGGCAAGTATCGCGGTTGTCGTTGTAGGAGTGGTGACGGTGCTGGTCATTCCGGTATTCGTTCAGCTCATCGGAGGATAAACCCGGGTCATAGACCCGGGTTTTTTATTGTGTTGGCACGTCCGCGGGCGGCAAAGAACGAAATTTCACATTTTTCCTTGCGCTCACCCCGGCATCGTGTTAAAATGAAAAAGTTGATCCGGAGAAGTCATTCTTGACTAATGATCCGGTATTGTGTAGAATAGTTATTGAATTGAATATAAATCACAAGCAGAGGCACCCGCTTCTCACCTGATTGACACATTCATGTAGTTGGCAGGTTGACCGTACATTTTTATTTATGCAGATGTTCGTAGTGTGGGTGTGTTATCATGCCCGCACTTTTTGTTTGCCTGCAGAATGCAGTCAAAAAGCGTTGTGAATCAATTCGAAGAAACTATGGAGGTGGCTCATTATTAGCAAAGATCAATTGGTTAATGAGGGTATCCGTGCACGTGAAGTTCGTCTGATCGGACAAAATGGCGATCAGCTCGGCATCAAGTCCCGTCAGGAAGCACTTGAAATCGCCGGCCGCGCAAATCTTGACCTTGTGTTAGTTGCAGCAAATGCAAAACCGCCTGTCTGCCGCATCATGGACTACGGTAAGTTCCGATTCGAGCAGCAGAAAAAGGACAAAGAAGCACGCAAAAATCAAAAAATCATTAACTTAAAAGAAGTTAGATTAAGTCCGACGATCGATGAGCATGACTTTAACACGAAATTGCGCAATGCGATTAAATTCCTTGAAAAAGGCGATAAAGTGAAAGCTTCTATCCGCTTTAAAGGGCGCGCAATCACTCATAAAGAAATCGGCCAGCGCGTATTGGACCGTTTCTCTGAAGCATGTGCGGAAGTTGCGACAGTCGAAACAAAACCAAAAATGGACGGCCGCAGCATGTTCTTAATGCTCGCGCCGAAAAACGAAAAGCAATAAGGAGGAAATCCCATGCCAAAAATGAAAACTCACCGCGGATCTGCTAAACGTTTTAAAAAGACAGGTTCTGGGAAGTTAAAACGTTCTCATGCATACACAAGTCACTTATTCGCCAACAAATCCCAAAAGCAAAAGCGTAAGCTTCGCAAGGGTGCTATTGTGAGCGCAGGAGACTTCAAACGCATCAAACAACAGCTTGCCAACATCAAGTAATCGGACAAGGAACAATTAGGAGGGAAATCTAATGCCAAGAGTAAAAGGCGGAACTGTTACACGTAAGCGTCGTAAAAAGGTTCTTAAATTAGCAAAAGGTTATTTCGGTTCAAAACATACATTATACAAAGTAGCAAACCAGCAGGTCATGAAATCAGGAAACTATGCATTCCGTGACCGCCGTCAGAAAAAACGTGATTTCCGTAAGCTTTGGATTACTCGTATCAACGCTGCTGCACGTATGAACGGTCTTTCTTACAGCCGTTTAATGCACGGTCTTAAGCTTTCAGGCATCGAAGTAAACCGCAAAATGCTTGCTGATCTTGCTGTAAACGATCTTACTGCTTTCAATCAGCTTGCTGATGCTGCTAAAGCTCAGTTAGACAAGTAAGTTGAAAAAGCCGCTCTCTTTCCGGGAGCGGTTTTTTTACGTAAAGGGTGACAATCAATGGCTCTCTTCATTTACGCCGTATTGATAAACGGATACGGCTTTTGGATCATGGGCGCTGATAAAAGAAGAGCAAAGGCGCACAGGTGGAGAATATCAGAGAAACGAATATGGCTCACAGCCGCCATGTTCGGCTCACTCGGCGTATGGATCGGCATGCGCACCTTCAGGCATAAGACGAAGCACAAATCCTTTTTATACGGGGTGCCGCTGCTTTTTCTCACTGAAGCCGCCCTTGTGCTCATGTATTTGATGTATAAAAAATAAAAAGCAGGAGAGCTTATCGCTCGCCTGCTTTTTTCGCTTTTTTGATGGGCTGGTCCCAATCAATCTTGCAATTCGGATACCGCTCCAATACCTTTTTTTCGACTTCTTCAAAATCATCTGCAGAAAAGCGGTTCAGCTTTTCCGGATTTTCGGTCCATACAAATATTGTATGGATAAACAGCGGATGATCTTTGGAAGGGATATGCTTTTCTCCTTCAAAGAGCACTCCTTTATAAGTAAGCTGGAGATTTTTTCGCGTGTTTTTCTGTTCGTCAATAAAATAAAAATTCTCTTTTGATTGCGCCAGTCTGAGCCTTCTTTTCGGGTTTGCGTAAAATTTGACGCACATGTAAATAAAATAAATAAGAAGTGCAAGCAAGACAATCCTCAATACTGTAATGGCCATATGTGTGAAGGCACCTCCTCACCTTTGTCATGATCTGATGTAATACGAAAAACAAAACAAAAAGTTTCATTTTTTTAAAAGAAATAGATAAAAACATTTACCCGTTTTTCAGGCGAATTAATCGTATGCTTCAGCATTGGTTTTGTATAATAAGAAGGGTAGTGAAAAAAAGGAGGTTTATTGATGACAAAATTAGATGAAACGCTCACCATGCTGAAAGCGTTAACGGATGCAAAAGGGATACCGGGAAATGAGAGAGAAGTAAGACAAGTGATGAAATCATACATAGAACCATTTACCGATGATGTCACAACAGACCGGCTGGGAAGTTTAATCGCCAAAAAAACCGGCAAAGAAAACGGTCCGAAAATCATGATCTCAGGGCATTTAGACGAAGTCGGTTTTATGGTGACGCAAATCACTGATAAAGGCTTTCTCCGCTTTCAAACCGTCGGCGGCTGGTGGTCTCAGGTCATGCTGGCCCAGCGCGTCACCGTCGTGACAAAAAAAGGGGACATCACGGGGATCATCGGTTCGAAACCGCCTCACATTCTGCCTCCTGACGCCAGAAAAAAAGCCGCTGATATTAAAGAGATGTTCATCGATATCGGGGCGTCCAGCCGTGAAGAAGCAATGGAATGGGGCGTTCTTCCGGGTGATCAGATTGTGCCGTATTTTGAATTTACAGTGATGAACAATGAAAAGCATTTATTGGCGAAAGCGTGGGACAACCGTATCGGCTGTGCGATTGCCATCGATGTATTAAAAAATCTGAAAAACAGTGATCACCCGAATGAAGTATACGGGGTCGGAACGGTTCAAGAAGAAGTCGGGCTGCGCGGGGCGAAAACAGCGGCACATACGATCCAGCCTGATATCGCGTTCGGCGTGGATGTCGGAATTGCCGGAGATACACCGGGAATTTCTGAAAAAGAGGCGCAAAGCAAAATCGGCGAAGGGCCGCAAATTATTCTGTATGACGCGTCAATGGTATCTCACAAAGGGCTGCGCGACCTTGTCGTGAACACGGCGGAAGAAGCGGGAATTCCGTATCAATTCGATTCCATTGCCGGAGGGGGCACGGATTCAGGTTCCATTCATTTAACCGCAAACGGAGTGCCGGCGCTGTCCATTACGATCGCGACGCGCTACATTCACACTCATGCCGCTATTTTGCATCGGGATGATTATGAGAATACGGTAAAATTGATCACAGAAGTGATTAAAAAATTAGACCGGGAAACGGTTGACCGTATTACTTATCAATAAAGATACGGAAGAATCTGCTTTTTTAAGCAGATTCTTTTTTTTGTCTGTACAAATATGAGCCTTGCGTCTACAATAAGAAAAGACATAGAAAAATCTGACAACATGTTTTTGAAAGCGCTTTAAAAAAGGGGAGGATTTACAAATGAAAAACAGATTCAGACGCATGATCCGCTTTTCGTGCGCAGCCGTTACAGCCGGGCTGCTCATGATGTCTTCATCTCCGGCATCTGCCGCGTTTTGGGGGGCATCAAATGAATTGCTTCACGATCCGACAATGGCGAAGGAAGGAAACACGTGGTACGCTTTCGGAACCGGTTTGGAAGGGGAGAGGGGGCTTCGCGTCTTAAAGGCGGGCAGCGGCGGCGTATGGACCGTTCAGAAATCAATCTTTACTTCCCCGCTGTCATGGTGGGGCAATTATGTGCCGAATTACGGGCTGAATCAATGGGCCCCCGATGTTCAATATTTTAACGGAAAGTATTGGCTGTATTATGCCGTTTCTTCATTCGGCAAAAATACCTCCGCGATCGGTCTTGCATCATCTACAAGCCTCAGTTCGGGAAACTGGAAGGACGAAGGGCTTGTCATCCGTTCGACAAGCGCCAATAACTACAATGCAATTGATCCGGAGCTGACAATTGATAAAGACGGAAACCCTTGGCTTGCCTTCGGTTCTTTTTGGAGCGGCATTAAGCTGACAAAGCTTGATAAAAATACAATGAAACCGACGGGGTCACTTTATTCCATCGCTGCCAGACCGAATAACGGCGGAGCTTTGGAAGCGCCGGCCATCACCTACCAGAACGGCTACTATTACTTAATGGTGTCGTTTGATAAATGCTGTTCAGGCGTGAATAGTACGTACAAAATCGCTTATGGAAGATCCAAAAGCATCACCGGCCCATATCTCGATAAAAGCGGGAAAAGCATGTCTGAAGGCGGAGGGACGATTCTTGATTCCGGCAATGACCGCTGGAAAGGCCCGGGCGGTCAAGACATTGTGAACGGGAATATTTTAGTGCGTCATGCGTATGATGCCGAAAACAGCGGAATTCCGAAGATGCTCATCAATGATATCGATTGGAGTTCAGGCTGGCCTTCCTATTAATTGATCAGCCGGGCATGTGTGTCCGGCTTTTTTACTTGCAATAAAAGATTGACAGTTTGATTCCTCCTTAACTATAATAAAGTTGTTCGTACAAATAAAAGAATAAAAGTTTTATTATTTATATTCGTACGTATATTTATTTAAAAATGCAAGCGCTTTATTTTGATGGGAAGGGGAAATGAATGTGCTTCAGAACAAAGAATATGAATTTTGGTTTGTAACGGGAAGCCAGCACTTATACGGAGAGGAAACGCTGCAGCTTGTCGATAAACACGCAAAGGGAATATGTGACGGTCTCAGCGGGGTGTCATCAAGATACAAGATCAGGCATAAACCGGTTGTCACGTCATCTGAAACGATCAGAGAGGTTTTGCGGGAAGCGCAGTATCAAGAAAACTGTGCCGGGGTCGTGACGTGGATGCATACATTTTCCCCTGCGAAAATGTGGATTGAAGGTCTTTCCGCTTTTCAAAAGCCGATGCTTCATCTGCATACCCAGTATCATCGCGACATCCCGTGGGAAACGATTGATATGGACTTTATGAACAGCAACCAATCCGCTCACGGAGACCGGGAGTACGGATATATCCAGTCAAGAATGGGGCAGACGAGAAAAGTCATCGCAGGCTATTGGGATGATGAGGAAGTCAAACATGACATTTCGCAATGGATGAACACGGCTGCCGCTTGGAATGAAAGCAGGAATATTAAAGTAGCCCGGTTCGGCGACAATATGCGGAATGTGGCGGTTACTGACGGAGACAAAGTCGGCGCCCACATTCAATTCGGCTGGCAGGTTGACGGGTACGGAATCGGAGATCTTACCGAGGTGATGAACAATGTCACCGACGCAGAAATTGAGGCGCTTTATGAGGAATACGACAAATTGTATGTCATCAGCGACGAAACGAAGCGGGATGAAGCAAAAGTTGCTTCCATTAAAGAACAGGCGAAAATTGAACTCGGATTAACGGCCTTTCTCGAACGGGGCGGATATACAGCGTTTTCGACCTCCTTTGAAGTTTTGCACGGAATGAAGCAGCTTCCGGGTCTTGCCGTTCAGCGTCTCATGGAAAAAGGGTACGGATTTGCCGGCGAAGGCGATTGGAAAACGGCTGCCCTTGTGCGAATGATGAAAATAATGGCGGACGGAGAACAAACCTCCTTCATGGAAGATTATACGTACCATTTTGAACCGGGTCGTGCGATGATTCTCGGATCACATATGCTTGAAGTATGTCCGACGATCGCCCTTGATCAGCCGAAAATCGAAGTCCACCCTCTCTCAATCGGAGGGAAGGAAGATCCGGCCCGGCTGGTTTTTAACGGAATCGGCGGTTCAGCCATCATCGCCAGCATCATTGATATCGGCGGGCGGTTCCGTCTCATTCTGAATGAAGCGGAAGGCAGGGAAATTGATCATGATATGCCGAATCTCCCTGTGGCGCGGGTGCTGTGGAAGCCGGAGCCATCGCTGAAAACAGCTGCGGAAGCGTGGATTTTGGCGGGAGGCGCCCACCATACCTGTATGTCCTTCCGGCTTACGGCTGAACAGATGCTTGACTGGGCTGAGATGGCAGGCATTGAAAGCATCTTTATTTCCCGCAATACTGAAATACATGAGCTGAAAAAAGAGCTGAAATGGAATGACGTATTATACCGGCTGGGAGGGAATTGATATGGCGTATACGATTGGTGTTGATTTCGGCACATTGTCCGGCCGGGCGGTGCTTGTCAATGTCCGCACGGGTGAAGAAATCGCGTCTGCGGTAAAAGAATACACTCATGCCGTCATCGACCGCACGCTGCCGAAGACGGGTGAAAAACTCCCTCGGGACTGGGCGCTTCAGCATCCTGCCGATTATATCGAAGTTCTGGAAACGGCGATTCCGAACCTGCTTGAGCAGGCGGGCGCTGATCCAAAAGACGTGATCGGCATAGGAATTGATTTTACCGCCTGCACGATTTTACCGATAGACGGCGCGGGGCAGCCGCTTTGTATGCTGCCGGAATTTGAACGGGAGCCCCACAGTTATGTGAAGCTGTGGAAGCATCATGCGGCTCAAAAACATGCAGACCGTTTGAACACGATTGCTGAAGACACAAAAGAAACATTCCTTAAAAGATACGGCGGTAAAATTTCTTCTGAATGGATGATCCCGAAAATCATGCAAATCGCGGAAGAAGCGCCGCATATATACAAGGCGGCAGATCGGATTGTGGAAGCGGCAGACTGGATCGTCTATCAATTGTGCGGTTCATTGAAGCGAAGCAACTGCACGGCCGGCTACAAAGCAATCTGGAATGAGGAGACGGGGTATCCGCCGGATCATTTTTTCGAAAAGCTCAACCCGTTAATGAAAACGATTACACAGGATAAATTAAGCGGCGCGATTTATTCAGTCGGGGAAAAAGCAGGAGGTTTGACCGAAAAAATGGCGGAGCTGACCGGGCTTCTGCCGGGGACGGCCGTTGCCGTCGCCAATGTCGACGCTCATGTGTCAGTGCCCGCGGTCGGTATTACAGAGCCGGGGAAAATGCTGATGATCATGGGAACGTCTACCTGCCATGTGCTGCTCGGCGAGGAAGAACATATCGTCCCCGGTATGTGCGGGGTCGTCAATAACGGCATTTTGCCCGGATATGCGGGATATGAAGCGGGGCAGTCCTGTGTCGGCGACCACTTTGAATGGTTCGTCAAAACGTGCGTTCCGAGAGACTATGAGAAGGAAGCTGAGGATAAACACATAGACATTCACGAGCTGCTCAGCAAAAAAGCAGCAGAACTTGTTCCCGGGGAAAGCGGCCTTCTCGCGCTTGACTGGTGGAACGGAAACCGGTCAACCTTGGTGGACGCCGATTTGACGGGCATGATGCTCGGCATGACGCTGCACACGAAGCCCGAAGAAATCTACAGGGCATTGATTGAAGCGACGGCGTTCGGAACAAGGATGATTATCGAAACGTTCCGGGAAAACGGCGTTCCGGTCGAAGAGCTTTACGCAGCCGGAGGAATCGCCGAAAAAAATCCGTTTGTCATGCAGATTTACGCAGACGTCACAAATATGGACATTCAATTATCCGGATCTCCGCAGGCACCTGCACTGGGCTCCGCGATTTTCGGAGCGCTCGCCGCGGGACGGGAAAACGGAGGATTCTCCAATATTGCTGAAGCATGCGCGCATATGGGGAAATTAAAAGACGGCTTTTATGCCCCGAACCGGGAAAGAGCTGAGATTTATGACAGCTTATATGCGGAATATAAAGAGCTCGTACACTACTTCGGTAAAGAAAACAATGTCATGAAACGCCTGAAAGCCATTAAAAACCGTGATTTTGCGAAAGGGGGGAGCCGCCATGCTTGAAGCGTTAAAAGAAGAAGTGCTCGCCGCCAATCTGAAGCTTGAGGAACATAACCTTGTCACGTTTACATGGGGGAATGTCAGCGGCATTGACAGAGAGAGCGGGAGAATCGTCATTAAACCGAGCGGTGTCGATTACAGTGAGCTGACCGCTGACAAACTGGTCGTCCTGAATGAGGACGGAGACATTTTGGAAGGCTCGCTGAAACCGTCTTCTGACACGCCGACCCATCTTTATCTGTATAAAGCGTTTCCGGCTATCGGCGGAATCGTTCATACTCACTCCCGCTGGGCGACGAGCTGGGCGCAGTCCGGAAGAGACATACCCGCTCTCGGAACGACTCACGCGGATTACTTTGAAAGCGCTATACCCTGCACGAGGGAAATGTATGAAGAAGAAATTGTGAAAGATTACGAGTATCATACAGGCAAAGTTATAGCCGAAACCTTTCAAAACGAACCGTATGAACAAAATCCGGGTGTCCTCGTCCACAGCCACGGCCCGTTCTGCTGGGGAACGGACGCGCTGAATGCCCTGCATAACGCCGTTGTGCTCGAAACGGTAGCGGAAATGGCCTACCATTCGCTTATGCTGAACAAACAGCTCAGTCCGATCGACAGAGTGCTGCATGATAAGCATTTTTACAGAAAACACGGGGCGAATGCTTATTATGGCCAAACTTGACGCAGCCGGATTTCTGATTGATTTAGACGGAACCGTATTCAGGGGGCGGGAGCTGATTGACGGCGCAAAAGAAGCCGTTCATACCCTTCAGTCACTGGGCAAAGCCGTTGTCTTTTTAAGCAACCGCGGCAATCTATCAAGAGCAATGTGCCGAAAGAAACTGCTGGGTGCCGGTATCCGCACGGATGAACGGAGCATCGTGCTGTCCTCCAGTGTGACGGCATCATTTTTAAAGAAGCATTATCCTTTGTCAAAGGTCTGGGTGTTAGGAGAGAAAGGGCTGACTGATGAACTCGTTTTAGCGGGTGTCGTCCTGGCGCAAAACCCGCAGGCGGCAGACTGGCTTGTCATCTCCCTGCATGAAACCGTCACCTATAAGGATCTGAATCTCGCTTTTAAGGCGGCTTCCTCCGGCGCGCGCATCATCGCCACGAACAAAGACCGCTCCTTTCCGAATGAAGGCGGTCATGCCATGGATGTCGCGGGAATGATCGGGGCCATTGAAGCATCCGCCGGAGCAAAAACGGAGCTTGTCATCGGCAAACCGTCTTGGCTGATGGCTGAGGCTGCATGTGAAGCGCTCGGACTTCCCCCTGAGGAATGCGCCATAATCGGAGACAGCCTCGAATCTGATATCGCAATGGGCAGGCTGTACGGAATGAAAAGCATATTGGTTCTGACGGGGTCGGCCAGACTTGGGGAGCCCCGTCTATATGAACCTGACATCGTCCTTGATTCTATTAAAGACCTGACAGAATTAGCGAAGGAGGGAATCCTTTTATGAAACGTTCTCCTGAGGACATTCAATCCGAGTTTGACAAGGAAGGGGCCAGCCGCTCACCGATTCAAATAGAAGATATCGTGATCGGGGCGAATGCAAAAGAAGAGCTTCTCAGATTTCTGCAAAAAAAATGCTGGAATCATCCGGTCATCGTCTGTGACCGGAACACGTACGAGGCGGCGGGACGTCTGCTTGCGGACGAATTAAGGGCAGGCGGAATCAAAGCGTCAAAAGTCATCATTCCGGAGCATGAAGCCGGGGCCGCCGCGGCTGATGAGAGGACACTGGTCTATACGCTGATCAATCTCGCGGAAGAGACGGATGTTATCATAGCGGCCGGTTCAGGAACGATTCACGATATTACGCGGTTTGCCGCTTATCAGCGCGGATTGCCGTTTATCTCATTCCCCACCGCTCCGTCAGTCGATGGTTTTACATCGGCGGGAGCGCCGCTCATATTAAACGGAATCAAAACGACGATTCAAACGAAAGCGCCCATCGCCTTATTTGCCGATACGAATGTATTAAAAGAAGCGCCCCGTTCAATGACAGCCGCGGGCTTCGGAGACATGCTCGGGAAAATAACATCGCTGGCTGATTGGGAGATTTCCCGCAGGCTTGCGGGTGAGCCGTACTCAGAAGCCGGGGCGAAGCTTGTGAAAGACGCGCTTTGGCAGTGCATTGATCACCGCGCTGACATTGCCATGGGAACGGAGGCCGGCATTCAGATACTGATGGAAGCGCTGATCGTTTCGGGTCTTGTCATGCTTGCTCTTGACCACTCCCGCCCCGCCTCAGGAGGAGAGCATCACATCTCGCATTGGATTGAGATGGAAATGCTGAAGGCAAAACAGCCTCCGATTCTCCACGGTGCGAAGGTCGGCTGTGCGTGCGCGGTGCTGAGTGATATTTACAAAGAACTGGCTTGTCACGAAAAGCTTGCTGAACTGCCGCCGCACTTTCGCGAGGCGATTCAGTCCGCATATGAAGGGCTTCCCGACGGCAAAACAATTGCCGGGTGGCTCTCATCTGCGGGAGGTCCCGCCTGTTTCGATGAGATCGGTGTAAAAAAGGACCTTGTCAGCGATGCGCTTAAGCATGCGCACACACTGCGAGACCGTTATACCGGTTTAACCATCATAAATGAAAATGCAGCGCTCTTTGCACATCATTTGCATCAATAGCCGCACGGCCTAAAGTGGAAGGGGTAATGACATGAAAAAAACGACCGCTGTATGTTTGGTGCTGATGATGCTCTTCTTGTTTACCGCCGGCTGTTCACAAGAACGGACTGCCGGCCGGCCGGGAGAAACGGAGCTGACGTTTTGGACGTTTAACGGTCTGCACGAACAGTTTTATCAGGAAATGGTCAAAGAATGGAATCAGAAGTATCCGGATCGCAAAATCAAGCTGAATACCGTTGTTTATCCTTATGGACAAATGCATGATAATTTATCGGTTTCGCTGATCGCGGGTGAGGGGCTTCCCGATATAGCCGACGTGGAATTAAGCCGGTTCTCGAACTTTCTGAAGGGGAAGGATATCCCGCTTGCCGATCTGACGCCGCTGATTGAAAAAGACCGCGATAAGTTTGTGGAAGCGCGTCTGGCCTTATACAGCAAAAACGGAAAATTGTACGGCCTTGATACACATGTGGGGACGACCGTCATGTTTTACAACATGGATATCATGAAAAAAGCGGGCGTTGATCCCGCCTCCATTAAGACATGGGAAGATTACCGGCGGGCAGGAAAAAAAGTGCGTGAAGCCGCTGGGAAACCGATGGGAACGGTTGAAACAAACGACTCCGCTACATTCCTATCCATGATTTCGCAGCAAGGGTCAGGCTACTACAGCAAAAACGGAAAATTGATTCTGAACAGCAAGACGAATACAGATACACTGAATGATGTAAAGGACATGGTAAATGATAAAACCCTTCTGCCGGCTCCCGGCGGCGGCCATCACAGCGAAGAATACTACGGTTTTATGAATCAGGGCGGGGCAGCCTCAGTGCTGATGCCCATTTGGTACATGGGACGGTTTATCGATTATATGCCTGATTTAAAAGGAAAAATGGCGATTTACCCTATGCCGGCCTGGAAAGAAGGCGGTGACAGATCAGCGGGTTTAGGCGGAACAGCCACCGTCGTGCCGAAGCAGGCTGAACATCTGGAGCTCGCGAAAGAATTTCTCGGATTTGCGAAAGGTTCAAAGGAAGGGAACATAAAGCTGTGGACGGTGCTCGGCTTTGACCCGCTCCGCTGGGACGTGTGGGATTCAAAAGAATTGAAGGAGAAAAACAAGTACACGGATTTCTTCCGGAACGGTACGTCAATTTTTTCCTCGCTCCTTGAAATAAAAGATGAGATCAATCCGATTTATCTGCACGAAGACTTCTCTAAAGCGGCTGATCTCGTTGTCAGACAGGTGCTGTTCGATGCGCTGAAGACGCAGGAAAAAACACCTGAGGAAGCCTTGGACGAGGCGGCAGAGCAATTAGAAAAATAGGAGAAGCCGCCCTATTTAACAGTGAAAGCGGGGGAGCTTTTATGAGACCTGTAAAGACAGAGACAGCGCAAACCGTTTCTGCAGTCCGGAAGAAGCCGCGCCGGCGCAATGTGCTGTATTCAAAAAAAGCGGCGCCTTATCTTTTTACGGCGCCATTTATCATTTCGTTTCTCGTTTTCTTTTTGTATCCGATCATCAGCGTGTTTATCATGAGCTTTCAGCGGATACTGCCGGGAGAAATTACATTTGTCGGGTTTTCCAATTATACCGCTCTTCTTAATCCAACCTTTTATACGGCATTATTTAACACATTGGAATATACCTTCTGGACGCTGATCGTGCTGATTCCGGTGCCGCTTCTTTTAGCGGTGATTCTGAATTCAAAGCTCGTCAGGTTCAGAAATGTGTTTAAATCGGCTCTGTTTGTACCGGCTTTAACATCGACGATCGTAGCGGGGATTATTTTCCGGCTGATGTTCGGAGAAATGAATACGTCGCTTGCAAACGAGCTGATGATGAAGCTTGGCGCATCACCCCAAAACTGGCTCAACAACAAAGGTACCGGCATGTTTTTAATGGTGCTGCTTGCGTCATGGAGGTGGATGGGGATTAACATTCTTTACTTTCTGGCGGGTTTGCAAAATGTGCCGAAAGAATTGTATGAGGCGGCTGAAATTGACGGGGCGAGTACGTGGAAAAAGTTCCGGCATATCACCCTTCCATTTTTAAAGCCGGTGTCCGTTTATGTGTTAACGATCAGTATGATCGGCGGTTTCAGAATGTTTGAGGAAAGCTATGTGCTTTGGCAGAATAATTCCCCGGGCAATATCGGCCTCACGCTTGTCGGTTATTTATATCAGCAGGGGCTTGCATACAACGAAATGGGGTACGGGGCAGCAATCGGAATTGTCCTTTTGCTTGTCATCTTACTAGTCAGCCTTGTTTCACTGAAACTGTCCGGTTCGTTTAAAGGGGAGGGATAAGCGTTGCGTAACAATCACATGTTTTCCGTGTACAGAGTCGCGTTTACCTTGTTTTTTATCATGCTGAGCCTGTTGTATATCTTTCCGATGATCTGTCTATTGCTCGGTTCATTAAAGCCGTCATCTGAGCTGATGCGCATCGGGCTGAATCTGCGTCTTGATCCGGATGTGATGAGCCTTGATAACTACACCTATTTGTTCAACGGTGGGAGCATTTATTTTAAATGGTTTTTTAACAGCCTGCTGCTCGGCGTCCTCACCACGGTTCTCACGCTGTTTTTTTCCTCTTTGATCGGCTACGGACTCGGTGTCTACGAGTTTAAAGGCAGAAATATTATTTTCGTTCTTGTGCTGATCATTATGATGGTGCCTCTTGAAGTGATGATGCTCCCGTTGTTCAAATTGACGGTGGGTCTTCATTTAATCGATTCTTATACGGGGGTGATTCTGCCGTTTATTGTGTCGCCTGTCGCCGTGTTCTTTTTCCGGCAATATGCGCTCGGACTTCCGAAAGATCTGCTTGATTCAGCGAGAATGGACGGCTGCACCGAATTCGGCATTTTCTTCAGAATTATGGCGCCGCTCATGAAACCGGCATTCGGAGCAATGATCATTCTTCAATCTTTAAACAGCTGGAATAACTTTTTATGGCCGTTGATCGTGCTTCGGTCGAAAGAAATGTTTACGCTTCCAATCGGACTTTCAGGGCTGCTGAGTCCGTACGGCAACAACTATGACATGCTGATTTCCGGGTCCGTTTTTGCGATACTGCCGGTGATCATCATATTCTTGTTTTTCCAAAAATACTTCATTTCCGGCCTCACAGTAGGCGGAGTGAAGGGATAGAGAGAGGGAGGAAATGTAATGAAAAAAGCGGGGATTACAGCAGATAAAGAATATATCATCGGTGAAGTGGACAAACGGATGTACGGATCTTTTATAGAACATATGGGCCGGGCGGTGTATGAAGGCATTTATGAGCCCGGACACCCGAAAGCCGACAAGGACGGTTTCAGAACAGACGTGCAGGAGTTAATCAAGGAATTGCAAGTGCCGTTCATCCGCTATCCGGGAGGGAATTTTCTCTCAGGCTACAATTGGGAGGACGGCGTCGGGCCGGTGAAGAACCGCCCGCGGAGGCTTGATTTGGCATGGCAGACGACAGAAACGAACGAAGTGGGGACGAATGAATTTTTAACGTGGGCGAAAAAAGTGAACGCCGAAGTGAATATGGCGGTCAATCTCGGGACGAGAGGGATCGATGCCGCCCGGAACCTCGTCGAATACTGCAACCATCCTGAAGGATCATACTGGAGCGACTTACGAAAATCGCACGGATATGAAAAACCTTACGGCATCAAAACATGGTGCTTAGGAAATGAGATGGACGGCCCTTGGCAGATCGGTCATAAAACGGCGCATGAATACGGACGGCTCGCCGCTGAAACAGCAAAGGTGATGAAATGGACGGACCCGACGATCGAATTGGTGGCTTGCGGAAGCTCAAACAGCGGCATGCCGTCCTTCATCGAGTGGGAGGCCGAGGTGCTTGAGCATACGTACGAGCATGTGGATTACATTTCACTGCATACGTATTACGGCAACCATGAAAATGATCTTGAGAACTATTTGGCGAAGTCTATGGATTTAGACCATTTTATTAAATCCGTCAAAGCCGTATGTGATTATATGAAAGCGAAAAAACGCAGCAAAAAAACGATTCACCTTTCTTTAGATGAATGGAATGTGTGGTATCACTCAAATGAAGCGGATAAAAAAGTGGAGCCATGGATTACGGCCCGGCCGATTCTCGAAGACATCTACAATTTTGAAGATGCGCTGTTGATCGGTTCACTGCTGATTACGATGCTGCAGCATGCGGACAGACTGAAGATCGCCTGTCTCGCCCAGCTTGTCAACGTGATTGCGCCTATCATGACTGAAAAGGGCGGAGAAGCATGGAGGCAGCCGATCTTTTACCCTTACATGCACGCCTCAGTCTACGGGAGAGGGACTTCGATGAAGCTGCTGATCACCTCCCCGAAATACGACTCGGCGGACTTTACGGATGTGCCGTATGTTGATGCCGCGGCCGTTTACCATGAAGAGGATGAAGCACTGACCATTTTTGCCGTCAACAAAAGCAAGGAACCGATGGAAACGGAGATCAAACTGAGGGGGTTTGAAGATTACCGCATCATTGAGCATATCGTGCTGGAGCATCAGGATATGAAAGCAACCAATCAAAAAAACAGAAAAGAAGTCATTCCTCACTCCAACGGAACGTCTTCGGCAAACGCTGAAGGGATAACGGCACATTTTACTCCGCTGTCCTGGAATGTCATCCGTTTATCAGGAAAATAATGTTCCGAAAAGCCGGGCTGCCGCTGCCGGCTTTTTTTTACGCAAAAATCATCTCCTGTTATCTGATAATTATGATAATATTTAGAAAAAGAGAAAAGGGGCTGGGATTAAATGAATGCGATTACAATCGTCATAGCGTCTATATGTATTTTGGCGATCGCCTATCGGCTTTACGGTACCTTTATGATGGTCAAAGTATTAAAAATCAATGATCAGACACCGACTCCGGCCCATGTGCTTGAGGATGGGAAAGATTATGTGCCCACGAATAAGTGGGTGTCATTCGGCCACCACTTCGCGGCAATCGCCGCTGCCGGCCCGCTTGTCGGACCGATTCTGGCAGCTCAGTTCGGCTATCTGCCCGGGCTTTTATGGCTGTTAATCGGAGCGGTGATCGGGGGAGCCGTGCACGATATTGTCGTATTGTTTGCATCAATGCGGAAAAACGGGAAAACGCTTTCTGAAGTCGCCAAAGAAGAGCTCGGCCCGGTGGCGGGCTTTTGCACCGGTCTTTCCATGCTGTTTATCATTACGATCACGATGGCGGGTCTGTCCATGGTTGTGCTGCACGCGCTTGAGAAAAACCCGTGGGGAACGTTTGCGGTGGGGATTACGATTCCGATCGCGATGGGGGTCGGCCTCTACTATAAAAAAACGGGCAATCTCAAACTGGCATCAACTGTCGGGTTTCTTTTGTTAATGGCCGGTGTTGTAATCGGGCCGCGGCTGCAGACAACGGCTCTCGGGGACATGCTGACACTGGATGCGAAAACGCTTGCAGTGGCGCTTCCCGTCTATGCGTTTTTCGCCGCGGCGCTTCCGGTTTGGCTTTTGCTGGCTCCGCGTGACTATTTAAGCAGTTTTATGAAAATCGGGGTTTTTGCCGCTTTGATCGCAGGCGTCTTTTTCGTCAATCCCGCCATTAAATTCCCGGCCGTAACGGAGTTTATTCACGGCGGAGGGCCGGTGATCGCGGGTCCTGTCTGGCCGTTTATTTCAATAACGATTGCCTGCGGCGCCATTTCGGGCTTTCATGCATTTGTCGGTTCCGGCACAACGCCGAAAATGCTGGATAAATGGAGTGATATAAAACCGGTTGCTTTCGGAGCGATGCTTGTGGAATGTCTCGTCGGAATTATGGCGCTCATTGCAGCTGCCGCTCTTGAGCCCGCCGACTATTTTGCCATTAACAGCACGCCTGAAATATTCCGCGCCCTCGGGATGAATGTCGTCCATCTGCCTGAATTGAGTAAAGAAATCGGGCTCAGTCTGGAAGGAAGAACGGGCGGAGCCGTTACGCTTGCCGTCGGAATGACGTATATCTTTACGGAGATTCCGTTTTTCAGTCATTTGGCTTCGTACTTTTTTCAATTCGTCATTATGTTTGAAGCGGTGTTTATTTTAACGGCGATTGATGCGGGAACCCGTGTCGCCCGGTACTTGATTCAAGAGTTTTTCGGAGAAGTCTATAAGCCGCTGAAAAAAACAGACTGGCTGCCGGGCTCGATTTTCTCAAGCGCGCTCGCCTGCCTGCTGTGGGGCTATCTTCTGTATTCGGGCGACATCAGTTCCATTTGGGCGCTGTTCGGCGTATCCAATCAGCTTATGGCATCTGTCGGCTTAATCATCGGTGCGACCGTCGTATTAAAAATAGCGGATAAGCGGCGCTATATACTGACATGTCTGATTCCTCTCGCTTATTTGTACGTGACCGTCAACTATGCGGGTTATTGGATGGTGCGGTATGTGTATTTGAACCCCGAAGCGGCGGGATACAGCGTGCTGAATGGCGTTTTATCCATTATCATGCTGATTCTCGGGCTTGTGATTATCATTGCGGCTGTGAAAAAATGGGCGAATGTATGGCGTGATCCGAGTGCCAGACTGGAAGCTTCAATACCCGGATAAATCCGCGGCCGATCCGAACATTGCAGCATCATAAAAGCAGAGAGCCGATCGGTCTCTCTGCTTTCGGCTTATGACAAATCCGCCGCTTCCAAAAGGTAATCCGCCAAATGAACCGCGCGGACACGGCCTGTTAATCCTTCGCGTAAAATGCCGAGCTGCATTTGCAGAAGGCATCCGGGATTGGCTGTCACGATGACGGCCGCCTCCGTTTTTCCGGCGGCTTTCATCTTGCTGTCTAATATTTTCATAGACATTTCTGACTCTGTTATATTATAAATTCCCGCCGACCCGCAGCAGCTGTCGGCCTTTTCCATTTCTCTGTACTCAGCCCCTTTAATGCTTTTCAAAAGCGTGCGCGGTTCCTCTGACGTATGCATCACATTGCGGAGATGGCAGGAGTCCTGATATGTGACGATATGAGGAGACTGCGCCCGCAGGTTTTTTTGATGGAACTTCAGATCAACCAGTACGGATGAAAAGTCTTTGAGCTTCCGGACGAATTGTTCGGCACGTTCCGCCCATCCAGGTTCATCTTTCAGTAAATGCGGATATTCCTGAAGAAAGGCGCCGCATCCGCCGGCGTTTGTAATGATATAATCAGCGTCAAGCGCCTCAAAAGCGGCGATATTCCGCTTGGCCAGTTCTTTTCCCATCTCTTTTTCTCCGCTGTGCCCGTGAAGCGCGCCGCAGCACGCCTGGCCGTCCGGAACCGCGATTTCACACCCGGCCGCCTGTAAAAGCGCCGTTGTCGCATGATTTGTTGCTAAAAACATCGTATCCATTAAGCAGCCCGAGAAAAAAGCGGCCCGTTTTTGGACGGGACCCGCGGCAGGAAGAAAACGCGGCCTTTCCTTCATGTCTTTCCGTTTCGGGGCGGGCGGGAGCACTTGTTCCATTGTGCGCAGATGTTCAGGCAAAACGCGCAGCATACCGGTTTTTCTGATGGCGATCTGCAGTCCCGATCTTTGGTATATTCCGAGAAGATTCACGGCTGCCTGCATGCGGTTTTGATGAGGGAAAAGCCCGGTGAAGGCGGCTTTCCGCAAGAGGCGCACGCCCGGCTTATGTTTTTTATTTTGATGAATGATATCCCTCGCTTCTTCAAGCAGCTGTCCGTAATTGACCCCTGCCGGACAAACGGGCTCGCATGCCCGGCATCCGAGACACAGCGAAAGTGAGCGCTCGACATCTTCATCCGGTTCGATCAGTCCGTCTGTGACGGCTTTCATCAGGGCGATCCGGCCGCGCGGCGAATGGGATTCTTGAAATCCTGATTCGATATAGGTCGGACAGGAAGGAAGGCAGAAGCCGCAGCGCATACAGTTCAGCAATTCACCTTCATCCATGCGGTTTTTGAATTCTGTTTGAATGTGTTGCTTCTCTTTAGCCGTTGTCATTTCATCATCACCACGCGTTTCCTTGATGAATTGGCGAATATTTTTCCCGGATTCAGCAGATTTTGGGGATCAAGCGCTTGTTTGATCGCTTTCATGGCGGTAATGCCTTCTGTTTTCAGCTTCATTTCTAAATACGGCGCTTTTACGATGCCGACCCCGTGTTCACCCGTTATCGTCCCGCCCAGCTCAATCGCTTTTTCAAAAATGGCGGCAAAAGCTTTTTCGACACGCTCCATCTCCTCTGTATTTCGGATATCGGTGGTGCACGTCGGATGGAGGTTGCCGTCTCCGGCATGGCCGAATGTGCAGATGGACAGGCCGTATGTTTCTGCAATCTCGTTAATGGCTTTGACCATGCCGGCAATTTGTGATCTCGGCACGGTCGCGTCTTCCAGAATCGTCGTCGGTTTCAGCCGGGCAAGGGCTGATAATGCGGACCGTCTGGCCTCTGTAAGCGCGAATGCCTCTTCCTCGGTTTCGGCCGTTTGGACGGATACGGCTGCTCCGTTTTTACAGATGGCTTCGATTTTTTCCATATCTCGTCTGACCGTTTCGATGTCACCGTCCTGTTCGATCAGCAGCACCGCTTTTGCATCGGTCGGAAGCCCGATCTTGGCGTAATCTTCAATGACCTGCAGTGTCGGCTGATCCAGAAATTCGAGTGTCGCCGGAATGATTTTTTCAGCGATGATGGCAGAAACAGATTCCGCAGCCGCTTCAATATGTTCATAGAGTGCAAGCAGCGTTTTTTTCGTTTCCGGCTTCGGAACCAGCTTTAAAGTCGCTTCCGTCACAACGCCGAGCGTACCTTCTGATCCGACGAAAAGCCGGGTCAGATCATAACCGGCGACATCCTTTGTCAGCTTTCCTCCTGTGCGGATGATATCGCCTGAAGCCAGCACCGCTTCAAGACCGAGGACATAATCCCGGGTGACGCCGTACTTCAAACCGCGCAGCCCGCCGGAATTTTCATTAATATTCCCGCCGATCGTCGATATTTTCATGCTGCTCGGATCAGGCGGATAAAATAACCCTTTCCTTTCAACCGCATGAATCATATCTTGCGTGATCACGCCCGGCTGGACGGTTGCCGTCAAATTTTCTTCATCGATTTCAAGAATGCGGTTCATATGTTTGAATAAAAGCACAAGCCCGCCTTCAGACGGACATGTGCCGCCGCATAAGTTTGTGCCTGAACCCCTCGGCACGATCGGAATGTCATGCCTGCTGCAAATCGTTAATATACGGGACACGTCATCCGCGCTGCGGGGAGCGATTACCGCATCCGGCATGGCTTGCAGCTGAGGAGCCGCATCGTAAGAATACACAAGACGGCCCGCCGCCGAATCATCATAATTCTCCTTCCCGACCGTCCGGATGAACGCTTCTTTTGCCTCTCGTGAAATCATGTTCTCCAACCTCCCTGATAAGAAAAGCGTTTTCATTTAATTGTAAAGAAAAACGATTCCGCACACTATGGAGAAAAATATGAAAAATGATGATATGATTACGTACTTTTTGTATGTTGATCTAAAAAGCGGAGCGCCAAATAAAAAGCCGTTATGTCTTCGGGGCGGTCAAGCTTCATATTTGTCAGTGATTCCAGTTTGGAAAGACGGTAGCGCAATGTATTGATATGAATATGCATGTCGTCGGCGGTGCGCTTTAACGATAATTGCCGGTCGAAAAAGGCGCGCAGCGTATCCAGAAGTTCTTCCCGGCCGAGTACATGCTCGAGAACCCGCCGTGAAAATTCCGACCGCGTGCCGGGTGCGATATCGGCAATACACATATCCAGTTTTAAATCTTCTTCAAAGACGGCCTGCTTGTCACCGATTCCGGCTGAAAGTGCTTTATCCGCCTGTTCGTATGATTCCGCGAGGCGCTCTCCCGGAACGATCCGTCCGATGCCGGCGGTGACAGGCTGCCCAAAAACGGCGCCGATCTTTTTGATGAGCTGTGTTTTGGAAGCCGAATTTGCTTCATGATTAATGAGAATGCGTTCATTTCCCCAGCGGACAAACAGGTCTTCAGGGCATTCGTTCTGCCAGAGCCGCCCGAGCTCCTCCGCTTTATATTGCTCATAACGTCCTTGAATGAGTATGATCCGGCGGTATGCGTGAAGGTCTGCGCCGATGAGCTTTGCTTTTTCTAAAAAGCCCGGAGACCATTCTTTCAGCTGCAGCCAATCAACCATAAAGGATTCAAGCATTCTCGCACGCCACTGCGCTTCTTCCATATGGCGCGTTTCTTTAATAAACAGCTCCGTCATTTTCCTGAGCAATTCTCCGAAAGGCAGGATATCGTCAGGGTCTCCTGTCAGACCGAACACTCCGATCACCTCATGGCCTGAAAAAACGGGGAGGTTCAGTCCTGCTTTTACGCCCTGGAGGCGTTTTTCATCTTCTTTCGTAATGATGACATTCCGTTTTTCGCGGGCGCAGATCAGTGCGCCTTCATGAAACCATCCGGCGCGCGCCTCGTTGGTGCCTGCGATGATCATCCCTTTTGTATCGGCAATAATCACTTCGCGGCTGTACATATGTTTGACTTCGGCAATCAATTTCTTTGCCAGTTCCGGCTGTAACTGCATGGCGATCCCCCTCGCCATTATTATACAAAAAAAACCGGGTGTGCCATCACCCGGTTCATGCTTATTGCGCAGGTTTTAATCCGCCTTCAAGTGTTTTGAGCATTTCATTTTTTTCTGAGTCTGACGCATGCTGCCAAAGAACTTCGAATAAGACGCCGAGGCCCGGAAGCATTTTTTCTTCACCGCTTTGGATGGCGTCAACGATAGTATGCTCCAGCTGATCCTGGTTATTGCCGGTTACATTGGCAATAACGGCGTTGCGTAAATTAAGATCCATTACAACCGCTCCTTTTTCCTGAATGTGATACGCATATTCTTACCGCGCACGCGGTTTATTATGTGCTGTTCTTGAGATATAATAACAACATGCATGAAAAAAGGAGAGCACAGACATAAAGTGAAACGAATCGACTCTGCAAAAAACCAAAAAGTGAAGGGCTGGAAAAAACTTCACACAAAAAAAGAGAGACTTAAAACGAATACATTTCTGATAGAAGGAGAGCATCTGGCAGAAGAAGCGCTCAAATCAAAGGGAACGGTAAAAGAAATTCTCGTAAACGATGAGAGCGCCATTCCGGCCGATCTGGATATGAGCATTCCGTGCTACGTGCTGAGCGAAGACGCGTTTTCAGCCGTGACGGAAACGGAAACGCCGCAGCGGATCGCCGCGGTCTGCCATATGCCGGATAAGCGGCCTGATCAGCTGAAGCGGCTGCTTCTGATTGATGCCGTACAGGACCCGGGGAATTTAGGAACAATGATCAGAACGGCAGATGCGGCGGGAATCGACGCCGTTGTCCTTGGTGAGGGAACGGCAGACCCGTACAACGGAAAAACGCTGCGTTCAGCGCAAGGATCTCATTTTCATATTCCCATTTTAAAACGTCCGCTTGATGAGTTTACCGCCGAGCTGAAATCACAAGGCGTCGCGATCTACGGCACGGCGCTTGAAAACGGTGCGGCTTATCAAAGCGTGAAGCCTGAAGAATCGTTCGCGTTAATCGTCGGGAACGAGGGGGCGGGAGTGGACGCCGGCCTTCTGCAAAAAACCGATCTCAATCTGTACGTTCCGCTGTACGGACAGGCGGAATCGCTGAATGTGGCGGTAGCGGCCGCCATCCTCGTTTATCATCTCAGAGGATAGGTTGCGAAAAATCTTGGATTTCACTATAATAGATAGCAATAATGTAAAAACCGTGACAGAGGACGTCAATTTTTGCACACGCTGCCTTCCAGGGAGAAAATGCCGCTGACTGAGAGCATTTTTATCGCAGCACAGAAATTGATTTTCACCTCTCGAGTTGTCACCGGGACCGTGCCAAACGCGCGTAAAGGTGAACCGGAACGATCGTTTCCGTTATGTCAATGAAGCTGTCGGCAGATGAAGTCTGCCTTAAAAAGGGTGGTACCGCGGCCACAACTCGTCCCTTCTCTCAAGGGGCGGGTTTTTTTGTTTTCTGAAAAAGGCATAGAACGGTTTGGTTTACATAAAAGGAGGATGCATGATGGAAGAGAAGCTTAAACAGCTCGAACTGGAAGCTGCAGAAAAAGTAGAAGCGGCGGGTTCATTAAAAGAAGTTAACGACATTCGGGTGCAATATCTCGGAAAAAAAGGGCCGATTACAGAAGTTCTCCGCGGCATGGGCAAACTGTCCGCCGAAGAGCGTCCGAAAATGGGAGCGCTCGCCAATGAAGTGAGAGAGCGCATTGCAGCAGCCATTACGGCGAAAAATGAACAGCTTGAACAAGAAGAGATGAATAAAAAACTCAGCAGCCAGACGATTGACGTCACGTTGCTGGGCAGTCAGGTAAACATCGGCGGACGCCATCCGCTGACGGTCGTTATTGAAGAAATTGAAGATTTATTTATCGGCATGGGATATACCGTCGAAGAAGGCCCTGAAGTGGAAACGGATTATTACAACTTTGAGGCGCTGAACCTGCCGAAGGAACATCCGGCCCGCGACATGCAGGACAGCTTTTACATTACAGAAGAAATGCTGATGAGAACGCAGACGTCACCGGTGCAGACGCGAACGATGGAAAAGCATAAAGGAAAAGGCCCCGTCAAAATCATTTGTCCCGGTAAAGTGTATCGCCGCGACAACGATGACGCGACACATTCCCATCAGTTCATGCAGATCGAGGGTCTCGTCGTGGACCGCAAAATCAGCATGAGCGACCTGAAAGGCACGCTTGAATTGGTTGCCAAAAAAATGTTCGGCCAAGACCGTGAAATCAGGCTCCGTCCGAGCTTTTTCCCATTCACAGAGCCTTCTGTCGAGGTGGATGTAACCTGCTTTAAGTGCGGCGGACAAGGCTGCTCCGTCTGCAAAAAAACAGGCTGGATCGAAATTCTCGGCGCCGGTATGGTTCACCCGAACGTGCTGAAGATGGCCGGATTCAATCCTGAGGAATACCAGGGTTTCGCTTTCGGAATGGGTGTTGAACGTATCGCGATGCTGAAATACGGCATTGAAGATATCCGCCATTTCTATACCAATGATGTCAGATTCATTTCGCAGTTTAAACAGGCGTAAGAGGAGGATACACATGTTTGTTTCATATAAATGGTTAGAAGATTACGTTGACTTGCAGGGAATCGATCCGGCCGTGCTTGCAGAAAAAATTACGAGAGCCGGTATTGAAGTTGAGGGTATCGAGTATAAAGGGGAAGGCGTAAAAGGCGTTGTCATCGGACACGTGCTTGAGCGTGAACAGCACCCGAATGCCGACAAACTCAACAAATGCCTTGTTGATATCGGTGCGGAGGAACCCGTGCAGATTATCTGCGGCGCCCCGAATGTTGATAAAGGACAGAAGGTTGCCGTTGCAACGGTCGGAGCCGTGCTTCCCGGCAATTTCAAAATTAAAAAAGCCAAGCTGCGCGGCGAAGCGTCTCACGGCATGATCTGTTCCCTTCAGGAGCTCGGTATTGAAAGCAAGCTCGTGGCGAAAGAATATGCGGAAGGCATTTTCGTTTTTCCGAATGATGCTGAAACGGGAGCTGACGCAATGGCGGCCCTTCAGCTTGATGATGCGATTTTAGAATTGGGCTTAACGCCGAACCGCGCCGACGCGATGAACATGCTTGGGGTGGCTTATGAAGTGGCGGCTATCCTCGGCGCAGAGGTAAAGCTTCCGGAGGCTTCATATGAAAAAGCGGCAGAAAAAGCGGCGGATGCTGTTTCCGTCAAGATTGAAGATACGCAGGCCAATCCGCATTATGCCGCAAAAATCATTAAAAACGTCAAAATCGGCCCGTCACCGCTTTGGATGCAGACGAAGCTGATGAATGCAGGCATCCGCCCGCATAATAACGTCGTGGACATTACAAACTTCGTCCTCCTTGAGTACGGACAGCCGCTTCACGCTTTCGATTACGACCGGTTCGGTTCAAAAGAGGTCGTCGTCAGAAAAGCGGCGGAAAACGAAACCATCGTGACGCTGGATGAACAAGAGCGCAAGCTGTCAAGCAGCCATTTGGTCATCACAAACGGAAAAAAAGCGCAAGCCGTTGCGGGAGTCATGGGCGGAGCCGAGTCTGAAGTCCGTGAAGACACCACTGCGATTTTACTGGAAGCCGCTTATTTCGACGGACAGACCGTCCGCAAAGCGTCGAGAGACCTCGGACTGAGAAGCGAAGCGAGCGCCAGATATGAAAAAGGCATTGATCCGGCCCGCGTTTTGCTGGCGGCTGAACGGGCCTGCAGTCTCATTCAGGCATATGCCGGCGGAGAAGTGCTCTCAGGCACGGTTGAAGAAAACCATCTGAAAATCGAAGCAAACAACATTCACGTGTCTGTTGAAAAAGTGAACGCCGTGCTTGGCATGGCAATCGCTAAAGAAGAAATCATCAGCATTTACAAGCGCCTCGGGTTTGCAGTCGGTGAAGCTGAAGACGTTCTCGTCGTAACAGTGCCGTCCCGCCGCGGAGATATTAGAATAGAAGAAGACCTGATTGAAGAAGCGGCGAGATTGTACGGGTATGACAATATTCCGTCCACGCTTCCGGAAACGGCCGGCACGACAGGCGGCTTGACACCGTATCAGGCAAAACGCCGGAAAGTGAGACGTTTCCTTGAAGGAGCAGGTCTTTCACAAGCGACCACTTATTCATTAACGAATGATAAAAAAGCGGCCGCTTTTGCGATCGAAAAATCATTCAACACGATGCTTGCTCTGCCGATGAGCGAAGAAAGAAGCATTCTCAGACACAGTCTCGTGCCGAATCTTCTTGAAGCCGTTTCATACAATCTGGCCAGACAGACTGATTCCGTTGCTTTATATGAAACGGGTTCTGTATTTCTGACGAAAGAAGAAAACACAAAACCGGTTGAAAAAGAACGGGTTGCCGGAGCTGTAACCGGATTGTGGCGCAAAAATTTATGGCAGGGTGAGAAAAAGCCGGTTGATTTCTTCGTCGCCAAAGGAATCGTTGAAGGCCTGCTGCATCAATTGAATGTGTCAGATCGGGTTGAATTTGTCCAGTCTGAACGCAAAAACATGCATCCCGGCCGGACGGCAAACATTCTATTGAACGGTTCGCTTGCCGGATTTATCGGCCAGGTGCATCCGGCAATGGAAAAAGAGCTGGATATCAAAGAAACGTATGTGTTCGAGCTTGATCTGCACGCGCTTCTGACCGAGGAAACAGAACCTGTCGTGTATACGCCGATTCCGAAGTACCCGTCCGTCACGCGCGACATTGCGCTTGTGGCAGATAAAACCGTTACAAGCGGACAGCTCGAAGCCGTGATCAAAGAAGCCGGCGGCGCGCTGCTGAAAGAAGTCACCGTATTTGATGTGTACGAAGGTGAGCATATGGAAGAGGGCAAAAAATCCGTCGCCTTCTCGCTCCAATATGTTAACCCTGAACAAACATTGACAGAAGAAGAAGTGACAAAAGTACATGAAAACGTGCTGAAAGCGCTGGAAGAAACGTATCAGGCGGTATTAAGAGGATAAAGAAAAAGCTTGCAGATCATTCTGCAAGCTTTTTTTATTATGACCGTTTCCGTTCTACAAGGCGTTTCGCTTTTTGCGTATTGGCAAAATGAAGTTTGGTGAACGTTCTGAGCGCACCTTCTCCCTTATTGATGATCAGCTTGGCGGCAGCTTCATCGACGTGCGGCCCCGCGCCTTTTGGAATCGTCATCCCAGCCTCACGGGAAAGCTTATCCATTTCAATTAAGAAAGAATATCGCGCAATGATAGAGGCTGCGGCGACGGAAAGATGTATGCTTTCCGCTTTCGTGCTGAAAAACGTTTTTTCTTTTACGATATCCCGTCCGGAAAGATGCTTAAAATAAATGCCGGGCTCTGCAAATTGGTCAATCAGAATCGCTTCCGGTTTAACGCCGTTCATTTTTCTCAGCAGATTGGAAATCGCCTGATTATGAAGGAGCGCCTTCATTTTTCCTTGGCTCATGCCTTTTTCCTGCATCTGATTGTATTTTTCGTTTTTCAACACAAGCAGGCTGTAAGGAATGGTTTTAATTAACAGTTTGGCGATTTCAATAATCTGCGGATCTTTTAAATCCTTCGAATCCTTCACACCGAGTTCTTTCATTAAAGAAAGCTTTGTTTTGTCGGCGTAAGCGCAGGCAACCGTTATCGGCCCGAAGTAATCGCCTGTTCCGACTTCATCAGAGCCGATCACTGACATGGAGGCAATGCCCGCCGGGGGAGCGTAAACCGGGTCGGCCGCTTTTTTGACGGTTTTCTTTGCCTTCGGCGCCTCAGCCGTTCCCCAGCGGGCCGCTTCTGTGCCGGCGTTTTTTCCTTGAAAGAGAACCTTGCCCGAGCGGTAGGCTGTAATGGTACAGCCCGGGGGCTTGGCCTGGAAGACGGCGCCCTGCGGAACGGCGGGAGTAAGGGAGCCGGCATAGGATTGTTTCATTTGTTCCATAGCGGAAGCGGATACTTTTATAACAGAATGGGACACGATATAATCTCCTTTTTTGGCACTTTTCACTGTATATACCAGTGTATCATAACAGCCCGAGGCTCGTCTTTCCATTCAAACGATAATCGTGGTATGATAGGAACTAGGATTCTCGCGGAATGGAGGAGAAACGTTGTCTGACGGCAAAAAAACCAAAACGACAGTAAACATTTACGGCCAGCACTTCACCATTATCGGGGAAGAAAGCAAAGCGCACATGCGCCATGTGGCCGGAATGGTTGATGATAAAATGAGAGAAATCAACGAGAAAAATCCATATCTTGATATAAATAAGCTCGCTGTATTGACTGCGGTCAATGTCGTGCATGATTATATGAAACTGCAAGAAAAATATGAAATACTGGAGCGGCAGCTTAAAGAAAAGGAATGAACACCATATGATAGATATCATCATCTTAGTTCTGCTCTTAATGGGCACATTGCTTGGATTAAAAAGAGGATTTATCCTCCAATTTATATACTTGACGAGTTTCATCCTCTCGATTGCGTTTGCGGCGCTTTTTTACAAAAACCTGGCCCCGCATCTGAGCTTTATACCCGCCCCTGATTTTTCCGGCGGGCAGGCGGCTCTGTCTTTTATTAAAGGAAACGTGGAGACGGCTTATTACAACGCGATCGCGTTTGTCATTTTGTTTATCATCGCAAAGATCCTGCTCCGGATTATCGGAGCGGCGCTTAATATCATCGCCGGCATTCCGGTCATTAAACAGATCAACAAACTGCTGGGCGGGGTGCTTGGATTTCTGGAAGTCTATTTATTTGCGTTTATCCTGTTATACGTCGCATCCGTACTGCCGGTAAGCGCGCTTCAGGATATGCTCGCACAATCGACGCTTGCAAATATCATCACACATCATACGCCGTATCTGTCGGGGCTCCTGCAAGAACTGTGGGCCCAGTACGGGGCATAAAAAACTTCTCTTGACCGGAGAAGTTTTTTTCAAGCTCTGCGTCAGTTGTGCCGGAGGAGAAAAATTTGTATGATGAAAAGCAGGAAACGACTGGGGGTTAACAGTATGCATAAAAAAGATATCATCAGGCTGCTTGAAACGATTGCGGTCTATATGGAACTGAAAGGGGACAACCCGTTTAAAATATCAGCCTTCCGAAAAGCGGCGGCGGCGCTTGAGCAGGATGACCGCAGCCTGTCGGAAATCGACGACATGATGTCTTTATCCGGAATCGGAAAAGGCACCTACGGCGTCATTCGTGAATATATGCAGGAAGGTGTGTCCGGCACGCTTCTCCAATTGCAGAAAGAAGTCCCGGAAGGCTTGGTTCCTCTTTTGAAGCTTCCGGGCCTCGGCGGCAAAAAAATCGCCAAGCTGTACCAGGAGCTTGGCGTTCATGACGCGGAATCGCTGAAAGAAGCATGCGAGCAGCAAAAAGTACAGGGGCTCGCCGGTTTCGGCAAAAAAACGGAGGAGAAAATCCTCCAGGCTCTCGGAGAAGCCGGAAAACAGCCGGAACGGTTTCCGATCGGCTATGCGCTCAGCATTGCCTCAGTCATTGAAGAACATTTGGCCCGGCTGACGGATATTCAGAAATATTCCCGGGCCGGCAGTCTCAGAAGAGCGCGGGAAACCGTAAAAGATCTGGATTACATTATCGCTACAGATCATCCGGAGGCTGTCAAAGAACAGCTTCTTTCCCTCCCGAACGTAAAAGACGTGATAGCGGGCGGGGATACAAAAGTATCCGTTATCCTCACTTTTGAATATGAGACGAGTGTGGATTTCCGGCTTGTGACAGAGGAACAGTTTGCCACCACACTGCATCATTTTACCGGTTCTAAAGACCACAACATTAAAATGCGTCAGCTGGCGAAAGAGCGCGGTGAACGGATCAGTGAATACGGAGTAGAAACCATAGAAACGGGAGACGTCAAAACATTCCCGAGCGAAGAAGCGTTTTACGCCCACTTCGGTCTGCCGTTTATTCCTCCTGAGCTCAGAGAAAGCGGGCAGGAGGTCGACACGTACCGGGAAGAAACGGACCTTGTGGAGCATAAAGCGATAAAAGGCGATCTCCACATGCACTCAGCCTGGAGTGACGGCGCTTTTTCCATCAGAGAAATGGCAGAAGCGTGTATGGCAAAAGGCTATCAGTACATGGCGATCACCGACCATTCCCAATATTTAAAGGTAGCCAACGGGTTAACGGCCGAACGGCTCAGAAAACAGGCGGAAGAAATTGACGCGTTAAACGCTGAATTTGAAAATTTTCATATTTTTAAAGGCGTAGAAATGGACATTCTCCCCGACGGTTCGCTTGATTATGATGACAGCGTTCTGTCTGAAATGGATCTTGTCATCGCATCTATTCATTCAAGCTTCAGCCAGCCGGAGCATGTCATTATGAAACGGCTTGAACAGGCGCTGACGAATAAGCACGTGGACATTATCGCCCACCCGACGGGACGCCTGATCGGCAGACGGGCCGGCTATGAAGTCGACATCGACATGCTGATTGAGCTCGCAGCCAAAACAAATACGGCGCTTGAACTGAATGCAAACCCCGCGCGCCTCGATTTACGGACTGAGCATCTGATCAAAGCAAATGAAAAAGGTGTGACTTTGGTCATTAATACCGATGCCCATAATATCGAGATGCTCGATGATATGAAAACGGGCGTGACCGCTGCGCGCAAAGGCTGGACAGAGACAAAACATGTGTTAAACGCCCGGCCGTTACATGAGGTCAAAGCATTTCTGACGCGCAATGATTAAGTAAGGAGGACCATAAAACCGTGCAGCAAAAAGTGTTATCATCACTTGAATTTCATAAAGTAAAAGAACAGATTACCGCACATGCCGCCTCATCGCTCGGCAGGGAGAAGCTTCTGCAGCTGAAACCTTTGACGGATCTCGCCGACATCCAAAAACAGCTGGATGAAGTCGAAGAAGCATCCGCGGTCATGCGCTTGAGAGGCCATGCTCCGTTCGGCGGCCTGACCGACATAAGATCCGCTTTACGGCGGGCGGAAATCGGCAGTGTGCTGACGCCGGCGGAATTTACCGAATTGTCCGGGCTGCTGTATGCCGTTAAACAAATGAAGCATTTTATCAGCCAGATGACAGAAGACGGCGTCGGCATTCCGCTGATACAGGCCCATGCAGAAGAGCTGATTACATTAGGTGATTTGGAAAGGGAGATTAACTCCTGCATTGATGACCATGGTGAAGTGCTTGATCATGCGTCTCCCGCTTTAAGGGGAATCCGCACGCAGCTCAGGACGCTTGAATCAAGAGTCAGAGACCGGCTTGAATCGATGCTGCGTTCATCTTCCGCTTCTAAAATGCTGTCTGACACCATCGTTACGATTCGGAATGACCGCTTTGTCATCCCGGTCAAACAGGAATACAGATCAAGCTACGGCGGAATTGTCCACGATACATCTTCATCCGGTGCGACACTGTTTATTGAACCGCAGGCGATCGTAGATATGAACAACTCGCTTCAGCAGGCGAAAGTAAAAGAAAAACAGGAAATCGAACGGATTCTCCGGATGCTGACGGAGCATACGGCTGAACACACACAAGAAATCGCTCAAAATGTGGAAGTGCTGCAGACACTGGATTTCATTTTCGCCAAGGCGAGATACGCAAAAGCAATGAAGGCGACAAAACCATTCATGAACGGAGACGGCTTTATCCGTCTGAAAAAAGCGCGCCATCCGCTGCTGCCCCAAGATCAAGTCGTGGCCAACGATATTGAACTGGGCGGAGATTATTCAACGATCGTCATCACGGGACCGAATACGGGCGGTAAAACCGTTACGTTAAAAACACTCGGGCTGCTGACGATAATGGCGCAGGCAGGATTGCACATACCGGCTGACGAGGGCTCGGAAGCAGCCGTATTTGACAATGTGTTTGCCGATATCGGCGATGAACAGTCGATCGAACAAAGTCTGAGTACGTTCTCATCTCACATGGTCAATATCGTCAATATTTTAAAAGACGTGTCTGAAAACAGTCTTGTGCTGTTTGACGAACTCGGTGCCGGAACAGATCCGCAGGAAGGGGCGGCGCTTGCCATGAGCATCCTTGACGAAGTTCACCGGACAAACGCCAGAGTGCTTGCGACAACCCATTATCCGGAACTGAAAGCATACGGATATAACAGACAAGGCGTCATGAATGCCAGCGTTGAATTTGACATTGAAACGCTTTCGCCTACCTACAAGCTTCTGATCGGAGTGCCGGGCCGAAGCAACGCATTTGAAATCTCAAGACGCCTTGGGCTTCCGGAGCATATCATCGGCCAGGCGAAGTCAGAAATGACCGCCGAACATAACGAAGTCGATCTGATGATCGCATCGCTTGAAAAAAGCAAAAAAAGAGCGGATGAAGAGCTTTCTGAAACCGAATCACTCAGAAAAGAAGCAGAAAAACTGCACAAAGAGCTTCAGCAGCAAATCATTGAGCTGAACGCCCAAAAAGATAAAATGATGGAAGAAGCCGAGCGGAAAGCTGCGGAAAAACTGGAAGCCGCCGCAAATGAAGCCGAACAGATTATCCGCGAGCTCAGGTCCATCAAGCAAGAACACAGATCCTTTAAGGAACACGAGCTGATTGACGCCAAAAAACGTCTCGGAGACGCAATGCCGGCTTTTGAAAAATCAAAGCAGCCGGAAAGAAAAACAGAGAAAAAACGCGAGCTGAAGCCGGGCGACGAAGTAAAGGTGCTCACATTCGGACAAAAAGGGGCGCTGCTTGAAAAAACCGGCGAGAAAGAATGGAACGTCCAAATCGGCATCCTTAAAATGAAGGTGAAGGAAAAAGATCTTGAGTTTCTCAAATCGGCTCCTGAACCGAAAAAAGAAAAAGCAATCACCGCCGTAAAAGGGAAGGATTATCACGTATCCCTTGAACTTGACCTCAGGGGAGAGCGTTACGAAAACGCCCTCAGCCGCGTCGAAAAATATTTAGATGACGCGGTGCTCGCCGGCTATCCGAGAGTGTCCATCATTCACGGAAAAGGCACGGGCGCCCTCCGAAAAGGGGTGCAGGATCTTCTGAAAAACCACCGCAGCGTGAAAAGCTCGCGGTTCGGGGAAGCGGGAGAAGGAGGATCAGGCGTAACGATTGTCGAACTAAAATAAAAAGGGAGAAAACGTCATGAATGCTTTTTGGGAAAATGAGCTTGTTGAAATCGCGGCTTATTACAGTGTTGCCGTCTTGTGTCTCGTCATTTTTCTGACCGTGTTTGAATTGGTGACATCCTATAAAAACTGGGTGGAAATCCAAAAAGGCAATCTTGCGGTGGCAATGGCGACCGGAGGGAAAATTCTCGGTATCGCAAATGTCTTTCAGCACAGCATCGCCCAGCATAATTCGCTTTTGCAAATGATCGGCTGGGGCGTATACGGATTTATTATGCTTTTAATCAGCTATTTTATCTTTGAATTTCTGACGCCCCGGTTTAAAATTGATAAAGAAATTGAAAAAGATAACAGAGCTGTCGGCTTTATTTCATTTGTCATCTCAGTCGGCCTGTCATTTGTGGTGGCCGCCGGGATTTAAGGGGACGGGGAAAAATGGAGAAGCTTGCGAAAGTGCTGCTGTCGGCAGCGGGGATTTTTCTGTTCATCGGACTTATTTATCTGGTCATGACATCTTAATACTGAAAAAAGGCTGCCGAACTCAAATCGGCGGCCTTTTTTATTGAGAATACCAGTTTATGCAGGCCGTATCAGAGCAAATGACGGACTCCCAATTCATGGCGCGGACGACAGACTGAATGTCTTGTTCTTCCATGAGAAAGAGTGTCGTAAAAGAATCATATATGCTCATAAAAGCGGCGCGCCGTTTTTTCATCGGCAATGATCATGTCAGCCCGCAGCAGTCCGCATACATCCGAAGCCGCCGTTTGATTGAGTGAAAATAGGCCTTTCTCTTCGACAGGCTCATAATAAGTGCAGCGCTTTATGCCTTTTGAACGGAACACATCCAAAAGTCCCGGAATCAAAAATGGCGAAGTGACATCATCGCTCGGCAAGTACAGATCGGGATGATGGAGCCGATTTAACCGCTCGGCGGATTCAGGATGTGCATATTCCTCCCGCAATGCCGTGACAGCAGTCATAAGCGCAAGCGCCGTTTCTTTTTCAGAACGCAGGCCGCAAATGCTCATGACGGTTTGCCAGGAAACGGGTCTGCCCATCGCGATGATCTCCTCATCACTCGGATACATATGTTCATAAGGCCGTTTGCGCTTTTGCTCTTCCCGACCATCCGGCATCCGGACAAAGGGATGGAGCAAAAAGGCGGCCGACGTAATCGGCTTCGGCAGCTGGCGCAGGATAGGAACTCCCTCTTCAAAATGCAGCGTTTCCAGCAAACTCAACACCTCATGAAACTCGAAATTTCACATGAAACGCTTTCCCATTCCAATCACCCTTCTGCTATAATAATAGCGTATAGGAAAACAGAAGGGAGAGGTATTATGCAGTCTGAAAAGCCATGGCTTTCTCAATATCCCGAAGAGATTCCGCATGAGCTTGAATTTACCGATCAAACCCTGCCATCCAATCTGACAAACTCCGCAGCTCAATTCCCGAACCATACCGCCATTTATTTTCTAGGAAAAAAACTCACATTCCAAGACGTTCTCACAGATTCATTAAAGCTTGCCGCTTTTTTACGCAAAACAGGCCTGAAAAAAGGTGACAGAGCCGCCATTATGCTGCCCAATTGTCCGCAGTCGGTCATCGCTTTTTACGGCGTATTGTTTGCCGGCGGCATTGTCGTTCAGACCAATCCTCTCTACACGGAACACGAGCTTGAGTATCAGCTGAAAGACAGTGCGCCGCGCGTGATCATCACCCTCGATATGCTGTTTCCGAAAGTGATAAAAATGAAAACGTTATCACTCGTCGAACGCATTATTACAACAAGTATAAAAGACTTTTTGCCGTTTCCGAAAAATATGCTTTATACGCTCACGCAAAAACAACAGGTGCATATTGATTATGACGGCTGCGAACAAATTCACAAATTAGCGGATATTTTAAAAAACGAAAAAGCGGAGGAAGCAGAGCCATTTGATATTGACCCTGCGCATGACATCGCCGTGCTTCAATACACGGGCGGAACAACCGGCTATCCGAAAGGCGTCATGCTCACACACCGAAACATTCAGGCCAATACAGAAATGTGCGCCGCCTGGATGTACAAAATGAAAAAGGGAGCCGAAAAGGTGCTCGGCATCGTGCCTTTTTTTCATGTGTACGGATTGACCGCCGTGCTCAATTTTTCCATTATGCAGGGATGTGAAATGATCCTTCTTCCTAAATTCAATCCTTTGGATACACTGAAAACAATCGACAGGCTGAAGCCGACGGTTTTCCCCGGGGCGCCGACGATTTACATCGGGCTGCTGCATCACCCGGAGCTGAATAAGTATGATCTGTCCTCCATTGAAAGCTGTCCGAGCGGTTCAGCGGCACTGCCGGTTGAGGTCAAACAGAAATTTGAAAAAGTGACCGGAGGAAAGCTTGTGGAAGGCTACGGATTATCCGAAGCATCACCGGTTACCCATTCAAACTTCATCTGGGGAAAAAATAAACCCGGCAGCATCGGCTGTCCCTGGCCCAATACCGATGCGGGAATCTATTCAGAAGAAAAAGGCGGGCTTGCGGAGCCGTATGAACACGGCGAGCTGATCGTAAAAGGCCCTCAGGTCATGAAAGGCTATTGGAATAAGCAGGAGGAGACGGCGCGTGTCATCAGAGACGGCTGGCTGTTTACCGGAGATATGGGATATATGGATGAGGAAGGATTTTTCTACATCGCCGACAGGAAAAAAGACATCATCATTGCCGGCGGATACAACATTTACCCCCGGGAGGTGGAGGAGGCGCTTTATGAGCATGAAGCCGTTCAGGAAATCGTGGTAGCGGGCGTCCCTGATTCCTACAGAGGGGAAACGGTGAAAGCATTTATCGTTTTGAAAAAAGGCGCCGAGGCAGATGCCGATGAGCTTGATGCGTTTGCAAGAGAGCGGCTTGCGCCGTACAAAGTCCCGAAGCTGTACGAATTCAGAAAAGAGCTTCCGAAAACGGCCGTTGGAAAAATATTAAGAAGGCGTTTAGTCGAAGAGGAAGATGCTTCCCATGAAAACAAGGTGCCTTAAAAGAAAAACTTGACAAAATCCGGATTCCTTTTTATCATGAAGTTATGAATGAATAGTCATTCATTTATCGAAGGAAGGAACGATGACATTGAACCAAAAACGGCCAAAGTATATGCAGATTATTGATGCAGCAGTAGAAGTCATAGCGGAAAACGGCTATCACCAATCACAGGTGTCCAAAATCGCCAAGCAGGCCGGCGTTGCGGACGGCACCATCTATTTATATTTCAAAAACAAAGAGGATATACTCATTTCTCTTTTTAAAGAAAAGATGGGCCAGTTCATTGAACGCATGGAAGAAGAAGTGAAAGAAAAAACGACGGCAAAAGAAAAACTCGCTCTCGTTATTAAGCAGCATTTCACACTGCTCGGCAATGACCGCCACCTCGCGATTGTGACCCAGCTTGAGCTCAGACAGTCGAATATCAAGCTGCGCCTGAAAATCAATGATATTTTAAAAGGTTATTTAAACATGCTGGACACCATTTTGACCGAAGGAATCGAGTCGGGCGAATGGAAAGATAATCTCGACGTCCGCCTCGCCCGGCAGATGATATTCGGGACGATAGATGAAACAGTGACAACATGGGTGATGAACGATCAGAAATATGATCTTCCGGATTTGTCAGGCAAGGTATTGGAGCTGTTGGTGTCAGGGATTCATCAAAACTAAAGGGGGTTGACGGATGAACAGCCTTTCGATGGCGGTAGAACAATCTGTTGCGGTGATCACCATTAATCATCAGCCGGCCAACGCGCTGTCCGGCGCGGTTTTAGATGAGTTGTCCGGTCTGTTCGACCGCTGTGAAACAGATGACAGTGTCAGAAGCATCATCATTCGCGGAGAGGGGAAATTTTTCTCGGCGGGCGCTGATATAAAGGAATTTACGTCGCTTGAAAATCTTGAGCAATCTTCTGCCATGGCAGATAAAGGCCAGCAGCTGATGGAAAGAATTGAAGGGTTTCCGAAGCCCGTTATCGCGGCGATTCACGGCGCTGCGCTCGGCGGCGGCCTTGAGCTTGCCATGGCCTGCCATATCAGAATCGCTACATTAGATGCAAAGCTCGGCCTGCCCGAGCTGAATCTCGGCATTATTCCGGGCTTTGCCGGGACGCAGCGGCTTCCCCGGTACGTCGGTACGGCGAAAGCGCTTGAAATGATCGGCACTTCAGAACCTGTAACCGGAGAAGAAGCGCTCAGCCTCGGTCTTGTCACGATAGGCGCCGAACATGAGGAAGAGCTGCTGCAAAAAGCGAAAACGCTCGCGGGCAAGTTTGCGGAAAAAAGCCCGCAGTCGATGGCTTTTCTGCTTGAGCTCCTTTATTCAAACAAGGTCTATTCTTATGACGGCGGCTTAAAGCTTGAAGCAAAGCGCTTTGGGGAAGCATTTGCATCAGATGACGCAAAAGAAGGCATTCAGGCATTTCTCGAAAAAAGAAAGCCTCAATTCGGTGGGCGAAGATAAAGGGGATAAGAATATGAATCTATTTGTACTGATGAAACGGACGTTTGACACAGAAGAGAAAATCGTCATTGAAGCAGGAAAGATTCAGGAGGACGGGGCCGAATTTATCATTAATCCGTATGATGAATACGCCATTGAAGAAGCCATTCAGCTGAAGGAAGAGCACGGCGGAACCGTGACCGCCGTAACCGTCGGCGGAGAAGATGCGGAGAAAGAACTGAGAACCGCCCTTGCGATGGGCTGTGACCAGGCGGTGTTAATCAATATTGAAGATGATCTGAGCGATCCTGACCAATACTCCGTTTCAACTATCTTATATCATTATTTCAAGGACCGGGAATATGATCTGATTCTCGGCGGAAATGTCGCGATTGACGGCGGTTCCGGCCAAGTGGCTCCAAGGCTTGCCGAACTGCTGAACATTCCTTGCGTCACAACGATTACAAAACTGACAATCAGCGGCGATGAAGCTGCGGCAGAGAAAGACAACGAAGGGGATACCGAAATCATTAAAACCTCACTTCCTTTAGTCATCACGGCACAGCAAGGCTTAAACGAGCCGCGCTATCCGTCGCTTCCGGGCATTATGAAGGCGAAGAAAAAACCGCTGGAAGAACTTGAGCTCGATGACCTCGGCATTGATGAAGATGATGCCGCACCGAAGCTCAAAACGATCGAACGTTTTCTGCCGCCGCAAAAAGAAGCGGGCAGACTGATCGAAGGAGAAGCCGCTGAGCAGGCGAAGGAGCTTGTATCACTGCTGAGAAAAGAAGCCAAAGTCGTATAAACTGATATTAAAGAAACTGGGGGATGTCAGAATGGGAAAAAAAGTGATCGTACTCGGAGAAATTCGTGACGGCGCCTTACGGAACGTCACCTTTGAAGCCATAGCCGCAGGCAAAACCATTTCCGGCGGAGGAGATGTCATCGGCGTGCTGATGGGAAAGGGAGCGGCTGATGCAGCATCAGAACTCATTCAGTACGGCGCCGACAAAGTATTTACGGCCGATTCGCCGGGGCTTTCTCAGTATACGGCGGACGGATATGCCGCAATTCTCGGGGATTTGATCGAAAATGAAAAGCCTGATGCGGTCATTTTCGGCCACACTTCTATGGGAAAAGATTTGTCACCTAAGCTTGCGGCCCGGTTTGAAACGGGGCTGATTTCAGACAGCACAGATGTAAGCGTTACCGGAGATAACATCGTTTTTACAAGACCGATCTATTCCGGCAAAGCCTTTGAACAGGTGATTTCAACCGATCCTTTCATTCTGGCGACAATTCGTCCGAATAATATTCAGGCATTAGAAAAAGACGCGAACCGGACGGGTGATATTGAAGAGCTTGCGGCGCCTCCGGCAGATTTGCGGACGGTCATTGAAGAAGTAGTCAAAAAAACGGCGGACGGCGTGGATTTATCAGAAGCGAAAATTATCGTAGCAGGCGGCCGCGGTGTAAAAAGCAAAGATGGATTTGAACCGTTAAAAGAACTTGCCGAGGTGCTCGGAGCAGCGGTGGGCGCTTCGCGCGGCGCATGTGACGCGGACTACTGCGACTATTCTCTTCAAATCGGCCAGACGGGAAAAGTCGTCACGCCGGATTTGTATATAGCCTGCGGAATTTCCGGAGCGATTCAGCATTTGGCGGGCATGTCAAACAGTAAGGTCATCGTTGCCATTAACAAAGACCCGGAAGCGGAAATATTTAAAATAGCGGACTACGGAATTGTCGGCGATTTGTTCGAAGTGGTTCCGCTTCTGACTCAGGAATTTAAAAATGCCAATATTCATTCATAATCAAAACCCTCTGGCTTATTTGTCAGAGGGTTTTGGTTTGTGTTAATTAGTTCGTACAAATTATAGATTAATAAAACAACAGATTGACATGTACGAACCAATGTAATAAGCTTTTGTAAAGCGCTTACAAACTTATCCATACAGCATACATCCCAGATAGATCGGCTGTAGTGCTTTCATTCTTATTAAGGGGAAGGAATGATCAAGTTTGTCTCACAATACGGCAGTCATTCAAACTGATATCACACGGGGAACCATTAATAAAAACATATACGGACATTTCGCGGAACACCTGGGAAGAGGCATATATGAGGGCATCTGGGTCGGAAAAGATTCCGATATTCCGAATACCGGAGGGGTCAGGACGGATGTCGCCGCCGCCCTCAAGCAGCTTCAGATTCCCGTCCTCAGATGGCCGGGCGGCTGTTTTGCTGATGAATACCATTGGGCAAACGGCGTAGGGAAACGCAAAACAATGCTGAATACCCATTGGGGCGGGACGATTGATTCTAATGAATTCGGCACGCACGAGTTTATGATGCTTTGTGAACTGCTCGGATGCGAACCGTACATCGCCGGTAACGTCGGCAGCGGAACGGTTAAAGAAATGGCTGATTGGATTGAATACATGACGTTTGAAGCGGGCACGCCGATGTCCGACTGGAGAAAAGAAAACGGGCGGGAAAAACCGTGGAAGCTGAAATATTTCGGAATAGGAAATGAGAACTGGGGCTGCGGCGGAAACATGCATCCTGAGTATTATGCTGACCTTTACAGAAACTTCCAAACCTATGTCCGTAATTACAGCGGTAATGAAATCTATAAAATTGCCGGCGGCGCGAATGTCGACGATTACCGCTGGACTGAAACTTTAATGAAAAAAGTCGCGGATCTCATAGACGGACTGAGCCTGCATTATTACACAATACCGGGCGACTTCTGGAAGGGGAAAGGATCAGCGACGGAGTTTACGGAAGATGAATGGTTCATCACGATGAAAAAAGCGGCGCATATGGATGAATTGATCACAAGGCACAGCGCCATCATGGATCAGTACGATCCCGAAAAAAGAGTCGGGCTGATCATTGATGAATGGGGCACGTGGCTTGATCCTGAGCCGGGCACAAATCCGGGCTTTCTGTATCAGCAGAATACGATCCGCGACGCCCTTGTCGCCGCCGCGCATTTTCACATTTTTCACCAGCACGCAGACCGCGTACAGATGGCCAATATCGCGCAAACCGTCAACGTGCTTCAGGCAATGGTCCTGACAGAAGGGAAAGAAATGCTGTTGACGCCGACGTATCATGTGTTCGATATGTTTAAGGTGCACCAGGACGCATCTCTTTTGGCGGCAGAAACAAATGCAGCCGGGTACGAATGGAATGACGGCCGGCTCCCGCAAGTCAGCATTTCAGCGTCCAAACAGCAGAACGGAGACATACATATCAGCATTTGCAATATCGATCATCTGCACAAAGCTGACGTGAAGATTGAACTGCGGGGCATGAAAAAGACAGGGACGCCTTCGGGAACGATTCTGCACGCGGAAAAAATGAATGCCCACAATACATTCAGCAGTCCGGAAAACGTCAAACCGAAGCCGTTTTCCGGGTTTGCTCAAAAGGGAGGAAAACTTGAGGCGGAGCTTCCTCCGATGGCGATTGTATTAATCACGCTGCCTGCAGGTCCATCTTAAGTTTTGAACGCCCGCCGCCCGGTTATAATACACTGTATAAATAAGATTATTTCCGGCGGGTTCGGGAGAAAATAATATAAGCATTAAATTAGCATGAACGAATGGGAGATGCTATACTAAAAATCATCATTTGACAATTGGAGGAATAACAAATGGCTATCGTAAAAGCAACTGATCAATCGTTCTCAGCTGAAACAAGTGAAGGTGTCGTATTGGCTGATTTCTGGGCTCCTTGGTGCGGACCTTGTAAAATGATCGCGCCCGTTCTTGAAGAGCTTGATCAAGAAATGGGAGACAAACTGAAAATCGTCAAAATCGACGTGGATGAAAACCAAGAAACTGCCGGTAAATACGGCGTCATGAGCATCCCGACACTTCTCGTGCTAAAAGACGGAGAAGTCGTTGAAACATCTGTCGGCTTCAAACCGAAAGAAGCTCTTGAAGAGCTTGTAAACAAACATCTGTAAGCCGAAAGCTTCCGTTACGGCAGGGCGATTCCTTTGAAAGGGAATCGCCTTTTTTGATCTTCCAAAAGCTGAGAATGGAGAAAAACAAATGTTCGTGATACACTGAATGGACACGAGAAATGAATGTAAGGAAGGGTAACGTATGAATAAACAACTGAAAGAAAAGCTGGCCCTCCTTCCCGATCAGCCGGGCTGTTATTTAATGAAAGACCGTCAAAAAACAGTCATCTACGTGGGGAAAGCGAAAGTCTTGAAAAACAGGGTGCGGTCTTATTTCACCGGTTCTCACGACGCGAAAACCCAACGGCTTGTGACGGAGATTGAGGACTTTGAATATATCGTGACTTCCTCCAATCTTGAAGCGCTTATTTTGGAAATGAATCTGATTAAAAAATACGATCCGAAATACAATGTCATGCTGAAAGATGATAAAACCTATCCCTTTATTAAAATCACCCATGAACGTCATCCTCGGCTGATTGTCACCCGGAATGTCAAAAAAGACAAGGGACGCTATTTCGGCCCGTATCCGAATGTGCAGGCGGCGCGGGAAACGAAAAAACTGCTGGACCGCCTTTACCCGCTCAGGAAATGCTCAAAGCTTCCGGACCGCGTCTGTCTTTATTATCATCTCGGCCAATGCCTCGCCCCATGTGTAAAGGATATATCTGAGGAGACAAACCGCGAGATTGTTGAAGACATCACCCGTTTTTTAAAGGGAGGGCATAACGAAATCAAAAAAGAGCTTGAAGCGAAAATGGCAGAAGCGGCCGAAAAGCTTGAATTTGAACGGGCTAAAGAATTCCGCGACCAGCTTGCTCACATCGAATCGACGATGGAGAAGCAGAAAATGACCATGAATGACCTTCTGGACCGCGATGTGTTTGCATATGCCTACGATAAAGGCTGGATGTGCGTCCAAGTCTTTTTTATACGCCAAGGAAAACTGATCGAACGCGATGTCAGCATGTTTCCGATGTATCAGGAAGCGGATGAAGAGTTTCTGACCTTCATCGGCCAGTTCTATTCCAAAAACAATCACTTTCTGCCTAAGGAAATTCTGGTGCCTGACAGCGTTGACAGGGACATGATCGGCGAGCTGTTGGAAACCGCCGTGCATCAGCCGAAAAAAGGTCCGAAAAAAGAGCTGCTTTTGCTTGCGCACAAAAATGCGAAAATCGCCCTGCGGGAAAAATTCTCGTTAATCGAGCGGGATGAGGAACGGTCAATCGGTGCAGCCGAACGGCTCGGCGACGCACTGAATATTTACACCCCGCATCGGATTGAAGCGTTTGACAACTCCAATATTCAAGGCACAAACCCCGTATCGGCCATGATTGTCTTTATAGACGGAAAACCGAATAAAAAGGAATATCGCAAATATAAAATTAAAACCGTAACAGGGCCGGACGATTACGGCTCAATGAGGGAAGTCGTCAGAAGAAGATACACGAGGGTGCTCCGCGAAAATCTTCCGCTGCCGGATTTAATCATCATTGACGGCGGAAAAGGGCAGATTAACGCGGCGCGCGACGTGCTCGAGAATGAGCTCGGCCTTGATGTCCCGGTAGCGGGATTGGCGAAAGATGATAAACACCGGACATCGAACCTTTTGATCGGCGACCCGCTTGAACCGGTGTTTCTGGAGCGGAACAGCCAAGAGTTTTACCTGCTTCAGCGCATTCAGGACGAAGTTCACCGTTTTGCGATCAGCTTTCACAGACAGATCCGGGGAAAAAGCGTCTTTCAATCCGTTCTGGATGATATCCCCGGAATCGGCGAAAAACGCAAAAAAATGCTCTTAAAACATTTCGGATCTGTCAAAAAGATGAAGGAAGCAAGCCTTGACGATATCAAAAAAGCCGGTGTGCCGGCCGCGGCGGCCCAGCTGCTGTTTGAAAAATTAAAAAAATAGTATTGTGCTTTTCTGAAAAATCTGCTAGAATGTGAACTAATTTCATAAGATCGTGTTATATGGTGAAGATAGAGGTGCGAACTTCAATAGTAAGCCTTTGGAGAATGATGGATTCTGCGAAAAAGGCTGAAAGGGGAGCGTCGCCGAAGTGTATCACATCCCATCGGTGTGATTTGCTGGCCTTGCATTAAATAAATGTAAGGCTGTCAAGAATTCATTTTCTTGGAGGGCTATCTCGTTGTTCATAATCAATCGTACTGATATGAAAAAGCAATGAGAGCTATTCCTCTCATTGCTTTTTTTATTGTGGACAAAACGCTCTTTTCTCCTCACCCGCACGAACCAAAATGTAAAGGGTGGTCTAGTATGGGTCTTATCGTACAAAAATTCGGAGGCACTTCCGTCGGCTCTGCCGAAAAAATTCAAAATGCCGCAAATCGCGCCATTGCTGAAAAGCAAAAAGGCCATGATGTCGTAGTCGTCGTTTCGGCAATGGGAAAATCAACCGACGCGCTCGTTAACCTCGCGGCTGAAATCACATCTGAACCAAGCAGACGCGAGATGGATATGCTTTTGTCTACGGGGGAGCAGGTCACGATTTCGCTTTTGGCCATGGCGCTTCAGGAAAAAGGATATGACGCCGTCTCTTATACGGGCTGGCAGGCGGGTGTCCGCACGGAAGCCGTTCACGGCAATGCGAGAATTACGGATATTGATATCACGGCGATTCGTTCGCAGCTTGCAGAAGGCAAAATTACAGTCGTTGCCGGTTTTCAGGGCGTAACGGAAGACGGCGGCATCACGACGCTCGGACGGGGCGGTTCCGATACGACGGCGGTCGCTCTTGCAGCAGCGCTGGAAGCGGATAAATGCGACATTTATACAGATGTTCCGGGCGTATTTACGACAGATCCGCGGTATGTCCGGTCAGCGAGAAAACTGGCGGGGATTTCTTATGATGAAATGCTGGAACTTGCAAATCTCGGAGCGGGTGTTCTTCACCCGCGGGCGGTTGAGTTCGCGAAAAACTACCAAGTGCCTTTAGAAGTGCGGTCAAGCACGGAACATGAAGCCGGAACATTAATTGAGGAGGAATCATCAATGGAGCAGAATTTAATCGTCAGAGGAATTGCATTTGAAGACCAGATCACAAGGGTGTCCGTCACGGGCCTTGCAAGCGGACTGACAACACTTTCAACAATCTTCACCGCGCTGGCAAAACGAAACATCAACGTTGACATCATTATTCAGACACAGTCGGATGATGGGGAAGCGGATATTTCTTTCTCAGTGAAAACGGAAGATGCCGCCCAAACGGTCGCCGTGCTTGAAGAATATAAAAACGCGCTTAACTATGAAAAAATTGAAACCGAAAGAAAACTGGCGAAAGTCTCCATTGTCGGGTCGGGCATGGTTTCAAATCCCGGCGTCGCCGCGGACATGTTTGCCGTACTGGCGGAAAAAAATGTACAAGTCAAAATGGTAAGCACATCCGAAATAAAAGTATCAGCGGTTGTCAGCGAAAATGATATGGTGAAAGCGGTCGAAGCGCTTCATGATGCGTTTGAGCTGTCTAAACAGCCGTCTGCCGTATAAACGGGCAGGCAAAAAGGCGGGACTTTTGAGTCACCGCCTTTTTCAATTATACAGGGTCCTTCATATCCCATTTTACAGTCAGGACGACTTTATCCGCTCTCTTTTTTACCTGTTCATAAGATTCTGCAATCTGATCGTTCATCAATTGAATCTGTTCGGCTATAAAACCGGCTTCAAGCTGGAAACAAGGCTCTTTCTGATGTTTGAGCCTGCTGGATACGAGCGGTCCTTCCAGTTCAAATTCCAGTTCTTGTTTTTTCGATCCTGCGTTTGTCAAAGTTCCCCAGCCGGCTTTTTCAAAAAAGGCGGGGATTTCTTCCCACGATTGAAGAGGAAATTTGCGGGCGAGGCGTTTTCCCGCCCAATACATCATCGATGAATGATCCGGACCGAGGATATCCGGAAGCACGATTTCCCGGATTAATTCGTAGCCGTATGCGCTGACGTCGAGTTCAGTTAAAGGTTCTAAAGCTGCTTCATAATTATTCTTCATATTATGTATTCCCCTCTCTCCTTCGTTTATTATAGCTTAAACAGGGGGGAGGATTACAGGATGATCCTATAAAACACGCGAAAAAATGTGAGAAAGATATCGCAGGAAAATAAAATTTTCCCTCCAGATAATCAATTCCGAAAATTATAATTTATGTACACGTTTTCTTGACGCCCTTTTGAGGGAGGAGTAAAATGAAATTGTCAATAAATTTTAATAAAGTGCTTACAATTGAAACGAAGTGGGGGCAGAGATTTTAGTACATTTCGCACTTAAATCAAACAGGGGGTAAAGTAATGTCTGGGAACAGAGAGTTTTATTTTCGAAGATTGCATTCCTTGCTCGGTGTTATTCCGGTCGGCATCTTTTTGATCCAGCATTTAGTCGTCAACCAATTTGCCGCAAGGGGAGCGGATGCGTTTAACAAGGCGGCCGGCTTTATGGACAGTCTGCCGTTCAGGTATGCGTTAGAAATTTTTATTATTTTCTTACCTTTAATTTATCATGCGGTTTACGGTGTGTACATAGCATTTACTGCGAAAAACAACGCTGGCCACTACAGTTATTTCAGAAACTGGATGTTTGTGCTTCAGCGTGTCACTGGTATTCTCACCCTTATTTTCGTCAGCTGGCATGTGTGGCAGACGCGGATTGCCGCGCAGATGGGCGCTGAAGTCAACTTCGATATGATGGCGAATATTCTGAGCTCGCCGTTTATGCTCGGTTTTTACATTGTAGGCGTTTTATCGGTCATTTTCCACTTTTCAAACGGCTTATGGTCTTTTGCGGTCACATGGGGGATCACGGTTACGCCGCGTTCTCAAAGAATTTCGACTTACGTGACGCTGATTATATTTTTAGCGCTTTCATACGTAGGTTTAAAAGCGATTTTTGCGTTTGTGTAAGAGAACTAGATTACTAGAGGGAGAGGGGCTATCATGAGTCAATCAAGCATTATCGTAGTCGGCGGGGGTCTAGCCGGCCTCATGGCGACAATTAAAGCAGCGGAATCAGGCACGGCCGTTAAATTGTTTTCCATCGTTCCGGTCAAACGCTCTCACTCGGTCTGCGCGCAGGGCGGGATAAACGGAGCTGTCAACACAAAAGGGGAAGGAGACTCTCCGTTTGAGCATTTTGATGACACGGTATACGGAGGCGACTTTTTGGCAAACCAGCCTCCTGTAAAAGCGATGTGTGAAGCGGCGCCGTCCATTATCCACTTATTGGACCGCATGGGGGTTATGTTTAACAGAACGCCGGAAGGGCTCTTGGACTTCCGCCGTTTCGGGGGTACACAGCATCACAGAACCGCTTACGCGGGAGCGACGACGGGTCAGCAGCTTCTTTACGCACTGGACGAGCAGGTGCGCAGATATGAAGTGGCGGGTCTCGTCACAAAATACGAAGGCTGGGAATTCCTCGGCGCCGTTCTTGACGATGAGCGCACGTGCCGCGGTATCGTAGCCCAAAATCTGACCAATATGCAAATCGAGTCATTCCGTTCTGACGCCGTTATTATGGCGACGGGAGGACCCGGAATCGTATTCGGAAAATCAACAAACAGCATGATCAATACGGGATCTGCCGCATCAATCGTCTATCAGCAGGGCGCTTATTATGCAAACGGCGAATTTATCCAAATTCACCCGACAGCAATCCCGGGGGACGATAAACTGCGTCTGATGAGTGAATCGGCGCGCGGCGAGGGCGGTAGAGTCTGGACGTACAAAGACGGAAAACCTTGGTACTTCCTCGAGGAAAAATATCCGGCTTACGGAAACCTCGTGCCGCGGGATATTGCGACACGTGAAATCTTTGACGTGTGCGTGAATCAGAAACTCGGCATCAACGGAGAAAACATGGTGTATCTCGATCTGTCGCACAAAGATCCGAAAGAGCTTGACGTTAAGCTTGGCGGCATTATCGAAATCTATGAAAAATTCATGGGTGATGACCCGCGCAAGCTTCCGATGAAAATTTTCCCTGCCGTTCACTATTCGATGGGCGGACTGTGGGTTGATTATGATCAGATGACAAGCATCCGCGGACTGTTCGCAGCGGGTGAATGTGATTATTCAATGCACGGAGGAAACCGTTTGGGGGCGAACTCTCTGCTTTCCGCCATCTACGGAGGAATGGTGGCCGGACCGAATGCGGTGAAATATGTTTCCGGACTTGAAACATCAGCGGAAGACCTGTCTTCTTCATTATTTGATTCCTATGTGAAAAAAGAAGAAGAAAAATGGGCCGATATCATGAAGATGGACGGCGATGAAAATGCCTACGTGCTTCACCGTGAGCTCGGAGAATGGATGACGGCCAACGTCACGGTGGTCCGCCACAACGACAAGCTTTTGAAAACAGATGACAAAATCCAAGAGCTGATGGAACGCTTTAAGAAAATCAATATCAACGATACGACAAAATGGAGCAACCAAGGGGCGATGTTCACCCGCCAGTTCTCCAATATGCTTCAGCTTGCCAGAGTCATCACGCTCGGCGCATATAACCGAAATGAAAGCCGGGGAGCGCACTATAAACCGGATTTCCCTGAAAGAAATGACGATGAGTGGCTCAAAACGACGATGGCTAAACATGCCGGTCCGTTTGAAGCTCCGGAATTTGAATATCAGGATGTCGATGTATCACTGATTGCGCCCCGTAAACGCGACTACTCGAAGAAGAAGGTGGCGAAATAATCATGAGTGAGAAAAAGATACGGTTTATCATTACACGCCAGGATACGCCCGAAAGCGCGCCATACGATGAAGAATTCGAAATCAATTACCGCCCGAATCTGAACGTGATTTCCGCCCTGATGGAAATCCGCAGAAATCCCGTGAATGCAAAAGGAGAGAAAACCACTCCGGTCGCATGGGACATGAACTGTCTTGAAGAAGTATGCGGCGCCTGCTCCATGGTCATCAACGGAAGACCGCGCCAGTCGTGTACGGCGCTGATTGATAAGCTGGAACAGCCGATCCGTCTGAAGCCGATGAAAACATTCCCGGTTGTCCGTGACCTTCAGGTTGACCGCAGCAGAATGTTTGATTCACTGAAAAAAGTGAAAGCATGGGTGCCGATTGACGGAACTTACGATTTGGGGCCGGGGCCGAGAATGCCGGAAAAACGCCGCCAGTGGGCATATGAATTGTCTAAATGCATGACATGCGGCGTCTGCCTTGAAGCCTGCCCGAACGTCAACAGCAAGTCGAAATTCATGGGGCCTGCCCCGATGTCACAAGTGCGTCTGTTTAATGCCCATCCGACGGGCGCGATGAACAAAGCAGAACGTTTAGAAGCTTTAATGACAGACGGCGGCCTCGGAGATTGCGGGAATTCACAAAACTGTGTTCAATCCTGCCCGAAAGGCATTCCGCTTACGACTTCAATCGCTGCTTTGAACAGAGATACCAATTTACAAGCATTCCGTAATTTCTTCGGAAGCGACAGAGTATAAGAAAGAGAAAAAGAGCCTCTTCCGCACGGGAGAGGTTTTTTTATAAGGAGCTGAAGGTGATGAAACAACCGCAATATATTGATATCCCGTTTGAAGAATGGAGACAGTCGTTTTCTTTCTTTACTGAAGTATCGGTTCGTTTTTCAGAAACGGATATGTTCGGCCATATGAATAATGTAACCCCTTTCATCTATTTTGAAGAAGCACGGATCGCTTATTTTAAACAGCGGGGCATGACGGCGCAAAACTCGGAAACGATGACGGTCGTCGCAAGCCAGCAGTGCGACTATATGCGTCAGGTGATGCCGTATGAAAATCTGCGGATTTATGTGAAAGCAAGCGCTGCCGGAAATGCGTCCGTCACCCTTCATTACCTTGGAGAAAATGAGTCGGGCCTGCCGTGCTTTACAGGTTCCGTCGTTATGGTTCAAGTGTCGAAAAAAAGCGGCAAAGCGGTCAGCTGGACGGAGCGGGAGAAAGGCATTCTGCTCGCCTGAACGGATAACTATTTCTCTAAGAGACGTCACCTCCGAAGCGCCCTTTACATATGATATCTTGACTATATAAACCCATTCGTTTCAGATTCGCTCTCACCTTAGCAAGGAGGGTTACAATACTTGAAGGAGAAAGATTTTCAATCAAAGCCGCTGCTGACCAAAAGAGAAAGAGAAGTATTCGAATTGCTCGTTCAAGACAAGACAACAAAGGAAATTGCAAGCGAGCTATTTATCAGTGAAAAAACTGTACGGAATCACATTTCAAATGCCATGCAGAAGTTAGGTGTGAAAGGGCGTTCGCAAGCTGTTGTCGAGCTTCTTAGAATGGGTGAGCTAGAGCTCTGATTCTTGCCGGTTTTCCTTCTTTACGAGAAGGAGCCGGTTATTTGCGTTGGCGCCCGGGCTGATGGGCATGCGGTGAAAATCCCGGTTTTTCCTTTTTCTCCGTCAGTCTTGCATTTTCTTAAAAAAAGAAGGAAAATAGACACGGAGCGCATAGCCCAGAAAGATCCTTGAGTGAGGGATGGACAAATGACATCAAAATCTGTAGAGCATGTTGCGGATATCGAAAAATCACTCCGCCATATCGCTGCGATCATTAAACAAAAAGGAAGAGAAATCCTTAACCAATATGCAATTACACCGCCGCAATTCGTGGGGCTTCAATGGCTTTATGAATTGGGGGATATGACAATAGGCGAATTATCAGGCAAAATGTATTTGGCTTGCAGCACGACGACGGATCTGATAGACCGCATGGAAAAAAATAAGCTTGTCGAGCGGGTCAAAGACCCGGCTGACAGACGGGTCGTCAGAATTCATCTTCTCGCTGAAGGAGAGCGCATTATCCAAGAAGTGATTTTGAAAAGACAGGCTTATTTGCGGGATATGTTTGCGACATTTTCCGAAGAAGAAACAGCCGCTTTCGAAAAATCATTATTGAAACTGCAGCATGAAATGAAAAGAAAATGAGGCGATTTTGTTGGAACAGCCGATAGGAGTCATTGATTCCGGGGTTGGCGGGTTAACCGTTGCTAAGGAAATCATGAGACAGCTACCGAAGGAAAATATCATCTATGTGGGAGATACAAAACGCTGCCCGTACGGCCCGCGTCCTGAAGAAGAAGTTCTTCAATACACGTGGGAAATGACCGATTACCTGCTGGAAAACCACCATATCAAAATGCTCGTGATCGCCTGTAATACGGCCACGGCCATTGCCTTGGAGGATATTCAGCGCAAAACGGATATTCCGGTTGTCGGCGTCATTCAGCCGGGTGCGAGAACGGCGATAAAGGTCACGAAAAACCAGCATATCGGCGTCATCGGCACGGTCAATACCATTAAAAGCAGAGCGTATGAGCAGGCGCTGCTCGGGTTAAACGCAGAACTTCAAGTTGAGAACACGGCTTGTCCGCTGCTCGTGCCGTTTGTGGAAAGCGGACGGTTTCTTCAGGAATCAGCGGAGGAAGCGGTTGAAGCATCGCTTGAACCTTTAAAAGGTACATCAATTGACACCTTGATTTTAGGATGTACGCATTATCCGATTTTAAAAGACCCGATTCAGAATTATATGGGAGAGCATGTGAAAATCATTTCCTCCGGAGACGAGACGGCGAGAGAAGTGAGCACCATCTTGTCTTATAAAGGTTTGTTAAACCAATCGAAACATGCACCGGAGCATCAATTTCTTACAACGGGAGAGCGGAACGGCTTCGCAAAAATTGCCGAAGACTGGTTCGGTCACGAAATCGGCCATGTCGAGTGCATCTCCCTTCAAGAGCCGGTCAGAAAATAAATCAAAAAAACCCCGCTGTTTACAGCGGGTTTTTTTGCGCTTCCCGGTCTATTTCCCGGACAGGGCTCGTATACATCATAGTACAAACAGCCTTAGGAGGGAAAAGTATGCTGAAAAAAGGACCTGCAGTCATTGCTGCAACATGTCTTACTTCGGCTTTTGTATTATCTGGATGCGGTTTATTTCAATCCGATAAAACAGCCGGGGAAATTGACCCGCCTCAAGACATTTCATATGTAAAGGATGAAGCGGGAATTCAGGCAAAACCAAAGCAGTCAGAGAAAAACGGCACTTCTCAAGCCGACCAGCCGGCCAATACAGTCATGCGAGAACTGTATCTGATTGATAAAAACGGCTATGTCGCAGCACAGACACTGCCTCTTCCGAACAGTGAGGGAACCGCAAAGCAGGCCCTTGAGTACTTGGTTCAGGGAGGGCCTGTATCAGAAATCCTGCCGAACGGCTTCAGAGCGGTGCTCCCTGCGGATACGACGGTAAATGTCGATATTAAAAAAGACGGCACTGCCGTCGCTGATTTTTCGAAGGAATTTAAAAACTATAAAAAAGAAGACGAACAAAAAATCCTGCAATCGATTACATGGACGCTTACCCAATTCAGCTCAATAGATAAAGTCAAAATCAGAATCAACGGGCACGAACTGAAAGAAATGCCTGTGGGCGGCACGCCGATTACGGGCGACTTAAGCAGAAAAGACGGGATTAATATTGAAACGGCCGGAGTGAATGATCTGACAGACACCCATCCGCTGACTGTATATTATCTGGCGGAAACAGAGACAAGCGAATACTACGTGCCTGTTACAAAGCGGATTGACAATTCGGAAACAAATGACATCACCGCTGCCGTTGAACAGCTCACCGACGGACCGGGCAAAGCAAGCGGGCTTTTGACGGACTTTAATAACGATGTTAAGCTTCTCAGCAAGCCGAAAGTGAAAGACGGCCAGGTTACACTGGACTTTAACAGCTCTATTTACGGAAGCGCCGACGAAAAAACAAAAATGGTGTCATCGGGCGTACTGGACAGCATCGTTCTCACGTTAACCGAACAGCCGTCGATTAAAAGTGTTTCTATAAAAGTAAACGGAAAATCAGAACTGGTGAATGAAAAAGGAGAATCCCTTTCAAAACCAGTTTCGAGGCCGGCACAAGTGAATACGGGTAGTTTTTAATTTGCGATTTTTGATATACTAGTAAAAAAGAGGTTAGCGTTCCGGCTGCCTCTTTCTTTATTCACAATCCGGAACAAAAGGTTTATGTACATATAATCGGAGGTAAAATATGAGACACGACGGAAGACAGCACGATGAGCTGCGCCCTATCACATTTGATTTGGATTTTATCACTCACCCGGAAGGCTCTGTTTTAATTACAGCGGGAAATACAAAGGTCATTTGTAATGCATCTGTGGAAGACCGGGTGCCGCCATTTTTACGCGGCGGAGGAAAAGGCTGGATCACAGCGGAATACAGCATGCTTCCCCGCGCGACGAATCAAAGAACGATAAGAGAATCTTCAAAAGGAAAGGTCTCCGGCAGAACGATGGAAATTCAGCGGCTGATCGGGCGCGCGCTCCGGGCCGTCGTTGATTTGGAGAAGCTCGGCGAACGGACGATTTGGATCGACTGTGACGTCATTCAAGCTGACGGCGGAACAAGAACGGCTTCCATTACCGGCGCATTCTTGGCAATGGCCATTGCGACCGGCAAACTCGTAAAAAGCGGCGTTATCAAAACCTCTCCCGTGACAGATTATCTCGCGGCCATTTCTGTCGGGATGGATAAAGAAGAAGGCCTTCTTTTAGATCTGAATTATGAAGAGGATTCGGCGGCTGAAGTCGACATGAATATCATCATGACGGGAAGCGGACGTTTTGTAGAGCTTCAAGGGACGGGCGAAGAAGCCACATTCTCCCGTGAAGATTTAAACGGACTGTTAAGCCTTGCCGAAAAAGGAATCCAGACGCTTATTCAAAAGCAAAAAGAAGTGCTGGGAGAAACATTGCCTGAACTGAAATAAGAAAGAGAGGCCTGATCAGCGTGAAAGAAGTCATTATTGCGACACACAATCAGGGAAAAGTGAAAGAATTCAAGGAAATACTCGAACCGAAAGGCTACAGCGTCTCTTCTTTGGCGGAAATCGGATTTACGGAAGAAATTGAGGAAACCGGACATACCTTTGAAGAAAACGCCATCTTAAAAGCGGAAGCCGTGGCAAAAGCCGTCAACAAAATGGTCATTGCAGACGACTCCGGTTTATCAGTGGACAACCTTGGAGGCAGACCGGGCGTTTATTCAGCCCGTTATGCCGGAGAAGCAAAAGATGATAAGGCGAATATGGACAAGGTGCTGTCAGAATTAAAAGGCATCGAAAAAGAGCAGCGCACGGCCCGTTTCCGCTGCGCCCTTGCCGTCAGCATGCCGGGGCAGGAAACAAAAACGGTCGAAGGTCATGTTGAAGGGTATATTGCAGAAGGACCCGAAGGAGATAACGGGTTCGGCTATGATCCCATTTTTATTGTAAAAGATAAAGATAAAACCATGGCCCAGCTGACAAGCGCTGAGAAAAACAAAATCAGCCACAGGGCTGAGGCGCTCAAGAAACTGTCAAAGCTGCTTGATTCATAAGGGGGAGCGTATGCAATGAAAGTGCTGATAATAAGTGACAGTCACGGCCTTGAAGACGAGCTGGAGACGATTGCAAAGCGGCACGAAGACGAAGCGGATCTGATGATTCATTGCGGTGATTCAGAGCTTGACGCCGCACATCCGGCACTCACGCCGTATCACAAGGTGAAAGGCAATTGCGACTTTGGCGGCGGGTTTCAGGATGAACTCCTTCTGGATGCCGGTTCAAAGAAAATTCTGGCCGTTCACGGGCATCTTCACGGCATTAAACAGTCACTTTTAACTGTTTTTTACCGGGCGGAAGAGCTTGGGGCGGATATCGTCTGCTTCGGCCATTCACATATTGCGGGGAGTGAAGTGCTTCGGGGCAAGCTTTTGATTAATCCGGGCAGCATCCGTCTTCCGAGAGTCCGCAATGTGAAAAGCTATGCCATTCTTACTCTTACAGAAAGAGAAGGCGCCGTGACATTTTACGACGAAACGGGTCGGGAATTGAAGGACTTGGGGAATACAATCAGTTTTTAACAAGTGATGGGGGAGATTTCATTCTTCCCCATCAAAAGTTTTTAAAAAAATATTGACTTATGATTTGAACCTGTATATAATAAATCTTGTCGCTGATACATAAAGCAAAAGCTGTCCCAGTAGCTCAGCTGGATAGAGCAACGGCCTTCTAAGCCGTCGGTCGGGAGTTCGAATCTCTCCTGGGACGTACAAAAAAAGAGCTGGTGACATCAGAGTGAAAACTGATGCCGCTGGCCTTTTTTATCGGATGACTATATTGTCAATTCACTGATATCATGGTAAAATAATCAGCAGATATTTGTTTTTCATGTCCCAGTAGCTCAGCCGGATAGAGCAACGGCCTTCTAAGCCGTCGGTCGGGAGTTCGAATCTCTCCTGGGACGTATAAAAAACCTCAAGCCCTGACAATGGGTTTGAGGTTTTTTTGTATTTTATTTTTAGTTTTACGAAACAAAAGTTCCGTATTTGATGAAAATTGTAAAGTAATTTTAATGTAAATGAAACTTAATGTAATATTTACCGTAATAAATATATGTATAAAGATACTTAAGGCGCCCTTGAGTGATAAATTATCTGATTTCTATCATACGTTTTGTTGATGATTGATAGAAAGACAGCAGGAGGAATTAGCTTTTGAAGTACGCATTTGCATATAAAAATCACAATATAGAAACGATCTTTTGCGGAAAAGACGAGCTGTTTGAGGAACTGAAACAATTTTTAATCACTCAATGCGGTTTAATCATTGTTGAGGTTTCAAGGGCTGATTACTATACGGAGCAGGAAATGAATCAGTGGAATGAACGTTATACTCTGTGAATAAGAAAAGAAACCGGCCGTGTGAGACCGGTTTTTGTATCATCTGAATCCGCTCGGAGCGCTGAAGCCCCCGGCATGGCCGCTGAAACCGCCACCGAGCGCGCCGGGATGTGCCCCGGCGCCGAGGCTTCCGCCGACGTCACTGAAGGTTTGGCCGTAGTACCCGGATGTATAAGGGTACGGAACGAATTGCTGTCCGGCGAATGACAGTGTGCTTTGCGGGGTCTGCTGTCCGTATCCGGATGGCGGAAATCCCTGCTGAAAAGAAGGGCCGCCTTGATATGGTGCTGTATGCATCGGGGCCGGAGGATAGTAAGACTGCGGCGGTAAGACCGGTAAAGGCGGAAATCCAGGAGGCAGGCCCTGCATGCCTGATAACATCTTATTCATGACATCACTCATTTCTTACGAGATAAGAACAGTGTATGCGTATGTCTGTATAAAGAGCCTGTTCAATCGAACGGAATATCTGACAAGCATGCCGGAAGGACAGAGAAAAATCGCGTAATAAAATGTGACATATTCGTATATGAACGGAAAAATTTCATGTAATCTTGAGAGATTAATAAAAAAAATATAAAAACTTTTAACATTTGCCGATCCTTTTATATCAGTAATGAAAGCGTATACAAAATAGATTGATTAATCTAAATTGTCTAATAATTATAAAAATGCTGTTGACACTGTCTGCAAACGGGCGTAATATGAGTTCAAACAAAAATAAATAAATGATTCACGCTAAAAAGAAAAATCATAAAACACTGAAAAAACAAACAAATGAAGGTTCTTTTTTAATAAAAGAGCTGCCATAATAAAAAGCGCAGAAGAGGATAAGTAGCTTTGCTGAAGTTTTTCACAGAGAGCCGGTAACGCTGAGAGCCGGTAAAACAAATCAAAGTGAACTCCCCTCAGAGTGCCGGTCTGAAATGTAAAGAGTAGGACTCGGCCGAGTGAACGCAATGTTTACTCGTTATCAAAACGGATAATCATTATCCATGAGACGGTCTGCATATGACCGTAAACAAGGGTGGTACCGCGGAGAGCAAAGCCTTTTCGCCCCTTTTGGCTATCGCATGAAATGCTTGGCTGAATGTGGGTGGGAAGGCTTTTTTATTTGCGTCAGCCGGCGCTGCGTTTTATGAATTGGATTTTAGAAGGGAACATTGAAAAGGAGGAACTGAAAATGGGCACAAATGTACAGGCGGATTCTTTGTCTGCCGATTGTACAAAAACAATGAACGGGGCTCTGATGCTGATTGAATCATTAAAGAAAGAAAATGTCGAGATGATCTTCGGCTATCCGGGGGGAGCCGTCCTTCCGATTTACGATAAACTGTATCAATCAGGATTGGTTCACATCCTGCCCCGCCACGAGCAAGGCGCGATTCATGCGGCAGAAGGGTATGCGAGAGTCTCCGGAAAGCCGGGGGTTGTGATTGCTACCTCCGGACCCGGAGCGACAAATTTAGTTACCGGTCTTGCGGATGCGATGATTGATTCACTGCCGCTCGTAGTGTTTACCGGTCAGGTCGCCACTTCGGTCATCGGCAGCGACGCTTTCCAGGAAGCCGACATTTTAGGAATTACGATGCCGATTACGAAACACAGCTACCAAGTCCGCCGTCCGGAAGATCTCCCCCGTGTGATTAAAGAGGCGTTCCATATTGCCACGACGGGAAGACCGGGCCCGGTATTAATTGATATACCGAAGGATGTCGCAGCATTTGAAGGAGAATTCAGATATGATCACGAGATCAATCTTCCGGGTTATCAGCCGGTAAAAGAGCCTAACTATCTGCAGATCCGAAAGCTCGTGGAAGCTGTCAGCAGTGCGAAAAAGCCGATTATTTTAGCCGGAGCGGGTGTTTTGCACGGTAAAGCTTCAGAAGATTTAAAAAATTATGCTGAACAGCAGCAAATTCCGGTAGCGCACACGCTTCTCGGTCTGGGCGGTTTCCCGGCAGACCATCCTCTTTTTCTGGGAATGGCGGGGATGCACGGCACATACACAGCGAATATGGCGCTTTACCACTGTGACTTGCTGATCAGCATCGGAGCGCGGTTCGATGATCGCGTGACCGGAAATCTGAAGCATTTTGCAAAATCGGCCAAAGTAGCGCATATCGATATTGATCCTGCTGAAATCGGAAAAATTATCGAAACGCAGATTCCGGTGGTCGGCGACAGTAAAATCGTCCTTCAGGAATTATTGAAGCAAAACGGAAAACAGGGACAGACAGAGGAATGGAAACAGCAGCTTTCAGAATGGAAAGAAGAATATCCGCTTTGGTATACAGACGACAGAGAAGAGGGCTTGAAACCCCAAAAGCTGATTGAGTATATTCACCAATTCACAAACGGTGAGGCGATTGTGGCGACGGATGTCGGCCAGCACCAGATGTGGGCGGCTCAGTTTTATCCTTTCCGAAAGGCTGATAAGTGGGTGACCTCGGGGGGGCTCGGCACAATGGGCTTCGGCCTTCCGGCGGCCATCGGAGCGCAGCTGGCCGATCGTAACGCCACGGTCGTTGCCATCCTCGGAGACGGCGGTTTTCAGATGACCCTTCAGGAATTAGATGTCATCCGGCAGCTGAATCTTCCTGTCAAAGTGGTTATCTTGAACAACGAATGTCTGGGCATGGTCAGACAGTGGCAGGAAATCTTCTATGAAGAACGCTATTCTGAATCCAAATTCTCGGCGCAGCCTGACTTTGTCAAATTGTCAGAAGCCTACGGCATTAAAGGCGTTCGGATTTCATCGGAAGAAGAGGCGGAAGAAGAGCTTAAAAAGGCGCTTTCATCAAAAGAACCGGCCGTTATTGACGTCCGGGTCGCCAAAAGCGAGAAAGTATTCCCGATGATCGCGCCGGGTAAAGGACTTCATGAAATGGTGGGGGTGAAACCTTGAAACGCATTATCACATTAACGGTGGTCAACCGCTCGGGGGTATTAAACCGGATCACCGGCCTGTTTACAAAAAGACACTATAATATCGAAAGCATCACTGTAGGCCACACGGAAACAAGCGGTGTTTCAAGGATTACATTTGTCGTCCATGTGGAAGGCGAAAATGACGTAGAGCAGCTGACAAAGCAGCTTAACAAACAAATTGACGTCCTGAAAGTGACGGATATTACAAACCAATCGATTGTACAGCGTGAGCTGGCATTAATCAAAGTTGTTTCCGCACCGTCGGCCAGAACGGAAATCAATGGAATCATTGAGCCGTTCAGAGCTTCCGTCGTTGATGTCTCAAGAGACAGCATCGTCGTTCAGGTTACCGGTGAATCTAATAAAATCGAAGCGCTCATAGAGCTTCTCAAACCTTACGGAATTAAAGAAATCGCGAGAACGGGCACAACGGCTTTTGCGAGGGGAACCCAGCAGAAGGCGTCATCCAATAAAACAATTTCAATTGTATAACACAAAAAAGGGAGAGATTAAAATGGTAAAAGTATATTATAACGGTGATATCAAAGAGAACGTATTGGCAGGTAAAAAAGTAGCGATTATCGGTTACGGTTCACAAGGTCATGCACACGCGCTGAACTTAAAAGAAAGCGGAATTGATGTCATTGTCGGCGTCAGACAAGGCAAATCATTTACACAGGCCCAAGAAGACGGTCATAAAGTCTTTTCGGTAAGAGAAGCGGCTGCCCAGGCTGATATCATTATGGTTCTTCTTCCGGATGAGCAGCAGCAAAAAGTATATGAAGCTGAAATCAAAGATGAATTGACGGCGGGCAAGTCATTGGTATTCGCACACGGATTTAACGTCCATTTCCATCAGATCGTGCCTCCTGCTGATGTGGATGTATTCCTTGTCGCCCCTAAAGGACCTGGACACCTTGTCAGAAGAACATATGAACAAGGCGCGGGCGTACCGGCATTGTTTGCCATCTACCAGGATGTATCAGGCGAAGCGAAAGATACGGCTCTTGCTTATGCAAAAGGAATCGGCGGAGCGCGTGCGGGGGTTCTTGAAACAACATTTAAGGAAGAAACGGAAACGGATTTGTTCGGTGAGCAGGCTGTTCTGTGCGGAGGTTTAACGGCGCTTGTCAAAGCGGGTTTTGAAACGCTGACAGAAGCCGGCTACCAGCCTGAACTCGCATACTTCGAGTGTCTGCACGAACTGAAGCTGATCGTAGACTTGATGTATGAAGAAGGATTGGCGGGCATGAGATACTCTATCTCCGATACGGCTCAATGGGGAGACTTTGTATCAGGACCGCGCGTAGTCGATGCGAAGGTAAAAGAATCGATGAAACAAGTATTAACGGATATTCAAAACGGTACATTCGCAAAAGAATGGATCGTGGAAAACCAAGTGAACCGTCCTCGTTTCAATGCGATCAATGCAAGCGAAAACGAGCATCAGATTGAAAAGGTCGGCAGACAGCTTCGTGAAATGATGCCGTTTGTCAAACAAGGCAAAAAGAAGGAAGCGGTGGTCTCCGTTGCGCAAAATTAATGTTTTCGACACGACCCTTCGTGACGGTGAACAATCTCCCGGGGTCAACCTCAATTCCCGGGAGAAACTGGCGATAGCCAAGCAGCTTGAAAGACTCGGGGTTGACATTATTGAAGCGGGATTTCCCGCTTCATCCCGAGGTGATTTTTTAGCCGTGCAGGAAATCGCAAGAACGATTAAAAATTGTTCGGTAACAGGGCTTGCCCGATCTGTCAAAGGTGACATTGACGCAGCCTGGGAAGCGCTGAAAGACGGGGTCAGCCCGCGCATTCACATCTTTATCGCCACCTCTGACATTCATCTGAAGCATAAGCTGAAAATGACGCGGGACGAGGTTAAGGAAAAAGCGGTTGAAATGGTGAAGTATGCAAAAGAACGCTTTCCGATCGTTCAGTGGTCGGCAGAAGACGCATGCCGCACCGAACTTCCGTTTCTGGCTGAAATCGTAGAAAAAGTGATTGATGCCGGCGCGAGCGTCATCAACCTGCCGGACACTGTAGGTTACCTGACGCCTGCTGAATACGGAAACATCTTTAAATATATGAAGGAACACGTTCCGAATATCAGCCGGGTAAAGCTCTCTGCCCATTGCCACGATGATCTCGGAATGGCGGTTGCCAACTCACTTTCGGCAATTGAGAACGGCGCTGATCAAATTGAATGCGCCATTAACGGCATAGGAGAAAGAGCCGGGAACGCCGCGCTAGAGGAAATCGCCGTTGCGCTTCATGTCAGAAATGACGCGCATCAAGCCGATTCATCTCTCAATCTTCATGAATTGAAGCGGACGAGTGATCTTGTCAGCAAACTGACGGGCATGGCCGTTCCCCGCAATAAAGCAATCGTCGGAGATAACGCTTTCGCACATGAATCCGGCATTCACCAAGACGGTTTCCTGAAAGAAAAATCAACATATGAAATCATTTCACCGGAACTTGTCGGCGTGACTGCTGATGCGCTCGTACTCGGAAAGCATTCCGGACGCCATGCGTTCAAAGACCGCCTGAATGCGCTTGGATTCCAGTTTGATAGTGAGGAAATCAATAAATTTTTTACGATGTTTAAAGAACTGACCGAAAAGAAAAAAGAAATCACCGATGATGACTTGATTTCTCTTATTTTAGAAGAAAAAGTGACGGACAAAAAAATCGGCTATGAATTTCTGTCTCTGCAAGTGCATTACGGAACGTCTCAGGTGCCGACTGCAACAGTCTCTTTGAAAAACCAGGAAAACGAACAGCTGATTCAAGAGGCGGCAACGGGGGCGGGCAGCGTAGAAGCCGTTTATAATACGCTCGGGCGCTGCATCGATAAAAATATTGAACTGACAGACTACCGCATCCAATCCAACCGGAAAGGCGAAGACGCGCTGGCTCAAGTTTATGTCAGAGTGACCGTGAACGGAAAAGAAACATCAGGGCGGGGAATCGCGCAGGATGTTCTGGAAGCTTCTGCTAAAGCTTATCTGAACGCCGTGAACCGGCAGTTGGTGCTGGATTGCAATTTAGACGGATTAAAGAGACGGACTGCGGTCGGCTCGTAATAGAAAGGAGAACGTTTGATTTGAAAAAACGCATTGCTTTGCTTCCAGGTGACGGAATCGGACCGGAAGTGGCGGAATCAGCGGCAGATGTATTGAAAAGCGTTGCCGAACAATTCGGACATGAATTTGAATTTGAAAACGGGCTGATCGGGGGAGCGGCGATTGACGCCCATCAAAACCCCCTTCCTGAGGAGACGGTGGCTCTTTGTGAAAGATCCGACGCCATTCTGCTCGGGGCAGTCGGCGGGCCGAAATGGGACCAAAATCCTCCGGAGCTCAGACCGGAAAAAGGCCTGCTCGGCATCAGAAAAAAGCTCGGCCTGTTTGCCAATCTGCGTCCCGTGACCGTATTTGAAAGCTTGTCTGAGGCGTCTCCGCTGAAAAAAGAATATATCAGCGGCGTCGACTTTGTAATCGTCAGGGAACTGACGGGCGGCCTCTACTTCGGAGAACCGAGCAGACAGTATGTCAATGAAGCGGGAGAAAAGGAAGCGGTCGATACCCTTTTTTATAAGAAAGAAGAAATCGCACGCGTTGTCAGAGAAGCCTTTAAGATGGCTGCCGGCAGAAAAGGAAAAGTGACGTCCGTTGATAAGGCGAATGTGCTTTCTTCAAGCAGACTGTGGCGTGAAACGGCGGATGAAATCGCAAAAGAATTTCCTGATGTGACGCTTGAACATATGCTTGTCGATAATGCCGCGATGCAGCTCATCTACGCTCCGAGCCAGTTTGACGTCATCGTAACTGAGAATATGTTCGGCGATATTTTAAGCGATGAAGCCTCCATGCTGACAGGCTCGCTCGGCATGCTGCCGTCAGCCAGTTTATCAAGTTCAGGTCTTCACTTGTTTGAACCCGTGCATGGATCTGCGCCTGATATCGCCGGTAAAGGGATGGCCAATCCGTTTGCGGCGATTTTATCAGCGGCGATGCTTTTGAGAACATCTTTCGGACTTGAAAACGAAGCGCAGGCGGTGGAAAAAGCGGTCGCAAAGGTGCTTGCAGACGGCAGCCGTACACGTGATATCGCCCGGGACGGCCAATATGCCGGAACGCATGACATTACTGAAAAAGTAAAAGCCGCATTAGCCGGCTCGAATACAAAATCTATAGTGTGACGCTTTAAAGAAAGCGGTCTTAGTTCATAGGTAGAGGGAGGAAACAAAGATGATGCCTCGAACAATCATCGAAAAGATTTGGGATCGGCATGTTGTAAAAAGCGGTGAAGGAAAACCCGACCTTCTCTATATTGATCTGCACCTCATTCATGAGGTGACGTCTCCTCAGGCGTTTGAAGGGTTAAGGCAGAAGGGAAGAAAGGTCAGACGGCCGCAGAACACGTTCGCGACGATGGACCACAATATTCCGACCGTCAACCGTTTTGACATTAAAGATGAAGTCGCAAAGCGCCAAGTAACCGCGCTTGAACGGAATTGCGAGGAGTTCGGCGTCCGTCTTGCGGATCTTCACAGCGCAGACCAGGGAATCGTTCATGTGGTCGGGCCTGAGCTTGGTCTGACACTTCCGGGAAAAACGATCGTTTGCGGAGACAGCCATACATCGACTCACGGCGCGTTCGGAGCGCTTGCCTTCGGTATCGGCACAAGTGAGGTGGAACATGTTCTTTCCACACAGACATTATGGCAGCAGCGGCCGAAAACGCTTGAAATCCGCGTTGACGGAACGCTCCAAAAAGGAGTGACAGCGAAGGATGTCATCTTGTCGGTCATCGGAAAATACGGGGTGAAATTCGGTACCGGATATGTCATTGAATACACCGGGGAAGTATTCAGAAACATGTCTATGGACGAACGCATGACTGTCTGCAATATGTCAATAGAAGCGGGAGCCCGTGCGGGACTGATCGCTCCTGATGACACGACGATTGAATACTGTAAAAACCGTAAATACGCGCCAAAAGGCGAGGAATTTGAAAAAGCCGCCGCAGAATGGAAAGCGTTAAAAACCGATCCGGGCGCCGTATACGATCATTCCATCGTGTTAGACGGCAGCGAAATTTCTCCAATGGTAACATGGGGTGTCAATCCCGGCATGGTTCTTCCGGTCGATGCCCAAATACCTGCGCCGGAAACGATTGATTCTGAAGACGGTAAAAAAGAAGCCATCCGCGCTTACGAATACATGGGGATCGCGCCGAATCAAAAAATTGAAGATATTAAAGTCGAGCATGTGTTTATCGGCTCCTGTACAAATTCACGGATGACCGATCTTCGCCAGGCTGCGGATATGATCAAAGGCCGAAAAGTCGCCGACAGCGTCAGAGCCATTGTGGTGCCGGGTTCTCAAAGCGTGAAACAGCAGGCCGAGGAAGAAGGGCTGCACCGCGTGTTTCTCGAGGCCGGCTTTGAATGGAGGGAATCAGGCTGCAGCATGTGCCTCAGTATGAACAATGATGTCGTGCCTGAAGGGGAACGATGCGCTTCCACCTCCAACCGCAATTTCGAAGGCAGACAGGGAAAAGGCGCGAGAACACACCTTGTCAGTCCGGCGATGGCGGCAATGGCGGCCATTCACGGGCATTTCGTCGATGTAAGAAAGTTTTATCAAGAAAAAACAGTTGTGTAAGGAGTGCGCGAAAAGATGGAACCTTTAAAAATGCATACGGGAAAAGCGGCCGTCTTAAACCGGATCAACGTCGATACGGACCAGATTATTCCGAAACAGTTTTTGAAAAGAATTGAAAGAACCGGATACGGCAGATTCGCGTTTTTTGATTGGAGATACCTTGAGAACGGTGAGCCTGATCCTGAATTTGAATTAAACCGCAAAGTCTATGAAGGCGCGTCCATATTAATTGCCGGAGAGAATTTCGGCTGCGGATCATCCCGTGAGCACGCTCCTTGGGCGCTGGATGATTACGGCTTCAAAATCATCATTGCTCCGTCATTTGCCGATATTTTTCATCAGAACTGTTTTAAAAACGGTATGCTTCCCATCCGTATGCCGTATGATCAGTGGAAAAAACTCGCCGGTCAATATGAAAATCAGTCTCTAAATATGACGGTTGATTTGGAAAACCAGCTCATTCACGACAGTGAAGGAAAAGAGATTTCATTTGAAGTCGATCCGCACTGGAAGGAAATGCTGATTAACGGTTATGATGAAATTTCATTAACGCTTCTGCTGGAGGACGACATTCAGCAGTTTGAATCGAAAAGAAGTTCATGGCTTCAAGCCTGAAAAAAGCCGCCCGGCATCTGTCCGGCGGCTTTTTTTACCGTGTGCATCATCCTTTCTTGTGTTTCATGACGCGTGTTGATACACTTGAACAAAATAAGCGCCTGAAAGGAAATAAAGTATGACGCATGACAAGAAAAAAGCTGATATCATTCCTTTCCCCCGTCTGAAAGAACGCTTGGTTGATAAAGGGATGGCCGCCATGAAGGATAAACAGTATGAGGAGGCCCTCGAACTGTTTTCAGAGGCGGTAAGCCACGGCGATACCGAGTCCGACGTACATTTAGGCATGGCGATTTGTTTTCTGGAACTCGGGGAATTGGAAGAAGCAAAACAAGTTTGCGAGAAAATGCTGAATGAAGGGTACGGCCATTATTTCACCGTATTGCAGGTGTACATGACCATTTTAATTCAGCTGAAACAATATGAAGAAGTCAAAAGCACAATTGAAGCTGTGCTGGAAGAAAACCAGCTGCCCGCAGAAAGTGCGGAGCAATTCTACCGGCTGCTCGAATTCAGCCGCAAAATGACCGATCCCGATCAGCAGGAGGAGGCGTGGGAGGAGGAATACGAGGACATTCTTGATACGGAAAAAGTGCTGAACAGCCCCGCTGAACAAATGAATCTGATTCATTCTCTTAAAGACCGCAATATTGCAAAATACACGGGTCTCTTAAAAACGATTCTTCAAGATCCGGGCGCGCATCCTCTTATTAAGACAATGATTTTGACGCTGATGGCCGAGCACGACTACAGTAAACCGGTCCATATTACAAAATTCGGCGATTCAATGACCGCGATACCGAGTGAAACGGTCCAGCCTGATGCGGCTCCGATTTTGCACCGCGTTCTCCGGGTGCTTGATGAAACGCTGGGCAATGAAAACCCTACATTATATGCTGCCGTCGAGGAGCTGTGGAGAAGACATCTGTACGTCCTGCACCCTTTTATGCCGAAGTTTTTGAACGCGGATTTATGGGCGGCGGCGCTTCATAAGGTCGGTTACGAGATGCACGGCATTGACATTGAGCCGGAGGAACTTCATCTGATGTACGAGTTTGACAGCCGCGAACTCGAAGAAGCCTGCACGATGATTAAGGATATTGAAGAAATTTCTTATTTGTAAATCACACCATATAGTTGAAAGCAGTAGGCGTTATGTTATAATATAGTGGTTGTATTTATGTATAGCGGTTTAACTGAAATGAGAATTACGGTTGGACAGGCTGCCAGTTCATTACATAATGATTCTGATTCAAAGCGGTTTTTTCTTTGACAAAGCCGCGGATTGCTTTAGAATGGAAGACCGACACAACCTGAATAGATTTTTGGAGGGAAACACATGTCTGTAAAATGGGAAAAACAAGAAGGCAACGAAGGCGTATTAACGGTTGAAGTTGATGCGGATACGTTCAAAACAGCTCTTGATGATGCATTTAAAAAAGTAGTAAAACAGGTTTCTATTCCTGGATTCCGCAAAGGGAAAGTTCCCCGCGGTTTATTCGAACAGCGTTTCGGCGTTGAAGCTCTTTACCAGGATGCTTTAGATATTTTACTTCCTGTAGAATACCCTAAAGCGGTTGAAGAAGCCGGCATTGAGCCTGTAGACCGCCCTGAAATCGATGTTGAAAAAATCGAAAAAGGCGAAAGCTTAATTTTCACTGCAAAAGTGACTGTAAAACCGGAAGTGAAACTTGGCGATTACAAAGGCTTAGGAATCGAAAAAGATGACACTGCCGTTACTGACGAAGATGTACAAAACGAACTTAAAGCGCTTCAAGAGCGTCAGGCTGAGCTTGTCGTGAAAGAAGAAGGCGCTGTTGAAAACGGCGATACAGTCGTTCTTGACTTCGAAGGTTTCGTTGACGGCGAAGCGTTTGAAGGCGGAAAAGCTGAGAACTACTCACTTGAAGTAGGATCAGGTTCATTCATCCCGGGCTTCGAAGAGCAGTTAACAGGCCTTGAAGCAGGCGCTGAAAAGGATGTTGAAGTAACATTCCCTGAAGAGTACCACGCTGAAGAGCTTGCCGGAAAACCAGCTGTTTTCAAAGTGAAAATTCATGAAATCAAAGCGAAAGAGCTTCCTGAGCTTAACGACGAATTCGCAAAAGACATTGACGAAGAAGTTGAAACGCTTGCTGAATTAACCGAGAAAACAAAAAAACGCCTTGAAGAAGCAAAAGAAAACGAAGCTGACGCTAAATTGCGTGAAGAGCTTGTTCTGAAAGCATCTGAAAACGCTGAAGCTGATGTTCCTCAAGCGATGATCGACACTGAGCTTGACCGCATGCTGAAAGAATTCGAACAGCGTCTGCAAATGCAAGGCATGAACCTTGAGCTTTACACTCAATTCTCAGGCCAAGACGAAAACGCGTTAAAAGAGCAAATGAAAGAAGATGCCGCAAAACGCGTAAAATCAAACCTGACTCTTGAAGCGATCGCTCAAGCAGAAAACCTTGAAGTAACGGACGAAGAAGTTGAAGCTGAGCTGACTAAAATGGCTGAAGCTTACAACATGCCGGTTGAAAACATCAAGCAGGCAATCGGTTCAACTGACGCGATGAAAGAAGACTTAAAAGTTCGAAAAGCAATTGATTTTCTTGTAGAAAACCGTTAATATGGTTCATAATAATAGACATAATAAAACAGGGCGCGATTAATTCGTGCCTTGTTTTGTACAATTATGATATAACTCTTTTTCTTGGGGCAAGATAGTCATTGCCGGGCTGTTTTTCGTCATACATATAGAATGTGCAAGTGCGAAACACATTGTTACCGTCTTACTGGAAAGTATGGTAAAATGCAATACATACTCGATCGTAGCAAGAACCGTTTTCTTTTGCCCTTCAGGTAAAAGAAAAAGTGAGACAAGATTAAGGGGTGAAAGAATGTTTAAATTCAACGAGGAAAAAGGACAATTGAAATGCTCGTTCTGCGGAAAAACGCAAGATCAGGTTCGTAAGCTGGTTGCAGGACCGGGTGTATATATATGCGACGAATGTATTGAGCTCTGTACAGAAATCGTAGAGGAAGAGCTTGGTACGGAAGAAGAAGTCGAATTTAAAGACGTTCCGAAGCCGCAGGAAATCCGTGAGATTCTGAATGAATATGTCATCGGACAGGATCAGGCGAAGAAATCACTTGCGGTTGCGGTATACAACCATTACAAACGCATCAATTCCAACAGTAAAGTGGATGATGTTGAGCTTTCTAAAAGTAATATTTCTTTAATCGGACCGACTGGAAGCGGGAAAACACTTCTTGCCCAGACGCTTGCGCGTATTCTGAACGTTCCGTTTGCGATCGCGGACGCTACATCTCTGACTGAAGCCGGATATGTCGGTGAGGACGTAGAAAACATCCTCCTCAAGCTGATTCAGGCAGCAGACTATGATGTGGAAAAAGCAGAAAAAGGCATTATCTATATCGATGAAATCGATAAAGTAGCGCGAAAATCTGAAAACCCGTCCATTACACGCGATGTATCAGGCGAAGGCGTTCAGCAGGCGCTGCTGAAAATTCTTGAAGGAACGGTTGCAAGCGTGCCGCCTCAAGGAGGACGCAAACATCCTCATCAGGAATTCATCCAGATCGATACGACGAACATTCTGTTCATTTGCGGCGGTGCATTTGACGGCATCGAACAAATCATCAAACGCCGTCTCGGACAAAAAGTCATCGGCTTCGGCTCTGATAATAAAGCGGCAGACCTGGAAAAAGAAGAACTGCTTTCTAAAGTTCTTCCGGAAGACCTGCTCCGTTTCGGTCTGATTCCTGAATTCATCGGCCGTCTTCCTGTCATTGCAAGCCTTGAGCAGCTTGACGAAACGGCACTGGTTGAAATTCTGACTAAACCGAAAAACGCACTCGTCAAACAATACAAGAAAATGTTAGAACTTGATGATGTCGAGCTTGAATTTGAAGGCGAGGCATTATCTGAAATTGCGAAAAAAGCGATCGAGCGTAAAACAGGCGCACGCGGCCTGCGTTCTATCATTGAAGGCATCATGCTTGACGTCATGTTTGATCTGCCGTCCCGCGATGATATTGAAAAATGTGTCATTACCGGAGCGACAGTCGCAGACGGTGAAGCGCCGCGTCTTGTATTAAAAGACGGCACTGTTGTCGGCCAAGATAAAACATCAGCATAACACGACAAAACCTCCTGACCCGAATTAATCAGGAGGTTTTTTTCTTGTCCTGACCCTTCTGAAAATGTTTATTCCGGGCTTTGCTGGGAGATACTAGCGGACAGAGGAATGAATTGGATACATAAATCGTTTTTTCAGGAGGGACCAGCATGAGTTGGACAGGGATCGCATTATTTGTACAGCTGTTTTTCGGGATAGTCATCGGACTATATTTTTGGAATCTGCTCAAAAACCAGCGAACACAAAAAGTGACGATAGATAAAGAATCAAAAAAGGAAATGGAACAGCTGCGCAAAATGCGCGCCATCAGTTTATCAGAACCTTTATCAGAAAAGGTGCGGCCGAAAAGCTTTCAGGACATTGTCGGCCAGGAAGACGGAATTAAAGCGTTAAAAGCAGCGCTTTGCGGACCGAACCCGCAGCACGTCATTATTTACGGTCCTCCGGGAGTCGGTAAAACGGCTGCGGCGCGGTTGGTATTGGAAGAAGCGAAAAAGCATAAACAGTCACCGTTTCAAAAGCAGGCTGTTTTTGTTGAACTTGATGCGACGACCGCGCGATTTGATGAACGGGGGATTGCCGATCCGCTTATCGGTTCAGTGCATGATCCGATTTATCAGGGAGCGGGTGCGATGGGCCAAGCAGGCATTCCGCAGCCGAAACAGGGGGCTGTGACCCATGCTCACGGCGGGGTATTGTTTATTGATGAAATCGGCGAGCTTCACCCGATTCAGATGAATAAAATGCTGAAGGTGCTTGAAGACCGAAAAGTATTTTTAGACAGTGCGTATTACAGTGAAGAAAATACGCAAATACCGAATCATATCCATGATATTTTTCAAAATGGGCTTCCGGCGGATTTCCGTTTGATCGGTGCGACAACGAGAATGCCGACTGAAATTCCTCCGGCCATCCGTTCGCGCTGTCTTGAAGTATTTTTCCGCGAGCTGGAAAAGGATGAACTTAAAATCGTTGCGAAAAAAGCAGCCGACAAAATTCAGAAAGAGATTTCTGACGAAGCTCTCAGCGTGCTGACCGCATATACGAGAAACGGACGTGAAGCCGTCAATATGATCCAGATCGCCGCCGGCATGGCGGTGACTGAGGACAGAAAAGAAATCACGACAGAAGATATAGAATGGGTTGTTCATTCCAGTCAGCTCACACCTAAAAATGAGCAGAAAATCGCCGATGAACCGCAAGTCGGCATCGTGAACGGACTTGCCGTCTACGGGCCGAACAGCGGCGCATTGCTGGAAATCGAAGTGAATGTCACACCTGCGCAGGACAAAGGAAGCCTGAATATCACGGGAATTGCAGAGGAAGAAAGCATCGGCAGCCAATCGAAGTCGATCCGCCGCAAAAGCATGGCGAAGGGATCTGTGGAAAATGTGCTGACGGTTCTCCGCACAATGGGCATCAAACCTTCAGACTATGACATTCACGTCAATTTTCCGGGCGGAGGCCCGATTGACGGACCTTCAGCAGGTATCGCGATGGCCGCGGGGATTTTTTCCGCGATTCACCGCATCCCGATCGACCATACGGTGGCGATGACGGGAGAAATCAGCCTGACGGGGCTTGTCAAACCGATCGGCGGCGTCATTCCGAAAATTAAAGCCGCAAAACAGGCTGGAGCAAAAACGGTCATTATCCCTTATGAAAATCAGCAGTCCATTCTGAAACGAATAGACGGAATCACCATTAAAGCGGTAAAAACGTTCCAGGAAGTGCTTGACGTCATATTGGTTGACCCTCCTTCAGAACAAAAACCGTTTGATATCCAAATGAATAAAGAATCCGTATAAACCCCATTTTTATAATGGGGTTTTTTTATGGAGGACATCTTTTCCTTTTTCAGAACAGAAAGAAAGGGTATACTACGAAGAGACTGTTTTATATACAGGGCAGGCGGATAAGCCGATTTAAGCCCGATCCCGGAATTGTACAACGATGAAAAAGTTGTATTATAATGGTTCATACTAAAGTCACGGAGGTGTCAGTCACATGGCAGAAGATACAAAACGCAGCATCCCGCTCCTCCCTTTAAGAGGCTTATTGGTATACCCGACAATGGTTTTACATTTAGATGTAGGCCGTGACAAGTCGGTTCAGGCTCTTGAACAGGCAATGATGCATGATCATATGATTTTTTTAGCCACTCAGCAGGATATTTCGATAGACGAACCGGGTGAAGAGGATATTTTCGCCGTCGGCACTTATACAAAAATTAAACAGATGCTGAAGCTGCCCAACGGTACGATCAGAGTGCTTGTAGAAGGAATTCAGCGGGCGCAGATCCTTGAATACACCGAACTCGAAGATTATACTTCGGTCGATATACAGCTGATGCATGAGGATGATTCAAAAGACGTGGAAGACGAAGCGCTTATGCGGACGCTGCTGGACCATTTTGACCAGTACATAAAAATTTCTAAAAAAATTTCCGCAGAAACGTATGCGGCTGTGACTGATATTGAAGAGCCCGGCAGAATGGCGGATATCGTCGCTTCTCATCTCCCGCTGAAATTAAAGGACAAGCAGGACATTCTAGAAACGGCGGATATTAAAGAACGTCTGAATAAGGTCATTCGTTCCATTCATAATGAAAAAGAAGTGCTGGAGATTGAGAAAAAAATCGGTCAGCGCGTCAAACGTTCGATGGAACGCACTCAAAAGGAATATTATTTGCGCGAACAGATGAAAGCCATTCAGAAGGAGCTTGGCGACAAAGAAGGAAAAACCGGCGAAGTTCAGTCGCTCACGGGAAAGATAGAAGAAGCAGGCATGCCTGAGCGTGTCAAAGAAACGGCGCTTAAGGAATTAAGCCGTTACGAAAAAGTGCCGTCAAGCTCAGCGGAAAGCTCTGTTATCCGCAATTATATTGACTGGCTCATTGCCCTTCCGTGGTCGGATGAAACAGAAGATAAACTTGATATAAAAAAAGCCGGGGAAATCTTAGATAAAGAGCATCACGGCTTAGAGAAAGTGAAAGAGCGGATTTTGGAGTATTTGGCCGTGAAACAGCTGACGAAAACGCTGAAAGGGCCGATTCTTTGTCTGGCCGGACCTCCGGGAGTCGGTAAAACATCTCTTGCAAAATCAATCAGTACGAGCATGGGACGCACTTTTGTGAGAATTTCACTGGGCGGAGTGCGCGATGAGTCTGAAATCCGCGGGCACCGGCGCACATACGTCGGGGCGATGCCCGGCCGTATTATACAGGGGATGAAAAAAGCCGGCAAACAAAATCCGGTCTTTCTCCTCGACGAGATCGACAAAATGTCGTCTGATTTCAGAGGCGATCCGTCTTCGGCGATGCTTGAGGTGCTGGATCCGGAACAAAACAGCACATTCAGCGACCACTATATTGAAGAGACGTTCGATTTATCGAAAGTACTGTTTATCGCGACTGCGAATAACCTTGCTTCCATCCCTGGCCCTCTCAGAGACAGAATGGAGATTATCAGCCTGTCAGGCTACACTGAAAACGAAAAGCTGGAGATCGTGAAAGATCACCTGCTGCCGAAACAAATCAAAGAGCACGGGCTCACAAAGAGCAACCTGCAGATTCGGGATCAGGCGATTACGGACATCATCCGCTACTATACGAGGGAAGCCGGCGTGAGAACGCTTGAACGCCAGATTGCCGCCATTTGCCGAAAGGCTGCGAAAGCCATTGTGTCTGAGGAGAGAAAACGCATTACCGTTACAGAGAAAAATCTGGCCGACTATCTCGGAAAACGGATATTCAGATACGGACAGGCGGAAACCGAAGATCAAATCGGGGTTGTCACGGGGCTCGCGTATACGACGGTCGGCGGAGATACGCTGTCAATCGAAGTGTCATTGTCACCGGGAAAAGGAAAGCTGGTTCTGACAGGGAAGCTTGGAGATGTCATGCGGGAATCAGCGCAGGCCGCTTTCAGTTATGTCCGTTCGAAAGCGGAACAGTTCGGAATCGACCCGAAATTCCATGAGAAGTATGACATTCATATCCATGTCCCTGAAGGAGCGGTGCCGAAAGACGGCCCTTCTGCCGGAATTACGATGGCCACGGCGCTCGTTTCAGCATTAACGGACCGTGCGGTAAAACGCGAAGTCGGTATGACGGGAGAAATCACGCTGCGGGGGCGCGTGCTTCCGATCGGCGGACTGAAAGAAAAGGCGCTCGGCGCGCACAGAGCGGGCCTGACCACTATTATTGCGCCTAAAGATAACGAAAAAGATATAGAGGATATTCCAGAAAGCGTCAGAGAAGGACTGAAGTTTATATTCGTTTCTCACCTGGATGACGTTTTGGAACATGCCTTAGTAGGAGAGAAGAAATGAAAGTCACAAAGTCAGAAATCGTGATCAGCGCGGTCAAACCCGAACAGTACCCTGATGGGGGGCTTCCGGAAATCGCGCTGGCGGGCAGATCAAATGTAGGAAAGTCATCTTTTATCAATTCATTAATCAATCGGAAAAACTTGGCCAGAACGTCATCAAAACCGGGGAAAACACAGACTTTAAACTTTTACATCATCAATGATGAATTGCATTTTGTCGACGTTCCCGGGTACGGATTTGCGAAAGTTTCCAAAAGCGAGCGGGAAGCATGGGGGAGAATGATTGAAACCTATATGACGACCCGCGAAGAGCTGAAAGCCTGCGTGCAGATTGTCGACCTCAGACACGCGCCGTCTGCTGAAGACGTGAACATGTATGAATTCCTGAAGTATTACGGCATTCCCGTCATCGTCATTGCGACAAAAGCGGATAAGATTCCAAAAGGAAAATGGGACAAGCACTTAAAGGTTGTCAAACAGACGCTTGATATGGATCCTGAAGATGAGCTGATTTTATTTTCCTCTGAAACGAAAAAAGGCAAAGATGAAGCATGGGGAGCCATTAAAAAAATGATCAGCCGGTAATGAAAAACCCAAAACGCAGTGCGTTTTGGGTTTTATCGTATAGTTTTGTTCCGCTTGATAAACAATAATAAAAGGCTGATTCCGATGAAAACATACGGCCAGTATGTTTTGAAGTGTTCCGTCGGAATATGGACGGATTCCAGCCACGCCGTAATTTGTTTAAAGAAGTATAAAAAGAGGGAAAAACCAATCATGGCAGCCGCTTCGTATACATATTCTTTTCTGGCAGCCGCAAATAAGGAGAATCCGAAGACGAAGAGAATCATTTCAAAATCTCCCGGCCACCATGAGAGCTCAGGTTTGGCGAAAAAGTGTAAACCTATGCCGAAAAGAAGCATGCCGATCAGGACGTGAGGCCCGGCCGCTTCCTTTTTGCCCTGATACAAGAGCACGGCCCCCAAGAGCATAAGGAGCACCGGCCATTCCCCCTGATTCGCAAACAGGTGAACCTGTCCGCTCTGAAGCCATGCGAATAATGAAGCGGCAAGCAGAAGTCCCGGTAATAAAATTGATGTTTTTTTCATCCTGTCACCTACCCGCAGTAAAGGATTTTTAGTATGATGATTACAGTGGGAACGAGCTTTTTATACTATAGCATAACATTTTTGAAATCTGTTCACATTTTCCCGAAGAAACTATGTTATAATTATTATAAATAATAAATTCTATGTTAGAATGATTATAAATAAATTGCGATGTACGGGGGTGCATGAAAGCGATGCATATTCTTGTTGTGGGAGTAGATTATAAATCCGCCCCTATTGAAATACGCGAAAAAATAAGTTTTCAGCCGGATGAGCTTGCAGAAGCGATGCTCCGCTTAAAAGAAGAAAAAAGCGTTCTAGAAAACATTATCGTGTCAACCTGCAACCGCACCGAAATATATGCGGTGGTCGACCAGCTTCATACCGGCCGTTATTATATAAAGACATTTTTATCCGAATGGTTCTCGCTGCCGAAAGAAGAGCTGTCTCCGTTTCTGAAATTTTATGAGAGCGACGCGGCGATCGAGCATTTATTCCGTGTGGCGTGCGGTTTGGATTCCATGGTCATCGGAGAGACGCAAATACTCGGCCAGGTACGCTCGAGCTTTAAAACGGCGCAGGCAGAAAAGACGATCGGCACCATTTTCAATGAGCTGTTTAAACAGGCGGTGACCGTCGGCAAACGCACGCATGCCGAAACCGATATCGGCTCCAATGCCGTTTCCGTCAGTTACGCCGCTGTTGAACTCGCGAAAAAAATCTTCGGCTCATTGTCAAATAAGCACATTTTGATTCTCGGTGCGGGAAAAATGGGCGAGCTCGCCGCAGAAAACCTGCACGGTCAGGGTATCGGCAAAGTAACGGTCATCAACAGAACGTTTTTGAAGGCAAAAGCGCTTGCTGACCGTTTCTCCGGAGAAGCGCGCAGCTTAAACCAGCTTGAACATGCACTTGCTGAAGCTGATATTTTAATCAGTTCGACAGGCGCAAGTGATTTCGTCGTGTCTAAAGAAATGATGGAGAGAGCGGGCAGACAGCGGAAAGGCCGTCCGTTATTTATGGTGGATATCGCTGTGCCGAGAGACCTCGATCCGGCGCTTAACGATCTTGAAGGTGTTTTTCTGTACGATATTGATGACCTTGAAGGAATCGTTGAAGCCAACTTACAAGAACGCCGCGAAACCGCTGAAAAAGTCGAGCTGTTTATTGAAGCGGCAATTGTTGAGTTTAAGCAGTGGCTTAATACGCTCGGCGTCGTGCCGGTCATTTCGGCGCTGCGTGAAAAGGCGCTGTCCATCCAGTCCGATACGATGCAGAGCATTGAGCGCAAGCTGCCTCATCTGACGGTAAGAGAGAAAAAACTTCTCAGCAAACATACGAAAAGCATCATTAACCAAATGCTGCGCGACCCGATTCTGAAAGCGAAAGAGCTTGCGGCTGAAGCGGATTCAGATGAAAAGCTGAAGCTGTTTATGCAGATTTTCGATATTGAGGAAGAGGCCGGCCGCCAGCTGGACAAAAGCCTGGATAACCGCCAGACGGTTCATTCGTTTCAAAAGGCAGAAGCAAAAACGGGCTTACGTCCGCTTGTAAGTGAGTGAGGGCTGTATGATTGATACAGCAATGGCAAGACTTAATGAAGCGACAATTGTTATTTATGCAGTAAGCGTCCTTTTTTACTTTATAGATTTTCTTCAACACAACCGGAAGGCTGGAAAAATAGCCTTCTGGTTGCTTTCTATTGTCTGGACTCTGCAAACCGTCTATCTTTCTTATTTCATGTGGCAGACGGGCAGATTTCCGGTCTTGAATATTACAGAGGCCCTTTACTTTTATGCGTGGGTGCTTGTCACGCTTTCACTTGTGGTCACGCAGATTCTGCGGGTTGATTTTATCGTGTTTTTCACGAATGTCATCGGTTTCTCGATGATTGCGATCCATACGTTTTCACCGACGGATCAGCATTCGGCCGCCTTTTCCGGCCAGCTGGTCTCAGAGCTTTTGGTCATTCATATTACAATGGCGATTCTGTCTTACGGCGCTTTTTCCCTTTCTTTTGTCTTTTCGCTTCTTTATCAGTTTCAATATTCTTTATTAAAGAAGAAAAAATGGGGAAAATGGCTGTTGAGAATTGAAGATTTGTCAAAACTTGATTATATGGCTTACGTTTTAAATGTCATCGGGGTTCCGATGCTGCTGTTGAGCCTGATATTAGGCGTGATCTGGGCATATGTGTCGCTGGAAACGCTGTACTGGTTTGATTCAAAAGTGCTCGGCTCGTTTATTGTGCTGCTTTTATACAGCTACTATTTATATATCAGAATGATTAAGGAACTGCAGGGGAAAGTGGCGGCGTTATGGAATTCAGCATGTTTTCTCGTGCTGATGATTAATTACTTCCTGCTCGGAAGCCTGTCACAATTCCATTGGTTCAGTTAACGCACGCGCCCAAACAGATTCGGGAGGAAAGAAAATGAGAACGATTAAGGTAGGTTCCAGACGGAGCAAACTGGCTATGACCCAGACAAAATGGGTGATTAACAAACTGAAGGAATTGAATCCTTCCTATGACTTTGAAATCCGGGAGATTGTCACAAAAGGCGACCGCATCCTCGATGTTACACTGTCAAAAGTGGGCGGTAAAGGTTTGTTTGTCAAAGAGATTGAACAGGCGCTGCTGCATCAGGAGATTGATATGGCGGTTCACAGCATGAAAGACATGCCCGCCGTTTTGCCTGAGGGTCTTGTCATAGGCTGCATACCGAAACGTGAGGATCCGCGTGATGCGCTCATTTCAAAAGGGCATCAAAAGCTGGACGGCATAAAAGAAGGGGGCATCATCGGCACCAGCAGTTTAAGAAGAAGCGCCCAGATTCTTGCTGAACGCCCTGATCTTACAATTAAGTGGATCAGAGGCAATATCGATACGAGACTTCAAAAGCTTGAAACGGAAGATTACGATGCTATTATTTTAGCGGCTGCGGGGCTTTCGAGAATGGGCTGGAAAGATGATGTCGTATCGGAATTCCTCGAACCGGACCGCTGTCTGCCTGCGGTCGGCCAAGGCGCTCTTGCCATTGAATGCAGAGAGTCGGATGAAGAGCTTTTGAAGCTGTTTGCGCAATTTACCGATGAGTATACGCAGCGCACGGTGGCAGCCGAACGGGCTTTCTTACACGCGATGGAAGGCGGCTGCCAAGTGCCGATAGCCGGGTATGCGTCCGTCAATGACCGGGATGAGGTTGAATTGGTCGGTCTTGTCGCGTCTCCGGACGGAAAGACGATTTATAAAGAAACAGCGGCGGGACATGATCCGGAAGAAATCGGGAAACGCTGTGCGGCGATGATGTCTGAAAAAGGAGCCAAAGCACTAATCGACAGCGTGAAACAGGAGCTCGAACAGGATGGCAAATGACCTTCCTTTACAAGGAAAGACCGTGCTCGTCACCCGGAACAAAAGACAGGCAGCACCGTTCCGAAAAAAAGTGGAGGCGCTCGGCGGAACGGCTGTTTCCGCCTCTCTGATCGCTTTTCAGGAAGCGCTCCCGGATGAATGTGCGGACAGTCTGCGGGAAGACCTTTCTGAACCGGGCTGGCTTGTGTTTACAAGCGTAAACGGTGTCCGGTTCTTTTTTTCCTACCTTGATCAGCATGGCCTTGCGCTTCCGGAACGGAAAAAAATCGCAGCCGTCGGTGAAAAGACAGCGCGCGCCCTGAAAGAGCGGGGAGCCCGGACGGATGCGATGCCTGACGAGTATGTGGCGGAATGTCTGGCTGATACTTTAAAACGGCACGCATCAGCTGCCGAACCCGTTTCATTGATAAAGGGCAATTTATCACGCGATGTCATAAAAGCGGAGCTTGAGCCGCTTGGCTATCAAATAAGGGAATGGGTGTTATACAATACCATTCAGGATGAAAAAGGCATGGACGAGCTGAGACGGGCTGCATCCCGCTCTCATTTTGATTTTATTACGTTTACCAGTTCATCGGCGGTGCATACGTTTATGCACGCGGTCGGAGACGGAGAAAAAGCGTGGGAAAACAGCGGTGCGAGCTATATCAGCATCGGCCCTTTGACAGAGAAAGCGCTCTTGGAATACGGGATCTCATCCCATGTGCCTGACACCTATACGATTGAAGGCATGCTGGACGTCATGTGCAGCATGTCGGGAAAGGATAGATAATGATGAATCAAACATTTAACAGACACCGCCGTTTGCGCGCGAACGCTGCGATGAGAGATCTAGTAAAAGAAACACGTCTTCACCCTTCAGATTTTATTTACCCGTTATTTGTCGTTGAAGGACTCGAAGGAAAAAAAGAAGTTCCTTCCATGCCGGGGGTTTATCATGTATCACTCGATTTGTTAAAGGATGAAATGGCTGAGCTGATATCGCTCGGCATTAAGTCGGTCATCGTTTTCGGCGTGCCGGAAGAAAAAGACGCCTGCGGAACCCAGGCTTTTCACGATCATGGCATTGTGCAGAAAGGGATTGCTGAAATTAAAAAGCATTATCCTGAAATGATCGTCATCGCTGATACATGTCTCTGTGAATACACGGATCACGGCCATTGCGGGGTCGTGAAAGACGGAGTAATCCTCAATGACGAGTCGCTTGAGCTGCTGGCGCAGACAGCCGTCAGCCAGGCTAAAGCCGGCGCTGACATCATCGCTCCTTCAAATATGATGGACGGTTTTGTCACAGTGATCAGGGAAGCGCTCGACAAAGAAGGATTCACGAATATTCCGATTATGTCTTATGCCGTGAAATATTCAAGTGAATTCTACGGCCCGTTCCGCGACGCGGCTGACAGCACGCCGCAGTTCGGTGACCGAAAAACATACCAGATGGATCCGGCCAACCGCCTGGAAGCGCTACGTGAGGCTGAATCAGACGCGGCAGAAGGCGCTGACTTTTTAATCGTCAAACCGTCTATGTCATACTTAGATATTATGCGTGATGTGAAAAACCGCCATCACCTGCCGCTGGTCGCATATAATGTGAGCGGGGAGTATTCCATGGTGAAAGCGGCAGCCCAAAACGGCTGGATTAAAGAAAAAGAAATGGTGCTGGAAATTTTAACGGGCATGAAACGTGCAGGAGCCGATCTGATTATGACGTATCATGCAAAAGACGCAGCGAAATGGCTTGCTGAGTAACGATTTCATTTGACGGGAGCTGAGGCAGATGAGAAGCTATGAAAAATCAAAAGCCGCTTTTAAAGAAGCGCAGAAACTGATGCCGGGCGGAGTGAACAGCCCGGTGCGCGCGTTTAAATCAGTTGATATGGATCCGATCTTTATGCAGCGCGGAAAAGGATCGAAAATTTTTGATATTGACGGCAATGAATATATCGACTACGTCCTGAGCTGGGGGCCGCTCATTTTGGGCCACACGAACGACAGGGTCGTTGAAAGCCTGAAAAAAGTAGCCGAGAACGGGACAAGTTTCGGGGCATCTACTGAAGTGGAAAACGAACTGGCCAAATTGGTCATTGACCGTGTGCCGTCTGTTGAAATCGTACGGATGGTCAGCTCCGGCACAGAGGCGACAATGAGCGCCCTGCGTCTGGCAAGAGGATACACCGGCCGCAACAAAATTTTAAAATTTGAAGGCTGTTACCACGGCCATGGTGATTCGCTGCTGATCAAAGCGGGATCCGGAGTGGCGACACTCGGGCTGCCGGACAGCCCGGGCGTGCCGGAAGGAATAGCAATGAATACGATTACCGTTCCATACAACGACTTGGAAAGCGTTGCACTCGCATTCCGGGAGTACGGTGAAGATATTGCCGGGGTCATTGTTGAACCGGTAGCAGGCAATATGGGCGTTGTTCCGCCGCAGGAAGGCTTTTTACAAGGACTTCGCGACATTACGGAACAGTATGGCGCGCTGCTCATTTTTGATGAGGTCATGACCGGTTTTCGCGTGGATTATAACTGTGCGCAAGGGTATTTCGGCGTGACGCCTGACTTAACGTGTCTCGGCAAAGTCATCGGCGGAGGTCTTCCTGTCGGTGCGTATGGCGGCAAAGCTGACATTATGGAACGAATCGCGCCGAGCGGTCCGATCTACCAGGCGGGAACATTGTCTGGAAATCCGCTTGCCATGACAGCGGGACTTGAGACGTTACAGCAGCTCACACCTGAATCATACCAAGAATTTGTGAAAAAAGGCGATATGCTTGAAGAAGGCATTTCAAAAGCAGCTGCAGCACATGGCATTCCGCACACGTTTAACCGGGCGGGGTCAATGATCGGCTTCTTTTTCACCAATGAGCCTGTCATTAACTATGAAGCAGCCAAATCTTCTGATTTAAAGCTGTTCGCCAAGTATTATAAAGGGATGGCCGACGCAGGCGTATTTCTGCCGCCGTCTCAATTTGAAGGATTGTTTCTCTCCACTGCGCATACAATGGAGGATATTGAAAATACCATTCAAGCCGCTGAGAAAGTGTTCCAGGCGATCAGCCGCTGATACCGAAAAGCCGATGCAAGCAAGACTTGTATCGGCTTTTTTCAATGCCTCCATTATCATATTTTCCCGGATTGCGGCATACACCTTTAGTGACATCTAATTGTATGGATTAGATGAAAGGAGGATATGAACTTGCCGCATAATCACCGATTGCAATTTTCTGTTGAAGAATCAATCTGTTTCCAAAAAGGACAGGAAGTTTCTGAATTACTTTCGATTTCATTAGACCCTGACATCAGGGTGCAGGAAGTAAATGATTATGTCTCAATTAAAGGATCATTAGAACTTACTGGCGAGTACAACATAGATCACAGCAGTCATTTTGAAGAGCTTGATAGGGAGCTGAGGCATGTAGAGGAAGTGAGGGCGAGGGAGGATGGCACGGCCGAGCTCATTCATTGTTTCCCGGTGGACATCACGATTCCGAAAAATAAAGTGAGCCACCTCAATGATGTTTTCGTATTTATTGATGCCTTTGATTATCAGCTGACGGATTCAAGGATCTTAACCATTCAAGCTGATTTGGCAATTGAAGGGCTGCTTGAGGAATCCGAGCCGAAAGAGCCGGAGATCCCTTTGTACGTGGCGCCTGAATTTGCCAGAGAAGAAATGATCAATCTTGCCGGACATCATTCTGAGGACGAAAATGAACCAGAATTAATGATACGCCATGAGCCTGAAATACCTTTGACTGTATCAGAAGAAGCAGCACAAGAAACAGAGAAGAACGAGGAAGAAATCCCGCCTTTACTCAGGCAAGAGGAAGAAGAGCAGGAAGCAGCCCCGATTCTGAGGGAGCGGGAAGAAGAAAAGCAGGAAACAGCCCCGATTCTGAGGGAGCGGGAAGAAGAAGAGCAGGAAGCAGCCCCGATTTTGAGGGAGCAGGAAGAAGAGCAGGAAGCAGCTCCGATTTTGAGGGAGCGGGAAGAAGAAGAGCAGGAAGCAGCCCCGGTTTTGAGGGAGCAAGAAGAAGAAGAGCAGGAAGCAGCCCCGATTTTGAGGGAGCGGGAAGAAGAGCAGGAAGCAGCCCCGGTTTTGAGGGAGCAAGAAGAAGAAGAGCAGGAAGCAGCCCCGATTCTGAGGGAGCAAGAAGAGGTGCCTAAACCTGTTTCCTTTACTGAGCCTCCTCCTCCCGTTTCCTTCCAGCACGAAGAAGAGCCGGAAGAAGCTGAGGAGCCTGCAATCATGTCAGCTGTGAGGAATGAACCCGTATTTGAGGATGATTCAGCAGAAGTGCAGGAAGAGCCGAAAGATGATATCGAACCGGTTTTCCCTGCTTTCACTCTGACTCCGCATGCAGAAAAACCAAAAATTGCGGAACAGCCCTTCCTTCAAAAAGAAGAGCAGCCAGAGGCCGAGCCGCTTCTCCGTCAGAGCGATCATAAGGCGGCAGAAGACGAAGATGAGCCTGCGGTTTTTCAAGAGGAGCAGGCGCCCGTTTATCGCGAGTTCGTTCCGGAACGGCAGGAAGAGGAGTTTTACAGCGCTCCTAAGCTGCTTGAAGAAGAGGCTCATGATGAAGAAGGGTTTGAAATTGAGGTAAGGAAGATGGCGCCGCCGGAGGAGGAAACCGGGAAGCCTCTCGATTTGTCTTTTCAGTTTTCCAAACTGCCGCCTGAGGAGCCGGCGAAAGCTGAACAGCCTGAGCCGCTTAAGCCTGAAAGAAAGAATGAAGAAGCGGCACCGGGAACCGAGCAGAAGGAAAATGACAACTCTCATTACTTGACAAAATTATTTACAAGGGAAGAAGAAAAGTTTTCAAGAATGAAAATTTGTATCGTGCAGCAGCAAGATACAATCGACCGGGTGTGTGAACGATATGACATTACATCCCAGCAGCTCATCCGAACGAATGCTTTATCGTTTGATGACGAGCTTGAGGAAGGTCAGCTTCTGTATATACCTGAATATAATAACAGCCATGTGTAAGCACAAAGAGGCCGTAAAAATGTGGTGAATGGAATGGAAGCAGTCCAATCAGTGCTTCAGGAATACGGGCTGACGGCTGAGTATATTGAGCCTGTCAGCCCGCATGTTTGGAAGGTCTACTCAAACTACGGCATTTTTGCTTTGAAACAGCTCAAGCCGGCCCGCAGCAGTGAATTTACGGATCTTATGATTGAGATTGAGGAGAAAGGCTACCGATCATTTGTGCCGATCTGCCGCACGTATGCCGGCGATTTTTTTGCGGGGAGACAGACGGAGAATTCTTATTATTTAATGCCTTGGCTTCAGTACGATCAGGAGGAAGAACGGGATCAAAAACATGTTTACCTTTTTAAAGAGGTCGCGAAGCTCCATTCTGCGACTGTGCGGGACATCCAAATCCGGACTGAAGATATCAGCGGCTTTTATGAAGCAACGAAAAGAGATTGGGAAAATGATAAGCTTGTCTATGAACAATTCGCCGACCGGGCGGAAAAAGAGTGGTACCTTTCACCTTTTGAACTGCAGGCCGTTACGTATCTTACAGAAACGGTTTCCGCCGTCAATTTTGCTCTGGAACGTCTGGAAGAATGGTTTGACGCGGCAAAGGATCATGACAAGACGAGAGCGGTGATCAACCACGGCAGTTTATCGAGCCGCCACTTTCTGTATAATGATGCGGGATCGGGCTTTTTCACGAATTTCGAGAAAGCTGCGCTGGGCCCTCCGCAAAATGACCTGCTCGGCTTTTACTCCAGAATGTTCAGAAGCTATCCGAAAGCATGTCCGGAATGTCTGGACTGGTTTTATACGTATCACAAATCATTCCCGCTCCGTGAAGCGGAAATCAGTCTGTTTCTCAGCTATATGGCTTATCCGTCCGCCATGTACAAAGTGCTGAAACGGTATCAGACCGGCCAAAGGGGCTCTGAAAAAGAAGAGTGCACGCAATTATTAAGAGCGTTTTGGCAGATGAAAAATGTTGAGCCTTTTCTCATGAAGGTTCATCAGATTGAGCGGGAGAAAAAAATAAAAGCGGAAAACGAGTCCTCTTCATAACGGGACTCGTTTTTTTATATCCATTCCAAATGCAGGGCGCACGCTAAAAACAGCAGGATGGCAAGCAGCAGGACATCAAAAGTCGTCGGAAAGAAAATCGTCCTGATCCCCTGAAAGATCGTAATCGGGATAATGACTTGCACGGATACAAGGCGGACCTGTCTGGCCCACTGGGGGAGCGAATAAGAATTGAATTTTTTTCTCACGGGCAATTCCTCCTCACATTCGCCTTTCTATGTATCGTATGTAAGGGGAAGAGCGGGGTGCATGCTCATTTATGTATGACGGCAGCGGTTTTTGGAAAAGATGATTGACGAATCAAAAACACTTTTACTATAATAAAGAACATACTAAATAAGATCATGAGCTGATATAAATACACCTGCTTTGAACGGGAAGAGTACAAGAAAGACGCATGAAGAGAGAGAAGCTACTGTGCTGAAAGGCTTCTTATGCCGTCTCATTGGAAGGTCGCCCGGGAGCATAATTTCTTGAACATACAGTAGAGAAATTCGGGCCGCACCCGTTATCCGTTTAAGTGCATGAACAAATCTGTTCATGAAAAAAGGTGGTACCGCGAAAGAGCTTTTCGTCCTTTATCAGGATGAAGGCTCTTTTTTAGTTGCTCAGCCATTTCTAAACATGCTGGAGGGTTATCATGGATACAAACGAACAAACAATGCCGACAAAATATGATCCGTCTGCGATTGAAAAAGGCCGCTATGATTTTTGGCTGAAAGGAAAATATTTTGAAGCGGGCGGCGATCAAACGAAACAGCCGTATTCTGTCGTCATTCCGCCGCCGAACGTGACGGGCAGGCTGCACCTCGGACATGCGTGGGATACGACGCTGCAAGATATCGTTACGCGTATGAAACGCATGCAGGGCTATGACGTGCTCTGGCTTCCGGGCATGGACCACGCCGGCATCGCCACTCAGGCAAAAGTCGAAGCGAAACTCCGCGAACAGGGCACAAGCCGTTATGACCTCGGCCGTGAAAAGTTTTTAGAAGAAACGTGGAAGTGGAAAGAAGAGTATGCTGATTTCATCCGCAGCCAATGGGCCAAGATGGGACTCGGACTCGATTATTCACGTGAACGTTTTACTCTTGATGAAGGGCTGAACAAAGCCGTGCGTGAAGTCTTCGTCAAGTTGTATGAGAAAGGCTTGATTTACAGGGGCGAATATATCATCAACTGGGACCCTGCCACAAAAACGGCTTTATCCGATATTGAAGTGATTTACAAAGACGTACAGGGCGCGTTTTATCATTTGCGCTACCCGTTAGCAGACGGTTCAGGCTCAATTGAAATCGCGACCACCCGTCCGGAAACGATGCTTGGCGACACGGCTGTCGCGGTTCATCCTGAAGATGAGCGCTACAAGCACTTAATCGGCAAAACGGTGATTCTGCCGATTACAAACCGCGAAATTCCGATTGTCGGCGATGATTATGTTGATATGGAATTCGGATCAGGCGCCGTTAAAATCACGCCTGCCCATGACCCGAATGACTTTGAACTCGGAAACCGCCATAATTTAGAGCGGATTCTCGTCATGAATGAAGACGGAACAATGAATGAAAAAGCGCTGCAATATAACGGCATGGACCGGTTTGAATGCCGCAAAAAACTCGTCAAAGATCTTCAGGAATCCGGCGTTCTCTTTAAAATCGAAGACCATATGCATTCTGTCGGCCACAGTGAGAGAAGCGGCGCCGTTGTTGAGCCGTACCTGTCCACACAATGGTTTGTCAAAATGCAGCCGCTGGCCGATGCTGCGGTTGACCTTCAGGCAAAAGAAGAGAAGGTTCACTTCGTTCCTGACCGTTTCGAGAAAACGTACCTGCACTGGATGGAAAACATCCGTGATTGGTGTATTTCCCGTCAGCTGTGGTGGGGCCACCGCATCCCGGCTTGGTATCATAAAGAAACAAAAGAAGTGTACGTCGGCCTTGAGGCGCCTGAGGACAGCGAAAATTGGGAGCAGGATTCAGACGTGCTTGATACATGGTTCAGCTCCGCGCTTTGGCCGTTTTCTACAATGGGCTGGCCTGATGAAAACGCTGAAGACTTTAAGCGGTATTACTCAACCGATGTACTTGTAACGGGATATGACATCATTTTCTTCTGGGTATCCCGGATGATTTTCCAAGGTCTTGAGTTTACCGGCGAGCGTCCGTTCAAAGACGTGCTGATTCACGGCTTAATCCGTGACGAGCAGGGCAGAAAAATGAGTAAATCCCTTGGGAACGGCGTGGACCCGATGGATGTCATCGACAAGTACGGAGCGGATTCCCTGCGCTATTTCCTGGCAACCGGAAGTTCACCGGGACAGGATCTCCGTTTCAGCTATGAAAAAGTGGAATCCACATGGAACTTCGCAAATAAAATTTGGAACGCCTCCCGTTTTGCATTAATGAACATGGACGGCATGACGTATGACGAGCTTGATCTGTCCGGTGAAAAATCAGTTGCTGATAAGTGGATCCTCACAAGACTGAATGAAACGATAGAAGACGTAACACAGCTTGCGGATCGTTATGAATTCGGTGAAGTCGGACGCCACCTGTACAACTTTATCTGGGACGATGTGTGCGACTGGTATATCGAAATGGCGAAGCTTCCGCTGTACGGGGAAGATGAAGCGGCGAAGAAAACAACCCGGTCTGTTCTGGCATACGTGCTTGACCAGACGATGCGTCTTCTTCACCCGTTTATGCCATTCTTAACGGAAGAAATCTGGCAGCACCTTCCTCATGAAGGTGAGTCAATCACGATCAGCTCTTGGCCGGTTCCGGTGCCGGAACATACGGATAAAGAGGCAGCGGCGGATATGAAACTGCTCGTTGAATTAATCCGTTCTGTCCGCAATATCCGGAGCGAAGTCAACACGCCGATGAGCAAGCAGGTTGAACTTTACATTAAAACATCTACCGAAGACATTGCCGGCCGCCTTGAGAAGAACCGTTCTTACGTTGAACGCTTTACGAATCCGAGCACGCTGAAAATCGGGACGGATATCGCTGCGGCAGACAAAGCGATGACAGCGGTCGTCACCGGAGCGGAAGTCATTCTGCCGCTTGAAGGGCTGATTAACATTGATGAGGAGATCGCCCGTCTGCAAAAAGAATTCGACAAGCTGACAAAAGAAGTCGAACGCGTTCAGAAAAAACTCGGCAACGAAGGATTCATTAAAAAAGCTCCTGAGCATGTCATTGAAGAAGAACGCGGAAAAGAGAAAGACTACACGGCAAAACGCGAAGCTGTCCGGCAGCGGATTGCAGAGCTGAAAGGCTGATAAAACAGCGGGGCGGTTTCCTAAGAAACCGCCTTGTCGTATAAAAGAGGGGATTTCATTGTTTAATACGTACAAAGAAGCGATCAGCTGGATTCACGGCAGACTCAAGTTCGGCGTTAAGCCGGGCCTTCTCCGTATGGAAAAGCTGATGGAAAAACTGGAACACCCGGAAAAGAACATTCGCGCCATTCATGTGGCGGGCACAAACGGCAAAGGATCAACCGTTTCTTTTATCCGTTCCGTCCTTCAAGAAGCCGGTTATACGGTCGGCACGTTCACATCGCCTTACATGATTACGTTTAATGAGCGAATCAGCGTCAACGGCACGCCGATTACCGATGAGGAATGGAGAACGCTCGTTACTGACATAAAACCGATAGTCGATGAGCTTGATAAGACCGATGCCGGAACGGTGACGGAATTTGAAATCATTACAGCGTGTGCATTTTTATATTTTGCGAAGCGGGCTGATATCGATTTTGTCATTTTTGAAGCGGGGCTCGGCGGCACATTTGATTCAACCAATATTGTGAAACCGCTTCTGTCGGTCATTACAAGTATCGGACATGACCATATGGCCATTTTAGGCAATACCATCGAGGAGATCGCCGGGCAGAAAGCCGGTATTATTAAAAATTCCATTCCGGTCATTACGGGCGTCAATCAGCCGGAAGCACTCGGCGTTATTGAAGCGGAAGCCGAAAAAAAGCAGGCTCCGTATCAGTCACTTTATAAAACATGCAGACTGTTTAATGAAGCGGCGCTTCCGTCCGGCGAAAGCTTTTCGCTGGAAACAGAAACGAAATGCTATGAAGACATTCAAACGTCGCTGATCGGCATTCACCAAAGGCAGAATGCGGCATTGGCGATATTGGCCGCTGAATGGCTGAATCGCCTGGAGGCCGCAGTCATTTCAGAAGAAGCGATGCGAAACGGCCTGAAAAAAGCTTCCTGGCCGGGCCGATTTGAACGTCTTCAAAGCCGCCCTTTAGTGTTTGCGGACGGCGCCCATAACGAAGAGGGTGTTGAAACGCTGACAGAAACGATCCGGCAGCGCTTTGCCGGTAAAAACGTCCATGTCGTATTCAGCGCATTAAAAGACAAACCGTATCAGGAAATGATTAAAAAGCTTGAAACCGAAGCGGATTCCATTCACTTTGTATCATTTGACTTTCCGCGTGCTTCAAGCGCCGAAGCCCTTTACAATGCAAGCAGTCTTGCATCTAAGAGCTTCGATGAGAACCCGGACAGTGTGAAAGAATGGATAGAACAAAAAGACGGGGCGGATGATGTCATCATCATTACCGGCTCCTTATATTTTATTTCAGAGATGAGAAAGCGGCTTATCTGACAGCCCCTCGGATGCCCGGCAGACCATTTTCCGGTTTTGCCGGGTGTTTTTATGCTGAAAATATATTTTCAGCCATTTCAGTCATGGTGTTTTTCTTTGCTATAATCTGAGCCAGATTGATAGTAAAGGTGTGGTCTGAGTGCTTTTGATTCTGTTTTTTCTCGGCTTGATTTTCGGTTCTTTTTTTTATACAGCAGCGTGCCGTATCCCGCTGCGAATCTCGGTTATTTCGCCGCGTTCATCCTGTTCGTTTTGCCGCTTGCCGCTCTCCTGGGGGGAGCTTGTGCCCGTCGTCTCCTATATTCTGCAAAGAGGCAGATGCAGAAACTGCCGTGCGAAGCTGTCGGTTATGTATCCGGCGGCGGAATGCTGGACGGCGTGTTTATTCACGGCTGCAGGCATTCATTTCGGTTTCTCAAAAGAACTGTTAGTCGCGCTGTTATTTCTGTCTCTCCTCATGATTGTTACTATGACGGATCTGCAATATATGCTGATTCCTGACAAAGTTCTGCTGTTTTTTCTTCCGCTTTTCATCGCCGGCCGAATGTTTTCTCCGCTGGATTCATGGTATGCAGGGTTTGCCGGAGCCGTTTGCGGATTTTTTCTGCTTGTTTTTATCATGTTTGTCAGTAAAGGAGGCATCGGCGCAGGTGATGTGAAACTGTTTGGGGTGATCGGCCTGACGCTCGGCGTGAAGCTCGTGCTCATTGCATTCTTTCTTTCCGTTATGATCGGAGCGGTATACGGTATGTGCGCTGCAGCCCGGGGCAGTCTTGGTAAAAAGCAGCCATTTCCGTTTGCGCCGGCCATCTCAGCCGGGAGCGCTTTGAGTTATTTATACGGTGATGAGCTGTTTTCGTTTTACATCAAGCTCGCTTCAGGCGGGGCTTGAAAAATTTGGCGAACGTTTTTTGGACAAGACGACAAAAGTCTTGTTCTTTTTTTTTTCGCCTATGCTAAAGTGTGAACCATGATCAGTTCAAGGTACGGCCAAGACGAATGCAAGGGGGAAGAGACGTTGAAAAAAAGGAAGAGCAAAAAGCACAGCAAAGCTAAAAACAATGCCCTTAAAGTAACCATTAACGGACAAGAAGAAACGATGTATGGACAAGAAGATGTGAATGAAGGCGGGGAGAAGACCGTCACATTTTCCAATTGGGAAGAAACAAAAAAGGCGGAACAGGAGACTGCCGCATCCCATGAAGATCCGAAAGAAGAAGATTTCAATTGGGATCATGAGAAGAATTCTGAGGTATTTGAAGATGACCCGAAAGTCGTTCCGCCATACCAGAAGAAAAAAAACGGCCCTCATTTTCCGAAAAAAAAGCAGCCGTCTTCTCCAGTTAAAAAGGCGGTCACGACAATTGCCGTTGCGGCTGTTTTAGGCACCGGGCTCGGCCTTGTCGCCTTAAATATGTCGGGAAGTAAAGAAGCCTCCGCTCCGGCATCAGCTGACAAAGGTTCACAAGGGCAGACGGTGAAAGCGGGAGATGTTTCTAAAGACAAATCTGAAACAGCCGGCACAGGAGATGCGGAATCTTCAGCGGGAAACTATAAAACATATGCGGTGCAGGCCGGAAAATTTTCATCAGAAAAAGGAGCGCAAACGCTTGTTGACCAGCTGACTGAAAAAGGATACTCGGCCGTCTCTCTGGCAAAAGAAGACGGATACACATACGTGATCGCCGGGCTTGCAGCGGAAAAAAGCTTATCACAGCAATTGGGTCAGACACTGATAGACCATGATTTTGAGGCTTGGGGCGGAAAGGAGCTCAGCTTTGCGGTCGATTCAGGGCTGGAAGACTCTTTTAAACAGGCATCTGAGCTCTCCGCCAAAGCGATTACCGGCAAAAATCTTTCAAAAACGGAAGTGGCTGAAGCGGCAAAAGCGGCAGACGGCGCAGACGCCGCTGACAAAAAGCAGAAAGAGGCCGTGCTTCAAGCGCTGAAAGAACTGGAAACGTCGGGTTCGGAATCCGGCTGGAAAGCCCAAAAAGAGCTTTTAAGTGTTGTAAAATAGTATCTCAATTTCCCGTCATCCGGCGGGATTTTTTATTTTGTCATCAAAAAGTTATTTTTCTGAAATTGTGGTTGCCCGTTTGATTTGGTAGGATAGACAAGTATCTTTTTTTCTTAAGCAAACCCTGAAAGGATGACAACCATGACAAAACGCTTAATACTCGCATCACAATCTCCGCGAAGAAAAGAACTCCTTAATCTTCTTCAGATTCCTTACAGCATTATTGCGAGCCGCACAGAAGAAAAATTAAATCGAAACCTTTCGCCGGAAGAAAACGTCCAATGTTTGGCCGAGCAAAAAGCTAGTGCTGTATTGGCCGAAAATCCCGATGCAGTCGTTATCGGGGCTGACACGATGGTGTGCATAGACGGCGAGTGCCTCGGCAAACCGCGTGACAGGGAAGAAGCGGCACAGATGCTGCGGAGGCTTTCCGGCCGAAGCCATCAAGTCATTACGGCGGTCAGCATTCAGACGCATGACCGGAAAGAAACATTCTGTGACACAACGGAAGTGACGTTTTGGCCGCTCAGTGAAGACGACATACAGCTCTACATTGAAACAAAAGAACCGATGGATAAAGCAGGTGCATACGGCATCCAAGGAAAAGGCGCGCTTTTAGTGAAAAAAATAGACGGTGATTTTTATTCTGTCGTCGGGCTTCCTGTCGCTAAAACAATGAGAGCCTTGAAAGAATTTAATATAAAAGCTTGATGTTCAAACCGGGAAGGGGAACAAGGAGGGGTTGATCATCCGTGATCTGCCGTTAAAATTAAGAGATTTCCCCGAAAAAGAAAAACCGAGAGAGCGGCTTCTGCACTTCGGAGCCGAACATCTCTCTAACAATGAATTGCTCGCCATCCTGCTGCGGACGGGAACGAAACATGAATCCGTCATGAACCTCGCTCACCGGCTGCTGCGGACGTTTGACGGGCTGCGCCTGTTAAAAGGCGCCTCTGCCCAGGAGCTTTCCAGCATTCCGGGAATCGGAACGGTGAAGGCCGTTCAGATTCTTGCCGCAATTGAGCTGGGGAGCCGCATTCATAAGACATCCGCCGGGGAGCATTGCGTCATCCGCTCTCCGGAAGACGGGGCGAAGTATGTGATGGAGGATATGCGCTTTTTAACCCAGGAGCATTTTGTCTGTTTATATTTAAATACCAAAAATCAAGTCATTCATAAACGCACCGTTTTTATCGGAAGTCTGAATTCATCTATTGTCCACCCGCGGGAGGTGTTTAAAGAAGCTTTCAAACGATCCGCCGCGTCCTTCATTTGCGTTCATAATCATCCTTCAGGAGATCCTACACCGAGCAGGGAAGATATAGAGGTAACCAGGCGGCTTTTTGAGTGCGGAAATTTAATCGGCATCGGGCTGCTGGATCATTTGGTCATTGGTGATAAAAAATTTGTGAGTTTAAAGGAAAAAGGATATTTGTAACACTTTTTTTTTCGTTGATTTAAGATATAATAGATTTTATGAGTTTTTCCCTTTAGGGTATTTTTGCTTTAAGAAAGGAAGATACATACATATGTTCGGAATTGGTACAAGAGACCTTGGTATAGATTTGGGAACCGCGAATACGCTTGTGTTTGTTAAAGGTAAAGGAATCGTAGTGAGAGAGCCGTCTGTCGTTGCTCTGCAAACGGATACGAAGTCAATCGTTGCGGTCGGTAACGATGCGAAAAACATGATCGGAAGAACTCCGGGCAACGTGGTTGCGCTCCGTCCGATGAAAGACGGCGTTATCGCTGACTATGAAACAACTGCGACAATGATGAAATACTACATTAATCAGGCTGTGAAAAATAAAGGATTGTTTGCGAGAAAGCCGTACGTTATGGTGTGTGTGCCGTCAGGTATTACGGCCGTTGAAGAACGGGCGGTCATCGACGCGACAAGACAAGCGGGCGCACGTGACGCTTATCCGATTGAAGAACCGTTTGCGGCAGCAATCGGCGCGAATCTTCCGGTATGGGAGCCGACGGGCAGCATGGTCGTTGATATCGGCGGCGGAACAACTGAAGTGGCGATCATTTCTTTAGGCGGCATTGTCACGTCCCAGTCAATCCGTGTAGCCGGTGACGAAATGGACGACTCAATCATCAGCTATATCAGAAAAACATATAATCTGATGATCGGTGACCGTACGGCGGAAGCCATTAAAATGGAAATCGGTTCAGCAGAAACCGGTGAAGAAAATGCGTCAATGGAAATCCGCGGCCGCGACCTTCTGACAGGTCTGCCGAAAACGATCGAAATCACGGGAACGGAAATTGCAAATGCACTGCGTGATACAGTTCTCTCAATCGTTGATGCGGTGAAGAGCACGCTTGAAAAAACACCGCCTGAGCTGGCCGCTGACATTATGGACAGAGGTATTGTATTAACAGGGGGAGGCGCCCTGCTCCGCAATCTCGACAAAGTCATCAGCGACGAAACGAAAATGCCTGTTCTTATCGCTGAAGATCCGCTGGATTGTGTTGCGATCGGCACTGGAAAAGCACTGGAGCACATCCATCTTTTCAAAGGAAAAACAAGATAATCAGGAGTTAAATAGAAGAGGTGTATCACGATGCCGAACAAACGGTTAATGCTATTACTTCTGTGTATTATCATATTGGTGGCTATGATTGGATTCTCGCTGAAGAACGGCCGTAATACCACCTGGCCTGAAAAGCTGATCGGTGATACGACGGGAGTATTTCAAAACATTTTTCACACGCCTGCCGAATATTTTGCAGGGTTCTTCGGGGACATAAAAGACCTGAAAAACACGTACAAAGAAAACGAACGCTTAAGACAAAAGCTGGACGGACAGACACAATATGAAGCGAAGCTCCAAGAACTCAAAGATGAAAACAAGAAGCTGCGTGATGAACTCGGGCATGTCAAATCAATTTCCGACTATGATCCGATTTTAGCGACCGTTATCGCCAGAAACCCTGATCAATGGTACAAGCAGATCATGATCAATAAGGGAACGAAGCACAAAGTGGCCAAAGACATGGCTGTCACGAACGAAAAGGGTGCGCTGGTCGGGAAGATCAAAAGCAGCGGACTCAACAGTTTCACATCCGCCGTTCAGCTGCTGAGCGATGTTGACCGCAATAACAGAGTGGCCACCAAAATCTCCGGCAAAAAGGGAAGCAAAGGCTACGGTTTAATTGAAGGGTATGATAAAAAGAAACAGACCCTGAAAATGACCATCCTTGAACCGGATGAAAAACGTGAAGTGAAAAAAGGCGACCTCGTGGAGACCTCCGGAACGGGCGGCGTATTTCCTCAAGGGCTGACGGTCGGCGAAGTGACCGATGTAGAATCAGATGCTTACGGCCTGACGAAAATCGCTTATGTGAAACCGGCTGCCGACTTGTACGATCTTGACCATGTCATCGTCGTGAACCGAAGCGTAGCAACAGGGGAGGAAGGATCGTGAAACGTTTCCTTCTCCCTTTGATTATGATTTTGGTCTTTTGTGCGGAAAGCATCTATACCGATCTGGTGCGTTTTCCTTTCGTTTCCGTCGAGCAGCAGGTCGTTCCGCATTTTCTTTTGCTTGCGCTGATTTTTATGTCGGCTTATATCAACCAAAAGCATGCGGTGATCTACGGTTTCATTTTCGGATTTCTTTATGACATCAATTATACGGGTGTTTTAGGCGTTTATATGTTTGGTTTTGCCGGATTATGCTATCTGGCGGCCAAAGCGTTTAAAGTGCTGCAGACAAACGCCCTGATGGTCATTCTGGTCGCGGTGCTGAGCGTATGTGTGCTTGAATTTTACGTCTACGGCATTCAGACGTTAATCCGCAGCGGCACTATGACGTTTAACGATTTTGTCATTCAGCGGTTCTTGCCGACCGCTTTGCTGAATATCGCGGGAGCCGTTATATTAGTCCTGCCCTTCAGGCTGTTTTATATAAGTCTGAAGAAAGAATTAAGAGATGAGTAAAAAGGATTTTATCTTTTTTTGACGAAAAGAGTATGTTGTTGAGGTGAACATTGATGAAGACCAAAAAGCAGCAATATGTAACAATAAAAGGAACAAAAAACGGCTTAACATTGCATCTGGATGATGCGTGTTCTTTTGATGAGCTCCTCGATGGTCTTCAAAACATGCTGTCGATTGAACAATATACTGATGGCAAAGGCCAAAAAATCAGTGTTCATATTAAACTCGGGCATCGGTATCTGTATCAGGAACAGGCAGAGCAGCTGACTGATCTGATCGCGTCAAAGAAAGATTTAGTCGTGCATTCAATTGACAGTGAAGTCATCGCCAAAGAAGAAGCGCAGCGGATGAAAGAGGAGCAGGAAATTGTTTCGGTTTCCAAAATCGTCCGTTCGGGCCAGGTGCTTCACGTGACGGGAGATTTGCTTTTAATCGGAGATGTGAATCCCGGCGGTACGATCAGAGCCGGAGGAAATATATTTGTTCTCGGTTCATTAAAAGGGATTGCCCACGCGGGTTATAACGGAAATAACCGGGCTGTGATCGCCGCATCCGAAATGATGCCGACACAATTGAGGATCAATCACGTGTTAAATCGCTCCCCAGACCACATTCAAAAAGGGAACGACATGGAATGTGCTTATTTAGATACTGACGGAAATATGGTCATTGAACGCCTTCAGCAATTGGCTCATTTAAGACCTGATCTAACAAGGCTTGAGGGAGGAATGTGAAATTGGGTGAGGCTATCGTAATAACTTCGGGAAAAGGCGGAGTAGGTAAAACAACAACATCTGCAAACCTCGGTACCGCCTTAGCCATTTTAGGGAAGCGCGTCTGTTTGGTAGACACAGATATCGGACTGCGCAACCTTGATGTCGTAATGGGTCTTGAAAACAGAATTATTTACGACTTAGTAGATGTAATTGAAGGCAGATGCAAGACGCATCAGGCGCTTGTCAAAGACAAACGTTTTGATGATCTGCTTCATTTAATGCCGGCTGCCCAGACAAGCGACAAGACGGCTGTTGTCCCTGAGCAGATCAAATCGCTTGTGCAGGAGCTTAAGCAGGAATTTGATTATGTCATTATTGATTGTCCGGCCGGAATTGAACAAGGCTATAAAAATGCCGTCTCCGGAGCTGATAAGGCGATTGTTGTGACGACGCCGGAAATATCAGCGGTGCGGGACGCTGACCGCATTATCGGACTTTTGGAGCAGGAAGATATCGAACCGCCGCGCCTTATCGTGAACCGTATCAGAAATCACCTGGTGAAAAACGGTGACACGATGGATGTGGATGAAGTTGTTCATCATCTGTCTATTGATCTCCTCGGAATCGTTGCTGACGATGATGAAGTGATCAGGGCTTCAAATATCGGCGAACCGATTGCCATGAATTCCAAAAACCGCGCCAGCATTGCGTACCGCAATATCGCCCGGCGCATTTTAGGAGAATCCGTTCCTTTGCAGGTGCTTGAAGAGCAGCAAAAAGGGATGATGGCGAAAATCAAGTCATTTTTCGGCGTGCGTTCATAATATATACCAGAATACAAAGATCTGATGAAGCCCAGCTTATCAGGTCTTTTTTGTTTTTTAAGAGCGCATATTTGCAATGGACAAGACATAGGATGTACAAACCCAACGATTGCAAAGGATGATGGCGATGAGTCACAGAGCTGATGAAATTAGAAAAAGACTGGCCAAAAGAAGAAAACAGCGGCCTGAATCAAAACGGACTTTCGTTCAAAACGCTCAAACGCAGAATTTTCCCGCGTGGCAGACGGTCAAGGAGCAGGAAAAGCACAAGCTTCTTCCGGACTACGAATATCAAACGGAACACCCGCCCGAATTTAACGGGCGGCATCCATTGATCAGCGCTCATTCTATTATTTTAAAATGCCTGCTGGCCGCCTGTCTCGTACTGATCTCCGCTATTGCCTATAAAACTGACAAACAGCCGCTGAGTCAGATCAAACCGGCAATCGCACAAACCTTTCAAAAAGAATTTCAGTTTGCTGCCGTAAGCAATTGGTTCGTATCTTCCTTCGGAAACCCGCTCGCTTTTCTTACGCCGGGAACGAAAAAGAAGGACGGTCAGGTGGCGGTCAGTCAGGATATGGCCGTTCCTGCCGCGGGGAAAATCCAGCAGGACTTTCAAAATAACGGAGAGGGCGTCGTCGTCGAAACCGCCAGTGAAGCCATTGACAGCGTAAAAGAAGGCTACATTATGGAAGTGAGCAAAGATAAAAAAACAGGGCTGACGGTGAAGGTGCAGCACGCCGACAATACAAGCAGCATTTACGGCCGGCTGAAAGATGTTAACGTTTCATTGTACGATTTTGTCGATAAAGGGAAAAAGATCGGTTCGATCAAGCTCAACGATAAAAGTAAAGGCCAGTACTATTTCGCGATCCAGGATGGCGATAAATTCATAGATCCGATCCAGGTGATCACATTTGATGAATAAATGGCTCATCCTCCTTTTTAAAATTCATGTCCATCCTTTTCTTTGGATTATCATGGGGCTCGGTCTTATGACGGGGCACATCAAAGCGCTGCTGTGTCTTTTGCTGGTCGTATCCGTTCATGAGCTGGGGCATGCTGCTCTGGCTGTGTTTTTTTCGTGGCGCATTAAACGCATCTTTCTGCTCCCTTTCGGCGGGACGGTTGAGGTGGAGGAGCACGGAAACCGGCCGCTTAAAGAGGAATTCGCGGTCATTTTGGCGGGCCCGCTTCAGCATGTGTGGCTTCAGGCGGCAGCCTGGCTCTTTTTCACGTCAGGTTTTGCAAGTGAGCAGACATTTGAGATGTTTACCTTTTATAACCTCTCCATTCTTTTCATCAATCTTTTGCCGATCTGGCCGCTTGACGGCGGCAAGTTCGTGTTTTTATACTTCTCTAAACAAATGGCTTTTCAAAAAGCGCATCTCCTCAGCCTGCAGACATCGGCCGTTTCCTCGCTTTTGCTCTGCTGCTGGATTGTGCTGGCCGTCCCCCTTCAGGTCAGCGCATGGGTGCTGTTCGTCTTTCTCGCCGCTTCTTTATGGGATGAATACCGGAAGCGGCATTATATTCAGCTGAGGTTTCTTTTGGAGAGATACTACGGCAAAAACCGCGATGTCGCCATGCTGCATCCTTTGACGGTCGCGGCCGATGCCAAAGTAAAGCATGTCATGGCCGAATTCAAACGGGGATGCAAGCACCCCATTATCATTGAAAAAGCCGGCGAAAAGCTCAGCCAGCTCGATGAAAATGAAGTGCTTCATGCGTATTTTGCCGATAAACGGACAGATTCCTCTATGGAAGACCTGCTGCTGCCTTACTAGAAATAGATTGACATATCCTTTTGGTTCTGATATATTTTTTAATGTTATGGATGTAGCACCAATGCTACAACCGCTCGGGACAGGTGATAAGAGCTTTAAAGCCCCCTGTTGCTGGCGAGTCTTAGTCTAATAGGAGGTGCAGAGAATGTACGCAATCATTAAAACAGGCGGAAAACAAATCAAAGTTGAAGAAGGTCAAACTGTTTACATCGAAAAACTTGCTGCTGAAGCAGGTGAAACAGTGACGTTTGAAGACGTATTGTTTGTTGGCGGAGACAGCGTGAAAGTCGGCAACCCAACAGTTGCAGGCGCGACAGTTACAGCTAAAGTTGAAAAACAAGGCCGTGCGAAAAAAATCACTGTTTTCCGTTACAAGCCAAAGAAAAATGTTCATAAAAAACAAGGTCATCGTCAGCCTTATACTAAATTGACAATCGAAAAAATCAACGCGTAAGCATGATTGAGGCAACAATTCGAAGATCCCGGAATGACGGGGGCATTTTGTCCTTTGAAATGACGGGACATGCCGATTTTGCTGAACATGGACGAGATCTCGTTTGCGCCGGGGTCACGGCTGTCGTTTTCGGAGCGGTCAATGCGGTTATCGCGCTGGCCCCTCTCGAACCGATTCTTGATATAGGCGAGGACGGGGGTTATTTCTACTTTGAATTCCCTGAAGCCGCTGATCAGGAAGCTTTGCAAAAAGCGCAGCTGCTGATTGAAGGCATGATTGTTTCTCTTGAAACGATCGAGCGGGATTACAGTGAACACTTACGGTTGACTGCAAACCAAATATAGGAGGTGAGTTACATGCTTAGATTAGATCTTCAGTTTTTCGCTTCTAAAAAAGGTGTAGGTTCTACAAAGAACGGACGTGACTCTGAATCTAAACGTTTAGGCGCTAAACGTGCAGACGGTCAATTCGTAACAGGCGGATCTATCCTTTACCGTCAACGCGGAACGAAAATCTACCCAGGTGAAAACGTGGGCCGCGGAGGAGATGACACTCTTTTTGCTAAAATCGACGGAACTGTTAAATTCGAACGTTTCGGCCGTGACCGCAAAAAAGTGAGCGTATATCCTGTAGCTCAATAATGACACAAAAAACTCCGGTCGTTGACTGGAGTTTTTTTTGCAGTAAGCGGAGTAACATCAAGAATGAAAAGCAGAGGATGCGTGAGTGAACCCCGCCTTGAATGAGGACATCAGCTTCTCATACCCACTGGATATGTTCCCCAAGCAGTGATACCAAAAATGTTTCTGCCTGGCATCCGCATTGTATGCGATCCGAAAAAGGAACATGATGAACCAGGAAAAACAAGTGTTTTTTTAACAAAGCCTTCTCTGTTATAATTCATAGTACACACTTATCAAGACTCCTAAAAAGAAATTAAACGATTGGGAGTGCGAAAATGAAGGATGTATCGAAGAAACAAGAAGAACCTGTAAGCGATGCGGCTCTGATCAATGAACTGATCCAATTAATGGGCCATTTCCGTCATGATTGGATGAATAAGCTGCAGCTGATAAAAGGAAACTTAAGTTTGCAGAAGTATGACAGGGTCGTTGAAATAATCGACGAAATGGTCATAGATGCAAAGCACGAGTCAAAGCTCTCAAACCTGAAAACCCCGCACTTGGCGTTTGACTTTCTCACATTTAATTGGAAGTCCCGTTATATGAGGCTCGAATACGAAGTGCTCGGAGAAATTAAAGATTTATCGGCATATGATCAAAAGCTGTCGAACCTGATGAGAAAACTGTTTCATCTGTTCGGTCTGGCGGTAAGCAATGAAAGTGAAAATCATCTGACCGTATCGCTGCAGACGGATCACCCTGACAGACAGCTTATTGTATATCTCGATTTTCATGGAACGATTGCAAATGCAGATGTGTTTGATGAATTTCGCAAATCGCGGTATGAGGACTTTGATGTCATGCAATTTGAGCTGACCGGCCATGAATGTGTGGCCGAAATTGGAATGAACTAGCGGTTTTTTACGGTTTAGAACGGAGGATATTATGTTTGTAGATCAGGTGAAAGTATATGTAAAAGGCGGCGACGGCGGTAACGGAATGGTTGCGTTCCGCCGTGAAAAATATGTGCCGAAAGGCGGGCCTGCCGGCGGTGACGGAGGTAATGGAGGCGACGTCGTTTTTGAGGTTGATGAAGGACTGCGCACGCTCATGGACTTCCGGTACCAGCGCCATTTCAAAGCGATACGCGGCGAGCACGGCATGTCTAAAAACCAGCACGGCAGAAATGCGGACGATATGGTTGTTAAAGTTCCGCCCGGCACAGTCGTAACGGATGACGATACAAAACAGGTCATTGCCGATCTGACAGAGCACGGGCAGCGCGCCGTCATCGCAAAAGGCGGACGCGGCGGACGCGGAAATACCCGCTTTGCGACCCCGGCCAACCCGGCGCCGCAGCTGTCAGAGCACGGAGAGCCCGGAAAAGAGCGCTATATCGTGCTTGAACTGAAAGTGCTTGCAGACGTAGGTCTCGTCGGCTTCCCGAGCGTCGGAAAATCTACGCTTCTGTCTGTCGTTTCATCAGCAAAGCCGAAAATCGCCGATTATCATTTTACGACGCTTGTTCCGAATCTGGGCATGGTGGAAACGGATGACGGAAGAAGCTTCGTCATGGCGGACCTGCCCGGTTTGATTGAAGGAGCGCACGAAGGAGTCGGCTTAGGCCACCAATTTCTCCGCCATATCGAACGGACGCGTGTCATCGTTCACGTCATTGACATGTCAGCGATGGAAGGCCGTGATCCGTATGAGGATTATGTGACCATTAATCAGGAGCTCAGTGAATATAATCTGCGGCTGACGGAGCGTCCGCAAATTATCGTTGCGAATAAAATGGACATGCCCGAAGCGGCTGAAAATCTTAAAGCGTTTAAAGAAAAGCTTCAGGATGACCATCCTGTCTTCCCGATCAGCGCGGTGACGAGAGAAGGGCTCCGTGATCTTCTGTTTGAAGTCGCCAACCAGCTGGAAACAACGCCTGAATTCCCGCTGTATGATGAAGAAGAACTGGCGGAAAACCGTGTAATGTACACGATGGAAGATGAAGAAATTCCATTTGACATTACCCGTGATCCGGACGGCGCGTTTGTGCTTTCAGGTGACAGTCTGGAACGTCTCTTTAAAATGACTGACTTCTCCCGTGACGAATCCGTCAAGCGTTTTGCAAGACAGATGCGCGGTATGGGCGTTGATGAAGCGCTCAGAGAACGCGGTGCTAAAGACGGCGATATCATCCGGCTGCTGGAATTTGAATTTGAATTTATTGATTAAAAAGACGGAGAGCTTGCAATGCAGGCTCTCTGATGTAAAAGGGAGGGGTGCAGGTGAAAGAAGAGACATTTTATTTAGTGCGTGAAGACGTTCTGCCTGATGCGATGCGGAAAACCCTTGAAGTCAAAAAGCTGCTCGACAGAAAAAAGGCTGAATCGGTTGCAGATGCCGTGCAGAAAGTTGATTTAAGCAGAAGCGCTTTTTACAAATACCGAGATGCGGTTTTCCCTTTTTACACGATGGTTAAAGAACAAATAATCACACTTTTCTTTCATTTGGAGGATCGGTCAGGCGCGTTATCCCAGCTTTTGCAGGCGGTGGCTGACTCAGGAAGCAACGTGCTTTCCATTCACCAGACGATTCCGCTTCAGGGCAGGGCGAATGTCACGCTCTCAATCAGTACGTCCGCAATGGAAGAAAACATTCATACGTTAATGAATAAACTGAGAAAATTTGATTTTATAGAAAAAGTTGAGATCTTAGGGTCAGGCGCGTAAGGAGAGAAGAGACATGAAAGTCGGTTATTTAGGGCCAGAAGCCACATTTACACATCTAGCAGTCAGTTCCTGCTTTCAAAACAGCGTGACACAAGCACCTTATCAAACAATACCGGCATGCATGGATGCGGCGGTTGCGGGAGAAGTTGATCTTGCATTTGTTCCTTTGGAAAACGCGCTGGAAGGCTCGGTTAACTTAACGATTGACTACTTGATTCATGAGCAGCCTCTTGCGATCGTGGGGGAAATGACGCTGCCGATTCACCAGCATCTGCTCGTTCACCCTTCGAGAGAAAATGAGTGGAAAAAGCTTGAGAAAATTTATTCTCATTCCCATGCGATTGCGCAATGCCACAAATTTCTTCACCGGCATTTTTCGTCCGTTCCTTATGAGTATGCGAAGTCAACAGGTGCGGCTGCCAAGTATGTCAGTGAGCATTCGGACCTTCCGATCGGCGTGATTGCAAATGAAATGGCGGCCGCTACATACGGATTGAGCATCGTGAAGCGGGATATTCAGGATTATCAGGACAACCACACGAGATTTGTCATTCTTTCGCCTGAAAAAGACGTCTCATTCGAAGTGAATGCGAAACTGTCTTCACGGCCGAAAACGACGATGATGGTAACGCTTCCCCAAGATGACCAATCAGGCGCGCTGCACAGGGTGCTGTCCGCTTTTTCATGGAGAAACCTGAATTTATCAAAGATCGAATCGCGCCCGACCAAAACGGGTCTCGGCAACTATTTCTTTATTATTGATATTGAACAGGCGATGGATCAGGTTCTCATTCCCGGTGCCGTTCAAGAGATGGAAGCCCTCGGCTGCCGGGTCAAGCTTCTGGGAACATATCAATCCTATTCGATATAAAAAAAGCTCCCCTTCAGGGGGCTTTTTTTTTAATCTTTTATTAAAATACCCGCGTCGTCCAGCGCTTGGCAGGCTTGGTCAATCCGCTCTTTTGTCGGGGCGCTTAACGTATGGAGATGCACGCCTCCGGTCAGCTGTGAAAGGTAAGCGGCATTTGTCGAGTTAATGTGATCCATGAATTGTTTGACTTCTTTCCGTGTGCTGACTCTTATGGCGGCGGTTAAATCGCCGTATACGGGGTGTTCAATAATGACGTCCTTTATGGTGACGCCTTCATCGACAATGAGTTCAAGCTCTTCTTCCGTCCGCTCCGGGCCGTGCAGACAGGCGACAATCCGTTCGGCGTTTTTTTCGCCGCCGGTATTCATGCTGATGTATAAATAGCCTTGGCTCGTCGCGATAATCGGTTCGCTTTTTGCTTTCAAGAGCGATATGTCCTGCACGATCACCTGTCTTGAAACATTTGCTTTTTTGGCCAATTCGCCTCCTGTTAATGGCGAGCCGGCTTCTTTCAGCCAATGAAGCAGCATGTCGCGTCTTTTCGCCCCAGTAAGCTTCGTTCCTTCTGTCAAATTGCTGATTCTCCTTTCTTTTGCTCCCACAGCGCCGTAAATGTATGTATCAGCATATCGAGCTGTTCACATTTTGTTTCGTTTCCGAATGAGATCCGGAAAAACTGCCGTGCTTCCCGTTCGGTTTTTCTCAGCGCCTTCATAGCTGAAGAAGGGCCGTGGCTGCCGGCGGAACATGCGCTCCCGGTTGAGATGCAAATATCGTTACGATTACATTCTAACATAATATATTGTCCTTCAAAGGAGTGAAAAAAACACCCGACAATGTGGGGCAGGCATTCACCGCCGGTTTCTTCCTCTGAAAATGAAATGGGGAGGCCTTGACGCCGAATTTGGTCATACAAATAATTCCTCAGCCTGTCAGCATGCTCACGGTGTTCCTCCATATGTTTCACTGCATACTCCGCAGCAGCGGTAAAAGCGCCGATGGCCGGCACATTCACCGTACCGGGCCTGAACCCGTTTTCATGCACGGTATGCGGATAAACCGGATTCCAGCTGACACCGGGCCGAATGTAAACAGCCCCGGTGCCTTTCGGGCCGTATACTTTATGACCGGAGACGGAAAGGGCGTCGATTCCCGCCTGATCCGCATCAATCGGCAGTTTGCCGAAACTTTGAACACAATCGCAATGCAGTAAAATGTTTCTCTGGTGAAGAAAAGCGGCCAGACGATTCACAGGCTGGATGAGGCCGGTTTCTGAATTGGCGTGCTGTATGGAAACGAGCCCCGTGTCAGGACGGATATGAGCCGCCAGTATGTCCTCGGTTATAAGGCCGTTTTCGTCGGGATATATGATGGTGACATCAATTCCCCGGTCAGCTAAAAACGCCGCGGCATTATGGATCGAGTGGTGTTCCATTGCGGTCGTAATAAAATGTTTTTTATGATCGGGCAGACCGTACAGCAATGATTGGACGGCCAAGATGTTCGATTCCGTTCCGCCGCTTGTAAAGTGAATGCCGTCTGCCGCTCCGCCGATCAATTTTCCTGCAGAATGTCTGCAATATTCAAGCACGTCCGCCGCTCTTCCTCCGGCGTCATGAAGGCTGCTAGCATTGCCGTATACCTCTGTGCTGAGATGCTGAAAGACTTTCGCGGCTTCTTTGCTTAAAGGCGTTCCCGCCGCGTAATCAAGATAAATCATACAGCCCGTCTCCTATCCGTTTATGTTAAAAAAAGCTTGAGTTTATTTTATCGTTGTGTAAATATAGGTGTCAAGACAGGTGTAAATATAATGGGAGGGTGATGTATGTCTGAAAAAACAATTATCGTCATTGGTACGGGGACGGCGGCCCTTGCCTGTGCTTCCTCATTTCCTCCGTCATACCAAGTAACCGTCATCACAAAGAGAAACGTAACGAACAGCAATTCGTATTATGCTCAAGGCGGGATTGCTGTTTCATACGCAAAAGATGACTCGATAGAATCCCATGTGAACGATACACTGTATGCGGGATGCGGACACAATGACGTGACAGCCGTGCGGCATTTGCTGCAAAGCGGACAGAGCATGATAAACAGTCTGATAGAAGGCCATTTCCCTTTTGATACGAAGTCGGACGGAACGTTTTGTCTCGGCAGGGAAGGCGCTCATTCCAAAAGGAGGATTCTGCACGCCGGGGGAGATGCGACCGGACGGATGCTGGTTGAGTTTCTGGTTCGGCAGCTGAGGGACGGCATTCGGATCATTGAACACGAGACGGTTGTTGATCTGCTGATTGAACACGGGCGATGCGCAGGCGTTGCCGTAAAGGATGCTTCAGGCGCCGTTTCTTACAGAAGAGCGGATTGTGTAGTGCTTGCTTCAGGCGGCTGCGGCAGTCTGTACCAATATCACACAAATGATTCCGCCATAACGGGAGACGGGATCGCTCTTGCCTTCCGCGCGGGAGCTGAGATCACGGATATGGAGTTCACCCAGTTCCACCCGACCCTCCTTGTGAAAAACGGGACTGTTTACGGTCTGATTTCTGAAGCAGTGAGAGGAGAAGGCGGATATTTAGCGGATCGCTTCGGGCGCAGGATCATGGCTGGCAGACACGCGCTTGAAGATTTGGCGCCCCGGGATGTGGTTTCACGGGCGATTTATGAAGAAATGATGAAAGAAAATCCTGTTTTTATAAATTGCAGCCGAATAGCCGATTTTAACAAACGTTTTCCGACCATAACAGAAATTTGTCAAACAGCCGGCGTTGATCTTGAAAGCGGGATCCCCATAGCACCCGGAATGCATTTTTTAATGGGCGGAGTAAAAGCCGATACATGGGGGAAAACGTCCGTGCCTGATTTGTACGCCATAGGCGAGACCGCCTGCACAGGCTTGCACGGGGCGAACCGCCTTGCGAGCAACTCACTGCTGGAAGCGCTGGCAAGCGGGCAACGATGTGCTGAACATATCATTCAAACACCGTTAAACGGAAGATATAAAAAAACCCCGAAGAAAACTGATGTCATCTTACAAGTGCCGGACACAACGCTTCATGTGCTTCAAGCCAAAATGACAACCGGAGCGGGCATCGTCAGGGAAAAAGAAAACCTGCAGGCGCTGGCATCCTGGCTTAACAACGTATCTGTGCGTCATATAAATGTGAAGGATATCACAATGGAACAAGCCGAGCTATCCTGCCTATGGAAGACTGCGCAATTTGTTGTCACCTCAGCCCTTATTCGGGAAGAAAGCAGAGGCGCTCATTTTCGCACTGATTTTCCCGGGACGGAGAAAGATTGGCACGGAAAACAAATCATTCATTCAACATCTGGAACGGTTATCAGAAAAAACGAAAGGATTGGGGAACTATGGACATTCTGCAGCTGAAACAAATGCTGACTCATTTTTTTCAGGAAGATATCGGAACGGGTGATGCGACGTCACAAGCGATTTTTTCTGATCAGCAATGTAAAGCGCGGATCATCGCAAAAACAGACGGCGTGTTTGCCGGAGAAGACGTTATCCGTGAAGGATGGAAGCTTTTACACGATGATATCCGCATCCGCCCTCTGAAAAAAGACGGAGAACGGATGAAAAAAGGAGACGTGCTCGCTGAAATGGAAGGCCGGGCGGCAGCTCTTCTTACTGGGGAGCGGGTCATTCTGAATCTCATACAAAGAATGTCAGGCATTGCGACAATGACGGACGAGGCTAAAAGGCGTCTTGATGATCCGTCCATTAAGCTTTGTGATACGAGAAAAACGACACCGGGGCTCAGAATGCTGGAAAAATACGCCGTTCGGGTCGGAGGCGGCTTTAATCATCGCTTCGGCTTATATGACGGCATCATGATTAAAGATAATCATATTGCCGCCTGCGGATCGATAAAGGCGGCCGTGGAGCGGGCAAGAGAAACGGCAGGGCAGATGCTTGCGGTGGAAGTCGAGATCGAATCCGAACAGCAGCTGCTCGAGGCAATAGAAGCGGGCGCAGACATTATTATGTTTGACAACTGTCCGCCTGAGTCCGTCCGGCGTTTTGCAGGCATGACACCGGGCCATATCAAAACGGAAGCATCCGGAGGCATAACGCTCGACACATTGCCCGCTTATAAAGGAACGGGCGTCCAATATATTTCACTCGGATTTCTGACTCATTCAGTAAAAAGCGCCGACATCAGCATGGATGTTGAGGCTGCGGAACAGGGGGATTTTTAAGATGTCTATTTTTGACGTGTTAACTGCATCAGCCGAAATGATGCCGAGCCATTATAAAGACATGAGCACCGGAGAAATGGAAAAGCGTGTCGCCGCCATAAAACGGGATTTCGGAAAGCGCCTGTTCATTCCGGGGCATCACTATCAAAAAGACGAAGTGATACAATTCGCCGATACGGCAGGTGACTCCCTGCAGCTTGCTCAAGTGGCAGAAAAAAATAAAGAGGCGGAATATATTGTGTTTTGCGGCGTGCATTTTATGGCGGAAACCGCTGATATGCTGACTGATGATAACCAAACCGTCATTTTGCCCGACATGCGCGCCGGATGCTCGATGGCTGATATGGCAGATATTCAGCAGACGGACAAAGCATGGCAAGAGCTTCAAGAACTGTACGGTAACACCATCATTCCGTTAACATATGTTAACTCGACGGCGGAAATTAAAGCATTCGTCGGTCGGCACGGTGGAGCGACCGTCACCTCTTCGAATGCCCGGAGTGTGCTGAAATGGGCTTTTAAACAAAAAGAAAGAATTTTATTTTTGCCGGATCAGCATTTAGGCAGAAATACAGCCTATGACCTCGGCATTCCGCTGACAGAAATGGCTGTATGGGACCCGGGGCAGAACCGATTGCTTACTGACCATCCGGAAAACATTAAAGTCATCCTTTGGAAAGGACATTGCTCCGTACACGAAAAGTTTACAGCGGAAAATATTTCTCAGCTGCGGCAGCGGGATTCCGGCATCCGCATTATCGTTCATCCGGAATGTTCGCGGGAAGTGGTCTCGCTCAGTGACGACAGCGGGTCTACCAAATATATTATTGATACGATTGAACAGGCTGAACCGGGAAGCAAGTGGGCGATCGGCACGGAAATGAATCTTGTTCAGCGCCTCATTCACTCGCACCCGGATAAACAGATTGAATCATTGAATCCCGATATGTGTCCGTGTCTGACAATGAACAGAATCGACCTGCCGCATTTATTGTGGTCGCTTGAGCAGCTTGAAAAAGGCGAGCCGAAGGGTGTCATTAAAGTTCCGGAAGCGGTTCGGACAGAAGCGCTTCGTGCTTTGAACAGAATGCTGAGTCATACGTAATCATAAAAATTTCCCCTCCTTCCCAAATTTTTTATCATCATGCCCAGTCCACCGGCATATAGTGTGAAGAAACGTATTGTAATGACAAATGTACCGTTCACGTTTTGTGCATAGGAGGGGAAAACGTTGAAAATTCATATCGTTCAAAAAGGCGATTCGCTCTGGAAAATAGCTGAAAAATACGGAGTTGATCTTGAAGAGTTAAAAAAACTGAATCATCAGCTTAGCAATCCAGACTTAATTATGCCTGGAATGAAGATAAAGGTGCCTTCAGAAGCCGTTCCGGTCAGAAAAGAACCCAAGGCCGGCTTCGGAACGTCTGCGCATAAGCATGAGCATCCATATGCCAAAGAAAAACCGAAATCAGTTGTGGACATTGAAGACACCATACCGGAAGAACCGAAGCCGTCAATTCCGTATGTGCCGCCAATCCCTGAAAAGCATGAAAATGTGCTGCCGGAAGCTGATATGAACCAATATTATCCGTCCAATCAGCTGTTTCAGCCGTGGTCGCCTCCTAAGCCGGAGGAACCGGTGACACATTTTGTCGAGCCGAAAGAAAAAGAGCATGACAATAACATTCCACAACAGGAGGAAATGATCAACATGGAAAACGCGAATTACCCGAATATGCCGAAGGCGCCTGAAGCCGGAAAGATGGAAGAAGAAAACGCCGCTTATCATCTGCCGAACATGCCAAACATTCCGAATGTCCCGTTTCCGAATATGCCGGCCGTTGAACCGCCTTTTATGCATTACCCGATGCCGTGCATGCCTTGTCCTTGTCCGGTTCCGGTGACACCGATGCTGCCGGGTTCGGGACTATGCCATCCGTGCTTCCCGGTAGGCGGAGGTTTCGGCGGTTTTGGAGGAGGTTATGGAGGCTTTCCGGTAATGCCGATGCCGTTACCGTACGGATTCCATCATCACGGATTCCATCATCCGGGATTTGGGCCGCAAGCGGGTTACGGTGAATATGAAAACCAGGCCCATGAAAATGCAGAGCATTACGATGGTTCTGCATCCGGTTTCGGCGGTGTTCCGTACGGTCAAATGCCGTATTACGGCGGATATTCGTCACATTACGCAAACGCGCCTCATCATGATGGGAAATTTAAGGATGATGATTGCGGCTGCCATGATTCACATCACCACCACCATCATCACCACGGTTCACATCACCATCACGCAAATATGCCTGTGCAGCCGTATCCGAATGTGGGTGCAAACGCCGGATATTTTATGCCTTACGGCGGAGCAAATCCTAATGCCGCACCGAATCAGCCGAGTCCAAATCAAGTATTCGGACGGCCGGAGGAAGAAGAAGATTAATGTTTCGGGACGATGTATGTCGTTCCTTTTTTTATGTCCAACTGAGGAATGGACATAACTGACAAGCTTAAACCCGCCGTCGGCCGCACATCCTAAACATGAGCGGAAAACGCTCAAACAGCGATGAATCCACGGGGGGTTTTTCCATTGGGTAAAAAACTGATGACGATCGCAGGCGTTTTAGCCGTGACGGCAAGCTTAACGGCATGCGGAGCAAATAATGCCATGAATGACGGACGCTACAATCAGTCAACACGTCCGGTCGGATATTATTCGAATGATAATGATAACGGCAGACGCCAGTACGGAATGGACCATCAAGGACCCGTTTCTGAAATGATGGAAAACCGAAACGGCCGTCATAATACGACAAACGTGTCTGACCAGTATGCGCCTAATGACGGGGTTCCGTTAACGACGGACGGCACATATAACGGCCGAAATGTCAATACGCCGCCGGCAGCTATGTCTTATAATGGGTATGACAACGCCGAAAACATCAGGCTGGCGGCAAAAGTTGCAAACCGCGTGAAAAAAGTAAAAGGCGTACAGGATAGTCAGGTCATCGTGACTGACACGAGAGTCGTCATTGCCGTCAGAACAAATCATCCTTTTACGAAAAATGATGATAAACATGTCAAACATGCGGCCAAAAGATTTGCGGACGGCCGTACAATTCAAGTGTTTACCGACAACGCTACTTTTACAAAGCTGCAAGACATGAACAGAAACAGCCGTTAAACGGGACTGCCGGATGATTTCATCCGGCAGTATTTTTATGGATAAAGCTTCATCATTTCTTTACATATTCTTAAAACGCTCTTTATGTTGCGGTGTTAACATAAAAGTAATAAAACGTAACGGAGGGGCCGGAATGAAAAAAACGGAGCATGACAAAAGCCGCGGAGAAAAAACTGTGTATCTGACCGTAAGGGGATACCGGCTCAAACTGACGTCCGGACAAATGAAACTGATTTCAGCCGGCCGGGCATAATCATCGGGGCAGCCTTCATAATAGAGGCTGCTTTTATTCGGCTGAAACAGACAAATGAAAGAAAACGGTTAAGCGCCGGCATCTTTGGTCAAACTAGCATCAAGAGTTTGATTGAATAAAGAGGTGTTATTGGTGAAACGAATTTGCGGTGCTCGTCTATTGTTTATGCTTATCTTATCGGCTGCAGTCCTGATTTGCGGAGGAAAAGGCGCATACGGGGCGGAGGTTGAGCATTACGGGCCGCTTCGGGTGCACGTCCAGCTGGAAAAGGTCTATCTGGACGGTGATGTCGGCATCGAACATACGGATGAAACCGTTTTGGCGATGGAGGATTTTTGGGCCGCATATGCGGGCTGGACGCTCGTTGAGCAGAAAAAAGGCTTCGTTCTTTTCCGTAAGCATGTTGATGACATTTCTCCGCTCAGTAAGGTTAACGGTTATATCGGCGTCACGGACGGAGGCGTCATCTCCACTTTTCACGGCCGTCCCGGATCGCTGGCCGAGCCGATTCAATCTTTCTTCCAGATTGATATAGAAAGGCTGGAAAGCCGATTGCAAAAGCACTTGGAACACGGCATACCGTACAGGACAAAAGCGGAGTTTGAGAGCGTGATCGATCATATTAAGACTTACAGCGGCTGACTTTGACGCAAGACATGTGACACATGTCTTTTTTTTCTGAATGGAAGATGTCAAAGCGAACATACGTTAACTTTTCTATAAGACTTTGGCTGTTTTTGTGTTACAATGATAAGCAGTCAAAGAGGTGAATAGGTGTGATTGAATTCGTGAAGGGGACGATTGATTATGTATCTCCCCAATACATCGTGATTGAAAACGGCGGAATCGGCTATCAGGTCTTCACTCCGAATCCGTTTATTTATAAGGTAAGCAATCAAGAGACCATTTTTACGTATCATCATATAAAAGAAGACGCCTTTTCTTTGTACGGTTTTTCAACCCGGGAAGAAAAAGCGCTTTTCACAAAGCTGCTGAACGTCACCGGCATCGGGCCGAAAGGGGCCCTCGCCATCCTCGGTTCCGGTGACCCCGGAGCCGTCATCGAAGCGATCGAACAGGAAGATGAAGCCTTTTTGGTGAAATTTCCGGGTGTGGGCAAAAAAACGGCGCGGCAGATTATTCTTGATTTGAAAGGCAAACTGGCCGACGTCGTGCCTGAAATGATTGACAACCTGTTCAATCATGAAGCGCGCATTGAAAAACAAGAGGCTGAAACGGCGCTTGACGAGGCGCTTGAAGCGCTTAGGGTTCTCGGCTACGCCGAAAAAGAAATTAAAAAAGTGCTTCCTCACTTAAAAGAGGAAACAGCGCTCTCAACAGATCAATATGTGAAAAAAGCATTGCAAAAATTATTAAAGTAAGGTGATGTTCATGGATGAACGGCTCGTTTCAAGTGAAGCAGACAGCCATGAATCAATAATCGAGCAAAGCCTCAGGCCGCAGAATCTCGCCCAGTATATCGGCCAAAAGAAGGTGAAAGAAAATCTGCGCGTGTTTATCGATGCGGCGAAAATGAGGCAGGAAACGCTGGACCACGTTCTTTTATATGGGCCTCCGGGTCTCGGGAAAACAACGCTTGCGTCTATCGTGGCCAATGAGATGGGTGTGGAGATGCGGACGACGTCAGGTCCCGCCATCGAAAGACCGGGAGATTTGGCAGCCATTTTAACGGCGCTCGAACCAGGGGATGTGCTGTTTATAGACGAAATTCACAGGCTGAACCGCTCGATTGAGGAAGTGCTGTACCCGGCGATGGAGGATTTCTGCCTTGATATCGTCATTGGAAAAGGCCCGTCCGCCCGCTCCGTCCGTCTCGACCTTCCCCCTTTTACGCTTGTAGGAGCGACGACAAGGGTCGGATTATTGACCGCACCGCTCAGAGACCGGTTCGGGGTGCTGTCGCGCCTTGAATACTATACGCAGGAAGAGCTGACAGATATCGTGTCAAGAACGGCTGACGTTTTTGAAGTGGATATCGAAGAAGCTCCGGCTCTGGAGATCGCCAGACGGTCAAGGGGAACGCCGCGGGTTGCAAACCGGCTTCTCAGAAGGGTGAGGGATTTTGCCCAGGTGCTCGGCGACAGCCGCATCACGGAAGAAATCGCTCACGACGCGCTCGAACGTCTTCAAGTCGATGCGCTCGGCCTTGACCATATCGACCATAAGCTGCTGATGGGCATGATCGAAAAATTCAGCGGCGGTCCCGTCGGCCTTGATACGATTTCCGCGACAATCGGCGAAGAACCGCATACAATAGAGGATGTGTACGAACCGTATCTGCTGCAGATCGGATTTCTCCAGAGGACGCCGAGGGGACGGGTCGTGACTCCGGCTGTGTATGAACATTTTCGATTGGAGGCGCCCGCCCGTGACTGACTTTCCGAAGGTTCTCATGGTTCTCGGTGCCGTTTTGCTTATTGCCGGCGCAGTCTGGCACTTTGTCGGAAGGCTGCCCGGAGATATTTTCGTTAAGAAGGGAAATGTTACATTTTTCTTTCCCGTTGTCACTTGTATTGTGATCAGTGTGATACTATCCATTCTGCTTAATTTTTTCGGCAGAATGAAATAACAATAGACAGAATAAAGGTGAAATGATGAAAGTCGATTTATTTGATTTTGAACTGCCTGAACGCCTCATTGCCCAAGTGCCGCTGAAAGAACGTGACGCATCGCGGCTGATGGTGCTCGACAAACAGACGGGCGGGCTGACGGACAGTTCATTTAAAGAGATTGTAAGCTTTTTTAATGAAGGGGATTGTCTCGTCTTGAACAATACCCGTGTGCTGCCTGCAAGATTATTCGGCACAAAAGAAGATACGGGAGCGAAAGTGGAGCTTCTGTTATTAAAACAGGAAGAAAATGATACATGGGAAACGCTCGTAAAGCCGGCGAAACGCGTAAAAAAAGGAACGGTCCTGACATTTGGCGACGGCCGGCTGACAGCGGTCTGCACGGAGGAGCTTGATCACGGAGGCAGAAAAATAGAATTCCGGTATGACGGGATTTTTTACGAAGTGCTTGAATCACTCGGTGAAATGCCGCTGCCTCCTTATATCAAAGAGCAGCTTGATGATAAAGAACGGTATCAGACCGTCTTTTCAAAAGAAATCGGATCTGCCGCAGCTCCGACGGCCGGACTTCATTTTACGGAAGAGATTCTGGACGAGCTGAAGCAAAAGGGTGTGCGGATTGAATTTATCACACTTCATGTGGGACTCGGCACATTCCGCCCGGTCAGTGCGGATGATGTGGAAGAGCATAACATGCACGCGGAATTTTATGAAATGACGGAAGAAACCGCCGCCTCTTTAAACGAGGTCAGAAAGGCGGGAGGGCGCATCGTGTCGGTCGGGACGACATCAACGCGCACCCTGGAAACCATTGCCGGCGAGCATGACGGCGTATTTACCGCTTCAAGCGGCTGGACGTCCATCTTCATTTATCCGGGATATGAATTTAAAGCGATTGACGGCATGATCACCAATTTTCATCTGCCGAAATCTTCCCTTATCATGCTCGTTTCTGCGCTTGCCGGCAGAGAGCATGTTCTTTCCGCCTACCGTCATGCGGTAGAAGAGGAATACCGTTTCTTCAGCTTTGGCGACGCCATGCTGATTATCTAATTTGAATGACAGGAGGCCTCATACAAAGTGGCTGAACAACCGATACGTTATGAATTTATAAAGGAATGCAAACAAACGGGAGCGCGGCTGGGCAGAGTTCATACGCCCCACGGCTCCTTTGAGACGCCTGTATTTATGCCGGTCGGCACGCTTGCTACGGTAAAGACGATGTCTCCGGATGAGCTGAAATCTATGGATGCGGGCATTATTTTAAGCAATACGTACCATTTATGGCTCCGCCCGGGACACGACATTGTAAAAGAAGCGGGCGGGCTTCATAAGTTTATGAACTGGGACCGCGCGATTTTAACAGATTCCGGCGGTTTTCAGGTCTTTTCATTGAGCAAGTTTCGTAATATAGAAGAAGAAGGCGTTCATTTCCGCAATCACTTAAACGGAGACAAGCTGTTTTTATCTCCGGAAAAAGCGATGGAAATTCAAAACGCCCTCGGCTCTGATATCATGATGGCGTTTGATGAGTGTCCGCCGTATCCGGCAGAGTATGATTACATGAAACGCTCTGTGGAACGGACCAGCCGCTGGGCGGAACGCTGCCTGGAGGCGCACGGGCGCTCAGATGAGCAGGGGCTGTTCGGAATCGTACAGGGCGGAGAATACGAAGACCTGCGGACACAAAGTGCAAAAGACTTGGTTTCGCTTGATTTTCCGGGGTATGCCATAGGCGGATTATCTGTCGGCGAGCCGAAGCACGTCATGAACCGAGTGCTTGAGTTTACAACCCCGCTTTTACCGAAGGACAAGCCGAGATATTTAATGGGTGTGGGTTCACCGGATGCCTTAATTGACGGCGCCATCCGCGGCGTGGATATGTTTGACTGCGTACTGCCGACCCGGATTGCCCGAAACGGCACGGTGTTTACGAATGAAGGGCGTCTGAATATGAAAAACGCCAAATATGAGCGTGATTTCCGTCCGATTGACGAAGAGTGCAGCTGCCATACATGCCAAAATTACTCCCGCGCTTACATCAGACATTTGATCCGCTGTAATGAAACGTTTGGAATTCGATTAACAACTTACCATAACCTTCATTTTCTGTTACACTTAATGGAGCAGGTCAGACAAGCCATCCGGGAGGATCGTCTTGGTGATTTCCGAGAAGAGTTCTTTGAGCGTTACGGCTATAATAAGCCAAATGCGAAAAGCTTCTAAATAAAACCATTCATGAAAGGAGGGAAACAGATGGGTACTTTAGGCACAATCGTTCCTATTATTTTAATGTTTGCAGTGCTTTATTTCCTGCTCATCCGTCCGCAGCAAAAGCAGCAGAAGGCCGTCCGCCAGATGCAGGAAGAGCTGAAAAAAGGGGATTCAGTGGTGACAATCGGAGGATTGCACGGCACTGTTGATTCAATTGATGAAAGCAAGGTCGTCATTAAAACAGGTGATAACACCCGTTTAACATTTGACCGCCGCGCAATCAGAGAAGCTTCCGCTGAATAACAGCGAAGCTCATACATACAAAAAAAGAGCGGAGAATCCGCTCTTTTTTTATTACGCTGATCTGCTTCCTTTCAAATTCACTCCGAAAATGCCGCCCAGCATACTGACTCCCAAAAAGCCGAGATGAAACAAAAGCTGACCGGATGTAAACGTTTTTCCGAACCCTAAATATTGAAAAAGCAAGATGATTAATGAAAAACAGACGGCGGTTAACGCTCCGATCATCCAGCCTTTTTCCTTCGCTTTGCCGCCCGATATAAAACCTCCCGCAAATAAAGAAAGAAAAGAAAGCGCGGTGATCAGCCAGCTGAAAGATGATTCTTCCATTGAGGTGACTGTCAGTAAAAGCGAAATCGCCAAACTCGTAAGAAGCATCACCGCAAAAATAGCCACTAAGCCGTACAAGACGCCTCTTCCCACTTGTTTCGTTTCTTCCATTTTTATCTCCTCTCCGCTCTGCGGCCTGATATATGACAAGCCGGAGCCCGTCTTTTTCTAAATGTATTCTCTGAATGTTCGAATTAGACGTAAATGCATGATGTTCAGCCCGTTTCTTACATAATTCAGAGCCGATGGCAAATGCTATGACCGTTGGAGGTGCGATATGGAAGATATTTTCATTATTACGTTTCGTACGATTGTGCTTTATTTTATCATTCTTGTGATTTTCAGACTGATGGGAAAACGGGAAATCGGAGAACTGAGCATTTTAGACCTTGTCGTCTCCATTATGATTGCCGAGATTGCCGTATTGGCAATTGAAAATGTAAAAGATAAGCTTTTGCATACAATTGTGCCGATTGTCGTTTTAATGATTATTCAAGTAAGCCTTGCTTTTATTTCGCTCAAAAGCCAAAAAATACGGCAGCTGCTTGACGGAAAACCCACCATTATTATAAAACAGGGAAAAATTGATGAACGGGCGATGAGATCGCAGCGCTACAATTTTGACGATCTTCTTATGCAGCTGAGGGAGAATAACATCGATAGAATCTCTGACGTGTCGTACGCCATTTTGGAGTCTTCGGGCAAACTGTCAATCGTCAAAAAGAAAAACAATAAGGATAAGCAGATGGAAACATCGCTTATCGTTGACGGGGTCATTCAGAACGAGCATCTGGACAGAATCGGGAAAGATAAACACTGGCTTGAAAAAAATTTAGCAAAAAGAGGATATCGCGATCTTTCGGTTATATCATTCTGCACGTTTACGGACGGCGCTTTTTTTATTGATCTCAAAGATGAAAAAGGGGAGCCATAAATCGGTTTCACCGCGTCACGAACTTGCCGATGACCGGAATCCGGATCAGCTCTTCCCTTTTAATCAGCCTGAATAACAGAAGAAGCGCAATGTACAAAATCGCGGTCATTGCAATCCAGCCTGTGAGATTAACAGCTTCTGATCCTGAAAAATGAACGGTGTGCTTGATGATGCGGCTGACATAACCGCAAATGAATATGACGGCAAAACAGAGCGCGTATTCTTTTATTTTAATGCTGATCGGAAGCACCTTGCTTACGGTGGCCGCATGCAGCAGGGTGACAAGGACCATCCCCGTTACAATCGCAAGTGCGGCGCCCATGATGCCTAAGGAAGGCCTGGTCGCCAAAACAAAAATTAGGCCGGTTTTGACAGCGGCGCCGATAAAACTGTTCATCATGGCGGCCCCGGCTAAATTGAGAGCCTGCAGCACCGCCTGAAGAGGCCCCTGAAAATAGTAAAGCAGAAAAAACGGCGCCATCACTTTAACAAATACCGCCGCATTAGTTGATCCGTACATGACGGACATCAGTTCATCAGCGAAAGAGAATAAAATAACCACCGAAATGCCTCCGCTTAAAAGACACAGCCTCATCGCCTGTTCCAGACGGTATTCGACAACTTGCAGCTTTTTTTGCTCCATTCCTTCACTGATCGCAGGAACAAGCGCCGTTGACAGAGAATAGGTTATAAAGCTGGGCAGCGTCAAAACCGTCATGGCAAATCCGGTCAGCTCCCCGTACTGGCTGGTGGCGGCAGCGGTGGCCACTCCTGCAATCGCAAGGCTCTGCGCGACGACAATAGGTTCAAAAAACCAAGATAAATTTCCGATGAAGCGGCTTCCGGTTGTCGGGAGCGACACGCTCATCAGCTGGCGGAAGGTTTCTTTTCCATTTGCAATCGACTTGAAAAATTGTTTTCTGATTCTGATTGTTTTATTTGCTTTAAAACAAATGAATAAATAAATTAGAGAGGCAAGCTCCCCGATGACAGACGAAATCATGGCTCCTGCTGCGGCATATTCAATCCCGTACGGCAGAAACACCGTCGTGCAGACTGCGACAAGTGAAATCCGCACGATCTGCTCAAGCACTTGGGAAAACGCCAGCGGGTTCATATTCTGCCTGCCCTGAAAGTAACCTCGCAGCACGCTGGATATCGCGATAATCGGCACGACGGGCGTAATCGCCAGAAGCGGGTAAACCGTGCGCTGATCCGTCAGCATCGTTTCTGACATAATCGGCGCAAAGCATAAAAACAGCGGCGTGAAGATGAGACTTAATATCCCGGTGACGGTAAGCGCCATCACTAAAATGTGTTTCATTTTCTGCCGGTCCCCCCGCGCGCTTGCTTCAGCGACAAGTTTGCTGATGGCAACGGGGAGGCCGAATTGAGTCAAAGTGGTGGCCAAGAAAAATGTCGGGGCAGCCATCATGTATAAACCGACCCCTTCTTCACCGATAAACCGGGCGATAACCACCCGGTTGACAAAGCCGAGCATTCTCGTAATCATCCCGGCTGCAATGAGAATAAGAGTGCCCCTTAAAAAAGTCTGTTTTGCCATTTTATAAACCCCTGCCTTCTCAAACTACCTGGAATCATATACAATAAAGATATGCGCCGATGTCGTCCGAGCATGACAAGTCTTCGAGAAAAATGGAAAAAGGAGCGAGCGCCCAGTGGAGAAACATCCCGCCGAAATGTACAAAGATCATTTGCGGCCTTTCTTGTACAGTAAACTTGAAGAGTTCAAAATCCTCGGATACGATGATGTTGAGCACGAGAGTTTATGGTCATACTTAATACATAAAAAGTGGAAACAGAAAAAGGAATTGCCGCTGCATGAATTGGCCGGTAATATTTTATCAGTTAAAATTGGCGATTTTATGAACTATGCAACCGTTGAAGCTTTCAAGTCGTCTAATTGGCTGGAAAGCGATGAGGGTCAGGAAGCTTTGGATGAACTGCTGAGATAATGATTTGACGGCATAGGTTTAAGGAGGAAATACATAATGAAAAAAGGACGCTTGATTGCGTTTTTCCTGATCGTATTATTGATCGGCACAGGGCTGGGGTATTTTACAAAACCGGCTGCCAATAATATTACGTTAGGATTGGATTTACGCGGCGGGTTTGAAGTTCTGTACGATGTGCAGCCCGTCAAAAAAGGCGATAAAATCACAAAAGACGTGCTCGTCAGCACGGTGCAGGCGCTGAACCGCCGGGCTAACGTTCTCGGCGTAAGCGAGCCGAACATTCAGATTGAAGGAAATAACCGCATACGCGTTCAGCTGGCGGGCGTCACGAATCAGAACAGGGCGCGCGAAATTCTGTCAACGGAAGCGCAGCTCTCGTTCAGGGATACGAATGATAAAGAGCTGTTAAACGGCTCTGATCTCGTGGAAAACGGCGCGAAGCAAACCTTTGATCCGACGACGAACGAACCGATTGTCAGCGTTAAGCTGAAGGATGCGGATAAGTTCGGAGAAGTGACGAAAAAAGTCAAGAAAATGGCCCCTAATAATCAGCTTGTGATCTGGCTTGATTACCAAAAGGGCGATTCATTTAAAAAAGAAGTCGGAAAAAAACATCCGAAATATGTATCCGCTCCGAATGTGAGCCAGGAATTAAACACGAAGGATGTCACGATTGAAGGTCAGTTCACCGTTCAAAAAGCGAAGGACTTGGCCAATATTTTAAACGCGGGTGCGCTGCCTGTGAAACTGACCGAAAAATACTCTACTTCAGTAGGGGCGCAATTCGGACAGCAGGCTTTGCATGATACGGTAGAGGCCGGCATCATCGGTATTGCAATTGTTTTCTTATTTATGCTGCTTTATTACAGACTGCCTGGACTCATAGCGGTCATTACGCTTTCTGTATACGTGTATATTACGCTTCAAGTGTTTGACTGGATGCAGGCGGTGCTGACGCTTCCGGGTATTGCGGCGCTCATTTTGGGTGTCGGGATGGCGGTTGACGCCAACATCATCACCTATGAACGGATAAAAGAAGAACTGAAACTCGGCAAATCCGTCCGCTCAGCTTTCCGTTCAGGGAACAGACGGTCATTTGCGACGATCTTTGATGCGAACATCACAACGATCATCGCAGCGGTCGTGCTCTTTATTTTCGGGACAAGCTCTGTAAAAGGGTTTGCGACGATGCTGATTTTGTCAATACTGACAAGCTTTATTACAGCTGTCTTCCTTTCAAGATTCCTGCTCGCCCTTCTTGTGGAAAGCAGATGGCTTGACCGGAAAAAAAGCTGGTTCGGCGTCAAGAAAAAACATATTATGGACATTCAAAAAACAGATGAAAATACTGAACCGCATACGGCATTCCAGAAATGGGATTTCACGAGCAAACGAAAATATTTCTTTATTTTCTCAAGCGCTGTAACCATTGCGGGAATTATCATCTTACTGGTCTTTAAACTCAACCTGGGAATCGATTTTGCAAGCGGTGCGCGGATTGACGTGCAGAGCAATCATGCATTGACGGCGCAGCAGGTTGAAAAAGACTTTGACTCTCTCGGCATGGATCCGGAAAACATCGTACTCTCGGGTAAAGAGAACCATGTTGCCGCGGCCCGGTTTGTCGGAGAGCCATCCAAAGAAAAAATCGCTGAAATCAAAACGTACTTTAAGGACAAATACGGATCTGAACCGAACGTCAGCACGGTATCGCCGACAGTCGGAAAAGAACTGGCCCGTAATGCTTTATATGCCGTGGCAATTGCATCAATCGGCATCATTATTTACGTGTCAATCCGTTTCGAGTACAGAATGGCAATCGCCGCGATTGTATCCCTGCTGTATGACGCTTTCTTTATCGTCGCGTTTTTCAGCATTACAAGGCTGGAGGTTGACGTAACCTTTATCGCCGCTATTCTCACCATAATCGGTTACTCGATAAATGATACGATCGTTACATTTGACCGGATACGCGAGCAGATGAAAAAACGCAAGCCGAAGTCATTTGCCGATCTGGAACATATCGTGAATCTGAGCTTGCAGCAAACCTTTACACGTTCGATCAATACGGTCTTGACCGTTGTGATTGTTGTCGTCGTGCTGCTCATTTTGGGCTCATCGTCAATTACAAACTTCTCCGTCGCTTTATTGGTCGGTTTATTGACGGGCGTTTATTCCTCTCTTTACATCGCCGCGCAGCTGTGGCTTGTATGGAAAGGAAAAGAATTTAAAGGGAAAAAATCAATCGAAGAGTAAAAGGAAACAGGCTGTCTTCCGGAAGGCAGCCTGTTTTTTTTAGGCCGCATTGAACTTAAAACCTGCATTTGCTATAATGACATACGCTTACATAATCAATCATCATTGTAAAAACATGTAGGGGGGTTCTTATGAACGTTCGTGAGTCGGAGCTTCCGGGCATCGGCCAGAAAGTAGAAGTCATTACGAAAAATCACGATAAAATCAGTATTATTCTTCATGATGACGGCAGAAAAGAGCTCTATTACTTCGATGAGAATGATTATGACGAATGCTTGGCATCTGTTGAATTTAACGACGAAGAGGCGAGGCAGATTTCCGCTATTTTAGGCGGGATGACGTATAAGCCGAAAGCGCTGGAATCTGTGGAAGTCGCGCTTGATGACCTCGTCATTGAGTGGTTTAAAGCCGAATCTCATGCACCGGCTGTCAGCCGCACAATCGGAGATTTGGAGATCAAGAAACATTACAACGTCCAGATTATTGCGATCGTGAAGAAAAACCGGCAAAAACAGCTGAGCCCCGGCATTGATACCGTAATTGAAGAAGGGGACACCCTCGTTATATCGGGAGAAAGAAGCGGACTGAAAAAGCTGGTCCGCGAGCAATTAACGGCCCGGATTTCCTGAGACCGGGGTTTACTCCCGGGAAAATGGGGGAAAAGATAAGAATCAATAATTGGGGGCAGACGCATGAATAAACAATGGACTATTATATTCGCTTTACTATTTACTCTGATTGTCGCCATCTTTGCTGTCATTAACGTGCGGGCGGTTGAGGTTGATTATCTGTTCGGAACCGCTGAATGGCCGCTGATTTTAGTCATTTTAGGCTCTGTGTTAATGGGAGCGCTGATCGTGTTTTCAGCCGGTATATTTCAAGTGATGAAACTGAAGCGCGAAATTAAAATGCTGCGGAAAGAAAACAGATCCGCAGGTGAATTGACGGCTGATTCGGACGGCAAAAAAACAGCCGCGCCGCCGGAAGAAATGCTTGAAGAGAAAAAAGGATCAGAATAACATTTGAAACCCCTCAGTCCGCTCTAGTATAATAGGGTGGTTGAGGGGTGAATTTATGTTAGCGTCAAAAATGCGCTGGGAAATCCAGCAGCCGGATCAGGAAAAAGTCAAATCACTCACAGAACAATTGGACATAACACCTCTTGTGGCATCACTGCTTGTAAAAAGAGGTTTTGATACTGCCGAAAGCGCAAGGCTGTTTTTACATACAAAGGATGCAGACTTTTATGACCCGTATGAATTAAAGGGAATGCGGGAAGCAGTTGATCGGATAAAACTGGCGGTTTCTCAAGGGGAACCGATTATGATTTACGGAGATTACGATGCAGACGGCGTTACAAGCACGTCAGTGATGCTGACGGCACTCAGACAGCTGTCGGCGGACGTTGACTTTTATATTCCCGACCGTTTTACAGAAGGCTACGGCCCGAATGAACAAGCTTTCCGTTCCATAAAAGAGCGGGGATTTTCGCTGATCATTACAGTGGATACGGGAATCGCCGCCGTCCATGAAGCTGAAGTCGCAAAAGAGCTGGGCTTAGACGTCATTATTACCGACCACCATGAGCCGGGACCCGAGCTTCCTGACGTATTTGCGATCATCCACCCGAAGCAGCCGGGATGCGGCTATCCGTTTAAAGAATTGGCCGGCGTCGGTGTGGCGTTTAAGCTTGCCCACGCGCTTACGGGTTCTTTACCGGAAGCTATGCTGGACTTGGCGGCAATCGGTACGGTTGCAGATCTGGTGCCTCTTCATGATGAAAACAGATTAATTGCGTCACTCGGAATTGAAAGGCTTCGTACGACAAATCGGCCGGGCCTCAAAGCTCTGATTAAACTTTCCGGCGGAGATATCGGACAAGCTGATGAGGAAACGATCGGATTTCAGGTCGCACCGAGGCTCAATGCCGTCGGAAGAATAGAACAGGCCGATCCTGCCGTACACCTGCTGATGACTGAAGATCAGTTTGAAGCGGAGGAACTGGCTTCGGATATTGACCGGCTGAATAAAGAGCGGCAGAAAATGGTGAAAACCATGACCGAAGAGGCTGTTGAAATGGTTCAGCAGCAAGGCGGAAACCCGTCTGCCATTGTAGTGGAAAAAGCCGGCTGGAATCCGGGTGTCGTCGGTATTGTCGCATCGAAGCTGGCTGAACGTTTTTACCGGCCCGCTGTTGTGCTTGGGATAGATGAGGAGCAGGGAATCGCCAAAGGGTCGGCGCGAAGCATCAGAGGCTTCAACCTTTTTACGAGCCTTTCACAGTGCAGAGACATTCTTCCTCATTTCGGCGGGCATCCGATGGCGGCCGGAATGACGCTGAAGGCTGAAGATGTGGCGGAATTAAGGGACAGGCTGAATCAAATGGCTGAAGAAACCCTTACGGAAGAGGATTTTATTCCCGTTCAGGAGGTTGATCTTGTCTGCGGCGTTGAAGACATAACCGTTGAAAGCATTACAGAATTGAATATGCTGTCGCCGTTCGGCATGCTTAACCCTAAACCGCATGTGATGGTGAAAAATGCCGTGCTTGATGATGTGCGCCTGATCGGAGCGAATAAAAACCACGTGAAAATGACGGTGAAAAGTGATTCCGCCGTCCTTGACTGCGTCGGCTTTAACAAAGGAGAGCTGGAAGCCGGTGTTGTTCCCGGATCAACGATTTCCATTGTCGGCGAGATGTCCATTAATGAATGGAACAACAGAAAGAAGCCCCAGCTGATGATTAAAGATGCTGCGGTGCCGGAATGGCAGCTTTTTGATATCCGGGGCAAGCGGACGTGGGAAGATACGGTCGCCGCGCTGCCGAAGGAGAAACGGGTGCTCATCAGCTTTAACGAAAAAACCGCTCAGAAGCTCCGTGAAAAAGAGCTGACGGGCGAGCTTGCCGAGATCACTTCGGAATCCGAGGCGGAAGCTCTCCAGCTTGACGGAAAATATGCCGTTTTTCTGGATGTGCCGCCGTCAGCGGATCGCCTGCAGCATTTGCTTGACGGAAAGAAGCCGGAACGGATTTATTTTGTTTTTATCAATCATGAAGAACATTTCCTGTCCTCATTTCCATCGCGGAATGATTTCAAGTGGTTTTACGCATTTCTCTTGAAAAGGGGCGCTTTTGACTTCGGCAAGCATGGTTCAGAGCTTGCGAGACACAGAGGATGGTCAATTGACACAATCAATTTCATGACAAAGGTGTTTTTTGATCTCGGTTTTGTTAAAATAGAAGATGGTGTGCTGTCTGTCGTGAGCGGCGCGAAAAAACGCGACCTGGCAGATTCGCAAACCTATCAGGTAAAACAGCAGCTGATGGAATTAGACCAGAAGCTCAATTATTCCGCAGCCCATGAGCTGAAGGAATGGCTGAATAAGCTGATGAACCAAGGTTCAGAGGCTTATGAAAGTACGAGGAGGACATAGAACAGATGGATCTTAAAAAATACGTAACAATTGTGCCCGATTACCCGAAAGAAGGCGTACAATTTAAAGATATTACGACATTGATGGACAAAGGCGACGTATACCGTTACGCCACTGACCAAATTGTTGAATATGCAAAAGAAAAAGAAATTGATTTAGTTGTCGGGCCTGAAGCGCGCGGCTTTATTATCGGCTGTCCGGTTGCATACGCACTCGGAGTCGGCTTTGCGCCGGTTCGGAAAGAAGGAAAACTTCCGCGTGAGGTCATTAAAGTCGATTACGGTTTGGAGTACGGAAAAGACGTACTGACGATTCATAAAGATGCGATCCTGCCGGGACAGCGTGTGCTGATTACTGATGACTTGCTTGCAACAGGCGGCACGATCGAAGCAACGATTAAGCTGGTCGAAGAACTGGGCGGCATCGTAGCCGGTATTGCGTTCTTAATCGAGCTTTCTTACCTTGACGGCAGAGACAAGCTTGACGATTATGATATTTTAACATTAATGAAATATTAACCGCATATGGAAAAAAGCACTCGTGTCAGGGTGCTTTTTTCCTATTATTTCATCATCCTGACAGATTCTTTAGGTGTTTTGAACTTCTGCCCTTTACATCTCTCGTTTTTTTCTTGATAATAAACTAATACAGTTTACATTTAAAAAAGGTGATTCCATGGCGAACGAACAAGTATTGACTGCCGAGCAAGTAATAGATAAAGCGCGCACTTATCTGCCGGAGGAGCAGATTGCGTTTGTTGAGAAAGCTTACCTGTATGCGCAAAACGCGCATCGCGAACAGTACCGCAAATCAGGTGAGCCGTACATCATTCATCCGATTCAGGTGGCGGGGATCCTCGTCGATCTGGAAATGGACCCTTCCACAATTGCGGGCGGATTTCTGCATGATGTGGTGGAGGACACGGATGTCACCCTCGACGACCTGAAGGAAGCATTTTCTGAAGAAGTGGCGATGCTTGTCGACGGCGTGACGAAGCTCGGTAAAATTAAGTATAAATCTCAAGAGGAGCAGCAGGCGGAAAACCATCGAAAAATGTTTGTCGCTATGGCTCAGGATATCAGAGTCATATTGATCAAGCTGGCGGATCGCCTTCACAATATGCGGACGTTAAAGCATCTTCCGCAGGAAAAGCAGCGGAGAATTTCAAATGAGACGCTGGAGATTTTCGCTCCGCTGGCACATCGGCTCGGGATTTCTAAGATCAAATGGGAGCTGGAAGACACCGCTCTCCGTTATTTGAATCCTCAGCAATATTACAGAATCGTCAACCTCATGAAGAAAAAGCGCGCGGAACGCGAACTTTATGTCGAAGAGGTTGTCAATGAAGTGAAAAAACGCGTTGAAGAAGTGAATATTAAAGCGGACTTTTCAGGGCGTCCGAAGCACATCTACAGCATTTACCGCAAGATGGCGCTGCAAAATAAACAGTTCAATGAAATATATGATCTGCTCGCCGTCCGTATTCTTGTCGGAAGCATTAAAGACTGCTACGCCGTACTCGGCATTATTCATACGTGCTGGAAGCCGATGCCTGGCAGATTCAAAGATTATATTGCGATGCCTAAGCCGAATATGTATCAGTCTCTGCATACGACCGTAATCGGGCCTAAAGGCGATCCGCTGGAAGTGCAGATCAGAACGTTTGAGATGCATGAGATCGCTGAATACGGGGTGGCCGCACACTGGGCTTATAAAGAAGGCAAGGCTGCAAACGAAGAAGCGACATTTGAGAAAAAACTGTCCTGGTTCCGTGAAATTTTGGAATTCCAAAACGAGTCTACGGATGCGGAAGAATTTATGGAATCGCTGAAAATCGATCTGTTTTCTGACATGGTATACGTATTTACGCCAAAAGGCGATGTCATTGAACTGCCGTCAGGCTCTGTGCCGATTGATTTTTCCTACAGGATCCACTCAGAGATCGGCAACAAAACAATCGGGGCGAAAGTGAACGGAAAAATGGTGACGCTTGACCATAAGCTCCGGACGGGCGACATCGTCGAGATTCTGACGTCCAAGCATTCTTACGGTCCGAGCCAAGACTGGGTCAAACTGGCGCAGACGTCCCAGGCGAAACACAAAATACGCCAATTCTTTAAGAAACAGCGCCGTGAAGAAAATGTCGAAAAAGGCCGTGAGCTTGTCGAGAAAGAAATTAAAAATCTTGATTTTGAAGTGAAAGATGTTTTAACGCTCGAAAATCTTCAAAAAGTTGCCGACAAGTTCAATTTCTCAAATGAAGAGGATATGTACGCGGCGGTCGGATATAACGGCATTACCGCTCTTCAGGTGGCCAACAGGCTCACCGAAAAAGAACGGAAGCTGCGTGACCAGGAAGAGCAGGAAAAAATCGTTCAGGAAGTCACTTCCGAGCCGAAACATTATCCTCAAGGGAGAAAACGGGAAGCGGGTGTGCGCGTAAAAGGCATTGACAACCTTCTCGTCCGCTTGTCGAAATGCTGCAACCCGGTGCCGGGCGACCATATCGTCGGTTTTATTACAAAAGGGCGCGGTGTATCCGTTCACCGGGACGACTGTCCGAACGTCAAAACGAATGAAGCGCAGGAACGTCTGATTCCCGTTGAATGGGAGCATGAATCACAGGTTCAAAGACGCAAAGAATATAACGTTGAGATTGAGATTTTGGGGTATGACCGTCTCGGGCTTTTAAATGAGGTGCTCCAAGCCGTAAATGAAACGAAAACCAACATCTCCTCTGTTTCCGGCAAATCCGACCGCAATAAAGTCGCTACGATTCATATGGCGATTTTTATTCAAAACATTAATCATCTGCACAAAGTGGTCGAGCGGATTAAACAGATCAGAGACATCTATTCAGTCCGGCGGGTAATGAACTAAAAGGAGCTTGCTATGAAATTAGTTGTTCAGCGTGTAACAGAAGCAAGTGTGACGGTTGACGGCGCTGTCGCCGGCCGGATCGGACCCGGTATTATGGCGCTTGTCGGCATCACTCATGAAGATACAGAAGAAGATGCCGCTTACTTGGCGGATAAAATCGTGAATCTTCGGATTTTTGATGATGAAAGCGGCAAGATGAATTTATCGCTTTTGGATACGGGCGGGGAGATTTTATCCGTTTCCCAGTTTACGCTTTACGGCGAAACAAAGAAAGGGAGACGCCCGAATTTTATGAATGCGGCTAAACCGGATCAGGCTGTGCTCCTTTATGAAAAGTGGAACGGACTCCTTCGGGAAAAAGGAGTCAAAGTGGAAACCGGAAAATTCGGAGCCATGATGGATGTTCAGCTGACGAATTCCGGGCCGATTACATTGATTATGGATTCTAAACAATAAAAAAGCTGCCGTTCGGCAGCTTTTTTTTATGATTGAAAATAATGTTCCAATCCGCTTTCAATTCCGTCTGTCACTTTTTCCTGATAAGAGCCGCTATGTATGATTGTTTCTTCTTGCGGTTGACTGAGATAGCCGAGCTCATACAGCATGGCAGGCCGTTTATTTTCCCTCAGGACGTAATAATCGCCAAACAGAACGCCGCGATCAGGAATAGGGGAACGCTTCACTACTTCAGAATGGACGTCTGAGGCAAGCTGGCGGTCCTTAGACGGACTGTAATAATAAGCCGTGCTTCCCCGCGTTGACGTATCGGCATAACTGTCATAGTGAATGCTGATAAAGGCATCCGCATTCCGGTAATGAGAGGTTGAAACCCTGGCCTGCAGGCTGATAAATGTATCATCCTGTCTGGTGATATACACGTTTGCACCGGCCGCTCTCAATTTTCCGGCTAACAGCTTAGCGGTTTTAATCGTTACGTTTTTTTCAAACTTTCCGGAGTAGCCGATCGTTCCGCTGTCTTTTCCTCCGTGTCCGGGATCAACGACGATCGTTTTGTTTTTAAGTGAGCCGCTGCCGCCTGACGTGTTGGGAGAAGGTGCTTCGCCTGTTTCCTCACCGCTTTTTGACGTTTGTACGACCCAGTCTGCCACATATGCGGTTTGTCCGTTTTCAAGCCGGACTTCATACCATTTGCCGCTTGAGCCGACAATCGGGTAGGCTGCGCCTTTATCTGCTCTTTTTACGATAGAAGCGGAAGTCGAGGCCGAGCTCCTTAAGTTGGTGCCGCCGTAAACAATATACGCTTTTTTCGAGGAGCCTGAGCCCGCAGAACCGTCTCCCGAGCCGGATGCGCTGCCCGATGAGTCAGAATCCTTTATGATGTAGTGGCTTGCTGCCCAGCCTTTTTGCCCGTTTGCTTCAATTTTCAGCCAGCCGTGGTCTTCACTTAAGATGGAAACCTTTGTTCCGCGTGATAATTTAGTCATAATCGCTGAATCATGTGACGCTGCACTTCTGACATTCAATGAAGAAACGCCGACCGTCCCGCTTTTTGACCCGCTTCGGGCCGAAGTTGCTTTCGTATCCGATCCGCCGCTGTCCGCGGTGACGTATTCGGAAGAAACCCACCCGGTTGTGCCTTGATAAGAAATGTTCACCCATCCGCTGTTCTTGTCCAGCACGGATGCATGCGCGCCTTGCGGAAGTTTGCCGATGACTTCATACGATGTCCCCGGGCCTTTTCTGATGCGGAGGTCAGGATCGGTGGAAGTGACCGTTCCGCTTTTTGCGGATGAATTGTCTGCTCCCCCGGCTGTTTTTGATATCAGCCAGGAAACGACCCATCCGGTTTTACCGGGGCTCAGCTGAAGCTGTACCCAGTCTCCCTCTTCTTTAACGATCGGGTATCTTTCCCCTTTTTTTACTTCAGCCTTTATTCCGTAGCTCAGGCCGGGACCGCCTCTGACATTGATCTTGTCTGTCGCGATGACCGCTTCTCCCTCTGCGGCGATTGCGGTGTGAAATGACGGAAGAAGCGCTGTGATGATGACGCCGCATAAAATAAGAGCAAGAGTTCTCTTCTTCATGGCTGTCCTCCTTTCTGAACTAACTAAAATACATTCTTGTATAATATCGTATTTTCCTTGCTGAATGTTAAATAAAAATAAAATGGTTTGTTTATACTAGTCATAAATACAGCGAAAAGGTGTGCAAATCATGAAATATCAACCAAAAATGGGACGCGCGCTGCACGATGCGGAAGGAAATCTGCACTTCAGTGATCAGAGCGATAGAGAAAAGGCGGGTTTTCTTGAAGAGACGGCGACGGAGTTCGGTCTCTTATCGAAAGAAGCGGTCGCAAGGAAAAACAGACGGAATAAAACTTGACAGGGGAGTGCAATCCCATTATTATAATAGAAATTGATGTACATAACTCATGATAACGATTTTGAACCGATAATGGAGAAGAGTAGGTCAGAATGCATGGAAAAGAGAGGAACCGTCCCGGGCTGAAAGCGGATCCGCACTGCATCTTTCTCGAAACAACACTCCGGAGGTTCCCTGCTGAACGCTTTTGCAAGTCATTAGGCAGCGGACGTGAACCTGCGTTAAAGGTCAGAGCGGGGATGCTTCGGCATTCCAACTAGGGTGGCACCACGGGTATAACTCTCGTCCCTACTATACATGTATAGTAGGAGCGGGAGTTTTTTTATTTGAAGAAAGACATTAAGGAGGCCTGTAACATGGCATATCACATTCCAAGAGGCACACAGGACATACTGCCGGGTGAATCAGACAGATGGCAGTTCGTCGAACAAATTATGAGGGAGACGTGCCGCACTTATCAATATAAAGAAATCCGCACGCCGATCTTCGAACATACGGAATTATTCGCAAGAGGCGTCGGTGAGTCTACAGATATCGTGCAGAAAGAAATGTACACGTTTGAAGACCGCAAAGGGAGAAGCTTGACGCTTCGGCCGGAAGGAACAGCCGCCGCAGTCCGCGCGTTCAATGAAAATAAATTATTTGCGAACCCGGTGCAGCCGACGAAGCTTTATTATGTCGGACCGATGTTCCGTTACGAACGTCCGCAGACAGGGCGTTTCCGCCAATTTTATCAATTCGGAATTGAAGCGATCGGCTCCAAAGATCCGGCCGTGGATGCAGAAGTCATTGCGCTTGCGATGAGTATTTACCGTAAAGCCGGTTTGAAACATGTCAAGCTTGTGCTGAACAGCCTTGGTGATCAGGAGAGCCGCAAATCCTACCGGGAAGCGCTCGTCAAACATTTTGAACCGCGCATCGGAGAATTTTGCTCAGACTGCCAATCGCGTCTGCACACAAACCCGCTCAGAATTCTTGACTGCAAGAAAGACAGAGAGCATGAACTGATGAAAACGGCTCCGTCCATTCTTGATTACTTAAATGAAGAATCAGCCGCTTATTTTGAGAAAGTAAAACAATACTTAAACGGTCTCGGCATCCCGTTCGAAATAGATCCGAACCTTGTCAGAGGGCTTGATTATTATAACCATACCGCTTTTGAAATTATGAGCAATGCCGAAGGGTTCGGAGCGATTACAACCCTTGCCGGCGGGGGCCGCTATGACGGGCTTGTTGAACAGATCGGCGGACCTGAAGCGCCGGGTATCGGATTTGCGATGAGCATCGAACGACTGCTGGCAGCCATTGACGCTGAGAAAACAGACCTTCCCGTCAATCAGGGGATCGACTGCTACATCGTGACGCTCGGAGAAAAAGCGAAGGATTATTCCGTTTCCCTCGTGTACAAACTGAGAGAAGCGGGCATCTCAAGTGAAATCGATTATGAAAATAAAAAGATGAAGGGCCAATTCAAAACGGCTGACCGTCTCGGCGCACGTTTTATTGCGATTTTAGGGGAAGATGAGCTTGCCCAAAATAAAATCAATGTAAAAGATGCGGAAACAGGAGAGCAGCGTGAAGTGGTGTTAGACGAGCTGATACAAGTGTTAAAGGCAGATCAAAAGCAGTGAAGGAGAGGAACGCTATGTTTGGAAGAACATATTATTGTGGCGAGATAACTGAAAAAGCGATTGGCGAAACCGTCAAACTGAAAGGGTGGGTGCAGAAGCGGCGCGATCTCGGCGGCTTGATTTTCATTGATTTGCGTGACCGCTCGGGTATTGTGCAAGTCGTGTTCAACCCTGACGTATCGAAGGAAGCCCTTGCCGCAGCGGAAGCAATCAGAAACGAATATGTGCTTGATATCGAAGGCACGGTTTCTGCCCGTGAAGAAGGCACGGTGAATCCCAACCTGAAAACCGGTAAAATTGAAATCAAAGCTGAAGCGGTGACGGTGCTCAGTACGGCGAAAACGCCTCCGTTTCCGATCAGTGACCAGGCGGCTGACGTTTCTGAAGACGTCCGGTTAAAACACCGCTATTTGGATTTGCGCCGCCCGGCGATGTTTCAAACATTGCAAATGCGGCATCAAGTCACAAAATCCATCCGCCATTTCTTGGATGAAAACGGATTTCTTGATATTGAAACACCGATTTTAACAAAAAGTTCTCCCGAAGGCGCCCGTGATTACTTAGTGCCGAGCCGGGTGCATGAAGGGGAATTTTACGCCCTTCCGCAATCGCCGCAGATTTTTAAACAGCTTCTGATGGTGTCGGGCTTTGAACGGTATTATCAAGTGGCCCGCTGCTTCCGCGATGAAGACTTGCGTGCCGACCGCCAGCCGGAATTTACGCAGATTGATATTGAAATGTCCTTTATGAGTCAAGAGGACATCATGGCTCTGGCGGAAGAGATGATGGCGAAAGTCATGCTCGAAACAAAAGGCGTTGAAGTATCGCTTCCGCTTCCGCAAATGACATATGAAGAAGCGATGAACAGCTACGGTTCCGACAAACCCGATACCCGCTTCGGCATGCTGCTGACGGACGTGTCAGACATAGTGAGAGATACTGAATTTAAGGTGTTCTCATCAGCCGTGGCAAACGGCGGCGTTGTAAAAGCGATCAATGTCAAAGGCGCTGCCGGCGACTATTCCAGAAAAGATATCGATGCGCTCGGCGTTTTTGCCGGAAATTACGGCGCGAAAGGTCTCGCTTGGGTGAAAGTAGAAGCTGACGGCGTAAAAGGCCCGATTGCGAAATTCTTTGATGAAGAGAAGCAGGCAAAACTGGCTGAAGCGCTTGATGCTTCTGAAGGCGATCTGCTCCTGTTCGGCGCTGATAAGTTTGAGGTTGTGGCTCAATCCCTCGGCGCGCTTCGCTTAAAGCTCGGCAAAGAACGCGGCCTGATTGACGAAAGCCTCTTCAACTTCCTGTGGGTTGTGGACTGGCCGTTATTGGAGCATGATGAGGAAGAAGGCCGTTTCTATGCGGCTCACCATCCGTTTACAATGCCTGTCCGTGAAGATCTTGACCTGATTGAAACGGCGCCTGAAGATATGAAAGCGCAGGCTTACGACCTCGTCTTAAACGGCTATGAACTCGGCGGAGGCTCAATCCGTATTTTTGAAAAAGACGTTCAGGAAAAAATGTTCGGGCTTCTCGGCTTTACAAAAGAAGAAGCGGAGCAGGAGTTCGGATACCTTCTTGAAGCCTTTGAATACGGCGCCCCTCCGCACGGCGGAATCGCGCTCGGCTTAGACCGGTTGGTTATGCTTCTTGCAGGCCGCACTAACTTAAGAGATACGATCGCTTTCCCGAAAACGGCAAGCGCAAGCTGCCTTCTTACGGAAGCGCCCGGCGAAGTGAGCGACGCCCAGCTTGAAGAACTTCACCTTTCTGTCAAAAGAAAAGTGAAACAGTAAAGATCGGCAGTTTGTTTCTTGAAAATCAAAATCTGCTGTGATATGATTTTGACAAGTTAAATAAAGTCCTGATGTGTTAGTTGTACACCTAGTTTTGACCGAACATTTTTTTGATTTGGGAGCCCGCATTTTTAAATGGCGTACATGCCTCTTTTCATTCGCTAAAGAGGACTTACAAGATTTAAAAAAGGGCACCCACCTGCTGAGAGCGGGTTCAAAACGAAGGAAAGCTGCAACGGCACAATTGGGACTTTATTTTTTGTGCGCTAAAACCAGCGGCTTTTTGACAAGCCGAGTTTATAAAACCAGAATGTGGAGTGAGGTTCTTGTTACATCAGTTTTCCAGAAATGAGCTAGCGATTGGAAAAGAAGGGCTGGACACGTTAAAAAACAGCACGGTGGCCGTTCTCGGCGTCGGCGGAGTCGGTTCATTCGCAGCCGAAGCATTGGCGAGGTCCGGAGTGGGGCGGATCGTGCTTGTCGATAAAGATGATGTTGATATTACAAATGTAAACCGCCAGCTGCATGCGCTCTTGTCGACGGTGGGACAGCCGAAAACAGAATTGATGAAAGAGCGGATCGCTGATATTAATCCGGATTGTGACGTCGTCGCCTTAAAAATGTTTTATACAGAAGAGACGTATGAGCAGTTCTTTGAGTATCCGCTCGATTACGTCATTGACGCGTCGGATACGATTCATTATAAAATTCATCTGATGAAAGAATGTCTGAAACGGAATGTTCCGCTGATTTCAAGCATGGGAGCGGCGAATAAAACAGACCCGACACGCTTTCAGATTGCTGATATTTCAAAAACCCATACTGATCCGATTGCCAAAGTCGTCCGCACAAGGCTTCGTAAAGAGGGCATTAAAAAAGGCGTACAGGTCATTTTTTCTGATGAAAGCCCGATCGTCATCCGTGAAGACGTCAGAAAAGAAGTCGGGAATGATGAAGCGAAAATCCGCAAAGCGCAAATGCCGCCGTCTTCCAACGCCTGGGTTCCGTCAGTGGCCGGTCTGATTATGGGCGGACATGTTGTCATGGAGCTCTTAAAGGACATCGACATTAAACGGGTTAAAGATAAGTAAAAAGAAAAACAGCCTTCTTCAGGAAAGGCTGTTTTTTTATTTGAATCCGCCGTTTACACGAAAGATCTTGTCCGGTTATTTTTTCTGCTTCATCAGTTTTTCATACACTTGCTTTATGGCGGCTTCAAATTTCCCCGTTTGTTTCGGTTTATAGTATTGCTTGTTTTTTAACGGATCGGGCAAATATTGCTGTTCGACCCATCCGTTCTCGAAATCGTGGGGATATTGATAGCCGATCCCGCGTCCGAGCTCTTGGGCCCCTTTATAGTGGGCGTCTTTTAAATGTTTCGGCACATCGCCGATTTTACCCGTCCTGATGTCTTTGAGCGCCTCATCAACGGCTGAAATGGCGGAGTTTGATTTCGGCGAGAGGCATAATTCGATTACCGCATTGGCCAGCGGAATTCTCGCTTCCGGAAAGCCGATCCGTTCTGCGGTCTGGATCGCGCTCAGCACCCGGGGGCCTGCCTGCGGGCTTGCGAGGCCGATATCTTCATAGGCGATCACGAGAAGCCTTCTTGATATGCTTTCAAGGTCTCCGGCTTCGATCAGACGGGCCAGATAATGAAGGGCGGCGTTTGCGTCCGAGCCCCGGATCGATTTTTGGAACGCGGATAAGACGTCATAATGCGCATCGCCGTTTTTATCATGGGTATAGCTTTTTTTCTGCAGACATTCTTCCGCCGTTTCCCGTGTAATCCGGATCGTCCCGTCGCTTGATTCCTTTGTGGAGAGCACGGCAAGCTCCAGTGCGTTCAAAGCGGAGCGGACGTCTCCTCCGCACCCTTGTGCGAAATGATCCATCGCGTCGTCGTCCACCGAAACGCTGTAGGAACCGAGTCCCCGGTGTTCATCTGTGAGCGCTCTTTTCAATGCCTGCCTGATCAGATCGGGTGTTAACGGTTCAAGCTCAAATATCTGGGTCCGGCTTCTGATGGCCGGGTTAATGGCATGATAAGGGTTGGCGGTCGTCGCGCCGATTAAAATAATCATGCCGTTTTCTAAATAGGGCAGCAGAAAATCCTGCTTTCCCTTATCAAGTCTGTGCACTTCATCAAGGATTAAAATGACCTGGCCTGACATTTTCGCTTCCTGTACGACAATCTCCATGTCTTTTTTATTATGAATGACGGCATTCAATTTCCTGAATGCGATGCTTGTCGATCCTGCGATCGCTGTGGCGATGGACGTTTTTCCGATGCCCGGCGGTCCGTACAGGATCATGGATGATAAGTGCTTCGCACGCACCATTCTGCCGATGATTTTATCTTCTTTGACCAAATGTTCCTGACCGATAATGTCTTCGATATTGGCAGGCCGCATCCGATACGCCAATGGTTTCATGAACATCTCTCCTTACATATACAGGGTAACGGAAAACGGACGATTAGAAAAGCGAATTGCGGCGGGCCCCGTGTTTCAATGAAAATTAGGATAAGTTATGTTATAATAACAGTTGGTCTATAAGATACTAAACAGATTATTCATATCCATTTACTTGTATAAATTAACAATTAGAATTGACTGGGGTGTTCATATTGAAAATATCGACAAAGGGAAGATACGGGCTCACCATTATGATTGAATTGGCGAAAAAGCACGGAGACGGTCCGACGTCGCTCAAAAGCATCGCCCAAACAAACAGCCTTTCTGAGCATTACTTGGAACAGCTTGTATCACCGCTCAGAAACGCCGGACTCGTAAAAAGCATCAGAGGCGCTTACGGGGGTTACGTGCTCGGGGGTCAGCCTGAAGAGATAACGGCCGGAGATATTATCAGAGTGCTGGAAGGGCCGATCAGCCCGGTAGAAGTGCTTGAGGATGAAGAGCCTGCCAAGCGGGAGTTATGGATCCGCATCCGCGACGCTGTAAAAGACGTGCTGGACAGCACGACGTTAGAAGACCTTGCGAGCTACACGGACGGCGAGCAGGAAGCTTATATGTTCTATATTTAAACCAGAGGTGTACAGACAATGGAACGGATTTATTTAGATCATGCCGCGACTTCCCCCATGGATGAACGTGTGCTCGAAGAAATGAAGCCCCATTTCTTCGGCAGTTTCGGCAACCCGTCAAGCATTCATTCATTCGGGAGAGAATCCCGGAAATGGGTCGATGAAGCGAGAGCGGACATCGCGCGCGAAATCAGTGCGAAAGAACAGGAAATTATTTTCACAAGCGGCGGTACGGAGGCTGATAATTTAGCCATTTTCGGAACGGCTGCCGCCCGGAAGAATGAAGGAAAGCATATCATTACGACCGCTGTTGAGCATCATGCTGTATTGCACGCCTGCGAAAAGCTGGAAGAAGACGGCTTTGAGGTGACATACCTCATGCCCGGCCCTTCAGGACGGATCAGTGCAAATCAGGTGAAAGAAGCGCTCCGTGATGATACAATCCTTGTTACCGTCATGTATGGCAATAACGAAGTCGGAACCATTCAGCCGATTGACGAAATCGGAGAGCTGTTAAGCGGGCATCAAGCCTATTTTCACACAGATGCCGTCCAGGCATTCGGTTATATGCCGATTGATGTGAAAAAAAGCAGAATTGACATGCTGTCTGTTTCCGGTCACAAGCTTAACGGGCCTAAAGGGACAGGCTTTTTATATGTAAATCAAGAGGTGAAGCTGTCACCGATTCTTCTTGGGGGAGAGCAGGAACGAAAGCGCCGCGCGGGGACGGAAAATGTACCGGGCATCGCCGGCTTAAAAGAAGCGGTCGTCCTTTCAAACCGTGAGAGGGAAGAGAAAACAGCGAAGTATAAGGAGTTTAAGAACATCATCATGAGCACGCTGGAAGAAGCCGGCGTTACAGCGGAGGTGAACGGAGATGCCGAGAAATGCCTGCCTCATATTTTAAACCTTTACTTTCCCGGTGTGCCGGTGGAAGCGCTGCTGGTCAATCTTGACATGGAAGGCATTGCCGTCTCCAGCGGATCTGCTTGTACGGCGGGATCCATTCTTCCGTCCCATGTGCTTACGGCCATGTTCGGAAGTGAGAGCGGCAGGCTGACTTCGTCAATCCGCCTCAGCTTCGGCCTCGGCAATACGGCGGAACAAATCGAAACAGCCGCCGAAAAGCTTGCCGCCGTCGTTAAACGGCTTGCTTAAAACGGCGGACTTATGTTTTTAATGGAGTGAATGCAAATGGAAAAACGGCCGGAGGATACAAGAGTCGTAGTCGGCATGTCCGGCGGCGTGGACTCTTCCGTGGCGGCCCTTCTGCTGAAGGAGCAGGGCTACGATGTAATCGGAATCTTTATGAAAAACTGGGATGATACGGACGAAAACGGTTTTTGCACGGCGACGGAAGATTATGAAGACGTCATCCGGGTCTGCAACCAGATCGGAATTCCGTATTATGCCGTCAATTTTGAGAAGCAATATTGGGAAAAGGTATTTCAATATTTCCTTGATGAATATAAAGCCGGAAGAACCCCCAATCCGGATGTCATGTGCAATAAAGAAATTAAGTTTAAGGCTTTCTTGGATCATGCTCTGTCACTCGGCGCGGATTATCTTGCGACGGGCCATTACGCCCGCGTGGACAGAAGCGCAGGTACAGTGCGCATGCTCCGCGGTCTGGATGAAAACAAGGACCAGACTTATTTTCTGAATCAGCTCAATCAGGAACAGCTCAGTAAAGTCATGTTCCCGATCGGTGATCTGCAAAAAAGACGCGTGCGGGAAATTGCCAAAGAAGCAGAACTTGCGACAGCTGCGAAAAAAGACAGCACGGGAATCTGTTTTATCGGCGAACGCAACTTCAAAACGTTTCTCAGCCAATATCTCCCCGCTCAGCCGGGCGATATGATGACAATGGACGGAGAAATAAAAGGGCGTCATGACGGTCTGATGTATTATACAATCGGACAGCGCCACGGTCTTGGAATCGGCGGAAGCGGCGAGCCGTGGTTCGCCGTCGGTAAAGATCTTGAAAAAAACATACTGTATGTTGATCAAGGGTTCCATAATCCGCTTCTGTATTCCGATAAGATCACGGCGACAAATGTCAGCTGGACGCGTCCGGGTCTGATGGACGGCGGCGAAATGACATGCACGGCGAAATTCCGCTACCGTCAGGAAGATCACAAAGTAACGGTGAAAATGACGGGTGATGATGAAGCGGAAATCATTTTTGACGGGCAGGTACGCGCCGTTACGCCGGGACAAGCCGTCGTTTTTTATGACGGAGAAGAGTGCCTCGGCGGCGGAACGATAGATGACGTTTATAAAGACGGAACAAAACTGTGGTACGTATAACACATGTAAAAAACCTCAACTCGCATGTTGGGGTTTTTTAGCGAAAGGAAGTTAAAAATGGATTATAATAAAATCGGGATTGACGCCATGCAGGAGGGCGATTTTGAAAAAGCGGCAGAGGCTTTTACGAAAGCGATTGAGGAAAACGGCCAAGATCCGGTGCCGTACATCAACTTCGCAAATCTGCTTTCTTCTGTGAACGAACTCGAACGGGCGCTTGCATTCTATAACAGAGCGCTTGAATTGGACAATTCGGCGGCAGCCGCTTATTACGGTGCGGGAAACGTATATGTGATGAAAGAATCGTTTTCCGAAGCGAAGGATATGTTTGAAAAAGCGCTTCGCTCCGGAATGGAAAACGGAGATTTGTTTTATATGCTGGGGACCGTTCTCGTTAAATTAGAGCGGCCGAAGCTTGCACTGCCGTATCTGCAGCGTGCCGTTGAATTAAACGAAAATGACACGGAAGCGCGCTTCCAGTTCGGAATGTGTCTTGCAAATGAAGAAATGCTGGATGAAGCTCTTGCGCAGTTTGAGACGGTGATCGAGCAGGATCCAGGCCACGCGGACGCATTTTATAATGCCGGGGTCGCTTACGCATACAAAGAAAATCGTGAAAAGGCGCTTGAGATGCTGGAAGGCGCAATCGGCATACAGCCTGATCATATGCTTGCGCTTCATGCGAAACAGCTTATCACCCAGTCATAACAAAAGGAGGGAAGGCTCGTGGATCAGCTGAACATCGAAGAACAGCCGTATGTAAAAGGCGTCATTCATACGGTCATTTATCATAATGACACCAACCTGTATACAGTGCTGAAAGTCAAGGTTGCAGAAACGTCTGAGGCGATCGAAGACAAGGTCGTATCCGTAACGGGCTACTTCCCTCTGCTGCAAGAAGATGAGACCTACACATTTTACGGAAAAACTGCCACGCATCCTAAGTTCGGCCTGCAATTTCAGGCTGAACACTTTAAAAAAGAAATTCCGACCACAAAAGAAGGAATCATTCACTATTTATCAAGTGATCTGTTTGAAGGAATCGGAAAAAAAACGGCGGAAGAAATCGTCAAAAAGCTTGGAGACGGCGCGCTCAATAAAATTCTGGCTGATGCGTCGGTGCTTTATGATGTGCCGAAAATGTCAAAAAAGAAAGCGGACAAACTGGCGGGAGAGCTGCAGCGGCATCAGGGGCTTGAACAGATTATGATCTCTCTGAACCAATACGGTTTCGGGCCCCAGCTATCCATGAAAATATATCAGGCCTACGAAACGGAAACCTTGGAGAAAATTCAGGAAAATCCTTATCAGCTTGTAAAAGACGTTGAAGGCATCGGCTTTGTGAAAGCTGACGAGCTGGGCGGAAAAATGGGTCTGTCAGGAAACCACCCGGAGCGGATCAAAGCGGCAATCTTATATACGATTGAATCGACCTGTCTTTCAGAGGGCCATACGTACATAGAAACGAAGCAGCTGATTATCAATACGCAAACGCTTCTGAATCAGTCAGCTGAAGGCGGCCGCGTCACGGAAATGGATGCGGCTGACGGCATCATCGCCCTCGGGGAGAGTAAGGATATCGTCATCGAAGGAGAGCGCTGCTATTTTCCGTCCTTGTTTTACGCGGAACAAAACGTCGCAAAACGCGTGCTCGACATTGCCGCTCAGACGGAGTATGCCGATCAATTTCCTGAATCGGAATTTCTGCTTGCACTCGGTGAACTGGAAGAACGGATGAATGTTCAATACGCACCAAGCCAAAAGGATGCCATTCAAAAAGCGCTGTCTTCACCGATGCTTTTACTGACCGGAGGACCTGGAACGGGGAAAACGACCGTTATTAAAGGAATCGTGGAATTATACAGTGAACTGCACGGCGTATCCCTTGACCCCGGTGATTATAAAAAAGACGAGGCGTTTCCGGTGCTGCTTGCCGCGCCGACCGGAAGAGCCGCAAAACGGATGAGCGAATCTACGGGTCTGCCGGCTGTTACGATTCACAGGCTGCTCGGCTGGAATGGCGCTGAAGGCTTTACCTACAACGAAGATCAGCCGATTGAAGGGAAACTGATCATTATAGACGAAGCGAGTATGCTTGATATCTGGCTCGCCAGCCATTTGTTTAAGGCGCTTCCTAAGCACATTCAGCTCATTGTTGTCGGTGATGAAGACCAGCTTCCTTCAGTAGGACCGGGGCAGGTGCTCAGAGATCTTTTGGCTTCTGAGGTGCTGCCGACCGTGCGCCTGACAGATATTTACCGTCAGGCTGAAGGATCATCCATTGTGGAACTTGCCCATGATATGAAAAAAGGGCTGCTTCCAAAGGGGCTGACCGCGCCGACAAAGGACCGCTCATTTATCCGCTGTAATTCTTCACAGATTAAAGAAGTCGTGGATCAGGTCGTCTCGAACGCGTTAAAAAAGGGGTATACCTCCAGAGATATTCAAGTGCTTGCCCCGATGTACAGGGGAAAAGCGGGAATTAACGAGCTGAATATGCTTCTTCAGGACATCATGAATCCGCCGAAAGAAAAAAGGCGGGAGCTGAAATTCGGAGATGTCGTCTACAGGACGGGCGATAAAATATTGCAGCTTGTCAACCAGCCGGAAAACAATGTGTTTAACGGCGATATCGGCGAAATCGTGTCCATTTTTTATGCCAAAGAAAATACGGAAAAAGAAGACATGGTCGTCGTCTCGTTTGACGGCAACGAAATCACCTTTACGAAAAAGGATTTCAGCCAGTTTACCCACGCTTACTGCTGTTCCATTCATAAGTCGCAGGGGAGCGAATTCCCGATTGTCGTCCTGCCTGTCGTCAAAGGCTACTATCGAATGCTCAGGAGAAATCTGCTTTATACCGCCATTACAAGAGCGAAAAAATTCCTGATTCTTTGCGGAGAAGAAGAAGCGCTTGAATGGGGCGTTAAAAACAATGATGCCACCGTCAGACAGACGTCGCTTAAAAACAGGCTCACAGAGCAGACTGAAGAGATGGATGCAGAACTGGCCGCCCTGCAAAAAGAGCTGCCGTTCAGTGTATATGATGCGAACATCGGAATGGAAGGCATCACGCCTTTTGACTTTATGGAAGAAAAAGCGTAAATAAAACCCGGCACATGTTCATGCGCCGGGTTTTCGCCTGTGGAAGTCATTTCAAAGTATGCTGCCCGGCTTCTTGGCAAAACCTATACGTGTTCAACAAAAGGTGGTTGATCACACTTTGAGAACATGCCATGCAGCTGAAGGACGAACAGTATATGACGAAAACACCGGGCGCAGTCTCGGGATGATATCGGATGTATGTTTCTCTCTGGACGGCCGGTTTCTCGGTTTCGTGCTGGAGCAGAAACGCCTGTTTCACAACCGTCATCTTTTTTTAGGGGCAAGTGATATAAAAGAGATGGATCAAGAAGCCGTAGCTGCCGGTCATGCTCATTTGCAGCCTTTGCCGAAGAGCTGTTTCACCTTTGAACAGATTAAAATGCAGCCGGTGAAATCGCCTGATGGTGAAATGTTCGGTTTGCTGGAAGATGTATACTTTTGTTTGGACAGGGGCATAATCGTAGCATATGAACTCTCGGACGGCTTCTTTTCAGATCTGGCTGGCAGACGCCAAGTGCGCCGCGCCGCCGATATGCTTATTGAAGCGGGGAAAGAAGGCATCGTCCTGAACGGATAAGAGGTGTAGTCTGTGCTTGTATGTCCGAACTGCAAAAGTAAAGATATCGGCAAAATCGGCGTAAACCAATACTATTGCTGGGGCTGCTTCATTGAGCTGACGGTGGCCAAAGGCAAAATTGCGACACATCAAGTAGAGGAAGACGGCACGTTAAGCAGTCTTGATGATTTGTTTTCTGAAGACGAACGCAGTATCAATTTTTAAAGTTGAAAGGAGATACGCGCGATGGGCAGAACAATGACCTCTCTGTTGGCTTTAGGAGCTGGAGCCGTTATGTATCGTATGGCTTCTCAGTCCGATATGCTGAATAAAAAAGGTATGAAACGGATGAGAAGACGAGTCATGAAAATGTTTTAAGCGGAAAAAAGGATACTTCTCCGGAAGTATCCTTTTTACGTTTGTCTCGCTTCCAGCCGTCTGGCAGCGAGAGACAGGCTGTAATTGACCGCGAAATACATCAGGGCCGCCAGCAGAAAGATCGGGAAAAAATACCCCCCGTCAGCGCTTTGTCCGTTTAAAATCTGCGCGTTATGAATCAGTTCGGGCAGAGCGATGACGACCGCAAGTGACGTATCCTTTAATAAGGAGATAAACTGGCTCACAATCGGAGGAACCATACGCCTGAGCGCCTGCGGCATGACGACGAGAAAAAGAGTCTGCGTGTACGTCAGTCCTGAAGAACGCGCCGCTTCAATCTGTCCTTTGTCAACGGATTGCAAACCGCTTCTGATGATTTCTGACAGCATGGCCGATTCAAAAATCGTCAGCGCCGTGATGGCGGCCGCGGTAATTTCCAGTTTGATCCCGATTTCCGGAAGGGCAAAAAACGTAAAGAAAATGATTAATAACAGCGGCAGGTTGCGGATGGTTTCCACAATGGCCGCTATAATGCCCGAGACGATAGGAATGTTCGCATAGCGCAAAGTGCCGGCGGCAAGCCCGAACATAAAACTCAGGACAATGGAGATCAGCGCAACATAAAGTGTGACCAAAAAGCCGTCCCATAAAAACAGCAGATGGTCAGGTGTATAGGCGCCGCTAAAATCCATGTTATTCACTCTCCTTCTCTAATAACTCTTTCCGAGACGTCTTTCCAAATAGTGAACCCCGATGCTGAGCGGGATCGTTAATATCAAATAAAAAAGCGCGACGAAAATATAGACATCAAACACGACAAGAGTGCTCGAGGACACGAGATCCGCCTGATACATCAAATCGAGTCCCGCCACCACTCCGAGTATTGATGAGTTTTTGACAAGGTTGAGAAATTGGTTTCCGAGCGGGGGAATGACGATTTTTACGGCCTGAGGAAGAATGATATATCTCATCGCCTGACTGTAGGTGAAGCCTGACGATCTGGCCGCTTCCATCTGCCCTTTGGGGACAGTCTGAATTCCGGCTCTGATGGCTTCTGCGATAAAGGCGGACGTGTAAATCGTAAGCGCAATCGTTCCCGCCTGAAAGCCGTCCAGTCTCAGCCCGGCGTTCGGAAGTCCGAAATAAAAAACGAATGTGATGAGGAGAAGCGGGATGTTACGGATAAATTCCACATACGCAGTGCCGATCCATTGAAGGGGTTTGAAAGCCGTGATTCTCATGACTGCGATCAGAACGCCCAGCGCAAAGCTGCCTGCCAGCGCGATGAAGCTCGCAAGCAATGTGTGCAGGAAACCGTCCATATACATATCGAAGTTTTCCGTTAAAATTGAAAAGTTCATCTATGTCACTCCTTATAAAACGGGGATGAGCATGCATGCTCATCCCGCGGTCCGTCCTATTTTGCCGGTTCTTCTTTTATCCATTTTTTATAGATTTTTTCGTACCTGCCGTCGGCTTTCATTTTTTTCAAAGAGGCGTTGATTTCTTTGACAAGGCCGGATTGGCCTTTTTTGACGGCGATTCCGTAAGGTTCATCGGTAAAGGTTTCGCCCGTCAGCTGATATTGTTTATTTTCATCGGCCATGCCGTATAAAATCGCATTATCGGTTGTGAGCGCATCTCCCTGTCCAGCTTTAAGCGCAGTGAACGCTTCGGCGTAATTTTCAAATTCCAGCACTGAGGCGTCAGGCGCTTTTTCTCTGATGTTCTGTGAGGAAGTGGAGCCTTTTACCGCCAATACTTTTGAGCCTTTTCCCAGGTCTTCGGTGCTTTTGATGCTGCTTCCTTTTTTGACGAGCAGGGATTGCCCGGCTTCAAAATAAACATCTGAGAAATCAACTTCTTTTTTCCGCTCATCCGTTATCGTCATCGTGGCGGTGATGGCGTCGATATCGCCGTTTTGCAGCAGCGGAATCCTCGTTTTTGACGTCACTTCTTTAAATTCCGCTTTCTTCTCATCCCCCAGAATATCTTTTGCGAGCTGTTTTGAGATATCAATATCGAAGCCTTCAATATCACCGGAGCTTGGGTTTTTCAGCCCGAATAACCTCGTATCGGTTTTGACGCCGAAGATGATTTTGTCTCTGTCTTTAATAGAGGCTAACGTGTCTTTTCCCGTTCCTTTTGAATCCCCGGACGTTTCTTTCCCTCCGCAGGCTGCCAGCATAAAGACGGCCAGCAGTGATATCAATCCGAATGACAACCATTTTGTTGCGCGTGACATAAGCGCTCCTCCGTTTCTTTTCAGTGATTTAAAATACGGCTTAAGAATAAACGCGCCCTCTCTTCACGGGGGCTTTCGTAAAATTCAGCCGGTGCAGCTTCTTCTAAGATGGATCCGCCGTCGATAAACACGATGCGGTCCGCCACTTCTTTTGCGAATCCCATTTCATGTGTGACGACTGCCATGGTCATGCCTTCCTTTGCGAGTGTTTTCATGACATCCAGCACTTCCCCGATCATTTCCGGATCAAGCGCGGATGTGGGTTCATCAAACAGCATAATTTCGGGCTTCATCGCAAGCCCCCTGGCGATGGCGACACGCTGCTGCTGGCCGCCGGAAAGCTGTGAAGGATAAGCGTCCGCTTTGTCCGGTATACCGACTTTTTTCAAATAGTATAAGGCCGTTTCCTTTGCTTCTTCTTTTGATTGCTTGAGCACTTTGATCGGTGCGAGCATGATATTTTGCAGAACGGTTTTGTGCGGGTACAGATGAAAATGCTGAAACACCATGCCGATATTCCGGCGGACCTGATTTATATCCGTTTTCTTGTCACGGATGGAGACGCCGTTTACCGTTAAGGCGCCTCCATCAACTGTTTCCAGCTGATTAATGCAGCGGAGAAGCGTGCTTTTTCCCGATCCTGAAGGTCCGATGATAACGACGACTTCCCCTTTTTTAATGTGCAGATTAATGTTTTTCAGCACGTGGAAATGTCCGTAGTGCTTATTTACATCCTGAAATGAAATCATGGCCATCCTCCTTAAAAAAACATGAGTCATATTGACTGGACAGTTTTGAAATCCTTTAACACATTACGATGGTTATACAGACTTTTATGAATATTATTTAGATTATTTCGTAATTTCTGATAATTATTCCCGTCAAGAGGTCTGCGTCATAAGGCGGAGTTTATGAAACGAGAATAATTCCGGCTTTCTGTCAAAAGATAAAGCAAGAGGTGAAACGTCATGCTTCAAAAACCGCTGCAGCTCTTACTGTGGACGGCTGTATGTCTGCTCGTTTTGTTAACAGTGTATGTCTTTTGCATGCTCGATATGTTATGGTCTCCCATTTGGCTTGTTATAAAATCTCTCTTTATTCCTATATTCATCGCAGTATTTATTGCTTATCTTTTACTTCCGATTACTGAATGGCTTCATAGAAAAGGGATGCCTAGAACTTTAAGCCTGCTTCTGATTTATTGCCTGTTTTTCGGCGGAATCGGCTGGGGGGTTTATAAAGGGGTTCCTGTTTTAATTGAACAGCTGCAGGATCTGTCTGAGAGCATTCCCGGTCTTGCCGAAAACTACAACAGCATGCTGAGGCATCTGCATAATCACACGGATCATTGGCCTGACGGCATGCACCATCGGATGGACAAAATGATTCAGCAGACAGAAACGTTTCTTGCCGGCACGATTGAAAGCACGATCAGAAGCATCCGTTTCGTGCTTGATTATATCCTGATCGCGGCGACGATTCCTTTTCTCGTGTTCTATATGGTGAAGGATATAGGCGTCATGAAAAAGACGGTCTGGTATTTGACGCCGAAGTCCTGGAGAAAAAGGGGGAGTGAATTTCTGCGGGATGTGGACGACTCTCTCGGTGATTACATCCGCGGTCAGCTTCTCGTTTGTTTTTTGCTCGGGTTAATAGCCGGCGTTTCATTTTGGCTCTTCGGGCTTCCTTACCCGCTGATTTTGGGCCTTGCCATCGGGATTACAAATGTCATCCCGTATTTCGGCCCGTTTATCGGCGCTGTGCCGGCGCTGCTCCTTTCGCTGGCGATTTCCTCCAAGGCTGTGATCATCGTAATCGTCACGATTTTTATTCTTCAATTTATAGAAGGAAACATTTTGAGCCCGCTCATTGTCGGGCGAAGTCTCAGAATGCACCCCGTCGTGATCATGCTTGCGCTTCTTGCCGGAGGAGAGCTCGCGGGCATTCCCGGCATGATTCTCGCTGTTCCGGCGGCAGCCGTTTTAAAAGTGACGGCCATTCACTTTTTGCGGATCAGGACGGAACATTGACATTCGGGTTCTGCTTGTCTATAATTTCGAGTAGAATACATACGAATCTCGAGTGACGGATATGAGTACGCCGAAGCCCTGTTTAAGAGAGAAGCTCCGATACGCTGAAAGGAGCTTCAGCAGAAGATCGGCCGAAGCTAATCCTGAGTGCAGTTAAAGGCTGCCGCAATCCTGCGTTACGGGATGAAAGGTGACAGGCCTTTTTCGGCCTGTAATCAGGGTGGTACCGCGAGACAGCTCTCGTCCCTGTGTGAACGCATGGTTTGCATAGGGAGAGAGCTTTTTTGCTGTCGCAAAAGAGAATTTCGGGTAGTGATAAGGAGGAATATAGATGAAACACTTAACTTCTGCTGAAGTGCGTCAAATGTTTTTAGATTTCTTTAAAGAAAAAGGCCATGCCGTTGAACCGAGCGCCTCATTGGTTCCGCATGAAGATCCGTCTTTACTGTGGATCAACAGCGGCGTTGCGACGCTGAAAAAGTACTTTGACGGCCGCGTTGTGCCGGAGAATCCGAGAATTGTAAACGCGCAAAAATCAATCCGCACAAATGATATTGAAAATGTGGGGAAAACGGCGCGCCACCACACGTTCTTTGAGATGCTCGGAAACTTTTCCATCGGTGATTATTTTAAAGAAGAAGCCATCACGTGGGCATGGGAGTTTTTAACGAGCGAAAAGTGGATCGGCTTTGATCCGGAGCTGCTGTCTGTAACAGTTCACCCTGAGGATGAAGAAGCTTATACGCTATGGGCGGAAAAAATCGGCGTTCCGGAAGAAAGAATCATCCGTCTGGAAGGGAACTTCTGGGATATCGGCGAAGGCCCGAGCGGACCGAATACGGAAATTTTCTATGACCGCGGCGAGAAATACGGCAATGACCCGTCAGATTCTGAATTGTATCCGGGCGGCGAAAATGACCGCTATCTTGAAGTATGGAACCTGGTATTCTCAGAGTTCAACCACAACCCGGACGGCACGTACACACCGCTTCCGAAGAAAAACATTGATACGGGCATGGGGCTTGAACGGATGGTCTCCGTGATTCAGGATGTCCCGACAAACTTTGACACTGATTTGTTTATGCCGATTATTGAAGCAACAGAGCGCATTTCCGGAGATGCTTACGGAAAGGACGCAATGAAGGATACGGCCTTTAAAGTGATCGCCGATCATATCAGAACGGTCGCATTTGCGGTAAGCGACGGAGCTCTGCCGTCAAATGAAGGGCGCGGGTATGTACTGAGACGCCTCTTGCGCCGGGCGGTGCGATACGCGAAAACCATCGGTATCAGCCGTCCGTTTATGTACGAGCTGGTACCGACTGTTGCAGGAATTATGGACGCTTTCTATCCGGAGGTGAAAGAAAAGCAAGAGTTTATCGCCAAAGTCATCAAAACGGAGGAAGAGCGCTTCCACGAAACATTAAACGAAGGTCTGGCTATTTTATCTGACGTGATAAAGAAAGAGAAGGAAAAAGGCAGCGGCATCATCTCCGGAAAAGACGTATTCAAACTGTACGATACGTACGGATTCCCGGTTGAATTGACGGAGGAATACGCGGAAGATGAACAAATGAAGGTTGACCATAAAGGCTTTGAAGCCGAAATGGAAAAACAGCGTGAACGGGCGAGAAATGCGCGCCAAGATGTAGGAAGCATGCAGGTGCAGGGCGGCGCATTGCGCGACATTACCGCAGAAAGCACATTTGTCGGCTACAGTGCCGTAAAAGCTGAAGCGAAGGTGATCGAACTTCTTCATGACGGGCAATTAATCAGCGAGGCGCATGAAGGGGATACCGTCCAAATTCTTCTTGACAAAACGCCTTTCTATGCTGAAAGCGGCGGACAGATCGGTGACAGAGGAGTGCTGAGAAGCGAGCAGGCTGTCGTAACCATTAAAGACGTGAAAAAAGCTCCGAACGGCCAGCATGTACACGAAGGCACGGTGGATAGCGGCACGATTCAAAAAGGCGCAAGCGTGACGGCTGAAGTTGAAGATCAAATGAGAAGCGGTGTGGTGAAAAACCATACAGCAACCCACCTTCTGCACCAGGCGCTGAAAGACGTTCTCGGCACACATGTCAACCAAGCGGGTTCACTCGTTACCGAAAATCGTCTGCGTTTTGACTTCTCTCATTTCGGTCAAGTGACGAAAGAAGAACTTGAACGCATTGAAGGAATCGTCAACGAAAAAATCTGGGAGAGCATTCCGGTAGCGATTGATTTGAAACCGATCAATGAAGCGAAAGAAATGGGCGCGATGGCCCTGTTCGGCGAGAAATACGGCGATATCGTCCGCGTCGTACAAGTCGGAGATTACAGCCTGGAGCTTTGCGGCGGATGCCATGTCACGAATACGGCTGAAATCGGCCTGTTTAAAATCGTATCCGAATCAGGGATCGGCGCAGGTACGCGAAGAATCGAAGCCGTAACAGGAAAAGGCGCTTATCAGGAAATGAACAGCCAGCTCAGCCTTCTGCAGCACGCTGCGGATGAGCTGAAATCAAACGTAAAAGACGTACCGAAGCGAATTCAGTCTCTTCAAGCGGAGCTGAAGGAAGCGCAAAGAGAAAATGAATCATTGCTCAGCAAACTTGGCAATGTGGAAGCCGGAGCCATTCTGTCTAAAGTAAAAGACATCGGCGGCGTAAAAGTGCTGGCTGAAAAAGTAAATGCGAAAGACATGAACCACCTTCGCACTATGGTGGATGATCTGAAAGCGAAGCTCGGTTCTGCGGTCATCATTCTCGGCGCCGTGCAAAACGAGAAAGTCAACCTTTCAGCAGGCGTAACAAAAGACCTGATTGAAAAAGGCCTTCACGCCGGCAAAATGGTCAAACAAGCGGCTGAAGTCTGCGGAGGCGGAGGCGGAGGCCGTCCGGACATGGCGCAGGCCGGCGGAAAGCAGCCTGAAAAATTGGAAGAGGCGCTCGCATCTGCGGAAGATTGGATAAAATCCGTTTTATAATCCTTTCAACTAGTGTAGAATGATGATAAGATGAGGACCTCAGGCTGAACTTTGCCTGCGAATTTGGGAAAGAGGTGCAAAACGGTGAGCTCGTTTGATAAAACGATGAAATTTAATTTCTCCGATGATTCTGCTGAAACAAACGTCGAAGAAGTGCTGATTACGGTATATGATGCGCTTCAGGAAAAGGGGTACAATCCTATCAACCAGATTGTCGGATACTTGCTGTCTGGAGATCCTGCATACATTCCTAGGCATCGCGACGCCCGGAACTTAATTCGCAAACTGGAACGTGACGAATTAATCGAGGAATTGGTAAAATCCTATCTAGAACAGCATAAAGAGGCGTAAATACATTCATGAGAATATTGGGACTTGATCTTGGAACGAAAACACTCGGCGTAGCTTTAAGCGATGAAATGGGCTGGACCGCTCAGGGCATTGAGACGATAAAAATAAACGAGGCTGAAGGAGATTACGGTCTGGACCGTTTATCCGAGCTGATGAAAGACTATAATGTAGAGAAGATCGTGCTCGGTTTTCCGAAAAACATGAACGGGACGATCGGTCCGAGAGGCGAAGCCAGCCAAACATTTGCGAAACTGCTTGAAACAGCGTACAATGTCCCTGTTGTGCTGTGGGACGAGCGTCTGACGACGATGGCGGCTGAAAAAATGCTGATCGCGGCTGACGTCAGCAGGCAAAAACGAAAAAAAGTCATTGATAAAATGGCGGCTGTCATGATCCTTCAAGGATATCTGGACAGTTTAAACTAAGAGGTGAAAGAAATGGAACACGGCGAAAAACATATTACAATTGTCGATGATCAAGGCAACGAACAGCTTTGCGAAGTGCTGTTCACATTTGAAAACGACACATTCAACAAATCTTACGTACTTTATTATCCGATTGATGCTCAAGACGATGATGAAATCGAAATTCACGCTTCAAGCTTCGAACCGAACGAAAACGGTGAAGACGGCGAACTGATGCCGATTGAAACCGATGAAGAGTGGGAAATGATCGAAGAAACGCTGAACACGTTTTTAGCGGAAGAAGACGAAGAATAAAATGAACGGAAAAAGCCGGAGCGCATATGCGCTTCGGCTTTTTTTTGTAATAAATTGCCGAATGCACATGAATCATGTAGTATAAGAGCTGTTGGGAGGAAAATACTTGTATGAATATCAATCAGACTAAAAATTCATTTCCGCGTAAAAACAAAAAAACAACGATAATACTGTCCTCCGTGATTGCTCTGCTTATCATCATTTGCGGTGCTTTTTTCTATGGAAAATCTCTGCTGTCCCCGGTTGACAAAGGCAGCAAAACGGCAGTCAATATTAATATTCCGAGCGGTTCTTCCGTTTCGGCAATCGCTGAAATTCTTGAGGATCAGCATGTCATCAAAAGCAAAAAAGCATTTCAGCTGTATGTGAAGTATAAAGGCGCTTCCGGGTTTCAGGCGGGATTTTACCACCTGAATAAAGGAATGGATGCGGATGCGATTATCAAAAAACTGACCGCGGGATCAACGGGATATGCCTTTCAGATCTCCGTTCCTGAAGGAAAACAGCTTACACAGATTGCGGATGCGATCGCAAAAGAAACATCATATTCAAAAGAAGAGATCATGGCAAAACTGGATGACAAAACATTCATCGGCAAACTGAAAAAACAGTTTCCTGATACAATAACGGACGCACTTTCAAACAAGAAGCTCAAGCATCCGCTCGAAGGCTATCTGTATCCGGCCACATATCCGTTTAATGATCCGGATGCATCGCTTGACACGATTTTGACGGCAATGGTTCAGGAAACAAACACCCGTGTTGAAACGTATAAATCTGAACTGGAAAAAAAGAAACTTTCCGTCCATAACGCGCTGACGATGGCATCGCTTATTGAAGAAGAAGCCACCGCCAAAGCCGACCGTCACAAAATCGCCAGCGTTTTTTACAACAGGCTTGCAGAAAAAATGCCGCTGCAGACTGACCCGACGGTATTATATGCGGCCGGTAAGCATAAAAGCCGGGTCTACTACAAAGACCTGAAAATTGATTCTCCGTTTAATACGTATAAACATAAGGGGCTGCCGCCGGGACCGATTGCAAATGCCGGTGATTCATCATGGGAAGCGGCTCTCCGCCCTGACAAAACGGATTATCTCTATTTCCTTGCAAAATCAAACGGCGAGGTTGTTTTCACGAAAACATTAAAAGACCATAATAAAGCGAAGGAAAAGTATATTTCCAAAAAAGACAGCGAATAAAAGGAGGGCAAAAGCTCTCCTTTTATTCCATTCTGAAAGGTTTTATGATAAAATATATCGGGTTGTTTACTTATGGATAAAGAAGTGTCTTAAGAGAGTGTCCCCGCGGATTCGTCAGGGGCACTCCTTTTTAGAACGGAGGCTGTTTGCCGTGAATGATCGGTATGAACAAATAAACGAGTATATAAACGCGATGCTGAAGCCTCGGCCTGATAAAGTGAAAAAGCTTGAAGCCTATGCAAAAGAGCACCATGTTCCGATTATGGAAGAAGCGGGTATTGAAGTGCTGCTTCAAATGCTGTCGATTCAACAGGCGAAAAACATTTTGGAAATCGGCGCGGCAATCGGATATTCCGCCATACGGATGGCGCTTGAGCTTCCGGATGCGAATATTTACACGATTGAACGGGACGACAAACGCTATGAAGAAGCTGTGAACAATATAAAAGACTTTGAAATGGAAAACCGGATTCGCGTAATGCACGGGGATGCGCTGGAACTTTCTGAGTCTGTCCGTGTCACGGCTCCTTATGATGCCATTTTTATCGACGCGGCCAAAGGCCAGTACACGAACTTTTTTGAGCTCTATGAACCGATGCTTGCGCCGGATGGAGTCATTTTTACAGACAATGTTCTGTTTAAAGGACTGGTGGCACAAAATCACTCGGACATTGAGCCGAAAAGAAGACGGAAGCTTGTTGAAAAAATTGATCAATATAACCAATGGCTGATGAACCGGCCTGACTATCAAACGGTCATACTGCCGGTCGGAGACGGCATCGCCATCAGTAAAAAGAAGAGGTGAATGATCATGAAAAAACCTGAACTTTTGGTGACTCCGACTTCTGTACAGGATATTCTTCCGCTCATTCAAGCGGGCGCAACGGCCCTGTTAGTCGGAGAACAGAGATACGGCCTGAGACTGGCCGGTGAATTTTCAAGAGAAGATATAAAAGAAGCCGTAAAGACAGCTCATCAGGAAGGCGCGAAAGTGTACGCCGCCGTCAATGCTATTTTTCACAACGAAAAAGTGGACGAGCTGAACGGCTATCTTGCCTTTTTGCAGGAGGCCGGCGTTGATGCGGCTGTTTTCGGTGATCCGGCCGTTTTAATGGCGGCGCGTGAAGCGGCTCCCGATCTTAAACTGCACTGGAGCACGGAAACAACGGGTACCAACTACTATTCCTGCAATTACTGGGGACGCAAAGGTGCACGGCGGGCAGTGCTGGCTAAGGAATTAAATATGGACAGCATCATTGACATAAAAGAAAACGCCGAAGTTGAAATTGAAATTCAAATCCACGGCATGACGTGCATGTTCCAATCGAAGCGTTCTTTAGTGGGCCATTACTTCGAATACCAGGGAAAAGTCATGGATATCGAACAGAAGAAAAAAGAAGCGGGAATGTTTCTGCATGACAAGGAACGGGGCAATAAATACCCGATTTTTGAAGATGAAAACGGCACGCACATCATGAGCCCGAACGATGTGTGCATGATTGATGAATTAGAGGACCTGATGGACGCCGGCATCGATTCTTTCAAAATCGACGGAGTTTTGAAGTCTCCTGAATACTTAACTGAAGTGACCCGCATGTACAGAGAAGCAATCGATCTGTGCTTCGAAAGCCGAGAGACATACGAAGAGAAAAAAGAGAGCTGGATAGAGCGGATTGAAAGCATTCAGCCTGTGAACAGAAGCATCGACACAGGATTCTTCTTTAAAGAAACGGTCTATTAAAAAGGAGGGTGCAACGGATGACAGCCGTAAATCAAACCATTTCCAAAGTCATAAACGGAAAACGCGTCATTACGAAAAAACCTGAACTCCTTGCTCCGGCAGGAAACCTTGAAAAATTAAAAATTGCCGTTCATTACGGAGCGGACGCGGTTTTTATCGGAGGACAGGAATACGGACTCCGCTCAAATGCGGATAACTTCTCAATAGAAGAAATCGCAGAGGGCGTAGAATTTGCCAAAAAATACGGGGCAAAAATATATGTGACAACAAACATTTTCGCCCATAATGAAAATATGGACGGTCTGGAAGAATACTTAAAAGCGTTGGGAGACGCAAAAGTTGCCGGAATTATCGTCGCTGATCCGCTGATTATTGAAACATGCCGGAGAGTGGCCCCGGACGTAGAAATTCACCTCAGCACACAGCAGTCCCTTTCCAACTGGAAAGCGGTGCAGTTCTGGAAAGAAGAAGGGCTTGACCGCGTGGTGCTTGCCCGTGAAACGAGCGGACTGGAAATTAAAGAAATGAAGGAAAAGGTGGATATTGAAATCGAAACCTTTATCCACGGCGCCATGTGTATCGCTTATTCAGGACGATGCGTGCTGAGCAATCACATGACAGCCCGGGATTCCAACCGCGGCGGCTGCTGTCAGTCCTGCCGCTGGGATTATGACCTGTATCAGACAGACGGTGCAAACGCGGTCGCGCTTTATGACGAAGAAGACGCTCCGTTTGCGATGAGCCCGAAAGATTTAAAATTGATTGAATCCATTCCGCAAATGATTGAGATGGGTATCGACAGCCTGAAAATTGAAGGCCGGATGAAATCGATTCATTACGTTGCGACGGTTGTCAGCGTGTATCGCAAAGTCATCGACGCATACTGCGCTGATCCTGAAAACTTTGTCATTCAAAAAGAATGGCTGGATGAGCTGGACAAATGTGCAAACCGGGATACCGCGCCTGCTTTCTTTGAAGGCACGCCCGGGTATGAAGAGCAGATGTTCGGCGAACACGGAAAGAAAACAACATTTGATTTTGCCGGTCTCGTGCTCGCGTATGACGAGGAAACTCAAATGGTGACGCTCCAGCAGCGCAATTTCTTTAAACAAGGTGACGAAGTGGAATTTTTCGGTCCTGAAATCGACAATTTCACATTCACAATCGGCACTATTTGGGACGAAGACGGAAACGAGCTTGATGCTGCCCGCCATCCCCTGCAAATCGTTACATTTAAAGTAGACAAAAAGATTTATCCGAGCAACATGATGAGAAAGGGGAAGTAATCACCAATGGGTAAGAGTCCTGTAGTTATAGGCATCGCAGGAGGTTCCGGATCAGGAAAAACAAGCGTCACCCGTTCCATCTATGAACAGTTTAAAGGACACTCGATTTTAATGATCCAGCAAGACCTTTATTATAAAGACCAAAGCCATCTTCCGTTTGAAGAAAGGCTGAACACAAACTATGATCACCCGCTCGCATTTGATAATGACTATTTAATCGAGCATATTCAAGAGCTTTTGAATTACCGGCCGATAGAAAAGCCGATTTATGATTATAAGCTGCATACGCGTTCTGAGGAAACCATTCCGGTTGAGCCGAAGGATGTCATTATTCTGGAAGGCATTCTCGTTCTCGAAGATAAAAGACTTCGCGACCTCATGGATATGAAACTTTATGTCGACACGGACGCGGATCTCCGTATCATCAGACGGATTATGAGAGATATTAACGAAAGAGGCCGTTCAATCGATTCTGTCATTGAGCAGTATGTGTCCGTCGTCAGACCGATGCACAATCAGTTTGTTGAACCGACGAAACGCTACGCGGACATCATTATTCCGGAAGGCGGACAAAACCACGTCGCAATCGATCTGATGGTCACGAAGATTCAAACGATCCTTGAACAAAATGCAATTTTGTAATACCATAGCATAGACATAAATAACTCAGACCATATTATGTATAGGCTGGAAGGGAATGAGACAGTTCCCTTCTTTCCCTGTTTATAAACCGAAACATTTGCAGAAAACACACATTCAGTTTAAGATAAACAGTACCTATATGGGAGAGAAGAACGAGGACTGCCCTGTGTTCTCATTCTTGATTTTTTCGTTTATGCTCTCATACATAATCACACGTTATTGTTGAGGGACAACCACCAAGGAGTGAAGGAACATGGCACAAGAAAAAGTTTTTCCGATGACTCACGAAGGAAAACAAAAACTTGAACAAGAATTAGAGCAATTGAAAACGGTTAAACGTAAAGAAGTAGTAGAGCGCATTAAAATCGCAAGAAGCTTCGGAGATCTGTCAGAGAACTCTGAGTATGATTCCGCAAAAGAAGAACAGGCATTTGTGGAAGGGCGCATCACGACGCTTGAAAACATGATCCGCAATGCGAAAATCATCGAGGACGACGGCGGTTCAAATGTAGTCGGTTTGGGAAAAACCGTATCATTCATCGAATTGCCCGACGGTGAAGAAGAATCTTACACGATTGTCGGAAGCGCTGAAGCTGATCCGTTTGAAGGAAAAATCTCAAACGACTCGCCAATCGCAAAAAGCCTGCTCGGCAGAAAAGTGGACGAAGAAGTGACAGTTCAGACGCCGGGTGGAGAAATGCTCGTGAAAATTGTGAAAATTTCATAAGATCCGTTTAACAATGAAACACCTCGTCCAAAATGTGGATGAGGTGTTTTTTATGATCGTATCAAAAAGGCTGAAAACGGCCGTGATTTGTTTTCTGCTCGTGTTTTTCTTTCTGCTTGCAAGGCTGGCTGAAATTCAGCTGTTTTTTACAGAATCTTTTTCAAAATCCAATATTAATCTGATTCAGGAAAGCGTCAAGCAGCGGACGGAAGAAGTCCTTATTTCAGACGGCCGCGGCTCTTTTCTTGATCGGAACGGCAAAGAACTGACCGGAAAAAAGCAGCCTGCCGTCATACTGTTTCCCTTTCTCGTGACGCAGGATTGGCCGGTTGACCGGGTATCAGACATTCTCGGAATGAAACAGGGGGAGCTCAGGCAGCTGCTGACGGAAGCAAAAAAACCGGTGATCCTGAACAGCAGAAAAATAAAACATTTGACGAAACAATCCGTGGCAAATATCAATTCTTTGAAATATCCCGGCATTTACGGCGTATATATGAAAGACAGCAAAGAAACAAACATAGCCGCTCATCTGTTGGGCGCGACAAACCAGGACCCTGAGCTTTTGAAAAAGAAATACCCCGGCAGGAAGGAACTGCCGATCACGGCAAAAATCGGGACAAGCGGGATGGAGCGGACGTTTGATGAGTTTTTACTGGCGGATCAGGACACAAAACTTTTGTATCATGTCGACGGAAGGGGAAACCCTTTATTCGGAATGGACGTCAAATATACGGCTGAAGCAAACGCGTTTTATCCGCTGCAAGTCAAAACCTCCATCGACCGCAATATTCAAAAAGCAATGGAAGATGTATTGAAAGACCGCGGGTTAAAAAAGGGGGGAGCCGTCCTTTTAGACATTGAAAAAAGCAGTGTGCTCGGAATGGTATCAAAGCCTGACGCCGACATGTCAAAGCAGCAGACACTGCAAAATTACATGCTGACGCCGATTTATCCGGGATCAGTGTTTAAAACGGTGATCGCCGCAGCCGCAATAGAACAAAACGAAGTGAAGCCGGGCACATCCTTTAACTGCAATCTCAACCTGTACGGAGAGCCGGGGGATGATAAAGGCACGCTCAGTTTTGGAGAAAGCTTTGCCCAAAGCTGCAATTATACGTTTACAAGTCTTGCGGAAAAATTGATCAAAAAAGATGATTCCGTTATTGAAAACATGGCGGAGAAACTAGGTCTCACACAGCGGGCGGGCTGGGAAGGCAAGCTGTACCGGGAAGACGGATTCAGGCAGCTGTATAATGAAAAAAGCGGGGTCATTTGGGGAGATGACAAAGACAAAACCGTAAAAAAAGCCGTCGCACAGACGGCGATCGGGCAAAAAAACGTGAAAGTCACGCCTCTTGAAGTCGCCAATATGATGGCGGCGATCGCGCGCGGCGGTGAGAAAAAACAAGTCAAAATCGCGGACAAAATTGAATACAAAAACAAAACGACGATGGCGTCATTCAAAGAACAGCCGTTAAAAGGGGAAAACATCGACAAATATACGGCGCAGCAGCTTCAAAAAATTCTCAGAGAAGTCGTCACCTCACCGAAAGGAACCGGCCGAAGGTTTCAGGATCTGCCGTATGAGATAGCAGGCAAATCGGGAACGGCCCAGACGGGAATGTTCACAAAAGAAAAACAGACGCTTTACCACAAATGGTTTGCGGGATACTTTCCCGCGGACAAGCCGAAATACGCTCTCGTGGTGCTGCACATGGACACGCCGGGGGATAAGGCTCTGACAAATACAGTGTTTTATGATATTGTTAAAAAGGTACATGAAAATGAAACAAATCAGACATAGAACAACCGCTCAGCCCATGTTAAAATATATGCTGAGCAAGAGGGATAAAGGAGTGCAGAATGATTGAGCAATAAACAATCTCGTTTTGAAAACCGTGATAAGCGCAGAAAAGCAAATATGGTGCTTAACATTTTAATTGCTATCGTATCTATTCTTATTGTCGTCGTTGCAGTCAGCCTCTTCATCAACAGTCCGTCGAGCGACGTGAGCGAAAAAGCGGACACGAGCCAGAAGCAGGAAACACCTGCATCAGGCAAGACGAAGCAGACATCGGATGAAGACATAAAAGACAGCAAAAAAGATACGGCATCAGACGATGACAAAAAAGATAAACAGGATAAGGACACATCTGATTCATCTTCAGACTCTGACAGCAAAAAAGACGATGATTCATCGAAAAGTGATGACAGCAGCAAAAAAGACTCTAATTCAAGCGATCCTTTTAAAGGAGCAAAAATAACAGAGGGCGGCTCATCAAGCGATGTCGAGAAAACAATTGTTAACCCAAAATGGAAAGCGGTCGGAACAAAGCAGACGGGAGAACATGCGGCGACGTATGACTCAAGCTCTGAAGACTGGTCCGAAATGCTTGACGCCATCTCTTACGCAACAGGCGTGTCAAAAGATCACATGACAGTGCTGTGGCTCGGAAACAATGGAAGCCCGCAAGATGCGAAGGGTAAAGTTTTAGACAAAACGAACGGCAAAAAGTATCAGGTCACCATCACTTGGAAAGACAAAAAAGGCTGGAAGCCGACAAAAGTAGAAACGTTAAAATAACCGCAAAAAAGCAGCTGATTATTCAGCTGCTTTTTTCTGTCATACGTCAGCTGAAAAATGCACCGACGCGCTGTAAAGGATTCTGCCGTCAACGGCCGTCACCTGATGGGATACAGAACGGACGCGAAGCATAATCGCCTGGTTGTTTTCAATCTGAACGTTTATTTTCTTTTCAAGCTCCTGCAAAGATGCCGCTTCGAAAAATTCTACTTTATCTTTGATTAAATCCAATTGAAAATTCATCAGTACAGATCCTCCTGATTTTTCTTCTGAGTCAATGAAAGTATAAGCCTTTCTGCCGTAATTGCGCAATAATCCCAAAGTATTTTAGTACCCTTCCATTCTTTTTTGTGATAGGATAGGAACTGTTCCACGATTAATCCATACTATACTCATAGGAATTATAAATTATGGAGAGTGAAAAATATGGGCCGTGAATTTATTCCATTATTTGAAGATTGGGCAGCGACTTATGATGCCACAGTGCACGGGGCAGACAAACAATACGCTGATGTTTTTAAAAGGTATGACAATATTCTTGACAGCATCGTCGCACTTTCGGGTTCTAACGTTTTAGAGTTCGGACCGGGCACAGGGAATTTAACGGCGAAATTAGCCGCCGCGAACAAAAAGGTGTTTGGTGTAGAACCGTCTCCGTCAATGAGAAAACTGGCGGCTGACAAGCTTTCTGACAAAGCCGTGTTCAGTGACGGAGATTTTCTGGAGTTTCCCGTTCCGCCTTTTCAAATAGATACCATCGTCAGCTCGTACGCCTTTCATCATTTAACCGATGAAGAAAAGCAAGCGGCTGTAAAGCAATATGGCACAATCCTTCAGAAGCATGATAAAATAGTGTTTGCCGATACCGTCTTTAAAGATCATGAAGCTTATGATGAAACAATTAAAAAAGCAATCCGAAACGGCTATCATCAATTAGCGGACGATTTAAAGACGGAACATTATCCGACACTTGGGACAATGAAAAACATCTTTTCAGAAGAGGGATTTGCCGCGCGGTTTACGCAGCAAAATGACTTTGTCTGGATAATGGAGGCGATTAAACGGTAAATCGAAGGGATTGTGTATAAATGAAACTGGCAGTCATCGGAGCAATGGAAGAGGAAGTTACGATTTTAAGAAGCAAACTGAAAGACGCAAAACAAGAGATGATCGCTCACTGTGAGTTTACGACTGGCAGCTATGAAGGCGTCGAAGTTATCTTGCTGAAATCGGGGATCGGAAAAGTCAACGCCGCGATCAGCACGACGCTTCTGCTTGACCGTTTCAAACCTGATTATGTGATTAACACAGGCTCAGCGGGCGGTTTTCATCATACATTGAATGTAGGCGACGTCGTCATCTCAACAGATGTCCGCCATCATGACGTGGATGTGACGGCGTTTGACTATGAATACGGACAGGTGCCGGGTCTTCCGGCAGCATACAAAGCTGATGAAAAGCTGATCAGTATTACTGAGGAAGCGGTTTCTGAACTGAACGGCATTCAAGTCGCCAAAGGCACAATCGCTACGGGAGATTCTTTTATGAATGATCCGAAGCGGGTTGAAGACGTACGCGCCAAATTTGCGGATTTGTACGCGGTTGAAATGGAAGCTGCGGCTGTCGCACAGGTGTGCCACCAGTTCAAAACGCCTTTTGTTGTCATCAGAGCTTTATCTGATATTGCCGGAAAAGAATCTGACGTTTCATTTGATAAATTTTTAGAACAGGCTGCCGTTCATTCAACTGAGCTTGTCCTGAATGTCATCAAACGAATTCACTAAGCGGGGGATTCTCGTTCTCCTCCGCTTTTCCAGGAGGAGGACACATATTGAACGTGATAACAGATATTACAGAACTGATCGGAAATACACCGCTGCTCCGTCTCAAGCATTTTGATATACCGGAGGGAACAGCGGTTTATGCTAAACTTGAGATGATGAATCCGGGCGGAAGCATTAAAGACAGGCTGGGCGGGATGCTCATTGAAGATGCGCTTCGCACGGGAAAGGTGAAACCGGGAGGCGTTATCATCGAAGCGACTGCCGGAAACACCGGGATCGGACTCGCTCTGTGCGCCATAAAGCATCAGCTTCGCGCCGTTTTTTGCGTCCCGGAGCATTTCAGCAGAGAAAAGCAGCAAATTATGAAAGCTCTCGGAGCGGACATCGTGCATACGCCGAGAGAAGAAGGTATGCAGGGAGCCATTCGAAAAGCGCTTGAACTGGAGAAAGAGATTAATAATTCTTATGCCGTTCTGCAATTTAAAAACCGAGTAAATCCATTGACTTACTATAAAACGATCGGACCTGAAATATGGAACGCGCTCGGCGGGGATATCCACACCTTTGTCGCAGGAGCGGGTTCCGGCGGCACCTTTGCCGGTACGGCAGCTTATTTAAAGGAGAAAAATCCTGCCGTCAAAACGGTGATCGTTGAACCGGAAGGCTCGATCCTGAACGGAGGAGAGCCGCATGCCCATAAAACGGAAGGCATCGGCATGGAGTTTATCCCGGATTATATGGACGAGAACCATTTTGACGCCATTTACACAGTGGAAGACGATACGGCGTTTTCGCTTGTCAGAGAAGCGGCCGAGAAAGAAGGCCTCTTAATCGGAAGCTCTTCAGGGGCGGCTCTTTATGCAGCGCTTGAAGAAGCGAAAAAAGCGCCCGCCGGATCAAATATCGTCACTATTTTCCCTGACGGCAGCGATCGATATATAAGCAAAAACATTTTTCAAGGAGGTCAGTAAGATGAAGAAAAAAACGCTGATGGTGCACGGAGGAATTACGGGAGATGAAAAAACAGGAGCGGTTTCCGTACCGATTTATCAAGTAAGCACGTACCGGCAGCCGAAAGCGGGCGAGCATACGGGTTATGAATATTCAAGAACGGCCAATCCGACGCGGACGGCGCTTGAAAGCTTAATTGCGGAGCTTGAAGGCGGCGCGGCGGGATATGCGTTCGGCTCAGGCATGGCTGCGATTACTGCCGTCATGATGCTGTTTGACAGCGGCGATCATGTTATTTTGACGGATGATGTATACGGCGGCACTTACCGGGTGATGACAGGTGTGCTGAACCGCTTCGGTATTGAAGCGGACTTTGTTGATACGAGCAGTGAAGAAAAAGTCAAAAAGGCCATTCGCCCGAATACGAAAGCCATTTATATCGAAACACCGACAAACCCGCTATTGAAAGTGACTGACCTCAAACTGATGTCTGACATCGCAAAAGAAGCGGGCGTATTGCTTATCGTCGATAATACGTTTTACACGCCGTATTTCCAGCAGCCGCTCAGCTTCGGCGCGGACATCGTGCTGCACAGCGCGACAAAATATCTCGGCGGCCACAGCGATGTCGTCGGCGGCTTAGTCGTCACGGCTGATAAAGAGCTCGGTGAAAAGCTTCATTATGTGCAAAACTCAACAGGCGGCGTTTTAGGACCGCAGGATTCATGGCTTTTAATGAGAGGCATTAAAACACTGGGACTCAGAATGGATGCCATCAATCACAGCGCCGGGAAAATCGCCGAGCTGCTTGAAGCGCATGATGCCGTTCAGACGCTCTACTATCCGGGATCAGCGAAACATCCGGGCCATGAGCTGACAAAAGCGCAAAGCTCCGGTTTCGGCGGAATGATTTCCTTTGATATCGGCAGCAGTGAACGCGTCGACGCGTTTTTAGAAAAATTGAACCTGTTTACAATCGCGGAAAGTTTAGGAGCGGTTGAAAGCTTAATCTCCGTGCCGTCCAGAATGACGCACGCTTCGATCCCGCGCGACCGCCGTCTTGCTCTTGGCATTACCGACGGGCTCGTACGGATCTCAGTCGGTATTGAGGATACTGAGGATTTAACGGCGGATGTGAAACAGGCGCTTGATTCACTTTTATAAAGAATGGATAGATTTACATTCTCTGTCGGCTGTCAGCTTGTATTATAATGTTGGTAGACTATAAAACTGGCAGGTGACCTTATATGGAGAAGAAAAGACTGAAATCATTAATAGAAGATTTTAAGCATTACGCATTTATTCTGCTTGCAGTCAGCACCTTCATTTATATCGGCGCGGTTCTTCCCGGACAAGGGCTGACTGCGGGCCAGAAAATGCTGATGTTTGTAACGGATTGTGCATTTTTAGCGGGCGCTTATTTCTGCGTTGACCGTTCACTTATTTATAAAAAGAGGCTGGAAGAGGCCGAAGAATAAAAAAAAGCCATTGTCTTTTGACAATGGCTTTTTCATTTCTTATTCAGACGGGGTTTCGCGTAATTCTTTTCCCATTCCTTTTAAAAACTGCAGCCCGAAGCCGAGCGCGCGGTTAATATCAGGATCACCGACGGCTTTCATCAGTTCAAACATACTGACTTTCCTGTCCTCTTTTAAAAATCTTTGCGCCTGATCCGTCCCGGCCATGGCGCTTTCTAAAAGTCTGCCCATAAATTCGGGATCAGCTTTTGACAGCGCGCCTCCCGCGGCCATCATCGTATTCAGGAGATTGGTGACAGGTTCCCGGGAAATCTGTCCGAGTGCGATTTTGGCAATCTCCTCTTTTGCCTGGAGCATATAGCCGGCGGCATCAAAAATGCCCAAGCCATTCAGCTCTGCCATAATGGACATCGTTTTCGCGACGGCTTCTTCATTTTCTGCGAGAAGCGTCTTCAGTTCTTCCAGTTTTTCAGCTTTCAGCTGTTCCTCTGTTTTCGTTTCTTTTTGAATTTCAGTAATTGGGCTTGCCATTATGTTTCCTCCTTTCCTTAATCAGTTAGGTGCACATAGCCCGGACGGTTCCATTTTCGCTGAGCTTCCACACCGTTTTGCGGATGACGTTTTTTGTTCCGCGGATTCGTTTTCGGAAGCGGCGGTGTATCACAGGAACCGAGCACTTCCATGCGGACTTTTGTCTGTTTATAGGCAGGTGTATGTGTCCGTGAATCATACGCAGGCCCGGTCAGGAAATTAATCGCAGAATCTTTATCTGTAGAGTTCATCGGCAGATAAAGCTCATTTGCGCGGACACGGTCTGTCACAAGCGCATTCAATTTAACCGCCCCAAAAGGAGAGACGAGCCGGATCATTGTTCCGTCGCAAATTCCGCGTTCAGCCGCGAGCTCCGGCGATACTTCAACAAATACATCCGGCACTTTAGACTGAATGCCCTTCGATTTGTTTGTCATGTTTCCTTCGTGGAAATGTTCAAGCATCCGTCCGTTGTTAATATGCAGGTCATATTCTTCAGGGAATACGGCAGGCTCCACCCAATCGCTCAGCGCAAAACGGGCTTTTTTGTCCGGGAAGTTAAAGCCGTCTTCATAAAGAAGCGGAGTGCTTTCTCCCGTAAAGCTTCCCCACAGGAAGCTGTTCCAGCCGCTAAGAACGTCGTAGCTTGCTTTTCCGAACAGCGGAGAAAGGCTCGCCATTTCTGAGAAAATGTCGCTTGGATGCGTGTAATTCCAATCAGCGCCTAAACGATTGGCGACTTCCTGAATAATCCACCAGTCGGGTTTGGCATCGCCGAGTGTCGGAAGCGCCTGATACAATCTTTGTACACGACGCTCTGTGTTTGTAAATGTTCCGTCTTTTTCAAGAGATGGAACCGCAGGCAGGATGACATCCGCGTATTGCGCCGTTCTTGAAAGGAAAATATCCTGTACAACAAAGAAATCAAGGCTGGATAAAATGTCATGAACATGGTTGGCGTTTGAATCGACGAGCGCCATATCTTCACCGACGAGATACATGGCTTTCATGTTTCCTTCTTCAATCGCATGGAGCATTTCAATATTATCAAGACCCGGCTTGCCGTCGATTTCAACACCGTAAGCTTTTTCGAATTTAGCGCGTGCCTCATCATCGGTAATATGCTGATACCCCGGAAGCCAGCCTGGAAGAGTTCCCATATCGCAAGCGCCTTGAACGTTGTTATGTCCCCGCAGCGGATAAGCTCCGGCGCCCGGACGGCGGTAGTTTCCTGTGGCAAGCAGCAGGTTGGAAATCGCCGCTGATGTATCAGAGCCGCCTGTATTCTGGGTAACGCCCATGCCCCAAAGAACACAAGTGCCGTCTGCATCACGAATCATTTCGGCAATGCGGATGATCGTATCCTGAGAAAGTCCGGTGATGCGCTCCGCATATTCTAATGTATACTTTTTCAGCGTTTCTTTATAATCTTCAAAGTAGTTGACATTCTCATCAATAAACGCTTGATCGTGCCAGCCTTGGTCAATCATATATTTTGTCACTGCCATGAGCCAGACTTGGTCAGTCCCTTGTTTCGGGCTGATAAAGAGGTCGGACCGTTCAGCCATTTCATTTCTGCGCAGATCGGCAACAATTAATTTTTGTCCGTGCAGCTTATGTGCACGTTTCACGCGTGTGGCCAGAACCGGATGTCCTTCCGCCGGATTGGCGCCGACGATGAGCACGAGGCCCGCTTTTGCGATATCTTTAATTGTGCCGGCGTCACCGCCCATACCGACTGTGCGGAATAAGCCGTCCGTTGCCGGTGACTGGCAGTAGCGTGAACAGTTATCCACGTTGTTGGTTTCAAATACTTGACGCGCTAATTTTTGAATAACGTAGTTGTCTTCATTCGTAATTTTAGAAGAAGAAATAAAACCGACAGAACCATTTCCGTGTTCGGCCTTGATCGAACCGAGTCTTGAAGCGACAAGATCAAGAGCTTCTTCCCATGACGATTCAACAAATGCGCCGTTTTTCCGGATAAGCGGTTTTGTAATCCGTTCTTCCGAATTCACGAAGTCCCAGCCGAATTTCCCTTTCACACAAGTGGAAATCGCATTAACCGGAGCATCGGAAACAGGCTGAATTTTAAGGATGTCACGGCCTTTTGTCCATACTTCAAAAGAGCATCCGACGCCGCAGAACGTGCAGACTGTTTTTGTTTTTTTCGTCCGTTTATCGCGCATAGCCGCTTCCACTTCTGACACGGCGAAGATGCTTGTATAGTCGGGTTCAACATTTTTCACTAAATCAATCATCGGTTCCATGACATCTTCTTTTATTCCTGTCATAAATCCGGCTTGGCCGAGCATTGATTTTTCCATCAGTGCGTTACAAGGGCAGACAGTGACACATTGGCCGCAGCTGACGCAGGATGATTCATTAATGGCGACGCCTTCATCCCAAATGACCCGCGGGCGGTCGCGCTCCCAATCAATTGAAAGGGTCTCATTCACCTGAAGGTTTTGACACACTTCCACACATTGGCCGCAGGCAATGCATTGGTTCGGATCATAGCGGTAAAACGGGTGAGACATATCAACCGCGCACTTTGAATCATCTTTCGGCGTATACGGATATTTCTGATGCTCAATTCCCATCATTTCCGCTGTATTATGCAGTGTGCAGTTGCCGTTGTTGTTATCGCATACCGTACAGTAAAGCAGGTGATTCTCGAGCAGGCGGTCCATGGCCTCTGTCTGAGCCTCTTTTACCCTTCCCGACGTAAGCGAGATGGACATCCCGTTTTCTGCAGCCGTGGAACAAGAGCGCTGCAATTTCCCGTTTACTTCAACAATACAGGTGTCACATGTTTGAATCGGATCTACTTCCGGTACATGGCATATTTGCGGAATCTCAATTCCGTTTTGGTTTAAAATATCTAAAATCTTAGACCCCTCTGGTGTTTCATACTCCGTGCCGTCAATTTTGACACGGATAGACTGAACGTCTGTCACTTCCAATTCCCCTCCATCTTTTAAACTCGAAAAAAAGCCATGCACATAGATACCGGCCTCCTGTCCGGAGAACGGTATAAATACGCATGGCGGAATAGTTCACTAGCAAGTCTTACTAACAGACCAATCCTATTTGTATAAAACGATAGACTCATAACACGTTTCCTATTACAAATCCATCTTCACTGCTTTTATTATAAGGTGATATTTATTATAATACAATACGAAAGGAAAACTTTAACCAGGTGAAATGTCACAAAGGGGAACCGGGAATGTCTTTCATAGGCTAAAATCGGAGGGGACAATATGTCTAAAAAAATTCATGAATTTAACGATATTATCCGGAAATTGCGCAAAGAATTATTTGGAAAGGGGCCGGAACGAATTCACACCGTTTTTGTGGATAACATGGCGGTATCAACGCTTTACGGCAATCTAAGCGCAAGTGAGCAGTTTATCGCACGCACGCCTGAAGGAAGAGAAATGGTTCATGCGGCGCGGACCAGCTTAATTCAGGAACTGTATTCAAAACAAACGCCTGACGGAATGGAAGAGCTCATCGGAGCAAAACTCGTGCATCTGTTTTCAGACATCAAGATCGAAGAGAATATTGCGGTGTCTGTATTTGTCTTTGACCGAACAATTGAAGAGCGCCGTGAAGAAATCAAAAGCTGAAAAAAATTCAATTGACACGAAATTGTCACATTTGATATGATATGAACTGCCTGCAGTGGCTTAAGGACGAATTTTATGGAATGTGTGCATGATCTGTACATTTTCTATAGCTGATATTTTCATTCTGCTTGATATTGTTGTATGGGTATGCATACAAGTTAGGCAGCATTCAAACCCGTTTTAGACGGGCTGTTTGAATGCTGCCTTTTTTGTTAGGCGTCTTTGGAAACTGCGGGGCTGAAATGATAAATGGAGGGGTTATTATGGCTTTTCGTAAACCGGACGAAATAGCGGAGCTTGCGGTCGAATCAGGGGTAAAAAAGGTGCATTCACCGCTTTCAGCACTGATTGTATTAGGATTTTTGGGAGGAGCGTTTATCGCACTCGGTTATTTGCTTGATATCCGTGTCATCGGCGACCTTCCGAAAGAATGGGGAAGCCTGTCGAGTTTAATCGGGGCGTCCGTGTTTCCCATCGGATTGGTGCTCGTCGTTCTTGCCGGCGCGGAGCTGATTACGGGTAATATGATGTCGGTATCTATGGCGCTTTTTTCCAGAAGAATATCCGCCGGTGCATTAGTGAAAAATTGGGTGATCGTGACGTTGATGAATCTTGTCGGCGCACTGTTTGTCGCTTACTTTTTCGGACATGTTGTCGGATTAACCGAAACAGGACCTTACTTGGAAAAAACGATTGCGGTCGCACAAGGCAAATTGGATATGCCGTTTGGAAAAGTCATTGTTTCGGCGATCGGCTGTAACTGGCTTGTCTGTTTGGCCGTCTGGCTTTCTTTCGGCGCAGAAGACGGAGCCGGAAAAATCGCGGGTATATGGTTTCCGATTATGGCGTTTGTCGCGATTGGTTTTCAGCACGTTGTAGCCAATATGTTTATCATCCCGGCTGCGATTTTTGCAGGTTCTTTTTCGTGGGGTGATCTGATTGGCAATCTCATTCCGGCCTTTATCGGGAATGTAATCGGCGGGGCAGTGTTTGTCGGCCTTATTTATTTTATTGCATATTCAAAAAAAGATCAGAAAAAGCAAGGGATGAAAAGAGTTTCCTGAGGTAAGAAAGATGCCGGAAAACACGGACAATTGAAGCGGAATGCCAGCACATTTTCCGTCCAAATCTTGAAAAAAATGTTTACAAAATGGAAGCTGATGGATATACTTACAAAGTAAGAAAAAAGCAAAGGGAGGTTGAATCACATGACGACTTTAAACGGCAATCAAAATTTACAATTGAACCGATTCAGCCTGTGGAAGAGTTCGTGTCCTTCCTTAACCTCTGCCCGTCAAGCACGTTAATTTCGGAGTATCAGGACATTCGCAGCTCCCCGCAGGGAAAGAAGCACGTCTTCTTTTGTCTGCGGATTTAGTCTGCCCGCAGCGCATATGAAGTTTGCTGCGGGTTATTTTCGCTTGTGCGGATATTGAAAGGGGGTGAGCGATAATGACCATTAATCTTTTCTTTTTAACACTGACCATTTCAAAGCGTTTTAAAAGTGCGGAAGAGTATGAACGAGAACAGCAGGTCGAAGAGTTTTATAATGAAGCGAAAGAACGCCAGCTGAAACACTTTTATATGAACTGAACGGACACGAAGGGCCAAAACGGAGGAGAAGGAGGAGATCATCATGTTCAGAATTGAACTGCTGAATCATTACACAATGGAGAAGGACCAGGTTTAGCGAGGATGTTGCTGTCACGTCGCAGACGGCCTGCATACCATGGTAAAGAAAGAAAAATTGGTAAGCGGGTGATAGCATGCAAGGCGGTCAGAACAGAATTCCATCCATCGGGCACGGGTATGCGTCAATGCCCCATTCATTTAAACACGGCTACGGCAACCCGTATCGCCGGCAGAGAATGGCGGCGCTTTCCCGGCAGACAAGATATATAGCACCGTATTATTGGTACTAGAGCAGGCGGAAAACCTACGTTTTCCGTCTTTTTTTTATGAAAACAAATATAAATTTCAAATAAATCGAAACGTTCATGAAGAGAAGTGCGTCTAGTTAGTACCTCATACTAATACGAGGTAATATTATTTCTGAATAATAAATCACAGGAATGGAAAAGCGGGTGTTATACAATGTTGCAACATACATCTTCAGCATTAAAACGAATGCGCGCGAAATACTTTGCTGCATCAGAACCGGCAGAGTCAGTCATTCAGCAAATCTTGATGGACATACAGGAATACGACCGCATTTTGGAAATCGGGACCGGAAACGGCTCAATGTTTAAACAAATCATCGGACAGCTTGAAAAGGGCAGTCTTAAAAGCATAGAAACATCGAAACGTAAAATACGGAAAACACAGCGCGCAAACCGTTCGGTTATAAAAGCCGGGCGCGGAAACATTCAGCAGGGGAGGCCTGAAAGCTTACCGTTCCGCGATCGCAGCTTTCATAAAGTTTTCTCATTACATACTGCTGAAACAGTCAGCGATTACAGGACAGCATGTAAAGAAGTGTACCGCGTTCTTCAAATTGACGGGTGTTTCTATATGGTTTTGAAACCTTCGCGGATGAGTGAGAAGGATGTGATTGAGGTGCTCTATGATCAGCATTTCAGAGACATTTCAGTTGTCAGCAGAGATTCGTTCCATTTTATTACTGCCATTAAATAGAATATTTCTTGGGAAATAAAAAGAGCTGCTTAAGTCACTGCAGCTCTTTTTGTGAAATTGGGCATATTTCCTTATTTTTGGTTATTTCACATCTATTTTATATTAAAAAAAGTTTTTTTCTTATACAATGGTAATCAGATGACCGTACATTTTAAATATTTTGAACAAACGGAATGAATATTCATTCCGCATCTGGAAAGGGGGATGAAATGACAGCTTCAAACAAGGTTGAACTCATTATGAAAGCGTCGCTTACTTTGTTTACAGATAGAGGATTTGACGCCACGACGATTCCGATGATTGCCGCTCAGGCCGATGTCGGAACCGGCACAATCTACCGTTACTTTGACAGTAAAGAGACACTTGTGAACGTACTGTATCAGGAAAGTGCGCAGCGTTTTATGAAAAAAGTCAAAACGGACTTTCAGGGTATCTCTGTAAGAGAAGGGTTTCATCACCTGTTTTATTGTCTGATTGATTTTACGAAGGAAAGTGAGTATGCATTGTTTTTTCTTGAAACGAATAAGGACGCCTACTTTCTGAATGAAACGAGCCGTAAGCTTCTTGATGAAATAACACAGATGCTTGACGTCTTTTTTCAGCGCGGCAAGTCTGAAGGTGTGCTCCGCAATCTGCCGTCCAATGTGCTGATGGCGCTGCTGCTCGGGGCATATCTCAAACTCTATCAGCTTATCCGGACGGGAAGCGTCGAAATAACAAAACCGTTTCTGAAAGAACTGGAACAATGTTCTTGGGATGCCATCAGAACTCATTAACTATTCGCCGAAGGAAGGAAGATCGATATGAAACAGCTAAGCGCTATACCGCAGCCGAAAACATACGGACCTCTGAAAAATCTCCCTCACTTGGAAAAAGAAAAACTGTCACAATCACTCTGGAAAATTGCCGAAGAATACGGCCCGATCTTTCGTTTCGAATTTCCGAGCTCTGTCGGGGTCTTCGTCTCAGACCGCGAGCTCGCGGCAGAAGTCTGTGATGAAAAGCGATTTGATAAAAACCTCAGCAAAGCCTTGCTGAAAGTCCGTGAGTTTGGCGGTGACGGACTATTTACGAGCTGGACTCACGAAAAGAATTGGCAGAAAGCGCATCGGATTTTATTGCCGAGCTTCAGCCAGAAGGCGATGAAAGGCTATCATTCAATGATGCTTGATATTGCCATGCAGCTCGTGCAGAAGTGGAGCAGATTAAATCCGAATGAAGAAATTGACGTTGCCGAAGATATGACGCGCCTGACGCTGGATACAATCGGCCTGTGCGGATTTCATTACCGCTTTAACAGCTTTTACCGCGACACACAGCATCCTTTTATCACAAGTATGCTTCGCGCGCTGCAGGAGGCAATGCGCCAATCGCAGAGACACAGCCTGCAGGACAAGCTGATGATCAAAACGAGACATCAGTTCCAGCAGGATATTGAAGTGATGAATGAACTCGTAGACCGGATCATCGCTGAGCGGAGGGAAAATCCGGATGAGAATCTGTCTGACCTTTTAGCATTGATGCTTGAAGCGAAAGATCCTGTAACGGGTGAAAGGCTGGATGATGAAAATATCCGTTATCAAATCATTACCTTTTTGATCGCGGGGCATGAAACCACAAGCGGACTGCTTTCATTCGCGATTTACTGCCTGCTGAAAAATAAAGATAAATTGAAAAAAGCCGTTCAGGAAGCCGAGCGGGTGCTGACGGGAGAGACACCTGAATATAAGCAGATTCAGCAGCTGACATATATCCGCATGGTGTTAAACGAGACTTTGCGGCTGTATCCGACTGCCCCGGCATTTTCCCTGTACGCGAAAGAAGATACGGTTCTCGGCGGGAAATATCCGATTGCGAAAGGACAGCCGGTGACGATTCTGACTCCGCAGCTTCACCGGGATAAAAGCGCGTGGGGAGAAGATGCCGAGCTATTCCGTCCGGAAAGGTTCAGCGATCCCGCGGCAATTCCGGCTGATGCGTATAAGCCGTTCGGAAACGGACAGCGCGCATGCATCGGGATGCAGTTTGCCCTGCAGGAAGCGACAATGGTGCTCGGCCTTGTCCTTAAACACTTTGAACTGATTGATCATACTGATTATGAGCTTACGATTAAAGAAGCTTTAACCATTAAGCCCGGTGATTTTAAAATCCGTGTAAAAAACAAGGACGTGTCCAATCATCAGCCCGTACAAAACCATAAAGCTGAAGGCGGCGGTCACAAAGAAGAAACGAAAGAAATCCCGTCCCACGGAACGCCGCTTCTCATTCTTTACGGTTCAAATTTGGGAACTGCGGAAGGAATCGCGGAAGAGCTGGCTGACATCGGCAGAAGCAAAGGATTTTCAACTGAAACCGGCCCGCTTGATGATTATGCCGGGAAACTGCCTGTAAAAGGCGCAGTCGTTATTGTGACGGCTTCTTATAACGGGGCGCCGCCTGATAATGCGGTGGGTTTTGTGAAATGGACGGAAACCCTTGAGGATCAGGAATTAAAGGGTGTTTCTTACGCCGTCTTCGGCTGCGGAGACCGCAACTGGGCCGCCACTTACCAGAGAATCCCCCGCCTGATAGACAAAGTGCTTGAAGAAAAAGGGGCAAAACGGCTGACTTCTATCGGGGAGGGCGACAATGCCGATGATTTTGAGTACAGTCAGGAAGCCTGGGAAGACTCATTCTGGAAGGACATCATGAAGGCTTTTCATATAGAGGCCGCTCCAAAACAGGCAAACAAATCACAGTTATCAATCGAATACGTAAGTGAAGCAGCCGAGACGCCGATTGCCAAAACGTACAAAGCATTTGAGGCGGAAGTCATCACAAACAAAGAGCTTCATACCGAAAGCAGCAAGCGTTCAGTCCGGCATATTGAGCTGCGTCTCCCGAAGACCGAAACGTATCGGGAAGGAGACCATCTCGGGGTGCTTCCGCAAAACAGCGGGGAACTGATCAGCCGTGTCATTCGCCGATTCGGTCTCGACCCAAATCAGCACTTTAAGATCAAGGGCCGGCAGCTGCCTCATCTGCCGATGGACCGGCCGGTTAATGCGCCTGAGCTTTTGGCGTCATATGTAGAGCTGCAGGAACCGGCAACGAGAGCCCAGCTTCGCGAACTTGCCGCCCATACCGTGTGCCCGCCGCACCAAAAAGAATTGGAGCATCTTTATTCTGACGATGCGGCATATAAAGAAAACGTGCTGAAAAAACGAATGACCATGCTGGACCTGCTGGAAGATTATCCGGCTTGTGAACTGCCGTTTGAGCGCTTTTTAGAACTTCTGCCGTCCTTAAAGGCGCGCTATTATTCAATCTCAAGCTCACCGAAGGCAAACAAAAGGGAGCTCAGTATCACGGTCGGCGTTGTGACGGCTCCGGCGTGGAGCGGCCGGGGAGAATACAAGGGCGTGGCTTCGAACTATTTAGCCGGATTACAAAATGGCGATTCTGCCGTCTGTTTCATCCGCTCGCCGCAGTCGGGTTTCGCATTGCCCGAAAATACGAAAACGCCTCTCATTATGATCGGAGCAGGCACCGGAATTGCACCGTTCAGGGGATTTATCCAGGCGCGGGCTGCAGAAAAAATGTCCGGTAACAGCCTGGGCGAAGCTCATTTATACTTCGGCTGCAGACACCCTGAAGAAGACGATCTGTACAAAGATGAATTCGACCATGCGGAGAAAAACGGCCTTGTCACCGTGCATCGGGCGTATTCCAGATTAGATCAGGACTGTAAAGTTTACGTACAGGATGTCCTGCTTCGCGAGGCTGCACAGATTATTGCGCTTCTTGACCAAGGCGGCCATCTTTATATATGCGGAGACGGAAGCAAAATGGCTCCGGCTGTCGAAAATGTACTGCTTCAGGCGTATGAAAAGGTGCATAACACTGATTCAAAAGTTTCCTCGAATTGGCTTGAACAGCTGCAGGCGGAAGGAAGATATGCGAAAGATGTTTGGGCAGGTGTGTAACAGAAGCGTAAGGCAATTGAAGATTGTGTTTTAATTGAAGAAAGCCGGCACGATATTTGAAATCTACTGAATCAAAAGGAATAGTTATAGGGAGTATCGTGCCGGCCTTATCTTTAGTATCGGACAAAAGACACAAATCTTTAATGTTTTTATTGATTTACATGCAGGCGGCTATGTCCCTTTTTTCTGAATTCCGCCAGAAATAAAACCGGATAAGACAGCAATAGCAAAACCGAAATAAATGAAATGATACCGATCCAATGAAAATGCGTCCAAAAGAAACCGCCGCAAGACCCGGCCGCGCTTGACCCGATATAGTATGCAAGCAGATATAATGAAGAAGCTTGCGCGCGCTGATCACCGGCTGCTCGGCCGACCCAGGCGCTTGCAATTGAATGTGCGCCGAAAAAGCCGAAGGTAAACACGGCAATGCCCGCAATTTTAAGGGCAAGCTGGGGCAAAAGTGTCACCGCTGCGCCGGCAAGCATAACAAAAATCGCAATCTTAATCATTTTTGCACTTCCGAAAAGATCTGCTTTTTTCCCCATGTAGACAGAGCTGAACGTTCCCGCGAGATAGACAATAAAAATAAAACCGATTACAGTCTGTGACAAATGATAAGGAGCCGCCATTAAATGAAAGCCGATATAATTATATAATGTCACAAAACTCCCCATTAATATAAATCCCAGAGATATTAACAAAAGCAGCCGTTTGCGGTGTAGAACCGCTCCGTATTCCTTACATGCCGCTTTTACGCCCGCATGCCGCTGAGATGAATGGCGCGGAGCCGGAAGAAAACGCCAAAACAAATAGCTTAATATAATAGAAAGAATGCCGATAATGGCAAGCGCCGGCCGCCAGCCGAATACATCAGTCAGAAGCCCCGTTAACAGCCTGCCGCTCATTCCCCCGATGCTTGTGCCGCTGATATACAGGCCCATCATTTTCCCGAGGCCCTTCGGATCAAACTCCTCGCCTACATATGTCATAGCGACAGCAGGAACGCCTGCCAGAAAAATACCGAGCAGCCCCCTCATCGCCAAAAGCGCCGGAAAAGCCGGACTGAACGCTGTTAATAGACCTAAAACAGAAGTGGCTGTTAACGACAGCACCATTAATTTTTTTCTGCCGAATCCGTCAGACAACGAAGCAGCGGCCAATAATGAAAATGCCAAAACGGCTGTTGAGATGGATAAAGTTAAGCTGGCAGCCGCAGCGGAAATATGAAACTCTTCCGAAAACAAAGGCATAAGCGGCTGTGTCGTGTAAAGCGTGGCAAATGTCACAAAGCCGCTGATAAACAGTGCCAAGCTGGCCTTTCTGTAAGCCTTTGTATGAGGCTGAATAAACGTCATGAATGTCCCTCTTTTCTCACTGTTGGTTATATATGTATCGTACGCTTTTCATTTCAATGTGTCTAATTTATAATAACTATAGAATTAATGCGTGTAGGTTATGAAGAAAGGGGAGAAGGAGAAAATGGAGCTTCATCAAATTGACAACTTCATTGCGGCGGCAACTCATCAGCATTTCACAAATGCGGCAAAAGAAAGAATGATTTCTCAGCCGGCATTAAGCCGATCGATTATCAGGCTCGAAGAAGAATTAGGCGCGCCGTTATTTTACAGAGAGACAAAAGCCGTCCGGCTGACAAGGCACGGAGAGCAGTTCTTAATAAAAGCAAAACAAGCGAGACGAGCTTTAAATGAAGGCGTTGAACAAGTGAAAAAAAATATGAGCCTGGAGCACGGCGAAATATCTGTATCTTTTCTTCATACGCTCGGGCTGCGCTTGATGCCTCAGCTGATTGCCGAATTTAAAAAGCTATACCCAAACGTGACCTTCCGGCTTTATCAAGGCGCAAATGAAACGCTTCGCAAAATGGTGGAAACGGGAGATGCGGATATCTGTCTCAGCTCCCCGCCGCTTCCCAGCGAGCTTTTACAATGGACAGTGCTGGAGAAAGAGCCTCTTTATGCGGTGCTTCCTGAGAACCACCCGCTTGCAGGAAATAAAAGCATTCAAATGAAAGAGATGCAGGACGAGGATTTTGTCGGATTTAAACCGGGATACGGGCTGAGATATATGTTTGATCTGATGTGCCGGGATTTGAATATACACCCGCATCTCGCATTTGAAGGAGAGGAAGTGTCAACCATATTAGGGTTGACCGCCGCGGGTCTGGGGGCTGCAGTGCTGCCGAAAACTGCGGAGCATTCATACTTTCCGGTCGTTTTTCTCCCGGTTGCAGATTACCAATGCGAACGCACCATAGCGTTAGCCCAGTTAAAAAACCATGCTCTCTCTCCCGCTGCTGAGCGTTTTAAACAGTTTGCACTTGATTATTACAAAGCACGCAACTGAGCGGTCATTTTATTAAAATCGAAGTTGAAAATAAAGCAGAAAGAAATACAGAAAACGGAGGAAAACCATGGCGAAAAAAACAGTGAAAACAAATGCTGTCCGTATCATTGAGCAGCAAAACATTCCCTATGAGCTATTAGGTTACAAAACAGAAGGGGGACAGCCCGCAGACGGTCTTTCCGTTTCACAAAAAATCGGATACTCTGCCGAATATGTTTATAAAACCTTAGTGGCATCTGCAGGAACTGATCGTTATTACGTCTTTGTCGTTCCCGTTGCAAAAGAACTGAATCTGAAAAAGGCTGCGAAGGCGGCAGGTGAGAAGAAAATAGAAATGATTGCCATGAAGGACCTTTTGGAAGTGACCGGCTATATACGCGGCGGCTGCTCTCCGATCGGAATGAAAAAAAGGTTTCCGACTTTTATTGATAGATCCGCTGAAACACTGGCGTTTATGATTGTCAGTGCGGGGAAAATCGGAATGCAGCTGAAAGTAGCGCCTCGAGATTTAGCCGAAGCAAGCGGGGCGGTATTTACAGACATTGTATAAATGTCCGGTGGATCTAATGGAATACACGTTTCAAGGGAGAATGATAATGAAAAAAAGATATGAAAACTTGAATGGCGTGAAGAATGAACATGGATTCATGGACATGTGGAAATGGATGAAAGAACGAAGAGAAAAAAGTAAAGATTTAAGCGAGAATATTCCGAAAGCGGTCACAAGGGATGTCCGTGATGTTGCCGTCAATCGGACGGAAACCGCCATAACATGGATCGGCCATTCTTCATTTCTGATCCAAATACAGGGGCTTAACATAATGACCGACCCTGTATGGGCGCGGAGGATGGGTTTTCAAAAACGGCTGACAGAGCCGGGATATGAATTGAGCGAACTGCCTGACATTGATGCCGTGCTCATCTCACATGGGCATTATGACCATCTTGATTTTCCGAGTATAAAAAAACTGAGAGGAAACCCGGATTTTTACGTGCCTGCGGGACTGAAAAAGCTGTTCATCAAAAAAGGCCGCAAAAAGGTTCATGAAATGAATTGGTGGGATCGTTTTGAGATGCGGGGGGTGAATATATCATTTGTTCCGGCCCAGCACTGGACCCGGAGAACGCTTTGGGATACCGATACTTCTCATTGGGGAGGCTGGGTCATAGAAAGCGAAAACGGCGAGTCCATCTATTTTGCAGGAGATACAGGCTATTTTGAAGGCTTTAAAGAAATCGGAGAGAGGTTTCGTATTAAGGCGGCCCTGATGCCGATCGGAGCATACGAACCCGAATGGTTTATGAAAGTGTCACATATCAATCCGGAAGACGCCGTGAAAGCTTTTTTAGAGCTGAAGGCTGACAGCTTCATTCCCATGCATTACGGGGCATTCCGGCTTGCTGATGATACAGGCCCGGAAGCATTAAGCAGACTGCACGGTGAGTGGGACCGGCTTGCATTACCTCCTGAAAACCTGAGTGCATTAGCGCTTGGCGAAACATTTTGGCTGTAACAGCAGGTTTTCGCTGCCGACACCAATCGTTTAAAAACGGTTGGTGTTTTGTTGTCAACCAAAGGTGAACAGACTCAGTATAAAACATGATTTTTCCGGAATCTGCGGTAAAAAACAAAACTTTTTACTCTTTTGTTTCACTATACAATGAAAACGGTTTCGTATGCGCAGTATATTTAACCTATCACAATTGCTCCAGCAGAAACGGACAGGAAGGATAGAAAAACAGATGAAATACATGAATTCAAGACAGAAAAAGATTTTGTATCTGTTGTTATCTGAACCTGATGACTACTTAGTTGTGCAAGATTTCGCAGACAGGGTCCGCTGTTCTGAAAAAACGATCAGGAATGATTTGAAAACGATTGAAGATTTTCTGAATGAACATGCTCAAGCTCAGCTGATCCGCAAACCGGGATTAGGCGTCTATTTACATATATCTGAACAGGAAAGGTCACGGTTAAGCCGGCATATTTATAATGAGCACTTTACATGCAGGCACAAGACCGATGAAGAAAGAATACTTCACATCGCTTATGATTTATTAATGAATTCAAAGCCCGTTTCCGCAAAAGAAATTGCCGCACAGCATTTTGTAAACAGAGCTTCCATTAAAAAGGATATCAGTGCGGTTGAAGAGTGGCTGAAGCGATTTGATCTCACACTGGTTTCTAAACAGCGGCTCGGCTTAAAGATTGAAGGGGACGAAAAAAACAAAAGAAAAGCATTGGCGCGAATTTCAGATTTGATTGATAATGCGGAGTTTACAAGCCAATTTATAAAAAGTAAGTTTTTAAGTCATGAAGCGGACTTTGTGAGAAAAGAAATCAAGTTATTACAAAAAAACCATTCTATCTATTTTACGGATGAAACATTTGAAAGTTTGCTGCTGCATACATTGCTGACCATCCGCCGTATCAAAATGAAACAGCCGGTCGCCATCTCTGCAAGGCAGCTGGAGGCGGTAAAAAAGAAGAAAGAATATGAATGGACACTGGCTTGTTTAAAACGGCTTGAGCCGGTATTTGCCATCCGGTTTCCCGAGGAAGAAGCCGTCTATTTAACTTTACATATAATAGGCGGGAAAGTGCGCTATCCATTGCAGCAAGAAAAGAAGCTTGATCTTGAAGATTCTGAGCTTTCCAAAGTCGTCAGGCATTTGATCAATCGCGTTTCAGAACTGAAAATGCTGGATTTCCATAAAGACCAGGAATTGATCAACGGATTGAACATTCATCTCGATCCGGTGTTGAAGCGGCTGAGCTATGATCTCTCTGTTTCAAACCCCATGCTCCACGATATCAAAAAAATGTATCCTTATTTGTTTCATCTTATCATTGACGTTTTAGAAGACATCAATCAAACATTTGATCTTTATATTCCTGAAGAAGAGGCGGCCTATTTGACCCTGCATTTTCAGGCAGCGATTGAACGGCTGCGCCGAAGCAGTCATAACCCTAAAAGGACGATCATCGTCTGCCATATGGGCATTGGCATGTCGCAATTGCTGCGGACTAAAATTGAACGCAAATTTCATCACATTACGATAAAAGACTGTATCGCAAAAGCGGAGCTGACAGAGTATATCAAAAAGCATAAAGATATAGATTTCGTCATTTCTACGATAGGGCTTGGAAATGTAACGATCCCTCATATCGTCGTATCACCGCTTTTGGAACCTGCTGATGAAAAGAAGCTCAGCGCATTTATGCAACAGCTTGATACATCACACCGCCGGGAGCAAAAAACGTTTAAAATGCTGAATGATACGACTCCGTTTCTCGTTTTTTTACAGCAAGAGACAGAGCACCGTTATCAGGTCATTGAAAAGCTGGCGCAGGCTTTGTATGAAAAAGGCTATGTAGAAAAAGAGTATGGCATTCATGCAGTAATGAGAGAAAAAATGTCGGCGACAAATATCGGAGCGGGTATTGCCATCCCTCACGCGAACTCTAAATATATCAAACAATCAGCCATTGCAATCGCCACCTTAAAAGAGCCCATTGAGTGGGGGACGGAAAAGGTGTCGCTTGTATTTATGCTTGCCGTCAAACACGAAGATCAAAACAAGGTAAAGCAATTATTCAGTGAGCTTTCCTATCTTAGCGAGCAGCCGGCATTTATTCAAAAACTGACGGAAGAAAAAAATGTGATGACGTTTTTATCGTATTTAAACTATTAAAAGCAGGGGATGGCTCCCTGCTTTTTTTCTGTTTATAGGGAAAAATGCCGTTATTTCCGGAACTTATGGTAAAAAAACGCGCTTATCACAGGCTGATTTCAGTATAAAGTTGAGACAAGATCTTGAAATTCAGACTGCAAAGGAGGATTTATATGAAACTGTTAGCGATTACATCATGTCCGAACGGCATTGCCCATACGTATATGGCTGCTGAAAATTTACAAAAAGCAGCCGGCAGATTAGGCGTTGAGATCAAAGTGGAAACCCAGGGCGGAATCGGGGTGGAAAATAGGCTGACCGAAGAGGAAATCCGGGAAGCAGACGCAATCATTATCGCGGCGGACCGTTCGGTGAACAAAGACCGATTCGCGGGAAAAAAGCTGCTGGCCGTCGGGGTTCAGGAAGGCATCCGCAAACCGGAAGAATTAATTCAAAGAGCGCTTAGCGGTGAAGTGCCGGTCTATCAATCTGCTTCAAAAACTGAATCCGCAAGTCAGCAGGGCAAAAAACAAAATCCGATTTACCGTCATTTAATGAACGGCGTTTCTTTTATGGTTCCTTTCATTGTCGTCGGCGGATTATTGATAGCGGTTGCATTGACGCTTGGAGGAGAAAAAACACCAAAGGGCTTAGTCATTCCGGATGCGTCTTTTTGGAAAACGATTGAACAGATCGGCAGCGCTTCTTTTTCATTCATGATCCCGATTTTAGCCGGGTACATCGCGTTCAGCATCGCCGATAAGCCGGGTCTTGTCCCCGGAATGATCGGCGGATATATTGCGGCATCCGGCAGCTTTTACGACAGTGCGAGCGGCGCAGGATTTCTTGGAGGAATCATTGCGGGATTTTTGGCGGGATATGCGGCGCTTGGAATCAAAAAATGTAAAGTTCCTAAAGCAATACAGCCGATTATGCCGATCATTATTATTCCGGTGTTTGCCTCACTGATCGTCGGTTTGGCGTTTGTATTTCTGATCGGCGCCCCCGTCGCTCATATTTTCGCATCATTAACGGTTTGGCTTGCGGGAATGAAAGGCTCGAGCTCAATTCTCCTGGCATTGATTTTAGGAGCGATGATCTCTTTTGATATGGGAGGACCCGTAAACAAGGTGGCCTTTCTATTCGGATCGGCAATGATCGGAGAAGGAAATTATGAAATTATGGGCCCGATTGCCGTTTCCATTTGTATACCGCCGATAGGGCTTGGGATTGCGACGTTTTTAGGAAAAAGAAAATTCGCCGCCGCAGAAAGAGAAATGGGAAAAGCGTCATTTACGATGGGCCTTTTCGGTATCACGGAAGGAGCCATTCCATTTGCGGCCCAAGACCCCCTTCGTGTGATCCCGAGTATTATGGCGGGTTCTATGACCGGCTCGGTGATAGCGATGATCGGCCATGTGGGGGACAGAGTGGCACACGGCGGCCCCATCGTTGCTGTACTTGGAGCAGTAGATCATGTATTGATGTTTTTTATCGCTGTAACAGCAGGCTCTCTTGTCACCGCTCTGTTGGTTAATGTACTGAAGAAAGATATGGCGAAATCCCCCTCGCCCGGTGAGGTGCTGCCGTCTGCCGCACCAAATGAAGCTGCAGCGGCAAAAGAAACAAAGGAACCATCTCAGGCTGACAGCCGAAAAGCCGGGATGACCGAAATCAAAAAACTGACTGACATTATCAGCACGGACTTGATTGAACCGCATTTATCCGGCGAAACGAGGGATGACATTATCGATGAAATGATCGAGAAATTGTCCCGTAAAGGTATGCTTCTGTCTGACAGCGGATTTAAACAGGCCATTTTGAGCCGTGAACAGCAGGGAACCACGGCGATAGGTATGAATATCGCCATTCCGCACGGAAAGTCTGATGCCGTCAGAACGCCGGGTGTCGCATTCGGAATAAGACGTTCGGGTGTTGACTGGAACAGCCTTGATGGTTCTGATGCAAAACTGATTTTTATGATTGCCGTACCGAAGGAAAGCGGCGGAAATCAGCATCTGAAAATATTGCAGATGTTATCCCGAAAACTGATGGATGACAGCTATCGGGAAAGGCTGCTCTCCGTTCAGACAAAAGAAGAGGCGTATGAGCTTCTGGAAGAAATCGAATAAAGCGGGGGATGATCATGTCTACTGAACCGATATTTTTCAATCCGGTTTTCAAAGAAAGAATTTGGGGAGGCGCCGCCCTGCGTGATTTTCACTATAATATTCCGTCCGAGCGGACAGGGGAGTGCTGGGCCTTTGCCGCTCATCAAAATGGGCAAAGCACAGTTCGAAACGGGATGTATAAAGGATGTACGCTCGGTGAATTGTGGGAGCATCACAGAGATTTATTCGGAAACCTTGAAGGAGACCGTTTTCCTCTTCTTACAAAAATTTTGGATGCGGACCAAGATCTGTCCGTTCAGGTGCATCCGAATGATGACTTTGCCAAAATGCATGAAAACGGGGAACTTGGAAAAACCGAATGCTGGTATATCATTGATTGTGAAAAAGATGCGGAGATCATTTTCGGCCACAGCGCAACAACAAAAGAAGAACTGATATCCATGATTGAGCGCGGAGAATGGGACGGGCTTCTGAACAGAGTTAAGGTAAAGCCGGGAGATTTCTTCTTTGTCCCAAGCGGCACCGTTCACGCGATTGGAAAGGGCACACTTATTTTAGAGACGCAGCAAAATTCAGATACGACTTACAGATTGTATGATTACGGAAGAAAAGATGCGGACGGCAGGCTGCGCGAGCTCCATTTGGAAAAAAGTATAGAAGTGACAGACGTTCCATCTGTCCGTGAACGGCCGATCGTTCAATATAAACAAACAGATGATCTGCTGGCAGCTGTTTTAATAGAATGTCCTTATTTTTCAGTCGAAAAGTGGGATGTAAAAGGTGAAGCAAATTTATTCCAGAATCATCCCTTCCTTCTTGTCAGCGTGATCGAAGGAGACGGAATAATAATTGCAGGCGGGCATGAACATCCCTTTAGAAAAGGAGATCACATTCTCCTGCCTTCCGGTTTGGGAGAATATAAACTGGCGGGCCATGCAAAGTGTATTGTGTCTCATCTGTGATCTTCAAAACCCTTCTCTGGCAGCAGAGAAGGGTTTCTCGTTACTTTTACAAAAAGGCCGAAATCTCCGTGGTCCGTTCCTGAATTTAATCTCTCAATTTGTATATCTCCCGAGCCATTGATTCAAGTATGTACATAGCGGGGATTTGGGTGGTGATATTCGCATTTTCAACCCATTCTTCCGTCACGTAATATGAAATATTCACATCGGACATTTTGGCAATGGTTGAATGCTTATGATTTGTAATACTGATGACCCGGCTTCCTTCTTGTTTCAGCTGATTCAGATGAGTCACCGTAGAATCTCCTTCACCTGAAACCGATAATGCGATCGTGATGCTGTTATGGCGGAAATGGGAATGGGCCGGAAAGTAAGGATCTTTAATATACATTGAAAGTTTCCCTAAGCACGAAAAATATCTGGCTCCGTATTCGGCGAGAATTCCTGAACTACCCACTCCGATAAAAATGACGCTTTCTGCATCGGCTGCAAGGGCTGCTGCTTCCTTCAGCTTTTCTTCCATCCCTCCGCTTACTGTTCTTTCAAAAAACTCGGCAACGGAATGATGGGGACTCTTTAAAATCGTTTTTTTATTTGCCTCCGCATACATTTTCAGCTTCACCTTAAACTCCGAAAACCCTTCACAGTTTATTTTTTTGCAGAAACGTAAAATAGAAGCCGTCGATACATGGGTTTCATTTGCCAATTCACGGATTCGCATATAGACGACTTTCTCGCTGTTTTGGGAGATGTAGTTGTATAAAGAAGTTTCAAGCTCGTTAAATGAAGCAATCATTTCGTGTGTGAACATGCAGGGGGATTCTCCTTTTTATGAGAATGGTGAATGTACATCTCATCGTAACATATCATTTTTAAAAGAAACATAGTGTTATTTTTATGTGACAAATCACTTTTTGTGTCATTCAAAACAAGACGTCAGCCAATGATTTACGGTGCAAAACAACTGCGGATATAATTCGTTCATACGCTTATGCATGATCTCTTCAAGGGTCTCTGACAAAAGCGGCCGAAAAAAGGAGGACAATATGAGTATCAAACTGATAGCGGTTGATATGGACGGAACGTTTTTGAATGATGAAATGGCATATAACAAAGAGCGTTTTATGAATCAGTATCGTGAATTAAAAGCGCGGGGAATTAAATTTGCCGTAGCAAGCGGAAACCAATATGCGCAGCTTACATCCTTCTTTCCGGAAATCAAAAGTGAAATCGCTTTCGTTGCCGAGAATGGCGCTTTCGTCGTGAATGCCGGAGAAGAATTATTCGCGGGTAACATGTCTGAAGACACTATAAAAGAAGTGATCCGTGCTTTAGAGCAGTATGAGGTGAAAAACGTCATTGTCTGCGGAAAAAAAAGCGCGTATATTCATGAAAATGCCAGTGAAGATGAATATCTGCATGCCAGTAAGTATTATTATGTGTTAAAAAGGGTGCCGCATTTTGAAAACATCGATGATGACATTTTAAAATTTTCCATCAGTTTTCCCGCCGAACATTGTTCCGCACTTCTGAGGCATTTAAAAGACGCCATCGGGTCTTTCGTCACGCCTGTATCAAGCGGGCACGGTGACATAGATCTGATCATACCGGGGCTTCATAAAGCAAGCGGGATTAGGCTTCTCCAGAAACAATGGGGGATAAATGATGAAGAATGCGCGGCCTTCGGAGACAGCGGCAATGATTTGGAGATGGTGTTTGCCGTGAAATACGGAGTCGCTATGGATAATGCGCAGGAAAGCATTAAACAGGCCGCGGCGCATATCGCGCAATCAAACAATGAGGAAGGGGTCTTAAACGCGATTGATTCCATTCTCAAATGTGAAAAACCCTTTGTCTGAAAAAAGACATTTTAACTGCGGAGGTGCTGAACGATGATTAAATTAGTGATTACGGATTTAGACGGCACATTTTTAAATAATCAAGGCGATTTTGACAGAACGTTATTTGAAAAGACAAAACGAGTAATGGAGGAACAGCATGTCGCTTTCGCCATCTGCACCGGGAAACAGTGTGAAAGGGTGGAAGCCTTATTCGGAGAAGACGCGAAAGATTTTTGGATTTTAGGAGACAGTGCCGCACGTATGAAAAAGAACGGCAAATTCGTATATGAATCTTTGATCAGCAATAAAGCCGGACTGTCAATTATAGACGCTTTAGAAAAAATCAGCTGCGGGCACACCATTATCGCGTGCACAAAAAAAGGCGCGATCGTAAAAGAAAATCTGTCTGAAAGTGAAATGAAATATGTAAATGCCTCTTATGCACATGTAACGAAAATAACTGATTTTACTGAGATAAAAGACGATTTTATCAAGATTACGGTTCATGACCCCGACGCCAACTGTCCGGAAACGAGAGAAAAGCTGCATGAATTTTTTCACCAATTATATATCGTAGCATCAGAAGATACCTGGATGGACATATCAAATATCGGAATACATAAAGGATCAACAGTACAAGAACTGCAGCGATTATTAGGGGTTTCGGCTGATGAAACAATGGCATTCGGAGACGGCCGCAATGACAAAGAATTGATGGAAGCGGCTTCCTACAGCTTTGCGGTTAAGAACGCCATTGATGAAATAAAAGATGCGGCGCACTTTGTCATCAAATCAAATGACGAAAGCAGCGTCATGCACACGATTATGAGAATATTAGCGCTGCAAAAACAATGAGAAAGCAGATCGGCTAAAGCCAATGCGGCAGGGCTTACTAGGAAAAGAAAAAGCGGGCTATCCTCCGACTTTAAATCACTCCTGATTTTCCGAAAATATGTTAAAAATGAACAAATATCTATATTTGACCCAATTGTATTGGTATAATATGTATAAAATGAATGAAAAGACGTAATATCAAGATGAAATAAATCACTTCAAATCATTTGATATCAGACAAAAAGTAGGAACTTCCTCGTTTTGAAATTGGGAGGTGTTTGTATTAGCCCGCTGTTGAGTCCCGCGTATATCATTCTCATTTTTCTTCCGGCAGCTTCTTTTCTGTTAGGGATTTTAGGATATTTCATCTTCAAAAAAGTATGGATGATGGTTGTTATTGTATTCATTTTGTCCTTGATATTTATGTTTATTGTAATAGGTGCCGAACCGACATTTTTCATTTGGGTGGCTATGATGACGGGGAGCTGTTTTATCTCCGGTTCAATCACTAAGACGGTATGGACTTTTGTAAAGCGAAAATATTAGACACTGAAGAATCCTGTTTGAACAGCTATCCTTTTTTGCCGATTGAAGAAAAGGAAGTATAGAGTGATCTGTTTGTTCTTATATTTTGTCTGTTATTGTATTGTCTGTCTATCGTTTTGTTCTTTTTTAACTAAACGGAGCACTATAATTGAACTGCAGATACATAGAAATACAAAAAAGGATAAGGAGGATTTTTATGTTTCAAACCTTAGACCATTTTTTGAAATCTTGGGAATTCGAAGCCGATGCGACACAAAAACTGCTGAATCATCTGACTGATGAATCACTTAAACAAGAAATCACTTCACAACATTGGACTTTAGGCCGTATTGCATGGCATACTGTCGCGGCCATTCATATCATTACCTCGAACACAGATTTAACGTTCCACGCTCCGGCTGAAGATTATCCTGTTCCTGCGTCGGCGCAGTTTATTGCTGAGAGTTATCATCAAGCCAGTAATGCATTTGTGCAGGCGTTAAAAACGCAATGGACTGACGATACACTTCAAGAATGTGTCAACTTTATTGGTCAGCAAATGCCGAATGGTTCACTTTTGATGTTTTTAATTCAACATCAAAACCATCATCGAGGACAAATGACTGTCCTTATGAGACAAGCAGGTTTACCTGTTCCGGGTATTTATGGTCCGGCAAAAGAGGAATGGACAACATTTGGATTGGAAGCTCCGAAATAGGATGTTGTTGTAAGGGCTCGAACGAATAGATGATACCAATCGATGTTGGTATCTTTTTTGTTTTAGTCTTCGTGACATGCAGACGAATCAACAGTTCAAAAGGTGTAAAGTGAGTTCAATAACTGCAGAAAGGCGATTATGATGATAACTAAAATGACTCAATTCAATATGAAAGACTTCAATAAACCAAACGAACCTTTCGTTGTTTCAGGGAGAATCATCCCTTCATTTGAAAACAATGTTTGGACATATACAGAGGAGAAATTTGCTGAACCTTATGTCAAAAAATATGACGATGAAGACATTGATGTCAGTTATATTGAAGAAGAGGATAAAGTTGTCTTTTTTTATTACGCAGAGAACGACTGTGTCGGCCGGAGTAAGCTTCGTTCTAATTGGAATGGATACGCACTGATTGAAGACATTGCCGTTGCAAAAGATTATAGAAAAAATGGTGTCGGGACGGCTTTATTACATAAAGCGATTGAGTGGGCAAAGGAGAATCATTTATGCGGTCTTATGCTTGAAACACAAGATATTAATGTTTCAGCTTGTCATTTTTATGCCAAAAATAACTTTGTCATAGGAGCGGTCGATACAATGCTTTATTCCAATTTTTCAACAGCAAATGAAATTGCGGTTTTTTGGTACTGTAAATTTTAAAAATAACAGTATTTGATGTTTCGTCATTTAGCGGGTGTGTGCCGCAAAGTATTCAAAACATCGGCTTGAGGATTTATAATAAGGTATATCAATCAATGCAGGGGGAGTTATGTATGAAGTGCAAAAAAATGAACAGGGTACAATTAAAAGAGGGAAGCGTATCAATGGCCCTATAAACTGCGTCTGCCCTCATTAATGGAGGGAAATTTGTGAATACGCCTTATTCACAGTCAGCTTTACGGCACAACCAAGTGTTCATTTGGCTTTGTGTTTTGTCATTTTTCAGCGTATTAAATGAAATGGTTTTGAACGTCTCGCTACCTGATATCGCTAACGATTTTCATAAACTGCCAGCGAGTGTAAACTGGGTGAACACGGCCTTTATGTTAACCTTTTCCATCGGAACTGCTCTGTATGGGAAGTTATCAGATCAGCTGGGCATCAAAAAACTGCTCCTATTTGGAATTATGGTAAATGGCTTCGGGTCGATCATTGGATTTGTCGGACACTCTTTCTTTCCTGTACTCATTCTGGCCCGATTTATTCAAGGGGCTGGTGCAGCCGCATTCCCGGCTCTTGTGATGGTTGCAGTAGTACGCTATATTCCGAAAGAAAACAGGGGTAAAGCATTTGGTCTGATCGGGTCGCTGGTGGCAATGGGGGAAGGTGTCGGACCAGCTATTGGCGGAATGATCGCTCATTATATTCACTGGTCATATTTGCTGCTTATTCCGACAGCAACAGTTATCACCGTTCCATTCCTGGTGAAACTGCTGGAAAAGGAAGAAAGAATCAGCGGGCGCTTTGATATGACGGGGATTATATTAATGTCTGCAGGCATCGTATTTTTTCTGCTGTTTACAACGTCATATAGAATGTCTTTTCTGATCATCAGTATTCTGGCTTTCCTGATATTTGTGAAACATATTAGGAAAACTCAAGATCCCTTTGTTGACCCTGCACTGGGGAAAAATGTTTTGTTTATGACGGGCGTCCTTAGCGGAGGCCTGATATTCGGCACTGCTGCAGGATTTGTGTCTATGGTTCCTTATATGATGAAAGATGTTCACCATTTAAGTACTGCGGCAATTGGAAGCGGGATTATGTTCCCCGGGACGATGAGCGTCATCATCTTCGGTTACATTGGAGGATTGCTTGTTGATCGGAAAGGTTCTTTGTATGTGCTGACCATTGGGATTGTATTGATGTCTTCCAGCTTTTTAATCGCTGCCTTTTTCATAGATGCGGCACCTTGGCTTATGACCGTCATAATCGTTTTTGTTTTTGGGGGGCTCTCCTTCACAAAAACGGTTATATCTACAATTGTGTCTGGCAGTTTGAAACAAAAGGAAGCCGGCGCCGGAATGAGTCTGCTTAATTTTACGAGCTTTTTATCAGAGGGAACGGGTATTTCGATTGCAGGCGGTTTATTATCGATCAGCTTGCTGAATCAAAGGCTGCTACCTGTTAACGCTGATCATTCCGCTTATTTGTACAGTAATATGCTCATTCTTTTTACAGGAATCGTTGTTATGAGCTGGCTGGTGACCATGAATGTCTATAAACGTTCGCGAAGAAATGACTAAAAAGGGAAAAGGATCAAACTTGATAAAAGTTTTGATCCTTTTTTTAAGGAGCTTCCTTATTACGGAACCTTTTGCCGATCAATGAAAGGGGAGTTAAAGTGAATTACATTTATAAGAAAAAGGAAAAGAAAAATGGAAAATTGTATCATTTCAATCAGAGATAAATGGGAGAATGCACTTATTGGGTCTGAACAAAAAAATAATCAAATTGAGATCGTAATCAATTACCGCAACGAGAAAACAACCAAGTTTTTACTGCCAATCGAGACTTTTGAAAAAGTGTATGAGGATATTAAAATAGGCCGGAGAGAAAGTTAATCACTGTTTGAAAATGACTATGAAGTTCGTAAGCGGTATGGTTTTAACCGCATCTGGATTCCCCTGGCAAAGTAAAGGTTTTTGGGGATTTATGTCAAAATAATAGTAAGTATCTTATGCAACAGGGAGTTTGGTTGCTTCATAAGGAGGGGAAGTATGAAAAATAAGATTCACATATTGGGAGCCTCTGGTGTCGGAACGTCAACATTGGGTGTTGCATTATCAAAGCATTTGCCGCATACGCATCTTGATACTGATGATTACTATTGGACAGATAAATTCACTAAAAAAAGAGAAATCCCTGAAAGAAGAAAGTTGCTTGAAAAAGACTTGACAATAAATGAGAAATGGATTCTTTCTGGCGCAGTGTGCCGCTGGGGCGATGATCTAAAAAGTTATTTTGACCTTGTCATCTTCTTATGGATTCCGCAGGATATACGGCTTGAGAGATTAAGGCATAGGGAATTTCAGCGTTATGGAAACGAAGTGTTAGCCGGCGGCAGTAAATATGAACAATCAAAAACATTTTTAGAGTGGGCTTCTTTATATGATCATGCCGGAATGGAAGTTAGAAGCAAAGCTTTACACGAACATTGGATGGCGGATTTATCTTGTCCATTGTTAAAAATTGAAGGAGATTACTCAGTCAATGAAAGAGTTGATCGTGTCTTGGATTATCTGAATTCTAATTAAACTAACGGATGGAGATAACTGCAAATTGAAAGACAGTTCCGGCCATTTTAACGGAGCTGTTTTTTTATACCGCCTTCAGTTTGTCTGTTGTGAAGTGATTTATTTCCGGAAAGAAGCAGCGGAATTAATAGAGAACTCACTTCGGGAAACCGTGAAGGCAGGAATCAAAACGGGAGACTTGGCGGTCAATCATCAACGTCAGACTTTGGGGAAGAATTGCAGAAATGATCGGACGTTAAGGCGGAAAATAAGAAGTGAGAAGCAGATCATCAAAACGCAATACACCTCAATTTATATTTTCAGTAAGAACGGCTCTGCTCATTAAAAAACTCAATTCAAAGATTAGCGGCATCAATATTGCCGCAGATCGGGTTAGTGACATAAGAGGAAGGGATAAGACCCCTTCCTTAAAACCTTTAATTCCTCTAATTTCATTGTCAGATATATTCCTTTTTTGAAATGGGTATCCAAATTTCACTTTTAAAAGATGGCGATGTTACATCCTTATGCTCGTTCCACAGGATTTCTGGGCCTTCAATTTGTTCATAATGTGACGATGGAAACCATTCGGAATAAATCCGCCCCCATACTTCCTGCAGTGCATCCGGAAATGATCCGGCTGCTTCGAATACAGCCCATGTTGAGGCAGGGACTTCAAGCTGTGATAGGTGATTTGGGCAATGTTTCGTTGTGGCTGCGCCAATATAGTGATCAAGCTCTCCGTTTTCCTCTGTCCGGCCTTCAGAAAAGTTCGTGGATGCACTGATGAGCCCTGCAGGCGCTGTATTAGAAAGCTCTTTTAGTTGTTTGATTGCTGCTTCATCTAAACTTTCCCACATCGATGCAATGTCAGGATTCACGCCTTTGAACAAAATAGGGACTCTTTTTTTAATGCCGACGATGCGAAATGCCTCTTTTTCTTCAATGCGATAGTTCATTTCATTTCCTCCTTTGATTGATAACTGGAAGGTCATTCGCGGATAAGCTTTAAGTGAATGGCCATTATGTTTAGCTTCTGATGGGTTTATGCCATGCAGATTTTGAAATGCTCGTGCAAAAGAATCTGGTGAGTGATAACCGTATTTTATTGCAAGATCAATCACCTTTACGCTTCTGTCTTTAAGTTCAAAAGCTGCAAGAGTAAGACGTCTGCGGCGAATATATTCCGATAATGAAATACCTGTAAGGAAGGAAAACATCCTTTTAAAATGATATTCAGAGCAGAAAGCAAGCCTTGCTGCTTCTTTGAAATCAATAGCGTTCGTGAGGTTTTCTTCAATATACGTTAATGCGCTGTTCATCCTTTTAAGCGAATCCATTTATTTGACCTCCTTTAACAAAAGAATAACAGGAGCGAAATGTATCTGCCCGACATTTCGTGCACAGTTTTGCAGGATAACTTATATGTAATAAATTAAGTTACTCACCTGTATTTGTACAGATAAAGAAAACATCTAATAACTGGTTGGGTTTCATAAGATGAAAGAAAGTTATCATTGTTTTATATTGAAAAGAAAATAGAAAAAGACGGAGTTTTCTTGCGGGAGGGGTTTACTATCAATCAATTGAAAGCTGCATACGCGGAGGCAGTTAAAAAATTTTAGTTGATGTCGAGAACGATGTTCATCTTCACTGCTTGTTCAATTAGAGGAAGTGATTCTTCCTTAAGGGAGATCACTTTTTTTATTCGACTAAAGCAGCAGTTTAGCGGAAGAAGGAGAAAAATCAGTTGACTTACTTGATACTGAATAGGTGGTGAAAAGTGGTTATTCATACGGATTGAAAAAGAAGAACGCGCAGCAGATTCACTTGCTCTTGTTGGGGGGCAAGTGTTGACAACCCTATTAGCTGGTTTAATTAAAGAAGGGGTATAAAACCTGTATCAATAATGTTACTAGATATCTGCGACACAGGTTTTATATTTAGCTAAAATATTCTTATATATTCCACATTGCATTTTTTTATTATGCAATAGTTCACTCTATTTCTGCTTTCAATTTTTCGAACCACTCTAAATTAACCAAGTGATGTGAACGGGAATTTTCATTCATACGGCGAAAGTAATTGATTGTGCCGGGAATTTCTTGAGTGATGGACAGGTATTCATCAAGGAGCTCGATTCGAGTTTTAGTCTGATCAATTTGTGATTGGATCAGATCCAGTAATTTATTTTTGTCGATTTCATCGGCAAAGAGTAACGCCCCATAAAATTGCAGGTTCACATATTCCGATTTGGTGCCGTATTTGATCATTAATTTTTCAAATTCTGCCCTTCCCGAATCTGTGACGTTAAAGTTACGGATTTCACGCCCGCTGGTTGAGGGTTTCTGCTGAATCTGTTCAATCAAACACTTTTCTTCAAGTTGCTGCAGATTGTAATAAAATGAACCTTTCGTAAAGTTAACAATGTATTTGTAATGACGTCTTTCCATTAAGGCCAGAAGTTCATAGCCGTGAGCTCCGGGGTTTTGGATGAGCAAGCCAAGGATAAGTAAGGGAATCATGGTTTCATCACCTTCGCCATCCGCGCCTCAAATTCCGCGTACGTGATTTTACCCGAAGCCAAATCCATACTATGAAGGTAAATCTGTTCTGTTTTAGAATAGTCACCCTTCACTTTCAGTGATTGCTCCTCTCCCGAAATGGGTTTCAGGATATGGTGCTTTTTCGAAAAAGCCTCGAAATAGCGGTAACCGAATTTGCGTTGTGAAGCTGCGTCTAAATGAATGCCATCAGGATTCGCAGTCAAACCTGCCGCAGTAACAAAATAACAATTCTGTTGTTCATTAGCAAAACGCAGCAATTGTTCATTAACCTGTCGAAATTCAGACGCGTGCTGTCCAAAACCGGTCTTCCCAAGAAAGTCACCAAGCCCTCCAATAATCAACGGTACATCATCAAGTTTCAACTCGTTTCTTAGCGTCTCAATGATAAGAGTTAATTTCTCGTAATAAGTTTCATGCAGCGAACGATAACTGTCACTCTCACCTTGGTGCCAAAGGATTCCGCAAATTTGACTGGAACGGAGGGCGAAGCGGGCTTCGGACAAAGCATGCTGAAAAAGGATGCCTTCCGGATGCCAGTCATTCAATGAACTGCCGCCTTCCGCACAAGGGATCAAGCCAATTTCTTCATCGGGATGAGCTTTCGACCAAGCATCTGCAAAAGATGCCGCCAAGCCAACGCCGGAAACCGGACGGTCGTAATTAATCGGCTCTGTCATCATCTGCCACTGTCCATTGCGCAGCATTTTTATTTTTTCATTATAGATAGGGTCTACTTCATTCAAAAATCCACGGCCCGCCATATTCGACTGCCCCAACATTAAAAAAGACTTTATCATTTAATTTTTCACTTCTTTACATCAATATTTTAGTCTAATTAGACTATAGTCAATTCAGCTTGTCTTGTAAAGTTCTAATAAGGTCTTACTTTTATTAGTAGTATGTATGAAAAGCAAACTAACATTGAAAATTTGGTGGATGTATTTGAGAAATAGCAAGTTCTTTTGCTTTAGATCTTGATAAACAATGAAAAACAACAAAAATCCTGTCATGTAAGGGTTCCTATGAGGTTCAAAATCATTAAAAAGGTTAACGATTGTACCAATTCTATTCATTTGTTATGTTTTACTTTTAAATCCTGAAGTTATACTTGAAGAGGAATGTCCTAAAATGCAGAAAAAGCCGGAGTGTCAGATCCGGCTTTTCGCTCACTTTCCCTTCTTCTTCCGCTTCTCCTTTTCCGCCCGGTAAAACTCATGAAACATCTTCATCAATGCGCGTTTTTCAATCCGCGACACATAACTCCTTGAAATGCCGAGCTCCTTTGCGATCTCGCGCTGCGTTTTTTCTTTTTTTAAATCAAGCCCGAAGCGGCCGACGATGACTTCTTTTTCGCGGTCGTCTAAAATATCGATATATTTTTTGACCTTTTCAAGTTCCATGTTGAGCTGAATGGTGTCGATCACATCTTCGCTTTCCGACTTGAGGACATCGATCAGGCTTATTTCATTCCCTTCTTTATCCTGGCCGATCGGATCATGAAGGGAGACGTCTTTTTTCGTTTTTTTCAATGCGCGCAGATGCATTAAAATCTCATTTTCAATACATCGTGCGGCATATGTGGCAAGCTTCGTGCCTTTTCCGGCTGAATAGCTTTCAATTCCTTTGATCAGCCCGATTGTACCGATGGAGATCAGATCTTCTGCGTCCTCTCCCGTATTTTCGAATTTTTTCACAATATGGGCGACTAAACGGAGATTGTGTTCGATCAGCATGTTGCGGGCATGTTCATCGCCTTCAGCCATAAGGTCTAAGTATTTTTTCTCCTCACTATTTGAGAGCGGTTGTGGAAAGGCATTATTTTTCACGTATGATACTAAAAACACGAGTTCTTTCACAATAAACCCGAGCGCTGCAAAAACACCTGTCACCATCCTCACCTCCACAAAGTTATGTAGGCAAAAGCCTATATGTAACTGTATGTGGCAGTCACGCTGTTTGTGTCTGTACAGGGAAATTAATCAAAGGCAGGTTTTATTTCTTACAGCCTCTTGATTTTTGCTGATTGAGCCTGTATATTGTTAAAAAAAGTAAGGGTGAAAAGAATATAACGAAAAGCGCTGAAGAGACGAGTAGACAGATATCATTCATGACAGAGAGCTCCAGGAGCTGTGAAGGAGTATGAATGGATGTGTTGAAACAAACCTCTTAGCTTCGCATCGGAATCATGAAAAACGAGGATGATGCGGCGGATACTCCTGTTACCGAGTAAGCTTTGTACCCGGCAAGGCCGGCACCAAACCGAATTGAGGTGGCATAGCGGGCTGTTTCCCGTCCTCAAGACTTTATTGTCTTGAGGGCGTTTTTTATTTCTAAGGGAGGGATAAGATGAAAAACCTGAAGTCTTGGCGGTACCCGATGCTTCTGTTAACCGGAATCGGGATAGCAAATATTGGTGAATGGATTTATTTTTTGTCTCTTAATCTTATTGTTTTAAAAGAAACGGGGTCTGCTTTTGCGGTTTCCATCCTTTATTTAATCAGGCCTGCGGCTGTTTTGATGACAAATGGGTGGGCGGGCAGCATCATCGACAGGTGTAACAAACGGAATATGATGATGTCGCTTGATTTCATCCGGGCTGCATTCATTGCCGTTCTGCCGCTGATGTTTACTGTAAGGTCTTTATTTTTCATTTATTGTATCGTGTTTTTGATTCAAATGGCCAATGCGATGTTTCGTCCGTGTTCCATGGCGTATGTGACGATGCTTATTCCGGCTGAAAGGAGAAAACGATTCAATTCACTAAGGGCTTTGTCGGAATCAGGGGCTTTTCTCCTCGGGCCGGCTGCGGCCGGGCTGCTTTTTATCGCCGGCACGCCGATTTTTGCGATTTGGGTGAATGCGGGGGCTTTAGTGCTGTCCGGTTTCATCACGATGATGCTGCCGAGCCTTGAAAATGAGCCTCACGTACATTCTCCCAGACAGAAGCTTTCTTTGGCAGTGTGCAAAGAAGACTGGAAGCTCGTCTATCGCTTCAGCCGAACGGCGCGAAACGTCATGATCATTTATTTTTTATTCAGTCTGGTCATGACCGTTATGCCATCCGCGCTTGATTCGCTTGAAGCCGCTTTTTCAAAAGAAGTTCTTCAGCTGACTGATGCCGATTACGGTTTTCTCGTCAGTGTCTCAGGGGCAGGCATTATTGCGGGGGCGCTTGTCAATGTAATCTTAAATAAAAAAATGCCGGCTTCTTTATTGATGGGAATGGGCTCTTTATTCACAGCGGCCGGATATATGATTTATGCGTTTTCTGACGTTTTTTGGACGGCTGCTTTCGGATTTTTCCTTCTCGCTTTTTTTCTGGCGTTTGCCAATACAGGCTTTCTGACGTTTTATCAAAAGAATGTTCCGGTGGACATCATGGGGAGAGTGGGGAGCTTTTATTCATTAGTCGAAGCCGTCTTCATTATATTGGTAACGGCGGTTTTCGGAGCGACGGCTGTCAGTTCTTCCGTCCGCGTCATCGCCATCGCAGGGGCTGCTGTTATGCTGGCGTTGGCAGCCGTTTTATGCTCGTTCTTATTTGCGGCCTCAAAAAGGAGGACTCCCGATGTGTTTCAAGCGGATCAATTTAAAGAAACATAAAGAGACGGCCGTTTCATTTCGTGAGGATGAGTATCTCAGGTGGCTGTCATCCCAAATCTAATGCTCACCCGACAATTTTAAGCTGCTTCTTCATAACGGGCAGCCGATCGGACAGCTTGAAGCTTCCATCAACTTTTACCGCAGCCAAAAAATCGGTTATGTGCACCTTTACTGAGCAGCAAAGAGAACGCGGAACGAAGCTGCATCAATTTAGAATTAAACGGAAAAGTTCTCAGAATGAGAGGAGCCGTACCGCCGGAATAGGGAGCGGTACGCGCTTCATTTTTTCGTTGTTTTTAAAAGGCCGGGAAACTTCTTATAAATGACCGCCATTAAGACGAGCATATACATTCCGTAAATCCCGAAAGACAGCAGTTTGTTGCTTGTAAATGAAGCGCCTGCGACGGTCACGATCACAATGTTCGGAATTTTGCCGAGCACCGACGCAGAAAAAAAGATCGGCCATCGTATGTTACTCAGCCCGCAGACGGTATTCATGGCAAGCGACGGTATAATCGGAATGAGCCGCCCGAAAAGCACCGCCGTAAACGCGTGCTGATGAAATGAACCTTCATATTGAGCCGCGGCCGGGTAAGCCACCAGTTTTTTTCTGGCCCAGTCTCTGAATCCGTACCGGACGAGAAAAAACAATGCCATTGTTCCGAGCATTGCGCCTGACAATGTAATCCACACTCCGTTTACAATCCCGAAAACCGCTCCGTTTAAGGCCGCGATAATGGCGAATGGAACGATCGGAAAAAATACGTCAGCTGCGACCAGAAGGATACTCATAAGCACGGCGTACATGCCGCCCGCGCGAATCATGCTGAGCCAGACGTCTTTTTGCATAAAGCCGATCATCACGACAGCAATGATGACGGCAAGACTGAATCCCTTTTTTATCATCTGTACGTTCACCTCTTTTCAATTAGTATACAGCACAAATCTATCTCCTTCTATTAAAATAAGCTGTCCGATAAGCGTACTTGTTTATCAGCATTTGCCGTTTGATGAGAAACGACTGGCAGCCGGGTTTGGACAAAAACAGGCGGGAAGCGGGTGATGTGCATCATTTGATGCAGAGAATGATTTTATACAAAAGGGGACACGTTAACAGTAGTGTTTACTGGAGGTGTAAACGTTGAGATGCTTTCATCTGATCATCATGATATGCGTCCTCACGGGTCTCACTGCCGTGTCCGCCGATGCGAAATCTTTAAAAAGAAGTGACATGGAGAAGACGGGAAACGTGTACTGGGATATAAGGTCTGAAAAAAAGAAGCTATCTTTAACCTTCGATGACGGCCCCCATCCTGTCTATACGGAGGCTGTGTTAGACGTGCTGAAACAGCACAATGTTAAAGCAACCTTTTTTTGTATCGGGAGCCGTATAGACAAATACCCCGTAACGGCAAAACGCATCGTTGAAGAAGGGCATGAAATCGGCAACCATACGATGAACCATGTTTATTTTCACCGTTTAAAACGCAGAGACATTTTACAAGAGCTTCACAGCTCCGCGCATCATATCAGATCGCTGCAGCCGGAAGGGGACAAGTTATTCCGCCCGCCGGGAGGGTCGCTGAATCATACGGCTTTCAAAAGCCTCTTAAAAGAGGGCTATCATATCATCATGTGGTCATGGAACCAAGATCCGAGAGACTGGAAAAGGCCCGGAAAAGGAAAAATCGTCAGGCACGTTGTTTCACATGCCAGAGATGGAGATATCGTTCTTCTGCATGACGGCGGAGGAAACCGGCGCCAGACGGTTGAGGCTTTGAAAGAAATCATTCCCCAGCTGAAAAAGCAGGGCTACACGTTTGTTAAGGTTTCGGATTTGATCGGACAGGATTCCGGTCCTTTTCATATCCAGTAAAGAGAGCGCCGCGTTGAAAGCCGCCAAAGAGATGTGTACCATAGGAGGTAAGGTTTGGGGGGAGAGAAAATGAAGTTTGCTGTTCTTTTTATTACGATAACCTGTCTGTTATCAGGATGCGCTGCGGGCAAAGAGAAAAGTGTTGTCGCGTTCGGCGACAGCAATACGCGCGGTTCCAACTGGGATTATCGTGATTATCCGAAGGCGCAGCAGTGGGTAAACATTTTAAAAACAGCGGAACGCGGCCGTCTTACGGTTATAAATGCGGGAATAGGCGGCCAGACGACTGAGGATGCGCGCCTGCGCTTTCAAAGCGACGTGCTGGAGCGTAAGCCCCAATATTTATTTATCATGTTCGGAACAAATGATGCGGGCATTTTGACGGGAGATCAGCCGCGAGTATCAAAGAAACGGTTTAAAGAAAACCTGACTTATTTCATAAACGAAAGCAGAAATCACGGCATAAAGCCGATTTTAATGACGTGCATCCCGGTTATAGAAGGAAACGGAACGCATCATCTCTATTACTATTCGAGATATAAAGCCTCAGCCTTTAAAGAAAAAGGCGGCGCGAGAACATGGCATAATTCCTATAACGGCGTTACGAGGCAGGTTGCAGCTGAGTTGAAAGTGCCGCTGGTGGATAACTGGAAACACTTTATACGCGCGGACGGCGGCAAAGATACAGACCGGGCGCTGATCCAATCCGGACTGATAGATCCCTCCGGAAATCATATGACGCCAAAAGGCGCCAGAATCTTAATTGAAGGCATAAAAAATGGGCGGGTTTTGGAACGCTGACGCCGTCAGCTGCCTAAACCGTTTTGCTTCTGCTTCATAGGCTGTAGAAAAAACATCTTTTGGAGGCGATTGCTATGAACCGCGGTTTCCCTCCGCAATATCCTGTATGCCCGCCTCCTCGGGTGAATGCGGGGTACTGGTACGCATTTTTTGTTGTGCTGCTCGTCGTCATTCTCGTTCTGGGCGGTCTGTATTGGTTCAATATATAGCAGCCGTCCTCTTAAACACCTCTATTTTAGGGGTGTTTTTTATTGAAAGTGGTAGTAATGCGCATAACCGAAGTGATATAATATCAGTCATCTGAGTAAAAAAAGGAAATTCGCCCGGGAATTTTTTCTGTTTAAGAAGAAACGGAAATAATGTGTCCGAGCGATCTTCTTTTGATTTCGTTTTCAATTAACTCGATAAATTCACGGCTCAAATTCATTTCATTGGCTTTGAAATAAGATTCTATTAGTAATTCATCAGAAAGCTTTCTCATGCCGGGGACCCAATTAATGGGAGTGGCACCTCCTTACAATTGTAATCAATCATCAGACGCAAGCATATGATGGAAGGTTGCGTTTCAATCATGGTGAGGTTATCTTTAATCTACCATGAAATACAAATAAGAACAATCGTTCTGTTATCCACACTCGTAAGTGGATAACTTGTTAGTATCTTGTTTATAATCTGGATAAATCCGGATGTAATAAGAGTGGATAATGTGTGTAATTTTATCCACAACTGGTGAAGAAACCCAATTTTTGTCGAAATTTTTTTACTGAGTCCGACTTTGTTTTTAAATCTGACAGGTTTCGACATATAGATGATAGAAAGAAAAGGAAGGGTGCGGGTTTTGTTAAAAAAGTTTTTTTTACCTGACGAATTTGTGAAAAATATATTTCATATCACACCGGAAAAGCTCAAGGAACGCAATGTGAAAGGGATTATTACAGACCTTGACAACACGCTTGTGGAGTGGGACAGACCGAGTGCGACACCTCGATTAATCGAGTGGTTTGAAGAAATGAAGGAGCACGGCATTAAAGTCACGATCGTCTCCAATAATAATGAACGAAGAGTGAAATTATTCTCGGAGCCGCTTGGCATACCGTTTATTTATAAGGCAAGAAAACCGATGGGGCGCGCCTTTAAAAGAGCCGTCAGCAGCATGGAGCTGAAAAAAGAAGACTGTGTGGTCATCGGCGATCAGCTGCTTACTGATGTTCTCGGCGGAAACAGAAACGGGTATCATACGATCCTTGTCGTGCCTGTCGCTTCCTCTGACGGAGTCATGACGCGCTTTAACCGCCGGATTGAACGGAGAATATTGAGTTCTTTGAAACGTAAAGGCCATATTCAGTGGGAGGATTAGGAATGGAAAAGGTTGTTTGCATCGGCTGCGGAGTAACGATCCAGACCGAGGATAAACAAGGTCTCGGATACGCGCCAAAGGCATCGCTCATGAAGGAGAATGTCATTTGTCAGCGCTGCTTCAGACTGAAAAATTACAATGAAATTCAAGATGTTTCATTAACGGATGATGACTTTTTAAATATCTTGCACACAATCGGCGATACTGACTCTCTAATTGTCAAAGTCGTTGATATTTTTGATTTTAACGGAAGCTGGATAAATGGGCTGAACCGCTTTGTCGGCGGTAATCCGATCATTCTTGTCGGTAATAAGGCCGATATCCTGCCGAAATCCGTAAAGCGGGAACGGCTCGTCCAATGGATGAAACGCGAAGCGAAAGAATACGGCTTAAAACCCCTTGATGTCTTTTTAATCAGCGCTTCCCGCGGACAAGGGATGAAGGAAGTCATTGACGCCATTGAACATTACCGCGAAGGGCGGGATGTGTATGTGGTGGGGTGTACCAATGTCGGCAAATCCACATTTATCAACCGGATTATTAAAGAGGTCTCAGGGGAAGAGAATATTATTACCACCTCTCAATTTCCGGGCACGACGCTTGATGCGATTGAAATCCCGCTTGATGACGGATCTGCGCTTTATGATACGCCGGGAATCATTAACCATCACCAGATGGCGCATTACGTGGACAAGCGTGACTTAAAGGTGCTGACACCGAAAAAAGAACTGAAGCCGCGCACTTTTCAGCTGAATGAAAAACAAACGCTTTATTTCGGCGGGCTTGCCCGGTTTGACTATGTATCAGGCGATAAAACGGCGTTTGTATGCTATATGCCGAATGAATTGATGATTCACAGAACAAAGCTTGAAAATGCTGATGCCTTATACGACAAGCATGCGGGAGAACTGCTTACCCCGCCCGGAAAAGATCATTTGGATGAATTTCCGGAGCTTACGGCCCACACGTTTACGATTAAAGAAGGAAAGACGGATATCGTTTTTTCCGGACTTGGCTGGGTCACGGTGCAGCAAGCAGATAAAAAAATAACGGCATACGCTCCGAAAGGCGTACACGTATTTGTCCGCCGTTCATTAATATAGAGAGAAGGGGAGAGGGAGCATGAAACAATTGTACGGAGTAATCGGAAATCCGATCGGGCATTCAATGTCACCCGATATTCATAACGCGGCTTTGCAAGATAAGAACATCAACGGGCAGTATTTTGCGTTTCAGGTGGAACCTCATTATCTCAAGGACGCCGTTAACGGAATCAAGGCGCTTGGCATCTGCGGAGTGAACGTCACAGTCCCGCATAAAGTCGCGATCATGGAGCATCTGGATGAAATACATGAAAGCGCGAAAGTACTCGGGGCCGTAAATACCGTCAAAAGAGAGGGAGACAGGCTCATCGGGTATAATACTGACGGAGATGGGTTTTATAAATCCTTAGTCAAAGTATTGGACAAACCGATATCAGAGCTCTCCATCCTCATGATTGGGGCAGGAGGGGCGGCAAGAGCGATTTTTACGACAATCGTCCGCAGAGAGCCGAAACAATTTGACGTTTGCAACCGCACGCCGGAAAAAGCGGAAAGTCTGATTGCGGCTGCTCCCTCTTTTCAGCAGAAACGCGCCCTTACTTTAAAAGAAGCTGAAAATCAGCTTGAACAATATGACGTCATTATTCATACAACATCTGTCGGCATGTATCCGAAAACGGATGCCGTGCCGCTCTCGTTGGAACGGGCCAAAACGGGCGCCATCGTTTGTGATATCGTATACAACCCGATTCAAACGGCGTTCTTAAAAGAAGCTGAAAAAAGAGGTTTAACAACCCTTGACGGTGTCGGCATGTTTGTGGAACAGGCTGCACTGTCTTTCAAGCTGTGGACGGAACAAGAGCCTGACAGCGGCTTAATGAGAGCAATTGTTGAAGGAAAACTAGGAGGAACACAATGTTAACAGGAAAACAAAAACGGTTTTTGCGTTCAAAAGCGCATCATTTAACGCCTATTTTTCAAGTGGGAAAAGGCAGAGTCAACGAAAACATGGTGAAACAGATTGCAGAGGCTTTAGAAGCAAGAGAGCTGATTAAAGTCAGCGTGCTTCAAAACTGCGAAGACGATAAAAACGATGTCGCAGAAGCGCTTGTGAAAGGCAGCCGCTCACAATTGGTGCAGACGATCGGAAATACGATCGTATTGTATAAGGAATCAAAGGAAAATAAACAAATCGAGCTTCCGTAAGGTGGTTGACATGAAGAAAATCGGAATATTCGGGGGCACATTTGACCCTCCGCACAACGGACATCTTCTGATGGCTAATGAAGTCCTTCATCAGGCGGAGCTCGATGAGATTTGGTTTATGCCCAATAAAATCCCGCCGCATAAGCAGAATGAAGACTTTACAGACAGCCGGCACCGGGTGGAGATGCTGAAGCTTGCCATCAGCTCTAATTCCTTCTTTAAGCTTGAGCTTGCGGAAATGGACCGTAAAGGCCCTTCTTATACCTATGATACCGTCCGTTTACTGAAGGAGCGGCACCCGAACGACAAGCTTTTCTTTATTATCGGGGCGGATATGATTGAATATCTGCCGAAATGGTACAAACTGGACGAACTGCTCACGCTCATTCAATTTATCGGAGTGCGGCGCCCGGGGTATCATATCGAGACCCCGTACCCTCTGCTTTTTGCCGACGTTCCGGAATTTGACGTTTCGTCAACGATGCTTAGAGAACGTCTCAAAGCAAAAAAGCCGACGCAATACTTAATGCCGGATAAAGTGAGGCAGTATATAGAGGAGAATGATTTATATGAATCGTGAGGAAGCACTTGCCTGCGTCAAAGAACAGCTGACCGAGCATCGCTACATCCACACAATCGGCGTGACAGATACGGCGGTTATTCTCGCAGGCCGATTCGGAGCAGATCCGAAAAAAGCGGAAATGGCGGCTATTTTTCATGATTATGCGAAATTCCGGCCGAAAGAAGAAATGAAGCAGATCATCGTGCGGGAAAAAATGCCGGCTGAGCTCTTGGATTACAATGCCGAGCTGTGGCATGCCCCTGTGGGAGCGTATTTGGCTGAGAAAGAAGCGGGGATCACTGATCCCGAGATCTTAGATGCAATCCGCTATCACACGTCAGGGCGTCCCGGAATGACCCTTTTAGACAAAGTCATCTACGTTGCGGATTACATTGAACCCGGCCGCCAGTTTCCCGGAGTGGAAGAGGTGCGCCGTCTGGCGGAAACAGATCTGAACGAAGCGCTCATACAAGCGATGAAAAATACAATGATATTTCTGATGAAAAAAAACCAGCCGGTCTTTCCGGAGACGTTTGCAACCTATAACTGGCTGGTGTCTCAAAAACGACAGGAGGAATATGGAAAATGAATCAAGCTTCCGTATTAAAAATCGCGGCAAAAGCATGCGACGATAAACGTGCAGAAGATATTTTAGCGCTGGACATGGAAGGAATCTCACTTGTAGCGGATTACTTTTTAATCTGCCACGGGAATTCTGATAAACAGGTTCAGGCCATTGCGCGCGAAATTAAAGATCAGGCAGAAGAAAACGGCATTGATGTCAAAAAGATGGAAGGGTTTGATGAGGCCCGCTGGGTTTTAGTTGATCTCGGCGACGTCATTGTCCACGTTTTCCATAAAGATGAAAGAAGCTACTATAATCTTGAAAAGCTATGGGGCGACGCGCCGCTCGCAGAGCTTGAACTCGGCTTAAACTCATGATTTACCAAGGCTTCGCCGGTGTATATGACGAGTTAATGTCCCATGCGCCGTATGATGAATGGGCGGGCTGGATCGAAGCGTCTCTTCCGGAAAAGGGAAGGGTGCTTGATCTTGCCTGCGGAACCGGAGAAATATCCATCAGGCTTGCTGAAAAGGGCTGCGAAGTCACGGGGATTGATTTGAGTGAAGATATGCTGAGCTGTGCCCAGCAGAAAAAAACAGGAAAGCCGATTCTTTTTCTCCAGCAGGATATGAGAGAGCTTTCCGGTTTTGAAGAACAGTTTGATGCCGTAGTCATCTGCTGTGATTCCCTAAATTACTTAAAAACGAAAAATGATGTCTTAAGCACCTTCAAAAGTGTTTTTCAAGTTTTGAAGGAGGGCGGCCTGCTTCTGTTTGACGTCCATTCCCCGTATAAAATGACGGAGCTTTTTCCGGACAGCACCCATGCGGATCAGGATGAGCAGATCAGCTATATCTGGCAAAGCTTTGCCGGCGATGAAGAGCTTTCTGTCATCCATGATATGTCCTTTTTCGTATGGAACGGACAATCTTATGACCGCTATGACGAGACGCATGAGCAAAAAACATTTTACATTGAAGAATATAAACAAATGCTTGCAGAGACCGGATTTGAATTGAAGAAAGTGACGGCTGATTTTACAGACCGGCCTCCTTCAACAGAGTCTGAACGTCTTTTCTTTACGGCAGGCAAACCAAAAACCATCGTTTAAACGGAACGATGGTTTTTAAAATGCATTTTTTGCGATTGGCGCGATAAAGCTCTTTATGGCATACTCAGTTACACGTGAAATTGCTTCTTCACTAACGATATATCTTCATCGTATTTGTCATGTGTACGCTGAAAGACACGATTGAACATATCCTGAACACCGCTTTCGAGAGCCTTCAGTCCTTCTCCGGTGACGCCGCCTTTTACGCATACTTTTTCCTGCAAGGCGGGAAGCGTGTAATGCCCCGTTTCAAGAAGCTTTCCGAGACCGACAAGCATTTCTGTCGACATAATCACGGCTTCTTCTTTGGTGATGTCCGTTTCTTCCACTGCCGCGTCAATAAAGCGCTGAACGAGATAACTCATAAAAGCGGGCCCGCAGCTGACAATGTCTGACGCCGCTCTTGTAATGCCGCTGCTGATTTCCACAGGTTTTGAAATATGAGTGAACAGCGTTTGAATATCCGCTTTTGCAGACTCGCTGCAGCTTTTGCCGAACGTAACAAGCGAGACGCCGGCCAAGGCGCGGTTCGTAATGCTCGGAATGACGCGGGCCGTCTGACACGGAACCGTATGTTCAATCTGATCCGTCTGAACGGGGCTGGTAATGGAGATTAAAATGTGATCTTTCCGTAAATGCGGTGTGAGTTTTTTCAGCAAAGGATATATATCCAGCGGTTTTACACAAATGAATATGATTTCATTATTCTGTACGAGCTTTTCCTGATCCTCGGTGACGTGGATGCCGCTGAAACGTTCTTTTAGTTTTAATGCTTTTTCGATTGTTCTGTTTGTGATGGTGATATGTGAGGGATCGGCAGCGTTTGATTCGATAAACGATTCAATCAGGATCGTTCCCATGTTTCCGGTGCCGATAAAGCCTATTTTCAATGAATTCCCCTCCTTTTTCCCTTAATCCTCTAAACCTTATGCGGGGAGGCAATGCAATATGACGAAAGCGATGATGACGGAGCGGATGCGGCGGAACCTGAAAATTCTGGGCGCTTGTCTTGCGGCAGGGGCGGTTTTTATCTGTATTTGGCTGTTTCGTTCTGAAAAGGAAGAGCCGGTCAAACAGCAGTCCGTGCTCGGTCAAACAGCCTCCGCATCCGTCGCGGACAAAAAAGACACCGCAGACGATAAGATTATGATTGATGTGAAAGGAGCGGTCCGAAATCCCGGCGTGTATGAAATGAAAGCGGGAGACAGAGTGACGCAAGCCATTGAAAAAGCCGGCGGCCTGAAGAAAAAGGCGGATGAATTGAATGTTAATTTAGCAGAGCAGCTGCAGGACGGGACGATTGTTTATATTCCGAGTGAAGGCGAAGAGGAGAATCATCCGAAAACAGCAGTTGGTGAAAAGGAGAATGCAGCTGTCAATATCAATACGGCATCTCTGGACGAACTTCAGGCGATTTCCGGGGTGGGGCAGAAAAAAGCGGAAGCCATTATCGCCTACCGAGAAGAAAACGGAAGGTTTCAGACTGCTGAAGATTTGATGAAGGTATCAGGCTTTGGAGAAAAGTCATTTGAGCGGATAAAAACTTCCATTACGGTAAAGTGAATTGACGGTTCTGCTTAAATCTATGTAAACTTAGAAAAGCAACAAGACTTTTTGGAGGGAACACTTGTGGAACGAATCTCATGGAATCAATATTTTATGGCGCAAAGCCATTTGCTGGCGCTGAGAAGCACATGTCCGAGACTGTCAGTCGGGGCAACCGTAGTCAGAGATAAGCGGATGATTGCCGGCGGATACAACGGCTCAATCGCCGGCGGCGTCCATTGCGCTGATGAAGGATGCCTTTTAATAGATAATCATTGCCAGAGGACCATACATGCAGAGATGAATGCGATTCTGCAATGTTCTAAGTTCGGTGTTCCGACGGAGGGCGCGGAAATTTATGTGACGCATTATCCTTGTATTCAATGCTGCAAATCAATTATCCAGGCAGGCATCAAAACGGTCTATTATGCCGAAGATTACAAAACACAGCCTTATGCAAAAGAGCTGTTCAGCCAAGCCGGAGTCAAGGTGGAGCAGGTCGAACTTGATGAAATGATCATCGATCTGAAAAACCGCGAAAAATTGTCTTTTGTCGCAGGTCTGATTCAGCAATTATCTGATGCGGGAGTTAAGGCAGATGAACTGAAAAAAATTCATGAACAGGCCAATGAGCTGTTTACCAGTTACGTATAAATGAAATATAAATACCTTCTTCTGCCTCTGGCGGCGGTTTCTGCAACTGCGGGAATTGCCGCCGCTCATGTCTTCTGGGTTCTGCTCCTTTTTCTTCTGTATCTTCTCTTTATTATGATAAAAACAAAGCAGCCTGCTCCGGTTGTTGTCTGCCTCGTTTCTTTTTGTGTTTATTTCTTTCTTTATACGGTTTGTGACGCTGCGAATGTAACGCGGTATCAGGCCGGCAGTTATACTGAACAGGCCGTCATCACTAATATTCCGAAGGTTGACGGAGCGAAAATGTCAGCCGTTATCCGTACACATGACAAGGAAAAATGGGCGGCTTCGTACAAAATCCGGTCTCTTGAAGAAAAGAGACGCATTGAACAGCTTGAACCGGGGATGCGCTGCACGTTTACAGGCTCTCTGGAACAGCCTGCACATGCGACGATTCCCGGGGGTTTTGATTATAAGGAATATCTTTACTCTCAGCAGATTCACTGGTTATTTACCGTGACTTCCATTCAGCAGTGTGAAAAATCCAAACAGCCGCTGTTTAAACTGCTGAGCATCAGAAAAAATTTGATTTCGATCATTCGGAATCACGTGCCTGAATCTTCCGCCGGAATTGTTGAAGCGCTGACCTTAGGTGAAAGATTTTCTATAGAAGACGATATACTGAGTGCATATCAAAATTTGGGAGTCATTCATTTAATGGCGATTTCCGGAATGCATGTCGGTCTTATTACGGCGGGACTATTTTATGCTCTGATCAGAATCGGGCTGACAAGAGAAAAGGCGGGGATGTTGCTGCTGCTGTTTTTGCCGGTCTATACGCTGCTGAGCGGTGCCGCCCCATCCGTATTGCGCGCATCCCTCATGCTGGGAGTTTATATCGCCGGAACTCTTGTTAAACGCGGCATTCATTCCTCTGCTGCATTGTCTCTGTCTTATCTGCTGCTCCTGCTGTTTAATCCTTACCTCCTTTGGCAGGCGGGCTTCCAGCTTTCCTTTGCGGTAAGCGCCTCTTTAATTCTGTCATCCTCCATTTTAAAGAAAGCAGGGAAAAGCAGACTTGCCGGGCTTGCGATGGCCTCATTCATCGCAGAGCTCAGCTCACTTCCGTTTCTTCTCTATCATTTTCAGCAAATTTCACTTGCCAGTTTTCCGATGAATATGGTGATGGTGCCATTTTATACGTTATTTGTCATTCCGGTTTCTGTCATCGGTTTCCTTCTTCTTTTACTTTCAAGGCAGATGGGAGAATGTTTGTTTAATATGTTTGACCTTGTGATGAAGCCTGTGCATGATTTCATTACATATGCGGCATCCGTTGATTTATTTACTATGATTGTGTTAAAGCCTGACTTTCTTTCCCTTCTTCTGCTTGCGGTTTCCGTTTTTACGCTTTTTGCGGCTTTAGAAAAGGGAGGTTTTTTAAAATTCAGGAAATCGGCTCTTTTTTTCTGCGCGGTTTTGGCTTATTTAATATGCCGTCCGTATTTCAGCCCATGGGGAGAAGCGGATATGCTTGATATCGGGCAGGGAGACTCGCTGTTTATAAGCGCGCCGCACCGCAAAGGGACCGTAATGGTTGATACAGGGGGAGTGATTGCTTATCCCGGAGAATCATGGAAAGAAAAACGCCACCCGTATTCTATCGGCGAGAAGGTTTTGATTCCGTTTTTAAACGGAAAAGGGGTGAAAAAGCTGGATGCGCTGATTTTAACCCATGCGGATCAGGATCACATCGGGGAAGCCGGAGTGTTAATCAAAAATCATAGAGTCAAACGGTTAATTGTCCCCGTGGGATTCGTAAAAGAACCGAAGGATCAGAACATATTAAATATGGCGAAAGAAAACAACATTCCCGTTGCCGAAGCAAAGCGGGGCGACACCATTACAGCCGGTGATCTTCAGTTTCAGGTGCTGTCTCCGGAGTCGTCTGACGGAAAGAGTAAAAATGATTCGTCACTGGTGCTTTGGACGGTTTTAGGCGGAGTGAGCTGGCTTTTGACGGGAGATTTAGAATCGGACGGCGAAACAGAAGTGCTGAAAACGTATCCGAAACTGAAGGCTGATATATTGAAGGCGGGTCATCACGGCAGCAAAAGCTCAACGAGTGAAGCCTTTTTGAAACAGCTTCAGCCGGAAGCAGCGCTGATTTCAGCAGGAAAAGAGAATCGATACCATCATCCGCACGAAGAAGTGCTGGATCGTTTGAAGGCGTACTCTGTCAATGTGCTTCGCACCGATATCAGCGGAACGATTCAATACAGATTTGAAAAAGGCGCCGGAACGTTTTCCGTCTTCCCTCCATATGATATAGAAGAAACCAGGGCGCAAGAAGTAAAAAAGACTGCCGATTGACAGCAGCCCGGAATGCGGCTAAGAGCCGATAAGATGGATGGCTGTTGCCATCACGAACAAAAAGGCGAAAAATCCGAAGGACACGACAAAACCGACAGCTGAGTCAACAGCATCATTTCGTTTGCTTTGAACGTTTTTTTCAAAATCATTCAATTTCATCCCTCCTGACTTCCCTAAGTATACTGGAATTGTTTTGAAAAATCTAGAAGTGATGGTAACGTTTTCTGTTCTTGTGATTATCGCCTTTTTACAAGCAGACCCGGGAGCTTGTGAATCAGGCGTTTATTATAAATGAGGAAGCTGTCCTTTTTAAAGCTTCCTCTTTACTATTTGCCGAACTCAATTTAGGATAGAAGGGGATCAAGAAAGAGAGGAAGTCATACGATCATGGTATTTGATGTTTGGAAAGCCCTGAAAAAAGGGGATGTCCGCTCCGTTTATTGCTTATACGGAAAAGAAACGTATCTGCTCCAAGAGACTGTCAGCCGGATCAGACAAGCTGTCGTTGATGAGGAGACTAAAGATTTTAACCTGTCTGTTTTTGATCTTGAAGAGGATCCGCTTGACCAGGCCATAACCGATGCGGAAACGTTTCCGTTTATGGGAGAGAAGCGGCTGGTTATCGTAAAAAATCCGTCTTTTTTAACAGGGGAAAAAAAGAAAGAAAAAATAGAGCATAATACAAGCGCTTTGGAGACTTACCTGAAGGAGCCTGCGCCTTATACGGTCTTTGTGATTGTGGCTCCGTATGAAAAGCTGGACGAACGGAAAAAGCTGACGAAAGCGCTGAAGCAAAAAGCCCTTATGATTGAAGCTAAGGAGCTGAATGCAAAGGAGACGACTGATTTTACGATTAATCTGGCGAAATCCGAAAATAAAACGATGGATACAGAAGCTGCCGAGCATTTGGTTCTGCTTGCAAACGGCCATCTGTCTTCCATATATCAGGAAATACAAAAACTCTCCGCCTACACCGGTGACAGACATGAGATCACGCTTGAAGATGTCCGGGAGCTTGTCGCAAGAAGTTTGGAGCAGAATATTTTTGAGCTGATCAACAAAATCGTGAACCGAAAACGGACGGAAAGTCTTCAAATATTTTATGATCTTTTAAAACAAAACGAAGAACCGATCAAAATTATGGCGCTGATCGCCAACCAATTCCGTCTGATTATGCAGACAAAGTATTTTGCGGGACAAGGATACGGCCAAAAGCAAATCGCTTCCAACTTAAAGGTGCACCCCTTCCGGGTAAAGCTGGCGATGGATCAGGCGAGGCTATTTTCTGAAGAAGAGCTGCGGCGTATTATAGAAAGGCTCGCAGTAATGGATTATGAAATGAAAACGGGGAAAAAGGACAAGCAGCTCTTGCTGGAGCTCTTTCTCCTTGAGCTTCTCCGGACTGAATGAAAAAAACGATCCCCGTTAAAGGGATCGTTTTTGTATTATGCAGAAAGTCCGTTCACTTGTTTCGCAAGTCTAGATTTGTATCGAGCTGCGGCATTTTTGTGTACAAGACCTGTTTTCACTGCTTTATCAATGCGTTTCGCTGCTTCAGAAAGAGCAGTTTTCGCTTTATCCGCTTCATTGTTAGCAACAGAAGCTTCAACTTGTTTGATTGCAGTACGCATAGCAGATTTGATTGTCGCGTTATGAGCGCGGCGTTCGTTGTTTGTTTTTGTACGTTTAATCGCTGATTTAATGTTTGGCATGTGTTTCACCTCCTAAGATACAACCTGTAGCACAGTGTCTTAAGGTTAAATCTTCTTCACAATAGAACAAATTGTATTCTATCAAACAGAACTTTAGATTGCAATATAAATGTAAAGTATTTTTCGTTGATGGGTAAATTCGCATGATTCGTTTTGTAAATGGCCACACTATGTACCACGATGATTGAAGGAGGTCTTTCCTGTGAAAAACAACGAACTGGATGTCAATCAATTTCTGATACGGACGGATTTAGCGGTAGAAACGAAACAGGCGGTAAAAGACGGACAAGCCGGTCAGACAAAAGAAATAAACGGGTTTATTGAAAAAGAACGCGACAAGGGCGGCATTAAAGTCAGAACCGTCGATATTACCAAAGAAGGCGCCGAGCTATCGGGGAAAAAGCAGGGACGCTATGTCACGATCGAGGCTCAAGCGGTTCGGGAACACGACTCTGACATGCAGGAAAAAGTAACGGAAGTGTTTGCCGAGGAATTTTCCGCCTATCTGTCGGCATTAAAGATTCCAAAGGATGCAAGCTGTTTGATCGTCGGTCTCGGCAACTGGAATGTGACGCCGGATGCGCTCGGCCCTCTCGTGACCGAAAACCTTCTTGTGACAAGGCATCTGTTCAGGCTTCAGCCGGAAAACGTGCAGGAAGGGTACAGGCCGGTCAGCGCGCTCGCTCCCGGTGTGATGGGATTAACGGGAATTGAAACGAGCGATATTATTCAAGGTGTGATCAAAGAATCAAAGCCGGATTTTGTGATTGCGGTAGACGCTCTTGCGGCAAGAGCCGTTGAAAGGGTGAACACGACCATCCAATTTTCTGATACGGGCATTCACCCGGGATCAGGCGTCGGCAATAAAAGAAAAGAATTAAGCAAGGAAACGCTCGGCATCCCCGTCATCGCAATCGGGGTACCGACTGTCGTTGATGCGGTTACGATCGCGAGCGATACGGTGGATTATATATTAAAGCATTTCGGCAGAGAGATGAAAGATGACAGCCCGTCAAGATCTCTGGTGCCCGCCGGAATGAACTTCGGCAAAAAGAAGGTGCTGACAGACGAAGACCTTCCCGGAGAAAAAGAACGCCAATCCTTTCTCGGTATTGTCGGCACACTGGACGAAAACGAAAAACGCCAGCTGATTCACGAAGTGCTCTCTCCGCTCGGCCATAATCTGATGGTCACGCCGAAGGAGATTGACACCTTTATTGATGATATGGCGAACGTGCTTGCAAACGGGTTAAACACCGCCCTTCATGAAAAAGTGTCACAAGATAACAAAGGTTCTTATAATCATTAAAATGGTTCTACCTCCTCTAGCTTGTTCATAGAGTAATTACTAGACAAGCGCTGGAGGGATTCAAATCATGAGAAAAAAACGCAGAAACCGTCAAATTGTCGTTGCAGTAAACGGTGGAAATGCGCTCAAGGGCATGTTTTTGTTTATGACAAGCCTTATCGTTATTTTCGTATTATCGGGTGTGCTCACATCGCTTCGCCCTGAACTGAGGCTTTCTTCGAATTCTCTTCACGGAATTGCCGGAGAACTTCCGGGTGACGCGTTTGCACACCTCCTCGGTATGGAAAATCATTATTTCGCCTCAGAGCTTCCTGAAAAAGACTCTTTTCAGCTGTCCCGGCTTTCCTTAAAACTGGCGACAAGCATTAATATGGAAGACCCGCGGAGTTTCTTGGGACGTGAGCTGCCGGGATTTGCCCAATACGATACGGAGATCCTTCTGGCGGGGCAGGGGACTGATTATACGAATATGCCTGCTGAATCCCCGCCGCCGTCAAAGGTGATGGAAAAAGAAAAAGAAGTGAACCTGGCAGAAATCGAAAACAAAACGAAAAAAGAAGAAAAGGCGCCGCCGAAACATTCAACAGGCAGCAAAAAAGTCGTTTTTATTTACCACACTCATAATACCGAATCCTATCTTCCTCTGTTAAAAGGGGAAACAAATCCGGATAACGCCCGCCATTCGAAGGCCAATGTCACGCTTGTCGGAGATATGTTCGGAAAAGCGCTTGAAGCGCAAGGTGTAGGAGCGACCGTAGATAAAACCGACATTCAGGCCCGCCTGAACAAAGACGGTTTAAATTATGCGCGAAGCTACGACGAATCAAGGCCGGTCGTAAAAAGCGCGCTCGCCAAAAATAAAAACCTGCAATATACCATAGACATTCACCGGGATTCCCGCCGCAAGAAAAATACGACAGCCGACATCAAAGGAAAAAGCTATGCCAGGGTCGCCATCGTCGTCGGCAAAAAAAGCGCTAATTTTGAAGAAAACTATAAACTCGCAAGTGAACTTCATAAGCTGATGGAGAAAAAATACCCAGGCTTAAGCGTCGGTGTTTTATCAAAAGGCTCTCCGGGAGATAATGGAGTGTACAACCAGGATTTAAACGACCGGTCGCTTCTGCTGGAATTCGGGGGCGTGGATAACAATCTTGAAGAACTGAGGCGCGCATCAGATGCCGTGGCCGATGTATTCAGCGAACTGTACTGGGATGCAGACAAGGTCAGCTCGCAATCAGGAGAGAAGAAAAAACAATAGAAATCAGGTGATGCAAATGATCCGTTTTACCGGCAAATGCCTGCTGATCGCTATTGTCATGTTTGTCGGCGTTTTGTTCGGCATGCAGCAGGCAAACAGCGGAATGCTTGATATGAAAGGATACAAAGATCCCTCCTTAAAAGGAGCATTCACGCTCGGCGGCGGAGAAGGACAGGAAAAAGAAGCTTCCATTTTGGGGCAAACCGTTACGGCGAAAGATCTGGAAGAAAAACAAAAACAGCTGGAACAGGCGGAAACCTTCAACCTGTTTTCAAAAGCCGGAGAAACCCTTTCAAATACCGTGACGGACTCGGCGCAGGCGATGTATGAGTGGGTTTCGAAACTGAACCGTTAGCATTGATGAAGAGAAAAGCGGATGATTCCTTAAAGGAAGCTTTTCTCTTTCTTGTTTTAATTGAATGTTTACAATCCTATTGATATAATCTAAGCTAGTGTATTTTGCGTTTAATAGTAGGAGTGATAGATTGTGACAGATAAAGAAAAGCGTTTAGAGAGGCAGTCAAGAATCCGGAATTTCTCCATCATCGCCCACATAGACCACGGCAAATCGACCTTGGCGGATCGGATTTTAGAAAAAACATCGGCGATCACCCAGCGGGAAATGAAAGAACAATTGCTTGATTCAATGGACCTTGAACGCGAACGGGGAATTACCATCAAATTAAATTCCGTTCAGCTGAAATACAAAGCAAAAGACGGAGAAGAATATATATTCCATCTCATCGACACGCCCGGACACGTCGACTTTACATATGAAGTTTCGCGAAGCCTGGCTGCCTGTGAAGGCGCGATTCTTGTTGTTGATGCGGCTCAGGGAATAGAAGCGCAGACATTGGCGAACGTCTATCTGGCGCTTGATAATGATCTTGAGATTCTTCCTGTCATTAATAAAATCGATCTTCCGAGCGCAGAGCCAGAACGTGTGCGTCAAGAGGTTGAGGACGTTATCGGCCTTGACGCTTCAGACGCCGTCCTCGCTTCAGCGAAAGCGGGCATCGGCATCGAAGACATTTTAGAACAGATCGTAGAAAAAGTGCCGGCTCCCGCGGGAGATCCGGAAGCTCCGCTGAAAGCGCTCATCTTTGACTCGCTTTATGACGCGTACCGCGGAGTCGTCGCGTATATCAGAGTCGTAGAAGGAACGGTCAAACCGGGCCAGAAAATTAAAATGATGGCAACCGGAAAAGAGTTTGAAGTCATCGAAGTCGGCGTCTTCACGCCGAAAGCGCAGCCGGCTGACGAATTGACAGTCGGTGACGTAGGCTATTTGACAGCCGCAATCAAAAACGTCGGCGACACCCGTGTCGGTGATACGATCACGAGCGCGGTTAAGCCTGCGGCAGAAGCGCTTCCGGGCTACCGCAAACTCAATCCGATGGTATACTGCGGACTTTATCCGATTGACACAGCCAAATATAATGATTTGCGCGAAGCTCTGGAAAAACTTGAATTGAACGATTCATCTCTTCAATACGAGGCGGAGACGTCACAAGCCCTCGGCTTCGGTTTCCGCTGCGGCTTTTTAGGAATGCTTCACATGGAAATCATTCAAGAGCGGATTGAACGGGAATTTAAAATTGACCTTATTACGACCGCGCCGAGCGTTATTTATGACGTTTATATGACGGACGGCGAAAAGATCATCGTGGATAACCCGTCAAACATGCCTGACCCGCAGAAAATAGAGCGGGTGGAAGAACCTTATGTCAAAGCGACGATGATGGTACCGAACGATTACGTCGGAGCGGTTATGGAGCTTTGTCAGGGGAAACGGGGCAACTTTATCGATATGCAGTACTTAGACGCCAACCGGGTCAGCATTGTATATGAGATGCCTCTTGCGGAAATCGTATATGAATTTTTTGATCAGCTGAAATCCAGCACGAAAGGGTACGCCTCTTTCGATTACGAGCTGATCGGCTACAAACCGTCCAAACTCGTCAAAATGGACATTATGCTGAATGCAGAAAAAATTGATGCGCTGTCGTTTATCGTGCACCGCGATTACGCATACGAGCGCGGGAAAGTCATCGTCGAAAAATTGAAAGAATTGATCCCCCGCCAGCAATTCGAAGTGCCCGTGCAGGCAGCGATCGGACAGAAAATCGTGGCCCGCTCAACCATTAAGGCCATGCGGAAAAACGTCCTTGCAAAATGTTACGGAGGAGACATCTCGCGGAAACGGAAGCTTCTTGAAAAACAAAAAGAAGGAAAACGCCGGATGAAGCAGGTCGGCTCGGTAGAAGTGCCGCAGGAAGCGTTTATGGCCGTTCTTAAAATGGATGACAGCCCGAAAAAATAACGGAAGCCGCCGCAGTCCCGCGCTGCGGCTTCTTTCTGTAAAGAAGAAGGTGTTTCAAAATGAAATCAGCTTATATTCATATTCCGTTTTGTGAGCATATCTGCCACTATTGCGATTTCAATAAATATTTTATTCAGAGCCAGCCTGTCGATGAGTACTTAAACTCACTCGAAAAGGAAATGATAAATACAATAGAACGGACGGGACGCCCTGATCTCCGCACGATTTTCATCGGGGGAGGCACGCCGACATCGCTCTCACCCGCCCAGCTGGAAAAATTGATGGATTCCATTCACCGCGTGCTGAAGCCTTCTGACGGACTCATAGAATTTGCCGCGGAAGCGAATCCGGATGATTTGTCTCCGGAAAAATTAAAAATCCTGAAAAATGCCGGTGTCAACCGGCTGAGCTTCGGTGTTCAAACCTTTGAAGATGAGCTTTTACAAAAAATCGGCAGAGTGCATAAACAAAAGGACGTATTCACTTCCTTTGAACGTGCGAGGGCTCTCGGCTTCGACAACATCAGTCTCGATTTGATGTTCGGCCTGCCGGGTCAGACGCTGGCTGATCTTGACAATTCCGTCAAAACAGCTTTGTCTCTTGATGCGGAGCACTACTCCGTTTACTCGCTGATCGTAGAGCCGAAAACGGTGTTTTATAATTTAATGCAAAAAGGCCGCCTGCATCTCCCGGCGCAAGAACAAGAGGCCGAGATGTATGAAACGGTCATGAGGCAGATGAGTGAAGCGGGCATCCGTCAATACGAGATCAGTAACTTTGCAAAGCCCGGATACGAGTCCCAGCATAATCTGACGTATTGGAGCAATGAAGCGTATTTCGGTTTTGGCGCAGGCGCTCACGGATATATCAGCGGCACGCGCACCGTCAACGCCGGGCCTGTGAAACATTACATGCAGCTCATCGAAGAAAAGGGGCTGCCTTACCGTGACACGCACGAGGTGACACGTGAGGAGCAGATTGAAGAAGAAATGTTCCTCGGTCTCAGAAAAATGTCCGGCGTACAAAAGCAAGCTTTTCTCGATAAATTCGGACGCTCGGTCGACGAACTGTTTCCCGATGTTCTCAAAGATTTAACCGAAAAAGGCCTGATCTGTGACACGGAAGAATCGGTTGCATTAACGCATGAGGGCAAATTATTAGGAAATGAGGTTTTTGGCGCTTTTTTGGGTGAGTTATAATTGACATTTTTCTTTTGGTTTGTTACTTTTGATATAGAATTAGCACTCGCTGACCTTGAGTGCTAACAGGGGTGATGATGATGTTAACAAATCGTCAGCTGTTGATCCTGCAAGTGATTATTAATGATTTTATACAATCGGCGCAGCCTGTAGGATCAAGAACTCTTTCAAAAAAAGACGAGATTACATTCAGCTCTGCAACGATCAGAAACGAGATGGCTGACTTGGAGGAATTGGGCTTTATTGAAAAAACCCATTCATCCTCAGGACGGATTCCGTCGGAAAAAGGGTACAGGTATTATGTCGATCATTTGCTGTCACCCGTCAAGCTGACAAAAACCGATCTGGATTTAATTCACTCGATATTTAAAGAAAAAATCTTCGAGCTGGAAAAAACAGTCCAAAAATCAGCGCAAATCCTGTCCGATCTGACAAACTACACATCGATTGTCCTCGGGCCGACGCTGAGCGAGAACTATCTTAAACAGATTCAAATCGTTCCGATCCAGCCGGATAAGGCGGTCGCCATCCTCGTCACGAACACGGGGCATGTCGAAAACCGCACCATCAATTTCCCGGCTAAAGTGGATTTGGCCGATATTGAAAAACTGGTCAATATACTAAACGATCGATTAGCGGGCGTGCCGATGGACGAACTGAATGAGCGCATTTTCAAAGAGGTTGTCACATATTTAAGGCAGCATATCGCCAACTATGACAGCATACTTGAATCGCTCCGCTCCACATTCCATCCGGCGGCCCACGTTGAAAAATTGTTTTTCGGCGGAAAGATCAACATGCTGAATCAGCCGGAGTTCCATGATATTGAAAGGGTCCGCTCGCTCTTATCTTTAATTGAAAAAGAGCAGGATGTTCTGAAGCTGTTTCAGTCATCAAAAGCCGGGATTTCAATCAAAATCGGGAAAGAAAACGACTACGAAGAAATGGAAAACTGCAGTTTAATCACGGCCACCTATACAGTTGATACGAAACAGATCGGATCAATCGCCATTATCGGGCCGACGCGCATGAATTATTCAAGAGTCGTCAGCCTGCTGCAGCACGTGACTTCGGACTTGTCAAAAGCATTCACAAGTTTGTATGATGAATAAGGGAATTTTGGCAATCATTTTCAGTCATCTTTTTACAGCATTTGAGGGAGGTGAACACAATGTCAGAAGAAAAACAAACCGCAGAACAGGTTGAAGCAGCAGAACAAGAAGAAGTGACAGAACAGGCAGAACAAGCCGCTTCACAAGAGCAGCATGAAGAAACGGCAGGTCAGGAAGAAGCCCTTCAGCACCAAATTGATGAATTGCAGGGTTTGCTTGATGAAAAAGAAAACAAGCTTTTGCGTGTTCAAGCAGACTTTGAAAACTATAAACGACGCAGCCGCCTTGAAATGGAAGCTGCTCAGAAATACCGTTCTCAAAACGTCGTAACGGAAATCCTTCCGGCTCTCGACAACTTTGAACGGGCGTTACAGGTAGAAGCTGAAAGCGAGCAGACAAAAAGCTTGCTGCAAGGTATGGAAATGGTCCGCCGCCAGCTGATGGACGCACTTGAAAAAGAAGGCGTTGAAGCCATCGAAGCTGTCGGTCAGGAATTTGATCCGAACCTTCACCAAGCCGTCATGCAGGTGGAAGATGAAAACTTCGGCAGCAATATTGTTATCGAAGAACTGCAAAAAGGCTACAAACTGAAGGATCGCGTCATCCGTCCTTCAATGGTAAAAGTGAATCAATAACTACATAGCAGGAGGTAATTCAAAGTGAGTAAAGTAATCGGAATTGACTTGGGTACGACAAACTCATGTGTGGCAGTGCTTGAAGGCGGAGAGCCTACAGTTATCGCCAACGCTGAAGGAAACCGTACGACTCCGTCAGTCGTTGCATTTAAAAACGGCGAGCGCCAAGTAGGGGAAGTGGCGAAACGCCAATCAATCACAAATCCTAACACAATCATGTCTGTCAAACGCCATATGGGTACTGACTATAAAGTGGAAATCGAAGGAAAAGACTACACGCCTCAAGAAGTGTCAGCTATTATCCTTCAGCATCTGAAAGCATACGCTGAAAGCTACCTCGGCGAAACAGTTTCAAAAGCTGTTATCACGGTTCCTGCATACTTCAACGATGCAGAGCGCCAAGCGACAAAAGATGCCGGTAAAATCGCCGGTCTTGAAGTAGAGCGTATTATCAACGAACCGACTGCAGCAGCGCTTGCATACGGACTTGATAAAACAGACGAAGACCAAACGATTCTTGTTTACGACCTTGGCGGCGGTACGTTTGACGTATCTGTTCTTGAACTTGGCGACGGCGTGTTTGAAGTCCGTTCAACTGCCGGTGACAACCGTCTTGGCGGGGACGACTTTGACCAAGTCATCATCGATCATCTCGTAGCAGAATTCAAAAAAGAAAACGGCATTGATCTTTCAAAAGACAAAATGGCGCTTCAGCGTTTGAAAGATGCGGCTGAGAAAGCGAAAAAAGATCTTTCCGGCGTATCATCTACACAAATTTCTTTACCGTTTATCACAGCGGGAGAAGCAGGGCCTCTTCACCTTGAGCTGACACTGACCCGCGCTAAATTCGAAGAGCTTTCCGCTCACCTTGTTGAGCGCACAATGGCTCCTGTCCGTCAGGCTCTTCAAGATGCGGATCTTTCTGCGAGCGAAATCGACAAAGTTATCCTTGTCGGCGGATCAACACGTATTCCTGCCGTACAGGAAGCAATCAAAAAAGAAACGGGTAAAGAAGCGCATAAAGGCGTAAACCCTGATGAAGTTGTAGCGCTGGGTGCAGCGATTCAAGGCGGCGTCATCACGGGAGACGTAAAAGACGTTGTTCTTCTTGACGTTACACCGCTTTCTCTCGGTATTGAAACAATGGGCGGCGTGTTCACGAAACTGATCGACCGCAACACGACAATTCCGACGAGCAAGTCTCAAGTATTCTCAACTGCAGCTGACAACCAAACGGCTGTTGACATTCACGTGCTTCAAGGTGAGCGCCCGATGTCTGCGGACAACAAAACGCTCGGCCGCTTCCAGCTTACTGATATCCCGCCTGCACCGCGCGGCGTACCGCAAATCGAAGTTTCTTTCGATATTGACAAAAACGGTATCGTAAACGTAAGAGCGAAAGACTTAGGCACAGGAAAAGAACAAAACATTACAATCAAATCTTCTTCAGGTCTTTCTGATGATGAGATCGAACGCATGGTAAAAGAAGCGGAAGAAAACGCTGACGCTGATGCGAAGAGAAAAGAAGAAATCGAAGTCCGCAACGAAGCTGACCAGCTTGTGTTCCAAACGGAAAAGACATTAAAAGATCTGGAAGGCAAAGTGGACGAAGAGCAAGTGAAAAAAGCAAACGACGCGAAAGACGCGCTGAAAGCCGCTATCGAGAAAAACGAAATTGAAGACATCAAAGCGAAAAAAGATGAGCTTCAAACAATCGTTCAAGAGCTTTCTATGAAGCTTTATGAAGAAGCGGCAAAAGCGCAGCAGGCTGAAGGCGCAGCAAACGCTGAAGGCAAAAAAGCGGACGACAACGTTGTCGATGCGGAATACGAAGAAGTAAAAGACGACGAAACGAAAAAATAAGTTCTTTCCCGCATGGCTATAGGCGGAAGAACACACAGCATATTCTGATTCAACAGACAGAAAGTCAAAGTCAGGCATCTCTTGGCTTTGACTTTTTTTCTTGCCCGGGATAAAAGGAATTGAAAAAACATAATTCAAAATGATACAATCTAATTTATGTGAGAAATTCGGGAGAGTGAAGCGAGATGAGTAAGCGTGATTACTATGAAGTGCTTGGGGTAAGTAAGAGCGCTTCAAAGGATGAAATCAAAAAAGCCTATCGGAAGCTTTCAAAAAAATATCATCCTGATATCAATAAAGAATCCGGAGCAGATGAAAAATTCAAAGAGGTAAAAGAAGCGTACGAAGCGCTCTCAGACGACCAAAAACGCGCTCAATATGACCAATTCGGCCATACAGACCCTAACCAGGGATTCGGCGGCGGTTTCGGAGGCGGCGGAGACTTCGGCGGCTTCGGTTTCGATGACATATTCTCAAGCATCTTCGGAGGCGGCACGAGACGCCGTGACCCGAATGCGCCGCGGCAAGGCGCGGATCTGCAGTATACAATGACCCTGTCATTTGAAGACGCGGCTTTCGGAAAAGAAACGATCATTGAAATTCCGCGCGAAGAGAATTGCGAAACATGTAAAGGATCGGGCGCAAAGCCGGGAACAAAGCCGGATACGTGCTCGCACTGCGGAGGTTCAGGCCAGCTGAACGTCGAACAGAACACGCCGTTTGGCAAAGTGGTTAACCGAAGAGTCTGCCACCACTGTGAAGGAACAGGAAAAATCATCAAAAACAAGTGTTCTGACTGCGGCGGCACGGGCAAAGTGAAAAAACGGAAAAAAATCAATGTCACGATTCCTGCCGGTGTGGATGACGGACAGCAGCTGCGCGTTCCGGGTCAAGGTGAACCTGGCGTAAACGGAGGGCCTGCGGGAGATCTGTTTGTCGTATTCCATGTGCGCGCCCACGAGTTCTTTGAACGCGACGGAGACGATATTTATTGCGAAATGCCGTTAACGTTTGCCCAAGCGGCACTCGGAGACGAAGTGGAAGTGCCGACGCTTCACGGAAAAGTGAAATTGAAAATACCTGCCGGCACACAAACCGGCACGAAATTCAGATTAAGAGGCAAAGGCGTTCAGAACGTCCGGGGCTACGGACAAGGCGACCAGCACATTGTCGTCCGCGTCGTCACACCGACGAATCTGACAGACAAACAAAAAGACATCATCCGCGAGTTCGCTGAAGTCAGCGGAAACCTGCCGGATGAACAAGAAATGAGTTTCTTTGACAAAGTAAAACGCGCATTTAAAGGCGAGTAATGATTGGATAGGAGTTGGTAGTTTTGAAATGGTCCGAAATCAGCATTCACACAACACATGAAGCGGTCGAACCCATCTCAAATATTTTGCATGAAGCTGGTGCGAGCGGGGTTGTCATCGAAGATCCGCTTGATTTAATGAAAGAGCGTGAGAATGTTTACGGGGAAATCTACCAGCTCGACCCCAATGATTACCCCGATGAGGGTGTCATTGTCAAAGCGTATCTGCCGATCAACAGTTTCCTAGGCGAAACGGTGGACGGCATTAAAGAGACGATTAATAATCTGCTTTTGTACGACATTGATTTAGGCAGAAACACAATCACCATTTCTGAAGTTAATGAAGAAGAATGGGCGACAGCTTGGAAAAAGTATTATCATCCGGTGAAAATTTCTGAAAAATTCACGATCGTACCCACATGGGAAACGTACACACCCGTGAATACCGATGAACTGATTATCGAAATGGATCCGGGCATGGCATTCGGAACGGGAACGCATCCGACAACCGTTCTGTGCATTCAGGCGCTTGAGCGTATCGTTCAAAAAGGCGACCGTGTCATTGATGTCGGCACCGGTTCAGGAATTTTAAGCATCGCGGCCGCCATGCTTGAGGCCGAATCGGTTCATGCGTATGACCTTGATCCGGTCGCTGTTGAAAGCGCGCGTCTGAATCTAAAATTGAACAAAGTGAGTGATACGGCCGAAGTGAAGCAGAACAATTTGTTAGACGGCATCACGGGCGAACATGATGTCATTGTCGCAAATATTCTGGCGGAAGTGATTCTCCGCTTTACATCACAGGCGTATGACCTGCTCAAAGACGGAGGCCATTTTATTACTTCAGGCATTATCGGCCAGAAAAAACAGGAAGTAAAAGAAGCGTTGGAAAAAGCCGGCTTTACCATCACAGAAATTCTGTCTATGGAAGATTGGGTCAGCATCATCGCGAAAAAATAACAGTTAGTAGGTGTCACAGCGTATGCAACGATATTTTATCGAGCTCACGAAGCAGGAGATGGACGAAACTCCCGATTTTCAAATTACGGGGGAAGACGTCCACCATATAGCGAACGTCATGAGAATGAGTGCGGGAGACCGGATAATCTGCTGTTCGAAAGACGGCCATGAAGCGTTATGCCTGCTCAAAGCGGTTTCTAAAGATCATATATCATGCAGCATTGCTGAATGGACGGGTGAAAACCGTGAACTGCCGTTAAAAATCAGGATTGCCAGCGGCCTTCCGAAAGGCGATAAGCTTGAATGGATTATCCAAAAAGGGACCGAGCTGGGGGCTAGTATGTTCATCCCCTTTCAGGGCGCCAGATCCGTCGTTAAGCTAGACGACAAAAAGGCAAAGAAAAAGCGGGAGAGATGGGCGAAAATCGCGAAGGAAGCGGCGGAGCAATCGTACCGCAATGAAATTCCCGAAGTGAAAACCGTTCATACGTTCCGGCAGCTGCTTGAAATGGCGGAGAATGTCGATAAATGTGTCGTTGCATACGAGGAGTCATCAAAGCAGGGAGAAACGGGCGCTTTCGCCGCGGAGCTTAAAAGCCTTCCGCAAGGTTCGTCTCTTTTAATCGTATTCGGCCCTGAAGGCGGTCTGACTGAGTCTGAAGTTCATCAGCTTTCAGAAAAAGGCGCCGTCTTATGCGGCCTCGGACCGAGAATTTTACGGACTGAAACTGCGCCTCTTTACGCGTTAAGCGCAGTTTCCTATCATACAGAGTTATTAAGAGGTGATCAGTAATGGCAACTGTTGCTTTTCATACCCTTGGCTGCAAGGTCAATCATTATGAAACAGAAGCAATCTGGCAGCTGTTTAAAGATGCGGGTTATGAACGAAAAGAATTCGAACAGACAGCAGATGTATATGTCATTAATACATGTACGGTAACAAACACGGGAGATAAAAAAAGCCGTCAAGTCATCAGACGGGCGATCCGCCAAAATCCTGACGGCGTCATCTGCGTAACAGGGTGCTATGCGCAAACCTCTCCGGCAGAAATTATGGCCATCCCGGGTGTTGACATCGTCGTCGGCACGCAGGATCGTGAAAAAATGCTCGGTTACATTGAGCAGTACAGGGAAGAGCGTCAGCCGATCAACGGCGTCGGCAATATTATGAAAGCACGCGTGTTTGAAGAGCTGGATGTTCCCGCTTTTACTGACCGCACAAGAGCGTCGTTAAAAATCCAAGAGGGCTGCAACAACTTCTGTACGTTCTGCATTATCCCTTGGGCGCGCGGCCTGCTTCGTTCCCGCGATCCGGAAGAAGTCATTAAACAGGCGCAGCAGCTGGTGGATGCCGGCTATAAAGAAATCGTCCTGACGGGGATTCATACGGGCGGCTACGGCGAAGATATGAAAGATTATAATTTCGCCAAGCTTCTCCGCGAGCTTGATACACGTGTAGAAGGACTGAAGCGGATCAGAATTTCATCTATTGAAGCAAGTCAAATCACTGATGAAGTGATTGAAGTGCTGGATGCGTCTGATAAAATCGTCCGCCACCTTCATATCCCGATTCAGTCAGGATCAAACACCGTTCTGAAACGGATGAGACGCAAATATACGATGGAATTTTTCGCGGACCGTTTAAATAAGCTGAAAGAAGCGCTGCCGGGTCTTGCCGTCACATCTGATGTCATCGTCGGTTTCCCGGGTGAAACGGAAGAAGAATTTATGGAAACATACCGGTTCATTAAAGAACATAAGTTTTCAGAGCTTCACGTATTCCCTTACAGCAAACGCACCGGAACACCTGCGGCCAGAATGGAAGACCAGGTTGACGAAAACGTGAAAAACGAACGGGTGCATAAGCTGATTGCGCTGTCTGACCAGCTTGCCAAAGAATACGCCTCCGATTATGAAGGAGAGGTTCTGGAAATCATTCCGGAAGAGGCGTTTAAAGAGTCTGATGAGGACGGCATGTTCGTCGGCTATACGGACAATTACATGAAAGTCGTCTTCAAAGGCACGGAAGATGTAATCGGCAAACTTGTCAAAGTCAAAATTCAAAAAGCGGGCTATCCGTATAACGAAGGACAATTCGTCCGCGTCGTTGAGGATGAAATGACCCGAAACATGCGCATGTCTTCATAACAGATAAAAAAACCGGTGCCTTCCCGCATCGGTTTTTTTACGGTTTCGGAGGAATCAGCCTGTCAATCAGCCGGTAAAACAAATGTGTGAACGGCAGAAACAATAAGGCGGTGACTACGTTAAATAACAGGCTGAAATGCGCAATCATCTGCGCGGGATCATCAGACAGGCGCTCCGTAATACCTGCTGATGCAGACAGGAAGGGAAAGACGAGCAGCACGCCGAGAATATTAAACACTACGTGAGCACCGGCGGTCTGTCTGGCGGCATAACCGCCTGAAACAGCAGCCATGACGGCCGTGACGCATGTCCCGATATTAGATCCCAGAACGACGCTGACCGCTTGTTCAATGCCGATCACCCCTTCGTTCATAAAACTCATCAAAATGCCGATGCAGACGGAGCTTGAATGAATGATTGCCGTCAATATCATGCCGATAAAAAGAGCGGACCAGCTCGAATCATTCACATGGCGCAAAACCTCCGCCCCCGCCTTCATTTCTGTCAGCGGAACGGCAAGCCGGCTGAAGCATGTGATGCAAAAAAAGATGATGCCGAGACCGAGGAAGCTTATACCGATCTGCCTGAACGGATATTTACGGATGAGGATAAACACAAGGCCTCCGATAAAAAGCACCCAAATGAGCACATCCATCTTTATGGCTAAAAACTCCGTCGTAAACGTGGAGCCGACATTCGTGCCGAGAATCATCGGAATGGTCCGTTTAAAAGATAAAGCGCCTGCGCTGACAAAGCCGATGACAATGACCATGAAGGCTGAGCTGCTCTGAAGAAAACCGGTGAATACGATGCTTATGAGAAAAGCTTTCAAAGGGTGGTCGGTAAATAAGAGCAGGCTTTTCTCAATTTTTGAATACGTTAATGCGATCAGGCCCTGCCTGAGCAGGCTCATTCCGAGTAAAAAAACCAGGATAAGTGCGGTAAAGAGAATCAGTATTATCAAACGAAACACCCCTTTCCATCATTATATAGACAAGCAGCCTTATTCATGACGGAAAAGTGAGCTCGCTTAGTTGACCTGACTGATGGCTTATATTATAATGTCAAAGTACATGTTTATATATGTATCTTTTTAAAGGTAGTCGATTGGTGTATTCGGAGGGAGGGAAAGAGAATGTCAAAAACGGTCGTTAGAAAAAACGAATCGCTTGAAGATGCTCTTCGTCGCTTCAAACGCAGTGTATCAAAGACAGGTACTTTGCAAGAAGCAAGAAAGCGCGAATTTTATGAAAAACCTAGCGTAAAGCGCAAGAAAAAGTCAGAAGCTGCTAGAAAACGCAAATTCTAAAAGAGGGTGGATTTATGAGTCTTCTTGAGCGACTTAACCAAGATATGAAGCTGTATATGAAAAGCCGTGAGAAAGACAAACTGACTGTCGTTCGAATGGTGAAAGCTTCACTTCAAAACGAAGCAATTAAGCTTAAGAAAGACAGTTTGACCGAGGATGAGGAACTTACTGTCCTATCTCGTGAACTTAAGCAACGTAAAGACTCCCTCCATGAATTTTCAAACGCTGATCGTTTAGATTTAGTAGATAAAGTTCAAAAAGAGCTGGACATTTTAGAAATTTATTTACCGAAGCAGCTTTCTGAAGAAGAGCTGCAGACAATTGTAAATGAAACCATCGCTGAAGTCGGTGCGAGCTCCAAAGCGGACATGGGCAAAGTGATGAGTGCTATTATGCCTAAAGTAAAAGGTAAAGCTGACGGCAGTGTAATTAACAGACTTGTCAGCAGTCAATTATCTTAATTGACAAGAAAAAAGACATCTTTCCTAGAGAGATGTCTTTTTTTATACATAAAAAAATGAAACTAAAGTACATTTGTTACGTATATAAAGAAGAACGAAACGGGAAGGAGGGTATATTTGCCTTGTTCCGAAAAAAAAACGGAATTGCTGTTGCTCTATTGGGCTTATTTGTATTATCTTTATTAGGGGTTCAATTGAACGCGAAAGCTGATCACCCATCGGTTTATGTCATCCCGGTTGAGAAAAATGTCGAACAGGGGCTCGCCTCGTTTTTATCGCGTTCTTTCAAAGAAGCGAAGGAGTCCGGCGCGTCACACATTATTCTTGACATCAATACACCGGGAGGCGCCGTTCAATCAGCCTTGGATATTGCGGATATCATCGGCCGCGCGGATGTGCCTGTTACCGCTTACGTTAATAAACGGGCGCTTTCTGCCGGAGCGTATATAGCGCTTCAGGCAGATGAAATCTATATGGCGCCGGGCGGAAAAATGGGTGCCGCAGCCATCATCGACGGAAAAGGAAACGCGGCGGACAAAAAGGCTCAATCACTGTGGCATGCAGAAATGGAGGACGCAGCGGTTAAAAACAACCGAAATCCGAAATACGCCCTGGCCATGGCAGATCCCGCCATCAATGCAAAGGAAGCGGGCGCCCCAAAGGGAAAACTGCTGACACTGACAGCTGAAAAAGCCAAGGAAGTCGGATATTCGGAGGGCACGGTTTCAGACCTTGATGCTTTATATACAAAGCTCGGTTTTGACAAAGCGGATGTTCACCATGCAAAAGAAGGTTTTGTCGGCAAATTGGGCAGATGGCTGACAAATCCGTTTGTTGTCCCCGTCTTATTAACGCTTGCTTTGCTTGGTTTGACCATTGAATTGTTCTCGCCGGGCCTCGGAATACCGGGTGCCGTCGGACTGACGGCCATGCTGCTGTTTTTCACCGGGCATATCGCTGCCGGATTCGCCGGCTATGACAGCGTATTCTTATTTTGCGCGGGCTTGGTTTTTATCCTTTTAGAGATATTTCTGCCCGGAGGCATAATCGGTCTTATCGGTATTGCAGGCGTCATCGCGAGCCTCTTTCTCGCTGCGGGCAGCTTTACCGTAATGGCGGCTTCTCTCTTGATCGCCATTGCTGTGTCTATTACAGCCTTTATCATATTAACAAGGGTGTTGGGGAAACGAATGAAATTCTTTAAAAAATTAATATTAACTGATTCAACAAGCACGGAGAGCGGTTATGTTTCAAATCAGAACCGGACGGAGCTGTTGGGGAAAGTCGGCATTACCGCTACAGCCCTCAGACCGTCAGGCACCGTCATTATTGATGATGAACGTCTGGATGTCGTCTCGGAAGGATCATTCACTGAAAAAGACAGACAGGTGAAAGTAGTGAAAGCGGAAGGCTCACGCATTGTCGTGAGAGAAATATAGATGATAACCTTGAGGAGGAATTAGATGGAACTGTCAAGTTTGGCGATTTTAGCAATAGTTGCAGCTGCCATAATCGTGTTAGCCATATTCTTCACCTTTGTACCGGTGATGCTATGGATTTCGGCGCTTGCGGCAGGAGTCAGAATCAGCATTTTCACTTTGGTCGGAATGAGGCTGCGGCGCGTCATACCAAGTCGCGTTGTCAATCCGTTAATTAAAGCGCACAAAGCCGGCCTATCCGCAACAACAAATCAGCTCGAAAGCCATTATCTGGCCGGTGGTAATGTTGACAGGGTGGTCAATGCCCTGATTGCGGCACAGCGCGCCAATATTGAGCTGACATTTGAACGCTGCGCAGCCATTGACCTGGCCGGGCGTGACGTATTGGAAGCCGTGCAGATGAGCGTCAATCCGAAGGTCATTGAAACACCGTTTATCGCGGGTGTCGCCATGGACGGAATTGAAGTAAAAGCAAAAGCCAGAATCACCGTAAGAGCCAATATCGAGCGCCTTGTCGGAGGAGCGGGAGAAGAGACGGTTGTCGCCCGTGTCGGAGAAGGGATTGTCTCGACAATCGGTTCCTCGGGTAATCATAAAAAAGTGCTTGAAAACCCTGATATGATTTCGCAGACCGTACTTGGCAAAGGGCTGGATTCAGGCACCGCCTTTGAAATTCTTTCGATTGACATCGCCGACGTTGATATCGGCAAAAACATCGGAGCGATTCTTCAAACGGATCAAGCAGAAGCAGACAAAAACATTGCGCAGGCCAAAGCCGAAGAGCGCCGCGCCATGGCGGTCGCCCAAGAGCAGGAAATGCGCGCTCGCGTAGAAGAAATGCGTGCAAAAGTCGTGGAAGCAGAAGCCGAAGTGCCGCTTGCGATGGCAGAAGCGCTGCGTGAAGGAAACATCGGCGTCATGGACTATATGAACATAAAAAATATCGACGCGGATACGGACATGAGGGATTCTATCGGCAAGCTGACGAATGACCAGCAAGATGAAGACCAACAATAACCTCTCTATTAAGGAGGGAGCCGCTATATGCACGAGATTCTGACAAATCCGCTCGTCATTGCCGCCGTCATCGGCATTATATCGGCAATATTCGGCAAGAAAAACAAAGATGAAAAACGGCCGCCGGGTACACGCCCCGAAAATCAGACAAAAAAGCAGGATCAAAAACAGCCGCAGAAAGAGCATAAGCCGGAAGCGGAAGAATTGCCTGCCGTTTCAGAAGAGAACCCTTTTGAGCAAAAAAGAAGGGAAGCTGAAAAGCGCCTAGCGGAGACGGAGCAGATGTTTAACGGGCTTGAACATAAGCTGACATCTCAACGCGCACGAAACGCGTCTCTGAAGAAATCAGCCCTCAAAATAAATAAAGAAACTGCGGTTCAAGGCATTATATTCAGTGAGGTTTTGGGTCCGCCCCGTGCAAAAAAACCGCACCGGACCATGCGGAGCATCGGTAAAAAATAAAGTGTTAGAACCCCTTTTCAAATCATACATATGAGATGAAAGGGGGTTCTTTTTTTATGGGGCAAAGAAAGAATCGTGTAAAGGCATGGCTGACAAGAGCATTGGAAATTCCCCCGGACGTTATGATGGATCTGCCTCGGATTACGATGGTCGGCAGACTTCATATCTACATAGAGAATCACAGAGGCCTCCTGCTGTTCAGCGAAGAAGAAGTCAGGCTGATGCTCAAGCAGGGGCAATGTATCATATCAGGAAAAAACTTGGTCATTAAGGCAATCCTTCCTGAAGAAATTCTTTTGGAAGGCACGATAGATCACGTACGATATGTCGATTCATAAAGCCGGGGGGAAATAATGTGAAAAACAAATGGCTGTCATTTTTTTCGGGTAAAGTCCAAATGGAAGTCAAAGGAAAAGGGATTGAACGGCTGCTGAATGAATGCACGAGAAACGGAATCGCCATCTTTGCGGTGAAAAAAAAGCAAGACTGTGTTCTGCTGATGATTCAGCTTCAAGATGTACATGCTTTCAGAAGAGTCATCAGAAAACATGAATGCAAAGCAAGCTTTACAAAAAGAAAGGGTCTTCCCTTTCTGCTTCTCAAATCAAAATTAAACCTGGGCTTCACTGCGGGATTTGTGATGTTTTTCGTTATATTGTTTCTTTTGTCCAACATGATTTGGGACATTGATATTAAAGGGGCCAAGCCCGAAACCGAGCATCAGATGGTAAAGCACCTTGAAGAAATCGGTGTGAAAAAAGGACGTTTGCAATTTTTAATGATGACGCCGGAGAAAATTCAAAAATCATTAACAAACGGCATTGATAATATTACGTGGGTCGGTGTGGAATTGAACGGGACAGCCCTTCATATGAAAGTGGTCGAAAAAAACGAACCGACAAAAGAAAAGTACGTGAGCCCCCGCCATATCGTTGCCAAAAAGAAGGCGGTCATCAAAAGGATGTTCGTGCAAAAGGGGCAGCCGATGGCTTTTGTGAACGATCATGTTGACAAAGGACAGCTTCTCGTCTCAGGACTGATCGGAAATGAAGATCGGAAAGTCGCCTCAAAAGCGGAAATTTACGGAGAAACATGGTACAAGTCAGAAGTAACCGTGCCTCTTGAAACATCATTTACGCTATATACGGGTAAAGTAAGGACGAAGCACAAGCTGTCTTTCGGATCATGGGGCGTGCCTTTTTGGGGCTTTGAATTTAATGAGGAGCCGCTGAAACATCCGAAAACAGAGGAAGAAAAGCACCCGTTTCAATTTCTGGGGATGAAGCTTCCGATTTCTTACGTTCAAGAACAGACAAGAGAAAGTGAAACAACCGTGCGGACTTATACGAAAGGCGAAGCGGTTCAGGCCGGTATCAAAATGGGAAGACAAGATGTAGAAAAGCGATTAAACGGCAGCGGAGAGGTGGAAAGTGAAAAAGTTTTGCACCAATCCGTTGAGAATGGTAAAGTAAAGTTGATTATTCTCTACCAAGTTATAGAAGATATCGTTCAAACCACACCTATTGTTCAGGGAGACTAAAGAATGGCAGAACATTTACTTGCGATTAATCACAAACTGAAAAGCCCGGACGAAGCACTTTCTTTGTTCGGCAGCCAAGATGCCTTTTTACATTTAATGGAGAAGGATCTGGGCATTAGCCTCATCACGCGCGGTGAAACCATTTACGTTTCCGGGAATGATGAAACATTTGAGATCGCTGACAGATTATTGGGCTCGCTCCTTACTTTAATTCGCAAGGGGATCGAGATTTCGGAACGTGATGTGCTGTATGCCGTGAAAATGGCAAAAAAAGATGAACTGGACTATTTTGAAAGCATGTATGAAGAGGAAATAACGAAAACGGCAAAAGGCAAACCGATCCGTGTCAAAACCCTCGGCCAAAGAGAATATGTGGCGGCGATGAAGAAAAACGACATGGTGTTCGGCATCGGGCCGGCGGGAACCGGCAAAACTTATTTGGCGGTCGTAAAAGCGGTGCATGCTTTAAAAAACGGCCACATTAAAAAAATCATTTTAACAAGACCCGCTGTGGAAGCCGGCGAGAGCCTCGGCTTTCTGCCCGGAGATTTAAAGGAAAAAGTAGATCCTTATCTGCGCCCGCTGTATGACGCGCTCCATGATGTGCTCGGAAGCGACCATACGGAGCGTCTTATGGAAAGAGGGGTTATTGAAATCGCCCCGCTTGCCTATATGAGAGGGCGGACGCTTGACGACGCGTATGTGATTCTTGATGAAGCCCAGAATACCACTCCCGCTCAAATGAAAATGTTTTTGACGAGATTGGGTTTTGGCTCTAAAATGATCATTACGGGCGACGTAAGCCAAATTGACCTGCCGAAAGGCGTCACATCGGGACTTGCAGTAGCGAAGGATATGCTGAAGGACATAAACGGCATCTCCGTGATTGAACTTGACCAGACAGATGTGGTCAGGCATCCGCTTGTTGCAAAAATTATTGAAGCTTATGATAAGCAAAAGTAATGCAAAAATGACCCGATCTCCCGTTATCGGGTCATTTTTATATGATGTGTTCCTGATGTTTCAGGGAGGAGGTTCTTGTTTTGAAAAAGAAGGAAAAGGGCAAAAGCGCCCGGGAACGGTTCCGCAGTTTCAGACATGCCCGCTCAGCCCATGTGCTGCTGTACCTGCTGCTTTCAGCGATCATGTTTGGTTTGCTCTTTATTCATGTAAAACCTGAATCACTTAATTTGGATTTGTTTTCAGTCAGTGATAAGACGATTTACGCGCCCGCCACAGTGGAAGATCAGCAGGCGACGGAATCGAAAAAACAGGCGGCCGAAGATGCGGTGGAAGATCAATACACCCTGAAAAAAGGCTATACCGACAACCGGCTTGACCTGATCACTTCCATTTTTGACAGCATCGGCGAAGTGAAAAAAGATGCGGAAAAAGACAAAAAGTCACCTTCGGAAAAATCATTGGTCAAATCGGTGAAAAACAAGCTGACACAGGATGTCAATGAATCCGTCTCGGAAGATGCCATTAAATCGCTTCTCCATGCAAACAATGAAGATTTCTCATTTGTGAGGGATTCCGTCATTACCGCGGTGAATACGGTGATGAGCAGTGAAATTCCTTCTGAAAAGCTTGCCGAAGCGAAGGATAAGGTCGCAAAAGAGCTGAAAAGCGCTTCTGTGCCGTCAAAATATTTAGCGGCTGCGACTGAAATCGGAAAATACGCGGTCATTCCGAATTACGTATTTGATCCGAAAGCGACGGATGAAAAACGCCAGGAAGCGTCAGACAGCGTCCAGCCGGTACAGATCAAACAGGGACAGGTTCTCGTGGAAGAGAATGACCTGATCGACCGGGAAGTATACAGGAAGCTTGAACTGACGGGGCTTTTGAATAATTCCAACCTGTTAAAGCCGATCAGCGGTCTGCTTCTGATGATCGGGCTGTTTATCGCCACGCTTGTCTACTATTTTGAGAAACAGCAGCAGGAGCTTAAGCTGAAAAATAAATCTCTTTTGCTGTTTTCTATCATTACAACGCTTATTCTCGTCATTATGGAAGTCGTCAGTCTCTTTCAGAAGATTGAATACACCAATATCGGCTATCTTGTGCCGATCGCCGCCGGCGCGATTTTAATCAGGCTGCTGCTCAATGAAAGGCTCGCCATTTTAGGAAGCATCATTCTGGCGATCTGCGGCAGTATGATGTTTAATCAGGGTGTGACGGGAACATTTAATTACGTCATCGGCATTTACTATTTAATCAGCAGCATTTCAGGCATTCTGTTTTTGGGGAAACACAATGCGAGATCAAAAATATTGCAGGCGGGACTGTTCGTCTCATTTATTAATATGATTATCGTGCTGTCGCTTTTATTAATACAAAATACGGCGCTGTCACCTGTTGAAATCGGAACGCTGATGCTGATGGGGGTCGTCTCGGGACTTGCTTCATCCGTTTTGATTATCGGTCTGATGCCGTTTTTTGAGACGGGATTCGGCATTCTTTCAACGATGAGGCTGATTGAACTGTCTAATCCGAATCATCCCCTGCTTCGAAAGATTTTAACGGAAACACCCGGTACATATCATCACAGCGTCATGGTGGCAAATCTGTCGGAAGCGGCTTGTGAAGCCGTAGGGGCAAACGGTCTTTTAGCACGGGTCGGAGCGTATTATCACGATCTCGGCAAAACGAAACGTCCGCAATATTTTATTGAAAATCAGATGAATATGGATAATCCGCATGACAAGCTGTCTCCTCAGCTCAGCAAAAATATCATTATCGCACATACGACAGACGGTGCGAATATGCTCAGAAGCTATAAGTTTCCGAAAGAGCTTGTGGATATCGCGGAGCAGCATCACGGAACGTCCCTTTTAAAATTCTTTTATTATAAAGCGAAAGAAAAGGGCGACCAGATTACAGAGAAAGAGTTCCGCTACCCGGGGCCGAAGCCGCAATCGAAAGAAGCGGCTATTATCTCAGTGGCCGACAGCGTTGAAGCCGCCGTCCGTTCCATGCATAATCCCAATCCCGAGCGGATCGAAAAACTGGTGCGGGGAATTATATCCGATAAGCTTCAGGACGGACAATTCTCAGAATGTGATCTCACGTTCCGAGAACTGGATACGATCGCCAAAACACTATGTGCGACTTTAAAAGGAATTTTCCACTCCCGGATTGAATATCCGGAGGCTACGAAGAAGGTGAAATAAATGGGTTTACTCATAGATATTGTTGATGAAACGAACAGCGTCTCAGCTGATGCGCTCCAAGAAGTGGAGAAGCTGCTCCAATTCGCGGCGGAAAAAGAAGGCGTTCAGGATCAGGCTGAAGTATCGGTCACGATTGTGACAAATGAAGAAATCAGAGAAATCAACAGAGACTACCGGGGAAAAGACACTCCGACTGACGTCATTTCGTTTGCGCTTGAAGAAGAAGGCGAAGACGAGGTGGAAATCGTAGGCGCCGACATGCCGCCTGTTTTAGGAGATATTATCATCAGCGCAGACAGAACGAAAGAGCAGGCGGAAGAGTACGGCCATTCGTTTATGAGAGAGCTCGGTTTTCTGGCCGTGCACGGCTTTTTGCATTTGCTTGGCTATGATCACTTGACAAAAGAAGAAGAGGAAGAAATGTTTTCAAAGCAAAAGGATTTGCTGGATGAGTATGGACTCACGAGATCATAAAAACGAGTGGAGCAGGTTCCTGAAGAGCTTTGTCCATGCATGGAGGGGAATCTGGAAAACGGCGCGGTCAGAGCGGAATTTTCAATTTCATATTACCGCGGCCTGCGCCGTTATCGTTTGCGGTTTTCTTACCGGGCTGAGCACAGCCGAATGGGCCGTTGTTTTGGTGCTGATCGGAGGGATGCTTGCTTTGGAGCTTTTAAATACGGCGATAGAGCATGTTGTGGATTTAGTTACTGATCAGTATCACCCGCTCGCAAAAGCGGCAAAGGACGCGGCCGCCGGAGCCGTTTGCGTCTTTGCCGTGATATCGTGTATCATTGGTTTACTCATCTTCCTGCCGAAGATATGTTAGCAGAAGATTCTTACAATTATTTTACATTGCCAAAAATGGGCGTGAAAAACCGATCGTAATTATGTAAAATAAAAGTGACAGCGGTATCATACAGGATAAAGGTAAGAGAGGAATTAAGTACACATGAACAGACAAGAATTGATTGCAGAAGCATTAAAAGCACGGGACACAGCGTATGTGCCGTATTCAAATTTCAGAGTGGGAGCCGCTCTTCTTACCAAAGACGGAAAAGTGTACAGAGGCTGCAACATTGAAAATGCGGCATACAGCATGTGCAACTGTGCTGAACGCACGGCGATATTCAAAGCTGTTTCCGAGGGGGATACGGAATTTGCGATGCTCGCCGTGGCTGCGGATACTCCGGGACCGGTTTCGCCGTGCGGAGCCTGCAGACAAGTAATTTCCGAGCTGTGCTCAAAGGATATGCTTGTTATTCTGACCAACTTACAAGGACAAATAAAAGAAATGACTGCGGAAGAATTATTGCCGGGCGCATTTTCATCGGAGGATTTACATGACGAACGAAAGCTTTAAATCAGGATTTGTATCTATCATCGGAAGACCGAACGTAGGAAAGTCTACCTTTTTAAACAGGGTCATCGGTCAAAAGATCGCCATCATGAGCGACAAACCCCAGACGACAAGAAATAAAGTCCAAGGGGTGCTGACAACCGGCACGTCGCAGACTATTTTTATTGATACACCGGGCATTCACAAACCAAAGCACAAGCTTGGCGACTTTATGATGAAAGTGGCGCAGAATACGCTGAAAGAAGTTGACTTGGTGTTATTTATGATCAACGCCGAAGAAGGGTACGGAAAGGGCGACGAGTTTATCATTGAAAAGCTCGGACAGACGTCCACGCCGGTCTTTCTGATCGTAAACAAAATTGATAAGATCCACCCTGACCAGCTGCTTCTTTTAATTGATGAGTACCGTGCGCGCTATCCGTTTAAAGAAATCGTGCCGATCTCAGCTTTGGAAGGGAACAACGTCGAAACCCTTCTCGCGCAGGTTGAAGCGTATTTACCGGAAGGGCCTCAGTTCTATCCGAGCGATCAGGTGACTGACCATCCCGAGCGGTTCATTATTTCTGAACTGATCAGGGAAAAGGTGCTCCATCTGACAAGGGAAGAAGTACCGCACAGCATCGCTGTCGCTATCGAGTCCATTAAAGGGCAGGAAAACGGCTCCGTCCATGTCGCCGCCACCATTGTGGTCGAGCGGGATTCTCAAAAAGGCATCGTCATCGGGAAAAAAGGAGCGCTTCTGAAAGAAGTCGGCAAAAGAGCACGGGCTGATATTGAAGCGCTGCTGGGTTCACGCGTTTACCTCGAATTATGGGTGAAAGTGCAGAAGGACTGGCGGAATAAAATGTCTCAGCTGCGTGATTTCGGCTTCAAAGAGGATGAATATTAATTCATCTGAAGCGCATGCCTGATGTGTGGGATTACCTCACAGAAACAGGGTTTCGTTAGCAAAATTTGTTTAACATGAAAAGGAGGACATCAGGTCAAGATAAGGGTAAGAATTTGGATTGGCAAGCTAGTTTAATGATGAAAGGTGGGTTTTTTGTGTTGAATTTTACCTGGAACGTATTTTCTCAAACAGGAAGTGTTGATACGTACCTTCTTTTTAAAGAACTGGAAAAAGAGAACCTGGAAAGACCCGAAGAACCGGAAGATGAGCTAGCCCGAATCGATTTTCCAATTTTGTAAACCTCTTGGCCCCTCCCGTTGTTGGAAGGTGCGGAAATGCTGACTAAATGTGAAGGAATCGTGCTCCGTACGAATGACTACGGGGAGACGAATAAAATCGTGACATTGCTGACGAGGGAACACGGCAAAATCGGCGTCATGGCAAGGGGCGCCAGGAAGTCAGCCAGCCGGCTGTCAGCAGTCAGCCAGCCGTTTTTGTACGGGTCATTTTTAATGCAAAGAACATCCGGACTCGGCACGCTCCAGCAGGGTGAAATGATTCTCAGCATGAGAACGATCAGAGAAGATTTATTTTTGACGGCGTATGCCGCTTTTATCGCTGAACTCACTGACAAAGGAACGGAAGAGAAGAAACCGAACCCCTATTTATTCGAATTGATTCTCGAATCCTTTAAGAGGCTGAATGACGGGACTGACCCGGACGTGATCACCTTCATCGTGCAGATGAAAATGCTCGGCGTCATGGGGCTGTATCCGGAGCTGAATCATTGTGTCCACTGCAAAAGCGGGGAAGGGACGTTTCATTTTTCGATAAGAGATAACGGTTTTATCTGCCACCGCTGCTTTGAAAAGGATCCGTACAGAGTTCCGATTTCGCCGCAAACGGCAAGGCTGCTAAGGCTTTTTTATTACTTTGATATCGGAAGGCTCGGCAGCGTCTCGTTAAAACAGGAAACCAAAAACGAAATTAAACAGGTCATTGATCTGTATTACGAGGAATATTCAGGACTTTATTTAAAGTCAAAACGGTTTTTAGACCAGATGGAAAGCATGAAGAACCTTTTGGATGAAAACAAAAGTTGACATTCTGCCCATCTTTTTATATGATCATTTATTATAAAATATGTTGCAGTGACAGAAAGAAGTACTTGCGTCCAACTCATACAAGCGACCTTAGGACAGTGTAAGCTAAGGATGAGCGCGCAACGAAAGGCATTCTCGAGCAACCCTTTAAAAAGAGGCTGAGTGATTCACATCCTCAGCAACTAGGGTGGAACCGCGGGAGAACTCTCGTCCCTATGTTTGCGGCCGGCAAGCATAGAGACGGGAGTTTTTTGGTTGCCGCCGCACTTGTAAAAGAATGGAGAAAGTGGAGGTGCTTGAAATGAACATTCAAGATATGATTTTAACCTTGCAGAAGCACTGGTCGAATGAAGGCTGTGTGCTCATGCAGTCGTATGATGTGGAGAAAGGCGCAGGCACAATGAGCCCGTATACATTTTTACGAAGCATCGGGCCGGAGCCGTGGAGAGTGGCTTACGTTGAGCCGTCCAGACGGCCTGCGGACGGACGGTACGGTGAAAACCCGAACAGGCTCTATCAGCATCACCAATTCCAAGTCATTATTAAGCCGTCGCCTGATAACATTCAAGAGCTTTACCTTGATTCATTGCGTGCGCTCGGCATTGACCCGCTTGAACATGATATCCGTTTCGTAGAAGACAACTGGGAAAACCCGTCTTTAGGCTGTGCAGGTCTCGGCTGGGAAGTATGGCTTGACGGGATGGAAATTACTCAGTTTACATATTTCCAGCAGGTGGGCGGAATTGAATGTAAACCGGTGTCCGTTGAGATCACATATGGTATTGAACGTCTCGCGTCATATATTCAGGATAAAGAAAACGTCTTTGATCTTGAATGGACGTCAGGATTTACTGTGAAAGATTTATTTATGATGGCTGAATATGAGCATTCCGTTTATACTTTCGAAACATCTGACGTGGATATGCTTTTCCATTTGTTCAGCACCTATGAAAAAGAAGCGATCAGACAAATGGATAACGGGCTTGTGCATCCGGCCTATGATTATGTGCTGAAATGCTCTCACACATTTAATCTGCTTGATGCAAAAGGCGCGATCTCTGTGACAGAGCGGACGGGTTATATCGGCCGTGTCCGCAACTTAGCGAGAAAAGTGGCAAAAACGTATTATGAAGAACGGGAAAAATTAGGGTTCCCAATGCTTAAAGAGGAGGGCTCTTCCCATGAGTAAACAAGACTTGCTTTTAGAGATCGGACTCGAGGAAATGCCGGCGCGGTTTTTACATGACAGCATGGTGCAGCTCGGTGAAAAGCTGACCGGCTGGCTTGCTGAAAAAAATATCGCCCACGGCGAAGTGAAACTTTTTAATACGCCGAGACGTCTGGCAGTATATATAAAAGACGTAGCAGAAAAACAGGCTGATATTCAGGAAGAAGCAAAAGGCCCTGCGAAAAAAATCGCTCTGGATGCTGACGGAAACTGGACAAAAGCCGCTATCGGATTTTCAAAAGGCCAAGGCGCCGGAGTGGATGACCTGTATATAAAAGATGTAAACGGCACGGAATATGTCTTCGTTCAAAAATTCCAGGCGGGACAAGAGACGAAGACACTTTTACCGCAGCTGGAAAATTTGATTGCCGGAATGCATTTTCCGAAAAACATGCGCTGGGGCACGCAGGATCTGCGCTATATCCGTCCGATCAAATGGATTGCCGCCCTCTTTGGAAAAGACGTCATTCCGTTTGAAATCACAAATGTCAAGACGGGCCGGAACACGCAGGGACACCGCTTTCTCGGCCAAGAAGTATCTGTTGATGCGCCGTCATCATATGAAAAGCTGCTGAAAGAACAAAGCGTCATTGCTGACCCGAAAGAACGCAAACAAATGATCCAAAGCCAGCTGGATGCGCTTGCGGCCAAGAAGAAATGGAACATTCCGGTCGATGAGGATCTGCTGAACGAAGTCAACCATCTGGTGGAATATCCGACGGCGCTTTACGGATCTTTTGAATCCGAGTTTCTTTCTATCCCTGAAGAAGTGCTTGTGACAACAATGAAAGAGCATCAGCGCTACTTCCCGGTAAAAGATGAAAACGGGAATTTGCTTCCTCATTTTATTACGGTGCGAAACGGGAACAGCCATGCAATTGAAAATGTTGCCCGCGGAAACGAGAAAGTGCTGAGAGCAAGGCTTTCAGATGCTGCGTTCTTCTACAAAGAAGATCAAAAGCTGAACATTGATGAAAACGTGAAGAAATTGGAAAATATCGTTTTCCATGAAGAGCTCGGCTCCCTTGGAGATAAAGTAAGAAGAGCGGTCACCATTGCGGGCAAACTTGCCGTCCGCCTGAAAGCGGATGAACAGACGCAAAAACTTGTGAAGCGCGCCGCAGAGATTTCTAAATTTGACCTGGTTACACATATGATCTATGAGTTCCCAGAGCTTCAAGGCGTGATGGGAGAAAAATATGCGCGCATGCTCGGTGAAGATGATGCCGTCGCTGCCGCTGTCAATGAGCACTATATGCCGAGAGCGGCCGGGGGAGAAGTGCCTTCAACCTTTATCGGCGCGGTCGTGGCGTTAGCTGATAAACTGGACACGATTGCTTCCTTCTTCAGCATTGACGTAATTCCGACAGGTTCTCAGGATCCGTACGGATTGCGCCGTCAGGCAAGCGGCATTGTTTCCATTCTGATCGACCGCAACTGGGGCATTTCTTTTAAAGAACTGCTGTCGTTGACAGAAACGGAAAAAGAGAATGAGCTCCTCGATTTCTTTACACAGCGTCTGAAATACGTCTTAAACGCCGAAGACATCCGTCATGACGTTATTGAAGCCGTTCTGGACAGCACAGAGCTTGAGCCGTATGCAGCCGTTCATAAGGCAAGAGTGCTTGAGAAGCACCTCGGCACACCCGGCTTTAAAGAAACGGCTGAATCACTCGGCCGGGTTATCTCCATCAGTAAAAAAGGCGAGAGCCGCGATATCAAGCCGGATCTGTTTGAAAATGAACAGGAGAAAAAGCTGTTTGACGCTTATGAAAAAACAAAAGACAGTGTCGCGGAAAGCTTTGCCTCCAAAAACTATGAACAGGCGCTTGCCGTGCTCAGCGGATTAAAAGAGCCGATCGAAGATTACTTTAATCACACGATGGTAAATGCGGACGATGAAGCATTAAAAACCAACCGTTTAGCGCAAATGACCGCTCTTGCAGATGTGATCAAGTCTTTTGCTAATATGAATCATCTTATTGTAAAATAAAGAAAAAGACGGTTGCTGTGTGATCGGCAATCGTCTTTTCCCCTTTTACATAAACATCACAGAATGAAAACATAGATAAAGAAACCCTTCCATAAAGGTGGTGAGTACGATCGAATTAAATAAACGGCAAGAACAAATTTTACAGATTGTAAAGGAAAACGGCCCGATTACCGGAGAGCATATCGCAGAACAGCTCAATTTAACGAGGGCCACGCTGCGGCCGGACTTGGCCATACTCACCATGTCAGGCTTCTTAGAGGCCCGTCCGCGGGTCGGTTATTTTTATACGGGGAAAACGGGAAATCAGCTGCTTGCGGATAAATTGAAAAAGCTGCAAGTGAAAGATTTTCAATCGATCCCTGTTGTCATCAATGAAAATGTCTCGGTATACGATGCCATCTGCACCATGTTTTTAGAAGATGTCGGCACGTTATTTGTCGTAGATCGTGATGCTGTCTTAGTCGGTGTGCTGTCACGCAAAGATTTGCTGCGGGCGAGCATCGGCCAGCAGGAACTTGCCTCAATACCGGTTCATATTATCATGACAAGAATGCCGAATATCGCCGTCTGCCGGCGTGATGATTATGTGATGGACATCGCCAAGTATTTAATTGAAAAACAGATCGATGCCCTGCCCGTTATTAAAGATACGGATAAAGGCTTTGAGGTCATCGGCCGGTTTACCAAAACGAATATGACTAAGATACTTGTCAGTTTATCAGAAAATGAAATCATATAAGCTTGAAAACTAACGGGGGGATAACATGGACAATCGCATCATTTATGTAGTATCAGACTCAGTCGGAGAAACCGCCGAACTCGTTGTAAAAGCCTCGCTCAGCCAGTTTAACGGCTCAGCCGATGATACGCATATCAGAAGAATACCTTATGTGGAAGATATCGGCACCATTAATGAAGTCGTGTCTCTCGCCAAAGCGGACGGCGGCATTATTTGTTTTACGCTCGTTGTTCCTGAAATGCGCAAATACCTGGTTGAACAAGCGGAAAAAGCGAATGTGCTGTATTACGATATTATCGGTCCGCTCATCGATAAAATGGAATCGGCTTACGGTTTGACCGCCAAATATGAACCGGGCCGCGTCCGGCAGCTTGATGAAGATTATTTCAAAAAGGTCGAGGCGATCGAGTTTGCCGTCAAATATGACGATGGCAGGGATCCAAGAGGCATTTTAAAAGCCGATATCATCCTGCTCGGAGTATCCAGAACGTCTAAAACCCCATTATCACAATATCTTGCCCATAAGCGTCTGAAAGTGGCCAATGTGCCGATCGTTCCTGAGGTCGACCCGCCGGAAGAACTGTTCAGCGTTGATCCGAAAAAATGCATCGGCTTAAAAATCAGCCCTGATAAACTGAACCATATACGTAAAGAACGGTTAAAATCTCTCGGCTTAAATGACAAAGCTATTTACGCCAATATCAACAGAATTAAAGAAGAGCTGGAGTATTTTGAGAAAATCGTGGACCGGATCGGCTGCCAAGTCGTTGACGTTTCGAATAAAGCAGTCGAAGAAACAGCGAACATCATTCATCATCTCAAAACAAAGGGCCGATAACTCAGGACGCTTTATCCTGGGTTTTTGGGTATGCAAATAGGGAATAAACAAAAAGGATGGCATCTTCGCGAAGTTTGTATTATAATAAAAAATTGTGATAAAATGTTTATTTTTAGGTTTAAGCTTCGTGTGATACGAATAAACTATTATGGGTAAGATGTCAAGAATAACTCCCGGAAATTTTTCGACAAAGCTCAAAATAGATCCGCAGTCATGGAGCATATGCGATTTCGCTTGTTTTTATGCAGGAGATTGATGGAGGGATGGAGAATTAGTCTTCTAAATGAAAAAGAAAAGACGATTTTTGTCGATGCAGACGCATGCCCCGTAAAAGAGGAAATAATGCTCATTGCATCGCAATTCAGCGTTCGGGTTATTTTCGTCGCATCATTTGAACACTACCAGCTTTCCAGAAGCAAAGACGAGAACTGGGTATACGTTGATCCTCATAAAGAAGCGGCAGATTTATATATCGCAAACCATGTGAGATCGGGAGACGTCGTAGTCACGCAGGATATCGGTTTAGCATCTCTTTTGCTGAACAGAAATATTGCCGTCTTATCGGAAAGGGGCCGTTCTTATACTGAAGACACGATTGACTTCGCTCTGATGAGCCGTCATATGTCAGGCAAAATGAGAAGAAGCGGCATTCATTCCAAAGGACCTAAAAAATTAAATAAAGAAGATCGGAATCGATTTGTTACCCTGCTTAAAAAAATCCTGTCGAATGATGAAGGGATTTCAAATCAAAACATCGAATAATGTACGACGGAGTGTTATAAGATGGGAAACCGCATACCAGATGAAGTAGTTAATCAGGTGCAGCAGTCAGCAGACATTGTTGAAGTCATAGGTGATTATGTCCAATTGAAAAAGCAAGGCCGCAACTACTTTGGGCTCTGTCCGTTTCACGGGGAAAACACGCCCTCGTTTTCCGTCTCCAGCGATAAGCAGATCTTTCATTGCTTCGGATGCGGAGCGGGCGGGAACGTTTTCTCTTTCTTACGGCAGATGGAAGGCTATTCATTTACGGAAGCTGTTTCTCACCTTGCGGATAAATATCAGATTGATTTCCCTGATGATATAACGATTCACTCTGCATCCAGGCCTGAATCTTCCGGAGAGCAGAAGATGGCGGAAGCCCACGAGCTTCTGAAGAAATTTTACCATCATTTGCTAATAAATACAAAGGAAGGCCAGGAAGCGTTAGATTACCTTTTATCAAGGGGTTTTACGAAAGAGCTCATAGATGAGTTTGAAATCGGCTACGCGCTGGATTCCTGGGATTTCATGACGAAATTCTTGAAAAAGCGCGGTTTTGAGGAAGAAATGATGGAAAAAGCGGGTCTGCTGATCAGAAGGGAAGACGGCAGCGGGTATTTTGACCGTTTCAGAAACAGAATTATGTTTCCCATTCATGATCACCACGGAGCCGTGGCGGCTTTTTCAGGAAGGGCGCTCGGAAGCCAGCAGCCGAAGTATATGAACAGCCCGGAAACGCCGCTGTTTCATAAATCTAAGCTGCTGTATAACTTTCATAAGGCGCGCCTGCCGATCAGGAAAGAGGAGAGAGCCGTTCTGTTTGAAGGCTTCGCTGACGTCATATCCGCCGTCAGCTCAGGCGTAAAAGAAAGTATCGCCACAATGGGGACGTCGCTCACCGAAGAGCATGTGAAAATTCTCAGAAGAAATGTTCAGGAGGTCATTCTCTGCTACGATTCGGATAAAGCCGGGTACGAAGCTACGCTGAAAGCGGCCGGCCTGCTCCAGAAAGCCGATTGTAAGGTAAGAGTAAGCATGCTGCCTGACGGGCTTGATCCTGATGATTATATCAGAACCCGGGGCGGAGAAAAATTCCGGACCGATATCATTGATGCAAGCGTTACGGTCATGGCTTTTAAAATGCAATATTTCCGCAAAGGGAAAAACTTATCTGACGAAGGAGACCGGCTCGCTTATATGAAAGAAGTGCTGAAAGAAATCAGCGCTCTTTCCGGGTCGCTTGAGCAGGAAATGTATGTGAAGCAGCTCGCCTCAGAATTTTCTCTTTCGGTAGAATCTTTGACGGAACAGCTTTCCATCTACGCCAGACAAAACGCCCCCGGCGACAAAAACGCCGAACCGCAGACAAGACGGGCCCGGGTGACGACAAAAGCGAAACGGCGCCGTCTCCGTCCCGCCTATGAGAACGCGGAAAGACTTCTGCTCGCTCATATGCTGAGAGACCGAAACGTCATCAAGAAAGTGATTGAGCGTGTCGGCTTTGAATTTAACATTGACGGACATCGTGCGCTGGCAGCATACCTGTACGCTGTTTATGAAGAGGGTGCTGACATGACGCCGCAGCATCTTATGGCGAGAATGCAGGATGAGGAAATCAGCCAGCTGCTTTCAGATATAGGGATGCTCCAAGTAAACGAGGAGCTCTCAGAGGCCGAGTTATCCGATTACGTAAAAAAAGTGTTGGATCACCGAAAATGGTCAATGATAAAGGAAAAAGAAGCAGAAAGAGCAGATGCGGAGAGGCAGAAAGACTTCGTGAAAGCTGCGTCTCTGGCTCAAGAAATTGTTGCATTGAACCGATCATTAAAGTAACAACAAATAGAGGCTTGCGTTCTGATTGGCAATGATTCCTTGCGGAGGAGCAAATAGATCGCTTAACCTCATCATGAATTGTCATTATTATCCGCAGCCCTGCATGCTGAAAAAGAGAGAAGGCTCGGGTCGGATAAGAAACATACCGCTTTTAGAATTCGTTGCAAGCTTTGGAAGGAGGGATCCATAATGGCTGATAAACAAACCCACGAAACAGAAACAGAACTTACATTAGACCAGGTAAAAGAGCAGCTTACTGAAACTGGAAAAAAACGTGGCGTTTTAACATATGAAGAAATTGCTGAACGCATGTCCAGCTTTGAAATTGAATCAGACCAAATGGATGAGTATTATGAATTTTTAGGAGAACAAGGTGTTGAATTAATTAGTGAAAATGAAGAAACGGAAGATCCTAATATTCAACAGCTTGCCAAAGCCGAAGAAGAATTTGACCTTAATGACCTCAGCGTACCGCCTGGCGTAAAGATCAATGATCCAGTCCGCATGTACCTTAAGGAAATCGGACGGGTAAATCTTCTTTCTGCTAAAGAAGAAATCACCTACGCTCAAAAAATTGAAGAGGGTGACGAGGAATCTAAACGCAGACTGGCTGAAGCAAACCTTCGTTTAGTTGTCAGCATTGCTAAACGGTATGTCGGCCGCGGCATGCTTTTCTTAGACTTGATCCAAGAAGGAAACATGGGTCTCATGAAAGCCGTCGAGAAGTTTGACTACCGTAAAGGATATAAATTCAGTACGTATGCGACTTGGTGGATCAGACAGGCGATTACACGCGCCATCGCTGACCAGGCGAGAACAATCCGTATCCCGGTTCACATGGTGGAAACCATTAATAAATTAATCCGGGTGCAGCGTCAGCTTCTTCAGGATCTTGGCAGAGAGCCGACACCGGAAGAGATTGCTGAAGACATGGATCTTACGCCTGAAAAAGTCCGTGAAATATTAAAAATTGCTCAAGAGCCAGTTTCTTTAGAAACACCGATCGGTGAAGAAGACGACTCACATCTCGGTGATTTTATCGAAGACCAGGAAGCGACATCTCCGTCGGATCATGCGGCATATGAGCTTTTAAAAGAACAGCTGGAAGATGTGCTGGATACGTTGACAGATCGTGAAGAAAACGTGCTGCGTCTCCGTTTCGGTCTGGATGACGGACGCACAAGAACTTTGGAAGAAGTCGGCAAAGTGTTTGGAGTAACGAGAGAGCGTATTCGCCAAATTGAAGCAAAAGCGCTTCGCAAATTGAGACATCCGAGCAGAAGCAAACGTCTGAAGGATTTTCTCGAATAGAATGGAACGGGTCTTTTTGATCCGTTCTTTTTTATGTATAAGATATATGGATAATATACCTTTATTTTACTGGATAAGCATATGTTTTGCAAATGAGTTTGGAAAAAATGCGGCATGTCCTGAAAGGGGGAAAATGAGACAAGTTTATTTATATTCTTTATTGTAAGCGTATACAATTCATTATACAATAGAATAAAGATAATTTTGTGGTAAGCAAAACAGTTATTTTTGCTTTTTGTATAAATTGTGAAATCAATAAAATTGCTGAGCAAGACCATTTACTTTTTGTAAAAATAAGTTAGAATTAGAAGTGTTTACATAGGGGGAGAATGAAAAAGGGGGATGGAGATATGAAGTGGAATCCGCTGATTCCTTTTTTGCTCATTGCAGTGCTGGGAATAGGGCTGACTTTCTTTTTAGCTGTAAAAGGCAATGGAGATGCGCATCAGATCGCAAGCGGCGGTGAAAGCAAAAATGCCGAGAAGGAAACTGCAAACGCTTCACCTGAAGAGATTTATAAAGCGAACTGCATCACCTGTCACGGAGAAAACTATGAAGGTGTGTCAGGGCCGAACTTAAAAGGCGTCGGCAAAAGAAAAGATGTCGCTGAGATTAAAACAAAAATTGAAAAAGGCGGCAACGGGATGCCTGCGGGCCTTGTGCCGGCCGAAAAGCTGGATGACATGGCAAAATGGGTTTCTGACATTAAATAAAGCTTTACCGGTCCCTATATAAAAGACATATGAAAAACTCTATCCGCCGCTTGGATTCCGGGCGGTTTTTTTATATGATAGTAAAGGAAAAAGAACCTGAGAAAAGTTGTGATATTGTGAATGAAATGAAGTTATCGAAAAGATTGCAGTCTGTGGCGGAATATATCCCTCCGGGTGCCCTGGTTGCTGATATCGGGTCAGACCACGCGTATCTTCCTTGCTATGCCGTTTTGAATCATTTGGCAAGCCGGGCAATCGCCGGTGAAATTACAGACGGACCGTTTCTATCCGCCAAACAGCAGGTGGAAAAACTAGACTTAAGCACTCTTATCTCCGTAAGGAAAGGTGACGGGCTGAGCGTCCTTGAAAAAGGAGAAGCCGGCGCCATTACGATCGCTGGCATGGGCGGAGCGCTGATCGCTCATATTTTGGAGTCGGGAAAAACGAAATTGACAGGGCGTGAACGGCTGATTCTGCAGCCGAATATTCATGCCGTTCATATAAGAGAGTGGCTGTATCAGGAAGGCTATGAACTGCTTGATGAAGTGATTCTCGAAGAAGACGGAAAGTGTTATGAAATCCTCGTTGCGGAAACTGGCGACCGTGATGCGCCTTATCGGGATGTGCCGATGGCTGCCGGAATGCTTGCGGGTCCGTTTTTGTTAAAAGAGAGGAATGAAGTGTTTCTTCGGAAATGGAGCCAGGAACTTAAGCATACTGAACAAATTTATGAACAGATCAGCCGCAGCGCAAAGCATGAAAATCATGAAAAATTAGCTGAATTGAAAGAGCGGATTTCTCTGCTGAAGGAGGTAATCGGACATGCCTAAACATGTGAACGGACAGGAAATCATCCAGCTGTTTGAACAATTTTCACCGAAGGCTTATGCGGTGGAAGGAGATAAAATCGGACTGCAGATCGGTACATTGAATAAGCCGGTGAAAAATGTCATGGTGACACTGGATGTTTTGGAACAAACGGTAGATGAAGCCATTGAGAAAAAAGTTGACTTAATTATCGCCCACCATCCGCCGATTTTTCGGCCGCTTAAACAGATCACCACTGATCAGCCGGGCGGAAGACTGATTGAGAAATGTATAAAGCATGATATTGCCGTATATGCGGCTCATACGAATCTTGATGTAGCGGACGGCGGTGTTAACGATCTGCTTGCCGAAGCTCTTGGCCTGACAGACACTGAAGTGCTCGTCCCGACATATTCGGACCCGATGAAAAAACTTGCCGTATATGTTCCGAAAGACTATGAAGAAGCTGTAAGAACCGCACTCGGCAACGCCGGAGCGGGACATATCGGCAATTACAGCCATTGCGCGTTCTCTTCTGAGGGAATCGGGAGCTTTAAGCCGCTGGACGGGGCAGACCCGTTTATCGGACAGACGGGAGAGCTGGAACTCGTCCATGAAGTGAGACTTGAGACCGTTTTTCCGGCAAGTACGGAGAAAACCGTCGTAAAAGCGCTGAAAAAAAGCCATCCGTATGAAGAGGTGGCGTATGATATTTATCCGGTGGAGCAGTCTCCGCTTGAAAAAGGCCTCGGCCGGATCGGAAAACTTCAGCAGGACATGACGCTTGAAGAGTTTGCTCTGTTTGTGAAAGAAAAGTTTGACGTTAACGGAGTCCGGATGGTCGGAGAGCGAAACAGCAAGGTGAAAAAGGTCGCGGTTCTTGGCGGCGACGGAAATAAATATATCTATCAGGCAAAGCGGAAAGGTGCAGATGTTTACGTGACGGGCGACCTTTATTTTCATGTAGCGCATGATGCGATGATGATGGGATTAAATGTCGTGGACCCGGGGCATTATGCTGAAAAGATCATGAGAAAAGGCACGGCTGAGAAGCTTAAGGCAATGGCCGGAGAGAAAAACTATGACGTGCGCATTTTCGCTTCCGAAACAGAAACAAACCCATTTACCTTCTTATAAAAAAACTGAGGCCCCGGGCCTCAGTTTTTTATTTTTACTTTCGGAAGGATTTTTTTGAGCGGCACACTGTGTTCAAGCTGCCATGTCGATTCATCGTTGTGGTCAAACTGTTCTAAAAAGCGGATGACTTCTTTTGTAATCGGTGTCGGTGTTGATGCGCCTGCGGTAACGGCGACGGTATTGACGTCTTTCAGCCATTCGAGCTTCAGTTCACTGATGTCTCCGATTCGGTAGGCTTTTGTTCCGGCGATTTCTTCTGACACTTGAGCCAGCCTGTTGGAGTTATTGCTTTTCGGATCGCCGACAACAATGGTTAAGTCCGCTTTTTTTGCCTGCTCTGATACAGCTTCTTGACGAACCTGTGTGGCCAGGCAGATTTCCTGATGGTATTCCACGTGCGGGTACTTTTCTTTGACTGATTCCATAATATCGTGGACGTCCCACTGGGACATTGTCGTTTGGTTTGTAACAATTAATTTCTCAGCCTGAATATCGAGATTTCTGACGTCTTCTTCTGTTTCAACGAGATGAACGATTTCAGGAGCGACGCCGACGGCTCCTTCAGGCTCGGGGTGGCCTTTTTTGCCGATGTATATGACGTGATAGCCTTCAGCTTTTACTTTTCGGATTAAGTCATGTGTTTTCGTGACGTCCGGGCATGTGGCGTCAATCGTAACAAGCCCTTTTTCCTCAGCGGCTTTTCTTACTTCCGGAGATACCCCGTGAGCCGTGAAAATAACGGTTCCTTTTTCCACCTGCTTTAAAATCTCCAGACGGTTTGTGCCGTCAAGCGTGTAAATGCCGTCTTCCTCAAACGCATCTGTGACATGCTTATTATGAACAATCATTCCGAGTATATATATAGGTCTTGGCAGTGTTTTATCGAGTGACGCGTTTTTGGCTATGACCATGGCATCAACAACGCCGTAACAGTAGCCGCGCGGCGATATTTTGATAACGTCCAATGTAGATGTCCTCCTATCAAAAGTGAGTGTAGAGGCAATATAAAAAGCCGTAGTTAAACGGCTCAAATCTTGCATTCTTCTGATCTCATTATAGCTAATCTTTCGTGAGATATCAAAGAATGTTAAATATATAATTTCGGCTTTGATCTGCCCGATGTTCTTTTTGGACGCGGCTGTTCCGCTGAGTCTGCCTGTGCGGCGTCTTTTTCTTTTGAAGCGGATGCTTTTTCAGACGTCTTCTTTGATGTGTTGGATGAGGCGTCTGATTTGTTTTCATCTTCTGTTTCATCTGTTTTTTCAGCTTCATCCTTTTTATCCTGTTCGTCTGTTTCTTTTGTCTCGTCAGATTCATTCTCATCATCGCTGCTGCTTAATTGGCTGTAAAGCTTCATCATGGCGGGCAGACTCCGTACTAAGGGACCGTACTGCTGAATCATCGGTGTAACCTGCTGCGCCACGCCGAGCACCTTCTGAACGTTGCCGAGCATGCTCGACAGGGATGCCGGACTTGCCAGGTTCTGTATTCCCTGCAGTCCTGCACCTGCTCCTCCGCTGGCCGCCGCCGGTGCCGACGCGGCAGCGCTTCCTCCTCCTGAACCGGGTAAAAAACGGGAAAGCATCCCTTTTAAGCCCCCTCCGCCGCCCGTGCCTGCGTTTCTCAGGCCGGCTCCGGCAATCTGCTGCTGAGGGAAAAGCTGCCGGCCCTGCTGCATCAGCTGCCGGCCCGGCAATGACGGTCTTCCTCCCATCATCATACGCGGATTCATCAACGGCCGGCCCTGCTGCGCCATATTTCTCATCGGCTGCTGTGGAAACATACTTGTACCTCCTTTCTGTCTCTCTGCTATTACAATATGCATCGGAGGGGGCATTTGCTTTTCTGTCTCGAAAACAGGATTCCCCCAAGACATGGTGTTTTTAAGTAAAATCGGTTATAATGTGATGATGGACACAGAATGTGCCGCTTTAAGGAGCTGGGAAAAATGAAAGAAACTAAATTTGATGGATACAACTTAAAACCGTTTATTATAGATGCAGTTCACCGCCTTGGTTTTTATGAACCGACAGATATTCAAAAGCGGCTGATACCCGCCGTACTGAAAAACGAAAGCGTGATCGGGCAGTCCCAGACGGGGACGGGGAAAACCCACGCCTATTTATTGCCAATTTTGAATCGGATTGATCCGGGTTCTGATACGGTGCAGGCTGTTATCACGGCGCCGACGAGAGAGCTTGCCAATCAGATTCATCAGGAAGCGCTCAAAATCACACAGGGTGCGGAAGATGAGCCGATCCGGACAAAATGCTTCATCGGAGGGACGGACAAGCAAAAATCAATTGATAAGCTGAAAACACAGCCTCATCTCGTCGTCGGAACGCCGGGCCGGATCGCGGATCTGATTAAGGCGCAGGCATTGAACGTCTATAAAGCGCAGTCTCTCGTCATTGACGAAGCAGATCTGATGCTTGACATGGGCTTTTTAGAAGATGTTGATTATATCGGATCGCGGATGCCGGAAGAACTTCAGATGCTTGTGTTCTCAGCTACGATTCCGGAAAAGCTGAAGCCGTTTTTGAAAAAGTATATGGAAAATCCGAAGTACGCGCATGTTGAGCCGAAAAGAATCACAGCCGAAAAGATTGAACATGTTTTGGTTCCTTCTAAACAGCGTGATAAAGACAAGCTGCTTTTTGATATGATGTCTCATCTGAATCCTTATCTGGGCATTGTGTTTGCCAATACGAAAAACACGGCTGACCATATTGCGAAATACCTGACTGAAAAGGGCATGAGGATCGGTCTTCTGCATGGGGGATTAACGCCGCGTGAGCGTAAGAAGGTAATGAAACAGATTAATGATCTGGAATTCACTTATGTCATTGCGACAGACCTTGCGGCAAGAGGAATTGACATTAAAGGCGTAAGCCACGTCATCAACTATGAGCTTCCGGACGATCTGGATTTTTATGTTCACCGCGTCGGGAGAACCGCACGCGCCGGTTCATCAGGCCAAGCACTGACCATTTATGAGCTTTCTGACGAAGATGCGCTCGTAAGACTCGAAAAGATGGGTATTGTGTTTGACTATGCGGAGCTTGTAAACGGCGAATGGAAGAAAGGCGATGACCGCCATCGCCGCAAAAAACGCAAAAAATCGGAGAATGAGGCCGACCAAATGGCGAAGCGCCTCGTGAAAAAACCGAAAAAAGTGAAGCCGGGCTATAAAAAGAAAATGAGCTACGAAATGGAAAAGATAAAAAGAAAGCAGAGAAGAAACAAATCTAATAAAGGAAAGTAGGGGACTCGGGTTGCTGAAAATAGGTTCACACGTCTCAATGAGCGGAAAACATATGCTCCTTGCCGCAAGCAAGGAAGCTGTTTCGTACGGGGCGAATACATTTATGATCTATACGGGCGCTCCCCAAAACACGCGCCGCAAAAAAATTGAAGACTTGAATATCGAAGCGGGCCGCGCCCATATGAAAGAAAACGGCATCGATGAGATTGTCGTGCATGCGCCGTACATCATTAACATCGGAAATACGACAAATCCGGCAACGTTTGAGCTGGGTGTTGATTTTCTGCGTTCTGAAATTGAAAGAACGGCAGCGATCGGCGCGAAACAGATCGTACTTCATCCGGGAGCGCATGTCGGAGCCGGGGCTGAGACGGGCATCAAAAAAATCATTGAAGGTCTAAACGAAGTGATTGTTCCCGGTCAAAACGTGCAGATTGCGCTGGAGACAATGGCGGGCAAAGGATCAGAATGCGGAAGAAGCTTTGAAGAGCTGGCCGAGATCATTTCGGGGGTTACGCATAATGAACATCTATCCGTCTGCTTTGACACTTGCCACACCCATGACGCCGGGTATGATGTCGCCAATGATTTTGACGGTGTTCTTAACGAGTTTGATAAAATCGTCGGCATCGCTCGGATAAAAGTCCTTCATGTGAATGACAGTAAAAATATTAAAGGCGCCCGGAAAGACCGCCATGAAAATATCGGGTTCGGAGAGATCGGTTTTGACGCTCTGCAGTACATCGTTCATCACGAGCAGCTTGCCGATATTCCGAAAATCCTCGAAACACCGTATGTAGGCGAAGACAAGAAAAATAAGAAGCCGCCGTACCGTTTTGAAATCGAAATGCTGAAAGAAAAGCAGTTTGATCAGGAGCTTCTTGAAAAAATATCAGCTCAATAAAAAAGGAGGGGGAATTGCCCCTCCTTTTTTACCCCGAGAATTGATTGAAAAGTTCGTCAACTTTCCGAGCCGTTTCTTTTGAGGTTATCGTTTCCACTTTTTTCAGCAGGCGAAGCCGCTCCTGTTCATCAAAAATATTGATGTTTTTTCCGTGCATCAGAGCCGCTACCTCAGCCGCTTGACTTCTCGTAATGCTGATTCCGTATTGCTTGGAATATTTCAGAAGATCGTCCGCAGTGACTTGATTGAGCCGCTGCAAAATAATTCTTTGTATTAAAATCATCGATACTTTCACCTCTTTAGACATAATGTATTGAGCAAATCATTAAAATGTTACGGCTTTTAATGGTAAAATGAAGTTGCTTACTGTTTAAAATAGTTATTACAGGAAAGGAGATTTTATGACCCCAAATAAACAGCATAAAAGAGAGTCATTTTTACACTTTATCTTCAGGGTCATTATGATTCTGATCGGGGCGGGTTCAGCCGCTGTAAGTATTGAATTGTTTCTGGTCCCTAATAATTTTATCGACGGAGGCATTATCGGTGTTTCATTAATTTTAGACCACCTCTTTATGTCCAATCCCCTCCTCAATTTCGCCTTATTCGTTGTGTTACTCAACATTCCATTTATGATTTTCGGATATAAATATATCGGAAAAACATTTCTCATCTCTACTGTTATCGGAATTGTCGGTTTAGCGCTGATTGAATCCTCCTTGCACCATGTGGAGGCCATTACGACCCAGCCTATTTTGGCGACGGTATTCGGCGGGCTTTTGCTCGGTTTCGGGGTAGGCCTTGTCATCCGAAACGGAGGCTCGATGGACGGTACTGAAATACTCGGTATCCTTCTCACAAAAAAGCTGCCCTTCTCAGTTGGAGAATTCGTTATGCTCATCAATGTGTTTATTTTTATTTGGGCCGGTTTTGTGTTCGGTCCGGAGCAGGCGATGTATTCTTTCATGACTTATTATATTGCCATGAAAACGATTGACGCCGTCATCCAGGGGCTTGATGAAACAAAAGCGGTCATTATTGTGGCAGATCAGTATGCGGAAATTTCAGACGCAATCTTGCATCGGCTTGGAAGGGGAACCACCAAGCTTCAGGGAAAAGGCGGATATACGGATGAATCCAAAGAAGTCATTTACGCGGTCGTGACAAGGCTTGAAGTGACTAAATTGAAATCCATTGTGTTTGAAATTGATAAAAACGCCTTTATTACGATCATGAATACCCATGAAACGAGGGGCGGTAAGTTCAAAACCGCGATTCACTAGGCTTTCATTTACTTTTCATCATTTTATAGGTATAATTTGATACATCATAAGAAAATGGCCTGCTGTTCAGACAGCTGCCATTTTCTTTTTGGAGCGATACCGTGTTGTAAAGGGGAGGTCCTCATGAACGTACAAGAAGCGTTGAACCTGCTGAAAGAAAAAGGGTATAAATATACGAGTAAGCGAGAAGACATGCTGCAGCTTTTTGCTGATTCTGATAAATATCTGACCGCCAAAAACGTGCTTGCCGCATTAAATGACGACTATCCGGGACTGAGTTTTGATACCATATACAGAAATCTTTCGTTATATGAAGAACTCGGCATTTTGGAAACGACGGAGCTTTCCGGAGAAAAACTGTTCCGTTTTACATGCTCTTATACCCATCATCATCACCATTTTATCTGTTTAACCTGCGGGAAAACGAAGGAAATTGAGTCCTGTCCGATGGATAAGCTGCACGATGATTTGGAAGGGTATGAAATCAGCGGCCATAAGTTTGAAATTTACGGCACCTGTCCGGCGTGCCGATAAAAAACCTCCTGCTATATACAGGAGGTTTTTTTCAGCTTTTAACATGCTGAAAGCTGTGTTTGTTTTTATTAATCCAGGCGACGGCTTCAAGCCAATTCTGCACCCTGATAATATTGGAATCGATGGGGAGCTGATTATATGGGGAGTTAAAAAGGATAACCGGAATGCCTGCTTCTTTTGCGATCATTGTCGCGTTGCCGTGGTGATCTTCGAAAAATAAATCAATGCCGTGTTTTTTGACAGCTTCCACTTTGTGATGGCCTCCGACAAGCTCAATGTGATCGTAATGAATGTCCCGGTTTGCAAACCAGTCCAGCGTAACATCTTCTAAGTGGCCGCGTCTTGCCGTAATGTAGATAAGACGGTGCTCTTCTTTCAGTCCGTCCAGTGCCTGCTTGGCAAATTCCGCGAGCTTCGCTTCTTTATATATGGCTGCTTCATGAACGTTCATCCATTCCCAAAATTCCTCGTCTGTAATGTTCAAAAGCTTCGTCAGATCATAATCAGTCATATCATCCAAGGTAATGGAAAGATGAAATGAGCGGTTTAAATAAGGGACAAATGTATCCTGTGCCGTAACTGTGCCGTCAATATCTATACCTAACCGTAACATGTCCACACTCCTATAAATTCATCCCTTCAAGTGTAACATAAACAATTAACAATACCAGAAAAGTTTAGCAAACATGAATCCGTAAAAAACGCGGAAACTAAAAAAGCTCCTTTCATAAAAGAAAAAGGGGGAATTGAAGGTGGCATACGATTACGAAAATCGAAAAGGCAACGACTATTACGTGGATCATGGATCGGAAGGAACCGATATCACGCGTGATGTTTATTCAGAAGAAACAGCGGCCGAAATCTCAGAGCCATATCGTGCTTCTGACCGGGCAGCAGACCGTGATGATAATCGGGACGGAGTAAGTGAAGGCCGGGGGATAGGGTATGCAGCATTGGCTATTTCTATCATTTCCCTGTTTGTGCTCCCTGTTTTATTAGGGGCATGCGGCATTATCGTCGGCTATATCGCCAGAAGAAGAGGAGCAGGCGCTTTAGGCGGATGGGCGATGGGAATCGGTATTGTTTCCCTTGTGCTTGGCATCTTCATTACACCGTTTTTTTAACACAACGCAAAAAAAAAGCTTGGCGGAATATCCGTCAAGCTTTTTGTGTTTCTTGTTCTGCTTTTGCTTTTTCTGCTTCAAGCTTTGCATAGTGTTCTTCTGCCAGCTTGTCGATTTCTTTTTTGAGCTCTTCGACCATTGTTTCTTCAGGGACTTTGCGGACGATTTGGCCTTTGCGGAAAAGAAGTCCTTCGCCGCGTGCGCCGGCAATCCCGATATCAGCTTCTCTTGCTTCGCCCGGTCCGTTAACGGCACATCCGAGAACCGCTACTTTAATCGGCGCTTTGACTTTAGAAATGTATTCTTCCACTTCATTTGCGATGCTGATGAGATCAATTTCGATCCGTCCGCATGTCGGGCATGAAATAAGCGTAGCCGCGTTTGAAGCAAGACCGAATGATTTCAGCAGTTCTCTGGCTACTTTTACTTCTTCAACAGGATCGGCGCTCAGAGAGATCCGGAGCGTGTTACCGATTCCTTTGCTTAAAATCGCTCCGAGTCCGGCCGCGCTTTTTACCGTTCCGGCAAACAGCGTGCCCGATTCTGTAATTCCGAGGTGAAGCGGATAATCAAATGCTTTTGACGCTTTTTCGTATGCTTCTATGGCGAGATTGACGTCAGACGCTTTCATACTGACGATGATGTCATGAAAGTCAAGGTCTTCCAGGATTTTGATATGATGAAGCGCACTCTCAACCATTCCGTCAGCAGTCGGATAGCCGTATTTTTCTAAAATGCGCTTTTCCAAAGATCCCGCGTTTACGCCGATCCGGATCGGAATTCCTTTTTCTTTCGCCGCTTTTACGACGGCTTCCACTTTTTCGCGACGGCCGATGTTTCCCGGATTGATTCTGATTTTGTCGGCCCCGCCCTCAATTGCTTTTAATGCAAGCTTGTAGTCAAAATGAATATCGACAACGAGAGGGATGGAAATTTGTTTTTTGATGTCGGCAATCGCGTTAGCGGCGCGTTCGTCCGGACATGCCACCCGGACAATTTGGCAGCCGGCTTCGGCTAAACGGTTGATTTCCGCAACTGTTGCTTCTACGTCGTGTGTTTTGGTCGTCGTCATACTCTGAATGACGACTTCGTTATTTCCGCCTATTGTTAAAGGTCCCACTTTGACGGGACGCGTTTTTGTACGATGTGTGATTTCACTCACTTGTCAATCGCTCCTTAATTGTAGTTACCGCTTTTGCAGGCTGAGCCTTTTACATGTCAGGCAACTTCTATTTACATGTTATATTGTAACAGTGTATTTGCCGAACTGACAAGAAATTAACGTTTAATTGCGGTAGACGGGGAATTTATAAGCGGTGCCTGCCTGAATGGCGTTTGCTTTTACATTCGGATTCAGCGCTTCAAAATCTTGTGCAATATCATCTGGCGCTTTACGTGCGCCGACTATCGACATCACCGTATCGCCTTTTTTGACCGTAACCGTTCTGTATGAAGCTTCCTGTTGGGCTGGCTGTGCCGCCGCTGCGTATGCTGGAAGGTCTTGAGAAGGGATCGTGCCGATTTTAAGATCGTAAAAGATAATGAATATCACAAATAAACTGCCGAATACAAAAGTAAGCCGCTTCATTCCAACCGCCTCCCGCATACATTTTTACTTCATTGTATGCTTGTCCCATTTTGTTCATGACAAAAAAGAAGACCGCCGGGGGCAGTCTTTGTTACACAGCTGTTTTTCTTGGCGGAATCTCTTTTAAGACGAGGAAAAGGATGATAAAGTTTACAAACCAATTCACTAAAAATTCACTCGGCACCGTAATAACAAGCGCGCGCATGATCGTAAAGAATACGGTCGAAAGTGTAATGGAATAAGCCGAAAGCTTCCAGAGCTGCTGGTAATTCAATGTCTTTCTTTGCGCATTTTTCAATATCAGGCCGATGACGGCGAGAAATGATACTTCAATGAATTTGCCTGCCGCTGTCATGATGAACAGCAAAACGGACAGGACGGTGACGATCATTGTTTTATTTTGGTTTAATGCTGATATGATTTCTTTTTTTGTGATATCGGCAGGCATCAGCGAATAATTCATTTCTGTCGCTTGTCCGTCTACAGCAAGCACCATTTTATTTTTCAAAATGCCGATCGCATTTTGTTTCGCCGCTATTTGTTTCGCGCCGTAAGCATCTGTGGGATCAAAGACGATGACGAACCCGTTCGCTTCCGTTTCCTTAGAGGCGGACGCTTTCGTCTGCAATTCTCCGTTTGAAATGCTGAAATCAGGGAAATCTTTCTTTAACACGGTTTTGAAACCGTTCATTGAGTTTACGGTGCCGGAGCAAAGGTAATAAGCGCTTGGCAGCGTAAAAAGGACAGACAGCAAAAATACATAAAGGATCGCTTTTCCTATCCCCTGAAACCGTGTTTTTGCAATATCTGCCGGAGAGTATGTACTTTTCAATAAAGCCGTAAATATGTTCAACATCTTCACTTCCTAGCCTAAACTGGTATATGTTGCTTATTGTATCGTTCACAGGGGATGAACACAAGTGAGAGTATTTAAAGCGGTGATAAGGAATCATACATAATAAGATAAAGCGGGAAGCGGTGATCGCCCGCAAAACAAAGGAGGGTGTTTTTGTCATGAGTGTTTTGTATTGGCTGATTATCATTGCGGTCTTCATCATTGCTTTTATCGGGCTTGTATATCCGGTGATTCCAAGCGTTATTTTTATTGTGGCCGGTTTTCTTCTCTACGGATTTTTGTTTTCCTTCAGTCCTTATTCTTACCTGTTTTGGCTCATTGAGGCGGTATTTGCGGCCGTTTTATTCGCAGCTGATTATGTGTCAAATTTACTTGGCGTTAAAAGGTACGGAGGAAGCAGGGCGGCAATCTGGGGAAGCACGATCGGATTATTGATCGGGCCCTTCGTTATTCCCGTGGCAGGCATTATATTAGGGCCGTTTATCGGTGCTGTCTGCGCTGAGGTGTTTGTTCATCAAAAGGATATCAAGTCCGCGGCAAAAGTGGGGCTCGGCTCGTTAATCGGTTTTTTAACAAGCGTGGCGGCAAAAGGCGTCATTCAGCTCTTTATGATCGGATATTTCTTATGGACGGTGCTTTAGAAAGGTTTAATTTCGGCAGGGAACGGATAAAGTGTAATATGTCTGCTGGAATCGCCGGATTGTGAGCTTTTTCATTGATTACCATGCTTTCTTTTGTTACATTGAGATTAGAAAAGTTCGCGTTAAGCGGCATTTCAGTACATATATTTAAAGGAGGAAAAAAATTATGGCTTACAAACTTCCAGAATTGCCTTACGCTTATGATGCTTTAGAACCTCATATCGATAAGGAAACGATGACGATTCATCATACGAAGCACCATAACACATACGTGACAAACCTCAACAAAGCGATCGAAGGATCAGCGCTTGCAGAGAAATCTGTAGATGAGCTTGTTGCTGATTTGAACGCAGTGCCGGAGGACATCCGCACAGCTGTCCGCAACAATGGCGGCGGACATGCCAACCACTCTTTATTCTGGACTCTTTTATCTCCGAACGGCGGAGGCGAACCGACTGGTGAGCTTGCTGAAGAGATCAAAAACACGTTCGGAAGCTTCGATCAATTTAAAGAAAAATTCGCCGCCGCAGCTGCCGGCCGTTTCGGTTCAGGCTGGGCTTGGCTTGTTGTAAACAACGGCAAACTTGAAATTACAAGCACGCCAAACCAAGATTCACCGCTTTCAGAGGGTAAAACACCTGTCCTCGGTCTTGATGTTTGGGAGCATGCGTACTACCTGAACTACCAAAACCGCCGTCCTGATTACATTTCAGCTTTCTGGAATGTTGTGAACTGGGATGAAGTTGCCCGTCTTTACAGCGAAGCAAAATAAATAGTTCGATCAAACAAGGTCTCCCGCGGGAGGCCTTGTTTTTTTATTGACTTTGAATCCTTTTACATATCTCAGTTTGAGTGAGACAAACTAATGTGTAGTAAAGGGGAGTCAATGATGAGCAAAATAAAAAAAATTATCGGCGACATCGAAATAAATAAAGGGCTGCTGCTGTTATTGACGATTGGCGGCCTTTACTCATTGGGCATCGCGCTGTCAAATACATTTGTCAACGTGTATTTGTGGAAGCAGTCGGGAAAATTTATTGATTTGGCCATATACAATTTGTCGGTCGTAACGATGCAGCCGGTTACCTTTCTTCTGGCGGGCCGGCTGGCTAAAAAAATCGACAGGGTGTTTATTCTCAGGTTCGGCGTTATCTTTTTGGCCGCTTTTTATTTAAGTGTGCTGCTTGCCGGAGAAACTGCGGCTTCCCGTCTCGTTTTGATAGGGGCCGTGCTCGGAGTTGGATACGGCTTTTACTGGCTGGCTTTTAATGTGCTGACGTTCGAAATTACGGAACCGGAAACGAGAGATTTTTTTAACGGGTTTTTAGGCATTTTGTCTTCATCGGCGGGCATGATCGGTCCGATTGTGGCCGGATATGTCATTTCAAGACTTGAAAACAATACGGGTTATACAATCATTTTCAGCCTGTCGCTCGGCTTATTTGCCCTTGCCGTGGTCATGAGCTTTTTTCTGAAGCGGAGGGAGTCGAAAGGCCGGTTTATGCTGAAAAAAGTTTTTGATGAGCGCCACACGAATCTGAATTGGCGCCGGATTACCAACGCGCACTTTTTTCAAGGCTTGAGAGAGGGGATTTTTGTTTTTTTAATCAGCGTTTTTGTATTCATTGCGACAAACAGTGAGCTGGCGCTCGGAACATTCGGTCTCGTCAATTCCGCGGTTTCTTTTTTTGCCTATTATTTTGCATCAAGGCTCATCAAAAAAAGAGCTCGGAAAAAGGCGATTCTTATCGGCGGATTGATCTTGTACGGCGCCCTGTTTCTTATCATTTTTAAAATGAGCTTCACGACGCTCCTTTTGTACGGAGTGTTTATTGCGATCGGCTATCCAGTTCTGCTCGTGCCGTATGTCTCGCTTACATATGATGTGATAGGCCGGGCGCGGCTTGCCAGAAAAGCCAGAATTGAATACATTGTGCTCAGGGAGTTATTTTTAAATGCGGGCCGGATCGTTTCCATCCTTTGTTTCCTTGTAATCGTTACATTATTCAAGGAAAAAGTGGGAATACCGGCGGCGCTCGTGCTGCTCGGAGCCGGCCATCCGCTGATTTATTACTTTATAAAAGACATCAGACTGGATACGGAAACTTCTGATGAAACAGTAGAAGAAGACCGACAAAAACAGGCGGCGGAACCGAATTTTATAAAAGGAGAAAGATAAAAGGGTTATCTGTAGAAAAATATCGAAAAAACCTTTAGAATGAAAAATGGCACCTGAACAGAAGGTGTCATTTCTTTCTGTAAATAAGAAAAGGTGATGTCATGAGGAGAAATAAAAAGAAAATAGCTGTAAACAAAGAAAAGAAAAAATCACTGCCGATCCGGCTTAATTTTTTGTTTTTGGCCGCGTTTCTTATTTTCACTTGGATTATCGTCGAGCTTGGCATCAAGCAGATCGTTCAGGGTGATGATTATAAAAACGCCGCTAATAAGCAGGAGGAGTCTGATGTCAGCACGGCGGTTCCGAGAGGGAAAATATACGACCGGAACCTAAATCCCATCGTAACGAATAAAGCATTAAATGCGATTACATATACACGTTCAGCCTCAACCACCCAGGCGCAGCGTTTAAAAATCGCAAAAAAACTGTCGGGTATGATTAAGGTAAGCACCAAAAAGGTGACTGAGCGGGATAAAAAAGACTATTGGATGTTAACGAGGCCTGATGAAGCGAAAAAACTGATTACGGCCGAAGAAAAGCAAAAAGCTGAAGACAAAAAACTGTCTGAAGATGATTTATATCAGCTTCAGCTGAAACGTATCACAGACAAACAGCTGAATGAGCTCACTTCAAAAGATATGCAGATCCTTGCGATCAAAAGGCAGATGGATTCAGGCTACTCACTGACGCCTCAATACATCAAAAATGAAGGGGTGTCTGCAAAAGAAATGGCCGTCGTCAGCGAACATTTAGATGAACTGCCGGGAGTTGACGTGACGTCTGACTGGGAACGGTCTTATCCAAATAAAGGGTTGTTAAAATCAGTTCTCGGCAGTGTCTCGAGCTCCAATGAGGGACTCCCTTCAAATCTTCTTGAGCATTATTTGTCCCTCGGTTACAGCAGGAATGACAGAGTAGGAAAAAGTTATTTAGAGTATCAATATGAAAATCTGCTTCAGGGCCAAAAAGAAAAAGTGAGAAATGTGACAGATTCCTCTGGAAACGTAACAGATACAGAAACGGTTTCAAAAGGTAAAGCCGGGGATGATTTAGTACTCACTATAGATACCGAATTGCAAAAAGACGTTGAAAAAATTATTGAGAAAAATTTAAGGGCTGCAAAGGCAAGACCGAGTACACAGTTGCTTGACAGAGCATTTGTCGTAATGATGGATCCCCGTAATGGAGAAGTGCTTACAATGGCGGGTAAACAGATTAAACAAGTAGACGGCAAATATAAAATTGATGATTATGCACTAGGAACAATGACTTCCTCTTATAACATGGGCTCAGCTGTAAAAGGGGCAACATTGTTAACAGGTTATCAAACAGGTGCTATAAAAATCGGAAATATATTTACGGATGAAGTTTTAAATATTAAAGACTCTCCTCCTAAAAAATCGGTAAGTGTAATGGGGCCGATAAATGATTTAACTGCACTTGAGCGTTCATCTAACGTTTATATGTTTAAAACTGCGATTGCAATTGGTAAGGGTAAATATATATCAGGACATCCACTGCCGCTTGATTACAGCGCATTTGATAAATTTCGTTATTACTTCAGTGAATTCGGTTTAGGGGTAAAAACAGGAATTGATCTGCCTAACGAAGCTACAGGATATGTGGGAACTAAAAGACAGTCAGGTTTCTTGCTTGATTTTGCGATTGGACAATATGACACATACACTCCGCTTCAAATGGCTCAGTATGTATCGACCATTGCTAATGGCGGCTATCGTATGAAGCCCCAAGTCGTGAAAGAAGTAAGAAAACCTTCAAAAAAAGGTATCGGGGCCGTCGTTGAATCTGTTAATCCGGAAGTGATGAACCGTCTTGATATGACTGAAAGTGAAATTAAACGTGTTCAACAAGGTTTTAAACTTGTTATGAATGGAGCTCAAGGGACTGCGAGAGCAAATTTTGCTAATAAAAGTTATCACCCTGCCGGTAAAACTGGAACAGCACAAGCTTTCTATGATGGACCTATAAAATCAAGAACTGGTGCTTCTACTTATAACACAACTTTGGTGGCTTATGCTCCTGCAGATCATCCTGAAGTTGCTATTTCGGTAGTGGTTCCATGGGCTTATGAAAATTACAATGACAGGTATTCAATAACTAATGACATCGGGGAAGCAGCTCTGGACAAATACTTTGAGCTGAAAAAGAAACAAGAAGATAATAATACGAAGCAGAAAAACGAAGATAAAATTCAGGAAGACGCTGAAAACGGCAATACAAGCAACTAACAGAAAAACGCTCACAACCTGTGAGCGTTTTTTTTATACAAAAAAAAATCCGGATTTACAAAACCTTAACACTTGATTTATACGCATTTTACAAGAACCCTTTACTCTATACGTGTAGGACAAATTACACATTAAATGCAGGGGGAATTCAGGAAATGAAAAAAAACAAATGGATGCTTACGCTTCTGATGGCTGCTGTTATGATTGTTGCTGCAGCATGCGGAAATGCAAAGGAAAGCGGCAAGACAGACAGTCAATCTGCAAGTGAGGATAAAAAAGCATCAGGTTCTTTAACCATTTCTGGTTCATCAGCCATGCAGCCGTTAGTACTGGCAGCGGCGGAAAAGTTTATGGAAAAACATCCGGATGCTGATGTGCAGGTGCAAGCGGGAGGTTCAGGAACAGGACTTTCGCAAGTGTCTGAAGGGGCAGTGCAAATCGGCAACTCAGATGTCTTCGCTGAAGAAAAAGAAGGCATTGATGCGAAAGCCCTAAAAGACCACCGAGTAGCGGTAGTGGCGATGGCGGCTGCGGTCAACCCCGGTGCGGGCGTAAAGGATATAACCAAAAAACAGCTGACAGACGTCTTTACAGGTAAAATTAAAAACTGGAAAGAGCTTGGCGGTAAAGATCAAAAAATTACACTCGTGAACCGTCCTGATTCATCTGGAACACGCGCTACGTTCGTCAAATATGCTCTTGACGGAGCAGAGCCTGCAGAGGGCATTACAGAGGATTCCTCCAATACAGTCAAAAAAATCATTGCGGAAACGCCGGGAGCAATCGGTTATCTGGCATTCTCTTATATAAACGATGACAAAGTAACGCCTTTATCGATCGGAGGCATCAAACCGGAAGAGAAAAACGTCGTCACAGGCGAGTATCCGATTTGGGCTTACGAGCACTCTTATACGAAAGGTGAAGCGTCAGGCCTTACAAAAACGTTTCTTGACTATATGAACAGCGATGAAGTACAGAAAAGTATCGTAAAAGATCAGGGCTACATTCCGATCTCTGATATGAAAGTCACACGTGACGCAAACGGCAAGCAAAGCTGAGGGGAGGGCGGGCTCCCCGCCTCTTCTTCTTTATAGGAGTGTAAACAAATGATAAATCACAGAGAAAAAGAGTCTGTAAGCGAACGCTTAATAAGCTCAAAACAAAACAGGCAATTGGATGAAGTCCGCGGAAGGGTGATTGTGTCTGTGTGTGCCGCGATTATCATTGCGGCATCAGCGGCGATCACAATTTTCCTCGGCATAAAGGGGCTGCAATCTTTTTTTGTAAATGGTGTAAGCCCGATTGAGTTCTTAACAAGTCTGAATTGGAATCCAACCCAGGCAAAACCTGAGTTCGGCGCGCTGCCTTTTATTTTCGGATCATTTGCGGTCACGATTCTGTCCGCTCTGATCGCAGCGCCCCTCGGTATTGCGGGTGCCGTGTTTATGACGGAAATTGCGCCGACTTGGGGAAAAAAGGTGCTGCAGCCGGTAATTGAGCTGCTTGTCGGCATTCCGTCCGTCGTTTATGGATTCATAGGTCTTACAGTATTGGTTCCGTTTATCGGCTCTTTTAAATCAAGCGGAACGGGTCACAGCCTTCTGGCGGGGACGATCGTACTCTCGGTAATGATTCTGCCGACTGTTACATCGATTTCCGCTGATGCGCTTGCGTCACTTCCGAAACACCTTCGCGACGGTTCATATGCGCTTGGTGCGACGAGGTGGCAGACAATCAGAAAGGTGCTTATCCCGGCGGCGTTTCCGACATTGCTGACCGCTGTCGTGCTCGGGATGGCAAGAGCGTTCGGAGAAGCACTCGCCGTACAGATGGTTATCGGAAATACAAAGCTTCTGCCGGAAAGCCTGCTTGATACGGCGGGAACATTAACGACGATTATCACGTTAAACATGGGCCATACCACATACGGCAGTATTGAAAATAATACGTTATGGTCTATGGGGCTTGTTCTTCTCATCATGTCGTTTCTGTTTATATTGCTCATACGCTACTTGTCATCTAGGAGGAAAGTGTAATGAACCGGAAAATAACGGATAAATTGGCCACCGGTGTATTCGGGTTATGCGCCGCTGTAATCGCGGCGATTTTGGCAGGATTGTTTTTGTACATTCTTATTCACGGCGTCTCTGAAATCTCCTTGCGTTTTCTTACGTCAAAATCAAGCGCCATTGCCTCAGGCGGCGGAATACGGGATCAGCTTTTTAACTCTTTTTACATTCTGTTTATCACCATGCTGATCACGATACCGCTTGGTGTGGGGGGCGGCGTCTTTATGGCTGAATATGCGCCCCAAAATAAAATCACTGATTTTATCAGAACGTGTATTGAGGTGCTGTCTTCGCTTCCGTCCATTGTCATCGGGATGTTCGGCATGCTGATGTTTGTAAACCTGACCGGATGGGGCTACACGATTATCGGGGGCGCGCTCGCATTAACGGTCTTTAACCTTCCCGTTATGGTCCGGGTGACAGAAGGCGCGCTCACTGCAGTCCCTAAGGAGCTGAAAGAAGCTTCTCTCGCTTTAGGCGTATCGAGATGGCATACCGTCAAAACGGTGCTGATTCCGAGTGCGATTCCTTCAATTTTAACCGGAGCCATTCTGGCATCAGGAAGAGTATTCGGAGAAGCGGCCGCATTGTTATTTACAGCGGGGCTGACAACGCCGCGGCTGAACTTTACGGATTTGAACCCGTTTTCTGAATCATCTCCTTTCAACATTTTCAGGCCGGCTGAGACGCTGGCGGTTCATATATGGAGTGTCAATACGCAGGGAATCATCCCTGACGCCGAAGCGATTGCAAACGGCGGCTCGGCGGTGCTGGTGATTTCGGTTCTCTTGTTTAACCTTTCTGCGAGATGGCTCGGGTCTGTCATTTATAAAAAGCTTACGGCAAATTAATCGGAAAGAGGCGAAAACATGATCGATCACATCATCAGGGAACAAGCGGAACAGACAAAGCGTTTGCCGGAGTCTTCGATTTTGGAAGTGAAGCATTTATCAATTTATTACGGTGACAAACAAGCGGTAAAAGATGTAAACATGAATATTGAAAAACATGCGGTGACGGCTCTGATCGGTCCGTCCGGCTGCGGGAAATCAACATTTTTGAGACAGATTAACAGAATGAACGATGCCATTGCTTCGGCGAGAAGTGAGGGAGAAATCCTTTATGAAGGGCTGAATATTTTGGGTGAAGCGATTAATGTCGTGTCTCTCAGACGGGAGATCGGTATGGTGTTTCAAAAACCGAATCCGTTCCCGAAATCCATTTACAATAACATCACACATGCGCTGAAGTATGCGGGGGAACGCAGAAAAGCCGTTTTGGATGAGGCGGTCGAGGAAAGCTTAACGAAGGCGGCGCTTTGGGATGAAGTCAAAGACCGGCTTCATTCATCGGCTCTGTCGTTATCAGGCGGCCAGCAGCAGCGCCTTTGTATCGCCCGTACGCTGGCGATGAAACCTGCCGTGCTTCTTTTAGATGAACCGGCTTCAGCTCTGGACCCTATTTCAAACGCCAGAATCGAGACGCTTTTGACAGAACTGAAAAAAGATTATTCGATTATTATCGTTACGCATAACATGCAGCAGGCGCTGAGGGTGTCTGACCGAACGGCTTTCTTTTTAAACGGGGAAGTGGTGGAATACGGGCAGACAGAACAAATTTTCACGAGTCCTAAAGCGCAAAAGACAGATGACTACATTAACGGAAAGTTCGGATAGGGGGAAGGACTGTGAGCCTTGTGAAGGAAGCGGTGCACACACAGAATTTATTTGATATTCACGGCATGAACGTATGGTACGGAGCCCATCAGGCTTTAAAAGACATTACGATCGGTTTTGAGGAGCGGAAGGTAACTGCGATCATCGGTCCGTCCGGCTGCGGGAAATCCACTTTTATTAAAACATTAAACTTAATGCTGCAAATGGCCCCGAATGTCAAAGTGACAGGCGACATGATCTATAACGGGCGCAATCTGCTGAAGGAAAAGACGGATGCGGCAGAATTAAGAAAACAGATCGGTATGGTGTTTCAAAAAGGAAATCCGTTTCCCCAGTCAATATTTGAGAATGTCGTGTACGGTCCGAGAATTCACGGCGAAAAAAATAAAAAGAAACTGCTTGAAATCGCCGAGGAATCTTTAAAAGCAGCTGCGCTCTGGGATGAAGTGAAGGATCGCCTTCACCAACAGGCGCTTTCACTGTCAGGCGGTCAGCAGCAGCGGCTGTGCATCGCAAGAGCGCTCGCCACCAAACCGGACGTCCTTCTGATGGATGAACCGACGTCCGCTCTTGATCCCGTGTCCACGCGGAAAATAGAAGAGCTGATTTTGACATTGAAAGAAAAGTATACAATCGTCATTGTGACTCATAACATGCAGCAGGCTGCGAGGGTCTCTGATCAAACCGCGTTTTTCTATATGGGCGAACTGGTGGAGTGGGGCGATACGGGCAAAATATTTTCTCAGCCAGATCATCAAAAAACACATGATTATATCACCGGAAAATTCGGATGAAAAAAACGGGCCCGGCCATTAACCGGGTCCGTTTTATATGTCTATTAAAAAAGCCTGCCGGCCGTATCCATCTGAATGGACGATGCCTGCAAGCTTTTTTAGCGGGTTAATGTTTTGACGATTTTTTTAAAGCTCATATCTGAATCGACTTTGAAATGGCCGGCGCGGATTTCTTTGTGGTAGCCTGCGTCAATGACGTAATCATTGAAGTCTTTCGCTGAAGGAATAATCCCTTCTTTTTCAAGAATGGATGACACATCAGCAGTGCTCATTCCGTCTTTAATCGTCAGTTTGTATGTTACTTTTTTCTTTTTGGCGTCTGTGTTTTGGTCGTTGTTTAACGATTTTTCTTTAGAATCAAGCAGTTTTTGATAGTCATCCCGGTTGACGGAGACTTTGTGCTGATCGTCGAGGTAGCTGTTTACTTCTTTTTCTGTCAATGCTGTTTTTTCGGTTTTAACGGCGGCTGCCTGGTCATGGTCAGTCAAATAGAAGACAGCGGCGAGAACGGCCGTCGCTAAAATCATGCCTGCTGCAAAAGCCTGAATGCCCCGTTTTGTCATACGAGCACCTTCTCATTATCTTTAATAATGGTATTGACGTCCTCGACAGACACGTGCTCCGCTTTTGCGATGGCTTCCGCAGACATTCCGTTGTTATATTTTGAAATGATTTGTTTGGCGATTTTTTGGTTAATGCCGCTGCTTTTGGCTTTGCGGATCACGAGGTTGGTTTCCAGCAATTCTTCTTCAAGCACCGTCATTTTCTTTTTCAACTTGTAAATTTCCTGCATGGCGGAAAGCTGAAGCGTTTCTAGCTCCTGTTCCACGTCTTTCATCGGATCTCTTTGAGAATATGAGAATGCAATAAGCGCTATACTGACGATAAACAACGCAATAATAGCAATTTCCACGTTTCATCACCTTCTATTATTAATTTGCCCTTCTTTTTTATACCATAAAACGCCGCCATTCTAAAGGAAATAGAGAAAAAAACGGAATTTTGTCGGAAAATCTTTTTTACTCGGGGAGCAAACGGTTATTTCTCTATAGATTTCGTATCAGAAAGCCCTTTTTTGTCCTGTTTCGTCATATTTTGCCTTCTTCTGACGCAAGCTCATTCAGAGGATCAGAAGCGTAAACTGATGTTTTCTGCACTTAAACAACATTTCATGTAAATCAGCTCTAGCATTCTGTCCATTATAGTGGTATTATATATAAGTCTGAATAAGTAAATGATATTTAGTTTGGAGGGAAAATAATGCGCGTTAATATTACTTTGGCTTGCACTGAATGTGGTGAGCGTAACTATATTTCTAAAAAGAACAAACGCAACAATCCGGACCGCGTTGAATTTAAAAAATATTGCCCACGTGATAAAAAATCTACGTTACACCGTGAAACAAAATAAGCTGTTTAACACAGCGGAAAAAGCTGGAGCTTTCAATAAAGTTCTGGCTTTTTTGTCTTTCAGGGAGGTTTGAGAAACGTGAAAGCACAAATCAGAACCGATATAAAAGCAAAGCTTTCTGACATGACAGAAAGTGAATGGGAGAAAAAATGCCGCAGCATGCGTGAAACGCTGTTTTCTTTAAAAGAATGGAAACAGGCCCGCGTGATCGCCGTTACCATCTCGACACGCCTGGAAATTCCGACACGGCCGATTATTGAACAGGCCTGGCAAGAGAAAAAACAAGTCTGTATCCCAAAATGCTTTCCGCAGACGGGAGCAATGGAGTTCCGTACATTTTCTGCGTATGATCAGCTGGAAACCGTATATGCGGGCCTCAGTGAACCGATCGAGAGTCTGACGGAAAAAGCCGCCCAAAATGACATTGACCTTGTGATTGTGCCCGGCGTGGCTTTTGACCGGGAAGGCTTCAGAATCGGATACGGCGGAGGATATTATGATCGGTACCTGTCCGGTTATAAAGGCCGTACCGTGTCGCTTCTCTTTGACTGCCAGCTGACAGACCGCATTCCCCGCATGCCCCACGATATTCCGGTCGATATGATCGTGACTGAATCCGAAACCATCGCTTAATCGCATAAAAAACTTTTTGCACCGGAATAATTCTCGCTGTTTGACAAACGATAGGGGCAGGAGGGATAAGATGAAAAAATTGTTGATCTACTCATTATGCGCCGTATCTGTTTTAGCCGTTTACCAAAACCGCTACCGTCTGATGAACAGCGTGCTCAGCCAGCCGGGGATCAGACGGACATTCATTCATTTCTTTTTAAAAATACCGTTTATCAGAAACAAATTCATTCAGCAGGCATTTTAAACAAATCCCGTTTTTTAAGCGGGATTTTTTGCATAAGAAAACCTGCCGGTAAAAAACGGCAGGTTTTCTCGTATTGTCAGCTTTTTTTCAGGAAACCGAGCAGAATTGAGATCATAGGAGAAATGTACAGGAAAAAGGTAAACGGCAGGTAGTCGACGACGGAAACCCCTAATGCGCTTGCCATAAAAGCGCCGCTTACTCCCCAGGGAATCAGCGGGTTGATCAATGTTCCGCCGTCCTCAAGCGACCGCGCAAGGTGAATCCGCTTAATGCCGAGCTTGTCATATAAAGGTTTATAAGATTGACCCGGAATTAAGATCGACAAATACTGCTCACCTGTCGCAAGGTTTACGCCTATACTTGAGAAGACGGTCGCCATGACAAGACGTCCTTTCGTATGCACGCCTTTTATCAATCCTTGAAGCAGCGCCGCGATCAGGCCCGTTTTTTCCATCAGGCCGCCGAGCGCAAAGGCGATCATAATCAGAGAGACTGATCCCATCATCGATTGGAGCCCGCCTCTGTTGATAATGCTGGCCACAGCCTGGTCGCCGGTTTTAAACGCCGTCCCGCTTTGCAGGGCGGATATAAATCCTTGAATGCTGCTGTCAGGAATAAAAACAGCAGTCAGAAGCCCTGCGGAAATAATACCGGCGGTAAGCACCGGAATCACGGAAACCCGTCTCACAGCTAAAATGATCACCAACAGAGGTGAAAGAAGCGACCAAGGCGTAACGTGCACGGCCTCTTTTATTCCGGAAATGACCGCCTCAATATTTTGCGTTGAAGCGGCATTTATTGAAACAGATGAACCGAGAATATAAAAAAGAACGATCGTGATCAGCAGTGCCGGAACGGTAGTGCCCATCATATGGCGAATATGCTTAAAAATCGGAATTTCGCCGATTCCGGCGGCAAAATTCGTCGTGTCGGACATCGGTGACATTTTATCACCGAAACAAGCTCCGCAAATGACTGCTCCCGCCGTCCATTCGAGCGGAACTCCCGCCGCGCTTGCTACCCCTAACAGCGCGACGCCGATTGTACTGACAGTTGTCAGACTTGAGCCGACAAGCGTGCTGATAATCATGCAGGAAAATAATGCGGTCAAAAGCAGCTGACTCGGCTGTATAATTGACAGAGCGTAAACGGTGACGGTGGGAATGGCGCCGCTGTACATCCAGGCGCCGATCAGCACACCGATCAAAGCCAGCACGATAATCGGCTGCACACCGTTTTTCAATCCGCTGACAATTCCTTTTTCAAGACTGTCCCACGAGAAACCGAGCCATAAACCTGCCAGAGACAGAATAATGACGCAAAAGAACAGCGGCATATGCGGCTCTGTATGAAAGAAAAACAGGCAGGAAATAATGACTGCTAACATCAAGACAAATAAACTGATGGCTGAGATGAACGTCAGCCTTTTTTCTTGTTTCAAAACAACACCCCATCAAACTTTAATCCTTTTGTGCTTTTGGGCACGAAAGTATTGTAACAGAAAAACGCATAAATGAGTGTTTTTTTACAATTGTGAATATACAATTTATGAAAATAATACAAGGATATTTTCTCCAATCGTTTTTTGCTTGACGCCCGGATCAGTGATGAAATACGCTTATACTAAGAAGAATAGAAATGGTGAAGAAGATGAATTCATTTTATGACGTGCAGCAGCTGTTTAAGTCATTCGGACATATCGTTTATTTCGGTGACAGACAAGCCGAAATTGACTTTATGAAAGATGAATTAAAGGAAATGTACTTGTCAAACGTGATTGAAAGAGAATTATGGCAAAAAGCCGCCGGAGTTCTTCAGAGAGAATCGGAGCGGATCAAAGACAGATAACACAGCAGGATTTTAAATAAGAAAAGGAGATTATTATGGAAGATACATGGTTTGCGGGGATTGATCTTGGCGGAACAACCATCAAGCTGGCCTTTATCAACATGTACGGTGAAATTCAGCATAAATGGGAAGTTCCGACCGATAAATCAGGAAACACAATTACGGTCACGATCGCCAAAGCGCTTGATCAGAAGCTGGAAGAACTGAACAAGCCGAAACGGATCGTAAAATGGATCGGAATGGGAGCGCCCGGACCCGTGGAAATGGCGACAGGAATGGTCTATGAGACGACAAATATGGGGTGGAAAAACTATCCGCTGAAAGACCATCTCGAGGCGGAAACGGGTATTCCGGCCGTCATTGAAAACGATGCCAATATCGCGGCGCTCGGAGAAATGTGGAAGGGTGCAGGTGACGGGGCCAAAGATGTCATTTTAGTGACGCTTGGAACCGGAGTCGGCGGAGGCATCATCGTCAACGGAGAAATCGTTCACGGTAAAAACGGGGCCGGCGGAGAAATCGGTCATATTTGCAGTATTCCGGAAGGAGGAGCTCCGTGCAATTGCGGAAAATCCGGCTGCATCGAAACGATTGCGTCCGCAACCGGCATCGTCCGCATCGCGAAAGAAAAGCTTGCGGCGGTTTCCGACTCTTCGCTCTTACAAGTGCGCGATCTGACGGCACGTGACGTGTTCGAAGCGGCTAAACAGCAGGATAAGACCGCGCTTGAAGTCGTCGATTATGTCGCAAAACATTTAGGCCTCGTGCTCGGAAATCTGGCAAGCGCCATGAATCCGACGAAAATCGTGCTCGGCGGAGGCGTGTCTAAAGCGGGGGAAATCCTGCGGTCAAAAGTGGAAGAGACCTTCAAAATCACCGCGTTCCCGCGTTCTGCGGAAGCGGCCGATATTTCGATTGCGGCACTTGGAAATGACGCCGGAGTCATCGGCGGGGCGTGGATTGCCAAAAATGAATGGCTCAAACATCAAAACTGCTGAAGAAAGTCTGCCTGCCCATATCGCGGGCGGCTTTCTTTTTTTATCTCCCCTGTCATATAGTTTTTAAAAAAGGGGGATGAACATGGCGGGAATTCGTGTCAAACCTGAATTGAAACAGCATATGAAAGATATTGCAAAGGTGCTTTCAATTGATGAAAAACTGTTGAAAGCCGCTGATAAAACGGCGGAAAGCGATGAATTATTTTGTCCCGGCTTTGCCGTGAGCGGGCAGTCAGAGGGTCCGCCGCTTGAGACGCTGAGCGGGCTTTCGCGATACATCCGGCACTGTGAAAGCGTTCTTTCCGCTGATCAATGGGTGAAGGAAGAAAAGGTGTACGGCTCCGAATCGGTTTATGAAGAAATTGAGAAAATAACGGATGTCTTTCCGTTTGTCACATGCCGTAAAATCGGCAGTTCCGTATTGGGAAAGCCGCTTTATGAGCTGAAAATAGGTGCGGATACGGCCGAAAGAAAAGTCCATGTAAACGCCTCATTTCATGCCAATGAATGGATCACCACCTCGGTCGCGCTTAAATGGTGTAAAGAATATTGCGCGGCATTATGCGAAAATAAAACCGTTTTCGGGCAGTCTGTGCTTGATATATTCAGCCGGACATCATTGTCATTCGTTCCGCTCGTAAATCCCGACGGTGTTGATCTCGTACTTTACGGATGTGAAGATTTATCAGAAAAAAATGAATTCCTCAACGAATTAAATGAGCGCCGCCCGGATTTCCGCGAATGGAAGGCGAATATAAACGGTGTGGATTTAAATAAACATTTCCCATCCAATTGGGATATTGAACAAAGGCGCAAACCGAAAGCCCCTTCATACCGTGATTTTCCGGGAACGGCGCCGCTCACTGAACCGGAGGCGCAGGCGATGCACCGGCTGATAACGGAACAGCCGCCTGACCGGCTGATCGCGCTTCATACGCAGGGAGAAGAGATTTACTGGGGATACGAAGGATGTGAATCGGAGCAATCATCCCAGATGATTCGGGAGTTTGAAGCGATAAGCGGAAACCGCTATCAAGGCGTTAAAACCATTGACAGCCATGCCGGTTTTAGGGATTGGTTTATACAGCAGTATGGAAAAGAGGGCTATACCATTGAGCTCGGGAAGGGAAAAAACCCTTTGCCTTTTCATCAGTTTGCTGATATTTATCAAGCGACGGAAGGTATTTTGTGGAGGTCGCTTGTTTTTTGAGACATCTGTGAAATTTCTCATTTGTTTACATAAACAAATATGGGACAATAGAAAAGAATGGAGGGAAGGCTGATGAGATACTTGGTTTGTGTTCTGCTGTCCGCATTCGTTCTGTGTTTAGCGGCCTGTGAACCATCTCATCAGCAGCAAGACACAGGCGTTTCGGCAAAATCGGCAGAACAGAAAATCGTTCCGCTCAGTAAAAAGGAAGCGGAAAAAACGGAAGGATGGCTGGATAACAGAACAATTCTGTATACAGCACATCATCAGCTGATGAAATATGATCTTTTCAGCGGAAAATCCGAACGGCTCTATGAAACAAAGGGCAATATTGTCAATGTAAAGATCAGCCGGAAAAAACAGCTGATTCTCGTACAGGTGACAAGCAGCGGTCAGACTGAGCTTGTGCTTATGAACAAGCAGGGGAAAAGACTTTATCACAAAGCCTTTAACTCTTATGAGCTGGAGACGGCTTGGAATCCGTATGACCCGTATCAAATGATGATTACCGTTTTTACTGAAACATGGGACTTCACAGCCTATACGGCCGATATGAACAACGGCATTTTAAAAAAGAGTCCCGTTCAGGCCCCTTTTGTCCATTGGACCTCCACTGATGAATTCCAATATATCAAGCAAGGAAAAACGGAGGAAGAGGGTCCTTTATATTCTTATGACTTGCAGACGAAAAAAGAAAAAAGAGTGCTTCATCACGTCATCTGGACTGATTCCCGCCCGGGCATGACGATTGCCGTCAGACCAACGGATCAATCGGACGGAGACGGCGAGTTCCTTTTCCAAAAGCCGGCATCCGTGACACACCGCTTTCCTCTCCAAAAAAAGTATGAGAGCTTCGCGCCGATGGAATATGATTACGATCAGACACACAAGCGGTTTTACATATTTAAGCCTGAAGGCCGCTCTTACAATCTGATCAGCTTTGACTTAGGAGACGAACGGGAGCGGACGGTGCTCAAAAACACGGAAATGGAGCCGATTCAGATCTCTCCGAACGGGGAATACGCTTTATACGGCTTTACGTATGACCGTCTGATATCACTGAAAACAGGCATGACAGAACCAATCATAACAAATGAAAAAGGAGTTTGAACCAAATGGCAATTGCAGATGTCACAATCATTCCGATCGGAACAAAAACACCGAGCGTCAGTGAGTATGTAGCGGATGTGCAAAACATTTTGGAGGGTTACAAAGCTGCCGGCAAAATCAAATTTCAGCTCACGCCGATGAACACGTTGATTGAAGGTGAGCTGAGCGACTTATTCGCAGTCATTCAGGATATTCACGAAGCCCCGTTCCAAAAAGGGCTGCACAGAGTGGCGACAAATATCCGCATTGATGACAGACGTGATAAAGAAACGACGCTGGAGAGCAAAATCAAAAGTGTCAGCAAACATTTGCAGCAATAAAAAATAAGCCTGTATCCATTGGATACAGGCTTTTAATGTGCAGTCGGATAGCCGCTGGTTACAACGGTCATTACGGTAAACCAGCCAAACACACCCAGGGTGGCGGCGGCTAACAAAAATCCCAGGATATTTCTCTGTCTGACAGCCCGCAGGACTCCTAATACAGCTAATAATGCGACAAGGCCGAAGATTATAACAAGTAACATCATGCTCCTCCTTTGTCATTGGAACCTGAAAATCTTTCCATTTCATTTTAACCGTTTTCATTTTGTTTGTCGATAGCGTTTTCCCGGCCGCATTCATTGAATCTTCCGCAGAAAACCTTCATAATAAGGGCATATACATAAAGAGGTGATGAAAGTGAAATGGAGACGAATGCCGGCCGGGCCGATTCAGGCAAACGCGTATTTTCTTGTCAGTGAGGATCAGTCCTGTCTTATTTTTGATCCGGGCGGGGAAGCGGACAAAATCAACAATTACATAAAAGAAAACAATCTGAAGCCGCTGGCCATCTTACTGACGCACGCCCATTTTGACCATATCGGCGCACTTGACGAAGTAAGAGACAGATGGGATGTTCCCGTCTATCTTCACAAAAAGGAAGAAAAGTGGCTGGAGGACTCTTCCTTAAACGGATCAGGCATATTGCGGGGCATCGCCGTAACGGCACGGCCCGCCGAACGGCTCATCGAAGGCGACGGCATTTTGGACATCGGGCCTTTCCATTTGGAGACATTGTTTACGCCGGGACATTCACCGGGAAGCGTTTCTTATTATGTGAAGGACGCGGATCTGGTGATTTCAGGTGATGTGCTCTTTCAGGGAGGCATCGGCCGAACTGATTTACACGGCGGAAGTCAGGACGTATTGCTTGATTCCATTCATCAAAAACTGCTCACGCTTCCCGGACATACACTTGTATTAAGCGGGCACGGGCCGGAAACGGACATCCAGACAGAGCAGGAGCGAAACCCGTTTATCAATGGTTTTTCACTGTAAATGAAAAAAGACAGACCATAATCGGTCTGTCTTTTTCTGTTCAGTGGGTTCCGCCGCCCGGTGTCATAATAAAAATAGAGTAGTATGTAAATCCGGCGAAAAATACGGTTAAGTAAGCTCCGAAAATATAAATATACATCCGCTCAGTCAGATTCAAATAAGAAAGAAATACGAAAAAGATCGTCTGTCCAAAAAACAAAAGAGAAGCGTCTTTCATGCCCCCTAGAAAAAACATGACTGCAAATATCCCCGTCCAAAATCCTAACACCCGGAACATGCGATTCATTCCTTATCCCCTCCCGAGAGTCTATCTGAAGTTTATTATAATAGATCGGCACTCAAAATGTAAACATTTTCATGATTATATTTATTGTGGAATTTATGTCTTTCCCTGTGTTTTATATCTTATGCCGTTCTCTAAAAAAGATCCGAAAAATCTTTTTGAAATACGTTTAGGGAAAAAAAGTTCAGGGTACTTATGTTAACAAAGAGACGGATTATCCGAGGGAGGAATTTTTAAAAATGAAAGAACTTATTTTTTATTCATACCCGAGCTGCACATCATGCCGAAAAACGAAACATTGGTTAAAAGCCCACAATGTTGACTTTCAAGAGCGACATCTATTCCGGGAGACACCGACAATTGATGAATTGAAACAGATCTTATCATTAACGACCGAAGGAATTGATGAAATATTGGCGACGAGAAGCCAAACATTTAAAAACCTTAACCTCAACATTGAAGAAATGACTGTAAATGAAGTGCTGAAGCTTTTGACTGAGAAGCCGAAACTGCTGCGGCGTCCGATTCTGATCGATCGCAATAAGCTCGTTATCGGATACAATCCGGGAGAACTGATGAAGCTGACGAAGAAAAAAACGGTACATCAATCTGTATCATAAGAGAAAAACGAAGATCCGCTGATCAAATTTATCAGCTAATCTTCGTTTTTTGCGGTTGCGGGACTGGGCTAGCTGGATTCGAACCAACGATCACGGAGTCAAAGTCCATTGCCTTACCGCTTGGCTATAGCCCATCAGATGTAATTACAGTATGTGCGTCCGGCGCCGATTTATACATACAAAGTAATTTGAATGGAGGAGACCCGTGAAACATTTGAATGAAACATTATCTCGAACCTTAATTGAAGAATCAGGTGAAATCACACGCCAGTGGCTGCTCATACCAAAATCGGGGCGGCCTTCAGATGATCAGAAAGCGGAAATGCAGCACCGTCTGTTAATTGAAATCGTTGCCGGCATTTTATCGGAAAAAGAAGGCGGAGAAGAGGAGCTGACAAAGTGGGCGCTTCAGTTCGCAAGGGACCGGGCCGTCCATGAAGTACCGGTCTATGAAAGCGTCACGAGCTTTAAAGAATTCCGGAGATTGGTCTGGAACCGCATACAGACATGCTGCGAAACGATGTCTGAGAAGCCCGAGGCGAATGCGGTATTCCATTGGGGAGAGAAGCTGAACAAAGCAATTGACCATATGATTGAAGTATTTACAGAGGAATATTATAAAGTGACGGTTACACAATTAAACGCCCAAAAGGAAATGATTAACGAACTGAGCGCGCCGATTATGCCGATTGCCGCCGGTATTGGAATTTTGCCGCTTGTCGGCGAAATTGATACCTACCGGGCAAAAATGATTTTGGAATCGGTGCTTGACCAATGTTCTTCACTCCGGCTTTCTTATTTATTTTTAGATATATCAGGTGTGCCGATTGTGGATACGATGGTCGCTTATCAGATTTTCAAAGTGATTGACAGCACAAAACTTCTCGGCATAGAAACGACAATCTCAGGCATCAGGCCGGAAATCGCGCAGACCGTCGTGAAGCTCGGCATCGATTTTTCTCAGGTGAAAACGGAGCAGAGTCTGGCGAAGGCGCTGGCAAAAAACGGATTTATCGTAAAAGAATCATTAAGATGATAAAAAGCTGAATGGCCGGGAGGGATTTCTCCCTCAGCTATTCAGCTTTGTCAGCTTCAATCGTCATGATATGATGGCTGTCGATTTCTTTTACCGTAAATGTGTAGCCTTCAAAATCAATGGTGCTCCCGGGCTTCGCGTCAATATGCTGAGTAAGAAACCAGCCCCCCAGTGTATCGACTTGATCAGCCGTAATCTCTGTTCCGAGTAAATCATTGACGTCACTGATCAGCAATTTGGCGTTCAGGAGATAGCGGTTCTTCCCAAGCTTTTGAACGGAAGGTGTTTCGTCCGTATCAAATTCGTCGCGGATTTCGCCGACGATCTCTTCAATGATATCTTCCGCCGTTACTAATCCCGCGGTTCCGCCGTACTCATCAATGAGAATGGCCATATGGGCGTGTTCCCGCTGCATTTTAACGAACAATTGATAAATCGGAATCGTCTCAATCACATGGATCGCCGGCTGAATGTAAGGGCTGAGTTCGTGTTTTGCAAACGCCGCTCCTTCTGACAGGAATCTGAATAAAACTTCTTTTATATTGATGATGCCGACTACATGATCTTTATCTCCTTTTACGACGGGATACCGGGTATATTTATTTGTTTTGATAATGTCCCGGAGCATATGTCCCGATCCGCTGTCTAACGGCAGGCTCACCATTTCATTCCGGGGCACCATAATTTCTTTGGCAGTGCGCTTATCAAATGTGAAAATGTTATTTACGTAATGCAGCTCACTTTTTTTGATCATGCCGCTTCGATAGCTTTCGGCAAGGAGCACCCGCAATTCCTCTTCCGTATAAGCCATTTCATGTTCGGAAGCAGGCTTCAAGCCGAACATGGCTGTAATCAGGCGGGCGGAATGATTGAGCAGCCAGATGAACGGAAACATTAACTTATAAAACAAAATCATCGGTCTGGCAGACAAAAGTGTAATCCGCTCGGCTTTTTGGATAGCAAAACTTTTCGGGGCGAGTTCGCCGATGACGACATTCACATATGTAACCAGCAGAAAGGCGATGATCAATGACAGTACTTGGGCAACCGCTTCGTGAACTCCGGTCTTTAAAAATAACGGCTGAAGCATTGCTTTGACTGTCGGTTCACCCAGCCAGCCGATCCCCAAAGCGGTGACGGTGATGCCCAATTGGCACGCCGATAAATATTCATCGAGGTGTGTAATGACATGCTTGGCTGCTTTTGCTCCTTTTACATCTTCCTCAATGAGCTGATTAATACGGGAGCGCCTTGCTTTAACGATTGAAAACTCTATGGCGACAAAACACGCCGTTAATAATATAAATAGTACGATGGCGGATAGTTTGATGATATACAATGTAACGCCTTCCGCGAAGGAAGGCTTGCACCTCCCTTTTTTCGGAATAATACCACTGTAGAAAGCTGCTCAAACATCGAACCTGGTTTAGCCCGCCTCATTTACGGTAATAAAACAAGAAAGCGATACTGGAGGATGACAAGAGATGAAGGTACATTCGGGTGCGGACTGGCTGTGGTACCAGCTCGGTCCGCATGAAAAAACGGAAGCGAAAAAAATGATCCATCACAATCACTGGCCGCAATGCGAAAAGTGGTTTGAACATGAAAATCATATAAACTTTCTGCGCTCAGATACAAATGATCAGAATAATGAAGCGGTTTTCGGATCTTTAATCTATCATCAAGGATTAGATGATGAAAAAAACCATACCGTATTTCACTTTTATATTACGAGAGACTTCTTTTTTACGATTAATTTTGATTTTTCGCTGCTGCGCGGTGTAAAAGAAAAGCATGCCACACAGCAGATTCAAACCTGTGAAAATCCGATTGAAGGCTTTTTTGTTCTGTTGGGAGAGCTGATGAATTCCTATCTGATCGGACTGGATGAATTTGAAGTCAAGCAGCGGACGCTGAAATGGCAGATTCATGATGACAACAGCAAAGGAATCTTGGAAAATGTGCATAAACTGCGCCATGAGCTGTTCATTTGGAAAGGCCTTACACTGGGGGCTAAAAAAGTGGAAATGGCTTTAAAAGAAGCGTTTCTTCCGAAAAATGACAGGCAGAAAGATTACCTCAGAGCTCATCATAAAATGGAAAGAGGGATTACATATATCAATGAGTTTGATCAGGAACTGAGCAATCTGCTGCACGCCGAGGAAGTCATTACTTCCCAAAGAGGAAATGAAATTGTGAAAGCCTTGACGATCTTTACAACTCTCTTTACACCGATGACGGCGCTTGGAGCTCTCTGGGGGATGAACTTTGATAACATGCCGGAGCTTCATTGGAAATATGCGTATATCTGTTCCATCGTGCTCATTATTGTATCAACCCTGCTGATTTATATTTATCTGCGGCAGAAAGGCTGGACAGGGGACATTTTGAGGGAGCATCAAAAAAAATATTTGCGGAAAGAAAAGAAACGCTAAGAAGAGCAGGCACAGGCATACGCCTGCTTTTTTGATGGCTGAAAATGGCCGAATGGTTCCGGATTTGATTCAGTAAATCAATGTCAGGGGGCTTATTTTTTATTTTTTTGCGTTTTACACAGTGTAAAACGCATAATCTCTCCTTTGCCGGCTTTTGTGTATCTGATTTACAATACGTGCGGAAGGAGGGAAGTCTTGTGAAAAATATTGAAACATACAGCAGGAACATCATAAACGAGGCCTATACGGCAAGGGCTTCAGATATACACATTGTGCCGAGAGAAAAGGATGCTTTCATTCATTTTCGCATCGGCCATGCTCTTGTGAAAAAAAGAGTCTTAAAAAAAGAGGAATGCGTAAGGCTTATTTCTCATTTCAAGTTTTTATCGGCCATGGATATAGGAGAAAGACGTAAGCCGCAAAACGGGTCATTGTCTCTGCCGCTTCCGACGGAAACCGTTCATTTGAGAATGTCAACCTTGCCGACAATGAATGATGAAAGTCTTGTCATCAGGCTTTTGCCTAAGCGGCAGATTCCCCCTCTGGATAAACTGTCCTTATTTCGGGGGGCGGGCGCCGCACTATTGTCCTTTCTGAAGCATTCGCACGGCCTGCTTCTCTTTACCGGCCCGACCGGCTCTGGAAAAACGACCACTCTTTACTCGCTTGTCAACTATGCAAAACGGCATTTCAACCGGCGGATTGTCACGCTTGAAGACCCCGTAGAAACAAGAGATGAGGATGTGTTGCAAGTTCAGGTGAATGAAAAAGCCGGAGTCACATATTCCGCCGGTTTAAAAGCGATTTTAAGACATGATCCCGATATGATCATACTAGGGGAAATCAGGGATGCCGAGACGGCTGAAATCGCAGTCCGCGCGGCCATGACGGGACACCTCGTTCTTTCAAGCCTGCATACAAGAGATGCTAAGGGCGCCATATACAGGCTGCTGGAGTTTGGGGTGAACATGACAGAAATTGAACAAACCGTCATTGCCATTGCCGCTCAGCGTCTGGTTGATTTAACATGTCCGTTCTGCAAAGAGGAAAGCTGTTCCGTGTACTGCCGGATGTACAGGCAGACCCGCCGTGCGGGCATTTATGAACTGCTCTACGGGAAAAACCTCACCCAATGCTTTCAGGAAGCAAAGGGAGAGCACGCCAATTTTCAATATCAGACGCTCCGCAGGCTGATCAGAAAAGGAATCGCGCTCGGCTATGTCACAACCGACAATTACGATCGGTGGGTGTATCATGAAGCGGATTAAACGAACCTGGCCGTTGAAGGATCAAGCGGCTTTTTTGAAAAGGCTCGGTGAAATGACGGAAAAAGGATACAGTCTGATTGAAGGGCTCAGACTGCTGAAACTCCAGCTGCATAAACTTCAGCTTGCAGAGCTGACGGACGGAATCCGCCGGCTGAGGGAAGGTGATGCGTTTTACGAAGTGCTTGAGGCACTGTCTTTTCATAAAGAAGCCGTCTCTATCTGCTATTTCGCAGAGAAACACGGAGAATTGCCGGGGGCGATGAAACAAAGCGGCGAATTATTACAGAGAAAGCTCATGCAGACGAATCAAATCAAAAAAATGCTCCGGTATCCGATGTTTTTAATTTCTTCCGTCTGTGTCATGTTTTATATCCTGCAAAGTTTAATTATTCCGCAGTTTTCTGGGATTTATCAATCAATGAATATGAATACATCCGGTGCGACTGCTTTCATCTTTGCATTTTTTCGGCATTTTCATGAAGCCTGCGCACTGGCGCTGTCCGCCGCTTTCTGCTTGTTTTTGTACGTTTGGTTCTTATGTAAGAAAAAATCCCCGCAAGATAAAATGCTCATTGTTGTGAAAATACCCCTCTTGGGAAAAGCGGCCGTTCTTTTTAACAGCTACTTTTTCTCTTTACAGCTCAGCAGTCTTCTGAAATCCGGCCTTTCTATCTATGACAGCTTAACAGCTTTTAAAGAACAATCTTTTCTGCCTTTTTATCGTGAAGAAGCAGAGATGCTCATTACACGTCTGAAAGCCGGAGAAACCATAGAATCCGCTCTTTCCGGGCATCCGTATTATGAAAAAGATCTTGCGGCTGCAGTCAGCCACGGACAGGCAAACGGCCTGCTTCACCGCGAACTTTATACGTACAGCCAGTTTATGATGGAGCGTCTTGAACAAAACGCGGCGAAGTATACCGGCATTCTCCAGCCTGTCATTTACGGTGTTGTGGCCGGTATGATTTTAATTGTCTACATGTCAATGCTGATGCCGATGTACCAGATGATGAACCAAATGTAAGGGAGTGCTTCGTCTGAAAAATCAAGATGGATTTACTTTAATTGAAATGCTGATCGTTTTATTTATCGTTTCCATTCTGCTTTTAATCACCATTCCTAACGTTACAAAACATAATCAAAGCATTCAGCATAAAGGCTGTGAAGGACTGCAGAATATGGTGAAAGCCCAAGTGACGGCGTACGAAATCGACCATGAAGGTAAAATGCCGGATATGAACGATTTACAATCAGAGGGGTATATCAAAAAGAATACAGCCTGCCCGAATGGTAAACAGATCTTAATTAGTGGCGGAGAAGTTACAGTTGAACAATAACAGGCGGACAGAAAACGGGTTTACCCTTCTTGAAAGCCTGGTTGTGTTAAGCCTGGCGTCCGTCCTGCTGACGGTTTTGTTCACGACGGTTCCGCCGGTCTGCACCCACCTTGCCGTGCGGCAAAAAACAGAACAGCTTCAAAAAGATATTCAGCTTGCGCAGGAAACGGCTATCGCAGAACATAAAAGAACAAAAATCACTTTTCTTCCAAAAGAGCATAAATACAAACTGCAGTCAGGCGGTAGGATTGTTGAGCGTTCTTTTGATTCGCTTCACATTACACTTGTGACTTTACCGGAGAGCCTTGAATTTAACGAAAAAGGCCATCCGAATTCGGGAGGAAAGATTCGATTGAAGAGCGCCGGGTTCACCTATGAGATCACAGTTTACTTAGGGAGCGGAAATGTCCATGCTAAACGGAAATAAAGGGTTCTCTACTATTGAAACACTATCAGCAATGGCCATTTGGCTGTTCCTTATGACGTCTATCATTCCGGTCTGGACGGGCATGCTGACAGATGGTCTGAAAATAGAAGATCGCCAGGAAGCGTACCAGCTTCTTCAGAAACATATCAGCACTTATATGATGACCGGAAAAAAGCCGCCGTCTCCCGGTGTGAAGTGGAAGGAGGATGGTGAGTATTACAAAGTGTGTGCGGCTGACCGCGGCGAAAAAGAAATGTGCCTCAGCATTCTCAAAACAGACTGGCTTTACGCTTCTTAATGTTTTGTTCTCCTTGGCAGTCTGTCTTTTCCTATCAGGCACCCTGGGCCCGATTTTACATCTGTTTTTATCAAACCGGACCGATAACGGCGGATTAGACAGCCGGGAGCATCAAATTGCCGTTCAGCAGATCATGAACGAATGTAAACAGGCTGAGACTGTGAAGCCGGCCGACGGCGGGCGGGCGTTAGCATGCCGGAAAACAGGGGGCGAAGAAGTGCGTTTTGAAATTTATCATAAGATGATAAGGAAAAGAGTAAACGGAAAAGGCCACGTGCCGATCCTGCAAAACGCGGCATCATTAACGGCTGATGTGAAAAACGGCCTGCTCTTATTAGAGATCTTAAGCGTTACAGGTAAAAAGAATCAGGCGGTCATTCCGGTTTACAGCTCTTTAAAAGGTGATTAAATGTACAAATCTGACGGTTTTATCTATCCCGCGGTTCTGTTTGTTTCTGCCGCAGTTTTACTTGTCATCAGCTATACTTCATCTGATTTCATCACCCGAAAAACATTTGCGAAAGAGGCCGGGGAGTACTGGATCGGAGAGAATCTGCTCCAAAACGGCGCGCTGCTGTCAAGCCGCCATATGACACAGGGACAAAAGGTCCAAACTGGTATACAGCGTTTTCCGTACGGAACTGTTTCCTTCCGCATCACCGGGAGTGATCGCCGGGAAACGGTTCAGGTTACAATTCAGGCCGAAACAGTGTCAGGCACGAGACGGGAGGCTCACCTTTTGTTCGATCAGAAGAAGAAACAGCTGATTCAATGGACGGAAGTATAAAAAAGAGGCGGCGGGACAACACTTCATAGTAAAGACAGCACTATGAGGTGAGAGCCGTGAAAACAAATGATTATGTAAAATATATGACTGAGCAATTCGTTAAATATTTCGATACGCCGAAACAGGAACGGAGAGAGCGAAAAGAAGTGCGGAAAGAAAAGAAAGTGCCGGCTTCTCAGCACTGGTTCGGAATATTGCCGTACAGTTTTAAGCTGTGGATGCAGCGGAAAAAATAAAGCGAATCACACGAAAGGTCCTCCTGTATCAGGAGGGCCTTATTGGTATTCCTCAATGACGGCAATTTTATTTACCTTTTGACTGTAGGGATTAAAAGAAATCGTAACAAACACACCAAATTCTTTTGCGCCATCCCGCAATGTCAAGTGGTATTGTTTGACTGCTTCGTCCGTTCTTTTCCGGTCCCACACCTTTTGAATAAATAACGTTTGGGCGAGCGGATATCTTTTTTTAGCTTCTTTTTCTGCTAACTTTTCCCATTTTGATTTATGGTGAACAGCATAATAAGGCACCGTTTCCGCCTGAGCTGTTCCTGAAACCCCGAAAACAAGAAGAGAAAGGCAAATCAGACTTTGTGTGATCATCATTCTTCGTCCTTTCGCTGTATATACTTTCCATTTTGTGCTAGGCACCTCGTTATTTTCTCACGTTTTATTAAAAAAATTCCAAAAAGGTGTGTAATTTGAAGCAAAACGATGTTTTTGAAAGATACCATTCTCAAAAACGAACAAATTGACCGATTTTGACATTTTTCAAGACGATAATCCTTGATTATACTTTGTTCATGAAGTTCTTTAAAGAGAACGGTTGTCATATTTATTAACAGTTTTTACAGGGGGTAAGGCATGTTCCGATTGTTGCGAATGGAAAAAAAGGGAAAGGTGAGATGGCGGATGATGCTATTTTTACGGCTTTCGTTCATTTTTTGCCTGTCCGTGACGATATGTGCTCAGTTCACAGGTGATACAAGTTCCTCCTTCAATGATGTGAAAAGCTTCAGTCTCCCGGTTCAAACGTGCGGAGATTTTCAATATACGGATGACGATTGCCGTTATGACGAACGCTGGGATCAGAGTGATTTACATATAACAAATCAAACTGATACGTCAGGCACCGTGTGTGCGCCGCTTCAACTCTATGCCGAGCTGGAGAATAAGGGAAAAGAGCGGACTGTTTCTGACTGGAAATGGGAGCTCCATAAAATCACTTCTCAGCAGCAGCCTTTACGAAACGGCAATGTTGTGGATAAAGGGCTTATTACTGATAAAAAAAGCAAAACGATTTATAAAATTGAGTCAAAGCGGTCTTTGCAGCCGGGCATATACGCATTCAAGATTTACAAGCCTGAAGGGTATCCGGCGGACGAAGAACAATTTGAGTGGTCAAAACCGATGAAACTCGTCAAATGCCGGGAACAGGCAACCGTTTCCGATCTGAAGAAAACGGAGAAAGAGCCGGCTGAGCCGGTAAAAGAAAGCGGGGAAGAACATGAAAAAAACGCTGAAACTGATCAGTAATATTTTGTATGCCGTCATCTTCAGCCTGATTATTGTGCTGACGTTAACGGTGATTTCGACCCGGGCTTCCGGGGGGGAGCCGGCCATCTTCGGCTATACGCTGAAATCCGTGCTGTCGGGTTCAATGGACCCGGAATTTAAGACGGGTTCGCTCATAGCGGTAAAGAAAATTTCTGACGTAAATGACTTAAAAAAAGGGGATGTGATCACCTTTACGCAAGATGACGGAACAGCCGTCACACACAGAATAATCGGGATCACAAAAAAGGACGGGAACCTGCTGTTTGAGACAAAAGGGGACCATAATGCCGCCCCGGATGCCGCCCCCGTTCAAGCTGAAAAAGTGGCGGCCCAGTATACGGGATATCAGCTTCCGTATGCGGGGTATGTCATACATTTGGCAAGCCAGCCGATCGGAACGGCGATTCTGTTAATCGTTCCCGGCGTCATGCTTTTGATTTACTCAATAACAGTCATCGTCAGCGCCCTCCGCGATATTGAGCGGAAAACGAAAGCGCTGGAAGAACATGCGAAAAAGGGAACCATCTCCACATGAATACGGTTGCAACCTGGCGACAGGATTTGATAACAAAAAATAAAAAGTAAGGGGAGTACAAACATGGGTATGAAAAAGAAATTAAGCTTGGGCGTTGCCTCTGCCGCACTCGGTTTAGCATTAGTAGGAGGAGGCACATGGGCCGCATTTAATGATGTGAAGTCGACGGACGCTACATTTGCGTCAGGAACACTTGATTTATCGGCTAAAGAACAATCAGCCAATGTCAATTTGTCAAACTTAAAACCAGGTGATAAATTGACGAAAGATTTTGAATTCAGAAACAACGGTTCACTTGCCATTAAAGAAGTGCTGATGGCTTTGAATTTTACTGACTTTAAAGGAGCTAAGAAAGGAAATGAATCTGCGGAAGATTTCCTCAGCCAGTTTGAAATTACGGTTCTGACAGTCGGTAAAGAAGGGGGCAACGGCTATCCTAAAAATATCATTTTAAAGGCGGCCAGCCTGAAAGACTTATACTTAATGTCAACAAAGCAGGATAAAGCAGCTGCCGAAGCGATCAGCAAGCACATTGATCCGAAATTCCTGAGCGAGAGCGGAAAAGTCAATGTGGCAACCATTAACGGCAAAACAGCTCCTGAGTACGACGGAGTTCCGAAAACGCCTGCTGATTATGACCAGGTGAGAATGGAAATCCAATTTAAAAATGACACCGCAAAAACTGCGGACGGATTAAGTGTGCAAAACAAGTTCCAAGGCAATGCGATTTCTCTTCAATTCTCTTTTGAAGCCACGCAATGGAACGGCTTGACCATTAAGAAAGATCATACGGATAAAGACGGTTACGTCAAGGAAAATGAAAAGGCTCACAGTGAGGATAAAAACTAATCCGAAAGTCGGACAGTTAAAAGAGGAGTTGTGCACATATGGCGGCACTACTCCTCTTTTTGCGCTTTTCTCCATTTTTGATAATCTAAAAATTCACGAAATTGTTTTTTTGATACCCCGGATGTCATCGCATCGCGAACTAATTTCTCCCATTCACTATCTAATTGACCATCGTATTCGGTTTCATGTTTTTCATCAAGTAAAGTATGAACCGAGACGTCCAGAACAGCGGAGACTTTTTCGAGAAATTGAATGGAGGGGTTCGTCTGTAAATTTCGTTCTATTGAGCTTAAATAAGACTTCGCTACCCCAGCTTTTTCAGCTAGTTCTGATAGTGAGTAGCCTTTTTCTTTTCGGTATTGTTTAATACGCTGGCCAATCAATGTCATCACCTTCCTTGTGATATTATAGCACATTCAGAAAGGATTTACGGTATGACTTCTGGCTGCCTGGATATGTTGAGAAGACTTTTTATGCGAAAGCAGGTATTTGCGTATTTCTTCTAGGCTGATATTTGCTTTTTGGGCTTCTAATATCAGCTCAACCCATTCCTTATCTAATTGCGAAAATTCCATTTTTGCATTTTTCATGCATTTTCTCCTCCTAAAATACTTGTTTATGTATTTCAGCCAATCCGCCCATGACCTTATCTTTACATGTCTGGAAGTGATTCATCGCATGCGAAACGCCAGAAATTTTTTCTATATACTTTTATTATAATATAGAATTTCCAGAAAAAACGGGAAAGGTGTCGAATGGATAACGCTTATCCAGAAAAATTACTTTGCAGGAAAAATAAACCGCCGTTTTCAATCTGAATGTGAATTTTCGGCTGATATAAGGCTTTCAGCGCTTGTTTTTCCAAATGGTATTCCTCAGGTTTTTCTTCTGTCTGCTCATAAAACTGATCGAGCAGCCTGAGGTCCTTTTTCCATCTGGCGATCGCGCTGTCAGCCCAGTCTGACGGCTCTTTGGAGGCAGCGTCTTTTAAGTAATGCTCCATCCTTTTAATCCCGCTTTCCGGCTTAATCATCGGCGATATGGTAAAGCAATAGTCTGATATTTGCGAGGTCAGCGGAAGCGGTGCAAGCTTCTGCTGAAACCCTTCTATAATTGTTCCAGAAACAAGATGCAGGCCTAAAGACAAAAGTCTGTCTTTTTTCATGTCGGATTGGTATGAAATCACTACATTTAATCCAAGCCAGGGCTGAAGCGGCACTCTGGCTCCGGCTGATACAATTTTCTCATATATTCTTGTAAATCTCCCATTTTGTTTAACTGCTTGAAAGATTTGAAAGAGGCGCGGGGCTCCAAAGTAAATAAACTCGCCGTCCATATCCTCCGGAGCCGTTTCTTTATCAGTGATGAACGTAATCTTCATCGGGTTCGGTTCGCCGCCCGTTTTTTCACGCCAATGCCAATAAAACGGGCGGTTCATAATTTGTTTGTCCATCTCGACCGTCAACTGAACCGTCATAAAACCCGGCCCGTGTTCTGTAATCGGGCAGTGGTTCGCTTCAAAAAAGCGCAGTAAAAATTGGTGAACCTCCTGCTGTCTCATGTCGCGCTTCCTCCTTTTTAAGAGCCTTTTTTTCTGGCGGGTTTTTCCGTACCGTACGACAGAAAAGAGGTGAGATTGTCCATTTTGATTCTCATTTCCTCCTCTGTCAGCGAATGGCATAAAATATCATGCAAATGGTCTTCAAAATTGCTCACTTTGATTTTTGTTAAAATGTCATCTAATTCTCCGACGACATTTTCAAATAAATGAATTTTGTCATACAGAAGTTTTAAGATATGCTCTTCCACCGTATGTTTTGTCGCCATATTGTAGATATGGACATCTCTTTCCTGACCGAGTCTGTGAATCCTTCCGATTCTTTGTTCAAGCCGCATCGGGTTCCACGGGAGGTCATAATTGATAATATGGTTGCAGAATTGCAGGTTGATCCCTTCGCCTCCGGCTTCTGTAGCGATCAGCACCTGCACTTTGCCGCGGAAGAGATCCTTCATCCAGTCTTTTTTTCCGCGTTTAAATCCGCCTCTGAACGGAACGGAGCTTATGCCGTTCTGCTGAAGGAACCATTGCAGGTAAATCTGTGTCGCCCTGTATTCAGTAAAAATAATGACTTTATCATTAATCTTTTGGATCAAGTCAACAACTTGAATCGCTTTTGAGTTTTGCGTGACTTGATTGATGCGGTCCATTAAATTAGCGATCGTCTGTTCATCGAATGCGGGCGCTTGTTTGTCTTTTTGGTCAAGCATTTTTTTGAGCGTCATATACACGGCTTCCCTGCTTGAACAGCACTCTCTTTGCAGCGTCATAATGGAAAATGCGCTGGCGGGCTTTTCCGTGCCGTTTTTCAGTGCGGCAATGTCATCGTAAAGCGCCTGTTCCGTCGGTGAAAAGGTGATCGGCACTGTTTCCACGTGGCGCTTCGTCCATGTAAGGCCGGTGTCGCTCCGCGTGTTGCGGATCATCACCTTATTGACGAGTTCTTTCAAATGCTCATGAGCGTCAATCCCGTCCTTCTGATTGAAGGTTTCTTGAAATCCGCTTTCATTTCCTAAATGGCCGGGCTTTAACAGTGACACTAAATTGAAGATTTCTTCGATCCGGTTTTGAATCGGCGTCGCCGTCAGAAGCAGGCAGTATTTCTTCACAAGACTTCTCGCAAATTCATAATTTTTCGTTTTGCTGTTTTTGAGCTTGTGCGCCTCGTCAATAATGACGAGATCATACGGAATAGAAAGGACAATGTCTTTGTGAGGGGAGCGTTTGGCCGTATCAATAGAAGAAACGACGATATCGCACTGTTCCCACACATAGCTTTTCTTCTGTTCAACAGCGGGTATTAAAAACTTCTCCTGAAGCTCTTTCACCCACTGGGAAACGAGTGATGCCGGCACAAGAATCAGGATTTTTTTGGCCAGCCCGCGAATCATATATTCTTTTAAAATCAGGCCCGCTTCCACCGTTTTTCCGAGCCCCACTTCATCAGCCAAAATCGCCTTGCCGTTCATTTTTTCAACGACTTTCTGCGCGACCTCAAGCTGATGGGGAAGCGGAGTGAAATCGGGCAGGTATAAAGGAGCTCTCAACCCTTCAAATTCAGGAATGGCAAGGGTCTGCTGGACTTCAGCCGACAGTTTGTACAGCTCCCAATTTGACCAGGGACCGTCCGTTTTCAGCCGCTCAGAAAACTCTCCCGGCCAGTTTGCATCAAATATGATCTCTGCTGTCATATGTAACAAAACCGCCTTTCTTTTAAAAAACTGATTTATCATAATTTTTGTTGCCGGACGTAAATGAGGGTGGTAGGATATAAGTAATGATTTCACTAAAAGATATTGCTTTAGTATGTCCATAAAATTGGTAAATATGAGCGAATGACAGCAAGGGGAGAGACTCGGACGAAAGATGGGCGTCCGGGCGCCGAAGGAGCAAACTGCGGAGTGAATCTCTCAGGCAAAAGAACTCTTGCTCGACGCAACTCTGGAGAGTGTCTGCACTTAGAAGAAGCAGGCCACCAAAGGGGACGTCTTTATGATATGTTCATAAAGTAAACTTTCAGGTGCCGGGACAGAGAAACCTTCATTTTCATGAGGTGTTTCTCTGTCCTTTTTTATATGTTTTTACAAGCGCCAATGACTGAAGGGGGAAGATGATGCTGAAACGAACACCGCTTTATGATGTGTATAAAGAATACGGCGGAAAAACGATTGATTTTGGAGGATGGGAGCTGCCGGTTCAATTTTCTTCTATTAAAGAGGAGCATGAAGCCGTCCGCACAAAAGCGGGCCTGTTTGATGTGTCTCATATGGGGGAAGTTGAAGTATCCGGTAAAGACGCCCTGTCTTTTCTGCAAAAAATGATGACAAATGACGTTGCCGATTTAAAGCCGGGAAACGCGCTTTATACCGCCATGTGCTATCCTGACGGCGGTACGGTCGATGATTTGCTGATCTATCAGAAAAGCGAGAGCTGCTATCTGCTCGTGATAAACGCGTCTAATATTGAAAAAGACATCGCCTGGCTGACAGAACATGCGGAAGGAGATGTCACGCTGACGAATCAGTCTGACGGGATTTCACTGCTTGCCGTTCAGGGGCCGAATGCTCAGTCGGTTCTTGCGAAGCTGACTGAATGTGATCTGTCCTCCTTAAAGCCGTTTGCATTTATTGACGAGGCGGACGTTGCCGGACGCCAAGTCCTGCTTTCAAGAACGGGCTATACCGGTGAAGACGGGTTTGAGTTATATTGCCGCAATGAAGATGCGGTTCATCTATTTAAGGAGATACTTGCAGCGGGAGAGCATGAAGGCCTCGTTCCGTGCGGCCTCGGCGCCCGTGATACGCTGAGATTTGAAGCGAAGCTTGCTTTATACGGTCAGGAATTGACGAAAGATATTACACCGATTGAAGCCGGAATCGGATTTGCCGTGAAACACAAGAAAGATTCCGATTTTTTCGGGAAATCTGTATTGTGTGAACAGAAAGAAAAAGGAGCCCCGCGAAAGCTGGTCGGACTTGAGATGATTGAAAAAGGGATTCCGAGACACGGGTACGCCGTGAAAAAAGACGGTGTTCCGATCGGGGAAGTCACGACAGGCACGCAATCTCCGACTTTAAAGAAAAATATCGGCCTTGCCTTAATCAAAACGGAATTCAGTGAAGTCGGAACGGAAGTAGAAGTGGAAATCCGTAAAAAAACGGTAAAAGCGAAGATTGTCCGCACACCGTTTTATAAACGTCCAAAACAGAGCTGAAAAAGGAGAGTCATATGAAGCATCGATATTTGCCCGCGACAGAACAGGATAAAAAAGAAATGCTGAAAGCCATCGGCGCAGAAACAATTGATGAACTGTTTGCCGATATTCCGGAAGATGTGAGGTTTCAAAAAGACTACCAAATTAAAAAAGCAAAATCTGAAACGGAGCTGACGAGAGAGCTGACAAAGCTTGCGGCGAAAAATAAGGACGCTGTTACATATGCGTCTTTTCTGGGCGCAGGAGTGTACGATCACTACCAGCCGGTCATCGTCGATCATGTGATATCCCGATCAGAGTTTTACACGGCATATACGCCTTACCAGCCTGAAATCTCACAAGGGGAGCTGCAGGCGATTTTTGAATTTCAAACGATGATCTGTGAATTAACGGGAATGGATATCGCAAACTCCTCTATGTACGACGGGGGAACGGCGCTTGCGGAAGCGGCGATGCTTGCGTCGGGACATACGAAAAAGAAAAAAATCGTCATTTCCGCAGCCGTTCATCCGGAATCACGGGATGTTTTGAAAACATACGCAAAGGGCCAATATATTGAGGTTGTAGAGGTGCCCGCGAAAAACGGCGTCACAGATCTTGAAGCATTGGAACATGCCGTTTGTGATGAGACGGCCGCCGTGATCGTTCAGTATCCGAACTTCTTCGGACAAATCGAGCCGTTAAAGGACATTGAGCCGCTCGCACATAAAGGAAACAGCCAGCTGATTGTTTCTTCAAACCCGCTCGCGCTCGGCATTTTGACACCGCCCGGGGCATACGGAGCTGATATTGTCGTCGGAGACGCGCAGCCTTTCGGCATACCTGCGGCGTTCGGCGGCCCGCACTGCGGCTATTTTGCAGTAACGAAAAAACTGATGAGAAAGGTGCCGGGCCGGCTTGTCGGCCAAACGGAGGATGAAAATGGGCGAAGAGGTTTTGTTCTCACCCTTCAGGCGCGCGAGCAGCATATCAGAAGAGACAAAGCCACGTCTAACATTTGTTCAAATCAGGCGCTGAATGCTTTAGCGGCTTCAGTCGCGATGACGGCGCTCGGAAAAAACGGCGTCAAAGACATGGCCCGCCAAAATATATTGAAAGCTGATTACGCGAGACGCCAAGCGGAAAAAGCCGGCTTGCACGTAGCATTTGACGGCCCGATATTTAATGAATTTGCCGTCAGGCTGAATCTTCCCGTCAAGGAAGCAAACCGGCGGCTCCTGCAAGACGGCATCATCGGCGGATATGACTTAGGTCTTGCGTATCCGGAACTGGATCAGCATATGCTGATTGCCGTCACAGAGCTGAGAACGAAAGAAGAGATCGATTCGCTTATTGCGGGATTGGGGGATCAACATGAATAATCAAGATCAGGCGCTTATTTTTGAAATGTCCCGCGAAGGGCGTGTCGGTTACAGCCTTCCGGAGCTTGATGTGCCGGAAACAGAGCTTGAAAGCCTTCTTCCCGGTGACTATATCCGCGATGAAGACGCAAAGCTGCCGGAAGTATCAGAGCTTGATATTATGCGGCATTATACCGCTCTTTCTAAGAGAAACCACGGAGTTGATTCAGGCTTTTATCCGCTCGGCTCCTGTACGATGAAATACAATCCGAAATTAAATGAAAAAATTGCCCGGTTCGCAGGTTTCTCCGCTATTCATCCGCTTCAGGACGAGGACACGGTTCAGGGGGCGCTTGAGCTTTTATACGATTTAAGCGGACACTTGGAGGAGATTACGGGCATGGACGAGGTGACGCTGCAGCCTGCGGCGGGCGCTCACGGCGAATGGACCGGCCTGATGATGATCCGCGCCTACCACGAAGCGCGGGGAGACTTCGGACGGACGAAGGTGATTGTCCCTGATTCAGCCCACGGTACGAATCCGGCATCCGCCACGGTCGCCGGTTTTGAAACGATTACCGTTAAGTCAAATGAGCACGGGCTGGTTGACATTGAAGATTTGAAAAGAGCGGTAAACGAAGAAACAGCGGCGCTGATGCTGACGAATCCGAACACCCTCGGGTTATTTGAAGAAAACATTACGGAAATGGCTGAAATCGTCCATCAGGCCGGCGGAAAGCTTTATTATGACGGAGCGAATTTAAATGCCGTTTTAAGTAAAGCAAGACCGGGAGATATGGGATTTGACGTCGTTCACCTTAATCTGCATAAAACATTTACCGGGCCGCACGGCGGGGGAGGACCGGGCTCAGGGCCAGTCGGAGTGAAAAAAGAATTCATTCCGTATCTGCCGAAACCCGTTCTCACGAAAAAAGAGGGCCGTTTGACTTTTGACTATGACCGGCCGCAGTCGATCGGGCGCGTAAAACCTTATTACGGCAACTTCGGCATTAATGTCAGAGCCTACACGTATATCCGTTCCATGGGGCCTGACGGCTTAAAAGCTGTGACCGAAAACGCGGTTTTAAATGCAAATTATATGATGAGAAGACTCGCGCCTTATTATGATCTCCCGTTTGACCGTCATTGCAAGCATGAATTTGTGTTATCGGGAAGAAGGCAGAAAAAGCTCGGCGTAAGAACGCTTGATATTGCCAAACGGCTTTTGGATTTCGGCTATCATCCGCCGACTGTGTATTTTCCTCTCAATGTTGAAGAAAGCATCATGATCGAACCGACGGAAACGGAATCGAAGGAAACGCTTGATGCGTTTATAGATGCCATGATTCAAATTGCGCGGGAAGCGGAGGAATCGCCTGAAATCGTTCAGGAGGCGCCGCATACAACAGTTGTCAAAAGAATGGATGAAACCAAGGCGGCTAGAAAGCCGGTTTTAAAATACGAACGTACACCTGACGTCAGCCGCTGACACGGTATAAAAAAAGAGCTTCCGTATAAAACGGACAGCTCTTTTTTCATGATTAGTTTTTTGCTTTAATTTTTCCGCCCCATTTTTTAAATCCGCCTTTCAGGTTGTAAATATCTTTGCAGCCGTGTTTGCGGAGCGTCTGTGCCGCGCGTCCGCTGCGGACATTGTTTTGGCAGTACAGATAAACGGGTTTATCAGGACGGATTTCACTTTTGCGCTGTTTCAGCTGTGACAGCGGAATGTTGCGCGCGCCGAGAATATGACCGCCTTCAAATTCATTCGGTTCACGGACGTCAATCAGCTGCGCTTTTCTGTAGCCCGCGCGGAATTCCTCTTCCGTAAGTGTTTTCATTAAACGCTGCTGGTAAAAATACGAAACGATCATATAAACGATAAACGCCGCAACAATAATTAAAGCAATCATATTAGACAATGCAATTCTACTCCTTTAGCTTATAAAATCAAAACCCTGCTTCCTGAAAACAAGGCTTACCGGACGTTTTGGGACAAATACTATTATAGTAAAGCATGAAGCGATTGTCATCCTTAATGAAACGAAATATTTTTCATTTTCAAGGCAGTTTGTTAAACTGATTTTATTAAAACGATAAAGAAGGGTTCAGTGTATGGAAAAAGAAACATGGCGGTTTATTGACTCAGGGAATGAAAGCCCGGCATTTAACATGGCGCTGGATGAAGCGCTTTTATATTGGCACAGCCAAAAAAAAATTCCTCCGGTGATCCGTTTTTACGGCTGGAATCCGGCAACTTTGTCTGTCGGGTATTTTCAAAATATTAAGAAGGAAATTAACTTTGACGCAGTACATAAACACGGCCTCGGGTTTGTCAGAAGACCGACAGGCGGACGGGGTGTTCTGCATGATAAAGAATTGACATACAGCGTAATCGTTTCAGAGGATCACCCGGAAATGCCGGCCACGGTGACAGAGGCGTACCGGGTGATTTCAGAAGGTATTCTGCAGGGATTCAGAAACCTTGGACTTGATGCCTGCTTTGCGATTCCGCGAACGGAGAAAGAAAAAGAAAGCTTGAAAAATCCGCGCTCGTCCGTCTGCTTTGATGCCCCTTCGTGGTATGAGCTGGTCGTCGAAGGACGGAAAGTTGCCGGAAGCGCGCAGACACGCCAAAAAGGCGTCATTCTTCAGCACGGTTCCATCCTGCTTGACATTGATGAGGATAAGCTGTTTGATCTGTTTTTATATCCGAGCGACAGAGTCCGTGAGCGCATGCAGCGGAATTTCAAAAACAAAGCGGTAGCCATCAACGCCTTAGCGCCGAAACGGGTAACGATGGATGAGGCCAGAATCGCTTTTAAAGCTGGTTTTGAGGAAGGGCTGAACATTCATCTTGAGCCTTATACACTCACGTCTGAAGAGCTTGCATTTGTCAATGAGCTGGCTGAGACGAAATACGCGTCTGATGAATGGAATTATAAGCGCTGATAAGGCTTGACAGACCGGAAGCATCCTTGTTTTTTCATGACCGTTAGTGTAAACTTGTAATGGTTTATAAAGTTAAGGTGCTTTTTGGGAGGGTTACTTATGACAACACCAAGTATGGAAGATTATATTGAACAGATTTATATGCTGATAGAAGAAAAAGGATATGCACGGGTTTCTGATATCGCGGAAGCTTTGGCAGTCCACCCCTCCTCTGTAACGAAAATGGTTCAAAAACTAGATAAAGACGAGTATTTGATTTATGAAAAATATCGCGGGCTCGTATTGACGTCAAAAGGCAAAAAGATCGGCAAACGGCTCGTATACAGACACGAATTGCTTGAGCAGTTTTTAAGAATCATTGGTGTTGATGAAGAGAAGATTTACAATGATGTTGAAGGAATCGAACATCATCTGAGCTGGAACAGCATTGACCGCATCGGCGACCTCGTTCAGTATTTTGAAGATGACGAAAGCCGGAAAAAAGAATTGAAATCCGTACAGAAAAAAACCGAAAATCCCGGTGAATAAAGGGCAGCCCGAAATGGGGCGCCCTTTTTTTAATGTCTTCATTCTTTGGTCTATTTCGCCCAGCCGTTTCTTAAAATAATAATACACCTTGAGATGGAAGGGAGAGGGCGCGCTATGCAGATTGACGGCGTATTTTCGGGCGGGGGGATAAAAGGGGTGGCGCTTGCCGGCGCTTATGAAGCGCTGGAAGAAAAGGGCTTTCGCTTTGAAAGGCTCGCCGGAACAAGCGCCGGCGCGATTATTGCCGCATTTATCGCTGCGGGCTATACGAGCAGAGAGGTTCATTCCATCATAGATGAGGTGGACGGAAGGCAATTGCTTGATCAGAGATACTCATTTCTCCCGCTGAAAATCCTGCAGTGGGTGTCGATATATTGGCGCCTCGGACTATACAGAGGCGATATGCTGGAAAAGTGGATTGCGGATAAATTAAAAGCGAAGGGCATCATCGCGTTCGGCGATTTGAAAAAAGGCTCGCTCCGTCTCATCGCTTCAGATCTGACGAACGGAACGATGATCGTGCTTCCTGACGATCTTCCCCGCTACGGATTAAATCCGGAGATGTTCCCGGTTGCCAGAGCCGTCAGAATGAGCTGCAGCATTCCTTATTTTTTTGAACCGATAAAACTGAAGACCGAAAAAGGCACCTCAACGGTCGTTGACGGCGGCGTGTTAAGCAATTTCCCGATTTGGCTGTATTCAAAAGAACGCAAACGGCCGGTCATCGGAATTTCGCTTTCGCCCAACGAAAAAGAGCGCCCGAAAAAATCAATCCGCAACGCTTTTGAGCTGTTCGGGGCTTTGTTTGAAACGATGAAAGACGCTCATGATGCCAGGCATATCGCGACAAAGTACGAACAGAATATTATTTTTATTCCGGTGGAACATGTGATGGCGACGGAGTTTCATCTCACACCGCAAAAAAAACTAGCTCTCATTGAGCTAGGAAAAAGCAGAACAGAGCAATTTTTGAAGCAATGGAGCTATTAAAAAAGCGCTCTGTTTTTCTTTTTATTCTTTTTGCCTTCTATGACGGTAAGCTGGGTCTGGCTTTTTTTCTTAAGAATCATCGGCTTCGGTCTGCTGCTGCTCGGCACGCTCCGCAAATGGCTGACCCGGCCTCTGTGTCCGGCGCGGTGCTTCGCTTTTTGCTCCTTCATTCGGAGCCGCGATTGTCTGGCCGCTTTTTTGAAAGCGGTTCCGTCACGGCCGGTGCGTCGGTTCAGGACCGTCCTCACGATAAAATAAATAATAATGCCTGCGATAATAACGGTGATTGCTCTTGAAATCATCTGCCCGGGGTTGGTTACCGCCGCATAAATGAAACCGAATGCGCCAAGCGCTATCAATACAGCAAAAAAAGGTTGTACACGATGATTCATAACTGCCCACCTCCAAAATAATAACGGTAACGGTTCAGATTACGTTGTGAGACGGCTTTTCGCTCTGTTCTGAAATGTCTTCCAGTCTGAGAAGCTCGTTAAAGCTTTCTATGGCAACCTCGACCTGGTCATCCGCCGGTTCCTTTGTCGTTAAAAGCTGCAGCCACAGGCCGGGATAACCGAGCACTTTCAAAACGGGGATATTCCGTACTCTGTTCGTCAGCTGGAGCACTTCAAAGGAGATGCCGAGAACGACCGGTATAAGCGCAATCCTGTCTAAAATCCGCACCCAAAGCGGATCTGTCGGAACGAGTAAATAGACGAACATGCCGACAATGATCGTAAATAAAATAAAGCTTGAACCGCAACGGTAATGAAGCCGTGACTGTTTCTGAACATTTTCTATTGTAATTGGCAAATTCTGTTCATAACAGTTTATGACCTTATGTTCGGCTCCATGATATTGAAACACTCTTTTAATTAACGGCGTCATTGATAAAAAATAAATGTAGCCGAGAAGCAGAATCAGCTTAAACAGACTTTCGATTCCGATCTGCGCGGCGTCTGAGGAAAATACGGGCCTTACAAGCTCCGCTAAGAAGACCGGGACGAGCGTAAAAACGAATTTGCTGAACAAAAACGACAAAACGCCGATCACCGCCAGGCTGAAAAACATCGATAAGCCGGAACCCTTCTTATCTTCCTGCTCCAGCTTGGCGTCATCCTGAGGATCAAGCCCGTAACGTTCGCTGGAAAAGTTTAAATGCTTTGTGCCGTTGGCGCTCGCCTCAATGATGGCGACGATTCCCCGCAAAAAAGGAATCTTTTTTAAAGCCGAAAGCTTGGCGTTCGGCACTCTCGGAAGCTTGAAAAAATCAATGCTTCCGTCATTCCTGCGGATGGCGGTAACATAATTTTTTCTGCCGCCGAACATTACCCCTTCAACGACAGCCTGCCCGCCGTATGCAGGGGGCGTTTTTTGTTTGGACATTGTTTATCAACCTGCCTGTTTTCTTAGGATTTACTAACCATTTCCTTTCACTCTATTGTACAGGAAACCGCGGTAAACCTCTAGTTAGACAGCCGGAAAATCAATGCTTTTTCTACATGCAGTATACCCCGTTTCTTTAGATTTTACTCATTGAATGAAAATATGGCGCAGCTTTTTATGACTTTTCAATTTTTGGGCAGTCTATGACTGGAGGTGCCATGATGACAAGCGAAAAACATTCAGAACAGGAAGAAAAAAAGAAGCGGGATGATGATCAGCAGCCTGTTTCATTTACCGGCAGAATTTGCGGTATCGGATTTGCCGGCGGTGTATTTTGGAGTTTGATCGGCTATCTCGGGTATGTCTTTCATTTTTCAGAGATCAGCCCCAACATGATTCTTCAGCCGTTTATGATCGGAGAATGGAAAAAACAATGGCTGGGCACGATGGTCAGCATCGTTGTCATCGGATTCATTTCAATTGCCGGGGCGTTTATTTATTTCGTCTGCCTGAAGCGTTTTAAAACCATGTGGCCGGGGATGGTGTACGGCGTCATTTTATGGTGTGCGGTTTTTTTCTTATTCAATCCGATTTTCGAAGATGTGAAATCCGTCACTGAATTGAAATCAGATACAATCGTGACGACGCTTTGCCTTTACATTCTGTACGGTTTGTTTGTCGGCTACTCAATTTCCTTCAACTACAATGAACTTACGTCAGACAAGCTTGCAAGGGCGCTCGGCAACAAGTGAATAAGTGTATAATCCCTGTCCGGTATGGTAAAATGTTCACGAGAAGTGAACATTTTTTATGCTGAAAACCGGGCGGGGATGCTCCCGCGTTGTCAGGCGGCAGTCAAGAATCGGCGAGGAGGAGAAAGGGAATGAAACTTGAGAAATTGCGAAATCTTTTCGGTCAGCTGGATATAGACGGAATGTTGGTGACAAGCTCCGCCAATCTGCAGTATATGACGGGATTTACGGGTTCGTCAGGCCTTGCGGTCATATCGAAAGAACGTGCGGCATTTATCACGGATTTCCGTTACACCGAGCAGGCGAAGACGCAAGTGAAGGGTTTTGACATTATCGAGCACGGCGGAAGCTTAATCCAAACGGCTGCGGATACGATTCTTGAGTACGGCATTAAAAAACTCGGCTTCGAGCAAAACAGCATGACGTACGGAACATATGCATCCTACCAAGCGGTGCTGCAGGAAGCGGAGATGGTTCCCGTCGCGGATTCCGTTGAAAAGTTGCGCTTGATTAAGTCAAGTGAAGAGATTAAGATATTAGAGGAAGCTGCGAAGATTGCGGATGATGCGTTTGAACATATTCTGACGTTTATCAAACCGGGCATCTCAGAGATTTCAGTTGCAAACGAGCTTGAATTTTATATGAGACGTCAAGGAGCAGACGGCTCTTCCTTTGATATGATCGTCGCCTCGGGAGTCAGATCCAGCCTTCCCCACGGAGTGGCAAGCGGCAAATTGATTGAAAAGGGAGACTTGGTCACGCTCGATTTCGGCGCTTATTATAAAGGCTATTGTTCTGATATCACACGCACCGTCGCGGTCGGAGAGCCATGTGATAAACTGAAAGAGATTTATCAGGTCGTATACGATGCCCAAGCGCTTGGTGTCCTGCATATTAAACCCGGCATGACGGGAAAAGAAGCGGATGCCCTGACGAGGGATCATATCACCGCAAAAGGCTACGGACAGTATTTCGGCCATTCGACAGGACACGGGTTCGGAATGGAAGTCCATGAATCACCGGGGCTGTCTTTCAGGTCATCGGCCGTTCTTGAGCCGGGCATGGCGGTAACGGTTGAGCCGGGCATATACATACCGGAAGTCGGGGGCGCAAGAATCGAAGATGATATCATCATCACTGAGGACGGCAACCGGACAATTACGCATTCCCCTAAAGAATTAATTATTTTGTGATCGGAATATAGGAGGACATCAAACATGATTTCAGTTAACGATTTTCGTACAGGACTAACGATTGAAGTAGACGGCGGCATTTGGCGCGTCGTTGACTTTCAGCACGTAAAACCGGGAAAAGGAGCGGCATTTGTCCGTTCTAAATTGCGTAACCTGCGCACGGGCGCTATTCAGGAGAAAACATTCCGTGCAGGTGAAAAAGTCGCGAAAGCTCAAATCGAAACAAAAACGATGCAGTATCTTTATGCCAACGGCGATCAGCACGTGTTCATGGATACAAGCTCATATGAACAGCTTGAATTGAACGAAAACCAAATCGAAGAAGAATTGAAATACCTTCTGGAAAATATGTCTGTGCATATCATGATGTATCAGTCTGAAACGCTCGGTATTGAACTGCCGAACACAGTTGAACTGAAAGTTGTTGAAACAGAGCCGGGAATTAAAGGCGACACGGCGTCAGGCGGTACGAAACCTGCCAAAACGGAAACAGGCCTTGTCGTAAACGTACCGTTCTTCGTGAACGAAGGCGATACGCTGGTTGTAAATACATCAGACGGTTCTTACGTGTCAAGAGCGTAGTTAAAGAAATTCGGAGTCTGCTCCTTTTACGGGGCAGGCTTTTTTTGCGTTCTGCCTCAGAATCTTTCTTCTATATGAAAATAGTGAGACTACTTCCGTCAGCTAGAGCATATAGTGTAACAAAATGCTTGAAGTTGGGGGATTGCAATGAAATTTTTGTTCGGTTCAATCAATTCTACTGTTTTAACGATGGCCGGTTTACGAGTTTTGTCCTCGCTCATTGAATTATCGGCCGCTATTATCATGCTTTTGACAAACGACATCAGAAAAGCGGTTGTGGTGAATAGTATTTTGGCAATCGTCGGCCCTCTGATCTTTATCATCACAATGACGATCGGCATTTATCAGATTGCCGGACAGCTCTCATATGCAAAATTAATATTGATTTTTGCGGGGGTGGTGCTGATTTTGGCCGGTGTGCATAAATAGAGGGCCGGGGTGTCATAAAGTCTGTCCCGGATCATACATTTTAAAGAAGCCAATCGGTAAAAAGGAGGGGACTCTATTGAATGAAATTACAGAGGTTCTCCCTGAATTATTGAGAGATGCCATCTCCGCCGTGCCCGAAGAAGCGAGGCGGGATACAGAAGAAATCAGAATCCGTGTCGACAGGCCGGTTGAACTGATCCAAAAAGGACAACCTTTGTATTTGTCATATGTGTGTACGGCCGGCGACGCACAGCTGATCCTCAGCCGGCTCAGCAACTACAGTATGTACACGCTGGAAGAAGAGCTGAAAAAAGGATACATCACAATCAGAGGAGGCCACCGTGTGGGGCTGGCCGGAAGAGTCATCGTCGAAAACGGAGCCGTCAAAGGACTCCGGGATATTACTTCTTTTAATATCCGAATCGCCCGGGAGAAGCTGGGGATCGCAGAACCGCTCATTCCTTTCTTATGGAAAGAAAACTGGCTGAACACGCTGATCATCGGTCCTCCGCAAACGGGGAAAACGACCTTGCTTCGTGATTTGGCCCGGCTTTCCAGCACCGGATCAAAACGCATTCCGGCAAAAAAGACAGGTATCGTAGATGAACGGTCGGAAATTGCCGGCTGCCTGCGGGGCATTCCCCAGCACAGTTTCGGCCGCAGAGTCGATGTCCTTGATGCCTGTCCGAAGGCGGAAGGGCTGATGATGATGATCCGTTCTATGAGTCCTGATGTCATAATTGTGGATGAAATCGGGAGAATGGAAGACTCACAAGCGCTGCTGGAGGCGCTCCATGCGGGCGTATCCGTTATCGTCTCTGCGCACGGATGGAATATGAAAGATTTGGTCAAGAGGCCGTCGCTGAAAATGCTTTGGGAGGAAAACGTGTTTGACCGGTATGTTGAACTGTCAAGACGCCGCGGTCCGGGAACGATCAGCAGGATGTACGGAAAGGACGGGGAACCTGTTCCGCATGCTGAAAGCGTGATGACATGCTGAAGCTTTTGGGTGCCGTGTTCATTCTGACGGCGACGACATGGACGGGATTTGAGATCGCCAAAATGTATATTGAAAGGCCGAGACAGATCCGTCAGCTGCGCGCGGCGCTCCAATCGCTTGAAGCGGAAATCATGTTCGGGCATACGCCGCTGCACATAGCTTCGGGACAAATCGCCGCACAGCTTTCCAAGCCTGTATCGTCATTGTTTCAAGCTTTCAGCAGGAGGCTTGAGCAGGGAAGCGATTCCGCCAAAACGGCCTGGGAACAGAGCTTGAAACATAACTGGCCCTCCATGGCGATGAAAAAAAGCGAATACGATGTGCTGAAGCAATTCGGAGAGACGCTCGGGCTCCATGACCGTGTTTCTCAGCAGAAACATATCAAGCTTGCGCTTACACATTTGGAAGCGGCGGAAGCGGATGCCGGACGGGCGCAGGCGAAAAATGAAAAAATGGTGAAAAGCTTAGGATTTTTAGCCGGACTGTTACTCATTCTTCTATTGATGTAAACATGAGGGGAGCAAACATAAAATGGGAGTCGACGTAAATGTCATTTTTCAAATCGCCGGAGTCGGTATCGTGGTTGCGTTTCTGCACACCATACTTGACCAAATGGGAAAAAAAGAATACGCCCAATGGGTGACGCTGCTTGGCTTTATCTATATTTTATTTATGGTGGCGACGATTGTCGATGACCTGTTCAAAAAGATCAAAGCTGTGTTTCTATTCCAAGGATAGGGGGGCTTACAGATTGAGATTGTTCAAATTGTAGGTTTAGGCCTGATCGCCACATTTCTCTCCCTGATCGTAAAAGAACAGAAACCGACTTTCGCGTTTATGATTGTCGTCTTCAGCGGCTGCGTGATCTTTCTCTATCTCATCGATCAGATTTACGACATTATCAGAATGATAGAAAAAATAGCCGTCAATGCAAATGTCAATATGGTCTATGTGGAAACCATTTTAAAAATTATCGGCATCGCCTACATCGCTGAATTCGGTGCGCAGCTGACAAAGGATGCGGGCCAGGGAGCGATTGCTTCGAAAATAGAGCTGGCCGGAAAAATTTTGATACTGGTAATGGCCGTACCGATACTCACCGTCATTATTGAAACGATTCTCGGACTTATTCCTTCTTGATCATCAATAAAATAGAAAGGGGGGCACAAAAAATGAAGCGCTTTCGGTGGGCGGGGGCTTTTTTGTTCATCCTCTTATTTTTTCAGACTGAATGTGTACAAGCTGCCGGAACAGACGGTGCGTCGCAGGAAACCGCAGTTCACCAAGAATCCGCTGATGAAGTGGCGAAAAAGCAGGCCGAAGCGCTGAAAACAGAAGGCATCGGAAAGTTTTGGGACGACATCATGACAGAATACGGCGGTCTTCTGCCTGAAAGCCAAAAGGGAAGCATCATCGACTTTATTAACGGTGAAAAAACGTTCTCGCCGGAGGCATGGCTGAAGGCTTTATTTTCATACTTGTTTCATGAAGTGCTCGCAAACGGAAAGCTTCTGGGAACTTTGATTCTTCTCACCATTTTTTGTGTCATTCTGCAGCTTTTGCAAAATGCGTTTCAGCAGAGCACTGTCAGCAAAGTGGCTTATGCAATCGTCTACATGGTGCTGATTATTCTCGCTTTAAACAGCTTTCATGTTGCCGTCAATTATGCCAGTGAAGCGATCCAGACGATGACAAGTTTCATTCTCGCGCTCATCCCGCTTTTACTCGCGCTTTTGGCGTCTTCCGGGGGAGCCGTCTCCGCAGCTTTTTTTCACCCCGTTATTTTATTTCTGATGAATACGAGCGGCCTTCTCATTCAAAACATTGTCATGCCGCTTATTTTCCTGTCAGCGATTTTAAGCATCGTCAGCACGATGACGGATCAATATAAAGTCACGCAGCTTGCCAATCTGCTCAGAAATATCGCGATCGGCGCGCTTGCCGTATTTCTCACCGTGTTTCTCGGCGTCATCTCCGTACAGGGGGCTTCGGCTGCCGTGACGGACGGGATTACGCTCAGGACTGCAAAATTTATCACAGGCAATTTTATTCCCGTGCTCGGCCGGATGTTTACGGATGCGACGGATACGGTCATCAGCGCATCGCTCCTATTAAAAAACACCGTGGGAATCCTAGGAGTCGGAATTTTGATCTGCATCTCCGCGTTTCCGGCGATCAAAGTGCTCTCGCTCGCTTTTATTTATAAGCTCGCGGCCGCTATTCTGCAGCCGCTCGGAGGCGGGCCCGTCATTACGTGCCTCGGCGTCATCAGCCGAAGCGTGCTGTATATTTTCGCGGCGCTCGCCATCGTCTCTCTCATGTTTTTCCTCAGTATTACAGTCATTATTACAGCAGGCAACCTCACCATGATGATGAAATAAAGGAGGCCCATTGGATATGAGCTTTTTAACAGAATGGCTGACAAGCATTATTTTGTTTATCTTATTCGCCATCGTCATCGACATGCTGCTGCCCAGCTCCAGTATGCAAAAATACGCCAAGATGGTTGTCAGCCTGCTGTTAATCATTGTCATGCTCAACCCGATCTTCAAACTTTTCAAAACAGACCCGGAAATCATCTTCGATTATTTGACAAAACAAGAGCAATCTCAATCCGCTGATATAAAAAATCAAATCAAATCAGAAAAAAAAGAAATACAAGCATCAAACCGCGCATATGTTTTAGAAGAAATGGCTGTCCAACTAAAAAAGAAAGCGGAGGAGATGTTCAGTCATGACGAATACAAAATAGACGACATCCGCCTTACAGCGGAAGAACAGGTTCGTTCAGAAGAAGATGTAAAAACGATCAGCGTGTATATGGCCCCATCTTCTGAAAAAACCGTGCAAACCGTCGCACCGATCGACATCCGCACAGACCGCAAATACGAACCGGAAGGCGCAGCCGAAAAAAAAGAGGCCGCAGACATCAAAGAAAAACTTGCGGATATATGGGAAATCGGCAGTGAGAAAATTACGGTTTATATGGAAGGCGGGGAGAAAAACGGCCATGAATAAAAACGGACTATGGACCATACTCAAAAAACAGCTGATGATCGGACAGGCGAAAGACGGAGAAAAACCAAAACTGACAAAATATCATTACTTTCTGTTCGTGTTTGTGCTCGGAGTTTCTTTTATGCTGGTGAGCCAGCTGTTCTCTTCACCGGAGAAAACCGGGAAGGACCAAGCGGCGCAGACCGTCATGTCCGGCCGAACGGAAGACAAAAGCGGGCAAAAAAGCGCACCCGTTTTTAAGGCATCGAAAGACAGCAGCGCCAAAAACACGATCGATGATTATGAAAGAGACTATGAAAACCAGCTGAAAGAAATCCTTGAAACGATTATCGGCGTGGAGGATGTATCAATTGTCGTGAACGTAGACGCAACATCTTTGAAAGTGTTTGAGAAAAATAAAACGAAAAAAGACACCACCACCGAAGAAACCGATAAAGAAGGCGGCAAAAGAAGCGTAACCGATCAAACCTCTGAAGAACAAATTGTCATGATTCGAAACGGGGATCAGGAAACCCCGGTCGTCGTCCAGACGAAAAAGCCCGATATCCGCGGTGTACTCGTTGTCGCTCAGGGAGTGGACAACGTTCAAATAAAAAAAACCATCATTGATGCCGTCACAAGGGTGCTTGATGTTCCGAGCTACCGTGTAGCGGTTGCCCCTAAAAAAATCAAGGAGGATTCATAAATCATGCTGAAAAAACAAACGGTTTGGCTTTTAACAATGCTCAGTCTCGTCGTGGTATTAAGTGTTTATTATATTATGTCGCCGGAAAGCAAAAATGCCGTGCAGATGAAAAGCGAAAAAAGCAGCGGAGAAGTGGCAACTGAAAAAACGCCGGCTCCTGAAACGAAAGATAAGAACGGAAGCGGCACGGATAAAGAAGACGGAACAAAAGGAACGAAAGATTCTAAAGGCACAAAAGAGGATAAAGAAACATCAGCCGAAGCATCGGACAAAGACGGATCGGTCGCTACAGAAACAGCTGATGAAAACTTATTTACCGCATACCGCATGGAACTTGAAGACGCAAGAAGCAAAGAAAGGGAACAGTTAAACAGCATTGTTTCAAGCGATGATGCGACCGCAAAGGAAAAAAGCGAAGCCTACGATAAAATGACGGCGCTGAGCAATGCTGAAGGGACGGAAAAACAGCTGGAAACGCTGATTAAAACACAAGGCTACAAAGATGCGCTCGTGGATGCTGAAGGAGACAAAATCAACATTACGGTCATGTCTGACAAACATTCAAACGCAAAAGCTTCCGCTATCATTGACCTGGTGGAAAAAGAAATCAAGACGATGAAAGACGTCGCCGTCACGTTTGAACCGACAAAATAAGAGATCTCCACAGCCCGCACCCGCTGCGGGCTTTTCTGATGTCATTTTAGATCAGTGTTGAATTTACACAAGCGCTCCTGTAAGATAAACATAGTATGTACTTTTAGTAGCAACCCATAAATTTCTATTTTTTATACATAGGAGTGGAAACTGATGTTAAAAATCAACGAAATTCATGAACTGATAAAAAGAATCGATGAATCTTCCATCGACGAATTCGTTTACGAAATCGAAGGCGTAAGCCTCAAACTGAAAAAAAATGAAGCGCCGGCAGTGAATGTAACGGGACAAGCTCAAGCCGTTCCCGCCGCTTACGCACCTGCTCCGCAGGCTGCAAAACCGGAAGCGCATGAAGCCGCTCCTGTTCAGGAAGCGCCGAAACAAGACGAAAACCTGCACAAAATTACGTCTCCGATGGTCGGAACGTTTTATGCTTCTTCATCGCCGGAAGCCGGCCCTTACGTAAACCAAGGTTCAAAAGTGAGCGAAAATACAGTTGTTTGTATCGTAGAAGCAATGAAACTCTTTAACGAGATTGAAGCCGAAGTAAAAGGAGAAATCGTTGAAGTGTTAGTTGAAAACGGCCAGCTGGTCGAATACGGACAACCTCTATTTCTTGTAAAAGCTGAGTAAGGAGACCTGCTATTATGATTAAAAAGCTATTGATCGCCAACCGAGGAGAAATCGCCGTCAGAATCATCCGGGCCTGCAAAGAGCTGGGCATTGAAACTGTAGCCGTTTATTCTGAGGCAGATAAAGACGCCCTGCATGTCCAAATGGCCGATGAGGCTTTTTGTATCGGGCCGAAAACATCAAAAGAAAGCTATTTAAATGTAACGAACATCGTCAGCGTCGCAAAGCTGACCGGCACGGATGCGATTCATCCGGGATACGGGTTTTTAGCTGAAAACGCCGACTTTGCCGAGCTGTGCGAGGAATTGAACATAACGTTTGTCGGCCCTACGGCTGACGCCATTTCAAAAATGGGAACAAAAGATATCGCGCGCGACACGATGCAGCTGGCGGGCGTGCCGATTGTGCCCGGTTCAAAAGGAATCATAAAAAATACCGAAGAAGCGGTTTCGCTTGCAGGTGAAATTGGGTATCCTGTGATTATAAAAGCCACTGCGGGCGGAGGCGGAAAAGGCATCCGGGTCGCACGCACAGAAGAAGAACTGATCAAAGGCATTGAGATTACCCAGCAGGAAGCCGCTACGGCATTCGGAAATCCGGGTGTGTACATCGAGAAGTACATAGAAGATTTCCGCCATGTTGAAATTCAGGTGCTTGCGGATAATTACGGAAACACGATCCATCTCGGAGAGCGTGACTGTTCTATCCAAAGACGTCTGCAAAAACTTCTTGAAGAGTCACCGTCACCTGCGCTTGATTCTGAAATCAGGGAGCAGATGGGCGAAGCTGCGGTAAAAGCAGCGAAGGCCGTCGGTTACACGGGAGCCGGCACAGTAGAATTCATTTATGACTACAGAGAACAGCGCTACTACTTCATGGAAATGAACACGCGTATTCAAGTAGAGCACCCTGTCACAGAAATGGTGACGGGAACGGATCTGATCAAAGAACAGATCAAAGTGGCATCCGGACAGGAGCTTTCGCTCAGACAGGAAGACGTTGAATTTAACGGCTGGGCGATTGAATGCCGCATCAATGCTGAAAATCCTGCGAAAAACTTCATGCCTTCACCCGGTAAAATTAACATGTACCTGCCGCCGGGCGGACTCGGCGTACGCGTGGATTCAGCCGCATATCCCGGCTATTCGATCCCGCCGTACTATGACAGTATGATTGCTAAAGTCATCACATACGGAACAACGCGTGATGAGGCAGTCGCACGGATGAAACGCGCGCTGAGCGAATTCGTGATTGAAGGTATTGAAACGACGATTCCGTTCCATCTGAAACTGCTTGAACACGAAACATTTGTCAGCGGAGAGTTTAATACAAAGTTTTTAGAAACATATGATGTAATGGGCTCATAATTTTTGCGGGAGGTGAATTGAATGGAAGACAACAGTGTGCTTAAAATGGATCATGACGAGGCTCATTTAGGCAAGGTTGAAATTGCTCCTGAGGTCATTGAAGTCATTGCCGGCATCGCCGCTTCCGAAGTTGAAGGAGTTGCTGAAATGCGCGGCAATTTCGCCACCGGCGTCGTAGAACGCTTCGGCAAAATCAATCACGGTAAAGGCGTAAAGGTCGATTTAGCCGATGACGGGATTACCATCGACGTCTATTGCGTCGTTCAATTCGGGATCTCGATCCCGAAAGTGGCGGCAAGCGTTCAGGAGAATATCCGCCAAACCTTATTAAACATGACGTCTCTGACCATTAATGAAATCAATATTCATATCGTCGGCATTCAATTTGACACGAAAGCCCAAGAAGTCGAAATCGACGAAGAAATGTAATGAGCGTATAAAAACCAAGGGGATGGGCAGCCCTTTGGTTTTTTATACGTTTCCCGTCATTTCAGGCATGAAGAAAGCCGGCTTACAAACGGCAGCCGAGTTTCTTCATGCTGTGAAATCCGAATGAAATTAATACGGTTTGTGAAAATATTCGGCATTAGGGTGAAAAAACCTAAATTTCGACATGCGATTGAGAAAAAAATATGTTATGATCTCTTTAAGCTTAACGACAAGCGGATAAAGCGGATCTGAAGGAGAAAGAAAATGAAAAGAAGAACAGCTAGAGAAAAAGCTTTGCAGGCACTTTTTCAGATTGATGTCAGCGATATTGCACCGAACGAGGCCATTGAGCACGCGCTTGATGGTGAAAAAACAGATGCCTTCTTTGAACAGCTGGTGTACGGAGTGATCGAACATCAGGTTCAGCTTGATGAAATGATTTCCGGCCATCTCGTCAATTGGAAGCTTGACCGGATTGCAAACGTAGACCGCGCGATCCTGCGTCTGGCGGTGTATGAAATGGTTTATACTGACGACATTCCTGCTAACGTGTCATTAAACGAAGCAATCGAGCTGGCAAAACGGTTCGGCGACGATAAAGCTGCAAAATTCGTAAACGGGGTTCTTTCTAACATTAAAACTGATATCGAATCATAGGAGGAAAGAAAATGACTGCAACAATCATCGACGGAAAAGAAACGGCTAAAGAAAAACGCGAACAATTGGCAAAAGAAGTAGAAGAGCTGAAAGCACAAGGCGTAGTGCCCGGTTTGGCGGTCATTTTAATCGGAGACGATCCCGCTTCTGTTTCATATGTGACAGGCAAGAAAAAAGCCGCTGAAACAATGGGAATGAAATTTAAACTTGACCGCTTTGACTCAAGCTTAACCGAGGCGGAGCTTTTAACAGTGATTGATCAGTATAATCAAAATCCGGAATTCCACGGCATTCTCGTCCAGCTGCCGCTTCCGGATCATATTTCTGAAAAAGCCGTAATCGAGCGGATCTCTCCCGATAAGGATGTTGACGGTTTCCACCCTCTCAACGTCGGGAAAATGCTGCTTGGCGAAGATACATTTCTACCATGCACGCCGCACGGAATTGTCGAGTTATTGAAAAAGACGAACGTAGATCTTTCCGGCAAAGAAGTTGTTGTAGTCGGACGAAGCAATATTGTCGGTAAACCGGTCGGCCAGCTGCTGCTGAACGAAAACGCGACCGTCACATATTGCCATTCCCGTACGAAAAATATGTCTGAGCATACGAAAAAAGCAGATATTCTTGTGGTAGCGGTCGGTAAAGCGAATTTCATCAAAGCCGATCAAATCAAAGAGGGCGCCATTGTCATTGATGTCGGCGTCAACCGTCTCGAAAGCGGAAAACTCTGCGGAGACGTTCAGTTTGATGAAGCGAAAGAAAAAGCATCTTTCATTACGCCGGTGCCGGGCGGAGTAGGTCCGATGACCATCACAATGCTTGCGCATAATACTGTTAAATCTGCCAGACGTACGTTATCATAGATAACCGGAGACAGTCACAAAAAGTGTGACAATGAGCACGATACCCGCTTCTTAAGGCTCCTTTCAGCCAGAGCGGGTTTTCTTAGTTTAGGGCAAAAAGCCTTTATGAAAGGAGTGCAGGATGTGAGTGAAGCGGCATATGTCACGGTTTCCGCGCTGACCAAATACATTAAACGAAAATTCGATGTGGACCCTCATCTTGAAGACATTTGGATTAAGGGTGAGCTCTCCAATGTTAAAATTCATACGAGAGGCCACATCTATTTTACATTAAAAGATGAGCATGCCCGCATGCAGGCCGTCATGTTTCAAAGACAAAGTTCGAGGCTTGCGTTTAAGCCCGAGGACGGAATGAAGGTCATCGTAAGAGGCGGCATTTCCGTCTATGAACCGAGCGGAAGCTATCAGCTGTACGCGAAAGAAATGCAGCCGGACGGTGTGGGGGCGCTCTACTTAGCATATGAAGAATTAAAGAAAAAACTTGCCGGCGAAGGGTTGTTTGATGACCGGCATAAGCAGGCCATCCCCGCTTTTCCGGCTACGATCGGGGTCGTCACGTCACCGACGGGAGCAGCCGTCAGAGACGTCATTACCACACTCAAAAGAAGATACCCCCTTGTGAAAGTCATTGTGCTTCCCGCGCTCGTTCAAGGTGAAAATGCCAGCAGATCGATTGTGAAGCGCATTGAAGAAGCCAATGCACAAAAAATGTGTGACGTCCTGATCGTCGGAAGGGGAGGGGGCTCGATCGAAGAATTGTGGGCATTTAACGAAGAAATCGTAGCCCGGGCGATTTTTGCTTCCGCCATTCCGATTATATCAGCCGTCGGACATGAAACGGATTTTACAATCAGTGATTTCGTCGCGGATATCCGGGCGGCAACGCCGACAGGAGCGGCAGAAATCGCCGTCCCCCACACGACGGACTTAATGGAACGGACAAAAACGGCGGAAGTCCGCCTGACAAGAGCGATGCAGCAGCATATCAGCAAGAAAAAAGAACGGGTTCAATCGCTTCAGTCATCCTACGCGTTCCGTTTTCCGAAACGATTGTATACCCAAAAGGAACAGCAGTTTGATCTTTTGTATCAGCAGTTCCAATCACAGCTCACAGGGCTTACGGACAGGAAACAAAGGCAGCTGGAGCGGAATACGTACAGATTAACGGCGCTCCACCCTGAAACCCAGCTGAAACAGGCGAAAAAACGGTACGAGGAGCGCTCAAATCAGCTCGCCCGAAGCATGAATGTCCAGCTGAAGCAGCTTCATTCGCAGTTTCAGACGGTTCTTGGTAAACTGAATGCATTAAGTCCCCTTCAGGTGATGGAGAGAGGATACAGTCTGGCCTATAAAGATAAAGAGCTGATCAAAAGCGTTGATCAAGTCGAACAAAATGATACGCTTGAAGTAAAGATGACAGACGGCGTTCTGACGTGTGAAGTATTGCAAAAGAGAGGCGAACGAAAATGACAGAAACCAAAAAAAGTGAAGAGCTGACATTTGAAGAGGCGATGAAAGGCCTTGAAGGCATTGTGGCAAAACTTGAAGAAGGAGACGTGCCGCTTGAGCAGGCGATTAATTATTTTCAGGAAGGGATGGCCCTTTCAAAAATGTGCCATGAAAAGCTTCAGCATGTCGAAAAGCAAATGGACTTTATTTTAAAAGATAACGGCGAACTTGCACCTTTCAGCGTTCAGGAGGAAGACGAAGGTGACAAATAAACTGGACGCATTTTTAGCATCGCGCAAACAACTGATTGAACAGCAGCTTTCTTTGTATACGGAACGGCTTGCGATGCCTGAAATCCTCAAAAAATCTATGCTGTATTCTTTGGAAGCGGGCGGAAAGAGGCTGCGCCCCCTCGTCGTCTTAGCCGTTCTGAATGCTTACGGAAAAGATGAAAAAGACGGGATTCCGGTCGGATGCGCTGTCGAAATGATTCATACGTATTCCTTAATCCATGATGATCTTCCTTGCATGGACGATGATGATCTGCGCCGGGGAAAGCCCACAAACCATAAAGTCTTCGGAGAAGCGGCAGCCGTATTGGCCGGAGACGGGCTTCTGACAGAAAGCTTTAAATTGATCACATCCCACGTGTCTGAGGCGGTTTCAGCAGAAAAACGGCTCCGTCTCGTCGATGAGCTGATCAGCGCGGCAGGAACGGAAGGAATGGTCGGCGGGCAGGCTGCCGACATGGAAGCGGAACAAAAGCGGATAACGCTTGAGGAGCTGGAATCCATCCACGAGCGGAAAACGGCCAAGCTCCTCGGTTTTTCTGTGACGGCGGGCGCCATTTTGGCAGATGCGCCGGAGGATGAAGTCGAAAAGCTGCGTCTGTTCAGCAGCCATATCGGCATCGGATTTCAAATCAGAGATGACATCCTTGATATTGAAGGGCATGAGGAGAAGATCGGCAAACCGGTCGGCTCAGACACGTCGAATGAAAAGTCAACGTATCCGTCGCTTTTAACGCTTGAAGGCGCGAAAGAGAAGCTGGCGTATCATATCAGCGAGGCGAAACGGATCATCAGCGGCCTTTCTCTTCAGAAAGAACTGCTGCATGACCTCTGTGATTTAATCGCGGCGAGAGATCATTAAAAACGGTCCTGATTTGAAGGGGCTGCCGCTCCTATGGTAAAATGTAAGCAGTTTCGATGAAAATACAAAGGGAGTCTTTTTCTTTTTTCAAAAAGACACTGTTTAATTTGCAGAAATTCATGCTGAAAGTGAGTTGATCCGCTTTGGATCTTTTATCAATACAGGACCCGTCATTTCTTAAAAAGATGTCAATTGAACAGCTGGAAGAGCTGAGTGAGGAAATCCGCAATTTCCTCATCACATCGCTGTCTGCCTCTGGCGGCCATATCGGGCCGAACCTCGGGGTTGTCGAGCTGACAATTGCGCTTCACAAAGAATTTGACAGTCCGAAAGATAAATTTTTATGGGATGTCGGACATCAGTCCTATGTTCATAAACTGTTAACCGGGCGCGGCAAGGAGTTTGAAACCTTGCGCCAATATAAAGGGCTTTGCGGTTTCCCGAAGCGCAGCGAAAGCGAACATGACGTATGGGAAACAGGCCACAGCTCAACATCGCTCTCAGGCGCGATGGGAATGGCAGCCGCCCGTGATATTAAAGGATCGAAAGAATATATCATCCCGATTATCGGAGACGGCGCTTTAACCGGAGGAATGGCGCTCGAAGCGCTGAACCATATCGGTGATGAGAAAAAAGATATGATCGTCATCCTGAATGATAATGAGATGAGCATTGCGCCGAATGTCGGGGCAATTCATTCTATGCTGGGACGGCTTCGCACGGCCGGCAAATATCAATGGGTAAAAGACGAGCTTGAATATTTATTTAAGCGCATCCCGGCCGTCGGCGGAAAATTGGCCGCCACAGCGGAACGGATAAAAGACAGCTTAAAATATATGCTTGTGTCAGGCATGTTTTTTGAAGAGCTGGGCTTTACGTATCTAGGCCCTGTTGACGGTCATTCCTACCATGAACTGTTTGAAAACCTGCAATACGCCAAAAAAACGAAAGGTCCTGTCCTTTTGCATGTCATTACGAAAAAGGGCAAAGGCTATAAACCGGCTGAGACCGACACAATCGGCACATGGCACGGAACGGGTCCTTATAAAATCAATACGGGTGATTTCGTCAAGCCGAAAGCCGCGGCGCCTTCATGGAGCGGACTTGTCAGCGGCACCGTGCAGGAGCTGGCGCGCGAGGATGACAGAATTGTCGCGATTACACCGGCTATGCCGGTCGGCTCTAAGCTTGAAGGATTTGCGAAAGAATTTCCTGAGCGCATGTTTGACGTCGGAATCGCAGAACAGCATGCGGCGACAATGGCCGCGGGAATGGCGCTTCAGGGTATGAAGCCGTTTCTTGCGATTTATTCGACCTTTTTGCAGCGGGCGTACGATCAGGTCGTCCATGATATCTGCCGTCAAAACGCGAATGTATTTATCGGCATTGACCGCGCCGGTTTGGTCGGCGCTGACGGGGAGACGCATCAAGGCGTCTTTGACATCGCCTTTTTGCGGCATATACCGAACCTCGTTTTAATGATGCCGAAGGATGAAAATGAAGGCCGCCATATGGTCAATACAGCCCTTAATTATGAGGACGGTCCGATTGCGATGCGCTTCCCGCGCGGAAACGGGCTCGGCGTTAAGATGGATAAAGAGCTGCAAACCATTCCGATCGGAACATGGGAAGTGCTCCGTCCCGGAAAAGACGCGGTCATTTTAACATTCGGTACGACCATTGAAATGGCGCTGGAAGCGGCTGAAGAACTGCAAAAAGAAGGCCTGTCCGTGCGTGTCGTGAATGCGAGGTTCATAAAGCCGATTGATAAACAAATGATGAAGGCCGTTCTTAATGAAGGTCTGCCGATTTTAACGATAGAAGAAGCCGTGCTTGAAGGCGGATTCGGCAGCACGATTCTTGAATACGCTCATGACCTCGGCATGTATCATACACCGATTGACAGAATGGGCATCCCAGACCGGTTTATTGAACACGGCAGCGTAACCGCCCTGCTTGAAGAAATCGGTCTCACGAAGGCTGAGGTTATGAACCGGATAAAACTGCTGATGCCGCCGAAGACACATAAAGGAATTGGATCATGACAGCAAAAAAAGAACGATTAGATGTACTTCTTGTAGAAAAAGGCCTTGCGGAAACGCGGGAAAAAGCGAAACGCGCCATTATGGCGGGCATCGTATACTCAAATGAAAACCGATTGGACAAACCGGGTGAAAAAATCGCCCGGGATCTTCCGTTAACGGTAAAAGGAAACCCTCTTAAATACGTCAGCAGAGGCGGATTAAAACTTGAAAAAGCCTTGGAAGTGTTTCCTGTCTCGGTAAAAGGCAAAACGATGATTGACATCGGCTCGTCTACAGGGGGATTCACGGATTGCGCCCTCCAAAACGGAGCTGAGCGGTCCTACGCAGTGGATGTCGGCTATAATCAGCTTGCTTGGAAGCTCAGACAGGACGAGAGGGTCGTCGTCATGGAACGGACGAATTTCCGCTATTCCGAGCCTTCCGATTTCACAGAGGGTTTGCCGGAATTTGCGACAATCGATGTTTCTTTCATCTCACTCCGCCTCATTCTGCCGGTTTTAAAAACGCTGCTTGTACCGGGGAGCGATTGTATCGCACTGGTGAAGCCGCAATTTGAAGCCGGACGGGAATCCGTCGGAAAAAAAGGCATTGTCAGAGATCCCGGCGTTCATGCTGACGTTCTCCGCCGCATGAATCAATTTGCAGCTTCTGAAGGATATACAGTGAAAGGACTGTCCTTCTCACCGATTACAGGGGGAGACGGCAATATTGAGTTTCTGCTTCATCTGGAATGGGGCGGAGAAGACGGAAACGGCGCTGAACTGCCGGAAGAAGATATTCTCCGTATCGTCCGCGAAGCACATGAGACATTAAAAGCCAAAAAGACAGATGTACCGGAATAATAGGGGGCTATTATTCCTTTTTTCTGCCATCATGTACTTTTTATCAAGAAGCGGTTAACATAATGACAAGAACAGCTTGAAAACAGAGGTGCTTACATGACAAAAGGCCAAAGGCATATAAAAATCAGAGAGCTTATTACAAGCCATGAGATTGAAACGCAGGATGACTTAGTTGACATGCTGAGAGAAGAAGGATATAAGGTAACCCAGGCGACTGTCTCCAGAGACATTAAAGAGCTGCATCTCGTAAAGGTGCCGACGAACAACGGCTCCTACAAATACAGCCTGCCGGCGGATCAGCGGTTCAATCCGCTGTCAAAATTGAAGCGTTCATTAATGGATGCGTTCGTAAAAATTGACTCAGCAAGCCATATGATCGTATTAAAAACGATGCCGGGGAATGCTCAGGCAATCGGCGCTCTGATGGATAATCTCGAATGGGAAGAAATCATGGGCACGATCTGCGGAGATGACACGATCTTAATCATCTGCAGGACGCCTGAAGATACGGAAGGCGTACAAAGCCGTCTTTTGGAGCTGCTGTAGCGTAATTATCAGATAAAAGGTGGAATGCTGTTTGTTAGCTGAACTATCAATAAAAAACTTTGCCATTATAGAGGAACTGACGATTTCGTTTGAACGGGGGCTCACCGTCCTGACGGGAGAAACAGGGGCCGGCAAGTCAATTATTATAGACGCCGTTTCCCTATTAGTCGGCGGACGCGGCTCGTCCGAATTTGTCCGTTACGGTGAAACAAAGGCCGAGCTTGAAGGACTGTTTCTATTGGACAGCGGTCATCCCGTTTTTGAAGTATGCCGTGAGCAGGGAATAGACGCATCTGACGACATGATTGTCATGAGAAGGGACATCAATGCCGGAGGAAAAAGCGTCTGCCGTGTCAACGGAAAATTAGTGACGATTGCGGCTTTAAGGGAAATCGGCAGACTTTTATTAGATATTCACGGACAGCATGATAACCAGCTGTTAATGGAGGACGACAAACACTTGGAGCTTTTGGATAAATTTGCGGGCGCTGAGGCCGAATCCGCGCTTCAGGCTTACCATGAAGGCTATGAGCGTTATATGAAGCTGCTCAAAAAAGTGAAGAAGCTGTCAGAAAGCGAGCAGGAAATGGCGCATCGGTTAGACCTGATTCAATTTCAGCTTGAAGAAATCGAGTCGGCGAAGCTTGAATTGAATGAAGACGAACTTCTTCAGGAAGAGCGGAAGCAGATATCCAACTTTGAAAAAATTTATGAATCATTGCAAAACGCCTATAATGCGCTCCGCAGCGAGCAGGGGGGGCTTGACTGGGTCGGAATGGCCTCTGCCCAGCTTGAAGATATTTCGGATATCAATGAACCGCTGCAAAAGCTGTCTGAAAGTGTGTCAAGTTCCTATTATCTGCTGGAGGATGCAACCTTTCAAATGCGCAATCTGTTAGATGATCTGGAATATGACCCGGAACGGCTGAATTTTATTGAAACCCGTTTAAATGAGATCAAACAGCTGAAGCGCAAATACGGAGCGACGGTAGAAGACATTTTGGAATACGGTTCCAAAATAGAAGAGGAAATCGATCAAATCGAGAACCGCGACAGCCACCTTGAAGCCCTGAAGAAGGAATTGGAGTCGGTCGGCAAAGATGTGGCCGTAGAAGCCGCCAATTTATCAAAAATCAGAAAAGCATGGGCCAAGAAACTGGCGGAAGCGATTCATCAGGAATTACAAAGTCTGTATATGGGCAAATCAACGTTTGATACGGAATTTCTCGTGAAAACCGATCCGTCAGCCAGTGAAGCACCGGTTGTTAACGGGCAGCCCGTGCAGCTTACCCAAAAGGGGATTGACCTTGTGAAGTTTTTAATTTCAACAAACACCGGTGAGCCTTTAAAACCGCTGTCAAAGGTCGCTTCCGGAGGCGAGCTTTCAAGGGTGATGCTGGCGATGAAGAGTATTTTTTCTTCCCAGCAGGATGTCACCTCCATCATCTTTGACGAAGTGGACACCGGTGTAAGCGGGCGGGTTGCCCAAGCCATCGCGGAAAAAATCCATAAAGTATCGACCGGTTCACAGGTGCTCTGCATTACACACCTGCCGCAGGTTGCCGCTATGGCGGATACGCACCTTCTGATCGCAAAAGAATTCAAAGACGGACGGACGACAACGCATGTCACGCCGCTTTCCAAGCAGGATAAGGTAGCGGAAATCGGCCGCATGATTGCGGGTGTTGAAGTGACCGATCTGACAAAACGGCATGCACAAGAGCTTTTAAAACAGGCCGGACAGGTAAAAACGACAGGATAAGCTGCTGATACAGGCAGCTTATTTTTTTGTTCCATTTCTCTAACAGTGTATCCAATGTTTTTCTTCGTATGCCGGTTATAAATCAAGCGCAGGAAGGCAAAAGTATAGATGTAGCAGAAAAAGAAAGTGGTGTGGGATAGGAGCGAGGAGAGTGAAGGAATGAATGCACGATAACATGAGGAAAGCAATAGGTGTAATTCTCCTTGTTTCTTTACTAAGTGTAGGCTTTTTTAAGCCGTTTAAAGAATATTTACTGATACCGTCAGAAATGAGCGTCTTTGAAAACCAGACACAGGCCGTTCCGGTCAATGCATCAATAAGCGCTGAAAAGGGCGAATTATCAGAAGCCTTTACGCTGAAAGAAGAGCACGGTCATGCAAACATAACAGGGCAAACACAAGGCAGGTCAGAAGTAGTATATGATCTTGCCGGATTTCCCATTAAAAAAACGAAAGTGCGTGTCCTTCCTGAATTGAAGGTCATTCCGGGCGGACAGTCCATCGGTGTAAAACTGCATTCAGTCGGTGTTTTGGTCGTCGGTTTTCACCAGGTGATGACAAAGGATGGGAAAAAGTCTCCGGGAGAACAAGCGGGTATTGAATCTGGCGACATCATTATTAAAATGAACGGACATAAAATTGAAAAAATGAGCGACATCGCCCCGTTTATTCAAAAAGCGGGCAAAACCGGTGAATCTCTGGATTTATTGGTGAAACGCGATAAGCAAAAAATCAAAACAAAGCTGATTCCGACAAAGGACGAAGCCGAGGGGAAATATCGAATCGGCCTTTATATCCGTGATTCGGCAGCCGGCATCGGCACCATGACATTTTTTGAACCGAAAACAAAAAAATACGGCGCATTGGGCCACGTCATCTCTGATATGGATACAAAAAAACCGATTGTTGTAGAAGACGGAGAAATCGTCCGTTCTACTGTAACATCGATTGAAAAAGGAAAAGGCGGCAATCCAGGCGAAAAACTGGCAAGGTTTTCGTCAGAACGGAAAACGATCGGCGATATTAACCGCAACAGCCCGTTCGGCATTTTTGGGACACTGCATCAGCCGATTAAAAACAACATTTCCGACAAAGCGCTTCCGATTGCTTTGTCAAATGAAGTAAAAAAAGGACCTGCGCAAATGCTGACGGTTATCGAAAACGATAAAGTAGAGAAATTTGATATTGAAATCGTCAGCACCACGCCGCAAAAATTTCCGGCGACAAAGGGAATGGTATTGAAAGTGACAGATCCGAAACTGCTGAAAAGAACCGGCGGAATCGTTCAGGGGATGAGCGGGAGCCCGATCATCCAGAACGGAAAGGTCGTCGGAGCCGTAACCCACGTATTTGTCAATGATCCGACAAGCGGCTATGGCGTTCATATCGAATGGATGCTGTCTGAAGCGGGTGTTGATGTTTACGGGAAAGACAAAGCAAGCTGACTGCCGGATGATCCGGCAGTTTTTTTATGTGATGCGTTCTTCACTTCTTTCCGGGATTCATGTAAAATAAGACATGAAGATTTTTCGACAAATTCACGTTTCCTGATTTGTCAAACTTAATTTTTAGTCGAAAAACCTAGAAAATGCTAGAAAAACAAAGATATACCACTATTATTGGTAAATATGGATTTTTTAAAAGGGGAAGTAGTGGTTTTGTCGAATGTAACATATAGCAGTCAAATGGGTTGCGTCCTGTTAATACATTGGGGGAGGAAGAAACGTGGAGAAAATTAAAGTTTGTGTTGCTGATGATAATCGAGAGCTTGTAAGCCTGTTGAGTGAATATATAGAGGGACAGGATGATATGGAAGTGATCGGCGTTGCTTATAACGGACAGGAATGTCTTTCTTTGTTTAAAGATAAGAATCCCGATGTGCTCGTGTTAGACATTATCATGCCGCATCTGGACGGACTTGCGGTTTTGGAGCGTCTGCGTGAATCAGAGCTCGAGAAGCAGCCGAACGTCATCATGCTGACGGCATTCGGTCAGGAAGACGTTACGAAAAAAGCCGTCGATTTAGGCGCATCCTATTTCATCCTGAAGCCGTTTGATATGGAAAACCTTGTCGGCCATATCCGCCAGGTAAGCGGAAATGTCAGCAGTGTCACACACCGTGCGCCGTCTGCGCAAAGCAGCATTATCCGCAGCCAGCCGGAGCCGAAGCGGAAAAATCTCGATGCCAGCATTACAAGCATTATCCATGAGATCGGTGTGCCTGCCCATATCAAAGGCTATCTTTATTTGCGTGAAGCCATTTCCATGGTGTATAACGATATTGAACTCCTCGGCAGCATCACAAAAGTCCTTTATCCCGACATCGCCAAAAAATTCAACACGACCGCAAGCCGTGTAGAACGGGCCATCCGCCACGCCATTGAAGTCGCATGGAGCAGGGGAAATATTGATTCCATTTCTTCACTGTTCGGATATACGGTAAGCATGACAAAAGCAAAACCAACCAACTCGGAATTCATCGCGATGGTTGCTGACAAGCTGAGATTGGAGCATAAAGCTTCGTAACGCAAGCCTTTGGCTAAATGTCTTTTTGCGCCTTCTATTCCGTGCATGAACGCGGAAGAGAAGGCGTTTTGAGATTTTGCTGACGAAAACAATGGGAACCACTCACGCCGGTACTTGTTCTATACATAAATACGGGAACTGCCGTCTATACGTATAATACCGGAGCTGATATTTTAATGATTTTGCCGTCTCTGAAATAAAAGCGGGGGATGCGGCGGCTTAACACAGACAGGACTTCGTAGCTGATCGTACCGAGCATTTCGGCAATTTCATCAACGGAAATCTCGGCTCCTTGTTGTTTGCCGTAGATGACGACTTCTTCTCCTTGTTTGCCCTCATTCTCACCTAAACTGACCATTATCATATCCATTGTCACTCTCCCCGCCACCGGCACCCGTCTGCCGCGGTGCAGAATAAACCCGCGGTTGGACAGGGCGCGGGAGTAACCGTCAGCATAGCCGATCGGAATCGTCGCGATGATTTCACCCGGTTCGGCGATAAATGTGGCGCCGTAACTGACGGTCCGGGGATCTGTCACCATAGCTTTCACATAAGCGATACGCGCCTTTAAACTTAGTGCGGGCGTGAGATCCACGAGGTTCAGTTCCTTTATCGAGGCGGACGGATATAAACCATATAACCCAATACCTAAACGGATCATGTCGGCGCTGAATTCCGGGAATGCGATAGCGGCGGCTGTATTGCACATATGCACGGTAGGCAGCGTAATGTCTTGATTTTTTAAAAAGCGGAGAAAGCTGATAAACTTTTCGTGCTGCAGCATCGTCAGCTCAGTGTCCGGTTCATCCGCTGTTGAAAAATGTGTAAAGATGCCATCCCATGACAGGTATGTACTCGACTTGAGCGCTTTCACCACTGCTAAAAGATCTTCTTCTGTGCGCACACCCAGCCGGCCCATTCCGGTATCCACATTGATATGAATGGACAGCCGTTTCGACTCTGCTTCTTTTTCCAATATCCGATTCGCTTTTTTGATCCAGCTGACCTGAAACGCTGATAATGTGATGTTCCAAACGGCAGATTTTTTCACACAGCTTAGAGCTGTGAAGCCGAGCACAAGAATAGGCGCCTTAATTCCCGCTCTCCGTAACACAATTCCCTCTTCGACGCTGGCGACAGCAAGCTCGCTCGCCCCGCTTTCCAGTGCCTGCCGCGCTACTTCCACAGAGCCGTGGCCATAAGCGTTCGCTTTTACGACGGCCATAATTTTAGACGTATTCGGAATATGGCGGCGGATCGCCCGTACGTTCTTTTTTATCGCATCAAGGTCAACTTCAATCCAAACTTCCCGGCAAAGTTTTTTCATCACGATTCCTTCTTTCCTTAATGAGATTCAGTACTCATGCTTTCAATCTGCATTCTATTCATCTTTAACTGAAATCATTCAAAACATGAGAAGGTGACCGCTGATGTTTAAAATCAAGTTTTCGGGAAAGCATGCGCCTGCTTTATTTATGCAGTAAGGGCAGCATGGCGGCCCTTACAATGACTTTACAATATTCTGATCTGAAAATTGATGTTCAAACATTTTGGACTGGCTTACAGCATTGTTTTGAATGACAATGCCGATATTTCCCCCTCCGGCACCGAAAACGGTTTTTGATGCAGTCAGCGGACTGATGGATATGGCGCCGCCAACATTGACAACTCCGTTTCCTGATACGTTGTTTATCGTAATCGGGCAACCGCTCATTCTATTTTTTCTCCTTTCTCTCACAGTCTACTAACTATATGTACGCTGTGATATGGAATAAGATTAAACAAAACGGCAAAAAGAATCCGGCTGCTGCCAGCCGGAAAGGGAGGGAAATACGGATATCATAATGTTTTCGTTACATTTTGATCAGAGTATTGAGAGTTTGAAGATTGAGATGTGCTGGATTGATTCATTTGCAGGACCATACCTGTATTTCCCCCTCCTGAGCCGTAGACGGTTTTTGATACGGTTAAAGGACTTATCGAAAACGCACCGCCGACATTGACAACCCCGTTTCCGGAAAGACTGTTAATCGTAATAGGGAAACCAGCCATCATATACGGTCTCCTTTCTATTAATCTATTTACTATATGTACGCTGTGTGTTGGAAATAGGAGTAAACAAAGCGGTAAAAACTTGTGAATCAAAAAAACTGCCGGACATCCGGCAGTTTTTTAGTCTACTTTTCAAACGGCACCCAGCCGCCTGTATTCTGAATCATTTCCCATAACGGTTCAGGAAGTCGGTATTTCTCAATTTCAGATGCCTGAATGGCTTTTTCAATTTCCTGTTCGCGGCCTTCTTTGACCAGCACCGCCCATTCGGGGTTAATCAAAATGACACGTCCCAGAGCCACCAGCGGAATTCCGCTTTCTAATACGGCAAGCGCTTCGTCCGCGGTATAGATGGAACCGACGGCCATCAGCGGCACTTTATGGCCGACGCGTTCGTTTAATAAATCCATCCGGGTCCGTGAAGTATCCGCGCCGCGGCGGGCTTTGGAATTGACATCCATCAGTGAAATATGCAGATAATCCAAGTTCTCTTCCGCAAGCGCGTCGGCGAGCATGAATGTTTCTTTCATTGTAAGCCCCGGTGTTTCCGGCTCTTCCGGTGACAGGCGGTAGCCGAGAACGAATGGATTTTCAGCGTGTGTATCAATCGCCTGTTTGACAGCGTCAACGACTGCAAGCGGGAACGCAAGGCGCTTTTCATCGCTTCCGCCCCAGCGGTCTGTGCGCCGGTTTGTTTTCGGTGAATAAAATTGGTGAATCAGGTACCCGTTTGCCCCGTGAATTTCAACACCGTCAAAGCCGGCTTCAATCGCTCTGCGTGTCGCTTCGCCGAATGCTTTCACGATGTGCTCAATTTCTTGTTCTGTGAGAGCACGGGACGTTTGTCTGCCGTCTTCTTCTGAGCCGCTCGGACTGACGACGTCGTTGTTTGGCACGAGTTCAGGAGGGCATTCCAAGCCTCCGTGGTGAATCTGCACAACGGCTTTCGCTCCTTGAGACTGGATCGCCTGAGCGAGTTTTTTCAAGCCGGGAATGTGAGAATCATCATAGATGCCGGGCTGGCCTGGAAACGCTTTGCCGTCCGGCGTTACGTTTGCACATGCCGTAATGACCATGCTCATTTCTTTTGAACGGGGAGTAATGTAGCTTAATTCACGGTCGGAAATCGTTCCGTCATCATTTGATGAATAGTGTGTCATCGGTGCGACTGAAATACGGTTTGGTATAGTGACACCGCTTTCGAACGTAAAAGGTTCAAACAGCGGTTTATAAGTTTGCTTCATCATTTCGCCTTCTTCCTTAGGAGTTTAACTCGTCCGTATTCTAGCTTATGTTTTCATTGTGTGCAATTATTTTGCTTGTTCTTCTTCCTGAGGTTATGACCGGCTGAACCATTTAAACGAATGAAACGGTTTTCTCCGTTCCTTTTCAGGATCTTTATATCCTCCTGAAATTTGATGGCCGATCGAGCTGAATATGACAGCGGCGGCGAAGAGGAGAATGATTTTTTTCATATGCATATCTTCTTTCTTATCTTTTACAAGGTTATTTATAAGCATACGCTTGTGCGAAAAAACCGTCAATTTGTTTATTCTTTTTTCCACTTTCCTGCGGCGAATATCGTTCCGATCTGAATCACAACACTTAACAGAGCGCACACTGCCACAACTGTGTTGCTGTCCATAGAAGACACCCTCCTTTTTGTTAGGTTGATGTATCATATGACAGCTGTCTCTGTTTTGACAAAACCGTAATGCGGTGTTTCATATTTTTCAACACAAAAAGGGCGCTTTTTTAAGCGCCTTTACTTTTTTTTCAGCCGGTTCAAAGCGATTTGAACGGCGATGGCGTCATCCAGGTAGCCGATCGGAAACATGTAATCCGGGATAACGTCGGTCGCTAAAATATAATACAGCAGCGCGCTCCCGAGAATCGCGCGGTCTTCAGCCGGTGTTGATTCATCCATATACTGATGATGCATGTTTTTCAAATGATCAATAAAAGGGCCGACGCTTTCTTCATTGTCCATTTTCTTTTGAAACTCATCGCAAATCAGGCGATGGCCCTGCTGGGTTTTGGCGTATTGTTCATATCTGGTCAGTTCGCGCTCAATTTGCTCCCGGGAAAAAGGCTGATCAAACATCTCGGCCATATTCAGCATATCCTGAATCGCGTGCATCGGGTCTTGCGGCGCAGCTTCTTTTTCATGGCCGATGTCTATGCCTGACGCCTCAAGCAATTCCTCCAGCGGGGTGCGGAGGTGTTTTGAAAATTCCTGAAGATGCTTTAAATTGGCCTTCTGTTTGCCGTTGATAATCCGGGAGATAGTGGCCGTATCAATGTTTGTTAAGGCGCCGAGTTTTCTCATGGAGAGCGAGTGCTTATCAAGCAGTGATTTTAAAAGGGGTCCCAGTGTCTTATTTTTATTTTCTGTCAAGGGTGTCACCTCGTTTCCGCCGGAATGATGATCGTCAATCAATAATTTTTGCAGAAAAGGTACCTTTTCTGTGCTGCTGAATAGGATAGTGTAGATTCAACGGCACAACATGTTGAAAAGACATCAAAGAATGGAGAGAAACGAACATGGCTTGGTTATTGGTTTTAGGTTTGGCAGTGTCCTCAAGCATTGATAATTTAGGAGTGGGGATGTCATACGGCATCAGAAAAATCAAAATAGCGCATGCGTCAAATATGATGATCGCTTTTATCTGTTTTGTATTCAGTTATATCGGAATTTATTTCGGCAAATGGATTTCAGCCGTTTTACCGGGCTTTCTTCCTGTATTGCTGGCGGCGTTTATTTTATCTGTCATCGGTATCCGCATCATTCTGCTGGCTGTGCCGAGAAAAACAGCGCGTGTTGGCGCGTCAGGAAAAAAAGGCCGTTTTGCCGGTCTGCTGCAAAATCCGGAGGCAGCGGATGCCGACGGTTCGGGAGAAATCGGTATATTGGAATCCATGGTTCTCGGGGTGGCCGTATCCGCAAATGCGCTGACCAACGGATTAAGCGCGGGGTTGATCGGGCTTTCTCCCGCTGCCATTTCTATTACTGCGGCGGTCGGAAGCTTTCTGACCATATGGATCGGCTGCTCGCTTGGAAAAAAAGCCGCTTCATTGCGCATCGGTTCTTTTCACGTCGGACAGTTCAGCACGGTGCTGAGCGGAGTGATTATTCTCATCATTGCCGCCAATACGCTGCTCTTTTAAGTTGTCCCGTTCATTTTATGAAAAGCTCAAAATAAATATGAATGTTTCTATTCGGGAGAGTGCATGACGCGGCTCTCTTTTTTGCCGATCTGATATTTTTTCAAAATGAACAGAAAGTCGTCCGTTTCCGTTAAATTCTGCATATTCGGCCTTCAGACAGAACCTTTTTCATAGACTGATCAGCTTGTTTTCTTTCTAAGTTCAGGTAAACAGCAGGTCAGATAGCCTTCATTCCAAATATGGAAAAACGCTGGAGGAATGGAGGCTCCCTTTACAAATCGGCCATTCTGTTCAAAGATAAAGCCGAATGAGAAAACGTGAGGTGATCTGTGTGAAGTCTGCCATACTTCTGATCTTCACCGCATGGCTGTTATCAGGCTGCGAGTATACCGCGGAGGCTGATGCGGCGCCGTCATTTACACAGGAAGGAACATTTATAAAAGCGGCCGGAAACGATACGATCGCGGTCGAAATTGACGGAGAAAGGCAAGAGGTGAAGGTGCCTTTCGCTAAGCGGTTTGAATGTCAGTCGCTGCCTGAACATACGGCGGTGCAAATCACCTATAAAAAAGAGAGCAACGGACAATTACGGCTTGAGAAACTGAAAAAAGAAACAGATATGTGAAAACGGGGAGGAAAAAAACGTGGGTTTACTGACAAAAAGCGCTGCTGCCTTCGGTGCCGCTCTGCTTCTGCTTGCGCCGTCCGCTTATGCAGCCGAACCTTTGCAAGGGAAAACCATCTATATAGATGCCGGACATGGCGGAGAAGACAGCGGGGCCGGCGGAAATGGACTGCTTGAGAAAAACATCAATTTAGCGGTGTCAAACAAGGTGATCGCCAAATTGGAGACAGAAGGCGCAAAACCTGTAGCTTCAAGGACTGATGATACTTTTTTACGTTTGGACGAGCGGGTGGCGAAAGCGAGCGCCAGCCAATCCGATTTATTCGTCAGCCTCCATACCAATTCAGCCGTATCAACGGCATCGGGCGCGGAAACGTATTTTAATTCGACATATGAAGGAGCGGACAGCGAAAGGCTTGCTTCCGACATTCAGCAGCAGCTTGTCACGTCTTTAGGGATGAGGGACAGAGGCGTAAAAGAAGCTCCTTTTTATGTTATTACATATTCAAAGATGCCGAGTGTGCTGGCTGAATTAGGTTTTATCACAAATCCTCAAGATGCGGACAAGCTGAAAAGCGATAACGGACAAGAGCACGCCGCGGACGCCGTTGTAAACGGAATCGAAACCTATTACAGCGGACGGTAATGATAAAATATGTGTAAATAGCGCCCTCCTGATGTGCATAACGATTATAATAGAGAAAACCGATGACAAACATCTGAGGTGACACATATGACGAATATTTTTGCCCACCGGGGGGCGTCGGGCGACTGCCCTGAAAATACGATGCCCGCATTCAAAAAAGCGATTGAGGACGGGGCTGACGGAATCGAACTTGATGTACAGATGACAAAAGACGGCCGGATCGTGGTCATTCACGATGAAACCCTCGACCGCACGACATCTTTGAAAGGATTTGTGAAAGATACGGCGTATGACAAAATCAGAACCGCCGATGCCGCCGGAAAATGGAAAGATTCTTTTAAAGGTGTCAGAATTCCGCTTTTGTCAGATGTGCTGCGTTTTGCGGAACGTGCTGATTTTCTGATAAACATTGAGCTGAAAAACAGTGTATTCCGTTACGAAGGAATGGAAGAAGAAGTGATCAAAAAAGTCAGATATTACGGACTGGAAAAGCGCGTTATTTTTTCTTCATTTAATCATGAGAGTCTCGCGGTGTGCCACGCCCTGGCGCCTGAAATTGAACGGGCGGTGCTGACAATGGATGTGCTGTACCGGCCTGAACGGTATCTTGCCGCCATTCCCGCTTCGGGTTATCATCCGAAGCTCGGCACGCCGGCGGTCAGCGCTGAAGTGATCACACATCTTGCAAAACACCAAGCGGCGCTCCGTCCGTTCACCGTCAATCGTCCTGAGGATATGAAGCGGCTGATGAAAGCGGGGATAGACGCAATTTTTACCGACTATCCAAAGCTGGCTGTTTCTATAAAAGAAGAATGCCGCAGCTGAGAAGACTGGTCAGACAGTCTTCTTTTTTTATGGGCGGGAAAAAGGCGGTGCACTCATAACTCGGTCAGCCGGTTCATATATTGTAACAGGGCGTTTTGTGTAAGCGTTATCTTTTATCTTATTGAAAGTGAGGCAAAATTGTGGGAAAAACGGTTATCGTCAGTGCGGCAAGAACGCCGTTCGGAAAATTCGGCGGCGCATTAAAAGAGGTAAAGGCATCCGAGCTTGGCGGCATTGCCATAAAAGAAGCAATCAAGCGCGCCGCTATCAGTGAAAGCGAAGCGGAAGGAGCGGTGATGGGGATGGTCGTCCAGGCGGGTGCCGGGCAGATTCCGGCACGGCAGGCTGCAAGATATGCCGGGCTTCCGTGGTCTGTTCCGGCTGAAACCATTAATAAAGTCTGTGCATCAGGGCTCAGAGCCGTTACCATCTGTGATCAAATGATCCGGGCGAAAGACGCGGACGTGCTGATTGCAGGCGGAATGGAAAGCATGAGCAACATCCCGTACGCCATTCCGGCCGGCCGCTGGGGTGTGAGGATGGGGGACGGGGTTTTTCAGGATTTAATGGTTCATGACGGGCTGACCTGTGCGTTCGACCAGGTGCATATGGCTGTCCACGGAAGCACTGCAGCCAAAAAGTACGGCATTTCCCGGGATGAACAGGATCATTACGCTCTTTTGAGTCAGAAACGCGCGGCTGAGGCGGCTGAGACGGGCAAATTGCGTGAAGAAATTGTCCCCGTCACCTGGACCGGCAAAAAGGGCAAACAGCATATCGTTGAAGCGGATGAGGGGATGCGTCCTGATACAAGCCTTGAGCAGCTCGCAGCGCTCAAGCCGATTTTCACAGCCGACGGAACGGTTACAGCCGGAAACGCTCCCGGTGTAAATGACGGGGCCGGAGCATTTGTGCTGATGTCAGAGGAAAAAGCAGCAAAGCAGCATGTCAGGCCGCTCGCAGCGATACTTGGCTTTGCGTCCGTCGGACTGGAAGCGTCCGAGCTGGCAAGCGCGCCGGGAGAGGCCATCAGCCGGCTCTTGAAAAAAACCGGACTGTCCGTTGACGATATTGATTTGTTTGAAGTAAATGAAGCATTTGCGTCCGTCGTGCTCGTGAGTGAAAAAATAGCCGGGTTCAGCCGGGAGAAAGTGAATGTAAACGGAGGGGCAATCGCGTTCGGCCACCCGATCGGCGCAAGCGGAGCGAGAATCGTCATGAGTTTAATATACGAATTAAAGCGTCGCGGAGGGGGGTTAGGCATAGCGGCTATATGCAGCGGAGCGGCTCAAGGAGATGCCGTCCTGCTGGAGGTGTACTGATCAAAGGAGGGAGCGCCGGATGAAGATGAAAACAATCATGGTCGCAGGTGCCGGTCAGATGGGGGCAGGCATCGCTCAGACGGCTGCAGAAGCCGGGTTTGCCGTCAAGTTATACGATTGGGAGCCGGAAACGGTAACAAAAGGTCTTCACCGCATAAAGACAAACCTGGAGAAAGAGCAGGCAAAAGGACGGAAGTCACAGCAGGAGACAGATGCCGTTTTCAGCCGTATTTCCCCGGCGGAGCTCACAGAAGCGGGAGATGCTGATTTTATCATTGAAGCCATTGCCGAAAACAAAAAAGCAAAAGCGGAATTGTTTGACACACTTGATAAAATCTGTCCCCCTCATGCCGTATTGGCAAGCAATACGTCTTCTCTTCCTATTACGGAGCTTGCCGCGGCCACAAAAAGGCCTGAAAAAGTAATCGGCATGCATTTTATGAATCCGGTTCCGGTCATGGAGCTTGTCGAAGTCATCAGAGGACTCGCCACATCGGAAGAAACGGCGGAAACAGTAAAGAAGCTTGCCGTCCGGATGAATAAAACCCCTGTCGAAGTCAATGACTTCCCGGGCTTTATATCTAATCGCATATTAATGCCGATGATTAACGAAGCCGTTTATTGCCTTTACGAAGGAGCAGCTTCAAAGGAAGCGATTGATGAGGTGATGAAGCTCGGCATGCGTCATCCGATGGGTCCTTTAACATTAGCTGACTTCATCGGGCTGGATACGTGCCTTTCCATTATGGAGGTTCTCTACGCGGGGCTCGGAGATCCGAAATACCGCCCATGCCCTCTGCTCAGAAAATATGTCAGCGCCGGCTGGCTCGGCAAAAAAAGCGGGCGCGGTTTTTATGAGTACGGCAGATGACGTAAAGATCATGAGGGGAGACGGCAGCCATGCATTTTACTGAAGAGCACATCATGATGAGGAAAATGGTGCGTGATTTTGCCCGCAAGGAAATCGCGCCGATGGTTGAGCTCATGGAATCAACAGATGAATTTCCGGAGCGGCTGATTAAAAAAATGGGCGAAGCGGGATTGATGGGCATTCCCGTCCCGGAAGCTTACGGCGGGGCGGGTGCTGATACAACATCTTACATTTTAGCGATTCATGAAATATCAAAAGTCAGCGCGGCCGTCGGCGTCATTTTGTCCGTCCACACATCGGTAGGGACAATCCCGATTTTGCATTTCGGGACAGAAGCCCAAAAACAAACGTATATTCCGAAGCTGGCAGCGGGCGAATATATTGGAGCTTTTGCGCTTACTGAGCCTCACTCCGGATCTGATGCGGGAAGCCTGAGAACAACAGCCGTGCGAAAAGGCGGTTCATATATTCTGAACGGTTCAAAAATCTTTATTACAAACGGCGGAGCGGCAGATCTGTATCTGACATTTGCCATAACCGATCCGGGTAAAGGGAGAAAGGGAATTTCAGCGTTTATTGTTGAAAAAAACACACCCGGTTTTTCTGTCGGAAAAAAAGAAAAAAAGCTCGGATTGTTAGGTTCCAATACTGCCGAATTGCAGTTTGATCAAGCGGAAATTCCGATTGAAAACCGGCTCGGCGAAGAGGGCGAGGGTTTTTCAATCGCCATGAAAAACCTTGACGTCGGACGGATCGGCATAGCGGCTCAGGCGCTCGGGATTATCGAAGCGGCGCTCGGCTGCTCGGCGGAGTACGCCAAAACCCGCAGCCAGTTCGGCAGACCCATCGCTTCAAATCAGGCCGTTTCATTTAAATTATCTGACATGGCAACGAATGCGGAAGCTGCCAAATTATTGGTCTATCATGCGGCTGATCTGTATCAGCGAGGGCTTCCGTGCGGAAAAGAAGCATCTATGGCGAAGCAATTCGCGTCCGATGCGGCGATGAAAGCGGCGGTGGAGGCTGTGCAGATTCACGGCGGCTACGGCTATATGAAAGAGTATCCCGCGGAGCGTTTATTTCGGGATGCGAAAGTCACGCAAATCTATGAAGGAACCAATGAGATTCAAAGGCTGATTATTTCTAAGTATCTTCTTCAATAAAAAGTGCGCAAAGGAGCGAAACTATGGAATCTTATTCTCCCGGTTTAGATGGCGTCATTGCGGTGGAAACGGGGATTTCTTTCCTGGATACACAGCAGGGCAGTATTTTAATCAAAGGCCACGATCTGATTGAGCTTTCTAAAACGGCCGGCTATATGGACATTGTTCATCTCTTATTGGAAGACAGACTTCCTGATGCGAAAGAGAAGAAGGCGCTTGAAGAAGACGTTCGGCGCGGCGGACACCTTCCCGAGGAAATCTTGCGTATATGCCGTCTGCTGCCCGAACGTACTCACCCGATGGACGGACTGAGGACAGGTTTGTCCGCGCTTGGAGGCTTTGATAAGGATATTGATAACCGCACCTCTTCTGTAAATCGGCACCGTGTCCGCGGGCTGATAGGCAAAATGCCCAATCTGACCGTCAACAGCTATCGAGTCATCAACGGACTGGAGCCTTTAGCGCCTGTCGGAACCTTGTCGTACAGCGCAAACTTTTTATATATGATTACCGGAAAAACGCCGTCCTCCTTGGAAGAAGAAATATTCGACCGGTCGCTTCTTTTATACAGTGAGCATGAATTGCCGAACTCAACGTTTACGGCCCGTGTCATTGCTTCGACGCAATCGGATATTTACGGCGCTCTGACCGGAGCAGTCGCCTCGCTTAAGGGAAACCTTCACGGCGGAGCGAACGAAGCAGTTATGTACATGCTTGAGGAAGCGAAGGATACAGACGGGTTTACACAATTATTAACTCAAAAACTCGCAAACAAAGAAAAAATCATGGGCTTCGGCCACCGTGTCTACATGAAAAAAATGGACCCGAGGGCGCTCATGATGAAAGAAGCGTTGAAAAAACTGTCTGATCTTTCAGGTGATTTCCGTCTTTATCATATGTGTGAAGCAGGAGAAACCGTCATGCGGGAGAAAAAAGGCCTTTATCCGAACTTAGATTACTACGCAGCGCCGGTCTATTACATGCTCGGCATCCCGATCCCGCTGTATACGCCTATATTCTTCAGCGCACGGACGGTCGGGCTGTGCGCCCACGTCATTGAACAGCACAGCCGAAACCGGCTTTTCCGCCCGCGTGTCCGCTATACCGGAGCGCGTCTGTAAACAGATGAGAAAGGAAGATGAAAACATGACAGAACCCCGCCGAATGGACGCCGTAATCGAAGAGATTTCTGACTACGTGCTCCATCAGGAGATTGACAGTTCGGAAGCTTTCACTACGGCAGGACATGTGCTTCTTGATACGATAGGCTGCGGAATTTTGGCGCTCAGCTATCCCGAATGTACAAAGCTGCTCGGCCCGATTGTCCCGGGAACCTCCGTGCCCAACGGCAGCAGAGTCCCGGGCACGCCTTTTGTTTTAGACCCGGTCACGGCTGCCTTTAATATCGGCTGTATCAACAGGTGGCTCGATTATAATGATACGTGGCTTGCGGCCGAATGGGGGCATCCGTCTGACAATCTCGGAGGCATATTGGCTTGTGCGGATTATATATCCAGAGTGCGGATTTCAGAAGGGAAAGAACCGCTTACCGTGCGTGATGTGCTTTGCGCAATGATCAAAGCGCACGAAATTCAAGGAATTCTCGCTTTGGAAAACAGTTTAAACAGAGTCGGGCTTGACCATGTGCTGTTTGTGAAGGTGGCGACTGCGGCTGTTTGCGCACAAATGCTGGGCGGCTCAAGAGAGGAAATCAATAACGCCGTATCTCACGCTTGGATTGATAATTCAAGCCTCAGAACGTATCGTCATGCGCCGAACACCGGATCACGCAAATCATGGGCGGCCGGCGACGCGACGAGCAGAGGCGTATATTTGGCCCTTATGGCGCAAAAAGGTGAGATGGGGTACCCGATGGCTCTGACCGCATCTGGGTGGGGATTTCAAGACGTATTATTTAACCGGCAGGAAATGAAGCTTGCCCGCCCGCTTGGGTCCTATGTGATGGAGAATGTTTTGTTTAAAGTATCCTACCCGGCTGAATTCCACGCCCAGACAGCGGCGGAATGCGCGGTCCGGCTTCATCCGGAGGTGAAATACCGCATCGAAGACATTGACAGGATCACGATTATGACCCATGAGTCGGCTATCCGGATTATCGATAAAAAAGGGCCGCTTCACAATCCGGCTGACCGGGATCACTGCCTCCAGTATATTACGGCAATCGGGCTGCTTTTCGGAGATATCACGGCGGATCATTATGAAGAGGAAACGGCGTCTGACCCGCGAATTGATACATTGCGGAGCAAAATGGAGGTGACGGAACATAAAGCGTACTCAAAAGATTACTTAGACCCGAATAAGCGATCCATCTCAAATGCCGTACAGGTGCATTTTACAGACGGCACGGCTACGGGACGGATTGAATGTGAATATCCGCTCGGGCACCGGTTCCGCAGAAAAGAAGCTGTTCCGAAGATTCTTGCCAAGTTTTCAGCAAACATCAGCACTCATTTTTCATTGAAGCAGCAGCGGAAAATCGAAGAGGTCTGTAAAGATAGCGGCCGAATGCAGAAGCTTAGCGTTAGTGAATTTATGGACTTATTTCTCATATAAAATAGGAGGGTGACAAACATGACGTGGATCGTCAGCAAGCAGTCGTCTCAAGAGGAGCTTGCAGAGCGGTTCCGTGCGCTGATGGCAGCGCCGGATCTATTGCAGATTCCCGGCGCTCACGATGCGATGGCCGCTCTTATTGCCAAGAAAACGGGTTTTTCGGCTCTTTATTTATCAGGCGCGGCTTACACGGCGAGCAGAGGGCTGCCCGATTTAGGCATCATCACGTCGGCGGAAATGGCTGAACGGGTTAAAGATCTGGTCCGCTCGTCTGATCTGCCCGTCCTTGTCGATATTGACACGGGTTTCGGAGGCGTGCTGAATGCCGCCCGGACGGCGAAAGAAATGTATGAAGCGCGCGCGGCCGCCGTCCAAATGGAGGATCAGCGCCTGCCGAAAAAATGCGGACATCTGAATGGGAAGCAGCTCGTGCCGATTGAAGAAATGGCGCAAAAAATCCAAGCGGTCAAGCGGGCCGCGCCGACTCTTCTTGTTGTTGCGAGAACAGACGCCAGACAGCAGGAAGGGCTGGAGGGGGCATTAAAAAGGGCGTCCGCTTATATAAAAGCGGGTGCTGACGCTGTTTTTCCGGAAGCGCTCCAATCCGAAAGTGAATTCAGAGCGTTTTCCAAACAAATCAGTGTGCCGATTCTCGCAAATATGACTGAATTCGGACAAACGCCGTATTACAGTGCTGATGAATTTTCCGATATGGGCTGTCAGATGGTCATTTACCCGGTCACGTCACTCAGAACGGCTGCCAAGGCTTTTGAGCGTATTTTCCGCCTTCTGAAAGAAGAAGGCTCTCAAAAAGAGGGGCTTTCGGATATGCAGACGAGAAAAGAATTATATGAAACGATCGCTTACGATGACTATGAAGAACTGGATCATTCCATTGCCAAAACGATACTGCCGGACGACTGAAAAAGCCCTTTTTTGCAAGGGCTTTTTTTACAGCTTTTTTTTCCTGAACCGCGGGCTGACTTGATTGCGTTTCCGATCTCTGTACAAAATAAACCCGGCCAGAACATAAAGGCCGAACAAAAAAAACGCCAATCCGGCCGCCCCCTGAAGAAAAAGGGACGGAAACGGGGAAAACGCATGCCCGAATAATGCATCTCTCATCAGTTTAATGCCGAGCGCCGCGACAGCGCCGGGGAGGACCAGAATCAAAAGCGCAACAAGCCGGCTCATATTCAGAAAACCCCTTTACGATATGATTTCCTTTATTGTCCAATCGAAAAAATATTTTGTCAAGAGATCAAAACGTGGTAACATAGGGGTTGTGCAAATTATTGCAACGGGAAATACAGGTGTGCAAATTTTTTCATATAAAGGGGTATCGGGATGCAGAAGGTGCTGATTATAGGTGCTGGTAAAGGAGGCACGGCGCTCCTACAGATTTTGATGAAAACAAAACTGATCCGGATTATTGCGGTGGTTGATCAAGATCCGGAGGCGCAAGGGCTGCAAGAAGCCCGGAGATATGGAATTGCAACCTCATCAGATTGGAAACCCTACATAACTGAAGATATAGATATTATCATCCATACAACAGGCGATAAAGCGGTCATGGATGAGCTGCTCCATGAGAAAAAAGAACAAACCATCGTCATGCCGGGAAAATTGGCGTACATGGTGTTTCAGCTGATGGAGGAAAAACAGCAGCTTATCCAAATGCTGAAGTCGCAGACGTATAAGCATGACCGGATTTTTAATTCAACGCACGACGGCATGATTTTTATAGACGTCAACGAAACGATCATTTTATTTAATCAGATGGCAGAAAAAATGGTCGGCCGAAAACGGGAGGATGTCATCGGCCGCCAAATTAAAGATGTAGTGCCGAACACAAAGCTGCCGCGGATTCTGGAAACGAGAGAGCCGGAATATAACCAGAAGCAGCTTCTCGGCAAGCATCTGCAGATTGTCACGACAAGACTGCCGATCATTGATGAAGGCGGAAAACTTCTCGGCGCGTTATGCGTGTTTAAAGACATCACCGACGCAGTTGAACTGGCGGAAGAGGTCACGAACTTAAAACAAATCCGCACCATGCTTGAAGCGATTATTCAATCGTCAGACGAGGCCATTTCCGTCGTTGATGAAAACGGCATCGGAATGTTAATCAACAAAGCATATACAAAAATGACCGGGCTGTCAGAAAGCGAAGTCATCGGAAAACCCGCTTCCACCGATATCTCGGAAGGGGAAAGCATGCACCTGAAAGTATTGGGGACAAGGCGGCCCGTGCGGGGTGTGAGGATGAAGGTCGGCCCCAATAAAAAGGATGTCATCGTAAATGTTGCCCCCGTTATTGTGGACGGTATTTTAAAAGGCAGCGTCGGCGTCATCCACGACGTGTCAGAAATTAAAACGCTGACTGCTGAGCTGAATCGGGCGCGCCAGATCATCCGCACGCTTGAAGCGAAATACACGTTTGATGACATTATCGGCACGAGTGAACAAATGCTGGTCGCCCTTGAACAGGCGAAGCTCGGGGCGAAAACGCCGGCGACGATTCTGCTGCGGGGAGAATCCGGCACAGGGAAAGAACTTTTCGCCCACGCCATCCATAATGAAAGCGACCGAAAATACAATAAATTCATCCGGGTCAATTGTGCGGCCCTGTCTGAATCCCTGCTTGAATCCGAGCTTTTCGGCTATGAGGAAGGCGCGTTTACGGGCGCGAGGCGCGGGGGCAAAAAAGGACTTTTTGAGGAAGCGAATAACGGCAGCATTTTCTTAGATGAAATCGGAGAGCTGACCCAAAGCACCCAGGCAAAGCTGCTCAGAGTTCTGCAGGAAAAAGAAATTATCAGAGTCGGCGGCGCAAAAGCGATTTCTGTCAATGTCAGAATTATCGCAGCGACAAACGTCAACATCGAAAAGGCCATGGCGGAAGGCGCGTTCCGCGAAGACCTGTATTACCGGATTAACCGCTATCCGATCTCAATCCCGCCGCTTCGGCAGCGCAAAGAAGATATTGAAGCGCTGAGCATTCGGCTCATTGAAAAAATCAATCAGGATTACGGCCGCAATGTAAAGGGGCTCACGCCGAACGCGCTGCGAGCTTTATCAGCCTACAGCTGGCCGGGAAACGTACGGGAGCTTGAAAATGTTCTCGGACGGGCAATGATATTTTTAGAGCCGCATATGGAACGGATCGAACAGCAGCATCTGCCTGTTTTCGAATCAGAGCTGAATGACAAAAACGGCACCCAAAGTGATTTTCCGGATGTAGAAGGGGAAAAGCTGTCTCAGGCTGTTGAAAAATTTGAAGCGCACATCATTCAAAAAACGCTTGAAAAGCATAAATTCAACCGAACCAAAACGGCGAAAGCGCTTGGTGTCAGCATTCGGAATCTGTACTACAAAATGGACAAGTACGGCCTTGCAAATGACGGCATGCAATAAATTGCAGAGAAAGCGCAAACCGCTGCATGTTTTCTTGAAAAAAGCCGGAATAAACCCTTTCGCATATTTGGCACAGAACTTGCATTGTTAAAAGCGGATTCGCACAAGAAAGGTGGTACAAAATGAAGCTGAGAGACCTAGTTGAAAAAGCCGCGGCAAAAAACGCAAAAACCATTGCAGTGGCCCACGCAGCAGATAAAGAAGTGATCCACGCCGTCAAAATGGCGGCAGAACACTTGTCGGCACGATTTTTACTGACGGGTGACAGCGGAAAGCTGAAAGAGCTTCTGGCAAATGAGCCGAAGTTCAATGCTGACATCATCCACGCCGATTCACCAGAAGAATCTGCGGCAAAAGCAGTGCGCGCAGTGCGTGAACAAGAGGCGGACGTTTTAATGAAAGGGAATCTCCCGAGCTCAACTCTTCTGAAATCGGTTTTAAACCGCCAGGAAGGGCTTCGTTCAAAAAGGGTGTTATCACATGTAGCCGTTTTTGAAGTGCCGGACTATGACCGGCTGATGTATGTGACTGATTCAGCGCTGAACATTGCCCCGTCTCTTGAAGAACTCGGGCATATTCTGCAAAATGCGGTTCATGTCGCACATTCAGTAGGGAACCCTATGCCGAAAGCCGCAGTCCTTGCGGCTATTGAAACGGTTAATCCGAAAATGGAGGCGACGCTGAACGCGGCTGCGATCGTCCAGATGTGCAATAGAGGACAGATTACCGGCTGCATTGCGGACGGACCGCTTGCTTTGGATAATGCCGTATCCCAAGCGGCTGCGCTGCAAAAAGGGATTTCCGGAAGCGTAGCGGGCCAGGCGGATATTCTCTTGGTTCCTTCAATCGAGGCCGGAAATATGCTTTATAAGTCAATGATTTATTTTGCGAAAGCAAATGTTGCTGCCGTCATCGCCGGTGCAAAAGCGCCGATTGCATTAACGAGCAGAGCGGATACCGCAGAAAATAAACTGTATTCAATTGCGCTTGCGATTTGCGCATCACAAGAACAGTAGGAGGAACGAACCTATGGAAATTTTTAAATATATGGAGACTTATGATTACGAACAATTGGTATTCTGCCAAGATGAACAATCCGGATTAAAAGCGATCATCGCGATTCATGATACGACGCTCGGCCCTGCACTCGGCGGAACAAGAATGTGGACATATGACAGTGAAGAAGCGGCGATTGAAGATGCACTGAGACTCGCAAAAGGCATGACTTATAAAAATGCGGCTGCCGGTTTAAACTTAGGCGGCGGGAAAACCGTTATTATCGGAGACCCGCGCAAAGATAAAAATGAAGAAATGTTCCGCGCGTTCGGCCGCTACATCCAAGGCTTAAACGGAAGGTATATTACGGCGGAAGACGTCGGCACCACCGTTGAAGATATGGACATCATTCATGATGAAACAGACTATGTAACCGGAATTTCTCCGGCATTCGGTTCATCAGGAAATCCGTCTCCGGTTACGGCGTACGGCGTCTACAAAGGGATGAAAGCCGCAGCGAAAGCGGCGTTTGGCACTGATTCACTGGAAGGTAAAACAATTGCCGTGCAAGGCGTGGGAAATGTGGCTTACAATCTATGCCGCCACCTTCACGAAGAAGGCGCTTCTTTAATCGTAACCGATATCAATAAAGAATCTGTTAAACGTGCCGTTGAGGACTTCGGCGCCCGCGCCGTTGATCCCGGCGACATTTACTCACAGGCGTGCGATATTTATGCCCCGTGTGCTCTCGGCGCCGTCATTAACGATGACACGATTAAACAGCTGAAGGCGAAAGTCATTGCGGGGGCGGCCAATAACCAGCTGAAAGAAACACGTCACGGCGATACCATTCATGAAATGGGAATCGTGTACGCACCGGATTATGTCATCAATGCAGGCGGCGTCATCAATGTGGCCGATGAGCTTTACGGCTACAACGCTGAGCGTGCTTTGAAAAAGGTTGAGGGCATCTATGCAAACATTGAGCGGGTGCTCGATATTTCCGCGCGTGACGGCATTCCGACATACTTAGCGGCCGACCGTCTGGCTGAGGAACGAATTGAGCGCATGCGCCGTTCAAGAAGCCAGTTTCTGCAAAACGGCCAAAGTATATTAAGCAGACGATAGGAATTTGATCTGGAGGTATGAAAATGTTCGAACAGGAAAAACGCATTCTCATTCTGAATCCAGGCTCAACATCAACGAAAATCGGTGTCTTTCACAATGAACGCTGTATCTTTGAAAAGACGCTGCGGCATCCCGAAGAAGAGCTGAAAGCATTTAACGGCATTATCGACCAATACGAATTTCGAAAAATAAGCATTCTTGAGTCTTTGCACGAACAGGGCATCAACATTTCAAAGTTTGATGCCGTTTGTGCCAGGGGCGGCCTGCTCAGACCGATTGAGGGCGGCACATATGAAGTGAATGACGCCATGATCACTGATTTGAAAAACGGCTACAACGGCCAGCATGCTTCTAATCTGGGCGGAATTATTGCCAGGGAAATAGCAGACGGATTAAATATCCCCGCGTATATCGTCGATCCGGTCGTGGTGGATGAGATGACTCCGCTCGCTAAAGTATCAGGAATGCCTGAAATCAAGCGGAAAAGCATTTTTCATGCTTTGAACCAAAAAGCTGTTGCCCGTCATGCGGCGGCGTCCCTCGGCAAACGGTATGAACAGATGAAGATGATCGTCACTCATATGGGCGGCGGCATCACAGTCGGGATCCATGATTGCGGACGGGTGACGGATGTCAACAACGGGCTTCACGGAGAAGGGCCCTTCAGCCCGGAGCGTGCGGGAACCGTTCCTGCGGGTGATTTGGTGGAGATGTGTTTTTCCGGCAAGTATTCAAAAGCCGATATGATGAAAAAACTTGTCGGCACGGGCGGACTCTCCGGCTACCTGGGGACAACGGACGCGGTGAAGGTGGAAAAACGCATTCAGGCCGGAGATGAGCATGCGAGGCTCATTTATGACGCCATGGCTTATCAAGTAGCAAAAGAAATCGGGGCGGCAAGCGCCGTATTAAAAGGAAAAGTAGACATTATCGTCCTGACGGGCGGATTGGCGTACGGGAAAAGTTTCGTATCCGCCATCAGATCGTACATAGATTGGATTTCGGATGTACTGGTGTACCCGGGAGAAAATGAACTGCAATCTCTCGCGCAAGGCGCGCTTCGGGTTTTAGCCGGTGAGGAGCAGTCAAAGCAATATCAGATCGGCGAAGGAGTGAAAACAAATGGCGACTGAATATGATGTGGTCATTCTGGGCGGCGGCACAGGCGGTTATGTAGCCGCCATCAGAGCGGCCCAGCTCGGCTTAAAAACGGCCGTTGTAGAAAAAGAAAAGCTCGGCGGAACATGCCTGCATAAAGGATGTATCCCGAGTAAAGCGCTGTTAAGAAGCGCGGAAGTGTACCGAACCGCAAAGGAAGCGGCAGCATTCGGCATTGAAACGGAAGGTGTCTCCCTCCGCTTTGACAGCGTGCAAAAACGAAAGCAGGGAATCGTTGACCGGCTGGCCGGCGGTGTCGCCCACTTGATGAAAAAGGGGAAGATTGATGTATTCAACGGGTACGGACGTATGCTCGGCCCTTCCATCTTCTCACCTCTTCCCGGTACGGTTTCCGTCGAATACGCAAATGGTGAAGAAAACGACATGCTGATACCGAAACAATTGATTATCGCAACCGGTTCAAGGCCGAAAATGCTGCCGGGTTTAGAAGCAGACGGTACATATATTCTGACATCAGATGAAGCGCTTGAGCTTGAGCGTCTGCCCCAATCCATGATGATCGTCGGCGGCGGTGTCATCGGAATTGAATGGGCATCCATGCTGAACGATTTCGGCGTCAATATCACTGTGATTGAATATGCGGACCGCATTTTGCCGACTGAAGACCGTGATATTTCAAGCGAGATGGAAAAACTGTTAACGAAAAAAGGAATTAAGATTGTAACGGGTGCGAAAGTGCTTCCGGATACATTGGAAAAAGCGGATGGCGTTTCAATTGCCGCTGAAAAGAATGGAAAAAAAGAAACGTATCACGCCGAACAAATGCTTGTTTCCATCGGCCGCCAGCCGAACATTGAAGGGATCGGCCTTGAAAATACGGACATTGCAGCGGAAAACGGTTCTATCATAGTAAATGAAGCCGGACAGACGAAGGAATCGCATATTTATGCGATCGGTGATGTCGTCGGCGGTCTGCAGCTTGCGCATGTGGCCTCCCGTGAAGGCATCATTGCCGTTGAGCATATGGCGGGTCTTAATCCGGCTCCGCTTGATGCCGCTCTTGTGCCGAAATGCATTTATTCAAATCCGGAAGCGGCGAGTGTCGGGCTGACAGAAGAAGAAGCTGCCCGAAAAGGACATGAACTTAAGATCGGAAAGTTTCCGTTCATGGCGATCGGAAAGGCTCTTGTATACGGAGAAAGCGACGGCTTTGTCAAAATCGTCGCCGATCGGAATACAGATGATATTCTCGGTGTTCATATGATCGGCCCGCACGTCACCGATATGATCTCTGAAGCGGGGCTTGCCAAGGTGCTCGACGCGACGCCTTGGGAAATCGGCCAGTCCATACATCCGCATCCGTCGCTTTCAGAAGCGATTGGGGAAGCTGCGTTAGCCGCAGACGGAAACGCGATTCATTTTTAAAAGGAAAGAAGGAGGGGTTTGAATGACTACAAACCGCCATCAAGCATTAGGGCTTTCTGACGAAGAAGCCGTTGAAATGTATAGAACCATGCTGTTAGCCAGAAAAATCGACGAAAGAATGTGGCTCTTAAACCGCTCGGGCAAAATTCCGTTCGTTATTTCATGTCAAGGGCAGGAAGCGGCTCAAGTAGGCGCGGCCTATGCCCTAAACCGCGATACCGACTATGTGCTTCCGTACTACAGAGATATGGGGGTTGTGCTTGCATTCGGTATGACTGCTAAGGATTTGATGATGTCGGGTTTTGCGAAAGCGGCTGATCCGAACTCAGGCGGAAGGCAGATGCCGGGCCACTTCGGGCAAAAGGAAAACAGAATCGTAACGGGCTCATCCCCTGTGACGACGCAGGTTCCCCACGCGGTCGGAATCGCGCTTGCGGGACGCATGGATAAAAAGGATATCGTCTCTTTCGTTACCTTTGGAGAAGGATCTTCCAACCAGGGGGATTTTCACGAAGGGGCAAACTTTGCCGCCGTGTATAAATTGCCGGTCATTTTCATGTGTGAAAATAATAAGTATGCCATTTCCGTTCCGTATGACAAACAGGTGGCGTGCGAAAATATTTCCGACCGGGCGGCAGGCTACGGCATGCCGGGAGTCACAGTTGACGGAAACGACCTGCTGGAAGTTTACCGGGCCGTGAAAGAAGCGCGCGAACGGGCATCTAAAGGCGAAGGTCCTACATTAATAGAAACGGTTTCCTACCGGTTGACGCCGCATTCCAGTGATGACGACGACAGCAGCTACAGAGAACGCGAAGAAGTAGAAGAAGCAAAGAAACAGGATCCGCTTCTTTTATACAAAGCATACTTGCAAGAAGCCGGGCTTCTAGGTGAAGAAGAAGAAAAGGCCATGCTGGATGACATCATGGCTATCGTAAACGAAGCGACAGACGAAGCGGAGAAAGCGCCATACGCATCTCCTGAATCAACGCTTGATCACGTTTATGCGAAGTAGGGAGGAATACTTATGTCTGTAATGTCTTATATTGACAGTATTAATGCAGCTATGAAAGAAGAAATGGAAAGAGATCCGCGCGTTTTTGTCCTCGGGGAAGACGTCGGGAGAAAAGGCGGCGTATTTAAAGCCACGGCGGGTCTCTATGAACAGTTCGGAGAAGAGAGGGTGATGGATACGCCGCTTGCGGAATCAGCGATTGCGGGTGTCGGAATCGGCGCCGCGATGTACGGCATGCGCCCGATTGCCGAGATGCAGTTTGCCGATTTCATTCTGCCTGCGGTCAACCAAATCATTTCAGAAGCGGCCAAAATACGCTACCGTTCAAACAATGATTGGAGCTGTCCGATGGTCATCAGAGCGCCTTACGGGGGCGGCGTGCACGGCGCGTTGTATCATTCCCAATCTGTGGAGGCCATTTTTGCCAACCAGCCGGGTCTTAAAATTGTCATGCCTTCAACTCCTTATGACGCAAAAGGGCTGTTGAAAGCCGCAGTCCGTGACGAAGATCCCGTGCTGTTTTTCGAACATAAGAGGGCGTACCGCCTGATTAAAGGAGAAGTCCCTGCTGATGATTACGTCCTTCCGATCGGAAAGGCGGATGTAAAACGCGAAGGCAGCGACATTACTGTCATTACGTACGGATTATGCGTCCATTTCGCTCTGCAGGCTGCCGAGCGTCTTGAAAAAGACGGAATTTCCGCGCACGTATTAGACTTGCGTACGGTTTATCCGTTAGATAAAGAGGCTATCATTGAAGCCGCGTCTAAAACGGGAAAAGTATTGCTGATCACAGAAGATACGAAAGAAGGCGGCATTATGAGCGAGGTCGCCGCCATTATTTCTGAAAACTGCTTATTTGATTTAGACGCGCCGATCAAGCGGCTTGCAGGCCCTGATGTTCCGGCAATGCCTTATGCGCCGACAATGGAAAAATACTTCATGATGAATCCTGACAAAGCGGAAGCCGCGATGAGAGAATTAGCGGAGTTTTAAAGACGTAAGGAGGTTTTTGACATGGCGATTGAACAAATGGCTATGCCTCAGCTCGGAGAGAGCGTGACGGAAGGGACGATCAGCAAGTGGCTGGTGTCCCCCGGTGATCAAGTGAATAAATATGACCCCATCGCGGAGGTCATGACGGATAAAGTGAATGCGGAGGTGCCGTCTTCTTTTACCGGTACGATTACAGAACTTGTAGGAGAAGAAGGCCAGACTCTTACAGTCGGCGAGATCATCTGCAAAATTGAAACGGAAGAAACGGAAACCGAAGAGGCGCCGAAGCGGGAAGAAGAGCAGAATACCCCTTCAGACACCGATGCAAACCGTCAAGGTAAAGACCAGTCAAATAAAGCGCGTTATTCGCCGGCCGTGCTCAGATTAGCGGGAGAACACGGCATTCAGCTTGAAGAAGTTGAAGGAACGGGCGCAGGAGGAAGAATTACGCGAAAAGACATTCAAAAGATCATTGATTCGGGAATGCAGCAGAAGTCGGAAGCACCGGCGCCGGCTGCCGTTCAAACAACGCAACAAGCGCCGAAACAACAGCAAAAACAAGCGCCGGCGCCAGCTCTGTCAGCCGGTGATATTGAAATTCCGGTTACCGGCGTCAGAAAAGCCATCGCCGCCAATATGCATAAAAGCAAAACAGAAATTCCGCACGCCTGGACGATGATGGAAGTCGACGTCACGAACATGACGGCGTACAGAAACAGCATAAAAGACTCATTTAAACAAAAAGAAGGCTTCAATTTAACATTTTTCGCTTTCTTTGTAAAAGCGGCGGCGCAGGCTCTCAAAGAGTTCCCGCAGATGAACAGCATGTGGGCGGGAGACAAAATCGTCCAAAAGAAAGACATCAACATCTCCATTGCCGTTGCCACGGAAGATTCGCTGTTTGTTCCGGTTATTAAGCATGCTGATGAAAAAACGATTAAAGGCATAGCCAGAGAAATAACGGACCTTGCGAAAAAAGTGAGAAACGGAAAACTTACCGCGGAAGATATGCAGGGCGGCACATTTACCGTCAATAACACGGGATCTTTCGGGTCAGTTCAATCTATGGGCATTATCAACCATCCGCAGGCGGCGATTCTTCAGGTAGAATCTATCGTCAAACGTCCGGTTGTCATGAATAACGGGATGATCGCAGTGCGTGATATGGTTAATCTTTGCCTGTCTTTAGATCACAGAGTGCTCGACGGGCTCGTATGCGGCCGTTTCCTCGGACGCGTCAAAGAAATCTTAGAAAACATTGACGAAAATACTTCAGTCTATTAAAAAAACTCCTTTTGCCCGGGCGGCAAAAGGAGTTTTTTTATTTTCATTGTGAATCCTCGGGAACAAGCATAGTGAGATGATGTTTTTTCACTTCGATCGTACAAGGCGTTGTTCTGTATACCTCGCCATCTGTATCCGCGTCCATTTCACGTCCGGTTTCGATTTCAATCCTGGAGGCCTGAATATAGGACAGCTCCCCTTTGAAATCATCAAACGAACCCTGCTCCATCGTCATCAGCTCCCGCAACGCGGCAAGGCTTGTGTTGCGGCAGATTAACACATCGGCTAAGCCGTCCCGGAGGCTCGCATCAGGCAGGGGAACTCTGTTTGTCCCGATATAATGCCCGTTCATGACAAGCACCATTACGGCTTCGTCTTCTTTCACCTCGCCGTCAATTGTCAATTTGACAGGAAACGGGTTCGCGCTTGTCATCGTCCGCAAGGCGCTCGTGAAGTAGCTGATTTTACCAAGCCATGCTTTTTCAGTTTCATTGATATGGCTCGATGCTTCGGTGATCAATCCGATGCCCCAGAAGTTCAGAAAATAGCCGTCATCCGTTTTACAGACGTCAATCATCCGTTTATGTCCGGCCGCGAGCGCTTCAGCGGCCTTTTGAAGGTTTTGCGGGATGCCGAGCGCCCGTGAGAAATCGTTGCACGTTCCTCCCGGCAAAATGCCGACAGCGGGCCTGTTATCAAGCTTGCTGATGCTGTTGATGCATTGATGCACAGTGCCGTCTCCGCCTAAAATATATAAATGGTCAACTGAACTGTCGAGGTTTTCACAATACTGACGGGCATCGTCCTGATGTTTGGTCGGTTTAATCAAAAGTTCGTCAGCTGACTGGGCCAAAATGGGGACGACCGTGCCGAGCGTTTTATCAATCTGTTTTTGACCGGCGTTTCCGTTATAAATTAATACTGCTTTCCGTTGGCTCATACGACTGCTCCTTTATTTCAGACAATCTCTTTAACAAGTTTCCCGTTTTTAAAAGGTCATAAACTTACATCAGGTACATAAAAGGAACAAAAAACAATTTGGATATGAGCGGTGTCATTTGCCGATAGTGAGGTTCCTTGCTATCATAAGAAGAGATGATCAAAAAGGAGAGGTCCCAGTTGAATATGGATTTTAATTTATTTATGAATGATGTGGTGCGTCAAGCCCGCCAGGAAATCACGGCCGCCGGGTATACAGAGCTGAAAACCGCTGAGGAAGTGGACGAAGCGCTTTCGAAAAAAGGAACCACACTCGTCATGGTCAACTCTGTGTGCGGATGCGCAGGCGGTATTGCACGGCCTGCCGCATACCATTCTGTACATTACGATAAACGCCCGGATCAGCTTGTGACGGTATTTGCCGGACAGGATAAAGAAGCGACAGCCAAAGCGAGAGAATACTTTGAAGGCTATCCGCCGTCCTCTCCGTCATTTGCCATTTTAAAAGACGGGAAAATCATGAAAATGGTGGAACGCCATGAAATTGAAGGCCATGAGCCGATGGCCGTCGTCACAAAACTGCAGGAAGCATTTGAAGAATATTGTGAAGAAGTATAAGTGAAAGAAAAACCCCGGAGCCGAGCGCTTCCGGGGTTTTTTATATGGAATCTGTATAAATATAAATATTTATACACCGGCGTTCAGCTGTCACTAATCGGAAAAACAATGACTATAATAAACAGAGAAAGGAAAATATATTTTTCAAAAATAGTATTGCATCACAATTAAAAAGTGTTTAAAATACAAGTTAACGAATAAATATTCAATTTTAAGAGATCAGTAGATATGGGGGAAATGAATCATGAAGAAATGGCTGTTGGTATTAGCTGCCGCATGTATCACCTTTGCGCTGTCCGCCTGCGGATCAGGCAATTCAGGCTCAGAGGGCGGAAAGAATAAGCTGATTATGGGTACATCGGCTGACTATAAACCATTTGAATATAAAGACGGCGATCAGATCACCGGGTTTGACGTTGATCTGGCAAAAGCTCTGGGCAAAAAGACCGGCTATGACGTTGAGGTGCAGGACATGGACTTCAACAGCCTGATTACAGCCTTGAAGTCCAAGCAGGTAGATATGATTTTATCTGGAATGACACCTACGCCGGAACGGAAAAAGCAAGTTGATTTTTCTGATATTTATTATACTGCTAACAATATGATTGTTACGAAAAAGGGAAGTAGCATTAAATCCCTGAATGATCTGAAAGGCAAAACCGTCGGTGTTCAGCTCGGCTCCATTCAAGAGGAAAAAGGCAAGAAGCTCGCTTCGAAATACGGTTTTCAGCTCGAAGACCGCAACCGGATCTCAGACTTAACGGAAGAGATTAAATCCGGGCGTTTTGATGCCGCGATTATCGAAGACATCGTAGCACAAGGCTATTTCAGTTCAAATAACGATCTGCAGGGCTTTGCGTCAGCAGATGCGAAATCAGACGAATCGGGCTCCGCGATTGCGTTCCGCAAAGACAGTGATCTGACAGCGAAGTTTAACAAAGCGCTGAAAGAAATGGAGAAAAACGGAGAAATCGAAAAACTGAAGAAAAAATGGTTCACCAACGAGAAATAAAAGGAAGCTCAACTTTTCGTTGAGCTTTTTATCTTGAATAAAGACAAAGGAGATCACACGTATGAATTTGGATTTCTCAGCGACAATCCCCCAAATTCCTTTTATATTGGAAGGCCTTGCGGTCACATTAAAAATTGTGCTCGTTTCAGCGGTCATCGGTCTTGTATTAGGAATCGTGCTCAGCTTATTTAAAATCAGCACGATCAGTCCGCTGAAATGGATTGCGGATTTTTATACTTCGATATTCCGCGGCACGCCGCTTGTGCTGCAGCTGATGATCATCTATTTCGGTATGCCGCAGCTTCTCGGCTTTCAGATCGATCAATTTTGGGCGGCGGTCACCGCATTATCGCTCAATTCAGCCGCTTACGTCTCTGAAATTATCAGAGCGGGAATCAACGCAATTGACAAAGGACAAAAAGAGGCTGCCGTCGCTCTCGGCGTGCCGTACGGAAAAATGATGAAAGATCTGCTGCTGCCGCAGGCGTTTAAAAACATTTCTCCGGCTATTATTAACGAATTAATCACCTTGACGAAAGAATCGGCAATCGTCACGGTAATCGGTCTCGGCGATATTATGAGACGGGCCTACCAGTCCGGCGCCGCAACATACAACTATTTAGAACCTCTTATTGTGGCGGGCTTAATCTATTACGTGCTCGTTTTGATCTTAGCATTCATCGGAAAAGGCGTAGAAAGGAAGCTGAAAGCCAATGATTAAGGTCGACAACCTGTCAAAATCATTCGGGAAACATGAAGTACTGAAAAACATTTCAACACAGATCGAAGAAGGGGAAGTCGTCGCCGTCATCGGCCCTTCCGGTTCCGGCAAATCAACGTTTCTGCGCTGCTTAAATCTGCTGGAAACCCCGAGCGGCGGAACGATTGCCATTAAAGAAAACGAAATCACCGCAGCTAAAACGAATAAACTGAAAGTGCGGGAAAATATCGGCATGGTATTTCAGCATTTTCATCTGTTTCCTCATAAAACGGTGCTTGAAAATATCACATACGCGCCGGTCAGCGTGAAGAAAGAGTCTAAAAAGGATGCGGAGGAAAAGGCGTGCGCTCTCCTTGAAAAAGTCGGGCTGCTTGACAAACGGAACGACTATCCGAACCGTTTGTCAGGCGGACAGAAGCAGCGGGTCGCCATCGCGCGGGCGCTTGCCATGAATCCTGACATCATGCTGTTTGATGAACCGACCTCGGCTCTTGACCCGGAAATGGTCAAAGAAGTTCTTGAGGTGATGAAAGAGCTCGCGCAGACGGGCATGACAATGGTGATCGTAACGCACGAAATGGGATTTGCCAAAGAAGTCGCAGACCGCGTATTATTTATGGATGAAGGGACGATCGTGGAAGACGGTCAGCCGGAAGAATTTTTTCTTTCTCCGAAGTCAAAAAGAGCACAGGACTTTTTAGAAAAAATATTATAAAATATAACTGTAAGAAAAGAAGAAGAATGCTCTTCTTCTTTTTTTTGAGAAAGAAACAAACAGAATGGAGCAAGCAATGTTTAAAATCGGTTACCGGACACTAAAGACCGCACTTGGAACGGCGCTGGCCATTTATTTAGCCCAGCTGTTGCATCTGCAAAACTTCGCATCCGCAGGAATCATCACCATATTGTGCATCCAGATTACACAAAAGCGGTCGCTTCAGGCCTCGTGGGCCCGATTTGCCGCCTGTTTATTGGCGATCGTCTTTTCATATGTCTTTTTCGGACTGATCGGCTATTATCCGTTTGCGATCGGAATATTGCTGGTGCTGTTCATTCCGACTACAGTCGTTTTAAAAATAAATGAAGGGATCGTCACCAGCTCAGTAATCATTCTTCATTTATATATGTCCGGCGGCATTACGATGGCGTTTATCTGGAATGAGTTCCAGCTGATCACCGTAGGTATCGGCGTCGCGCTGTTAATGAATCTGTATATGCCGAGCCTCGACAGAAAACTCGCAGCGTACAGGAAAAAAATCGAGGACAACTTTTCCGTCATCTTCGCCGAAATCGAACGGTATTTGTTAACTGGTGAGCAAGATTGGACAGGGAAGGAAATACCGGAGACGCATCAGATGATTCAAGAGGCGAAAAACCTCGCCTATCGGGACGTGCAGAATCATATTTTGCGCCATGAAAATCTCTACTATCATTATTTTAAGATGAGGCAGAAACAATTTGAAATCATTGAACGGCTGCTGCCGAAGATTACCTCTATTTCAATAACGGTGGAGCAGGGAAAAATAATCGCCCATTTCATCCATGAATTAAGGGAAGCCATTCATCCCGGCAATACCGCTCATAAATTTTTAAAAAGACTTGCAGAAATGAGAACGGAATTTGAAGAAATGCCGCTCCCGGCAACGCGTGAGGAGTTTGAAGCGCGGGCGGCTTTGTTCCACCTCCTCGGTGAGATGGAACAATATCTCGTGATTAAAAGTTATTTCAAAGGCATCAAGCTGTAAAAAACATATGGATCAATCGCATGAGTCCTCCTTTCATTGGTCATTCTAATGAAAAAAGGAGGGGAGCCCATGCGATTTTTTTTATTGTCAGCCGTCCTGCTGCTGTCTCCGCTTTGGCCGCTTGGCGCGAACCCTTTGCCGGGTGACCCTTATATTATCGTCAATAAAGCCACAAATGCGCTTGCTGTTGTAAAGGATAACCGAATAGAAGGCATTTATCAGGTGGCGACGGGAAAAACGGATGATTTGACGCCTGAAGGAGAATTTACGGTAACGGTCAAAGCCGTCAATCCGTATTACCGGAAGAAAAATGTAGAGGGAGGCGCGCCGGAAAACCCGCTCGGCGTCCGCTGGATCGGTTTTGATGCGAAAGGCACCGACGGCAGAATATACGGCATTCACGGAACAAACAGAGAAGAGCTGATCGGGGGGTTTGTATCAAACGGCTGCATCCGTATGAAAAACCGGGATGTCATCCGTATTTTCCGGATTATCCCTCCCGGAACGAAAGTATTGATTACAAAAGAAAACCGCTCATTCGAGGACATTGCAATAGAGCGGAAAGCCCTCATAAAAAAGCAGGAAACCCCCTTGCAATGAGGCGCCTGCTTTTTTACTGCAAATACATCATAATGCCTGAGAGGAGGGTTGAAAGTATAAATACGCCCAAAATGACGATGACGGCGCTTTTCATAAATTTTTGAGACATTGTTTCACTCCTTAAGATTACTGTCTACCATTTTAACGTGTTTTGCTTATATGAACAAGCCATATCCTATGGAGGAAAGCAGGTGGCCGCGCTATGAAAAAACTTGATCATGTCGGCATTGCCGTCAGCTCTATTGAAGCCGCGAGAGGATTTTACGAACGGATGCTCGGGCTTACGTATATGGGAGACGAGCTGGTAAACGGCCAAAATGTGAGAGTTGCTTTTTTAGAAGCGGGAGGCACAAAGCTTGAGCTGATTGAGCCGCTGTCGGACGCGTCTCCCGTCAGCTCTTTTTTACAGAAAAGAGGCGAAGGGCTGCATCATTTGGCATTCCGCTGCGCCGATATGAAGGAAACGATCAAGGAGCTTGAATCATGCCGCATGACCTTGCTTCATCATGAACCGCAAAACGGAGCGGGCGGGAAGAAGATCGCATTTCTCTCTCCAAAAGAGGCGAACGGCGTCCTGATTGAGCTTTGTGAAACAATTGAAAAAGGAGAAACTCAAGATGAACATGAGTGATCATATCAGACACTTAAACGAAAGACGTTCCTTTTTAACAAACGGCGGCGGAGCGGAAAAAAATAAAAAACAGCACAAAAAAGGCAAGCTGACGGCAAGAGAAAGAATTGACTATCTATTGGACGAAGACAGTTTTTCAGAGCTGCAGCCGTTTGCCAAAAGCCGCACGCCCGGGTGCCAGAATGCTCCGGGAGACGGCGTTGTTACCGGATACGGCACAATTGACGGACGGCCCGTGTATTTGTTTGCCCATGACTTTACCGTACTCGGCGGGACGCTCGGCGAGACGCATGCGGAAAAAATCGCGGCGGTAATGGATCTGGCGGCGAAAAACAAAAACCCGATCATCGGGCTGAACGACTCAGGTGGTGCGAGAATTCAAGAGGGTGTGGTATCATTAAATGGATACGGTCATATCTTTAGGCGCAACGTCCTTTACTCGGGAGTGATTCCGCAAATTTCTGTCATTCTTGGGCCGTGTGCCGGCGGTGCTGTTTATTCACCCGCTTTGACGGATTTTGTGATTATGGCGGAACATACGTCGCACATGTTTATTACAGGTCCGAAAGTCATTGAACAGGTGACGGGTGAACAGATTGACGCGGAAAGTTTAGGCGGTGCGGGAATACATAATGTGATAAGCGGAAATGCCCACTATTCCGCACGAACGGAAAAAGAGGCACTTTCGGCTGTGAAAACCCTGCTTTCTTATCTCCCGCACGGCGGACAGACGGCACTACCCGTTAAAAAGGAAGACGCCAGACCGTTATTAAACACCCTCGTTCCCGCGGACAGTTTGAAACCTTACGATGTGTTACAGGTAATAAAAGAGCTGGCGGATGACGGAACGTTTTTTGACATTCAGCCGTATTTTGCCAAAAACATTGCTGTCGGTTTTCTGAAACTCGGACGGCGTACAGTCGGTGTTGTCGCAAACCAGCCGAAACACTTGGCGGGGAGCCTCACGATTGATGCCGCTGACAAAGCGTCGAGATTCATCCGTTTTTGCGACGCGTTTCATATTCCGCTATTGACGATCGCTGATGTTCCGGGATTTCTTCCGGGCCTTCAGCAGGAACATGCGGGAATCATCCGTCACGGAGCAAAATTGCTGTATGCTTTTGCCGAAGCGGCGGTGCCGAAAGTGACGCTCATCATCAGAAAAGCTTACGGAGGCGCTTATGTCGCCATGAATTCGAAAGGGCTCGGAGCAGATCTTGTATTCGCCTGGCCCAATGCGGAAATCGCCGTGATGGGAGCGGAAGGCGCGGCGTCGATTTTATACAGCAGAGACATACAGGCTTCTGGGGACCCGGAGAAAACGAAGCGCGAAAAAAAAGCCATATACGAAAAGGAAAACGCCGGTCCGTATAAAGCGGCTGCCTGCGGTATGGTGGATGATATCATCCGGCCGGAAGACTCGAGGAAAAAATTGATTCAGGCATTTGACATGCTTGCGCATAAGGAAGAGGAAAGACCGAAAAAAAAGCACGGTAATATACCGCTTTAAACGGAGGGAACTGAAAATGGTAAACGAAAAACGTCTGCTTGAAGAATTTCTTGAACTCGTTCAAATTGATTCAGAGACAAAACATGAAGCGGAAATCAGCAAGGTGCTCAAACAAAAATTCACTGATTTAGGATTGAGCGTAAAAGAAGATGATACAAAAGAAGTGACGGGGCATGGAGCCGGCAACTTAATCTGTACGTTAAAGGGCACAAAAGATGCGGATACGATTTATTTTACATCCCACATGGACACGGTTGTTCCGGGCAAAGGCGTTAAGCCGATTGTGGAAGACGGCTATGTAAAATCCGACGGCACGACGATTCTCGGCGCTGATGATAAGACGGGTCTTGCCGCAATGTTTGAAGCCATTAAAGTGCTGAAAGAACAAAACATCGAGCACGGCACCATTGAATTCATTATCACGGCCGGAGAAGAATCGGGATTAGTCGGGGCAAAAGCAATGGATCGTTCAGACATTACCGCGAAATACGGTTTTGCGCTTGATTCAGACGGAAAAGTCGGCAACATTATTGTAGCCGCGCCGACACAAGCGAAAGTGAGAGCAACCATTTTCGGGAAAACGGCTCATGCGGGAGTAGAACCGGAAAAAGGCATCTCCGCGATTACAATCGCATCAAAAGCAATCTCTAAAATGCCGCTCGGCCGTATTGATAAAGAAACAACGGCTAATATCGGCCGTTTCGAAGGCGGCACGCAAACCAATATCGTCTGCGACCAGGTTGATATTCTGGCTGAAGCGCGTTCATTAGTGCCTGAAAAAATGGAAGCGCAAGTGCAGAAAATGAAAGAAGCTTTCGAATCTGCTGCAGCTGAGATGGGAGGCCGCGCGGAAGTGGACATCGCGGTCATGTATCCGGGTTTCAAATATCAGGACGGCGATCAGGTTGTGGAAGTCGCGAAAAAAGCGGCGGCAAAAATCGGCCGTCCGAGCGAACTTCAGACAAGCGGCGGCGGAAGTGACGCAAACGTCATTGCCGGCCACGGCATTCCGACAGTCAACCTGTCAGTAGGCTATGAACAAATCCATACGAAAAATGAAAAAATGCCGATTGAAGAGCTCGTCAAAACGGCAGAAATGGTCGTTGCCATTATCGAAACAGCGGCCAACTAAAAACGAAGCACCCAGTTGATTGGGTGCTTTTTTCATTCTTCATGATATTAGGCTTAAAGCTTTGCAGATACAAGAAAAAACCCTGCCGGATAGGTTCCGGCAGGGTTTCAGTATTATGATTTGGCGGGCTCCGCCTGAGCCGCAGCCTGTTTCTTTTTATGATGCGTCTGCTGTAAAAGTACGTTCTGCACTGTCAAAAACAGTCCGCTTGTAAACCAGTAAAGCGGCAGCGCAGCCGGTACGTTAAGCGAAAAAACGGTCATCATGACAGGGAAAATAAAGACCATGATTTTTGCTGACTGCATCGCGGCCGGATTTTGAGCAGCCGGTGAATATTTCTCGTTTAATTTTTGGGAAATATAAGCCTGTAAGAAATACATGGCCCCCGCGCACAGTGATACAAGAATATCAGAATGCCCTAAGCTGAACCACAGAAATGAGTGTGAAGCAATTTCCGGCGTTGAGCGGATGGCGTAATAAAAACCGATCAAAATCGGGAATTGCACCAGCATCGGAAGACATCCCATTGCCATCGGATTCAGATTGTGCTCACGGTAAAGCTTCATCATTTCCATTTGCAGTTCTTTTTGTTTTTCCGCATCTTTCGTTTGTTTCATTTTAGCCTGAATGCTGTCGACCTGCGGTTTGATCACAGCCATTTTTTCCTGGAACACCCGCTGTTTCTTAAATTGGTTCACAAACAAAGGCAATACAACGATCCGGACGATAATCGTCACCAGAATAATCGACAGTCCGTACTCACCGTGGAACAGGCCCGCCACCCCTTTTAAAAGTGCCGAAAACGGCTCGATCAGGTAATCGTGGAAAAAACCGATATTCCCGAGGCCTCCCGTCTGAGTCTGAGATGTCGCCGCAAAAGCCGAGCGGCCTGTGCACAGTACGATAAAAAATAATCCCAATACGATCCACTTTTGATATGTTTTAGACAATTATGTTTCCTCCTTTATATCTTCACTTGCCGTTATAAAAGGAGGAAGCTGACATCTTCATCATCATTCGCCGGTGAATTCATGCGGATGACTTTACGTATCCAAGTTGTAATGCGATGATATATAATAATAAGAAAGTCTGTTCGGTTCAGCTGAACGACTGCTTGATGTTCATCTATTCGTTTCGTTCTCCAATGCTCGCCTGCGCGGCGCTCACGCAAAAGAAAAGCGATGCCGATCGCGGTCAGAGCGGGAAGAATAATTGTGAAAAAATCGACTAAAAATAAAAAGTCATTCATTGACTCAAGAATCATTTTATCACATCCATTCAGCTCTTATTTTACTACATATATATAAGGTTGTCTATGAAAGGAAAGGAGGCGCCGGGAGTGGCCGGAAAAGGGAGAATTATATTTCATATCGATATGAACAGTTTTTATGCCTCCGTAGAAATGGCGTATGATCCGTCTTTAAGAGGAAAACCTATCGCCGTTGCCGGAAACGTGAAGGAACGGAAAGGAATCATCGTCACCTGCAGCTACGAAGCGAGAGCGCGGGGCGTAAAGACCACCATGCCGGTGTGGCGGGCAAAACGCCTCTGTCCGGAACTCATCGTCGTGCCTCCGAATTTTGACCGCTATCGGAGTTCGTCAAAAGAAATGTTCAGCATTCTGAGGGAGTATACGGATTTAGTCGAGCCTGTTTCTATTGATGAAGGATACATGGATATTACGGACACACCGCACAGACACAGGGCGTATGAGACAGCCGCAGACATTCAGGCGAGACTGCAAAAAGAGCTTTTGCTCCCGTCAAGCATCGGCATCGCCCCGAATAAATTTCTCGCTAAAATGGCGTCTGACATGAAAAAACCGCTCGGCATCACCATTTTAAGAAAAAGAGAGCTGCCGGACGTCTTATGGCCTCTTCCGATAGAAGAGATGCACGGTATAGGAACGAAAACTGCGGAAAAAATAAAAACGCTCGGCATCAAAACGATCGGTGATTTGGCAAAAGGAGATGAACATGCGCTGAAAACGCTTCTCGGCATAAACGGCCCGAGGCTGAAGGATAAAGCGAACGGCATCCATCCTGCAGAAGTCAATCCCGAGCGGATTTATGAATTTAAAAGCGTCGGCAACTCATCCACCCTGTCGCATGATTCGGCTGACTGGGATGAATTAACGGGCGTGTTTGACCGGCTTGCGCTGTCTGTGAGCGAACGGCTCCAGCGTAAGGAGGTCATGGCCTGCCGGCTGTTCATCATGATTCGGTATGCGGATTGGAAAACGGTCACAAGAAGCATGACCCTCAGCAATCCGGCTGATCAGAAAAAAGACATCATGGAAGCGGCGATGGAACTGTTTGACAAGCACTGGAACCAAAACCCGGTAAGGCTTCTCGGCATCACCGGGACGGAACTGGTTGAAAAACAGCAGGCGTATAAACAGCTTGATCTGTTTTCATTCAAGGAGGACGCAAAGGATGAGCCGATTTTTCAGATGATGAACGAGCTGAATGAAAAGTACGGCCAAAACCTGATCAGAAAAGGCGCCGTTATAAAAAAAGAAGAAAGCAAAACAAGGGGCACGAGCTTTAACAGAGACTTTTTTCAGGATGAAAAGAAAAGGTGAATAACTTGAAAAAAGGGGTTATGTATGATAATTTCTTTAGTATAAATATCATTTTATTTTAATTTAAATTTTAAAATGGTTAAACGTTTGAAGAAGGGACGTTAGAATATGTCAAAACAACAAATCGGAGTTATCGGTCTTGCGGTAATGGGTAAAAATCTGGCTCTTAACATCGAAAGCCGGGGATTTTCTGTGTCTGTATACAACAGATCAAGCAGCAAAACGGAAGAGTTTTTAGAAGAGGCAAAAGGTAAAAATGTTGTCGGTACATACAGCATTGAGGAGTTTGTCCAGTCTCTTGAAACACCCCGTAAAATTTTATTAATGGTTAAAGCGGGAACTGCAACGGATGCGACGATTCAATCTCTTCTTCCTCATCTGGAAAAAGACGATATTTTGATTGACGGCGGAAATACATACTATAAAGATACACAGCGCCGGAACAAAGAGCTTGCCGAAAGCGGCATTCACTTTATCGGAACGGGTGTATCAGGCGGTGAAGAGGGAGCGCTGAAAGGGCCTTCTATTATGCCGGGCGGCCAAAAGGAAGCGCACGAACTCGTAAAACCGATTTTAGAAGCCATTTCTGCTAAAGTGGACGGGGAAGCTTGTACGACATACATCGGCCCGGACGGAGCGGGGCACTATGTGAAAATGGTGCACAACGGTATCGAATACGGTGATATGCAGCTGATCTCTGAGTCATATTTCATTTTGAAACAGGTGCTCGGATTGTCTGCCGAAGAGCTTCACGAAGTATTCGCTGAGTGGAACAAAGGAGAGCTTGACAGCTATCTGATCGAAATCACGGCTGATATTTTCACTAAAAAAGATGAAGAAACGGGCAAACCGCTAGTTGACGTCATCCTTGATAAAGCAGGCCAAAAAGGAACGGGTAAATGGACAAGCCAAAGCGCTCTTGACTTAGGCGTGCCGCTTCCGATTATCACTGAATCTGTTTTTGCGCGTTTCATTTCCGCAATGAAAGAAGAGCGTGTGAAAGCAAGCGGCCTTCTGTCCGGACCAGACGTTAAGCCGGTCACTGAAAATAAAGAAGAGCTGATTGAAGCGGTCAGAAAAGCGCTCTTCATGAGTAAAATCTGTTCTTACGCACAAGGCTTCGCTCAAATGAAAGCCGCGTCTGAAGAATATAACTGGGATCTGAAATACGGTGAAATCGCGATGATCTTCCGCGGCGGCTGTATCATCCGCGCGGCGTTCCTGCAAAAGATCAAAGACGCATATGACCGTGAACCGGAGCTTGACAACCTGCTGTTAGACAGCTACTTCAAAAACATTGCAGAAAGCTACCAAGGCGCTCTTCGCCAAGTGATTTCACTTGCCGTAGCCCAAGGCGTGCCGGTACCTTCGTTCTCAAGCGCACTTGCGTATTACGACAGCTACCGTACGGCAGTGCTTCCTGCAAACTTGATTCAAGCGCAGCGTGATTACTTCGGCGCGCATACGTATGAACGCACAGATAAAGAAGGCATTTTCCATACTGAATGGATGAAGTAATGAAGAAGCCCCCGCATTGATTGCGGGGGCTTTTCTGATATTAAAAACCGCGGGCCGTCATGAACGGCGCCGCGGTTTTTAAATTTTTTCTTATATATTCCACCAGTGGAGACCGTCTTTTTCAAGAAGATCGTCCGAAGCTTTCGGTCCCATTGACCCTGCTTCATAATTCGGAGAAAGGGTTTTGTCGGCTGCCCACGTTTCGGAAATCGCATCGACGAAATTCCAGGAAAGCGCCACTTCGTCCCAATGGGCAAAGTTTGTCGCATCACCGAGCAGACAGTCATGGATTAATTTTTCATAGGCTTCCGGTGTGTTCATTTCATCACTGCAGTTGCTGCAGTAGTCCAGCTTAATCGGCTGAGCATGAGCGGCTCCGCCTAATTTTTTAGCGTTCAGATATAGTGTGATGCCTTCATCCGGCTGAATATGGATGACAAGCAGGTTCGGATTTACATTCGTTTCATTGCCGTAATAAAGGTTCATCGGAATGTCTTTAAATTGAACGACGATTTTCGTTGATTTTTCTTTCATCCGTTTCCCTGTTCGGATATAAAACGGAACGCCGGCCCAGCGGAAGTTATCGATTAACAGCTTTCCGGACACGAATGTTTCCGTATTGGAATCCGGTGCTACATTATGCTCATCTGTATAGCTCGGTACAGAGTTTCCGTCAATCGTTCCCGCTTGGTATTGTCCGCGGACGAAGTAGTCACTCACTTCGTTTGGAGCGACAGGGCGGAGAGCTCTCAGCACCTTCACTTTTTCGCTGCGGATTTCTTCCGTGTTCAGTTTAATCGGCGGTTCCATCGCCAAGAGAGCGACCATTTGCAAAATATGGTTTTGGACCATATCACGGAGTGCGCCTGATTTTTCATAATATCTCGCGCGGTCTTCAACGCCGAGATCCTCGCTTGACGTAATCTGGATGTTTGAGATGTAGCGGTTATTCCACAGCGGCTCAAACAGCGCATTCGCAAACCGGATGACTTCGATATTTTGAACCATTTGTTTGCCTAAATAATGGTCGATCCGGTAAATTTGATCTTCCGTGAAAGCTTCGCGTATTTCTTTGTTAAGCTCTTTCGCACTCGGCAGGTCATGGCCGAACGGTTTTTCAATGACGAGACGGGACCAGCCATTTGTCGCTGTGACACCTTCGTTTTTAAGTGATTTTGCGATCGTGCCGAAAAACTCAGGAGCCATCGCCAAGTAAAACATTCTGTTGTTCGGGATTTCATATGTATGTTCAAGCTGATCAAGCAGGACATTCAGCTCCTGATAGGAACCCGGATTCGTTACATCAAACGGATGGTAATAAAAATGAGATGTGAAATCGTCTATGTCTTTTTGCCCGGCAGAAGAAACAGACGTTTTAACCGTTTCCCGGAGGTCCTCGTTTGACCAAGGTCTTCTTCCAACACCTACAACTGCAAACTCTTCACCAATTTGACCATTTTTATATAAACGGTGAATGGATGGGTAAAGTTTTCGTTTTGCCAAATCCCCTGTGGCACCAAATATTACAATTACTGCTTTTGGTTTGTCGTTTGTTTTCACTTAGAGTACCTCACTTTATCTGAAGCATGGTTTAAAACCCCGCATATTTCCTTCATTTTAAATCTAAAATTCATTGAAAGCAAACATTTCAGCCTGTTTTTTGCGGTTTGCGGAAAAAAATTAATCAGGCCGGAGAAGGCCCGGGTGAATTCACATTTTCAGTCTGATCCTGTATCCTTAGTAGTACAAAGATCTAGGAGGAAGCATTGTGGAATTATTATTTTTAGGGACGGGGGCCGGCATGCCGGCAAAGACGAGAAACGTAACGTCCGTCGCGCTGAAGCTTCTTGAAGAAAGGCGTTCCGTATGGCTGTTTGATTGCGGAGAAGCCACTCAGCATCAGATATTACATACAACAATCAAACCGAGGAAAATAGAAAAGATTTTCATCACCCACCTTCATGGCGACCATGTTTACGGTCTTCCGGGTCTGTTGGGGAGCCGTTCATTTCAGGGCGGTGAAGAAGAGCTGACGATTTACGGGCCAAAAGGCATTAAAGCCTTTATCGAAACAAGCCTGAACGTGACGGCGACTCATCTGACGTATCCTCTTACCGTACATGAAATCGAAGAGGGGACGGTTTTTGAAGATGAGCACTTCATTGTTACCGCAGCATCCGTCATTCACGGTGTGGAAGCGTTCGGCTACCGGGTTCAGGAAAAGGATATTCCCGGCGCATTGCAGGCCGGCAGATTGAAAGAAATGAATATCCCGCCCGGACCTGTCTATCAGAAACTCAAAAAAGGCGAAACGGTCACACTTGACGATGGCAGAATCATTAATGGGCGGGAGTTTCTGGAATCCCCGAAAAAAGGGAGAATCGTCGCTTTTTCCGGGGATACGAGGGCATCAGAGCGGGTAACGGAGCTTGCGCGCAATGCGGATGTGCTTGTTCATGAAGCGACGTTTGCCAAGGAAGATGCAAAGCTCGCACATAATTATTATCACGCGACGACAGAACAGGCTGCGCAAACGGCAAAAAAAGCAGGCGCCAAACAGCTGATCTTAACTCATATCAGCGCAAGGTATCAGGGAGAATCGCCGATAGAGCGTCTCGAACATGAGGCGAAAGCGGTATTTGAAAACAGTAAGATCGCATTTGACTTCATGGAGGTCACTGTGGAGCGGTCTTAAAAAATAGACGCTTGACATTTTTTTCTGATGATATATAATAAAACGTAATAATTACGATTAAAAAAAGGGTGAAAATGATGCGTGTGAATGTTACATTGGCCTGTACAGAGACAGGGGACAGAAATTATATCACGACGAAGAACAAACGGACGAATCCGGACCGGTTAGAAATGAAAAAGTATTCACCCCGGTTGAAAAAGTATACTTTGCATCGTGAGACCAAATAGATCACGATAACAAAAGCCATTGTGCCGTTGCACAATGGCTTTTGTTTTATCAGTTTACCGCCTGATAGGCAGGAGCATTCATTTGCTGGCGCACCGCGCACCAAACATCATAAATGGCAAGGTGGACGATGTGCGGTTCATCGTGGTGAATGGCATGAGAACTGTTTTTGGCCTGAATCCATCCGCTTTGATAAGAGACATCAAGCATGCTTCTGTGCAGTTTCACCCATTGTTCATGAGCGTGCTTTAAGCGCTCATCCCGCTCTCCCGATGATAAAATCAACAGCGGCATATCGCCGAAATGAATCTGCTGATGCTGGATCTGCCTAAGGCTCGTTAAAAATTCTGCGTGTGATCCTTCCAATTTGAACTGTTTCAAATAGGCGGCCTTCATTTCTTCAGGAAGAAGCGGAAGCACTTTCGTCTCCTGATCCTCAGAAACCGGATCAAGCAGCACCATCCCGAGAATATCCCGGCGGTTCCGGCTCGCCCAAAGTCTGCTGATAATCGTGCCGTATGAATGCGAGACGACAAGGTAAGGAGGCTTGACGCCGGCCTTCAGAAGAAGAGCGCTTAATTCCTGTACCATATGGTCCGCCGTTCTCTTGTTTCGGCTTCGTCCGCTTTTGCCGATTCCGGCTCTGTCATATGTGAAAACCCCAAATTCTTCATCTATGTCAGCGAGTAATGATGTCCATGTTTCAGAAGAAGTGCCGTAGCCGGCTTCAAAGACGATCGTCACTTCGCCGGCGCCTTTACGGTGTTTCGTATAAAACGGACACCCGTCAATCAGATATGTCCTTTCCATCCATGCTGCTTTCATTGGAGTCATCTCCTCTAATTGGTTCTATAGGGAAGACGGAGAAGCTTCGGCAATCGTTTCTCGAAAAATAAAAAAAGAGACAGCCGGGATCGAAAAACTCCGGCTGTCACTTCATCACCATGCTCTGTCGTATTGGACCGGTGACGGTATTTCAGTATTCAGCTGCTTCGCTGCACTCCTTGCAAAGTGCGGATCGCGGAGAAGTTCTCTCGCGACAAAAATAAGGTCAGCGCGGTTGTTTTGCAGAATTTCTTCGGCCATTGTTCCCGTCGTTATCAAACCGACGGCGCCTGTTGCGATTTCGGCCTGTTCACGGATTTTCTCCGCGAAGCTCACTTGGTAGCCGGGGAAGACGTTAATATCAGCTTGAACGAGTGCGCCTGAGCTGCAATCAATGAGGTCGACTCCCTGTTCTTTCATCCACTTCGCAAAACCGATATGATCCGCAATGTCCAGCCCTTTGTCTGTATAATCCGATGCAGAAATACGGACAAATAACGGGCCGTCCCAGACTTCCTTGACGGCTTCAATGGTCTCGCCTAAGAAGCGGTAGCGATTTTCATGTGAGCCTCCGTATTCGTCTGTACGGTGATTGGACAGAGGGGACAAAAATTCGTGCATTAAGTAGCCGTGTGCGGCATGAAGTTCAATGATGTCAAAGCCGGCTTCTTTCGCGCGCGCCGCTGCCTGTTTGAATTCCTGAATGGTTTCTTTAATTTGTTCTGTCGTCATTTCAGCCGGTGTTTTGGACTGCTCATCGAACGGAATGGCTGACGGAGCGTAAATGTCTCCCTCAAGCTCAGCTTTACGTCCGGCGTGCGCAAGCTGAATGCCGATTTTAGATCCTTGCGCTTTCACTTGTTCCGTCAGTTTGGCAAAACCTTCGATATGATCATCGCTCCAGATGCCCAAATCCTGATCGGAAATGCGCCCCTGAGGATTAACGGCTGTCGCTTCCACGATAATCAGGCCGACCTGTCCGATTGCACGCGATATGTAGTGCGCCATATGAAAAGGCTGCAGTTTTCCGTCCTTCTCATGTGAGGAATACATACACATCGGTGCCATAACAATACGGTTTTTGATCGTTACATCTTTAACGGTCCATGGTGTGAATAATTTTCTCGCCATTTATTTCGCCTCCCGGAATGTTTTTAGACATTGATTATAACAACTCATGATCATTCAGTCATATAAACTGCTCACAACTGAACAGATCGTTCTTATTGTTCTGGACGGGCATTTTTTTATACGCAGCGTGGCCGTATCTTCATAACAGGCATTTACAGCCGATCATATAGCAAATATAGATGAGAAACGCACCGATGACTGCGTGGCCTCCTTTGATCCAGTTTGTCAGGATGAAAATACTGCTGATGAAGATCACTGCGCCGAAGGCACCGAATATTCCGTTTTTTTGAGCGGCTCTGAAATCGTCGGGGCTCATATTTTTCAGCTGCAAGTGAATATTCAGTAACGTCATGATCGGCAGCAATGTGATAACGCCTGATAAAAATAAGTATTTCGACTTGCTTAAATACGCGGCGGCCACCATAACGGTGCCGCCGATAAAAAATTGAATGAGAAAACTCATGCTGAAACGCTCACCTTCTGTTTGTTATCAAGTATAATGATGGAGACATTGCCATTTTATTTTTGATTGATGTATAAGTAAACTAAATATAACTAATGCATTGGATAATAAAGAATGATATCTGGGAGATGAAGCCGGTTGGATTTAAAGAAGCATTTAGCCTTTATTAAAACGGTAGAAAGCGGCAGCCTGACCCAAGCCGCTGCCATATTGAATTACACACAGCCGAACATCAGCCAAATGATCAGTAAATTAGAGGAAGAGTACGGTTTTCCGCTTTTGATCAGACAGCGGCATGGAGTGAGGCCCACCGCAAATGGCTTGAAAGTGTTACATATTATGAAGGAAATTCAAAAAAACTATGAAAAACTGTCTCAAACCGTTGATAATATTAATGGGTTAGAAAGAGGGGAAGTCCGGCTCGGCACTGTTACGAGCGTGGCGGTAAAATGGCTGCCGAAAATTTTGAGGGAATTTAATGAGCTGTATCCTTCTATTAAGGTGCATTTATTTGATGGAAATTCTACTGAGCTGGAACAATGGCTGAAAGATGACCGGATTGATGCGGCGATTGGGACATCCCACAGCGAGAAGTGGCATTTTTACCCGTTGGCCGAGGACCCGATTGTAGCGGTGATGAGCCCGCAGCATGAATTGGCGCAATATGAAACGGTTCCGTTACATGTCATGGAGTCCGTCAAATGTATCGTGCCTTATCCGGAGACACATTTTGATGTGCTGAAAGTGTTAAAGGAAGAAAAGATCACTCCGCGGGTCGCTTATCAAATCAGAGGGGATGAAGCGATTATTGCAATGGTGCGGAATAATCTGGGGATTAGCATCTTGCCGCAGCTTTTGGTGAATGATGGTGATGTGCTCATCAAACGGTTCGACCGGTATGTCTCCAGGCAGCTCGGCATTTTGACAGCTCATGCAAAGGAGACGCAGACACCTTCTGTCCAGAAACTGATTCAATGCATACAAGAATGGGTTGCGGTCCATCAGGCTTCTGCCTGAAGAAGCCTGATATGCGTTTAAGCCGGTTCAGGATAATAGACCAGCAATAAATATGTCATTGGTTCCGAGGAATGAAAATAACTGTGCGGCATCGCCCGAAGTCAGCACATGCTTTTCGTCATGAAGCTCAACCGTCAATTCACCGCTCTTGATTAAAATGATTCCTCTAAATGTGATTTTGTCTCATAGGCGCAGCCCGGCTTCAGGTCAACTATGCCTTGAAAACAAAAATTTGACCGTGACGGTGGTGAGCGGGGTTATTTTGATGTCGGGCTTTCGTCTGTTTATATAAAAAGGGCATCAACGGCACATGCTGTTGATGCTTTTTTTGAAATGCTAGGGTTTGGAGAGCACTTCAATTCCGACGTTGACCATTTTGTCCAGCCCCATAAAAGACAGGCAGATTTTGGCGCGTCTTTTTCTTTTATCGATTTTTTTAATAATGCCTTCCATTCCTTTAAGAGGCCCTGAGGCAACGGTTACTTTTGAATTTTCAATATAGACTTTTGAATAATCTACAGTGTCTCCTTCTCCGATCAGCCTGATAATAGGGAGGATTTCTTCATCCTTAATTGTCGTGAAATAGGTTTTGCGCTCTTTGGAATAATATGCTCCGTTATTCACGATTCTGCATGAAATGGGGAGTTCTTTGATTTTATGAAATGTCCGCTCTGTCATCTTTGTTTTAAACAGAACATATCCCGGAAACATCTTTTTGAGTGCCTCGTATTTAATTCCGGCTTTTCGTTCTGTGACTTTTTTCTTGGGTATGATTGAGTAGAGAGCCTGCTCATCAAACTGCAGACGCAGAAATTTTTGAACTGCTTCTTCTTTTCCCGACTCTACAAAAAGTGCGTACCATTTCATGACTGGATCCTCCTTAGAATAATAAGAAATTATTATACAAAGAAAGTATTTAATGGATAGTATTTAAAGTGATTAAAAATTTTTCTAATTCGTCTTTTTTTTACATAATATATGAAAATGAAAAATAAGTATAGACCCAATTGACAGAGAGGCGATGAATTTTCTTTGACATGAAAAGGGTTCAGGGAATTATCTGACATTTATCCCGAAACAATTATGCCGACTGTCCACCGAATATAAAACTGTGGAATAAATGTCAGAAAATAACGAAATAAAGCCTTGACATTATTATCTATAAATTGATATTATTCTCTTTAAATAGCAACTATTTGTTAAATTTATTAAATTAAAGTAAAGCACCTATTAAATTTCAATCGCTGTTTCGGCACGTTGAAGAGGAAATAGGGATTATAAAAATGATTGCAGTGTATATATCTACATATACATGATAAGGGAGAAGTGTGCCGTCATGGCTGTTTTCGGGCATATTGGCACTGCAGCTTGTCATGCGAAACATTCAGTAAACAAGCAAGATGTTTTAATATAAATTATGTTAGAAAAGGAAAACACAATGCGTTTGCGATTTTTAAACCTGTGCTGAATCGCAAACGCGTTTGTGTTTTTATTTTTATGGCGGTGTTTACACCAGTCAATATATGAAATAAGAGACGTTTTTGTATGGAGAACCACATGTGATGTACAAAATTGGCGATGGGGAAAGGATGAGGATAAGATGCTTACGTTTGTGTTCCCGGGGCAGGGTTCTCAATTTAAAGGAATGGGAGCTGGGCTGTTTGATGAATTTCAAGATCTGACACGTCAGGCTGATGACATATTAGGCTACTCTATAGAAGAATTGTGCCTGGAGGATCCGAATCATCAGCTGGGGAAAACGCAATTTACCCAGCCGGCGTTATATACGGTAAGTGCACTCAGTTATTTAAAGAAGATTAAAGAGTCCGGCAGAGAGCCCGATTACGCCGCAGGGCACAGTTTAGGAGAATATAATGCGTTATTTGCGGCCGGCTGCTTTGATTTTAAGACCGGTTTGCAGCTTGTGAAAAAAAGAGGGGAGCTCATGAGCAAGGCAGCTCCCGGAGGCATGGCGGCGGTTTTGGGGTTTACGGCTGAACAAGTAAAAGAGGTTCTATCCGATTATCATCTGACCGGCATTGATATCGCTAACCACAATTCACCTTCGCAAATTGTGATCGCCGGAACGAAACAAGACATTGAAAAAGCGGGCCCCGCCTTTGAAAAAGCCGGCGTGAGAATGTATCTTCCTTTAAATGTGAGCGGCGCCTTCCATTCCCGCTATATGAAAGATGCTGAAAAAGAGTTCGCGGATTATTTAGAAGAAACGGCGTTTTTGCCTCTTCGTTTTCCGGTGATCTCAAATCTTCATGCCGCACCTTATAAGAATGATGAAATCAAAACAAATCTGATTTTGCAAATGACCAATCAGGTAAAGTGGACGGACACGATACGCCGTCTGATGGGACTTGAAAATAATGAAATTGCAGAAGTCGGGCCCGGGGAAGTGCTGACAAAACTGACGCGGCAGATTAAAAAAGATGCCGTCCCATTACCAATGCCGAAAGAAGAGTCTGATACTGCTGATGTTAAAGCATCGGCAGCTGATTCCCAAAAAACGGCGGGAATGAGATTAGGGAACGAAGATTTTAAAAAAGATTATAACATCCAATATGCTTACATGACGGGCTCCATGTACAGGGGAATTGCTTCGGAACAGATGGTCATTAAAGCGGCAAAAGCGGGAATGCTGGGCTTTTTCGGAACGGGCGGATTGAGTATCGAACGGATCGGACAGGCCATCGGAACCATCCGGTCTGCACTGCGGCAAGGGGAAACATTCGGAATGAATCTTCTTCATCATATGATGTCACCTGACAAGGAAGTCAGAATGATAGATTTATATTTGAAAAACGGCATACATCTTATTGAAGCATCGGCATTTATGGGCATAACCCCGGCTCTCGTGATATACAGGGCAAAGGGATTAAGCAGGAATCATGACGGATCGGTGTCAGTCCAAAACAGAATCATCGCGAAAGTATCCCGGCCTGAAGTCGCTGAGGCCTTTCTGAATCCGGCTCCGGCTCATGTGCTGGAAAGACTTGTGTCTGACAATCGGCTGACAGCCGGGGAAGCGGCGCTTGCAAAAGAAATTCCGATGGCTGATGACATTTGCGTTGAAGCGGATTCAGGAGGGCATACCGACCAAGGGATTCCGTATACATTAATGCCTGCCATGATCAGACTCAGAGACCGCATGATGGAGAAGCACGGTTATGTGAAAAAAGTAAGAATCGGCGCAGCGGGCGGCATCGGCACTCCGGAAGCGGCTGCTGCCGCGTTTCTGCTCGGCGCCGAATTTATCGGAACCGGTTCTATTAATCAATGCACGGTCGAAGCCGGGACAAGTGATTCAGTGAAAGATCTGCTTCAGGAAGCGAACGTGCAGGATACGTCATACGCTCCCGCGGGAGATATGTTTGAAGCGGGAGCAAGGGTGCAGGTGCTGAAAAAAGGCCTGTTTTTCCCGGCAAGAGCCAATAAACTCTTTGACTTGTACAGACAATACAATTCTTTAGATGAAATAGATGAAAAAACGAAAACATTAATTGAAGATAAGTATTTCCAGCGCAGTTTTGAGGAAGTGTATGAGCAGTTGAAACGTGATAAATCTCCTGAACAGATCGCCAAAGCCGAACAGAATCCGAAACACAAAATGGCGATGGTATTTAAATGGTATTTTTCCCATACGACGAGGCTCGCTCTGGAAGGAAAAAGCGAAAGTAAAATAGATTACCAAATTCATTGCGGCCCTGCGCTCGGCGCGTTTAATCAATGGGTGAAAGGAACCCCTCTTGAAAATTGGAGAAACAGGCATGTCGACTTGATCGGCAAACAGCTCATGGAAGAAACAGCCGGCCTTCTTGCGCAAAGGCTGGTATCGATTACAGGCTGAGTATGACCAGACATTACATTTTTTCTGCGGAGGACTACCATGCTGATTGAAAATCATGAATTAACGATGAGCCATGTCGGATTAGGGAATTTGAATGAGTACGCGCTGCTGCTGTTATTCGGCAATGCACACAGTCACCATTTAACGGACGGAACGGGATTCCGGCCTGATCAGATGGCCGATCACCAAGGGCTGATTTTGTATCCGGCTTATTTTATGACACATCTCAAAGTTCCTTCAGATAAGCCTCTTGATCAGTACCGATTATGGGACGAGGTTTCCGTCGGAGTCGATATCTCCCGGTTTGGAGAAACCATATTAGAATCTGATTATTTGTTCGGGCCGAAAGGAGCGGTCAGCTCTGATAAAAGCGAGTGGGACCGGGGACGGTTTCCTTCTATGAAAGCCAATAGTTTAATTGTCGTTGACGTCACACAAACAGAAGGTTCGACGCGCAAAGTCTCAGCGCCGAAGGCTGAATGTATTGCGGAACTTTCTAAGCTAGCCAAGCCGCCTTACGCGCTGATGCGGTCAAAGAAAGTCAGAACGGACGCTTTCGGTATGAAGCCGGGAAACCTCAAAACAGCGGACCCCGTTTCATATCGGGTTCCTGTTGATCAGGATGCTGCGCCGGGGCATGCCATGGTGTTTGCGAAATTCAGCAAGATAATGGATGCGGCGGAATTTGAATGGATGACGCGCCGGTCGAAGCCGGGTTTTCCGGTTTCAATCGCGCGGCATTTATTTTTGCTTGAAAGAGAGACGTATTATTACGGAAATTGTTTTGCAGATGAAGAGCTTGATATTTATATGACGGGACACATTGAAGAATGCGATCCCGACTTTCACGGTGAGTCCCTCGGTATGATCTCAGTGGCGAAAATCAGCTATCAGATTGAAGTCTATATGAAAAGGAATCATACATTGCTGGCCATTTCCAAGGTGGATAAGCTGCTGGCGGTGCCGACCTCTTCACAAGATCATATTCCGGATTATAAACGGGTCATCAGAAGTTTATAAAATGAAGAATGGAGCTGAAAGCAAATGGAACAAACCAAGGAAATGAAGCAGATCATCGCTCAAATTATTCAGGATATTCAAGAACAGCAGTCATATCGGGCCGTCGAAGCGGGAGATGATGTGAGAGTCATAGAGGATCTGGGCTTCTCATCACTGGATATCGCTCAATTAGTCGCACAGATGGAGATGGAAACCGGAGTGGATCCTTTTTCCCAAGGAGAAACGATTTCCAGCATTACAACCGTCGGCAGCATTTGTGATATTTATCAAAAATACATGGACAGTGCTCAATCATGAAAACAGAAAGCAGGGGAGATATCAGCTGGGTGACTGATAAGCTTAGGGAAACGCAGGACAGTGAGTTTCTCATTTTTAAAGGGCAGACTTTTACGTATGATGATTTGCTGACACGAATCAGCTTTTTTCAGAAAGAACTTGAACAAAACGGAATACGTGAAGGAGAATGTGTGGCGCTTATCGGGGATTATTCCCCGAACGCCATTTTTTTGCTGATGGCGCTTTTGTTAAACCGAAATATCGTTGTCCCTCTCAGCAATGAATCAAGGGAAAAGCATCTCGATATGTTTGAAGACGCGAAAGTGAATCAAATCATTGAAATAAATGAAAATGACAGCTGGACGCTTCGTGAAGGTTCTGAAAGCGCCTCTCACCCTCTGCTTGATGACCTGCGCGAGAAAGGGGAGTCAGGCATTATTATTTTCACATCGGGAACCTCCGGCAAAAGCAAAGCATCCGTGTTAAGCGCCGGCCGGCTGCTTGAAAAATACAAAACGGCGAAGAGAAAACCGCTGCGTACGCTCATTTTTCTGAAATTGGATCATATAGGCGGCATTAATACGCTGTTTGCGATTCTGTTTAACGGGGGAACGATCGTCACATCAGACAGCAGAACGCCGGAGTCCGTTTATCAGGCGGTCGACAAATATGCTGTCCAAGTGCTCCCCGCCACCCCTACTTTTTTAAACATGCTGCTGATGTCCAAGGCGGATGCCGGCTATAACCTGTCTTCACTCCAGCTGATCACTTACGGCACAGAACCGATGCCCCAATCAACGCTGCGCGGCATTCACCGGCTGTTTCCGGATGTACGGCTGAAACAAACATACGGATTAACTGAACTGGGTATATTCTCAACGAAATCAAAAGACAGCCAATCCACTTGGATGAAAGTAGGCGGTGCCGGAACAGAGACCAAAATTACCGGAGGCACGCTTTGGGTCCGTTCTGAGTCGGCGATGCTCGGCTATTTAAACGCACCCTCACCTTTCGATGAAGACGGCTGGTACGACACCGGTGACCAGGTGGAAACAGACGGCGAATATATAAGAATTCTCGGAAGAAAGAGTGAAATCATTAATGTGGGCGGAGAGAAAGTGTTTCCGGCAGAGGTGGAAAGCGTCTTTCTGGAGATACCGAATGTCCGGGATGTTCTCATAACGGGCCGAAAAAATCCGATTACGGGCGAGATTGTCGCGGCAGAGGCCGTACTTGAAAAAGAGGAAGATATCAAATCTTTCAGAAAGCGGGCCGTAGCTCATTGCAGACAGAAGCTGCAGCCATATCAGATACCGCAGATCATCTCTGTTACAGATCGGAAACTGTCTAATGACCGATTTAAAAAAATAAGAAACGTGTAAAACAGGAGGCAAATATGAATAACGGAAAAGTAGCGGTCGTCAGCGGAGGTAGCCGGGGGCTCGGAAAAGCGATTGTACAGGCGCTTTTGGATGAGAATTACAAAGTAGCCGCTTTCAGCCGCAGTGAATCTGATTTTATTAACACATTGAGAGAGAGTGAAAAGTACCGTGACCGCTTTTATTGGGAAGCGGCGGATGCGGCGGATGATGCCGCCATGAAACAGTTTGTTCTTCAAGTATACCGCAAGTTTTCCAGAATAGACGGCTTGGTCAATAACGCCGGTTTGAACCTTGATCAGCTGCTGCCCCTGACCAATGATGAAGACATTGACCGCATCCTCAATCTGAATATCGGTTCAGTCATCAAGCTGACCCGAAACGTTTCCCGGGTCATGCTGAAACAAAATTCCGGATCAATCGTTAACATAAGCTCCATTATCGGTTCAAGAGGATTTAAAGGCACTTCAGTCTACAGCGCATCCAAAGCGGCTCTTGACGGCTTGACGCGAAGCCTGGCCAGGGAGCTCGGGTCCAAAGGAATCCGTGTCAATTCACTTGCGCCCGGTTTTGTGGACACCGATATGACGAAAAATATGCCGGAAAAACAAAAATCGCAGATTATCAGAAGGACGCCGATGGGGCGTTTAGGCGAAACAGACGATATGACCGGACTCGTTCGTTTTCTGCTTTCTCCTGAATCGTCCTTTATGACCGGACAGACAATGGCAATAGACGGCGGATTAACTTGTTAAAGCACAGAAAAATTCTTTTGTACAAGGGATGGTATCCTCATGAAATGTATTAACGAATTTTTAAGAACGGTAATAGCGGAAAAGCTGGGTGCCGAGGTGACCGAAGCAGAAGATAAAACCGCTTTTTTTACTCTTGGCGTGACGTCTCTCATCAGTGAAGAAATCATGACCATATTGCATAAAGAATTTACCGGCCTTTCTGAAACGCTGCTGTTTGAATATCCGAACATTGAGAAATTGAGTGAGTATTTAAGTGCGCAGAAACGAAATCCCGAAAGCGTTCTTGAATTCAAAGAAACGGAGCCTGATACGGGAAGCCGGCAGGAAGAAGAAGTGCTTCCTGTACAGGCGGCTGAAAAGGTGCCTGAACCGGGAACGGACAGGAGTTCTGATATTGCGGTTATCGGAATGAGCGGGATGTTTCCGAAAGCGGAAAACCAGCATGATTTTTGGGACAATTTAATGGAAAATAAAGATTGTGTCTCCGAAATCCCTGAGGACAGATGGGACAGCTCTTATTACTCGGAAGAGAAAACGGCAGAATACGCGTCATACAGTAAATGGGGAGGTTTTATTGATCGTCCGGATCGATTTGACCCGCTGTTTTTTTCTGTTTCCCCGTGGGAAGCTGATTTAATGGACCCTCAGCAAAAATTGTATGTTACGTGCTGCTGGGAAGCGATGGAGGATGCCGGTTACGGGAACCCGGCGGCGAGGCCGACGGATCAAATCGGTGTATTCGCCGGAGTGACCTGGAATGAATATTCATTAATTGCACACGAAGAAGGTTTCCTCAAAGATCAGTATAAAGGCCCCGGCTCCTTATATTGGGGCATTCCGAACCGGGTTTCTTATTTTCTTGATCTCCATGGGCCGAGCATCGCTGTTGATACGGCGTGTTCTTCATCGCTTGTCGCCGTCCATCAGGCTTGTCAGGCCATTATGTCGGGCGACTGTGAAATGGCGCTTGCCGGAGGCGTCAACCTCAGCTTACATCCGCAAAAATACATGTTTTTAAGCCAATCGCATTTTCTGTCTTCTGAAGGAAAATGCCGCAGCTTCGGTGAAGGCGGAGACGGTTACGTGCCCGGTGAAGGCGCGGGAGCCGTTTTGTTAAAACCATTGAAAAAAGCGATTGCGGACAACGACCACATCTACGGTGTCATTAAGGGGTCCGCCACTAATCACGGCGGCAAAACGACCGGGTATACGGTGCCGAATCCGGAAGCGCACCGGGACCTGATTTTATCCGCTATAAACAGAGCCGCGGTAAGTCCGGCGGATATCAGCTACATTGAAGCTCACGGTACCGGCACGGCACTCGGCGATCCGATTGAGATACGCGGTCTGTCTATGGCATTTGAGAAACAGACCGATGAGAAAAATGACTGCGGAATCGGCTCGGTGAAATCCAATATCGGACATTTGGAAGCGGCTGCAGGGATCGCCGGTTTAATCAAGGTGCTTTTAAGCATGAAACATGAAACGCTTCCCGCCAGTCTGCACGCCGAGGAACTGAACCGCAAGATTTCTTTTTCTGATTCGCCATTTTATGTCGTCCGAAACAATCGGCCGTGGCCGGCTGAAGGAGATAAACCGAGAATCGCCGCAATCAGTTCATTCGGCGCAGGAGGCTCTAATGCCCATCTGATCGTAGGTGCTTATCAGCCAAAACGGCAAGCGGACGGGAATACTGAGCAAAAACCGCATGCCGTCGTACTAAGCGCACATTCCGAACAGCAGCTGAAAGAATATGCCGGAAAATTGAGCTCCTTTCTTGCCCGATTGGAAAACTCGCCTTCTGCCGGCGGATACAGCCTGGAAAATATCGCTGCCACCCTATTGTCAGGCAGAGAGCCTTTCTCCTTCCGGCTTGCTGTCATTGCGTCATCCCTTCCCGAGCTGAAACAGCGATTGGACGGCTTTGTGAGCGGTCACAGCGGCGGCAGGCATATTTACTTCGGAAAAGCGTCAACCGGGCGGCCGGACGTTTCAGGCCAACCCGTTTCAGATCCTGAAAAATTTGCCGCGCTGTGGGTCAAAGGCCTTCAAGGTTTCAAAAAGCCGGAGACGCCGTATCAGAAAGTTCCGCTTCCTACGTATCCGTTTTTAAAGGAAACGTCCTGGCTGACCGACCAAAAAAAGCGGTATACGAAAAAGCCCCAATCTATCAAAAGGCGTGAAGCGCTGCATCCGCTGCTTGATGAGAATGTTTCATCCGCCCGGAAAGGGACGTTTCAAAAGATATTTTCCAAGGATGAATATTTCTTTAAAGATCATTTAGTGAACGAAAAATATGTGCTCCCCGGAGTCTGTCATCTTGAAATGGCGGCATACGGCGCGGCATTGTGGGGAGAACGCCCGGCCGTCTCTCTTCAAAATGTGTGGTATATGGAGCCGATTGTGACAGGGACAGACGCAAGATCCGTCATGATAGAGTTTGAAGCGGAAAAAGAGCGTATAAGCTATGTCATTAAGGAAAAAGGAGCGGACGGCACTCTCTTTTCGCAAGGAGAAGTGATTTGTAAAGAAAATGGAGCGTCGTTTGAGGCCCCGGTCTTTCAGCTTCCGGCGCCATTTGCGCAGAGAACGGAGCCGAAAGACATCTATCACTCGTTCTCTGAGGCGGGAATCGTGCAAAAAGACAGTTTTCAGGTCATCCGCGAATTCTCTTATACAGAAAGGAAAGCACTGGCCAAATTAACGCTCCCGTCACACTTGGAAGCGGATTTTAAACAGTACATCCTGCATCCGTCCTTACTGGATGGCGCTGTTCAAACTGCAATGGCGCATGTGCTGCAATTTCAAAAAGAGCCTGCGCTTATCGTACCGTTTTCCTTCGGAGAAATACAGCTGCTTAAACCGTTAGCGAAAACCGTATTTGTGCATGCGGAGGTAAAAGCGGCCTCCGTTCACCAATTTGATCTGCATATTTGTGATGAGCGCGGCGTGCTGCTGGCGGCAGTGAAAGATTTTATCATAAAAGAGGTGCAGGAAAGCGCCGGGTTTAACCAAAAAGCCGGCGTCATGCCGAAGAAAAGCCGTGAAACGGAATTGCTTATGACACCGGTTTGGAACACCGTCACCATTCCGGAAACCGGCATGTCTTTCATGCGTGAAGAAAAAATAATCGTCATCGGGGGCGGGCCGGATTTTCAGCAGGCTTTGAAAGAGATGTATTCCGATGTCCGTTTTCCGGACATCACTTCTTTGGACAGCGCGGAACAAATGGCTGAAACACTGAAAGCGCAAGGCTCTTTTCAACACATGATATGGGCGGCGCCGGATCATCCGATTCCATCCGTTTATGATGCGGATACGGCCGACGGACAGGAGCACGGGGTCATGCAGCTTTTCCGGCTGGTAAAATCGCTTCTGCTTCTGAATTTTGACACGGAACAACTATCATTGACAATCTGCACGTTTCAAGCACAGCCGATTCATGAACATGATGAGGTCAATCCGAGTCATGCAAGCATACACGGATTAGCGGGATCGCTCGCAAAAGAATACAGCAATTGGAGCATCCGGCTTCTTGATTTGGAATCTCAAAGGGGAGACCGGCATCTTCCCGATATCTTCTCTTTACCGGCGGACCCCGAGGGAAATCCGTGGGTCTTTCGTGCAGGTCAGTGGCACCGCCAGCAATTGGCCGTCTGCCAGCCTCATGCAGGTGAGCCTTCATTATACCGGCACGGCGGGGTTTATGTGATTGTCGGCGGAGCAGGCGGAATAGGAGAAGTATGGACTGAATATATGATTCAGACCTATCAGGCGAAAATTGTCTGGATCGGGAGACGGAAAAAAGATACACAGATTGAAAGAAAGCTGAAAAGACTTGCGGCTTTAGGTCCCGCACCGCAATATTTCAGCGCGGATGCTGCGGATTATGATTCTCTCAAGCGGGCGTATGACACCATTGTGAAGGAACATGGAAAGGTGCGCGGAATCATTCATTCCGCCATCGTGTTATCAGACCGGAGTTTTGCCAATATGGAAGAGGACCAGTTCCGCGCTTCACTTTCTGCAAAAACTGATGTCAGCTTGCAGATTGCCCGGGTAGCTGAAGGGGAACCGCTGGATTTCTTGCTGTTTTTCTCTTCGATGATGTCGTTTCAAAAAGCGCCGGGACAGAGCAATTATGCCGCCGGGTGCACGTTTAAAGACGCTTTTGCTAAGCGGATCTCACAAAAAGCGCCGTATGCCGTAAAGGTTGTCAATTGGGGCTTTTGGGGAAGTGTCGGCGTTGTCGCTTCAGAACAATACCGGAAACGGATGGAGCGGGACGGAATCGCTTCTATCGAGGCGCCCGAAGCGATGAAAACGCTGGAAACCCTGCTTTCGGGACCTTATGACCAGCTGGCGCTGATCAAAACGACAGATCCGGTTTTTATGAAAGATGATCTGAAAGAACAAGTAACGGTTTATCCGGAAAAGATTCCTTCCGCACTCGGACAATTAGCGGTTAACATCACGCAGAATGACGAAGCTGAGCGGGTAAAAGCATCAAATGTCATGAGCTGCATGAGAGAGATGGAATCCCTCATTGAAAAAATACTTGTATCAACCCTTTATGAGATGGGCGCAAGGCTTGATGAGACTTTGCCGTTATTTCAATCGGCTGCCGGCATAACGGAACAATACAGCAGATGGCTGAAAGAGAGCTTTGTCTTCCTGACTGAATTAGCGCTTGCTCCGGAAAAAACGGATCTAGGGGAGGTGTGGGAGGAATGGGAGCGGAAAAAAGAGACTTGGCTGCGCCGGAAAGACATGAGGGCGCATGTCAGATTGGCAGAAGAGACATTGCGTGTGCTTCCAGACATTTTAACCGGTAAGCTTCCGGCAACGGAAGTGATGTTCCCTGACTCCTCCTTCCGTCTTGTGGAAGGCATTTACCGCAATAATATCATTTCTGATTTTTTCAATGACAAGCTTGCTGACACATTGATTGCAGTTTTGCGGGAGCGTCTGGAAAAAGACCCGCAGGCGAAAATCCGCATTTTAGAAATCGGAGCCGGAACGGGCGGGACGAGCGCCGCGGTCATGAGAAAATTGAAACCGTATGAAGCGCATATTGCCGAATATTGTTTCACGGATATTTCTAAAGCATTTCTTTTACATGCAGAAGACATATTCGGTCCGGAATATCCTTATGTCACTTATAAAATATTCAACGCTGAGCAGCCGGTATCAACAGAAGCGCCGGACATCGGCACGTATGACGCAGTGATCGCGACCAATGTGCTTCATGCGACAAAAAATATCCGCTCTGCGCTGCGCCATGCGAAAGCAATGCTGCAAAAAAACGGCCAGCTGTTTATAAATGAGATCAACAGCCGCACCGTATTCAACCATGTGACGTTCGGCCTTCTTGAAGGCTGGTGGCTGTATGAGGATCATGATTTACGGATTCCGGGCTGTCCGGGAGTTGAGCCGGCCGGCTGGTCGGAAGCGCTTTCACTTGAAGGGTTCGTCCATCCTCTGTTTCCGGCTGAAGCCGCACACGACTTAGGCCAGCAGATTATAGCGGCTGAAAGTGACGGAACGGTCAGGCTTGCCCTCCCGCAGGCATCAGAAGAAAAACCGGAGCGCCGTCCGTATGACGCAGATGGTCTTTCGGATGATACATTGCATTTCAGCTTGAGAGAAAAAAGCGTTGAACTGATGAAGAAGGTAATCGGTGAAGCGCTTAAAGTGCCGGCGCATCGTCTTTTATCCCATGAACCTTTAACCGCATACGGATTGGATTCCATACTGGTCGTCAGACTGACCAACGCGTTAAAAGACGTCTTCGGTTCTGTCAGCAGCACTTTGTTTTTTGAATATCAAACCATTGATGAGCTTGCTGATTACTTTCTGTCTTCCCGTAAAGAAGCGCTCGAGCGGCAATTCGGGAATGGACGGGCTCATTCCGAAAACGCCGGACGGATGCAGGCTCCCGCAGAAAGCGCCGCGCCGATTCCAAACGTAAGGGAACGGGGCATCACATATCTGACGGAATTAATAGGAAAAACGCTGAAGATTCCGAGCGGGAGAATGGATCCGTCGGTTTCATTAACCGCATACGGTTTGGATTCTATTCTGGTCGTCAGGCTCACAAATGCTTTTCGTAACGTGTTTGACCAAATGACCAGCACCCTCTTTTTTGAATATCAGACGATAGAAGAAATCGCGGATTACCTTCTTCTTTCTCAGCGGGGAGCATTTATGAAAGCGATGGGTGTGCGTGAGGAGCAGCTGTCTGATCACACAGATAACCTGAATGTAATTCCTCAAAACGAGGAAGAAAGCAGGACAAACGGAGATCCCTATATCCAGGATATCGCTGTCATCGGTCTGTCAGGCCGGTATCCGGGCGCCGATCACGTTGATGAGCTGTGGGAAAATGTAAAAGCCGGCAGGCATTCTATTACAGAAGTGCCGAAAGATCGCTGGGACTGGAAAACGTTTTATAACGAGGAACGCGGAAAATGGGGGTCCATTTATTCAAAATGGGGCGGTTTCCTCGATGACATTGATAAATTTGATCCGCTGTTTTTCCGTATATCTCCCGCGGAAGCTGAAAGGATGGACCCGCAGGAAAGGTTGTTTCTGCAGACTGCTTATTCAAGCATTGAAGATGCGGGGTACACCCCGGCCACGCTTTGTGACAGCCGGAAAATCGGAGTCTTTGTCGGTGTGATGAACAGCAATTACCCGACAGTTCCCAGCGACTGGTCTATCGCAAACAGAGTATCGTTTTTGTTCAATTTTCAAGGGCCGAGTATGGCTGTGGATACAGCCTGTTCTTCTTCTTTAACAGCTGTCCATCTCGCTGCAGAAAGCCTGCGGAGCGGAATGAGTGAAACAGCGATTGCCGGCGGAGTCAATCTTATCGTTGATCCGGCTCACTATGAGCGGCTGTCCGCTTTTTCAATGCTGTCTCCCGGTGATAAATGCAAATCTTTCGGAGACAGGGCGGACGGTTTTGTTGACGGTGAAGGAGTAGGGGCGATTGTGTTAAAGCCGCTTGCTCAAGCGGAGAAAGACGGCGATCATATTTACGGCGTTATCAAAGGAAGCATGCTGAACGCAGCAGGCAGGACAAACGCTTATATGGTGCCGAATCCGAAAGCGCAGTTTGATCTGATCGCAGAGACGTTGAAACGGACAGACATTCACCCGAGAACGGTCAGTTACTTGGAAGCCCACGGAACGGGCACTGCGCTCGGTGATCCGATTGAAATCGACGGGTTAACGAAAGCTTTTCGCCTGACAACAGAAGACCGGCAGTTTTGTTCCATCGGTTCAATTAAATCAAATATCGGACATTTAGAAAGCGCTGCCGGGATTGCGGGAATCACCAAACTGCTTCTCCAATTGAAACATAAGAGGATTGCCCCTTCATTGCATGCGGCGGAATTGAATCCGAATATTGAGTTTGAGCACACTCCGTTTTTCGTACAGCAAAAAGAAACGGAATGGAAACGACCTGTCTTGAATATCACGGGTGAAATGAAGGAATATCCGAGAATTGCCGGTATTTCCTCTTTTGGAGCAGGAGGGGCAAACGCGCATATCATCATTCAGGAATATGTGCCGTCTGACAGCCTGAAACCAAGGGAAAACGCGTCTGTTTCTCCGCAAAAACCGGCTGTTATTATTTTATCAGCGCGAAATGAGCAGCAATTGACAGAGCGCGCCCGCCAGCTTCTGGATGATGTCATAAGAAAAAAACGTTCTGACGGGGATTTGGCCAAAATCGCTTACACGCTTCAGGCGGGAAGAGAACCGATGGCTGAGCGGCTTGCATTTACGGCCGAGTCGATAGAAGAACTGAAAATGAAGCTTATGAGTTTCTCAAACGATCATATCGAACATGCTCATATCTGGCGGGGCAGGACAGCCAAACATCATTCATTGGCGGCTTCGCTCACTTCTGATGAAGATATGGCGCTTACCATAAATGCCTGGCTGAAAAAAGGGAAATACGGAAAGCTGCTTGACCTTTGGGTTAAAGGACTTGACGTCGATTGGTCAGCTCTTTATCAGCGCAACCCGGGCCGCATCAGTCTCCCGGCTTATCCTTTTGCCAAAGACCGATATTGGGTCACAAAAGCTGATGTGTCACTTGACAAAACAGGATCAGCGGAAAGTGAGAAAGCAGCCAGACTTCACCCGCTGCTCCACGCGAATACATCGACCTTTACCGCCCAGCGCTTTACTTCTGTTTTTTCAGGGCGTGAACCGTTTTTTGCTGATCACATCGTCAATGGAAAACCGGTGCTTCCGGGCGCGGCTGCTTTAGAAATGGCCCGGGCCGCCGTTACACTTGCTGCTGAGGGCTTGCCGGGCGGGAAAGCGGGTGTCCGGCTCAAACAGATCGTTTGGCTCCGTCCGGTGACGGCGCTTTCTGAAGGCGTGACGCTTCATGTAAAGCTTCAGCCGGAAGAAAACGGAGACATCGCTTTTGAAGCGTATGCCGAAGGAGAAGAGCCGCTTGTCTTTTTCCAGGGAAAGGCCGTGCTCGAAGAGACGGAGCGTGCTCCTGTACTCGATGTGGAGGCGGTTCAGGCGCGCTGCGGCGGCCGGCGCATGTCAAAGGCTGAGTGTTATGAAGCATTCGACAGCCTCGGCATCACCTACGGACCGTCTCATCAGGCGCTTGACGCCGTCTATGCCGGAAGCGGAGAAGTGCTCGCGAAGCTCACTCTTCCGCCGTCCGCCCGCGAAGAAAAGGAGCCGTTCATCCTGCATCCGAGCATGCTGGACGCCGCCCTTCAGGCTTCTATCGGTCTCGTGCTCTCAGACGGTTCCGCGTCCGGACGGCCGTTTCTGCCGTTTGCCCTCCGGGATATGCAGGTGTTTTCTGCGTGCCGGGAGACGATGTGGGCGGTGCTTTCCTCAGCGGACGGCGCCTATCATATTGAGCTGTGTGATGAAAACGGCGA
>NZ_JBXUND010000004.1:0-406056 GCF_057196865.1 Bacillus sp. SYZHCR11
GCACATCGCTGTGCGATTTATTTAAAACTTTGAATTAACAGGTACGTTTTGTCTTGTTTAGTTTTCAAAGATCATTATAATGGAGCGGGTGATGAGAATCGAACTCACGACATCAGCTTGGAAGGCTGAGGTTTTACCACTAAACTACACCCGCATTTGAATTGGCGCGCCCGAGAGGAGTCGAACCCCTAACCTTTTGATCCGTAGTCAAACGCTCTATCCAATTGAGCTACGGGCGCTTATCAGGCGACTTAACTATCATACTACCAATCAGTTATGATGTCAAGTGTTATTTCATTTCTTTTCGAAGTCTTTTTTCTCGACCTCATTTATTATACACGCTTTCGAGAATTTGTAAAGTCTTTTTTTAAAAAGATCATTTTCTCATTTGTCGTTATCGCTTTGTTCATCAGCGACGTTTAATAATATACCACGCACTTTAAATTAGGTCAACACTTTTACGAAACTTTTTTCCCGCTTATTATTCCCTTCTATATAATAAATAAAAAGCAGGATTCCCAGGAACCCCGCGTCTATTCAGATTACCCGCTCACCTCGGCTTCTGCGCTATTACGATCTGTTTTTTCATAGGTACGGAAGTTTTGTTCAAGCTGTTCGAGCGAAAGACCTTTCGTTTCCGGAAGGAACCTTTTCACAAATATAACGGACGCTATCCCTAACAGGACAAAAATGAAGAAGGTTGCAGACAATCCGATGTTTGCGAGCATGACCGGAAAAGTTAAACCAACAATGAAGTTCACGATCCAGAGGCAGAAGACAGTGACCCCCATACCAAGCCCCCGCAATCGCAGCGGGAATATCTCCGACAGCATCAGCCAGGTCACCGGAGAGACAGCCCCCTGCTGAAACGCAAGGAAAGTGACTGTTAATGAAAGAACCACATAAGGAAGAGCAGGCGATCCTTTCAGCACGACAGACAGAACTCCGATCAAAAGCAGCACCGCAGTCGTTCCGATCAGCCCCGTCATCAGCATCGGGCGGCGGCCGACTTTGCCGAGAAGCCATATTCCCACAAAAGTCGCGAGCACCGAAACCACACCGTTAGCGATATTGCCGATTAATGCGGCTTTTGTCTCAAAACCGGCATCTTTTAAAATTTGAGTTCCATAATACATAATTGAATTCACGCCGGTGAGCTGCTGCACTACCGCAATTCCGATCCCGATAAACACAATGCGGCGCACCCACGGAACGGCAAGATCCTTAAAGGTCGCCTGCTCCATCTGAGCTTCCTTATGAAAGGCAGATTCAATCTCAGCGAGCTCAGACTTCGCTTTCTCTTCATTCCTTATTCGCCGGAGAACGTGCAAAGCATCTTCTTTTCTTCCTTTAGAAACCAGCCAGCGCGGACTTTCAGGAACTTTCAGCATACCGAAAAACAAGAATACCGCCGGAAGGGCCGCGATAACGAGCATATAACGCCAAGCGTGAGAGGTATCACCAAGCACATTGCCGATGATAGCATTACACGTGAAGGCAAGCAGCTGGCCCGTTACAATCATCAATTCATTTTGGGTAACCATTCTCCCTCGGCTTTCCGCCGGCGACATTTCAGCCAAATATGCCGGAACGGTTACGGATGCTCCCCCGACGGCAAGCCCCAGCAGAAAACGGGAGATGATCATAACCGATACGTTAGGCGCCAGTGTACATCCAAGCGTCGCTGCAAAGAACAAAACGGCAAGGATAAGGATATTTTTACGTCTGCCGTTATAGTCCGACAATCTCCCTCCGAAAACCGCGCCGATCGCAGCGCCCAAGAGCAGGGAGCTCGCCACCATCCCTTCAGTCAAAGCGGTAAGATTAAGCTGGTCAGCTTCCGCCATAAACGGCAGCGCCCCATTAATCACACCGGTATCGTAGCCGAAAAGAAGCCCCCCGAATGTCGATACTAAAATGATGGTTCTCAAAAATGAATGCTGGCTGCTATTTTTATTCATCTTCAAATCCTCCTAGTTTTTACACAGAGATAATATCGGAATATTCAGTTATCAATATTTACACCTCTAACGTCTGCATACAAGGTCTGACCGTCCAAAACAGTTATATAAGAAGAAAATGTTCCGAAAGCGTTATCATTTATAGTGATTATTCGCTCTCCCCCTCTCGTCATATTGTTATTTTATAGTTACTTTGTAGTGAAGTTATAATGATATTATTGGTACTTATGTTAATATCATAATTTTAAAAGCGCTTTCAGTCAATAAATATTTCAGAAAATTTTATAACTCACCTTTATATTACCTATATATAATCAATTTTCGTTTTATATCAATTTATTTTCATAACATACTCAATGAATTGCCCCTATTATAATCAATAATTGATTACATATTGAAAACCCCCAACTGCTGATTGGGGGTTTTTGTTTTATTCTTCGTTTATTGTAACAATCGTTCTCCCTCTCGCTTCTCCTTTTAAAAGGGCAGGAAGCGTATCCGGCAGCTCTTCAAGAGTAATTTCCTTTTGAATAAAGGCCTCCAGATCTGCAGGCTTGAAGTCATCAGCTAAACGCTGCCATGTTTTCTTTCTTGTCTCCATCGGACAGAATACGGAATCAATTCCCAAGAGACTGACGCCGCGCAATATAAACGGAAAGACTGTAGCCGGGAGTTTCGTTCCCGCTGTCAGTCCGCTCACAGCAACTGATCCGCCGTACTGAATCTGACTGAGAACTGAAGCAAGCGGCTCACCTCCGACCGGATCGACGGCCGCTGCCCATTTTTGTTTTTGCATTGGTTTTAACGTGCCGTTATACACTTCGTCACGGTGAATGACCGTCTTTGCTCCGAGGCTCTTCAAATACCCGCTTTCTTCTTCTTTTCCCGTACTGGCCTCGACCTCATAACCTAAGGTTGAAAGAATGGAGACGGCAAAGCTTCCGACGCCGCCTGTCGCTCCCGTCACCAGCACCTTCCCTTTTTCAGGAGCGGCATGGTTTTCTTCAAGACGCTGGACGGACAATGCGGCAGTGAAGCCGGCGGTTCCGATCGTCATGGCTTCTTTAAGTGTCAGACCTTCAGGCAGCGGCACGATCCAATCTGCCGGAATGCGGGCCATCCCGCTATAGCCGCCAAAATGGGAAACGCCTATGCCGTAGCTTGTCGCAATGACTTTGTCCCCTTCTTTAAAACGGGCGTCATCTGAAGAAACGACGATTCCTGCTAAATCAATTCCCGGCACGAAAGGATACGAGGTTACGATCTTGCCGTCAGGAATGGCAGCCAAGCTGTCTTTATAATTCACCCCTGAGTAGCAAACCTTAATCAGCACTTCACCCTCGGGAAGGTCCTGAACCGCCAGCTCCCGTACGCTGACTGAAAACCGGTCTTCACGCTGATCGACTACTAACGCTTTAAATTGATCTGTCATCACTACGTCTCCTTAAAATGAATTGAATGGCTTTGGAAAAGCATAAAATAAGTTTGATTTGTTTTCAAATGTCCTGCCCTGTGTAGTATGATCAAAAGTAAAAACAGCGAAAGAGTGGTTACGCATCATGTCTGATAAACAAAACAAAGATAACAAAAACAACAACAGCAATCAGCCATTACCGGACATTATTCATACCGCCGTTTTCAAGGCGCCGATACAAGTTGTCTGGGATACGGTCTCTACGGCGGACGGCCTGTCTCTCTGGTTTATGCCGAATGATTTCACACCTCAAGAAGACAGTGAGTTTCAGCTGGAATCTCCGTTCGGTCCGTCTCCGTGCAAGCTGCTGGATATTGAAGCGCCGTACCGCCTTTCTTTTTCGTGGGATACGGAAGGCTGGATCGTCTCTTTTGTCTTAAAGGAAACGGAAAGCGGAGATACGGAATTCACTCTCATTCACGGCGGATGGAAAGAGCCGGAAGCCGTCATCAATAAAGTCAATCGGAAAAGCTCCGAGATTCACAGTACGATGGATCAAGGATGGAACGGGCTTGTCAACACGAAACTTCGCGGGGCGGTTGAGGCTTAACACAAAAGGACGGACACGCTTTCCGTCCTTTTTTTGATGCCGATACATAAAAACTGACTTTGCAAAGACACTAACAGAAGAACCGAAAACTTCTTTCAGGGGGCGCTGTTTATGTATTATTACAAAGAAGAGCTGATCAATATCATTAAACCGGACAAGCCGGACCCGGCCGCGGCCAAGGTGCTTCAGGAAATTTTAGGCGGGCATTACGGGGAAATGCGGACGATGATGCAATACTTTTTCCAAAGCTCTAATTTCAGAGGAAAAGAAAAGCAGTTCCGCGACCTGCTTCGCGGCGTATTTTTAGAAGAAATTGCACACGTTGAGCTCGTCCAGCATACGATTAATGCGCTGCTGGATGAAAGCGGCGCTGAGGGCGCCGGAAATCAGGCAGCAGATCAGGCGCCGCTAGACGAAGCGGTTAAACACGCCAATCCGCACCATTATATTATCGGGGCGCAAAGTTCTCTTCCTGCCGATGCAAGCGGCAATCCATGGAACGGGTCTTGGGTATACAACCACGGGAATCTGATTTCCGATCTATTGGACAATGTCGTGCTGGAATCAACCGGCGTGCTGCAAAAGACGCGCATTTATGAAATGAGCTCAAACCAGACGTTCAGAGAAACACTCGGTTTTCTGATCGTCCGTGACAACGCCCATCAAAATGCATTTACAAAAGCGCTGGAAACACTGGGTGTCGAATGGGGCAAATTATTTCCCGTGCCGAATTATGATATTGAAAAATACCCGGAATGCCGGAAATTCGTTGAAATGGGTTATCATAATACCCAATTTAATTTCAGACTGGATCCGACACGGATCGGAGAAATTCTGCAGGGAACGACGCCGAGCCGAAACGGCGGCAAATTAAGTGTGTCAGAGCCTCCTAAAGGTTTCCCCGTCCCGGAACTTCCCGAGCTTCCGAATGAGCACAGCCCCGGACTGAAAGATATGAACTTGTAACAAAAAACGCCTGTTTCGGGCGTTTTTTGTTTTTCTGAATATGAGGTTTGAATGTGTTCAAAACGGGGAATATAAGCCGGGAGATCTTGCCATACGGCCGTGATTTTGATGTGAGCAAATTTCTGTACATACTTCGTTTCGAAAGTTGTCCTAATTTTCCAGCCGGCCGGCTGGGTATGTTTGAATGATAATGGGAATTATGTAAAGAGAACAATGTCTTTTTTAAGGAGGCAGCGAATGTCTAAGCAAGGAAACTTCCAGAAAACTATGTCACTTTTTGATCTTATTTTAATCGGCATGGGAGCCATATTCGGTTCGGCATGGCTGTTTGCCGTCAGTAACGTCGCCTCTAAAGCGGGCCCGTCAGGCGTTTTTTCCTGGCTGATCGGCGGGGGAATCATCTTATTGATCGGCTTGGTTTATGCGGAACTGGGCGCCGCGCTGCCGCGGACCGGGGGAATTATCCGGTATCCCGTATATTCACACGGACACCTGGTCGGATATTTAATTTCCTTTGTCACCATTGTGGCATACACGAGTCTTATTTCTATAGAAGTCACGGCAGTCCGCCAATACGTGGCGTATTGGTTTCCCGGTTTGACCGTAAAAGGCTCTGATTCTCCGACAATTGCCGGATGGATATTGCAATTTGCGCTGCTCTGCCTGTTCTTCCTCCTCAATTACTGGAGTGTCAAAACCTTTGCGAAAGCAAACTTCATTATTTCGATTTTTAAATATGTCGTACCGATTACGGTAATTGTTGTACTGATTTTTCATTTTCACCCGGGCAATATGACCGTTCACGGATTCGCGCCTTTTGGTTTCACCGGAATTCAGGCCGCGATTTCCACAGGCGGCGTCATGTTTGCATACCTTGGGCTGCATCCGATTGTGGCTGTCGCGAGTGAAGTGCAGAATCCGAAGCGGAACATTCCGATTGCATTGATTGTTTGTATTATCGTTTCTACTATTATTTACACCGTACTGCAGCTCACTTTTATCGGGGCGATCCCGGGGGATACCCTGAAGCACGGATGGCCGGCTATCGGGACTGAATTCTCCCTTCCGTTCAAAGATATCGCCGTCTTGCTCGGTTTGGGGTGGCTGGCGACATTGGTCATTTTAGATGCGATTTTATCACCGGGCGGTAACGGAAATATCTTTATGAATACGACTTCACGTCTCGTCTATGCCTGGGCCAGAAACGGAACATTATTCAGCATTTTTTCTAAAGTCAACAAAGAAACCGGGACACCGCGTGCCTCCCTTTGGCTTTCGTTCGGTCTGGCTGTTTTTTGGACGCTTCCGTTCCCTTCTTGGAACGCTCTTGTTAACGTATGCTCCGTCGCATTGATTCTGTCTTATGCGATTGCGCCGATTTCTTCTGCGGCGCTGAGAGTCAACGCAAAGAACATTAACAGACCGTTTTATTTAAAAGGGATGAGCATCATCGGGCCGCTGTCGTTTATTTTTACCTCTTATATTGTATATTGGTCCGGATGGCGCACCGTATCCTGGCTTCTCGGTTCTCAAATTGTCATGTTTCTGATCTATCTCTGTTTCAGTAAATATGCTCCCAAAGATGATGTCAGCATACGCCAGCAGCTGAAATCAGCATGGTGGATCGTCGGCTTTTATGTCATGATGCTGATTTTCTCCTATCTCGGCTCGTTCGGCCACGGATTGGGCATTATCAGCAATCCGCTTGACCTGATTCTGATCGCCATCGGTTCGCTCGGTATTTATTACTGGGCAAAATATACAGGTCTGCCGAAGGCTATGATCGACAGTGATAAATGACGAATGCCGGAAAGAAGTATGGTCTTCTTTCCGGTATTTTTATGTTAAGGGATGACAAAAAAGCGAACATGCGATAAAATGAATGACAGTCATTCATAAAAGGAGGAACCCCTCTATTGGCAAAACAAAGCTCGGGAAAATACGAAAAGATCCTGCAAGCCGCGATTGAAGTCATTTCTGAAAAAGGATTAGACAAAGCATCCATTTCAGAAATCGTCAAAAAAGCCGGAACGGCCCAAGGTACGTTTTACTTATATTTTTCTTCTAAAAACGCACTGATATCCGCGATTGCAGAAAACCTGCTCGACACTACGCTGGACAGAATAAAAGGGAAAACGGACGGTTCTGAAGATTTTTGGACGTTGCTGGACATTTTGGTAGATGAGACATTTCACATCACCCGGCTTCATAAAGATATTATCGTTCTCTGTTATTCCGGTCTTGCCATCGATCATTCAATGGAGAAATGGGAAGCCATTTATCAGCCTTATTATTCCTGGCTGGAAGGCATGATCAATACGGCCATTGAACAGGGTGAGGTCATCAGCGGCATTCATGTCAGATGGACGGCCAGAACGATTATCAACGTTGTCGAGAACGCGGCTGAACGGTTTTATATCGGCTGTGAACAGGATGTCGATCTCGAAGTATATAAAAAAGAAATATTCAGCTTTCTCAAAAGAAGCTTGCAGAAATGATTGGCGGAGACCGATCATTTTTGACCGCCGTAAAAATGACTGACATTCATTCATAACTGAGGTGACTGTATCATGTATTGGCTGCTTGTATTGATAGCCGGATTGTTAGAAGTAGTTTGGGCGTCCGCCCTGAAGCATGCGGATTCGCTCTTTGATTGGATTGGTATTTTCCTTTTGATTGCCGTCAGCTTTCTGATGCTGATCCGCTCTTATAAAAAAATTCCGATGGCTGCCGCATATACCGTTTTTGTCGGAATAGGCACCGTCGGCACATATGTAACGGGCGTCATTTTAGGCGAATCGTTTTCAATCGGACAAATATTCTTTTTGGCTTTGCTGTTGTCCGGCATTTTAGGAATGAAGGTATTTACGAAAGAAACTGAAACAAGGGGTGAACATTAATGGCATGGCTGCTGTTATTTATTGCCGGAGCGGAGGAAGTTGTAGCGGCCGTTGCCATGAAACATATTGACGGTTTTAAAAAAAAGTGGCCGCTGATTGTCATGGTAACAGGCTTTATGCTTTCATTCTTTTGCCTTTCCGGAGCGATGCAGGTTCTTCCCACAGGTGTCGCGTATGCGGCTTGGACCGGCATGGGAAGCATCGGCGTTTCGGCCGTAGGCATACTTTGGTTTAAAGAAAAATTCAATCTGTCACAATTGGTGTCTCTGGGGCTTATCCTCATCGGTGTCATCGGCTTAAAACTGACAGCGTAACGGCCTGAGACAGCTTTTTAAATAAAAAACAAAGGACCCTAAACGGGTCCTTTGTTTTTTTATGCTGTTTTGATCTGTTCCGCTTTTCCCGCTCCGACTCCGAAAATGAAAATCAGAACAGAGACTGCGATCAGCATGAATAACGGAACCGTCCAGCCGTGCGTGATGTCATGCAGCAAACCGAATACAAGCGGCCCGAACGCAGCAAGCAGGTATCCGAATGACTGGGCCATGCCGGAAAGCGCCGCGGCTTCATGAACATGCCGGGTCCGCAGGCTGAAGAACATCATCGCCAGACTGAACGCACAGCCTCCCGCAATTCCGATCAAAATGACCCATAGCGGAGTGAGAGCCGGGCTTCCGAAAAGAACGCCGGCAATGCCGATAAGGAAAAATAAAGCCGTCAGTCCGGCGAGTGCGCGCTGATTTTTCATTTTAGCGGCAGCGATCGGCACGATAAAAGTAATCGGCAGGACTGAGAATTGCATTAATGAAAGCATCCATCCCGCCTTACTTGAGCTGAGTCCATTCTGCTGAAGAATTTCCGGCAGCCAAGCGATGACGGTGTAAAAAATAAGGGATTGCAGCCCCATGAACATCGTTACCTTCCAAGCCAGCGGAGACCGCATCAGACTGTTTTTTTTCTCTCCGTTTGTCCCAGTCGTGCGGACGGGCAGTTCGCGTCCTCGCATTTGCGGAATCCACATGACGAACGCAATAAAAGAAAGGATAGCCCAGCAGCCGAGCGCGCCTTTCCAGCCTACCCCCGCTGAAGAGGCGATCGGCACGCTGATGCCGGATGCAATCGCGCCGCACAGATTCATAGAAACCGAGTAGACGCCGGTCATGATGCCTAAATTTCCGGGAAACTTATGTTTAATGAGACTCGGCAGCAGGACGTTGCATACGGCGATCGACAATCCCAACAGGATCGTTCCGAAAAAGAGAGTGCCGATTCCGGCGATGGAGCGCAGCAGAGTTCCGGCTGTCAGGACAATTAATGATGACAGTAAGACAATCTCGGTCCCGAAGCGCCGGGACAATAAAGGAACAAACGGCGACAGACATGCAAAGGCCAAAAGCGGCACTGTCGTAATGGTGCCGGCAGCCGCATTGGTCATGCCGAGGCTGTCCCGAATTGAGGAAACGAGCGGTCCGACCGATGTCAGAGGCGCTCTGAGGTTGGCCCCTATCAATATGACTCCGATGACCAGCAATATCAGTTTTTTACGCTGACTTGCTTGCAGAACTTGATGTTCGTCTTTAATTTTCATGTTCATCCTCCATGTGTATTGTATCTTTAAATACTGTGATGTATTGGTTGACGGCCTCCATGGCCTGATCCGGTTTCTGTCCGATAATTGCGGCGGCAAGCTGGGTGTGGATCCGGATAGCAGGGGTGATTTCCAACAGGTTATGGACTGACGCACAAAGCGCCTCCGTCATATGCTCGTATAGATCAGAAAGCATATTGTTATGGGCCGCCTGTACAATTGTTTTGTGCAGCTTAATGTCGGCTTCGGCATACCGTTTTCGATCTTCATTTTGCAAGGCCGCTTCACATTCATCCAAGCATGCCTTCAGTGCTTTCAGGTCTTCGTCATTACGCCTTTCCGCCGCCAATCGTGCAGCTTCTCTTTCGAGTGCGTATCTGACTTCTAATGTTTCAAGCAAATTTGATTTTTTAATATGGCGGTAAAATGCCGCGCCGAGAACACTGGATGAGCTGACATACGTACCGCTCCCCTGCCTTGTCTGAAGCAGGCCGGCATGTACGAGCGCCCGAATGGCCTCACGCAACGTGTTTCGGCTCACATCAAATTGCTTCATTAAATCCAGCTCAGGGGGAATGCGCGTCCCGACCGGCCATTTATCCGATTGAATTAACGATTCAATTTGCGCCACCACTTGTTCTACGAGCGACAGTCTGCTTGTTTTGGATATCTCCATCAAAACACCTCTGAAATTTGTAGGATGATTCTATCATTGGGTAATATAACATAAAAGAAGCGACGATGTAAATCAGCGGCAACAAAAAAAGAGTGAGTTTTTCTCTCACTCTTCGGCGCTTTTATGAACGTTTTATATTGACTGAGGTCACGACAAACTTGTCATGACGGTGGCGGGAAAATGAATATTCAAAGGGAGTGCCGTTGTCCAAAAAGCCTACATGCTCGACTTCAAGTATCGGGTCATCCGGCCGGCAGCCGAGATATTGCTGATCCATATCATCCGACTTGCACGCTCTGATTTTTCTGTGTGTGCCCGCGATTTTGAGCTGCAATCCCCGCGTAATATGATCGTAGATGGAATGGTTGAGCACCTCGTCATTAATGCCGGGTATAAGGCTCGCCGGCATGTACGTTTTTTCAAGAACGTACGGTTCGCCTTCAACGATTCTGAGCCTCACTACATAATAGACGGGAGTCTTTTCATCGATAGCCAAATGTGCGGCGACATCTTGAGACGGAAACTGCACTTCAAACCGGATGACCTTGCTCTTGATATTTTTGCCTTTTAACAAATTGCTTAAGCCGAGAATTTCGTTGCTGACTACGTGAACGTGCTCATCCTGCATGGCTGATTGAATGATAAATGTGCCGTGCCCTCTTTTTCTGAAAAGCATCCCTTCAGCCGCAAGTGTATCAAGCGCCCGCTTCATCGTCATCCGGCTGCACCCGAACTCCGCAGCGAGCGTCTTTTCATCCGGGATCGGCTGATCTATGTCATATACACTGCTTTTAATCCTCTTTCTCATTTCGTTGGCGATTTTTTCGTACTTATTCATCGGTTTCCTCCGGCTGTGTAATGTTTGATCTGTATAGACTCCTTACGGTTATCATAAATTTTTTTCCCTGCTTCATCAATGACGTTACAGCCGCCGATATTGAAATTGAAAGGATTTCCTCGAATTTTCTATGGAATCTCCCTCACTATTATGGTAGAATTTTTTGCAGAAACGGACACAACCGAATATTGCAATATATTGTATAACCTCAATGATATGGTTTGAGGGTGTCTACCAGGAACCGTAAAATCCTGATTACAAAAATTGTCCCGTACACTTTTTGTAATCAGGATTTTTTATTTTCTAAAAAATAAAAAAAGGAGTATCTGTACATGAATTTCAAAGTATTTCTGCTTGCAGCATCTACCATCGCAGTCGGATTGGTTGAATTAATTGTGGGCGGTATTCTTCCGCAAATCGCTTCCGACTTAGATATATCCATTGTCAGCGCGGGGCAGCTGATCAGCGTGTTTGCGCTCGGTTACGCGGTATCCGGCCCGCTGCTTTTGGCAGTGACGGCAAAGGCTGAACGAAAGCGGCTTTATTTAATCGCACTGTTTATTTTCTTCCTAAGTAATCTGGTCGCTTATTTCAGTCCCAATTTCGCCGTTCTTATGGTGTCACGGGTGCTCGCTTCCATGAGCACAGGGCTGATTGTCGTCCTTTCTTTAACGATTGCTCCTAAAATCGTGGCGCCTGAATACAGAGCGCGGGCGATCGGCATCATTTTCATGGGGTTCAGCTCCGCAATCGCTTTAGGCGTGCCTGTCGGCATTATCATCAGCAATGCCTTCGGATGGCGTGTTCTGTTCTTGGGAATCGGCGTATTATCTCTCATTTCCATGCTGATTATCAGCGTCTTTTTCGAAAAAATACCTGCTGAAAAAATGATTCCGTTTCGTGAGCAGATCAAGACGATCGGGACCGCCAAAATTGCCAGCGCACACCTTGTCACCTTGTTTACATTGGCGGGGCATTACACACTCTATGCCTACTTTGCGCCTTTTTTGGAAAGAACGCTTCATTTGAGTTCCGTTTGGGTCAGTGTATGCTACTTTTTGTTCGGTCTGTCAGCGGTATGCGGCGGCCCGTTCGGAGGCTGGCTGTATGACCGTTTAGGAGCATTTAAAAGCATCATGCTTGTGACCGTTTCTTTCGCTCTGATCCTGTTTATTCTTCCGCTGACAACGGTTTCTTTAATCATTTTCCTGCCTGCGATGGTGATCTGGGGATTGCTCAGCTGGAGCCTTGCGCCGGCGCAGCAAAGCTATTTAATCAAAATTGCGCCTGAGTCTTCCGATATTCAGCAAAGCTTCAACACGTCCGCTTTGCAGATCGGCATCGCGCTCGGGTCAGCCATCGGCGGCGGCGTGATCGGACAAACCGGTTCTGTCACAGCAACAGCCTGGTGCGGCGGTTTGATTGTCATTATCGCTGTCGCGTTAGCTGTATTCTCTTTAACGAGACCTGCCTTGAAAAGAAAATCCGCATAAATGTGAGACCGCAAAAAAGCCAAAGGAGTTCCTTCGGCTTTGGCGGTCTTTTTATTTTGCGGCAGCAAGCTCGTCTTCTGTCACCCATTTATGATTGGTTACTTTTTGGCCGCCGTCAGTCGGTGTATAGTCGACCATATAAACGGTTGTCTTTTTGGCTGAATCAATAACGGCTTCGGCACCCTTCATGCCTTTCATATGGGATGCCTCGATCACGGCCTTGTCACCCGGTTTTAACGTTTTATCACCGGCGCCCTTCAGCTCTTCCTGAATGACCCATTTGTGATCTTCGACGCGCTTTCCTCCCGTTTCCGGAGTGTAAGATACACTGTAAACCGTTGTATCATAAGCACCTTTTACGGTTCCTTGCGCATTTTTCATGCCTTTCATATGAGAAGCTAAAATCATGACGTCACTGCCGACTTTATAAGTCGGATTTTCGGCTTTCTTTAAACCTTTCGGCACCTCGGATGAACCTGAGTGATTCATGTCTTCGTGAGAGTGCGTTTCTTTGTCTTTCGCTTTTTCGCTTCCTCCTGAAGATTGACCGTTGCATCCGGCAAGCGCCAGAACGGGGATCAGGAGAAACATGCTGAATAAAAATAGTCTCGCTTTCATTTCAAGAACTCCTTTGCCTTTTTGATTTTTCATTTTCCCTTTCGTTTCTTCGGTAAAACAAAAAGATGGCCTGTCATTTCTCCTAATTCTTCAACTCTCTCTTTATTGCCTTTTATCAGGTGAAATTGTTCACAAAATGTACACATTAATAGAGATGCAGTATAATTTAATTATCAGATAATAGGGGGAACTCATCATGAAAACGAAGGTTTTTGCGGTGGTATTGGGCGCTGTTTTAATGATTGCGGGGTTGGTTTTGGCAGAAGTTTCGCTTTATATGGAATACATCACAATGGTCGGAGCTATGATTTTTTCTTCTATATTTATGTCAGAGCCGAAAAGAAAATTTCGCGTCATTAAAGGGGTTTGACTTTTCTATTACCGCCGTCTTCTCAGGACGGCGGTTTTGTTTTGCATGTCAGTCAGTCTATCCGCAAAGCCGTTTCTTCTGTGCCGTCCTGATATAAAACGAAATGCGGGGCAGTTTGTGCTTTATCACCTGTAAATTCAATTTCAAGCGGCAGCGCCCTGACAAAATAACGGGTTTCCGTCATTGGGAATAATTCGAATGGTGTCTGCCCGTCTATTGCAAGATACAATCGGTTTTCTTTTACCGTCACCGATGCATGTGTGTCATCCTGAAATGAGTAATTGCCGGTAAATCTGCTGTAAATCGCAGGATCGATATCTGCTTTTTTCTGATCCGCCGGACGTTTCGGAATCACGTACGGCTGATCAAATAAGATGTTTACGGCCGCGGCAATCACAGCTTGTTCAAATTGATACGATTGTTCCATATTGCTGAGATAAATCAGTGTTTTGTTCTGGTCAATATACCGGATCATCAGAGTTGAATAGCCCGGCCAGCCTCCGTCGTGACTGATAACCTTCCCTTTTTGGGCGCTGTTTTGAATCATCCAGCCAAATCCGTATCCGAATTGCTCTTCTTCATTCCAATAGCCCGGTGTAAACGCTTGATCTTTAGACTCTTTGCCGATGATTTCTTCCTTATAAAGAGCCTGATCAAACAGATATAAATCTCTAATAGTGGAGTTAACGGTTCCGTCACCTTGAATCCCGTCAAGAAAGACGACATAATCGGTTTCCTCAAGTTCATCCGGCAGCACATATTCTCCGGAATGAACATCATACACATAGCCATATGCATAGTTTGGAATGTTTTCTTTACTCAGCCTTCTGTTATAAATCCGCGTATCGTGCATACGAAGCGGATGAAATACGGCTTGTTTCATAAATTCAGCAAAACTCATGCCTGATACAATTTCTATAATAACCGCTAACACCGCATACCCCGTATTACTGTATAGCCACTCCTTGCCCGGCGGGAAATAAGCATCCGGTTTATGCTGCTTAAGCATATCGATCACATCTTGATTAACGGCAATTCTGTCCCGGTCCCAATGTGTTAAAAATAACTCCATATAGTCCGGCAATCCTGACGTATGATGGAGTAAATGCCGAATGGTAATGCCCGGATAAGGAAAATCAGGAAGCCACGGCTCTATCATATCGTCATAACGCAGCTTCCCTTGCTGCTCTAAAATGATAACGCCTAAAGCTGTAAACGGCTTCGATACTGAGGCCAATTCAAAGACCGATTGGTCATTCAGCATCCTCTTTGTTTTCAGTTCCGCAGCGCCGAATGAACCCTGATATAAGATGCGGCCGTTTTCCGCTGCCAATACAGCTCCGTTTATTTCATGTCTTTCGTCTAAAGTGCTGAAAAGCTGTTCAAAAGCTTGTTTTTTCTTATCGTTCATTTCACGAACCTCCATATACAAGCTGATTTACTCTTTTATACGAACAGCCGCTTTAGAAGTTTCAATATTTTTCCTTCCCGGAACACCAGTCAGTAAACTGCCGTTCAGGCAGCCGCGGAGGTTTAATGAAGGTCTTTTATTCGCACAACACTGTGCAGGCTTCGAACTCAACATGCTTCTCGTCTTTTTTTGCGCCGGCAATTTCCATAGTCGAAAACATCGCACAGACGACGGCTTTGTATTCGTTCATGACGGTTTGAATTTCAATCAGAAACCGTTCGGATGAAGCGGCGTATTCCGTTACGTATTCTTTCATTTTGCCGATAATATCATCTGCCTGACGGATGAAGCCGGCCGCCTCCAAGTCACTCTCAAACTGGTTTTTGTTGATCATATGAATATGCATTTTTCAAGGCCCCTTTCAGCAGCGTTTTATGGTTATATCCACTGTAAAGGACAGGCTTGGATAAACTTTTAATAAAATATGAACAAAATATGAATTGGCTCATCGGCCTGACCGGCGGGCTTTCGGCTGTGCTCCGTTTCATTTGGACTACCTGAAATAATGACTTCTTTACTCTATGAAAAACAGCTCATATATGATCTAATACCAGTAAAATGAACGTTAGGAGGCGGCCTATGTCAGCAGCAGGAAAACGGCAAAAATTTTGGGTCATGGCGATGCTTATAGCGGTCTTTGCCGTGTTTGTTTTCTCTTTTTCCGAGAATCATTCACAAAAGAACTGGCACACGGCGGTTGACCAGGCGTCAGTGAATGTCTTCGGCCAGCAGATCTTTGAAAAAGACCGTCTGGCAAAAACACTCAACGCACATGAGGCAGAATCTCTTCTGACTCTTGTGAAACTTGCAAATGAAGAACATCACATCATCTAAAAGCCATTATAAAAAGCCTGTTTCCCTTTGGCAGAGGAAACAGGCTTTTTCCATGTATTATTGAGCATGTTTTTGTTCAATAAACCGGTCGATCCGGGCCAGAACATCCTTCATGTCCATACATTCTTTAAAGCTTTCATTAATGGCTTGAATGCCTTGTTTGTATTTTCCGTTATGCAGCACTTCTTCCGCGGCAAGCTTTACCTTTTCAGCGCTCACTTCATCTTTTTGCACTGTACAGCCTGCATCCAATTCAGTCAGGCGGCGCGCAACCATCGGCTGGTCTTTATCATGCGGAATAACGACCAGCGGCACTTGATAATGAATGCCTTCATTTACACTGTTCATTCCGCCATGCGTGACAAACACGTCGGCCTGCTCCAGCACTTCAAGCTGCGGCACGTACGGGGCGATGATAAAGTTTTCCGGCGCCTGTTTGATTTTCGACAGATCGGCTTTTTCCCCGGCGGCAATGACTACTTTTCCTTCAAAATCTGAGAACGCGTCTATGCACAGATTGAAAAACGCTTCCGTGTCCCCGAGCACCGTCCCCATTGAGATATAAATGACTTTTTCATTCTTTAATGAGTCAATCGGGAAGTCGACGCGCCCTTTTCTCTTCGGAAAACTCGGACCGATAAATAAATACTCATCTCCGAATGTCTCACTTTCGGGCTGAAAATATCTGCTTGTATAGACGACGTTCAATTCACCTGTGTTGTTCATAAATTGAACCATGCTGTCAGGGGCGACACCGTATTTGTCTTTCATCTCCGCCAACAGCTCTTCACATTCCCTGTCCGGCTGAAACGGCACGCCCGATTCCGGATGGAGCGGCAGTATTTTCAGACGGTCTTCATTGAACAGGAAGGATGCTGAAGAAGAGATGCCGGGAATGTTGAGATAATCCCGCACCAGCTCTCCCGCACCGAATTTATCATAATAGACGGCGTCGAATTGAATGTCCTCTGCCAGCCGCTGCACAATATGTAAAATCTCCAGTGACGTTTTGATATGAACCTTTAAAAATGCAAGTATGCCGGACGGACTGCCGGGATCAATGGGTGTCATTCTGAGCAGATCGCTATGAAGATGAACTTTCGCTCCTACTCCTTCCAGTCTGCTTTTGTATTTTTCCGTTGAGATATAATGAACGTGATCGCCCCGTTCGCTGAAGGCCTTTGTCATACCCAAAGTCGGGTTTACGTGTCCTTCTGCGGGAAAATTGATCATCAGAATATGTTTCGCCATTTTTCAAACTCCTTTGCCTTTTTTGCGTCTCTTCCATACCCATCATAAATGACGCGGAAAAAATCATGCAAGGAACATTCGTCAGGTCTTTATGACGGTTCGATGACATCGGCAAAAAAAGACAAGGCTTTTCACCTTGTCTATCGTGATGATTCGTCTGTTTCACCCGCTTTGAGCACACCTTTCAGATGTTCTTCATCATGCTTGAGATGCTCCGTCATATATTGCACGGCTTTTGTTTTATCGCCCTTTTTTATTTCTTCAAAGACTTTCCGGTGCTCATGCAGGATAACCTCCGCACGGTCATCTCCTTTAAAATTAAGAACTCTGCAAAAATGAATCAGCACATTGACATGCTCAAGCAGCATGGCCAGCCGGCTGTTGCGGCTGAAATCCACAAGGAGCCGATGAAACGACTCGTTTAAGGAAATAATCTCAGTCTCTTTGACGCCTTTATTGATGGCTTCTTCCGTCTCCCGCAGCTGTTTTTCAATGAGGTCAATTTCACTCTCAGCCGCTTCATCAATAACCAGTTCGACCGCCAATGATTCAAGTGACATTCTGATTTGATAAATCTCTTCAACATCCTTAACGGACAAAGAATAAATGACAAAGCCGTTTCGATCGTCTGCCGTCAGAAGCCCGTCCTTTTCAAGGAGCCGCATGGCTTCTCTGACCGGCGACCGGCTGACTCCGAAATCCTTCGCCAGCTGAGTCTCATTCAGCCGTTCACCCGGTTTAAAAATCCCGTCAAATATCATTTTTTTCAATTGGGAATAAAACTGCAGATAATACGGGATTGGCTTATCTAATTTAAAATTATCCATCTTTCCTACCTCTTCATACAATTTAGGCCTTATTGTTACCAAGATCATATAACAGTTTATCTATGGAAGCAACATTCCAGAGCTTGTCAGCATAACGGAGGTGGCGTAATATGGAATTATAGCGAACGACGGTCGACGGTCTTCCGTAAACCGAAAACAATTCATTCAGAGGTGACGGAAACATGAAAACATACAAGATTGCCAGCATACCGGGGGACGGTGTGGGGAAAGAAGTCGTTCCGCAAGCGGAGCGGGTGTTGAACGCGATCGCCGAATTACATGGAGGCATTGCCTTTGATTTCACTTCATTTCCGTGGAGCTGCGAGTATTACTTGGAGCACGGGACTATGATGCCGGATGATGGATTAGAAACGTTACAGCACTTTGATGCTTTGTTTTTGGGAGCGGTGGGGAATCAAAAACTCGTCCCCGATCATGTTTCGCTGTGGGGGCTGCTCATCAAGATACGCCGGGAATTTGAACAGGTGATTAATGTACGGCCGGCGAAGCTCCTGCCGGGAATCACTTCCCCCCTCGTAAACCCGAAAGATTTTGATCTGATAGTCGTCCGCGAAAACAGTGAGGGCGAGTACAGCTCTGTCGGCGGCAGAATTTATCAGGGTGAGGACGAAATCGCCATACAAAACGCGGTCTTTTCCCGCCGGGGTACAGAAAGAGTGATGCGGTATGCTTTCGAACTGGCGGCAAGTCGGCGGAAACACGTCACAAGCGCGACGAAATCAAACGGTATTGTTCACTCGATGCCGTTCTGGGATGACATCTTTAAAGAGGTCAGCCGGGAGTACGCCGGGATCGAGACGGATTCCCAGCACATCGATGCACTGGCGGCCTTCTTTGTCACGCAGCCCGAACGCTTTGATGTCATTGTCGCTTCGAATCTGTTCGGAGATGTGCTGACAGATATCGGCGCGGCGATTATGGGAAGCGTCGGAATCGCTCCCGCAGCCAACATCAATGTAAACGGCAAATATCCTTCCATGTTTGAGCCTGTTCACGGCTCCGCCCCGGATATTGTCGGAAAAGGAATAGCCAATCCTATCGGCCAAATATGGACGGCGAAATTAATGCTCGATTCATTCGGAGAAGAGGAACTGGGCCATCTCCTCTTACAATCTATTGAAACGGTCACAAACAGCGGTATTCTGACTCCTGATGCCGGCGGAAAACATTCAACGGAAGATGTCACTTCCGCTATTATTTCTCAAATCAAGAACAGATAATACGAAAAAACCGCGGGCAGGAAAACTGCACAGCGGTTTTTTCGTCTCAGACGGGACGGAGCGCGCAGAAACAGGCCGATTCACCTGTGAAGCCCGCAATACGGCCTGATTGATCCTTTTCTACAGAAAAAAACCGCTGTATATCACAAGGAGCATCCAGCATCTGTTTTTCCAGTAATGCGGCTTTCTCTTCAGTCAGGCTTGCCCGTTCACACCAGACGGTAAATTGAAATGGTTTCAAAAAGCAGACAGCGGATTCAATCCGGAAGCCGGCTGTCTCCAGAAAACGAAGCCATTCTGTTTTTTTCCACGCCCGAAAGTGGCTCTGATCCCGTTTCTTTTCAATGTCATTATAAAAATGGTCATATTCATCCTTTTCAGGTGCGGTATTGTCAATGAGAAGCAGTCTGCCGCCCGGTTTGACAACCCGAAACGCTTCATGAACAAAGGCTCTGACATCGGGAAAATGATGCGCCGCGATTCTGCATGTGACGATATCGAAAGCAGCATCGGAAAACGGCATCTTTTCAGCATCGCCTTTTTCGAATGACACGTTCGTCCATCCGTTTCCGGTTATAAATGCTTCAGCGGCTGCTAACATTTCTTCCGTGAGGTCATATGCGATAACAGAGCGTACGAGAGGAGCGAGAGCGTTAGCCGTATGTCCGCCTCCCGTCGCGATATCCAGCACGTCCATATGCTTTTCGGCACCGGAAGCTGAAATGAGATATGCCAAATCCTCTCCTGCGGCGTATCCGGGACTAGTTACATATTTCGCGGCGTTTTTAGCAAATTGCCGCTGCGCCTGCTGTTTAATTGAATCCTCCATTATACTTGGGCCCCCTTTTCTTTCTGCTTGCTGCCTTAATCAAAATAAACGGGTTCGTCCGGATGTTTGAGATATGCGAACATCTTTTTAATCTGACTTTCCGTATTGCGGGCTTCAGATAGCAGCGGCAGTTCCGTTTCCGCAAAAAAGCCGGCCGCGCTTGTTTCCGTTCCCTCCCTGAGCCGGCCGCCGATGATCTCGCATCGGATAAACACTTTGTAAACGTGGGCGGCGGACGGCGGGTGGGAATGGCATTTCTTATCCATTACAGCTAACAGTTTAACGGGCTTTACGTCGATTCCCGACTCCTCTTTTACTTCTTTGACAGCGGTCTCGCCCGGTGAAATCCCGATATCAGCCCATCCGCCCGGCAGCGCCCATCTGCCGTCGCTTTTCTCTCTTACCATTAATATGCTCTGATCTTTAAAAACTGCCGCTCTGATATCAACTTTCGGAGTGGGATAGCCCGTGTCACCGGCGAATACGTCTTTGATGATGCTTTTGTCGATGCCGGTATGTTGCGCCATGATATCCACGCTTATTTTTCTTATTTCTTCAAATCTCTCAATATCATATATGTCTTTGGAATAAGCCAGCCCCGCTTGCGCCGCGGATTGAAGCTGTTTTGCCCATTCAAGCCATTTTGGCTCCATTTTTTCCACCGCCCGTTATGTTAATTAAACGAAACCCGAATTGCACCTTGAGAGTACCCCGTTTCTGCTCCTTGTTTTCTGTTTATGGCGGAGCGAATCCTGCCGGGAAATCAGAAAAAGCCATTCATTTGCTGAATGGCTTTTTTTCATTTTCTATTTTTCTTTCATGACGAGAACGACGCCTGAAACAATAAGGGCCGCCCCGATCCAGAAGGTTCCTCCGATCGTCTCTCCCAGCAGCAGCCAGCCGAGCAATGTCCCGGAAAGCGGCTGAAAGAAGAAAAACAGACCGCCGCTTGCCGCATTCAGCAATTGTAATCCGCGATTCCAAAGCATGAACGCGCAGGCGGTTGAGATCACACCCAGATATAAAAGTCCGCCCCATATCTCAGGCCGGGCAAGCTGAGACAAAGGAATCTCCCGAAGCGGGCCCGCTGTAAACGGGGTCAGGATGACAAATGCGACGCAAATGGAATACGTTGTGACGACAAGCGGTGAGTAATGGCCGGGAACCCGTTTCATCAGCACGGACATCAAAGCCCATGTCAGCGCCGCAGCCAGAAGCGAGAGACCGCCGAACTGGCTCGACATATTGAGATCTCCGTTCCCCACAATGAGCAATACTCCGATCGTCGCCAGCCCTGTCGATATTCCTTTTTTCAGCGTTAACCGTTCTTTCAAAATCAGCCGGGCAAATACAACCATAAATGCGGGAGTGGATGCCGTAATAATCGCACCCATCTGCGCGGTTGATAATTTCGTGCCGATTTCCTGCGTGACGATCGAAATCGTGTTGCCGATCAATCCGATCGCAGCGATCAGTAATAAATCACGTTTATGAACTTTCCAGGATTGGCGTGTAAATAAACTGAGAATCAAAAGCGAAAAAAGCGCCACCGCATATCTCAGCCATACCAGTTCAAGCGGCGGAATGACCGCTACCACTACTTTAACGACGACATACATACCGCCCCAGATACTGGCGGCCAATGCCAAATAAATCGAACCGAACAATGTATTTTTCAATTTGATGCACCCTCCGTTATCATATTAGGTCACGTCATATGCCCTAACGGAGAGAAGCGCAGTCACTTTCCTCCATTAAGGGCGGAGAAGTGCTGCCGGTACATCATGTTCAAATAAGGGCGCTAGAAACATATCGTTTTTCACCTCAATTGCAATCTGATTTTTCTCATTATACAAGGTTTGTCAGAAGACGTAAACGAACGGCGGCATCGGCTTTATCGATTGCGGACTTGCAGCTGGATTCTTGTGATCTGATTGTCAAACCCGTCCGCCACAACCTCATCAAGCAAATATTCTTCATATGCATAATCGCCCATTTCCAGCCCATACTCTTCAATAAACTGCATGATGCTGCGGTAAGCCGCTTCCGCTTCATCCCCTATTTGGTACCCGACGGCATAAAGCCCTTTCGGCTTGATATGGAGGTCATTATTCTCTATGCCTTCTTCTGTCTTCATATAAAAATGGGTGTAGTTGTAGAATTCTTTTTTCAGAATCTGCTCCCGCGCAAACAGTCCGCCGACCGGATGCCCCTGATCGAGTTCATGTACCCGCATATAGCGGATCAATTCGGAAATGGCCGCAGTGTATTGCCGTTCTGGCAAATGGAGTACGGGTCGTCCTATCATAAGTGTCTCTTCATCTAATCGCTGCAATGAGACGGAGGAGAAGTCTGTCTCCAAAGCTTGTTCGGTCAGCTTCACCTTTGTCTGAATCATTCTTTGCAGGTGCTCCAGCTTTTTGATTTTGCTTTCGATTTCTGATGATTTCTCTTTTAAAAGCGTGATGATACCCTCAGGGGTTTTGTCTGTTAAGAGCGGTTTGATCTGCTTCAAGGGCACGCCGACCTCCTTAAACAGACCGATAACCTGGAACAGTTCGAATTGATGATAGGAATAGTATCTGTATCCGTTCGCTTTTTTGATTTCCGGAGAAAGCAGGCCGATCTCGTCATAATGAAACAGGGTTTGTTTTTTTACGTGGCACAGTTTTGCAAATTCACCCGTTGTGAAGTATTTTCTGACGTCTTCGCTCATAATGCCTCCTTGACTATACGGTAACCATATCCTTTATGATGATCATTGTATCCGAGAGAAGGCTGATTCACAAATGGCTTACGCAATGAAAGCTTTACCGTCTCAGAAAAAGCAGAAGAGGAGTATCAAGTATGACGATTGAAATCAGAGCAGTCACGGAAGAAAACCGTGCCGATTTACTGGCGCTTCATGTAAGGGAAAGCCAGACTTCATTTATTGAAACCGCGGAAGAGTGCTTACAAGATGCTGAGGATTGCCGGCATTATCAGCCGGCCGGTCTTTATGTTAACGGGGAATTGGTCGGCTTTGCCATGTACGGATGGTTTCCGGAATATGATGAGGAAAATGAAAACGGCAGAGTGTGGCTTGACCGTTTTTTTATTGATGAACGTTATCAGGGACGTGGATTGGGCAGGCTGTTGCTTGATGCTCTTATCCGCCATCTCGTTCGAATATATGAGTGCAGACGGATTTATTTAAGTCTGTTTGAAGATAACGTGCACGCATTGCGGCTTTATCAAAAATTCGGCTTCTTATTCAATGGAGAGCTGGACTCAAACGGGGAAAAAGTGATGGTGAAAGAGCTGTAAACCCTCTGTATAAAAGCGATTCGGCTTCTTGCCAATCCCTCAAATTTGAGGTAACATAAAGATAATGGACGACGGTCGACGGACGACGATCGATTGTTAAAAACCTGATAAAGCGGATCTGAACATGGTGATCAGGCATCTAAATGGAGGAGAAGATTGTGCTTATTATACTCGTTATGTTCCTTCTCGGGATTATTCTAGGGTTTATCGGCGCGGGGGGAGCCGGTTTTGTCATTGCACTTTTAACTATACTGTTTCACGTACCGATTCATACGGCTTTGGGCACCTCCCTCGCCGGAATGGCTTTCACAAGTTTATCGGGGGCTTTCAGCCACTACCGTGAAGGCAATATTCAGATGAAAATCGGCCTCATCGTCGGCGTTTTTGCGGCATTCGGTTCGTTTTTCGGGGCAAGGCTTACTTCCCTTATCCCTGCAGATTTGCTGCATTACTTGACGGCGGGCATGCTGTTTTTATCCGCTCTGCTTATTTTAGTCCGGTTATTTATTGTAAAAGAAACACATGAAGATTCCGGACGGCAAAGCAATCTGAACATATGGGTGAAAGCCGTTGTACTCGGTATCATCGCAGGAATCTTGTCCGGAACGTTCGGGATCGGCTCTGCCCCTTTCATCCAGATCGGCTTAATGATTCTTTTGCGCTTATCCATCCGCCAGTCGGTCGGCACCACCATGCTTGTCATTATCCCGCTTGCGGTCGGCGGAGGACTCGGTTATGTGACGGAAGGATTTGTCGATTATATACTGTTGGTCAAAGTGCTGATCGGCACGATGTGCGGCGCATATGTCGGAGCGAAATTCACCAACCACGTGCCGAAAGTCATTCTGAAATCAGCCATCTTTTTAACACCGGCCATCGCCGGTCTCATGCTTTTATTTTAAACTGAAACGGGAGGCGGCCGCATCCCGTTTTTTTCTGTTCTTCACCTGTTTTCGAAGAGCTTTTTCAGCTTTGCTTCCGTTTCGGTATGATCTACCGGCGTATACACACTGCAGCGCAGATCACTGTTGCCCTGAACCTGAAATGAAGTCAGGTTAAAGACCATTTTTCCCGCCTTCGCGTGGCGGAACTCAATTAATACTTCGGGTGCCGAGCTGACTTCGCTCTCATTCCACAGCGTATGAAATTCCGAATACGTTTTCTCCATTTCTTCTATAAACTGAGAATACCACGTATCAGCTACATACTGGCCGTAATACGTTCTGAAAATGGCGATGAATCCTTTCACAAAGTGCTCCCAGTTCACGGCTAAACTTCTTAATTCTTTTCTGGAAAACAATAGCTCTATGAGATTCCGTTTTTCAGGAGGAATTTGTTCAAAATCTAAAAACACGTGAGCCGCGGCCTGATTCCATCCCACGATATGACAGCGCCTGTCCGAGATAATGGTGGGACAATAACGGAGCTCATGCAGGATTTTTGAAAGCGACGGGCTGATAACCGCTTCTTCCTCCGCGGCAAACGGCTGCTTCACGCCCTCCTCAATGGCAAGCGCGTATAAATAATTTCTCTCATCTTTGTTGAGCTGCAGCGCATCGGAAACCGCGTCCAATACGGCTGCGGACACTTTAATGTCTCTGCCCTGCTCCAGCCACGTATACCACGTGGTGCTTACGCCTGCTAATTGCGCGACCTCTTCTCTTCGGAGCCCGGGCGTTCTTCTCCGTGTGCCCATCGGCAGCCCGGCCATCTGCGGAGAAATTTTGGCCCGCTGCGTTTTTAAAAACTCTGAGAGCGCCTGCAATCTTCCTTCTGGTATCATACCGAATCTCTCCTCTCTTACCCTGGTATTCATTATACTAGGATAATCAACAACTTGTAATAGGATAATTGCGAGTTACAATAAATACATACCGAAGGAGGAATGACCATGAAAAGAGTTGTGATCACCGGAATGGGAGTGATTTCACCTCTCGGCAATGATGTGCATACATTTTGGAAACACCTGACGGAAGGAACATCGGGAATCTCTCTCATCGATTCGTTTGATGTCTCCGGCTCCAAGACAAAAATAGCCGGCACCGTCCGTGATTTTGACGCAGAAGAAAGATGGGGCAGAAAAGAAGCGAGACGGCTTGACCGTTTCAGCCAGTTTGCTTTAGCGGCAGCGGAACAGGCGCTTGAAAGCTCCGGGATTCAGCTCGATCAGATTGACCGTGAACGCCTCGGCGTGTACGTCGGCTCTGGAATCGGCGGCATCACGACTTTGATTGATAACGTTCATACTTTAAATGAACGGGGAGCGCGAAAAGTGAGCCCGAGCCTTGTCCCCATGATGATCTCAAACGCGGCCGCCGCTCAAATCAGCATCAGATTAGGCGCGCTCGGCCCCTCACTTTCTCCCGTCACCGCGTGTTCCATCGGCAATACGTCGATCGGGGAAGCATTCAACGCCATTCGGAATGATGACGCAGATATTATGTTTGCCGGGGGAGCGGAAGCGGCGATTACGAATTTGTCATTAGCCAGCTTCGGCAATGCCCACGCGCTGTCAGCGAGAAACGAAGACCCCGCCGCGGCAAGCCGGCCGTTTGACGCTGATCGCGATGGGTTTGTCATGAGTGAAGGCGCGGGCATCTTAGTATTGGAATCATTGGATAGCGCAATCGGCAGAAACGCCCCGATCCTCTGTGAGGTGCTCGGCTACGGCGCAAGCTCTGACGCGTATCATATGGTGGCCTCCCATCCGGAAGGGACGGGCGCATACCTGGCGATGAAAAATGCTTTGAAAAAGGCGAACGTTTCAGCGGAAGACATTGATGTCGTAAGCGCCCACGCGACAAGCACAAAAGCCGGAGATCTTTCTGAAACATTGGCAATCAAAACATTATTCGGGGAGCTTGCGTATGACATTCCGGTTACGGCCAACAAATCAATGCTCGGCCACATGCTTGGCGCGGCAGGCGGCGTTGAAGCCATCGCTCTGACAGAAAGCCTGAGACACGGCATCATCCCGCCGACGATCAATCTGCAGCACCCTGATTCGGCATGTGATTTGGACTATGTGTCAGACGGGCCCCGCCATCAATCGTTAACGATCGGCCTTTCCAACTCATTCGGCTTTGGCGGACATAATTCGGCGATCGTGCTGAAGAAATATGAATAGCGGGCATCAAAAAAAGGAGTGAATCATTTCACTCCTTTTTTGCTTTCTCCGGTTTTGTTGTTAAGGCGAAAAAAGCGATGGAACCGATAACGGATGTCGTGAACATAATTGCCCCCATCGGCACGGCCGTCGCTTCATTCATCCCCACAAGCGGCGACACGATGGAACCGAGAAGAAGCGGAAGCATGCCGAGCAGTGCGCTTGCGCTTCCCGCGCGGTGTCCCTGCTTTTCCATCGCCAATGTAAAGGTGCTTGTCAGCGTCATGCCGATCGTAATCATATAAATAAAAATGGAAATCACCAGTGCCGCCAGCGGTCCGTGAATGATCGTCATGACGAGCAGAACGGCAGTCGCCGTCATCGCTGTAATCACGCCGATTTTCAGCAGGCTTTTTTCGTGAATGATCCCGCCGAAACGGCCGATGATAAAGCTTCCGGTAATGATCGCCAGACCGTTTATGCCGAATAAAACACTGAATACCTGAGGCGATACTCCGTAAATATCCTGATACACGAAAGGCGTTCCGGAGACATACGCAAAGCTCCCGCCGTGAATAAAACCGACCGTCAGCGCATAGCCGATAAATGACCGATCCTTCAGCAGGCTTCCCATTGTCCGCACGGAATTTCCGATGGAGCTCGGAATCCGCTTTTCCGGCGGCAGGGTTTCTGTCAGCTTGAGCGCAATGATGAGAACAAGCAAAAACCCGATAAAGGTTAAAAACAGAAAAATCGTATGCCATGATGCAAACGGAAGCAATAAAATCGCGCCTCCCGTCATCGGCGCCACCATCGGCGCGACGGCGGTAATGACCATCAGCAGCGAGAAAAATTTAGAAAGCTCTCTTCCCGTAAACACATCTCTGACGATTGCACGTGATAAAACGAGTCCCGCCGAAGCGGTGAATCCTTGAAGAAAACGGGCAATCACCAGTGTTGAAATGTTCGGTGCAAGCGCGCAAAACAGAGAAAACAAAGCAAATAAAAAAATACATAGCAATAACGGTTTTCTTCTTCCCTTCGCGTCACTTAACGGGCCGACAACAACCTGTCCGATTGTCAGTCCGATCAGACAAGCGGTTAAACTGAGCTGGACAAGCGAAGCGCGGGCGCTTAAATCTTCGGCGATTTCAGGGAAACTCGGCAGATACATATCTATATTGAGCGGCCCCAGTATCGCAAGCATTCCGAGAAGAAAAGCCAGCGCAAGCCGCTCCTTACCGGTCGGATTATGCAGCATATCGTTCCCACCTTTCCTTTGTCAATCTCTCAAAACATTTGTATATTGTATCATAATTTTTTCTTTATTTTTAAAAGTTTTCAAAGGGCATAAAAAAAACCAAGGGCTGTAACAGCCCTTGGTTCCGGGTCACGCGGTAAAAGGTTTTACGCGTGTTTTTCTTTAAATGCTTTTGCGTATTGATCAGCCGCTATAATGGCGTCCGCCACGTCGTCAGCCGTCACGTCAAAAGCGGCATGAATCGTTTCTTCTTCAATCGTCGCGGCTTCTGCCACTTTCATAATGTCCTCTTTAGATGCGTCTTTCAATTTGATGTCTTCAAGTGTGACAGGCAGCCCCAAGCTGATATAAAACGCGATATACCGCTCAATTTCCTCAAGCGAACGTTTTTCCAGCGCCAATTGAACGAGCGTGCCGAATGCCACTTTTTCACCATGGGTCAAGTGATGGATTTCACCTTCAAGCGCGGTAAATCCGTTATGAATGGCATGTGCCGCAGCTAAGCCGCCGCTTTCAAATCCCAGTCCGCTCAGAAGTGTATTGGCTTCAACCACCGCTTCCAATGCGGGCGTAACGGCTTTCGCTTTCACAGACTCATAAGCGAGACGGCCGTATTTGAATAATACCGCTTCACATTTTTCCGCGATAGCCTCTCCGGCGATTGTCGGAATTCCGCCTGCCATCGTTTTACCGCCATTGGCGATGACACTGCGCGCCTCTATCCACGTCGCCATCGCATCGGCAATCCCTGATGCTAAAAAGCGCGGCGGAGCTTCCGCGACGATTTTCGTATCGACAAGAACTAAGTCAGGATTCTTATGATAAAAACGATAGTTTTCGAACGCGCCTTGTTCAGAATACACGACAGACAGCCCGCTTGTCGGAGCATCCGTTGAAGCGGCCGTCGGCACGATAACGGTGTAGCCGTTTATTTCATCTGATACGGCTTTGGCCGTATCAAGCGTTTTACCGCCGCCGACTCCGATGACAATAGTCGCCCCTGCTTTTTCTGCGATGCCGGCAATTCTTTTCATTTCTTCCTGGGAGGCTTCGCCGTTGAAAACCGCCTCTTCAGAAGAGATATTGCTTTTCTTTAATTCAGCCGTCACCTTGTGGCCCGCGATATCCCATACGGTTTTGTCCGCGATGACGACGGCTTTTTCACCAACGCCCTCCAGATGTCCGCCGATCGTTTCAATGGCGTTTTTTCCCTGCACGTATTTGGCCGGACTGATAAAAATTCGTTCCAATGTCATCATCCCTTCTTCGTTGTCTCTCATTACATTTCTCTTATTGATAGAGCAGAAATGAAAACTCTTCTGATATAATTCCTCGTTTTAACTTGGTTTAAACCTCATATACACTGCAGAAAATCAATTTTCACGGCATTGACAAGATGTGAAGGTGTCTATATAATCTTCGATATTGAAGCTGATCATTCTTTACTGAATGAACAAACGAGATTGTGAATGATTCGTCTTAAAAATTATTTAGTTCTGCTGGATAATTTTTGAGGCGTTTTTGTTTTATATATATTTTTGACTGCGGAGGAGGTTTGCACATGAAGAACATTTGCAAGGATATACTGATGATTATGGCCGGAGCCTTTCTTATCGCGGCGTCCGTGGAATTTTTCGTCATCCCGAATCATTTAGGGGACGGCAGCACCGTGGGAATCGCTCTCGTTTTATATTATCTTTTCCATATACCTGCAAGTATTACGACTCTGGTTGTAAATTTGATTTTTATCGGGCTGGCTTATAAATTTTTAACGAAAAAAACGATTTTATACACGATACTCGGTACGGGAATGACTTCTGTTTTTCTCAGCATCGTCAGCTTTATTCCGTTCGGCGTGCACGACATGGTGCTCGGGATTGTATTCGGCGCTCTGCTGATGGGAGCGGGGCTGGCATTGATCTTTATCGCTGACGGATCTACCGGCGGGACCACGCTTTTGGCGTATTTATTGAATTACACAAAGGGCTTTAACATCTCCAAAAGCATGTTTTATATGGATTGTGTCATCATTTTCGCATCCGTTTTAGCGATCGGAATCAATCATATGCTGTATACGTTTATATTCGTTTATCTGTGCGCCAAAATCGTCGATATTGTCATTGAGGGTTTCCATAATAAAAAAGCCCTCACCATTATGTCTGACCAATACGAAGAAATCGCCAAAGCCATCACCTCCGAGTACGGCAACGCGGCGACGATATTTTACGGATACGGGTATTACGGCAGCAAAGACAAGCGCATTATCTATGTTGTCATTAAAAAGAACGAATTGCTGAAAATCAAAAAACATGTTCAAAAAATTGATCCGAAATCATTTATCGTTATTCATGAAGTAAAAGAAGCTGTCGGAGGGCAATTCGGGTTTACAAACCTGCCCGCCGCCGCAAATGAAAAATAACCGCCTGCAGTGTATAGCTGCAGGCTTTTTTTATTCGGCTCTTCCCCGCTCAAAGGTTTTTTACATCTTTCAATCGAAGTAGTAAATGAAACCTTTTTTGATGGAGGAACATAAAAAAATGAATATCAAAACTGAAAGGCTCGTCATTCGGACATTTGAACCGGAAGATTGGCAGGATGTCTATGCGTACACCTCGAATCCGAGTGTCATGAAATATATACCAGAGGGTGTCTTTACCGCAGAAGATGCCAGGAAATTCGTTACTGAAAACAGCGGTGAACATGCCGGGAAGTTTCCCGTTTTATTGAAGGATGAGAAAACGGTCATTGGCCACATTGTTTTTTTTCAGTATTTTGGCGATCATACGTATGAAATCGGCTGGGTGTTTCACCCGGAATACCATGGCAAAGGATATGCTTCAGAGGCGGCGCGCGCCGTGCTGGCATTCGGGTTTAACAAGATGAAATTACACCGGATCATTGCGACATGTCAGCCGGAAAACATGGCTTCGCACCGGGTGATGGAAAAGATCGGGATGAGGCGGGAAGGCTTGTTTAAAAAATGCATCCCCCATGATAATGAATGGTGGGATGAATATTATTATGCCGTTTTAGAAGAAGAGTGGGAAGCCTCCGATCTGGAATAAAAAGGCTTATACCCTTTGCTTTTACAGATAAGTGTGTGCTACACTGTTCGTAACAAATACGAAGGGATGATGGGTGGACAATGATTAACTAATCTTATTTTGACCGTTTGAAATCAAATATTTCAAATCAGAAAAAATAGGATTAGTCTGCCCATTTTCTATACGATACGAGAAAGCTATGTAAAAATAGCTTATTTGATCACGCACAGGTACGGCTAATCCTTCCAAATCAATTGGGAGGATTTTTTTGTCCTCCCTTTAAAGCGAGGGATTGACATATGAAAGAAATGTTAAAAATAAGCGGCATCAGTTACGAAATCAACAGCGTTCCCCTTTTTGAACAGATCAGCGCAAGTGTTCAGCAAGGCGACATCATCGGTGTTATCGGTAAAAACGGCGCCGGCAAATCTTTATTGCTGCAATTGATCTGCAATAAAAAAGCGCCGTCACAAGGACAGATCCAGATGATGCAAGATGTGAACATATATATGGTGGAACAAGAAACGGAAGCTTATGATTCCGGCCATCCGGAGCCTGCGGAGGCAGCCTTGTTAGAAAAGTGGAACGTGCCCGCACGCGCCTTTTCGCAATTAAGCGGCGGAGAAAAATTGAAAGCCCGTCTTGCCAAAGGTTTCTCCTCCTCAAGCGGCCTTTTGTTATTAGATGAGCCGACGAACCACCTCGATCAGCACAGTTTAGAAATACTGCTGAATCAGATCAAGAATTACAAAGGCACCATTATTTTCGTTTCACATGATCGTGCTTTTATAGATGCGGCGGCGACAAAAATCTGGGCCATCGAAGGAAAGAAACTCATTGAACATAAAGGGAATTATTCAAGCTATATGGAGGTCCGCAAACAGAGAAGGCTGACACAGCAGCGGGAATATGAGAATCAGCAGCATATGATCAGACGGATTGAAGCTCAAATGAACGAGCTGAGCGCCTGGTCAAAAAAAGCCCACGCCCAATCAACGAAAATAGAAGGCTTTAAAGAATATCACCGCGTAAAAGCAAAACGCACGGACGCCCAGATTAAATCAAAGCAGAAGCGTCTTGAAAAAGAGCTTGAAAAAGCGAAAGCAGAACCGGTTGAAGCGGAGTATGAAGTCCGTTTTTCCATTGAGCACCGCAAAAAAGCGGGAAAGCGTTTTTTAGAAGTAAGTGATGTCACAAAGTCATATGAAGGCCGAACGCTTTTTAAAAACGTGAATTTCACTGTGATGCACGGTGAAAAGATCGCGATTACAGGCCCGAACGGCAGCGGGAAAACAACATTATTGAAGGTCATCCTCGGTCAGGAAAAAGCGCAGGGCGGCATATGGATTTCTCCGTCTGCAAACGTCGGCTATTTAACCCAGGAAGTATTCGACCTTCCGCTTGATAAAACCCCCGAACAGCTTTTTTACAAAGAAACGTTCGAAGCAAGGGGAAATGTTCAATCCCTCATGAAGCATTTAGGATTTACCGCAGCGCAATGGACGGAACCCATCGGCAAGATGAGCATGGGAGAGCGGGTCAAATGCAAGCTGATGGCGTTTATTCTGGGGGAGAAAGATGTGCTGATTCTGGATGAGCCGACAAACCACCTTGATCTGCCGTCACGCGAGCAGCTTGAAGACACTTTGGCCCGATACGACGGAACGCTCATCATCGTATCGCATGATCGTTACTTTGTCGAAAAGACGACGGACATCCGGCTTGATATCTCAAACGGCAGCGTCCGAAAACAATGGAAAGAATCTCCCTCCGTCAGGGATGATGCTGAAGAACTGCGATTAAAGCTTGAAACCGAACGGCAGGAAGTCCTCGGAAAACTCAGCTTCATGACTCCGGCTGATAAACAATATCGTGAGCTTGATCAAAAGTTCAAAGAGCTGACGGAAGAAATCAAGAAGTTGAAATGAATGTAAAAACCCGTGATTGTCACGGGTTTTGTTTTGGAAAGTTCACGTATTATGAAGAATAATTTCAAACTGATTTGTACAACCTACGTTCAGATTCATACGAGAAGGTTCAGAAAGAAAGGTTCAGGTGAACGCAGAATGGCCAAACGCATCGGAATTACGGGAAACATTATGGCTGATCAATCCGGCCCTTTCCCGGGTTATAATCGGGCATATGTCAATAATGATTATATTCAGTCTGTTTCTGAGGCCGGCGGTGTGCCGTTTATATTGCCGGTGATTCAAGAGACGGCGCTTTTAAAGGAACAGGTCTCTCATGTTGACGGCATCATTCTGTCCGGCGGCCAGGATATAGACCCGCTGTTTTACGGCGAAGAACCTTTACAGGCTTTAAGAAAGACCTTTCCTGATCGGGACGCCTACGAAAAGGAGCTGATTCTCACGGCGGTTGCTTTAGAAAAGCCGATACTGGCCATCTGCCGGGGGATGCATATGTTAAACGTTACTTACGGGGGAACTTTATATCAAGACCTGGCACACGCTTCGTTTGCTGACATTAAGCATGACCAAGAAAAAGATCCGCCGTTAAAAACCCATCATGTTTCTTTTGAAAAAGGGACACGTCTCCATACCTTGTTTGGCGATTCAGCGCGGGTGAATTCATTCCATCACCAGATCATAAAAGAGACGGCGCCTTCATTTAAAGCCGCGGCTTATGCGAAAGACGGGGCCATTGAAGCGATTGAACGAACGGGTGAATTATTTGTCGTCGGCGTGCAATGGCATCCCGAAATGCTGACAAAAAAACATGAAGACATGAAAAAGCTTTTTTCTCTGTTCATGAATGCGGTCAGCACATAAAAAAAGCAGATCATAACGATCTGCTTTTTCATTTTATTCTTCCGGTTTCTCCGGTGTTTTGCCTTGTGTCAGCTTATGGCCTTCGATATCCACGTTCGGAATGATTTTATCCAGCCACTTCGGCAAGTACCAGGCCGCATGTCCCATCAGCTTCATGACACTCGGAATGATGGTCATTCTTACAATGAACGCATCGAAAAGAACACCGAAGGTCATTGCCAACCCCATGGATTTGATCGTAGAGTCCCCCGCGAAGATGAATCCCGCAAAGACGAAAATCATGATCAGTCCCGCCGCTGTTACGACAGGTCCGCTATGTTTCAATCCGGCATGGATGGCTTGTACCGGATTTTTTGTTTTGACATATTCTTCTCTCATTCTGCTGACAAGGAATACTTGATAGTCCATCGCCAGCCCGAAAAGAATACCGATGGCTAAAATAGGCAGGAAGGCGAGAATCGGACCTTTTTCCGGAATGCTGAGCAAGCCGGTGAAATTCCCATCCTGCAGAACGAATACCGATAACCCGAGTGTAGCGGTCATCGTCAGCAAAAAGCCGACGACGGCGGCAAGCGGCACGAGAAGCGAGCGGAAAACAACGGTCAGCAATACAAACGCAAACCCGACAATAAGAATGGCGAATTCCGGAATCGCATCGTTTAACCGGTCTGAAATATCAATATTCACCGCTGTTGACCCGGTGACGAGCAGGCGGGTGCCGTTTTTGTCTGATCGTTTCCGTATATCCTGCACTAACTCTTTCGTTGCCTTATCATTCGGCCCGGTTTCAGGCACTGCCGTAATGATGGCATAATCCCCTTTTTGATTCGGCATGGCAGGTGTGACGCTCGCCACATTGTGCAAGTCCTTTATTTCTTTCACGGCGTCTTGAAATGCTTCACTTTTATTCCCCTTGACTCCCTTTGCATCGGCAACAATTGTCAGCTTGCCGTTAAAGCCTTCGCCGAATCCTTTAGACAACAGATCATAGGCGCGGCGGTCCGGGCTGTCTTTCGCTTTCATTCCCGCATCAGGCAGCCCCAGTTCTAAATGCATGGCCGGCAGACTGATGACAGCTAAAAGAATAATGCTGAAAATGCTTAACAGAATAGGCTTCTTTGTAACGAAGCGTCCCCAGGCATTCGTGTCGGCGCTTTTCTTTTCTTTCTTCTTGTTTGATTTCGGAATCATCCGTTTTCCTGCGATTGACAACACCGCAGGAACCAGCGTTACTGATGCCAATACAGCCATCAGCACACTGAGTGCCGCAGTCAATCCCATCGCAGACATGAACGGAATGCCGACAACGGTCAATCCGCAAAGCGCGACGATCACGGTCAGTCCCGCAAAAACGACGGCGCTGCCAGCCGTTCCCGCAGCTTTAGCGATCGATTCATTTTTTTGTACACCTTCGCCCAAAAACTGACGATGCTTCGTAAAGATAAACAGCGCATAATCAATCCCGACGGCCAGGCCGATCATTCCTGATAATGAGAGACTGACCGAGGCTATCGTAAAGATTTGTGTCCCAATTAACGTCAGCGCGACGCTTACACCTAACCCGATCAGGGCCGTGACAATCGGCAGCCCCGCTATGACTAATGAACCAAATGTAATGGCCAGAACGGCGAAAGCCAGCACAACGCCGACAATTTCAGATACACCGCCGGCTTCAACACCGGCCCCCGGCACATCGCCGCTGAGCTCCGTCTGCAGGCCCTTGTCTCCGGCGGCGGACAGACTGTGTTTAATATGTGAAACAGACGCATCCGTAATGTCATCCGCCGCTTTTTTGTACGTAATATCGGCATATGCCACTGACCCGTCTTTAGAAATGGTTCCTGTTTCAAAAGGATTTGCAATCGAAGCGACCGAATGATCTGTTTTGATCTTCTTTAATGTCTCTTCAATCGCTTGTTTTTCCGGTTTTGACGTCAATTTCTTCCCGTCTTCAGCTCCGAAAATAACCCGTATGCTTCCTTTATCGGGCCCCTTTGAAAATTCTTTTTGAATCACATCCATCGCCTTTTCAGAAGGTGTGTCGGGAATTGACATATCCTCAGAAAAAGCAGGTTTTAACGAGATGGCGATCACAATCGAAGCGATCAGTATCACGAGCCACGCACTGATCATTTTGAATCGGTTGCGGGCAGACCATCCCCCTAATTTATATAAAAAACCAGACATCGAATACTCCTCTCCAATCATTACTTTCTGCCTAATTGTAGTTCACATTCACATAAAAAAAACGTACATAGGGGCATGTACGTTTGGGCAGTTTTTCATTATATATTCAGTTTCAGAATGCCTTTTTGCATGGCAATGGTGACGGCTTCCGTCCGCGAATCAGCGCCTAATTTGTTATAAATCGATGTTAATCTCGCTTTTACCGTCCGCTCTGAGATTCCTAAATCGAAGGCGATCGCTTTGCTTTTATGTCCTTTCGCAACGGCTTGCAAAACTATGATTTCCTTGTCCGTCAGCTGTGTTTCATTGGCATTTGCCCGTTCCATTTTCTTTTCCCGGAAACGCCGCAAGATGTCCGGCTGCAGAAGCACTTCTCCCCTGACCGCCGCATCCATCGTATGAAATAAGGTTTCTGAGCTTGTGTCCTTCAGCAGATAACCGTTCGCGCCTGATTCAATGCCTTCTATCATCAGATGATCTTCATTATAGGTCGTCAAAATAATAATCGGCACATCAGAATGCTCTTTTATCTGTTTAATGGCTTCCAGCCCGCTCATTTCCGGCATGTACAGATCCATGAGAATGACATCGGGCTTTAGTTCCGCTGCGAGGCGGACGGCGGTTTTCCCGTTTTCCGCCTCTCCCGTTATGGTGTAATGGTCATTTGTTTCTATCAAAAGCTTCAGACCTTCTCTGACGACAAGATGGTCATCTGCTATTAACACTTTATACATGTTCCGCTTCTCCTTGAATTGGTATGATGATCTCAATTTGAGTTCCCGCTGATCTGGCGCTTGTTATACGGAAAGTGCCGTTCATCATATTGACGCGTTCTTGTATCCCCAGCAGCCCGTAATGTCCGCTTTTTCTCATTTCTGTTCCGGCATCAAAGCCTTTCCCGTCATCTTTGACGGTTATGCAGATCTGTCCCTCTTCTTCCTGAACGGACACCCAGACATTCTTTGCTTCTGCATGCTTGGCGGCGTTAGTCAGGCCTTCGCCAATCATGTAAAGGCAATTCTCCGCCGTATGAACGTCAAGCACATGATGCACGCTGTAATCTAAAAAACAAGACAGCCCGGAGGCTTCTGTAAAATGGTTGATTTGTTCAGTGATGCTTTCTTTTAAGAACCCGATCTCTTCTGATTTGCTGCGAAGGTTGTCAATGGCCGAGCGCGCATCAGCCAATGTGCCCTTCACTCTGTCCATTGACTGGCTGATGATGTCTTTCGCTCTGTCAGTGTTACCCTTTGAAAGATGAACATGCACCGCTTCAAGCTGCATATGCAAGCTGACCAGCCCTTGTGCAAGTGTATCGTGCAAGTCTCTCGCCATCCGCTGCCTTTCGTTTTGAAGCGTCAGCTGTTTCACTTGCCGGTGAGCGAGCTCTAATTTTTCAAGCGTCATCTGTGTTTTGATTTTTTCATCAACTTGCGCGAAAAATGTTGCCGCATATGTGATAATCACGATCATGATGGGAGCGGCGATAACGATGAAACGAAGCAGATGATGCGGATGCTCCTGGTGCAGGGCTGCTATGGACATTAAAATGAAAAGATAGAGTATGAGCGGCGTTTTTCCCTTATCCGCCATTCCGATAATCTGCCCGATTAAAAAGGCATAGAGACCGATGACCGCCGCGATATAGCCGCCGGTCATCAAGTTAGCCGATGTATATATGATAAATCCCTGTATGATGAAATAAAGAAACGTTTTTTTCTTGACCCAGCGATAGGAATGCCAGTGCAGCACAGCAAAAATGACGATCAATATCGTGAATAACAGCAGCAATAAAACCGTCCAGCTTTCATAAATGTACTGCAAAGAGACTGATGCGGCATATACCATAAAAATAAACGCCAGACCGGGCACCCGAAGCGCAAGCATATGCAATGAGCGTCTGTCACGGGAGACATAGTCTTCTTGATGTTTTGTACCAAACAATCTCTGTCCACTTCCTTTTAGCCGACCGGCCTCACGATGTTTTATTCTATTTGTCATCATACCATAATCGCCTGCTTCTCACCTTCCCCTTCTGTCCTGCATGACGGGTGAAAGAAAAAACAGCCTGCGGGATTGTTCGCAAGCTGCTTTTGTTCATATCTTTTTTATGACCTTTCCCGGGTTTCAGCGGTCTGTCTCCCGCGCGGCAAAACCGCCCGCGCATCAGAAAAACGTTCAGGACACCGACAGCCATTCCATGTGAACAAGAGGAAGCGATTGTGCTTCCTCTTTTTTAATGTACCGTCAGGTTTTTTCTCTCTTTTTTATAAACAAAATTTGTAAGACTAGAGCTCTTTTCTCAGGGGAAATTAATTATGTAATTGAGAAGAGGAGGTTTAAAAAACGATTATGGAAAAGCGTGAATTAGCGGCTCACGAGTCGCTGGACTTACATGAAATCATTAACTTCAAGACGCTTTGTGTAGCGAAATCCAAGCTCATGCAAGGGCTTGTGTTTGATCAGGATCTGAAAACGTTAATGGAAAAAGACGTTCAGCAAGCCTCGCAAAACCTTGCTGATCTGCAGACGGTTTATGAACGGGCAACGTTTCAGGCTCCTGTTCCTCAAAATCGGCCGACTTCGATCATCAATTGAAAGGAAGGTAAGCATCATTGAACCATGACCATTTAGATCCAATCAATTCATTACACGTCCCTGAACTCGCAGATATGACATTCGCAATGGATTTTCTCATACGCGCAAAAGAAGGCGTCAGAAATACCGCCGTTGCTTTAACAGAAACCGCCTCGCCAGATGTAAGAGCTTTGCTGCGCAAACAGCTCATGCAAGGAATCGCGATGCATCAGGAAATTACAGACTTGATGGTCAGCAAAAAGTGGTTTCACCCGCATGATCTGAGCGAACAGTATAAACTGGACCAGCTCTCTGCGAAAAATACCCTCATGGTCGGAAACATGAATCTGTTTCCCGTTGAAACGAACAGAAAAGGGATGTTTGACCGCACACCTGATGAACACTAACACTGGAGGTATTACAGCATGAAGGCCGTAACGTATCAAGGAGTGAAAAACGTCGTCGTCAAAGACGTGCCTGATCCGAAGATTGAAAAACACGATGACATGATTATAAAAGTCACAAGTACGGCAATTTGCGGATCAGATTTACATTTAATCCACGGACTCATTCCGAACTTGCAGGAAGACTATATTATCGGGCATGAACCGATGGGCATTGTGGAAGAAACCGGTCCCGGCGTGACGAAAGTCAAAAAAGGCGACCGCGTCATTATTCCTTTTAATATCGCCTGCGGAGAATGCACTTATTGTAAAAATCACCTGGAAAGCCAATGTGATCAATCAAATGAAAACGGCGATATGGGCGCTTATTTCGGCTATTCAGGGAGTACCGGCGGCTATCCGGGCGGCCAGGCCGAATATTTGCGCGTCCCTTTTGCGAACTTTACCCATTTTAAAGTCCCCGAAACATGCGAAGAACCGGATGAGAAATTGAGTGTTATTGCCGATGCGATGACAACCGGTTTTTGGAGCGTTGACAATGCCGGCGTAAAAGCAGGCGATACGGTCATCGTTCTCGGCTGCGGGCCCGTGGGCCTTTTCGCTCAAAAATTCTGCTGGTTAAAGGGAGCGAAACGCGTCATAGCCGTAGACTATGTCAACTACCGTCTCCAGCATGCGAAACGGACGAATAAAGTGGAAATCGTGAACTTCGAAGACCACGAAAATACGGGCAGCTACCTGAAGGAAATCACCAAAGGCGGCGCCGACGTTGTCATTGACGCCGTCGGCATGGACGGAAAAATGACGGACCTGGAGTTCCTCGCCAGCGGATTAAAACTTCAAGGCGGGGCCATGAGCGCATTGGTCATCGCGTCCCAAGCGGTGCGAAAAGGCGGAACGATCCAGATTACGGGTGTGTACGGCGGCAGATACAACGGGTTTCCCCTTGGCGATATCATGCAGCGGAACGTCAATATCCGATCAGGACAAGCTCCGGTTATCCATTATATGCCGTATATGTTTGAACTGGTGTCAACCGGCAAAATTGACCCGGGTGATGTTGTAAGCCATGTCATTCCGCTCAGTGAAGCGAAGAACGGCTATGAGATGTTTGACACGAAAACAGATGATTGTATTAAAGTTGTACTCAAACCTTAGAGAACGGAGGCTACAGAAATGGCCAGCGCCTTACATGAATTACTCGAAATTCAGGAGATGGCTTCTTTTAAGTCACTTTGCCTGACGAAATCCAAAACCATGAAAGCGCTCGTATCCGATCCGCAGCTGAAAGAAATCATGCAGCAGGATGCGGATACATCAACAAGGCAATTGCAGGAATTTGCCTCGATTTTATCTGATGCAAAGCACGAATAGGAGATGAATGACGAATGAATCCGATTATTGAATACCTGACGGGGATGGATGCACTGACAGACCAAATTGTCGCTATGGATTTATTGAATTCGGCAAAAAGCGGAGTCAGAAACTATGCGATGGCGGCGACGGAAGCCGGAACGCCTGAAGTGAAAGCGATCCTCACCCGTCACTTAGAAGAAGCCATCGACATGCATGAGCAAATCTCACGCTATATGATGGAAAAAGGCTGGTATCATCCGTGGAACACAGATGAACAAGTCCGGTTTAATTTGCAAAATATTGATACGGCGCTCCGCCTGCCCGTCCTATAAATGTTTTCCTGCTGAGACAGCACCTCTGGCTCAATCTTCAGTATGTCAAACTGAGAACTGCCTTTACAGCGCCCAGGCAACGAAACTCCCGCGAATCAGCTCTGCAGCTTCTCCAGCCTTTCTTCGGGCTGTTATTGGGGCTTGCGGCGGTGATTACGTGCGTGGCGGCCGCCGGGCGGTTCGCAAATAGAGCGAAGAAGGCAGAACAATTTGTTCTGCCTTTTCATTATTTTCTGCCCCATAGGCACAAATACTTTTCACCCGATTCGAGCGGCGGTTATTCACGTAGCTTGAACTCCCTTAAACGCACTCATCACAAGATCATGCACATAGGAATCATTCACCTCATCACCTGTGATCAACAGGCGATAGAAAATCGGTCCGTAAATGAGATCGATGCTTACGTCAATATCAAGATTCTCTCTTAATTCACCTTTCTGAATTCCCTTTTCCAGAAGGCCTTTCGCTTGGAGGCGGCGGGGCTGGAAAAATCGCGTGCGATATTCTTCCGCCAATTTTGCATCCAGCTGTCCCGCACCGATTAATTCCTTAATAACGGTTCCTTCCCGGCTCGTCAAAAACCTTGCTAAATTCGCGGCGTGGGTCAATATATCTTGCACTGTTGATCCTGTATCGGGCACAGGCAGTCTGTCCGTAGCGGTCGAAAGAAAGCTGTCCATGATAACGGCAGCCTTGTTTGACCACCATTTATAAATCGTTGCCTTACTCACTTTGGCACGCTCTGCAATTTTATCGACTGTCACCGCGTCAAAGCCATTTTCCAACAATAGGTCATAGGCAGCAGAAAGAATCGCCTTATGTGTTCCTTCATCACGCGGCCGTCCTCGTTTACTCTGCACATGAATCATTCCTTCCCGAATTATAAACGATACGTTCAGTATACTTAACCTGTATAAAAAAAGAAAACAGAAACCCATTTACAAAACTGAACGTTTAGTATATTATTCACTTATAAACAAAACTGAACGTTTAGTTTATAAAATAACTTGAGGGAAGTCTTGATGAAATGCAGACTCCAAAAGCCTCTGCGTAAAGGAGATGAATCAGCAAAATATGTATCAAACCTCATAAAATCATTAAAAAGGAGTTCATTCATATGGCTAAAGAAAATAAACAAACAGCGGATCAGGGGATTTCAACTGGTTTAACCCTTCTTCTCGCAACGGCATGCGGTATCATTGTCGCTAATCTTTATTATGCACAGCCCTTGGCAGGATTCATTAGTGCGGCAATCGGGCTTTCTCCAAGCAGTGCCGGATTGATTGTCACGCTGACTCAAATCGGATACGTTGCCGGCCTACTGTTTCTCGTCCCTTTGGGAGATATTATCGAAAACAGAAAACTTGTCGTGGTATCGCTCCTACTAAGCGCAGCCGCTCTAACTCTGACAGCATGTGTGAAGCATGGAACACTGTTTTTAGCCGCTGCGTTTTTCATCGGACTGGGATCCATCGCGGCCCAAGTGCTAGTTCCGTTCGCATCATACCTTGCACCAGATGCCGCACGCGGCCGGGTTGTCGGCAATGTGATGAGCGGCCTGCTTCTCGGTATTATGCTTTCCCGTCCGATATCCAGTCTGGTCGCTGATATATGGGGGTGGAATGCCATATTTGCTTTATCCGCCGCGTTAAGTGTTGTCCTGGCAATCGTCTTATCAAAAGTGCTTCCTGCCAGAAAACCAACAGCAAACACAAGCTACACCGTCTTACTCGGTTCAATGTGGAAGCTGCTGCGCACGACTCCGGTCTTACGCCGCCGTGCCATTTATCATGCGTTTGTATTTGGAGCTTTCAGCTTATTCTGGACGACTGTACCTTTACTATTGTCCGGTCCTGCTTTTCATTTTTCTCAAAAGGCAATCGCGCTGTATGCATTAGCTGGCATTGCGGGTGCAGCGGCTGCACCGATAGGCGGCCGTCTGGCTGATCGCGGCTTGACCCGGCTTGCCACCGGAATCGCTCTCGGTGTTGTCATCGTTTCTTTATTACTCCCGCTCATGATTCAGAGCAGTTCCCCCGTCGGAATAGCAGTTCTGGTGGCCGCAGCTATCCTGTTGGATATGGGGGTATCTGCCAATCTCGTACTCAGTCAGCGTGCCATTTTTTCGTTGGCACCTGAATTCCGCAGCCGATTAAACGGATTATTTATGGCAATCTTCTTTCTGGGCGGCGCTATAGGATCATCAATCGGAGGATGGGCATACGCCTCAGGCGGGTGGAGTATCACATTATGGATTGGAATCGCTTTTCCGGTCATAGCATTGCTTTATTTCACCACGGAGAAATAAGCCTTTCACCAAAAATAAGCCGTCAGGGCCAAGCTGACAGCTTTTTTTGGGGTGTATTCTTCTTTACATCCATCCGAACAAAACATCCGGATTCATGAAAAGATGATATTGATTCTTTACGCCCCGCTCATATAGACGGGCGCATGCCCGCTGCCGATTCTTTCAGCAGCGGTAAAACCATGTCATAATATGTTTAGAAATAATTGTCCATAGGCAGGTGAAACACATGAAGAAGTATTTATATAAACACCTTTTTTTAGCTCTCGTTTCGTCCGTTTGCTTTTTATTGGTCTTTTATGTGGGTTTAAAAATGACACAGGAAGACACACCCCCGTTGTCTTCTTACCCGTTTTACCTTTTTATTTATCTTTACATAGCAGCCGGATATTTGACGGTCGGCCTTGTTTCAGCCTGTATGACTGATATCTTGAAAAACCGCTGGACATTGAATAAAACGTCTTCCATTCTATTAAAACTTATCGTTTACTTACTCATACCGTATGCTATTTTTCATTCTTTCTTCATTTTAATGGCGCCTTTGATTTATGTGCTGTTCGAGTCGTTATTCATCCTGAGAAAAGCTTCATAATCAGAAAAAAACATACCGCATGCTGCCGGTATGTTTTTAACATGCTTATCAGTTTTTTGCGGTGATCCGTTTGATGTTTTCTTCCATCAAGCCGGAAATGAGCTGTTCGTTTGTATGAGGAATCTGTTTGAGCTGTTGTACAACCAGCCCTTGTCTTGCGGCTGAATGATTTTGACTAAGCTTCGCCTGCCCCTCTATTTTGCTGATTTTGATTTTAAAACCTTTTACCCCTTTGTTCATGCCTGCCAGCAATTTCGCATCGACATCCTCTAATTTGTACGGGCTGTCGGGGCTTTCGTATTTCAATACGAGATCACTCATCGACTGCACGGTTTCTTCCTCATCCAAAAGCTCCGCCTCTCCGTAAACATGAACCGCCACATAATTCCATGTGGGAACAGCCTGATTCGTCTCATACCATTTAGGCGAGATATAACAATGAGGCCCTTGAAAAACGGCTAATACGTTTTGGCCATCAATCTCTTTCCATTGGGGGTTCGGCAATGCAAAATGACCGTATAAGCATTCGTTACCCTTACTCATCATCAATGGCAGGTGGGTTGCATACGGCATGCCCCCCGCCGTTGAAAACAATGCTGCGAAACCATACTCTTTGATTACATCGCACGCTTCAGCTTCACTCAGCTGAAATGGAGCCGGAATATACATACAAAACTCTCCTCTCTGAACATGGATTGATAAAGCGCTTTCCGCTATAATAAAATATCAACTGACATTTAAAAAGATACAGTTTCAAATAAATACACATGTCAGAGGAGAACATCTGATGAAAAATTTGATTTTCGCTTTCAGAAGCGGCACCCCGAAATACAAACAAATTTACGAGCAATTTAAAACATTGATTGAGCAGGGAAATATTCAGGCAGATGAGCGGCTGCCTTCAATTCGGGAGCTGGCAGATTCCCTGCGGGTAAGCCGCAATACAACGCTGATGGCCTATGATCTTCTTTTAGCGGAGGGATACATTCGCGGAGAAACACGCAAAGGATATTTTGCTAATGAAATAGAACCCTCTTTATTTCAACAAGAACATGATGTTGTTTACGCTGAGAAAACCGAATCAACTCAGCCGGCCCTGATTGATTTTCGCGCCGGAGCCGTCGATCAAAAGCATTTTCCTCTGAAAACATGGAGAAAATTATACAATCAAGTTTTGGCATCAGAGAAAAGCTTCCTTTACGGTGAACCGTTCGGCGAGAGAGACCTGCGTGAACAAATTGCCGCTTATCTCTTGGAATCACGCGGAGTGAAAACAGATGCGGATTCGGTTATCATCGGCAGCAGCACCCAGCAGATGCTGATATATCTCAGCCGGATTCTGAAAGAGGATTTTTCCGGAATTATCGTTGAAGACCCTGGGTTTGACGGGGCCAGAGCGGCATTTCAATTTCACGGGCTATCTCTGGAAACGATGCCTGTCTGTGAAAACGGAGCTGATTTTTCTCAATTGCATGCAATGAAAGAAAAATTAATCTATGTGACCCCATCCCATCACAGCCCTTACGGCGTAAGCATGTCCATTCAGCAGCGCCAAACACTGATCAATTGGGTGAATCATAGAGAGGGTTATATTCTTGAAGATGATTATGACAGTGAATTCCGTTATACACAGCAGCCGTTTCCCGCTCTTGCTTCCATTCAATCAGACCGGGTGATTTATTTAGGGAATTTCTCAAAATCCTTTCTACCGGGCATCCGCATAAGCTATATGGTTTTGCCGCAGCGCCTTTTGCACCGGTATAAAAAACGGTTTATTCATTTCGAAAGCACCGCTTCTTCGCTTAACCAGCTGACCATGGCTGAATTGATGAAGGCCGGTGAATGGACCCGCCATATTAAGCGCATGCGCACTGTCTACAAGCGTAAGATGCAGCACTTGACTTCACATATTAAGCAGCAGTTCGGCGAGCAAGTGACGATCATCGGCGAGCAGTCGGGATTGTATATATTGGTGAGAGTTCACCTGAACTATACAGAAGAAACATTAATCGAACGCGCTTTTCAGTACGGAGTGAAGGTATATCCTACCGCTGTTTATTTCGTTGCCGGAAAACCCGAACCGCCGATCATAAAGTTAGGTTTCGCCCACCTTGATACGGATCAGATCACACAGGGCGTACAGCTTTTGAGAAAAGCTTGGCTGTCATGAAAGAAAAAAGGCGCCGAACGGCGCCTTTTTTTATCTTTTATTTCGTATTTCTTGTGAATTTCGGCAGTCCAAATATAATGGCGGCGATGCCGCAGATTCCGATTAAAACGGGATAGAAAGAGTATGGCAGGATGCTGACGGGTGAAATATTCCCGAATTTCCCGGCTGATAACAGCTGCGCGCCGTAAGGAATCAATCCTTGTATCATACACGAAAAGATATCCAGAATACTTGCCGATTTTCTGTTGTCGATGTTGAATTTATCAGCAATATTCTTTGCAATCGGCCCGGCTGCGATAATCGAGATCGTATTATTGGCCGCAGCCAGATTCGTCACGCTGACCAATCCGGCAATGCCGGCTTCGGCGCCTTTTTTGGAACGGATTCGTTTCGTGATGAACTCCAGTAAAAAGTCGATCCCGCCGTTTTGTTTCATCACACCGACCATTCCGCCGATCAGCATGGACAGGATGATAAGGTCGCTCATTCCGGCAACTCCATCCGTAATCGCTTTAAAATAAGAATCAAACGTCAGGCTCCCGCCCGCCAATCCGATGATTCCCGTCAAAACCAATCCGCCGAATATGACAGCCATCACATTAATACCGATTAACGCAAAAACTAACACGGCGACATAAGGAAGCACCTTAATCCAGCTGTAAGATGCAGCATCCGTATGGAGGGCGTGGCCTGCCGGAATAAAAAATAAGATAATAACAGTCACAATGGCAGCGGGCAAAACAATCAGAAAGTTCGTTTTGAATTTATCCCTCATTTGTGTTTTTTGCGTCCGGACTGCCGCAATGGTCGTATCTGAAATAAAAGAAAGATTATCTCCGAACATAGCTCCGCCGACCACAGCCGCAATCGGTATCGCGCTGGAGATGCCAAGCTCTCCGCTCAAACCCGCGCTGATCGGCGCAACCGCCGCAATCGTGCCCATTGATGTTCCCATCGATATAGAAATGAAACAAGCAATGATAAACAGCCCCGGCAGCAAAAACTGCTGCGGAATAATGCTCAAAGCAAGATTGACAGTTGAATGCACCGCTCCCATCGCCTCAGCCGCTGAAGCAAAGGCACCTGCCAATATAAAAATCATAACCATAATGATAATATCAGGATGTCCCGCACCGGAAGCGAACCATTCTATTTTTTGATTGAGCGATTTCTTCCGGTTAAATAACAGCGCAAAAGCTGACGCAATGATCGCGGCAATCAAGATCGGCAATTTATAAAAATCTCCGGTCACCAGACCAGAGCCGACAAAAAGCCCTACGAATAAGACTAAAGGCAATAACGCCCAAGGATTCTTATGATTGTTCATCTGGGTAAACCACCTCTTTTCAGCATTAAAGTCGCTATCACAGTCTAAGCAACATTTCACACTTTAAAAGTCTGCAGTAAAAAAGTCAAGCTGAAAAAAGGATAAGTAATGATTGATAAGATAGAAAAAGCTGTTTTGTTTCCTCTCTTTAGAAAATAAAAAAACCAAGGCTCGTTTCCCTTGGTACATTTCATGCGGCCCGGCGCCCGGGACACCTTCTCTTCATTCAGAAATACATTCAGCTTTCAATCTGTTTTTAAGTTTCGCTTCATTTTCCAGGATATCTTCGTAATCCTCAATCTTCCTGTTTAATCGTTTTATGGTTTCATCAATTTCCCTCTGTTTCTCCGTCAGCCTTTTCCTTTCATTTATAAGGATGTTTTTTCGGGGTTCGATCGTATGATCGGCTCCTTCAATAAATAAAGCGGTATATTCAATCAGAGCCTCAATCGACAGCCCGGCACTTCTCATGCATTTTATAAATTGAATCCAATTCACATCACCTTCGTCATAATCGCGGATGCCGCTTTCATCGCGTTTTACCGGAGGAATCAGTCCTATACTTTCATAATACCTAAGCGTCGCGGCTGATAACTCAACCTGCTTTGCAGCCTGCGCAATCTTCATATTCTTACCACCCATCCTTCATACCTTTCATAAGCGTGCCATTATAGAATATCATTTCATAAAAAAATAAACCAAACCCCTTGACTTAAAGTCCGCTTTAACATTTAAAGTAAAACCGAACAGAGGATTCATCACTTTATCTTGGAAAGGAAGATAACCATGTGCAATAATCATCCGACTCGTGTATTAAGCGCTCCGCATGCCAAAGCTAAATTTGAGCGGACGACGATTGAGAGAAGAGCATTACGGCCGCACGATATCCTGATTGATATTAAGTACAGCGGGATTTGTCACTCAGACATCCACAGTGCATTCGATGAATGGGGCGGCGGAATCTTTCCGATGGTTCCCGGGCACGAAATTGCCGGAGTTGTGGAAGCCGTGGGTGAAGAAGTCACCACATTTGCCGCCGGCGACCGTGTGGGTGTCGGCTGTTTTGTAGACTCCTGCGGGGAATGTGAATACTGCCTGAACGGAGACGAACAATATTGCACAAAAGGCGTTGTTCAGACCTATAATAACCTGGACTACGACGGAAACCCTACGTACGGAGGCTACAGCCAGAAAATAGTTGTCACTGACAGATTCGTTGTCCGTATTCCCGATCAGCTGGATTTGGATGCTGCCAGTCCGCTATTGTGCGCGGGCATTACCACCTATTCTCCGCTGAAACACTGGAATGCCGGTCACGGCAAAAAAGTGGCGATTGTCGGAATGGGCGGGCTCGGACATTTAGCCGTTCAATTCGCGCACGCTTTGGGCGCAGAGGTCACCGTCCTCAGCCGCTCAATGAACAAAAAAGACGAAGCGCTTGAATTTGGAGCCGATCATTACTTTGCGACAAGCGATCCGGATACATTTACTGAGCTGGCCGGACGATTTGATCTTATTTTAAATACAGTATCCGCGAACCTTGACGTAGATGCCTACTTATCCCTGCTTCGCATTGACGGTACATTGGTAAATGTGGGAGCGCCCGCTAAGCCGGACTCATACAGTGTGTTCTCCTTAATCACGGGCCGCCGCAGCATTGCGGGTTCACTCGTCGGCGGTATTCCGCAGACTCAGGAGATGCTTGATTTCGCCGCCGAGCACGGCATTGCTCCTAAAATTGAAGTGATACCGGCCGATCAAGTCGACGAAGCGTACGAACGGGTTCTCCAAAGCGATGTCCGCTACCGTTTCGTCATTGATATTGCAACTTTATAATTCTCATAAAAAACATACCAATATTTGTTGGTATGTTTTTTTCTGTTCAGATTATTTTTTATTTCAGCAGCCATCCGGGCACCGCTTTGATATAAACCAATTCGCCTATCAATTCAACGATCGTCTGTGTGACGATAACAGCAGCGGCTAATGAGGCCCAAGCATCCGGCAGAGCCAGCGCTAGCGGAAGGACTGCGAGTGAATTCCTTGTGCCCGTGCTGAAGATCAATGCTCTTCCTTCACCTGTATCCAGACGGAACGCATATGCGATAAAACGGGAGACAAACGGCATAATGAGCAGGAATAGCAGATAGATCGGAATCACACGTATAATGATGTCAGCATCATTGATGACTTTGCCGATTTGTGTGGCGACGACCGCCAATAAAACCAGAGCCATAAAAGGAACAGGCAGCCACGCCGTCCATTCCAACACCTTTTCTCCCGCCGGTTTCTTATCAGCCCATAATTGAGTCATCACCGCCGCCAGCAGCGGCACCGCTATTAACAATGAGAATGCTTCCAGAAACGGTCCCGCATGAACAGCCCCTATCACTTCTTTCCCGATAAACAGCCACAGGTATAACGGAAGCAATACCATCTGAACGGCGAACAAAACCGGCGTGGAAGCCAATATTAATCTCTCATTTCCTTTGCCGAGCTGAGTAAAGACGATGACGTAATCAATACAAGGTGTAAGCAATACCAAACAAACCCCTGATAATATAGGAGGAGATTGAGGAAAAATGGCGGTTAACACCCATACAACGACAGGTACAGCTAAGAAATTACCGATCAGTAAAGCCGCCATAAACTTGAGGTTTGACATGGCTTCCCTCAGCTTTAAGAATGGGATTTGGGCAAACATGGCATACATGAGAACAGCGATAAGCGGTGATATCGTCCATCCCCAGCGAAGTCCTGAATCTTTCCCGGCGATCCCCGCTAATCCGCCGATCACAAGAGTTGCACCATATATCCAAATTTGCTGTTTTTCTAATGTCTCTCTGGTTATTTTCATTGGCTGACACCTCTTCCCCGCCCATTATACCTTCTTTTCTGCCGGAATTAAAAAACACCAAGGGTCTGTGACACTTGGTGTTTTCAGGACGTGTTATTGTTGTCAAAACCGCTTACGAAAGCTTACTTGTGTTCTCTGTCCTGCCAACGAATAAGGTGACCGCAACACTGGCTGAACTGACCAAAGTTCCCAGGACGGCAGCAAGAATTGTCAAAAAGCCATTGGGGATCAGAAATCCAATCGGAATGAGCCCCGCAAACGTGAGGACGATAAAACATTGATAGACTCCGGATATGATTCTCACAACCAAGCTGCCAAAAAAGGACATGACGATTGGCGGAATGAACAAACATAAGATGATTCCGAGCGAGATCAATAAAATCATAGGCTCGTCAAAAGAAATGACACGATCGCCGGGAGACTCTTCAGCAGCCGCGAATACAGCAAATATAGACATTATCAGCGTAAGAAAAACAAGAAAAAACCTTTTCAGCAACGTTATGACTCCTTTTTTATAAAAACGGGTATCTTTTTTTTAATCACGATAACCATTTTATGTTATCAAATGAAATAATATGAAGTCAAACCGAGTTCTGCACCTGATTTATCGGTTCTTATTTTTTTGATAATTTCCATATAATTGTCCGCAAGCAGCATCTATATCAATGCCAAATTGACTTCTGACGGTCACGTTAATTCCTGCTGACTTTAATTTTTTATAGAAGTTTACAACTTGTTTCTCATTTACTTCTTCAAATCTCATAGGTGAACTAACAGTCGGGTTATATCTAATGATGTTTACATGGAACAAGTTCCCTCTCTTATATCTGCTTCTTAAAAGACGTACTACTTCATTCGCATGATCAATAGAATCATTAACTCCCGGCAGCATAATATAAGCAATATAAACTTTTCTTGAGGTCACACGTATATGCTCATCTAATGTGTCCATTACCTCCAATAACGGGAAGCGTTCATTTATCGGCATTAACTTGCTTCGCTGTTCATTAAAAGGAGAATGTAATGAAAACGTCAGGTTGACCTGCGGATAATCCTGAGTGATTTTTTTAATGCCCGGAATAATACCTATGGTCGAAATAGATAACCGACGAGGGCTTAAAGCAAACAACTCCGGATTTGTAAGCACATGTAAAGCATCAAAAACTTGTACATTCGCTAATGCTTCTCCCATTCCCATAAAAGAAATACTATCAATTGAATGTCCTTTTAAGTGAAAGTACAAAATTTGGTCAGTCATTTCATCTGATGTTAAGCTGCGTTTTAAACCAATATCTCCTGTTGCACAAAATGCACAGCCAAAATGACAGCCGCACTGCGAGGATATACAAAATGACTCCCAGCCAGCTTTATATTTCATATTGACCGTTTCTATTTTTTCGTCTCCTGAAATTTCAAATAAGACTTTTGTTACTTGCTCAGAATGCTGCACTTTTAAAGCAGCAATATTTAAAATTGACTCTCCAAACTCATTCATTAACAATTTTCTCAAGGATTTAGGAAGAACCGTTATTTCATTAAAATGATTTATTCTCCCTTTGAACACAGCATTTTTGATTTGATTCATTCTAAAATCAGGAAACTTATTTTGTTTCAGGAACTCTTGAATTCTTATATACTTGTTTTTTTGTTGCATGTTTTCTCATCCTTCCATAAAACTCTGGTTTGTTTGAGTAAATAGAAGGGAGTGATCATCTAACCTTTTTTTAAAATCAGGCACAAAAAAACACCGACACAATTATCGGTGTTACGCTTAAATAACATCATGCACAAATAAACAAGGACATTATGTCATTGGATTATCGTTTATTTGACATAGAGAAAAAGCACCGATAACTGTTTTTGTATGATGATTTGGCTTAAAAAAGGACAGACTGCTCCCTTTATCCGCCAAGATGTTTCCAATTTTTGCATTTTCACCATACAAAATTCCATAAATCGTTATCATCGCTTTCACCTCTTTCTTGTCAATATTAACAATAATCACCATATCATAAGGGTTCCCTTATGTAAAGTTAAACAAATGCTTACGCCCCCGCTAATGACAGTATTATAAAACTTGCTTATTAAGCCTAATCCAAGTACAGAAAGCGCGCTGATCACATGTTTCACTTATCCGCGACGGAACATTTCTTATATAATGGGTGACCGGCAGCTGCCTGCTTGAATCCCAATCTTCTTATAGTGATTTTTTATATTCATGACAGTATGATGATTTGTCACTTCAGCAATCAGATCGTTTATTCGATCCAGATTAATCGGTTTATTTTCTGATAAGCTGCTGAAGCTTTCTCTGATTTCTTCAGGATAGACATTTCCGGCCATGCTTGACAGGCCGTTACACCCGTTACTCAGCATCTTCGGAAATTCAACGTCTCCTGCCGCAAACAAAATAAAGTGATCAGGGAACTCTGTTTGTTTATGACGCAGAACGTCTCCTCCTTCTTTCAGCCCCCTTATCCCGGGATGCCGGCTTATTAAGTCTTTAAGCGCTTTCTCACTCAGATTAAAACCGGTCCGGCCGGGGTTATTATAAAGCACAGCCTCTTTAGAGGTATGACTGAGAAGTTCGTCAACGTAATAAACGGCTTGCTGCTGTGTCGGTCTTATATAAGGAGGAAAACCAATCAGTACAGAATCAATATTGGTTTTCTCGATGTGTTTCATCAGTTTGACGGCATCACTGGTTCTTACGGCTGAAACACCGAACATCAGTTCAACATCTTCAAATTTTCGCTGATTAACATACTCAATGATCTGAAGACGCTCATCTATGCTGAGTGAATGCTGTTCACCAGTCGTGCCGCATATGAGTAACGAATGGATACCGCTGTTTTTCAAATGTTCGACAATAGCATCAAATCCTTCTAAATATAAACTTTCATCTTCATGAAAAGGCGTAGGGATAGCAACATTAAAATTTCGCATGAGAATGTCCTCCAAGTACATATTCTTGAATATCTGCAGAGTATCATATAACACTGTCTGACATTTAAAAAGGTACAGTTTCAGATAACGCAACATGTCAGATGTAAAGCCGACACACAAAAAAAGCAGGCAAAGAGAGCCTGCTTCATAGCTTCGTCTTACAGCGGCCCATTCCCCGGATGGCTTGACAAATATGAGTAATAAGGCAAACTGATATAAAAATTGTGCTAATGAGGTGGGGTTAATGATTTTAGATTTAAAAGGTGAAACGCACATGGATCATCTTGTGGGAACGCTGTATTCTGCCGTTAATGAAAATGACAGCCGCTTAATATCCATTGTGTCAGACATGTCACAGCAGGAGATTGATTATAAAGGACCAAATCATCAACCATTCAATGGGGAATATGGCATATGGCAGACCATAATAGATATCATCAAGCTCATATTCATCAGCTTCGCAAATGGTATGAAGAGAAACAGAAACTTGGCAGTTAAAGCCGCTTATTAGGAGGAGCAACGATAAATTCATTACAAATGTCTATTTTCACTGACTGCCAATCAATTAAAATGGTCAGACAAAAAATCGCTATTACATTTGCAACGTATCTTAATCCGGCCGGCGCAGTTGTAATAAAAAAAAGACCGCTTTCCCCTCTTCTTCAACGTAACTGACATCATCATCTTCATTTTTCTTAACATAAGGTTCAGCAAATCGTTCCTCGGTATATTCCACACATTGCTTTCAAATGCAGGTGCAATTCTCCTTGAAACAGCAAATGGTTGTTTGGTTTATTGAATTCTTTCATATTAAAAAATGGAGTCATTTTAATGATCATATCAGTCTCCTTCCAAACGAGATTGCATTTACCCATTATTTGTTATTCTGCAACTGAATCATTATCTTTTATATCAGGAATTCTTACAAAAAAGTAAGGTAAGTGTAAGGTATCCGCATTTATTCGATATGCAGTGTTCATTAGAATAAGAAATATAAAAGGAGTGATGAAGAATGAAAAACATGAGCATTTTCATTATTATATTAGGCTGCCTATCGGTTTTCATATTAGGAGGCTGCGCTGATCAAGGCGCCGTGCTGGAAAGCGATTATTACGTACAAATTCACGGAAAAGCGGAAAAAAACAAAAATAATAGCAACTACGTTTACAATTTAGAAGGGTATAACGAGAAAGGTAAGAAAAAGATGGTTTCTTTCTTTGTTGAAAAGCCTTATCAAGAAGGTGACATTGTACGCGTTCCGAGGAGCTATGAGGGTTATACCGGAGAATCTGAAGCTATTAAGGCCGAGAAACTGCCTGAAAAGATCAAAGACCGATTCAACATTGAGAAATAACAGCGAGTTGAGCAGATATTTAAGTCTGCTCTCAATTTTTTACGACAGGTTCAATCGAATGCAAAATGCAGGATGGCTCCTTGGGCCACTTCTACATAAAAGATTGTGCAAATTAAGCACACCCTCCCCATTTTCTTTTTTTGGCTGGTTACAACTATCGGAAGTGACATTGACAATTCTTCTATGGTCCCAAGTAATTAATGAACTCTATAGTGGGCGGATACGTATACGGCGGGGTTTGCAGTTTTTTAACTTCTTGTTATTTGAGCTATTTCGACTTTTACTTGAAGAATTAAATTAGAGAGTCTGAACGAGGAGTGAAGCACGCGCTCCATGTGAATCCATTTAGTTCAAACTGAATATGCGCGGACTAAAATAGTTGCACTGATGGACTTATTCAACACAAAAAAGAGCAGTAAACCCGTAAGTTACTGCTCTCCACAGTCTATCCGCCGTTCATTTGTTTTACAATGTATTCAGCATCATTTCCTACACCTTGAAGCAGCGCTGAACCTCGCCTATGCTGCCAAGGCAAACCAATAAAGTACAATCCCTCCGCAGCTGAAACACCCCGGTGATGTATAATTCGGCCTTCCTTATCCAAAACACCTTCTATTTTCATCCACCAAAGCGGATTCTTAAAACCAGTTGCCCAAATAACATTGTTTACTTCTAATGAAGATGAATCTTTAAAAATGACTTCATTTTGCTTTCCGGCTATGACTCTTTGTTTTAAGATGATCTTCTTCTGTCTTATTGCATGTTTTAATTCATACCCAAATATGGGGTCGCCTTTCTTTTGAATGAACTTGCCTAATATTGATGTATGACTTGCTTGTAAAACTCCTAATTTATCAAACCACCAAAAGATGCTTCTTTTTCCAATCCATAAAGGGAAATAAACCGGTTTTTTACTGCAAGCCAAATATGTAACTCTTTCTTTGGATAACTCAACAGCTATCTGAGCCCCGCTATTCCCGCCGCCGACTACCAGTACATTCCCAGGCGCCAGTTTTTTTGAATGTTTATATTGTGAAGAATGTAATTGACGAATATGACCGGCTACATCCTTTGATATTGATGGAATGTTAGGGGTATGAAAAGGACCTGCGGCCACCACCAGATTCTTCGTTTGATATTCTTCCCGGTTTGTTTTAATTAAGAAATAGTTGTTTAATTTTTGGACACTTATTACTTCTGTCCGTAATTGGATCGGGATTTCAAATCTTTCAACATATTTTTTCAGATAAGCAGCAATTTCATTTTTTGAAGGGAGTCCATGCTGGTCTCCTTCAAGCTGCATTCCCGGCAAAGAGCTGTACATTCGAGAAGTAAATAAGACCAATGAGTCATACCGGTTTTTCCAGCTTTCCCCCACTTCATGACTTTTATCTAAAATGATAAACTTTTGTTTCGACTTTCTTAGATAATATCCTACTGAGATTCCTGCCTGACCGGCTCCGATTACTATCGTGTCGTACATATGAATCCCCCCTCCGGTTTTATCTTAATTGTCAGCAGACAAAGTGAGTCCCTATCTCCTCCTTTAATGATGATGATGGTCACGCGGATTCTCAGTTTGGGCCTGACAAAGAATCGTATTGTCGTGATTATGCGCTGCCGTTTCCATTTGAATGGTTACATGTGTAATGCCTTGATCTCCAAGTTCATGTTCAATTTTGCGTAAAATACTTTCACTTTCAGAAATGGTCAGCTGATCGTTAACAACAGCGTGGCAGGAAAGAGCATTCAATCCGCTTGTGATAGACCATATGTGCAAATCATGAATGCTTTGAATTCCTTCTGTCTCTTCAATTGTATGAATGATGTCAGTGACATCGATATTTTCCGGAGTTCCTTCCATTAATACGTGAATGGAGTCTTTCGTCACATGGTAACCGCTTCTCAGCACAAGAATAGCCACAATGACACTGGCCACTGGATCTGCCCAGCTCCACCCGAAGAAGATGATAAGGATCGCAGCCAGTATGGCACCTACAGATCCGAGCATGTCACTTATCACATGTAAGTAAGCCCCTCTAATGTTCAGGTTATTCTTTGTATCTCCGCCGTTCAGCATAATCCAAGCGACCAATATATTCACAGCTAACCCGATGACACTTATCGTCAGCATGCCGGTTGTTGCTACCTCCGGCGGATGAGAGAAACGTTTAATTGCTTCATAAATGATATAAAGGGAAATCAATATTAATGCAACACCGTTGATCACAGCTGCAAGAATCTCAAATCGTTTGTAGCCGAATGTCTTATGATGACTTGCCTTTTTTTCGGCCAATTTAAAAGCAATCAGAGCAACCATTAATGAGATTGAATCACTCAGCATATGGCCTGCATCTGACAAAAGCGCTAAACTATTGGTTAAAAATCCGCCTATCGCTTCTATTATCATATAACCTGTAATCATGATAAAAGAGATCAATAAAACCTTCTTATTGGATCCGCCAGCGTGATTGTGATTGTGACCCATAAAAATCTCCTCCTTATCTAATACACTGTATTTATTATTTCTTTTCTGCTATGAAGCATTCTAACACGGACACAAAAATAATCTTATATGATTATGTGCTCATATATGAATATATAGGTTCTTTACTGAAATGTCAAAATATTTTCAATGAAAATGTTTCTTATCATTAGCTTAGCTTGGGAGGTTGCATTGCTATGAAGCCGCGGATTACAGTAATTACTTTAGGCGCAGATAATTTAGAAAAATCGCTGCACTTCTATCGGGATGGCTTGGGTCTGCCTACAGAATACAGAAGGAACAGCCGGTACAGATTTGGACGACTTGCAAACGGGACTGAAACTTGCCCTCTGGGACCGCAAAGACATCGCACATGAATCAAACGTTACGATAACTGCTCCCGCTCATGATACTTTTTGGGGCGGATACGCCGGTCACTTCCAAGATTCTGACGGGCACTTGTGGGAAATTGTTTGGCATCCTCACTGGGAATATAAGTGAATAATCAACTTTTATAGCAACAATAAAAACACACCTGAATGTTCTGGTGTGTTTTTTATTTTGTTTCCCACAACGATCAAACTATTTATACGATGGCGGGATGCTTTGCGGAAAACGGAATACATTTTCGGGATCGTATTTCGCCTTTATTCTTTGAAGCCTTGCAAAGTTTGAGCCGTAATATGCTTTTCCGAAATTTTCAATATTTTGATCCGGAACATTCACATATGAACCTGTTACATATGGTTTCATCAGCTGACGCACTCTTTCAACTGATGCAAGATTCGAAGCTTCTTGTGATTTATTTTTCCAACTGGCCGTCCATTCCGTATAAAATAACGGACGGCGCCAATAGAAGGCTGTTTCACTGCTTGGAACTCTGCTTATCGCACCGCCCCAATTGATAAAAAAGAAATTGGTTTCTGTCCCAGTCGCTTTTTCTAAAAATTGTCTCATTACTGCAATAGGTTCTTCCGGCCAAAGATTGAGCGCCCACGCCGAGGAGAATTTAACACTCTGATCAGACCTGCCGGGAATCGGTTCATCAGGATCTAAGAAATCTATACAATCCGGATAGTATAGTGTTTTGATTACTGTTTGTGCCGGCGTTCCGGCATTTAATAAAGGTTTTAATAATTGAATCAGCTCCGGTTTTGACCCGAGGAACAATCCTTCCGCATGGCACAAACCATTTACTTTGCTGTAAATCTCAAGGTAGCATCCTAATCGTTCGTCTGTAAACGGCGCCCATTTTTGCCACGCTTTGAATACCGTTTCCAACTGTTCCCACGGCCAAATAATATTAAAGACGGTTGCGGTTTTAGGGGCACGGTGAACTTTGAACGTATATTGGGTGTTATATCCGAAATTGCCTCCTCCGCCGCCTCTGGAAGCCCACAGTAAATCTTCATTGCGGGAATGATTTGCTTGAATGATCCTGCCTTTGGCATCTACCATTTTCAGTGCGAGAAGGTTATCACTTATCAGGCCGATCGATCGTGAAAGCACTCCAAATCCGCCTCCCATCGTGATTCCTCCGATTCCGACGGTTGGACTGTCTCCGAACGGGGCCATAAAACCTTCCCGAGCTAAACCTTTTACAAGCGGGCCGACGTGAATGCCGGTTTGAACGGTTGCCACCGCGTTTTTTTCATCTAAGAAAACGTTATTCATGTCACTCACATCAATAACAATCCCATCACTTACCGTGGAAAGATTTTTATCCAGAGCATGGCGGCCGCTTCTGACACGCAAAGGCACATTCTTCTCACGAGCCCATTTAATAGCATTACTTACATCGTATGAATTTTGCGCAAAAACAAAGACAAGCGGACAGACATCAACATAAGGGTTCCAATTCTTAACCGCCTCTGTATAGCCGGGGTCCCCTTTGAAGATGACGCGTCCCGTTAACTGTGCTGATCCCATCTATTTCACTCCCAATAAGCATTTGATTCCGATACCAGTATATGTAGGAATTGGACAAATTCTTAGACAGATGTTCTGCAAACTTAAAAATAGATACCTATACGCGAAGATGAGAAAAAAACAAAAAAAAGACAAGAGCGGCAAGCTGCCGAAACTCTTGTCTCTCCTGCCATGATAGGCACTTACATTTATTGGCGTGATATCCCGACCAAACTATGGAAGTCCATAGAACATTATGTTTGCCCTGCCATGCGTGGTTCTGCTGAGCAATCTTTCTGTTTGATCCCCCGACAAGAATCTTTTTCTTTATCGTTTTTGCACCCCTGTACGGATAAAATCAATACACATTGAATCTTATCTTTTACATGATGAAAAGCTCTTATTTTTTCTTCTTGTGCTTACGTTTGCAATCATGTTTTTTCTCTTTCTTATGACGTTTTTTACATTTCGCTTTTGCTTTGGCTGCTAATTTTGCCGCTTCTACCTTTGCTTCAGCTGCTGCTTTTGCTGCTTCTGCCGCTCTGGCTCTTGCTTCTTCCGCTCTTGCTATGGCTTCTTCCGCTCTGGCTCTCGCTTCTGCTTCTCTTGCCGCTTCCGCTCTTGCATCGTCGTCCGCCATATCAAAATCATGGCCAAGGTCACAGGCCTCGTTGTATGGCTTTTTCTTCTGGACGTACTGTTGATCGTCACCTTCGTTATAATACATTACGCCACTCCTTCTCTCGTTTTTTAATCTCTACATACTATGTAAAGAAAGAACTGCAGCTTGGACTGATATTTTGATGAACCGGCACATTTTTAGGGCAATTTTCATTTATCATTGCAACAGAATCTGGATGCCTGCATGAAACTTGAATGATTTTGACGATTATCTTAAGCAGCGTAAAAGGGAGACTACGAAAAAACCAAGGGGTTAAACCCTTGGTTTTTTTGTAAAAATGATAAAAAGGATGCTGCACGCTGCAGCATCCTTCTGTACCAACTTTTTATTGAACGATTGGAAAGTGTTTTTTGACTTTTAGTTTGCTTGCTGTGTTTGTTTTACTGGTTCTTTGCTAAAAAGTCCGACAATGTTCCACAAGATAATAGCAGCAGCTATGCTTACACGAGCCGTACTGACTTCTTGATTAGTAAACAATTTATAGCCATATATTGATCCCAGTGCTGTTATGCAAAAAATATTGAACCATTTACTCCAACGCAATTAGAAAACTCCTTATAAAAGATTACATTTCCAAACAATGTATTATAATATTAACAAATTTTTTCAATATTTAACCTTAAATTATTCTTAAGTGTCGTTCAAGTAAAAATCATTATTACTATTTTGTTTTTTCCTTGAAGAACGAGTACCTTACCCCTTCACCCTCCACAACCATTAATCAAAGTACGGGATTATCAGTATATTGTTCCCTGATTGTTATACAGCGCATTTCCTTTCATAAGCTTTTTAATCCCTTCGGTGTAATAAGGCAATCGTTGACTTGCCTGTTCAATATCAACCCATTCTATTTTCAATATTTCTTGAGCATTTTTAATCCCTTCTTTCCCTCCTGTAACTTTTGCTTCAAATGAAAAAATATATGGCGTGATGATTTCTCTTTATAAATTTCGCTTCATTAACAGCTAGTATATTCCCAATTTCAACTTCCAGCCCTGTTTCTTCATATACCTCACGTACAGCTGCTTCTATTAGATTTTCATTAAGCTCAACTTTTCCGCCCGGAAGTGACCAATGCCCCTCATGATTATCTGCCATTACTATCTGATTGAACTCATTTCTGATCAATGCGTATACAACTTTAACTTCTTCCACATGACTCTCCTTTACTAAAAATATTTTTTAACCGCTTATTTATTTTCCGTATATTTACTACAAAGAATATAAAGGGATATAACAGCTATTTTTTTGTAATACATCAAACTTACAACCGTTCAAACGCATCATTTGTATCGTTTTAGAACCTTTTTTAAAAACGACAGTCTATTGAGCAGAGCAAATAAGAGTAAACTTTAAAAATAAAAGAGAACATAAAAAATACCAAAGGCCGTTACACCCTTGGTATCATTGAGATGCAGCCGGGAGGACTTACGCTTCATGGGTTTTTCAACCACGGGAGCCTCGCACTGCTTTTAAACATAAGATACTATTCCTTACTTCCAAGCGACCATATCACCACCGGAATTAATAATAACGATAATATCCCTCCGCCAAGTGATAATGTCAGGTAACCGGCACCTGCTACGACCATTCCGGACAATGCTCCGCCGGCGGCTCCGGACAACGCAATCAAAACATCCACAGTACCTTGGGTTTTAGCCCGTGTTGACGTTTCAGTTGAATCAACAATCAGTGCCGTTCCGCTTATCAAACCAAAATTCCATCCTAACCCGAGCAAAGACAGAGCAATGACCATAAGAATCATAGAATCTCCCGGTGCAAATGCTGATATGAGCCCTGCCAAAAGCAGCGTCATTCCGGAAGATACAGCCATTACAGTACGGCCTAATTTATCCGCAAGCACACCTGTCACCAAAGAAGGGAGATACATGGCGCCTATATGAAAACCGATAACAAGACCTACCGCTCCTAAGCCATGGCCGTGATGTCTCATATGGACCGGTGTCATTGTCATAATAGCAGTCATTACAATTTGAGTAAGAATCATAACCGCCGCACCCGCAATAATACCTTTTTTGTTCTCTGTGTGTTCGTCGGCGGTCACTTGTCCTCTATCATCAGGTGTTTGGCCGGCCATTTCTATTGTTCTTGCTATGACTAAAGGGTCAGGACGTAGCATGATGAAAAGAGTAACACCTGCCAACATATATGCTGCCGCCGCTAAAATGAATGGACCCGCCAGTGACGGAACACCAATGGAGCGAGCGAAGTTCCCCATTACATTCACTAAATTCGGGCCTGCAACGGCACCGAATGTGGTAAAAACCATAGTCATACTGACAGCAGTCGCCCGCTGTTTATGATTTGCCAAGTCCGTACCCGCATAACGGGCCTGCAGATTTGTCGCTGTTCCCGCACCATAAATAATCAAAGAAGCAAACAGCAGAAACACACTATTTAAAATAGCCGCAATGATGACTCCTATCGCTCCCAGTCCGCCAATCATAAATCCGGCTGAAAGACCTGTCCGGCGGCCGTAACGCTGAGAAAGCCTCCCCACAAATAACGCGGCGCCTGCTGATCCTAAGGTAAATAAAGCAGAGGGCACACCGGCAAACTCATCTGTACCAAGCATTTGCTGTGCAATAAGCGCACCGACAGTCACTCCGGCCGCCAACCCTGCGCCGCCGAAAATTTGTGAAAGACTGACGACAAACAAAGTACGCTTATATAATCTTTTTTGTTTATCAGAAGAACCTATGAATTGCTCCAATAATGCCGATTGAGTATCTGACCCTTTTGCACTGTCTTTGTGAAGCATAATCCGACCTGCCTTTCTATAACCTTCAACAGATTTGGATTATCATAACACGCACAAAAAAACCATACAATATAGTAATTGTATGGCGGACAATATTAGATAAGCTCATCCAGCAGGCGTTTAAGAATCAGCAGTCCCTGCTCAAGCTCCCCAAGCGTTTTCGGTGCACAGACAGACACCCTTACAGCCCTTTCCGGACAACTGTTCCCGACGACAAAACGTTCAGCCGCGTATACTTGCACTCCATGCTGTGCGGCTGATTTTTCAAATGCAGCACCTGTCATATTTCCGGGTAACAGCAACCATCGAAAGATTCCCGTCTCAGCACCTGCACACGTATAGCCGTTTAAATATTGATCGACCATTTTGTTTCTGCGAATAGTCTGTTCACGATGACTGTCAATTAAGATTTCAAATTGATTCGATACGATTGTGCGTGCAGTGAGTTCTGCTAACAGCGGGGAAACGGTTATATTTAAATTGTAAAGCGCCTTTGAAATCGGCTCCTTATATTGACTCGGGACGGCGACATACGCCATCCTTAACCCTGGTGCCAGTGATTTTGATAAACCGGCAATGTGAATGACCTGTTCCGGTGCAAATGATGCGATTGCCGGAAGCGGATTCTTGCCAAGAAGATGGTACGAGGCATCTTCAATAATGAATCGGTTATATTTTTTTGCGATTTTCGCGATCATTTTTCGATTCTCAACAGACATAAAGGACGCTGTCGGATTATGATAATCCGGGATGAGGTAGATGCCTTTAATATTTTCATTTTTACATGCGTACTCAAATGAGACAGGGCTCATTTCATTGTTCTCTGATTTGATCGGCACAATTTGCACACTCAGCATTGAAGCGGCCGTTTTCAAGCCTGGGTATGTATGGTGATCAACTCCAATGCGGTCTCCCGGTTTACAAAGACTCGCCAATGCCGCGGCAATCGCATTTTGCCCGCCGTTTGCAAATAAAATGTGATCAACGGACGTTTCAAATCCGCCTCTTCGAATCAGCTTAACAGCCGCATCTTTATGCCAAAGACTTTCACCCGTCCGGCCATAGCCAAACCACTTTTCATAATCTTCCTCTTGCAGCATACTTTTCAGCTGGAGCAGCAGCGGCTCATAAGAAGCCTGATCCGGAAGCGTCGCCCCCATTTCAATCAGATGCTTCGGCTTTGTATCCTCCAGCAGATACGCATTCGATAACGCATCATAAGCAACAAATGTCCCGCTCCCGACAGAGGCACTCAGCAGACCCTTTAACTCGCAGACTTTAAAAGCCTTTGAAATGGTGCTTACATTTAAATCCAAAAAATCAGCCAGTTCTCTCTGAGGAGGCAGTTTGGTTCCGGGTAATAAAACTTCTTGTAATATATCCTGTTCTAATTTCTCTGCAATCGCTTTATAAATGGGTTTTTCCGTTTTATCAATCGCCGGCTTCCAGCTCATCGGATAGTTTTCAAAAGAATTGATCGGCATGATATGCATCCTTTTTCATTCAATTATATGATCACACCGTTTATAAAACAATTTTAACAGACGCAAAAGTTGACATAAAAAAAGCCAAAGGCGGTTAAACCTTTGGCATGATTGATACGCCGGGAAAAATTGAACTTTCATCAGAGATATCAATGATGAGAAGGGCTTTTCTGTACGACACTCTCTATCTTCACTCTTTATCTCGATTTGTATTCCTTGATGTTCCCGTTTCCTTAGTTAGAAGAAAGATCACTAACGACATCTAATAATACATTGACACCTGCAGCCAAGTCATGATCTTTCGTGTATTCTTCAGGATTACGGCTGATCCCCTCTATACTGGGAACGAAAATCATAGCCGTCGGACAGATGCGGGCCATCATTTGTGCATCGTGCCCGGCACCGGATGTCATCCGTTTTGACTCCAGTCCGCGTTTATTGGCAGCCCGCTCAATTAATGCAACAATGTTTTTATCAAATACAACGGGATTGAAACGGACTAATTGTTCAGATGTGATAGATACGTTTTCAGCCTCTTCCAAATCTTTCAGGTAATCGTCCAGTGCTGATTCTTCTTCTTGAAGTCTCTTTTCGTCCGGATCTCGCAAATCAACTGTAAGTGCTGCCAATGATGGAATGACATTGATAGCATTTGGCTCAAAACTGATTGTTCCGACCGTGGCGACAGTTTGGCCGTTAGACATATTGGCACGTTTGCGCAAATACGTTATGATTTGTGCGGCTGCATGCCCGGCATCCTGACGCATATCAGTCGGAGTTGTCCCGGCATGATTTGAAACGCCTTGAACCGTTATACGCTGCCAGGAAATCCCTTGCAAATTCTCAACGGCACCGACCGGAATGCCTGTTTTGTCTAAAATCGGCCCCTGCTCAACATGAAGCTCAATAAAGGCGTGCGGTGTTAAAAAGCCGGGCTTTTCTGTTCCCTCATATCCTATACGTTTAAGTTCTTCACCCAGTTTCGTCCCATCCGTACCGCGGGTCTGAAGCGCCTTTTCTAAAGAAAGTCCTCCGGCGAATACGAGTGATCCCATCATATCTGGAGTATATCGCACACCTTCCTCATTGGTAAAAGCCGCCATGACAATCGGACGCTCCGGTTTGAAGCCGGACTCCTTTAAAGCGTTTATGACTTCAAGTCCCGAAATAACCCCGTAACATCCATCGTAAATACCCGCGTTGATGACCGTGTCGATATGAGAGCCGATCATAATGGGCGCATCATTATTCTGATCAGAACCGTACCATACCCCGAAAATATTTCCGATTTTATCAATCATAACCTCTAAGCCTGCTTCTTCCATCCATGTTACCAATAAGTCCCGTCCCGCCTTATCTTCATCGGAAGCAGCTAACCTTGTGAGTCTGTCATTGCGGTCACGTCCGATTTCACCAAGCTCCTTAAGACGGCTGAGTAAACGTTCAGAATTAATGTAAAGGTTCACATGTTCAGATGCCATTTTGCATTCCTCCCTGTACTGAGTCAATCGCTTCATAGATATAACAATAATGTTATGATATATAAGAATTCATCATCTTAATACCAATATTGGATTTAAAAATATAAGTATATTGAGGTGTTTAACATGCAAACGCAAAACTTTCTGATGGATGACAGTCTGCAAGATTTGACGAAACACCATACAATTGTTATGCCGGTTGCTTGCTATGAAAAAACCATTAAGAACCATTTGCACGGATATATTCCCCTTCATTGGCATGATGAAATTCAATTCGTGCTTATAATAAAAGGAGAAGCGCTGTTCCAAGTAAATGAGGAATGGGTGGTTGTCCGTCAAGGCGACGGGCTGTTTATTAACAGCGGCTGCCTGCATATGACAAAGGAGCATGGCAGTTCAGATTGTCTTTATATCTGTTTAAATGTCTCCCCGCATTTCGTTTTATCACAGGAACTCTACACGACCTATGTAAAACCTTTGATTCACGCAACGAATGTCCCTTACTTATATATCCACGCAGACGACCCTTTAGAAAAAAATATTCTGAATGCTGTATTAGAGATCCACAAATGCATCGAGCAAAAATCACCCTTTTATGAAATAGATATCACGATGAAACTTACGTCTGTTTGGAAACACTTAATCGCCAATTGCTTCCACCTTGAATGTATCGAAACAGAATGGTTGAAGAACCAAAGGATGAAGAATATGCTGAGCTGGATCCATCAGCATTATGCTGAAAAAATCACATTGGAGGATATTGCGAAAGCCGGGCAGCTAAGCCGTTCTGAGTGCTGCCGCTATTTCAAGCGCTTTTTAAAATGTTCTCCGTTACACTACGTTATAGATTACAGAATTCAAAAAAGCTTATATTTATTGCAGCAAAGAGATGCGAGTGTGACAGACATTTCTTATCAAGTTGGTTTTAACAGCACAAGTTATTTCATCAGCAGGTTCAGACATGCCATGAAGATGACGCCGCTGGCTTATAAAAAACAAAAAAACAAAGAAAGACAGCACTGACTGATTCAGTAATTGCTGTTTTTCTTTGTTTCATGTGTTTTAGGATAAGCGAATTTTAACTAATTCCGCAAAATACGCTGCACCGGTTAAAAGAATGTCATCATTAAAATCATATGACGGGCTGTGTAATGGAATATGGCCCTTTTGATCATGCTCATCCCCATTGCCAAGAAAAACAAATACACCGGGAACCTTCTCTAAAAAAGCCGAGAAATCTTCTGAAATCATCATCTGATTTATGTTAGAAGTGACATTCTCTTTTCCGGCTGTTTTGGCAGCAGCTTCAACAGTAAACCCGACATATTCTTCCCAATTCGTCGTTGGAGCAAATTCATGTGTATACTCAAACTGACACTCCGCACCATGCATCTCACAAATCCCGGCACTGATAGTCCTCATTTTTTCTTCGAGAAAACGTCGGATGTCAGGAGAATAACTCCGCGTATCACCTTTGATTTCCACATAAGTCGGAATCGCATTCCTCACCCCGTCTGTTACGATTTCCGTACAGGATATAACGGCAGGAACGCTTGGATCTAAATTTCTGGACACAATAGTCTGTAAGGCGAGAATAATTTGCGACGCTATGACCAATGGATCAATACTCATATGAGGGCGGGCTGCATGAGCGCCTTTTCCTTTAATCCGGATGACAAAGTTATCTTCACCGGCCATAATTCCCCCGGGGCGGGTTGCAAAAGTACCCGCCGGCAATCCAGGCATATTATGCAATCCGTAAATTTCATCGAGCGGAAATTGTTCAAAAAGTCCATCCTCAATCATAGCCCTCGCACCCTTGCCCGGTTCTTCCGCCGGTTGAAAAATAAAACACACGGTGCCGTTAAAATGTTGTCTTTCACTCAATATTTTAGCTGTCCCAAGAAGGATTGCCATATGTCCGTCATGACCGCAGGCATGCATTTTCCCTTTATTTTTAGACACATACGAATGATCTGCTGCTTCAGTGAAGTGTAATGCGTCCAGTTCCGCTCTGATTCCTATAACCTTTGATCCTTCTCCCGCTGTTAAGGTGGCGACTATACCTGTTCCGCCCAGACCCGAACAAACGCTTACTCCCATTTTTTTTAATTCTTCAGCAATATACGCTGAGGTCATGTGTTCTTCAAAAGCTGTTTCAGGTATCATATGGAGGTCATGTCTCCATTTTATTAATTGATCTTTCATTGTGATATCATTCATAAAGACCACTCCAATATAAACATTAAATAGAAAGCGTTTACAAAAAATAATTAAAATAAAGCAAAAATAATTGCCGAAACAGTGATGACACCAATAATCGTAACAAAAACATTACTGATTTTATTTCGATACATTTTTAATACTGGCAGCTTACGAATGGCATACATAGGGAGCAGCAATAGAATAACAGCCCCTATCGGTCCGCTGATGCTTTCAATGATGCCTAGAATACTTGGGTTGATATAAGCTATTAGCCAGCAAGTGACAAACATAAAAAACAGAATGATAAAATCTGTTTTTTTCTTATTATTTCTTGATGGAAAAACCTCAACAATGATATCCCGCATGGCCTCGTAGGCTCCTATATAATGTCCTAAAAAGGATTTCGTAATTGCGACAAATGCGATAATCGGGGAAAGACAAGCAATAAACACTGAATGAAAATGGTTGGCGAGATAAGTGAGAATTGAGATGTTTTGTTTCTTTGCCATAGCAAGATCTGCCGGCGACAAACTGAATACACAGCTGTATACAAAAAATAAAACAGTAAGTATCATCAATATATAACTGTATTTTTGTATTTGAGCACATTTATCATCAGCAAATTTGTCTCCATAACACTGCCTTTGAGCTACAACGAATGGTGAAATCATTGAATAATGATTAAATGAAAGCACCAGGACAGGGAATGTCATCCATACCGTCATGAACATCCCTTGTCCTGATCCGGATAATGATAAGTGTGTGACATCCAAAATGGCTGTATTCCATTTAGGTATCAGATAGATCCCCATCAAACATAACGAACCTATAAATGGATAAACTAACAAACTCATAGTCTTCATGACCGCATCCTGACCAAAACGCACGATAAATAGTAATCCTGCTATCAGAAATCCGGCAGTTAAACCCCTTGGCGGCTCTGACATGTTCATTTGATTCACAATAAAGCTCTGAGCTGTATTTGTAATGGCAACTGAATACATTAACAGGATGCTGTAAATCGCAAGAAAATAAATGACAGTGAATACTCTTCTTGCTTTCGCTCCAAAGTATTCTCCTGTCACCGCTAAAATCCCGTCTGTTGCAGAACCTGCTGATAAAACAAATCTGGCCAAAGCTCTGTGAGAAAAGTACGTAATCGGAAAAGCCAGAACAGTGATGATCATCAGAGGCAGAATGCCCCCTATTCCCGCATTAATTGGCAAAAAAAGCACGCCCGCGCCTATTGCTGTGCCAAACAGGCCTAAGACCCAAATTGTATTTTGCCTGCACCATTTAGCCGGATCTTCATAAGAGGCATTATTCGATGAAGAACTCCGGCACCGCACATCCACATCCTGTTCTATAGACATATTTATCCTCCCGAAAAAAGAATGTCATGCTCTGGAATATCACGAATTACCATGAAGCCGGGCAGCTTTTCACTCGTATATATTTATCCGGAATACGCGATGACTTCAATTTCAATCTGTACATCTTTAGGCAACCGGCTTACTTCAATTGTGGATCTCGCAGGACGATGGTCTCCAAGATATTTACCATATTCCTCGTTAACAGCTTGAAAATCACCTAAATTTTTAAGAAAAATAGTCGTTTTCACTATATTTTCAATTTTTAAATCCTCTGATTTCAGAATGGATTCAATATTTTTTAAAACTTGAATCGTTTGTTCCCTAATATCAGCCGGAACTTCATCCGTGTTTGGATTAACAGGAAGCTGTCCTGATAAAAATAAAAAATCTTGTACTTTAATGCCTTGAGAATAAGGTCCGATCGCTTTTGGTGCTTTTTCTGTGAAAACTGCTTTTAACATAATAATCACCTTCTCCTTATTGATATAAGATTCAAAATATTCTTCATAAAAAACTGAATTGCTTTCAGTTAAGAGTAATATATCACATATCTCATATTAGTCAAATGAAAAATTCATACAAAAAAGCCTGACGAGTTGTCAGGCTTTTAATTGGCTGTTTAAAATGATTCGAGTCAGACTGTTTTCCCAATTACTCCTTATGGCATTCAGTCCTTGTTTAAGATCTTTATTCCTCATTGCGTCTAATATTTGATAGTGTTCACTGCAGGATGCATTCATTGCGTGATTTTGACTGAAATACCGAATTTCAATTCTCTGTATTTTCGTTTTTTGTCCTTGCAGTAATTTCTGCAGTTCAGTATTATTTGAGACTTCAATGATCTTTTGATGAAAGGCATTATCCAATTCCAGCGCTTTTACCTTATCATCCATCTCCATGATTGCATTCATTTGCTTATTTAATTTTTCCATCTCGTCTATATGATCTTGCGTAAATCTTGAAAGTGCCTGTTCAAAAGCGAGACACTCGAGAGACCAAACGACCGAGTAAACCTCTTTCGCATTTTCCAGGTCAATAGGTGCTACCACTGTCCACCGATTGGCTTTCGTTATGACAAGACCTTCATTTTCAAGCTGAAGCAGCGCCTCCCGGACCGGCGTGCGGCTGATTCCGAGTGTCTCAGATAGATCTTGATTTCTCAGTCTTTCTCCCGGCTCAAGCTTACCTGTTATAATCCACTCTCTCAGAAACTGATAAGCTTCAACTTTCATAAATGTTCGTTTTAATTGGTGCTGTTGGTTCATTGTCACGTTTCCACCTCTTTAAAACATCATTTTACATGTAATATACCACATTTCAGTATATCGTTTGCGAAAAAGAAGAGTTGCTTTACATTCCGATCCATGTATAATGTGATATATCACATATTGGAAGGGTGAAGAAATTTGTTTGCGAATATTGATTGGGTTTCGAATCATTTCAGATCTGATACGTTACCTCAGGAATCTTCCTATTTCTCTGCAGAGGAAACAAAAAAAGCGCTTCATTTTCATTCCGGCATTCCCGGCTATCAAGCAACACCGCTTCACTCGTTAAGAGGTCTCGCACAATATCTCGGCATAAACAGTCTTTATGTCAAAGATGAATCTAAACGGTTTAGCCTTAATGCTTTTAAAAGCTTGGGTGCTTCATATGCGATTGCTTCTTACTATTGTGAAAAACTTAAAATCGACCTTAATTCCATTCATTTTAACGAATTGGTTGAACTTGTAAAAAGCGCTCCTTCTGCTACATTTGCTACAGCTACCGACGGTAATCACGGAAAGGGACTGGCATGGGCGGCTTCTCTTTTTGGACAGAAAGCAAAGGTATATATGCCGAAAGGTTCTTCTCCCGCGAGATTGGAAGCCATTAAACATTTAGGTGCTGATGCGTACATTACAGATTTAAATTATGATGACACTGTTCAAATGGCGGCAGATTTATCTGAGAAACATCATTGGATTTTAGTTCAGGATACGGCTTGGGAAGGATACCAGCAAATTCCTCTCTCTATCATGCAAGGATATACAACAATTATTGCAGAAATATACAAACAAAATGAAGATTTCTTCAATACAATCAGTCATGTTATCCTTCAGGCTGGAGTGGGATCTTTCGCTGCTTCAATGGCAGCTTCCCTATTAAATGTAAAAAGCGGGAATAAGCCCATAATCTCCATAGTTGAACCCGAAAGCGCAAATTGTCTGTACCAGTCAGCCCAAAGCGCCTCTGGATCACCTGTCCGAGTATACGGTGATCTTTCTACAATGATGGCTGGGCTTGCCTGCGGCGAACCCAACCCATTCGGTTGGAACATTTTGAGAACAAGCAGTGATTATTTCTTTTCCTGTAATGACAAGATAAGCGCATTGGGGATGAGAATATTGGGTAATCCTATTGATTCGGATCCAAAGATTATTTCTGGTGAGTCAGGTTCCGTACCATTAGGTTTGCTGCATGAGTTAAGTAGAAATACTTCAATGGAACAGATAAAGAAGAAATTAGAATTAGATCAGTCATCTAATGTGTTAATCATTAATACAGAAGGTGATACTGATCCGGAAAATTATCGGAAAGCGGTTTGGGGAACAGATCATTAAAACAACGGCAACATGTTTGTTTTAACAATTTATAAAAAGCCTTAACTTTGGGTGAAGTTAAGGCTTCCGTTATTTCCCCTTCCCGTGTAAAACTCAATCATTTAACTAGTCCCAAATTAAAGGCCTGTCAACCTCAGCAGTTCTGAGGTAGTCTAAAAGCTGACCCGTATGTACAGACTCATGGTAAGCGATTCTTAATAACATGTCTCCCAGTTCGCGAATATATCCAACATCAGACCTGTCAATCTTTATATTTGTTAAATCTGTTTCGCTTAACGATTTGATGAATGTCAAAAACGCGGCCCGATACGGTTTTGCAAATTCTAATTCTTCGCTTACTGTGGTAAACGTTTTTGATTCATAAGGATTAATAGTTTCCTCTGAAAACTCACTCATATTTTTCATTAAAATCTGATGATAAAGAAATTCCGCTTCTAATACATGTCTTATCATTTCCTTGCACGACATGGCTTCGGAATCCGGGCGCCAGTCCATTTTTTCCTCAGGTACAGCTGTCCATAACTTGATGCTTCGCCGTCTTACCTCTTCAAAATGTAAAACAATAAGGTCAATTGTATTCAAGTATTTTCCCCCTTTTATTTTTAAATAATAATTCTCCTTCTTCCCGGAAAAAACCTCTTCAAATAAAAAACATATCCTTTCCCGACTCGCCGGATTGATAATCAAACTATTTTTAAGATAAGGAGATATTCATTCATCCATACAATAGACTCTGGCTGAACATATACTGAATGATAGTTTTCATCAGAAAGGAGAAATCAGCTTTGGCAAAATATCGGATCATGACCTTTGACGGGGGCGGTACCTTAGGTGCTTTAAGTTTACAACTATTGAACAGACTGGCTGAAGAAAATCCGGCATTAATAAGCCGAACCCATGTATTTGCGGGAAATTCAATCGGTTCATTTACTGCCCTGGCATTAGCAAGCGGAAGATCTCCGAAGGAAACACTTCAGTATTTTGAGGATGAAATCCTGCCCGCATTCAGCACTTCCCGGCCGGGCGGACCTGTTTTTAATCAGCAATTACCCTATTCCGGTTTTATTAAAGCGGTACGAAACTTTTTCCCGCCAGGCCTTCGTCTTAAAGATGTAAGAAAACGAATTGTTGTCCCTTCATTCAAATTATACTCCCCGGCACTGGATCGTTGGACGCCCGTATTATTTCACAACTTTCCCGGCTCTCCCTATTTAAATGAGAAAGTGAGTGATGTCATACTGCGGAGCAGCGGTGCTCCCGCGACACAGCGCGCCTATCAAAACTACGTGGACGGATATGTAGTGGCAACGAACCCCAGTACGGCCAGTATCGCGTTTGCGGTTGGTAAAGCCAACGTGCCATTGGATCAAATTGCGGCGCTATCCATCGGTACAGGTGAAGCCCCGACTCGGTTAAGAAGAGATACGAGGGGATGGGGAATGGTAAGTGCGGATAACATACGTCCCGAAAATCTGAAGAACCTTCCTCCAAATTGGGGAGTCCTTTTGGACAGGTCGCCTAATGAACCTTTACTGCCATTTCTTCAGATGATCTCCGGCGGAAATGGCTACTATGAATCCATGGTCAGCGCGAATCTGCTGGGAGATCGCTTTTTCCGGTTAGATCCGCGGATTCCTAACTTCTCCAAAACAGAACCTTCCGTGGTTCCCGCTGTCATTGAAATTGCAAACAAAACCAACTTACAGCCTGCGAATACATTTATAGAGAAAAACTGGAACGACAGCGCTAAATAAGAAAGAAGTTTACATCATCATACAATGAACAAAAAATACCAAGGGACTCAAACCCTTGGTATTTTTAATGCGTTCAATCGGGCCATTTATTGAATAGAACTGCCCCAGAAGTCGCTTCCCATTACGTAAAGAAAGCGACTTTTAGATTTGATTTTCAAGTTCCTTTTACAAATTTTGAAAAGGCCATTGACTATTCAGTTGTACTGTATTAAGTTTAACTATATAGTCGAACTGAATAGAGGATGAGGATATGAAACATAAATTATTACCGCTGTCTGAAACCATGCATTATATTTTATTAGCTCTGCGTGAGCCGCTTCATGGCTATGCCGCCATGCAGAAGATAGAAAAGATGAGTAACGGAACTGTTATTTTAGCAGCCGGCACATTATACGGCGCGATTGAAAATTTGAATAAGCATGGCTGGATTGAGCCTGTTGGAGAATCAGGCCGGAGAAAGGTTTATATGATAACTGCGGAAGGAAGCGCCATTTTGAAGATGGAACAAAACAGGTTACTGCATATTTTATCCCTGCACGAAGGAAGTGAATCGAATGAAGAAATTTAAGATGTTTTTTGATATTGAAAAAGAGGAGCAATGGCTGAACGAGCAACTACAAAAAGGCTATCGCTGTACAAATATCAGCGGATTAGGAATATACACTTTCGAAAAAACCGACAAAAAATATGTGATGAGACTGGATTATCAAGATTGTTTATCAAAGAAAAAATTTAAAGAGTACAAAGAAATCTATGAAGACTTCGGCTGGGTTTATATAAACAGCCCATGGCTTAGCGGAACTCGGTATTGGCAAAAAGAAAATGATGATCAAAATGAAATCTTTTCGGATCGCCAATCAAAGAGTAATTATTATAAAAGACTAATGGGGTTTTCATCTTGTTTTGGTTTACTGTGCTTGTTTTATTCTTATTTGATTTACAAGGATTCGGGTTTATATTTAACTGAAGGTCTGTGGAGTATGGAAAGCGCAATGTTTTGGAAAGCATTTTTATTTGAAACTCCATTTGCCCTGTTGAGGTCGCTTCCCGCCCTTATGGCTGTTCTATTTGGCTGCAGTTTCTATAAAACGTATCGAAAGTATTCAATGTTAAAAGAACAATAACACGGGGAAGTTACATTCAAAGAAGTAATTGAGGATCATGCATCTGCCGAAGCCGGGCGCTTTAAAGGAAAAAAAGCGCCCTGAATTTGCTGATAAATCAGATGACTTATTTTGTTAATGATACATACTTATTTACAATGGCTTGAGCGAGACAGGCTGATGAATCAACAATAGTAAGTCTGCTTCTTTTTTGGTCCGTGACCATATTTAAATCCGTACATGCAATGATAACCGTATCAGCCTTTTCTGCTAAGTCATGGTGTAATTCATCATATAATGTACCAGCCTCATCGATTTGACCTTGTTTAATTTTTTCTATTATTTGATCGACATAGATTTGCCAACTATCTTGATGTAAAAAATCATAACCTTCTCTGTTTAACGCTTCTTGAAATATTCCGGATTGAACCGTAGGAACGGTGGCTAAAAGAGCTGCTTTTTTTGAGCCTTTAGGTATTTTTTTTATGGTTTCATCAATCATGTTCAGTAAAGGGACTGAAATCGATTTTTTTATTTGATTAAAATAGAGATGTGCGGTATTACATGGGATGGCAATAAAATCAACACCCGTTTTTTCAAGCTTTACAGCACCCTTAATAATTGCATTTTCCATGTCCGTATGATTGAGAGGTTTATTCATGTAGAAAGGTGTCGGACAGGAATAAATCATCATATGTGGAAAATCCGTGTCATGTATTGCTCCATATATTTTTTGGCACTCGTCTACGACTTTATCTACAAATGGCCCAGTAGATTTTGGCCCCATTCCTGCCAGTATTCCAATCATAATTGTCCTCCTCTGTAAAAATGTGTACGAATACGATCACGATGAGTTGTTCTTGTGTTTCTCATCTGAATCTGCTCTCATTTCTTTTCTGGCTTTCTTCTCCTATTTTATCATTTCATTAATTGAAAAAGGGCTTTAAAAAAGATAGCTGGAAACCAGACGACTTGCTTTAAGTAACGGCGCAGCCGCAAACAAAAAAATACCAAAAGTGTCAGAACCCTTGGTATCATTTAATGCGGCTGAGAGGACTTGAACCTCCATGGGTTATTCACCCGCTGGTCCATCAATAAAGTGAAACTGTGTTTTCTATTACAAAACCTTTATATATTAGTGTTTGTTTATATTGATCATGTTATTTTACAAAGATTTATTCATATTGTGGAGTAAAAATGGAGTCGTTTTTTTCATCACCAGAAAGTTACATGACATGTCTTGGGTGCCATGTTACTTAAAATCACCATCTTCGTTTTAAAACGTACAGGTTTATAGTGTTCCATAACGCTGTCCTAAATGCAAAAAAATACTGGACGCAACTAAGTCAAATGTTTTTCACGGTACTATAGTCAAGACTTGCCCAAGTCACCATTATCAAAAAGAATTAATAAGAAACCAACGGGTGATGAATCTTTTAATCTTTCATTTTACCCGCTGACTCATATCAAAGGAGCTTTAACCAAATTTTAATAGCTGTCGCACTTATTAATAGCGCTAAAATCCATTGCAGGAATTTTGTATTTGCTTTTTGCCCAACAGATGCGCCAATAGGAGAAGCAATCAAACTGGCAATCATAAGAACCAGAGCCGGTGTAAAAAGAACCTGGCCCGTGATTACTTTTCCAACTGTTGCGCCAATAGATGAAAGAAATGTAATCGCAAGAGATGAAGCGACTGTGATTCTAACAGGGATATTTAAAATCGATAACATAATGGGAACCAGGATAAAGGCGCCGCCAGCTCCTAAAATACCTGATACGCCGCCAATGAGAAACGCTAGGGACGAAGCCAACCATTTATTAAATATCACTTCTTCGTCTTCGCTATGTTCTTGTCCTTTTTTAGGTATAAACATTAAAATAACTGCTAGTATAGCCAGAATTCCGTATATAAAGTTAATTCCTTTTTCAGATATATAATGAGAAAAGTAACTCCCCAATACACTCCCTAAAAGGATGCTGCTTCCCATGTACATAATTAATGCTTTATTTAAAAAACCACTTTTACGATAAGCCCAAACACCCCCAAGTGTCGCAAAGAAAACTTGAATAGCCCCTATCCCTGAAACTTCATGGGCAGTTAATGACATCACTCCCACTAAAGAAGGAATGTATAATAGCATTGGATAATTAATAACTGATCCGCCAATACCCATCATTCCGGAAATAAAGGCACCAATAAACCCTATAATGAAAAGAGTTGTGATAAAAGCAATATCCATTTTGGTTCCTCCTTTCAAAGAAAAAGGGCATCTTTGTATTCGATACCCTTTCACATTCATTAGCCTTTTTTAATCCAGAATTTTAATACATCGCCTTCATCAGTTTGCTCTAAAAGATCATGCCCGCCTGATTTAGACCAAGCTGCAAGATCATTTTTAGCTCCCTTATCTGTTGCATGCACTTCTAATATTTGACCTGATTCCAGTTCATTCATCGCTTTCTTTGTTCTGACGATTGGCATTGGGCATGCCAGGCCTTTTGCGTCTAATACTTTATCTGATTTCATGTTCATCTCTCCTCTTTTTAATAGAAACTTGAGTTACCGTATTGCACAGCGGTTTGGACCAATCTCCATTTCACGCTGTTTTTCTTCATCTGGGCTGATTTTCCCCATGTTTGTTTCTCGAATCTCTTGGTATGCATTTGGCTGCGGAGGCAAATGATCTGTTACTAAGTGTCTGAATTCTGTTTCATCCGCAATGTTCAAACCATGGTTCTCGCTAAATAATGTACTTAGTTTTTTACCAACACTTCCATCCTTATTTAGCTCGTCAATGATCATAAAGTGTGCCGGTAATACAATTAAATCCTGTGACAACGCGTTGTAACGGCTATAAAGCGTTGTTCTTAAATCTCCTGCCCAATCTTCTGCCATACCGGCTAAGTCTGGTCTGCCAATTGAATCAATAAACAAGATATCACCTGAAAGAAGATACTGATCATCGACAATGAAAGAAGTGGAACCAATCGTGTGCCCCGGAGAATAAATCGGTTGAATTTTAATCTTTGTATTTCCGATGGTCATGTCGTTCCCTTCTTCCAACGGCTGATAATCGAATACCGCTTCTTCAGCATCTTTAGGCGGTAACCAGTAGGCTGCTTTTGTTTTTTCAGCAATGACTCTGCCGCCTGAAATATGGTCCGCGTGAAGATGTGTATCAAATACGTGAGTAATCGTCGCACTCTTCTCCTTCGCAAAATCCAAAAAGAAATCTACCATACGCGTCGCATCAATAATCGCCGCTTCACCATTGGAAATGACCATGTATGATAGGCAGCCTTTACCGATTCGAACAAACTGATACATCTCACCGCCATCTTTTAAATCCCCGACTTTTACCGGCTCTAAATGTTCGCTCCATGCTTTCATTCCGCCCTTAAGATAGGATACAGAATGACCTGCTTCAGAAAGCATTTCGGATACCATGACAGATGAACCTTCTTTTGCACAAACGACCAGCACATCTTTATCAGAAGGAATTTTCTCCAAGATATCTTCTACGCCATCTAAAAGATCGAAATACGGTACATTTAAATGGTCAAAATCATGTCCTTCAATCTTCCAATCGCTAAAGTCATTTTCATTACGTACATCCAAAATAAATAAAGGTTCTTTGTGAAAGATTTTTTGTGTGACTTCTTTTGCGGTAAGTGCTTGCACGGTCATGTTTACATACCTCCTTTTTCTGTTTTACCTGTCCAGTCCCGCATACCGGGAATAACATTAATAACCTTTTAAAACCTTGTTTTTTCATGGTGTGAGCTGCCATTTCACTTCTTCTTCCTGAATGGCAAATAATATAAATTTCATCATTTTTGTTTAATTCGTTAAAGCGCTTTTCCACTTCGCCAAGAGGGATATGCACCGCTCCGGGGATATGGGCTTCTTCATACTCCTCTATCTCTCGTACATCTAAAATGTGAAGAGACTCATCACGATCCACTTTCTGTGTGAAAGCTTCTAATGAAATCTCAGGAATGGAAGATGCATTTTCTGATGAATGCTCTCCTCCTTTTCGAAGAAAGTGACGAAGGACTTCTCCCTCTGTTTCAGTACCTAGATATTCATGGCCTGAGCTTTTTGCCCATGCTTGCAGATCTGCCGCCGATCCTTTATCTGTTGCTTGAATTTCTAATAGGTCACCAGCTTTTAATTCTTTTATTTTCTTCTTTGTTTTTACGATAGGCATTGGGCATGACAAACCTTTAGCGTCTAATACAATATTTGCTTTCACGGTTTTTTTCCTCCTTTTCTTATATAGGGGCGGGGGTATATAAATATGCAAAAAGTTATTCCCTGGATGTTAATACCATGTATTCATACCGCCTTTTATATTTGTGATGTTTTTAAACCCTTGTTTCTTCAATATTTTACTTGCCTTTACACTTCTCATTCCGCTTTGGCAGATCACAAAGACGTCTTTGTCTTTCGAAAGTTGATGAGTTTGACGAGGCAAGATAGACAAAGGAATTTTTTTGAATCCTTTAATATGCCTTGTACAGAACTCATAAGAAGTTCACACATCTATAAACTGTTTGTCTTTGTTTTCCGCCTCCGATTTTAAATCAGCAGTTGTTATTTGTTTAACACCATGCAATGGGAAAAAACGTCGAAATACGATCCAAAGTAAAAATAAAATGAGTAAAGTATTGAACATTACTCCGCTATTCATAGTGTTATATCCCCCCTTCACTTATTCAATTTGCAATGGATAACATTAGATAAATAAGTTGACATTGCCTTCCTCAGCATCTGCCAAATAAGCAGCTACACCAGCATAGTCGATATCATCTAATAGTTCTTTTTCCTGTAAACCAAGAAGATCCATTGTCATCGTACAAGCTACGAGCTTTACCCCCTGTTCTTGAGCCATCTCAATCAACTGAGGCAACGTAAGTGCATTATGCTTTTTCATCACATTTTTAATCATTTTAGGGCCCATACCTGCAAAGTTCATTTTAGATAAACCCATCTTATCGGCACCGCGAGGCATCATCTTTCCAAACATTTTTTCAAGAAATCCTTTTTTCACTGGAATCAGCTCTTCTTTACGTAAAGCGTTTAATCCCCAAAAAGTATGGAAGATCGTCACTTCATGATCGTAGGCAGCAGCACCATTTGCAATAATATAGGCTGCCATTGCTTTATCATATTCCCCGCTAAATAAAACAATTGTTGTGCGTTTTGTTTGTTTTGTCATGTTTATTCTCCTGATTAACCACAATTACCCTGGGGGGTATATTGAAATTAAAAATTTTTTCGAAAGATCTCCTATTATTCAATTCAATATATAAAATACCGGCAGGGGTATATTATAATAAATATAAAAATTCGTCAACCTTAAAGATGATAGGTTGATGAATTTTTTTATCGGCTCTTTACCAATAAGTCGACCGCTTCTTTTACTAAGTGTTGTGTGTCTTCTCCCTTTTCTAAACTTTCACGAACACAATGTTCAAGGTTTGTGCTCACAATCAAACCCATTGCTCGATCGATCGCATTACGTGAAGCAGCTAATTGGGTCACAACCTCTCTGCAATCTTTTCCTTGTTCCATCATGGTCAATACACCTTTTATCTGTCCTTCTATCCGGCGTAAGCGATTTTTAATCTTTTGATCATATTCCATGCGTTGAACTCCTTCTTTGAAATTTATATATTTGCATGTTATCCACTATCATTTCATACTGCGCTTTATCACACTACATTATTAACTAGATAATGTTTGTGAATCAATATTATACCCTTACAGGTATACTGTCAATTTTCAAGACGGCATGAGAATGATTTTAAAGAGTTAATATTAGTATCCCCTGTTTAATCACAAGAAGGCGCTGAAGTTGTACGTGATTTAATGCGTATGAAGAAAGAAAAAGCACTTAATTCAAGCGAAAAAAAAATGTTGGATAATGCATATGAATTTTTGATTAGTGAACTGGAAGTCATTAAAGGAATCACTGAAAAACAAATAAAAAGTTTCTGTTAAGGTTAATGACAGATAAGTTTTTCAGAGTATTACGATCAGACGTTCAACTTCTTCAACTTACTTTTTAAACATTAACCGCTTTTATTACTCCTCAATCTAATCTGTTATATTTTTTTCTTCAACGAACACTTGAATTCTCGATGAAATAGTCACTTGATTTTTGTAATCCTGATTCACCCTGGCACGGACAAGGAGCCGTAAGGATGGAAGAGAGGCAGGGCTTTCATTGTTTTAGGTCTAAGTGATTATTTCCGGAAGAAAAAACAACCACTCTCCCCTTTATCTTTCAGAATTTCTTACATCTCTTGCGACAGTGAATAGCAGTTGTTTATCTTATTTCATAAAAAAGATATGCGAATTGTAACAAAGAATAGCATACCGTTACCTTGAGAACATAAAAACAAATCATCTATATATATTCCACATATCGTCAATCCGGTATGTTATACTGTAAACAATCCTTTGAGGTTTTAAACCTTTTTCTTACCTTGTAGCATCTGTCCCTACTCGAACGTTGAGTAGGGTTTTTTATTCAGTATGATACAGAGAACATAAAAAACAGGCCCTATATAAAGAGCCTGTTTGTATAAACGATTGAAGATTAAGCAGTTTTTTGAACGTTAGCAGCTTGAGCTCCACGAGCACCTTGCTCAACGTCAAACGTTACTTTTTGACCTTCGTCTAAAGATTTGAATCCGTCACTTTGGATTGCAGAAAAGTGTACGAATACATCGTCTCCATTTTCACGTTCGATAAATCCAAAACCTTTTTCTGCATTAAACCATTTAACTGTACCTTGTTCCATTTTTGTTGCCTCCTAGTGTATTACACATTGTATTACTATCCTTGCCCAAAGTATCATCAAGACGAAAAGTCGATATTCATACTATCCTTTACACGAACAAAAATAATTCTCCTTTATCATAGCACGAAACGGAAATAACTGCAAATTAATATCATGTTTCATTCAGGGTCTTATTTGTTAAACGTGCGGCAGGTTTTTTAGTGAGAACCTTCATTTGGAATTTAGAAGTTTTGACGGACCCCTTACCGTACTTAATAATAAATATCATGTTGATAGGTGTATTTTCAAAAAGCCCACTCACGAAAACGAGTGGGTTTACAAAAGCTCTAACTAACCCGCAAAGGTTTTAGTCAGAGCTATTTATTTTTTGATCCAACTCACTAAGCTCCTACTCTGTCATCAGCTCGATAATATTCATTGGAACGTGATAAATCCCCTTTTTCATAAAAATAATCAGCTACTCTGATTGCAAAGTTTTCAATGTCTCCGTACATTCTTAAAAGGAAGATACCATTAGCGATGACGCTAATGGCGCCCTTTGTTTATACTCAGTAACTTATTCAGCTTCTCCCACCACTGTAAAGCGTTCATTTATATGTTTTGGATTTTCTATTTCATCCAATACTGCAATTGCATAGTCTGCATAGCTGATATAACTTTCGCCTTTCGAGTTCACAAGAAGATGATCTTTTCCTGACTGATAAAATCCAGTTCTTTTCCCGTCTGGGTCAAATACCGCTGAAGGACTGATAAATGTCCAGTTCATATCAGAAGTTTCCTTTAGTTCTTGCAAGTTACGCCCTTGCCCTTTAGCTGTTGGAATAAAAATCTCCGGGAAATCAGGTGTATCCATTACACTGACAGTTTTATTTTCGTCTACATAAAGACTCCCTGCTCCGCCTACAATTATTGCTCTTGTACCTATTCCTTTTAATGCCCTAATTAATGCCCGGCCAGCATCTACATGTGCCTGTTCTTCTCCTAATGGAGCTCCGAAGGCATTAACTATTACATCTAACTTTTTTAGATCATCCGATGTCAGATCAATTATATTTTTTTCAATGATTGAAACCTTTTCCTCTTTAAGTTTTGCAGCATCTCTTACAATTGCAGTTACCTCATGTCCCCTGCTTACCGCTTCTTTCAAGATAAGACTTCCAGCTTTTCCGGTTGCACCAATGATTCCAATTTTCAATTTAAAGTCCTCCTAATCATTCAAAATTTTAAATGTAACCAAATTGATTACATGTAATAATTTTAGTTACACCTTATTTGTTTGTCAATACTTTTATCACCTTGTTAATTGAGCATATTAGAGTGAAATAAACTTGTAATACATTCAGTTACAAGTGTACTATAAAGAGTGTAAAGTAATTAGGATGGTGAAGAAATCATGTCTATTAGCAGCCGTTTTGCTGTAGGAATTCATATATTGGCTCTTATTGAAATAAATGAAGACGGAATCAGCACTTCTGAATTTTTAGCTGGAAGTGTAAATACAAATCCCGCCTTAATAAGAAAAATTATGGGGATGCTGAAAAAAGCAGGTTTAGTAAATGTACGGCCAGGTATTGCAGGAGCTGAATTAGCGAAAGATTTAACTGAAATCACCTTACTTGATGTTTATAGAGCAGTTAATGTTGTTCAAGATAAAGAATTGTTTAGTATACATGAAAATCCCAATCCTCAATGTCCTGTAGGCCGGAACATACAAAGTACAATTGGTCCAATATTTGAACTCGCCCAATCTGCCTTGGAAAAAGCTCTTGGACATATAACAATTGAGGATGTGGTAAAGGATATTATCGAAAAAGAAAAATCGGCCGATAATTGTTAAATGATTCACAGAAAATCTTTTATCAGACTGGGGATAAGAAAAATCAATAAAACAAAAAGGGACTGGATCATATTGAATCCAGCCCCGAATTGATATTGATTTTAGATTTAGATTACGGTAAGGGATATAAAAATGCTCATGATAAAGAGAAAAAATTAACGACAATGCACACGATGCCAGATTCTTTAATAGGGCGTGAGTATTACTATCCAACAACCCAAGGTTCACAAAGACTTGAGGAAATCTCGGATTGGTATAAAAGAAACCGCAAATCTTAGTTTGAACGAATATGTTCTGTATATAAAAATAATGAGGTATGGAGTGAATTGATAATGAATTATGATGAAATAAAAGATTACTGCCTAACCTTTCCAAACTCTTATGAAGACCACCCTTTTGGAGATGGTTGGACTGCAATTCGGCACAAAGGGAATAAGAAAATATTTGCACTTATCTTCACTCGCGACGAACACTTATGTGTCAACCTTAAATGCGAACCTGAAAGGGCTGATTTTCTGCGTGGTCTTTTTGAAGAAATCAAGCCCGGATACCATATGAACAAGGAGCATTGGAATACGCTTACCTTAGATGAGGGACTCCCAGAGCATCAAATCCATGACATGGTAAAGTACAGCTTTGAACTGACAAAACCAAAAAGGAAAAAGGAAACATAACATCGAAGGATAGAACGCTCATTATAGATATTCATCCGGTGCAATGATACAGAGGAATATGCAAAAAACCTCAAGGTAGCAATTTTTAAATTCGTATTTACGAGATGATTTTTTCGTTATTGTGAGTCCTTTGTTTCTCGACATAGGTTGAACAAATAAAAAAAGAGCAGACTCAAAGTCCACTCAATTAATTAAGATGATTGCTCATTTCATCCAGACACCTATAAAAAATGAAAGGTGACGATGATATGCCGCAAAGGTCATTTAGCGTTTAATTAATACTGATAACTCACCTTCAAACACTTTTTCCTCTTTCTGATTATAGGTAGATAACAATACAGTAAGTATCCCCGTCTGGCTTTTATTTGGTTTTTTATCAATAACCTTAACAATAGTGTTCAGTTTATCATTAGGGTAAACGGGTGCTAGGAATTTTATATTATTCATTCCTGTCCCAGCAATAATATCGTCTTCATGACACCCTTCTTCAATCCAAAGCTTAAAAGTAATAGATAACGTTTGTATTCCAGAAGCAATAATTCCATTAAACCTGCCCATTTTTGCTTTTTCTTCATTTAAATGCATGTACTGTGGATCATACACTTCTGCAAAATTCATTATATTCTCTTTTGTTAATTCAAAAGATTTAGTTTGAAAAACCTGCCCGATGGTAAATTCATCCAACTTCATAAATAAATCTCCTTGAATCTAAACTTTATTATTAAATCTACGTAGCATTTTAACATACTGGCTCTCACACAACAACTTAACGGTAAAACAATTGTTCCCCTATCAGGAATGAACAAGCACATTGTTTTTGTTTCCTTGCCTTTAACCTCTTTATAATCAGGTGTTTTCTTATAAAGACCAAGGCGGTCGCCATCACCATCACCCGGCATATGTGCCATTTCCTCATAAGAATCTCCAAGCTTCTCATAATAAGAATAAGCAGTCAGCCTACGAGAACTTTCTTCTGGCTGATAAAACGCAAGTTGAATATATTTCCCGTCATCATATACACGAATTATGGCGTTATCTCTTTTGTACTCATCTGAATCTGCTCGCATTTCTTTTCTGACTTTCTTCTCCTGCTTAATCACTTCATTAATTGCATTATCCTATTTACTACCGCTGCCCGCAGTCAGCAGAAGGATGAAGGTGGCTGACAAATCATACGACCTACTATAGTAAGTCTATAAACAAAAAATACAAAAGGTGTCAAAACCCTTGGTATCATAGGGATCGGCCGAGAGGACTTGAACCTCCGCAGGTTATTCACCCGCTTGGCCTACCATCTATATTCATAAAACTATTGCTCAGTTGTCAGCATGTGAAGTAAATTACGAATTTCCTTGTTATAACTTTTAATTTCTTCTTCATTACAACCGGTTTTATCAAATACTGCATTAGGTATCATTGTGACTTTTTCTTTAAACTCATTCCCTTCAGTTGTTAACGTAATAATTACACTTCGTTCATCCTCTTTTGAACGCTCTCTTATAATAAGACCTCGCTCCTCAAGTCGTTTTAAAACTGGAGTTAATGTTCCGGAGTCCAGATATAATTCTTCGCCTAAACCTTTAACAGATATTTTTTCCTTCTCCCATAAAACAAGAAGAACCAAATACTGTGGATACGTAATTCCTAATTCTTTTAAGAGAGGATGGTATAACTTTATCATTTCACGAGAAGCTGCATAAATCGCAAAACATAGATGATTACTTAACAGTAATTTATCATTCTTCATGTTAAATCCCTCACAATATTTATATTCATTACTACACATAATAGCATAAGAATTACATTAAGTGAAATTGAATGACTGACAATTTAATTAATCATAACTTATATACATGGAAACTTTATTTATAACCAAAATGTGTTTGAGGTACATTCTTATTATGACCGATATAGATACTTCCACTATATTGTTTAGACCGACTCATAGATTTATTGAGCCACCTTCTCAATATGGTTATTATGTACACTAACTTTAAACTGCCGAAAACTGTTCTTTATTTTAGTCTAATCATTCATTTAGAGAATTTTAATTGCGAATTTCAATTGAGAGCAATTCAATTTCAAAAAATTTAATTGACAACGCTGATTAGATTGATTAAAATTCAATTGTGTTAAATTTAATTTATAGGAGTGTTTGATGATGACAGTATATTTTACAGCAGAAGCTACAACAAAAGGCGGAAGAGAAGGTCATGTAACATCTAATGATCTTATTATTGATTTGGATTTAGCTATGCCAAAACCAAATCAAGTATCCACGGCTACAAATCCAGAACAATTATTTGCGGCAGGCTATTCAGCTTGTTATGACAGTGCTCTTCATTTAGCAGCCCAGAGACAACGATTAAAAATCGAATCAGCTGTTACCGGTAAAGTAAGTTTATTAAAAGATGAAAGTGATAATGGTTATAAAATCGGAGTTGTTCTGGAGGTGGAAATTCAAGGGGTATCTCAAGAGCAAGCGGAAGAATTAACACATGCAGCTCATCAAGTATGTCCATATTCTAAAGCTACTCGCGGAAATATTGATGTACAAATCATTACAACAGCAATGTAAGACGAAAGATGCCAAGATCAATAGGCAAAAAATTTGATTAAAACATATAGGTGACCAGCCTTCAAATAAGGAGTGAGATTGATGTTAAAGAAAGTACAATTAGAAAAAGCAGCTCAAGAATTTGCAGAAGCAACCGCGAACCCACCCTATCTATTCGACCTTGGACCTGAGAAAGGACGAGAAGCTGTAGATGAGGTTCAATCTGCCCCAATTGATAAACTGCCAGTTGATATTGAAGATGTTATGATTTCAGGAGGACCGAGCGGACAGGTATCAGTAAGAATAATGCGCCCGCAGAATGCGCCTGCGCACCTTCCTGTCATCGTGTACATTCATGGGGCCGGCTGGGTATTTGGTAATGAGCATACACATGATCGGCTCATCCGTGAGCTAGCAGTCGGCGCACAAGCTGCTATTGTCTTTCCAAATTACACCTTATCTCCAGAAGCAAAATATCCGACAGCCATTGAAGAAATTTATGCAGTAGTGAAGTGGGCATCTGAAAATGGCCGTGAGAACGGCATGATTCCCGAGAGTCTAACAATTGCAGGTGATAGTGTTGGAGGCAATATGGCTGCTGCTGTCACGCTAATGGCCAAAGCACGAGGTGACTTGAATATCCGGCAACAATTACTTTTCTATCCGGTAACAGACGCTTCTTTCGATACGGAATCCTATCACCAGTTTGCTGCAGGATACTTTTTACGCAAGGACGCGATGATGTGGTTTTGGGATCAGTACACAACCAATTCGAACGAGCGTGCTGAAATTACAGCATCACCTCTGCGTGCAACTGCTGAGCAGCTTCAAGGGCTTCCACCTGCATTGATTATCACAGCTGAAGCTGATGTACTTCGTGACGAGGGAGAAGCATATGCCAATAAACTTCGTGAAGCTGGTGTTCCGGTCACTGCCGTACGTTTCCAAGGTATCATTCACGATTTCGTGATGCTCAACGCCTTAGCTAAAACTGAAGCTGCTCGCGGAGCAATTGATCTCGCCGCAACCTGGCTGCGTAAAGGGTTTTAATCCATTTATTGTTTCGTCACATAGAGACTGCTGCAAATAAATAAAAAACAAACAGATCCACTCAAATAATTGAGTGGATCGTATATTGGAATAATGGAACTTTTGATGAGCTTTTTAATCGGGCTGGTTATTATTTTGTTGTTGAGATGTCCCTAATTGCAAAGCTAACTCCACAACAAACTCCGTTTTTTCACCAGTTCACCCTCTTCATATCCAAAAAACCTTTGTTGATTAGTTAGCGTACAAGTTCTCGTTTTCTGCTTTGGACCTCATACAGAAAATAAAAAGCCAGCTCTCCTTCGGGAGAAGAACCGGCATAACAAAGCTTCTTGCTTCTTATTTTGCTGTATTGCCCGGACCTTTTAATTTCTCTTCGTTCTTGCGTCAATGTTTTATTATTAGGACACAACCAATAAAATAATGACGATCGAGAATAGCAACGCTGCATTTGCAAAGCAGTAAGCCCTCCAGAATATAAAAGAGCTGCAGTCATTGCTGCTCGGATAATCCCAGCTTATTCTGAGTCTGTATTTCGAGTAGTCGGTCAATTAAATGGATGTTTTTTTCATTCCTTTTCTGTTTGTTCCATTTTCCACCACAGTGAATCTTTTGGATTTTCAACAGCTTCTTGAAACTCGGCTTTAGAAGCAACTGTTGGGTAAGAACCTTTTAAAGATTTACCTGAAGTATCTTTAAATAAGGTTAACACAACTATTAAGCCAATTAAACTGACTGCCAATAAATAGAAACCCGGCGCCAAATTGTTTCTTGTCACATGGGTTAACCAAGAAGCAACTAAAGGTGTTGTTCCGCCAAAAATAGAAACTGATAAGTTGAATGTCCAGGATAATGTACGATATCTAATGTCCGTATGGAACAACGTAGGTAAAGATCCTGGCATAGTACCTTCGTATACAGATAATACAATACCTAACATTAAAAGTCCTATAAATAAGAATGTTATATTCCCCATATTAAGAAATTGAAAAGAGATAATCGAAAATACAATTCCTAATACTAATCCAATTGTTATAACTTTTTTATTTCCTAATTTATCTCCCAGTTTACCAAAAGTTAAAGCGAACGGTACCATAATAATCAATACAATTGCTGTAACCGGTGTACTTATATTATCACTTATACCAAGGTTCTCATCTAAATAAGAAGGCATATACCCTAATAATAGGTAATTGGTTATATTGAAAAATGCCACAAATACGATACATAAAAAGATATCTTTTTTATATGTTCTAATGACTTCTAATAAACCTGGTTGTTGTTCTTGGTTTTCAGAGATGTCACTTTCAAAGATTGGTGATTCATCTAGATGACTTCTCAAATATAAACCAAATAATCCTATTGGAATACTTAAGAAGAAAGGAATTCTCCATCCCCAACTATTCATTTGAACATCAGATAAAGTCCAGAAAAGTACTGTAACTAAAACAGAAGCTACTATATAACCAGATAATGTGCCGATTTCTAAACCGCTGCCTAACCTTATACGTTTATTATCTGGAGAAGATTCTGCGATATATACCATTGCCCCAGCGTACTCTCCACCCACAGAAAAGCCTTGCAGAATACGGGCAAAGAGTAATAATATAGGGGCCCATACCCCAATCTGATCATAGGTAGGAAGCACACCAATTATTAAAGTAGATAAAGCCATCATTAAAATAGTAATTGTTAATACTATTTTCCGACCAAATTTATCACCCATTTTACCAAAAATAATTCCGCCTACCGGTCTAAGTAAGAAGGCAATTGCAAATGTAGCAAAAGTAAATATTAACTTTAATTCATCGTTTTGAACTGGACTGAAAAAGTTTTTACTAATAATAACTGCCAAATAAGAATATAAAGCAAAATCAAACCATTCCATCGCGTTTCCTATCCCTGTAGCAAACACGCTTTTCTTCGCTTTTTGAATGTCTACAACGTTAATTTTTTTCTTGTTAAACTTCATTTAATAATATCGACTCCTTAATTATCAAATCCACATTATACAAGCGCGTAAACGGTCCGAGCATGCAGTCCCAGAATGTATAGCGTAATGCTTCTCTAAAAGTCCGGGGGTTTCTGTTTCACCTGATGGAGAGCTAACGGCATAGTGGCTGATTGGTTCAACTGTACCTTAAAAGACTAGACTAATATCCATATCAGCGCCAAATAACATTGTAAACCAGGAAAGAAGGATGAAATTAAGTGTTTTCGCTGGTTTCCTTAACTTATTTTTGCCGATTGGGCTAAAAATAATACAAGAAGCAACAAAAAGAGAAACAGCCAACAGATAATACCAGCCAAAGCGGTTAGTGAGATATCCTTGGGCTGTGGTCGGTATTTTCTGCAGACTATTTGGAGAAATGATTCCTCTTCATACAGCTCTATTGTGAATATGATCACAATCGAAAAAAAACTTTTATTTCTTCAAAGTAGCCTAAACCTTTATTTTAGATCTTCCATTACGTCTTCCAATATGTTTATTATAAGATTGAGGTCGTTCCTAAGAATTATTTACTGATTCTATCTTTATTACCCCACAATCAGGTGAAACAAAACACTATAAACGTAGCATACCTTTTTAAAACCTGACAAGCCCAACGGGGTGATAGAAACCAGGCTAAAGCCAAGCTAGTCAATGGATAGAAGAAATTTTTTTGTTTTCCCAAGGAATAACCGTCTGCGTTTAATCTAGCCCAATTAGAAAGAAAAAGAGCAGGAGTAATCCTGCTCTTTCATTCAAAACTTTAATTTGTATGACGAATTTCGTATACCTTTTCGACTTTCCTTACCTATTAATCAGTATACAGACTACAACAGAAATAAGTAGCACAGGGTATGAAATAATGGATTTATTTTTGTTCAATGATTAAATGATCCCCAATGACAATAAAGACTAATAATTACTAAAATTTCAGGAAACCCCAATATTGCTTATCTTAATTATTGTTTAACTAATTGGTAATTGCAACAGTAAACTTATACTTATGGAAAGTTATACCAACCGAAAATTTTCCGACTCAAGTCTGTTTAACCAGTTGTGAACCAATGAATTAAATACATCGGTTTGTTCGATTTGCAGGTTGTGACCAGCCATATCAAGTACTGCAAAAGTTGCCCTTGGGTAATCTTCGAGTAGCCGCCACGCATCATGGTATCCGACTACATTGTCCTGACGCCCTGTGATAATTAGCGTGGGATACTCAAGTTTAGATGAAATATCGAAGGTAAACCCATATCCATTTTGACGAATGTTGTTTACGAATTCATAATTTGTTTGTTTAGATGGAAGTAAAATTTCATCCCGAAACCTCTCCCATTCAGTTTTACCTTGCACAATCCCCATAGAGCAAAATTCATCCGCCTCCTCTGAAGACAAATGTGATATCAAGTCGCTGTCTCTTTTTAGAACAGTCTTCTGCGGTACTACCCTTTCATCGAATTCGGGTATAGTTAATGGTGCCATCAGCAGTAATCCACGAACTGTTTCCTTACGTGAACGAACGATACCTCTGGCAATGTACCCTCCATATGAATTACCGCAAACAATAAACTGTTGATCAGGAATAATCTCGTCCAAAAGACGCAATATCGCTTCTAAAACATCATCAGAGTTCTGAATAGATGGTTGTGGCTTAGAATGTCCCATACCTGGTAAGTCTATGTATATTCTCTTCCAACCGCTTCGTTTCTCGAATAACGGTTCCATTGCATTTAACATCACCTGATGGTCAAGTGTCCAACCATGCAACATAACGATCGGATATCCATCTCCAATTACTTTATGGTAAATCGACATGTATTTGTTTCCCCTTCCCTGTAATCCTAATGTTTCGGCATGAACATTTAGTCCTTTCATACATTTATCACAATTTTAACAAACTTTTAACTGAACTTGGTAAGTTGAACAAGGGTTATACATTGAATTTTGACAATCGGAACTGTCATATGTGTCCGTCATATCAAAAGAATCTGTTTAATGTGTTGTTTAGTGCTTTCGTTACTGCGACTATCGACAAATAAGAACCAAGCAAAGTATTGTCCAGATACTTTGAGTATTTTGATCACTTTGAACTTTAGGTAAGTGGGCAGTTTGTGGGCAGTAGATCATTTAAAAATAAGCGCAAAAAAATACCAAGGATCTCTCTATTACCCTTGGTATCATTGAGATGCGGCCGAGAGGACTTGAACCTTCACGGGTTATTCACCCGCTGGGCCCTCAACATTGTAAATCCGAATCACTGATTATGAAAGCTTGTTTTCATTGCACTTTCTAACACCACATTACATCATTTCTATAGGTTTGAATGAATTATGGTTAATAATTGGTGAGTAAAAAACCCCCTTAATTCCCCACTTCTCGAAATCTCATTACGTTCAATTCATTACCTCTTCTTCAACAATTTTTTCGAACTTCACATCCTATCCATGGTAATATTTAGATATAAACTTACTGAAAGGATTGTCCAATGAAAGTATTTGAAGCAAGGTCTTTGTTATCTGAAGCTGAAAACCGAGCAAACGATTATAAAGAGTTGAAAAATCAAATGATTAATTTGAAAAAAGCATTTAAGGCTGTTGCTGATCTTGATGATAGTGAGTTCTCTGGGAAGGGAGCAAACAATATTAAAGCATTTTTTCACGATCACACCGGTGTAGCTGATCAATGGATTGATTTCATTGATATGAAAATCGCTTTCCTTACTAGTATCTCCGGTATTCTGGAAGATGCCAGCTTATCTGATGCATATATCGAAGAATCTTTCTTAGAACACGAACTGGCAAACGCATATAGAAAATCACAAGCAATGATGTCCGAGCAGAAGAAAGCAATGAAAGATATACTGAGTGATATTGATGACATTCTTCCACTTGATTTATTTTCAACAGAGGCTTTTAAGGATGAGCTCTCGTCCGCCGAAAACAAACGAAAAAAAATTATTGAGAAAATAGGCGATACAGACGAGAACTTAAAAACTGAATATGCAATGACTGAACCTAACGAACAATTTATTAAAGCAGACTTTCAAAAGTTACAGGAATCAACAGGTAAGGGCAAAAACGCTTCACCCATACATTATAATGCCAAGGCTTATCGCGAGAGTGACATACATAAGAAAAAAGGCGATATCGAAAAGCGGTCTGAAGCTTATTTAAAGATCAAAAAAGAGAAAGCTAAAAAACGCGAAATTAAAGATTTGAAAAAACAGCTTGTAAATGTAACAGATCCTGACGAGTATTTAAAAATGGCTGAAAAAATTGGATACGAAAATTTGGAGCCTGACCAAAAAGTTTATTTCCGCCAGCTCGAAGAACTTCAACAAAAAGCCGAAATCGGAAAAGGTATTGCAGTTGGAATGTATGAAGCAGGTAAAGATACCGTGATGGGTCTCTATCAACTTGCAATGCACCCTATTGAAACGCTTTCTGGAACGGTGAACGCAGTCTTACATCCAATCGATACTTATAAGATCATAGCAAAAGACATAGAAGACACCTTCCAACGTGATATGATTAATGGAGATAGCTACAGCAGAGCCAAATGGGTGTCCTATGTCGGCAGCACTGTTGTTCTTGCAATAGTTGGTCCAAAGGGTATTGATAAAGTATCCAAAGTTGCAAAAGCCGGTTCAAAAGTTGCTGCAATTAAGACGCTCGAAGTTTCAAAAGCAGGAATAAAAAAAGGGATTGAATACGTTAAAATACCAAATGTTTTTGAACAACAGTATGCAATGGCTGGTGGTTCAGGGACTTTTCCATTCAACACAATTGACGGGGAGAGTTATAAAAAATCATTTCATCATTTTTCCAAGAAGGTAGCTGATGTAACTCGAAAACCTTTTACGGGGAAATACATTGATGTTCCTTGGTTAAATAAAGAAAAATATACTGCTGCTGAAATAGAAGGAAAAGTGAAAGCTAAAGGAAATATAAAAGACGTAAGCCGAAAAGTGTATATGTTAAAAGATATAGACCTAAATCAAAAAAATCGTAAAGGCCAAACAAATCTTCAATTAATGAAACTTGGCAATGCACCTTTTGCAAAGGACGGAACACAAATAAACCTACATCATTTAATCCAAGAAGAACCTGGTACAATGGTTGAAGTTCCTGAAAGCCTGCACAAAAAATATCACAATATTCTCCATGGTTTAAAGGAAAACGGGCAAAGTTTTAGAAACAATCCCGAACTTTCTGCTCAATACGACAGTTTTAGAAAGAGATATTGGAAGTGGAGAGCACAACAATTTGAAAAACAACAGTAAGAGGTGAATTTTATGGATTACTCAACAATACAAAAGTTTTTAGAAGAAAACAAAGAATTCTCTATTATCACTGGAGGAGTCAGCGAGAAAGAGATTCATGAGATAGAAGAAGAACTTGAAGTTTCTCTCCCCGAAAGTTATAAATGGTTTTTGAAAGAGTATGGTTCTGGTGGTGCATACGGAACAATGATCCTTGGTTATGACTCTGAAGGCGCTGAAGTTGTAGAGCAAACAAAAGAATACAGAACATTTTACGATCTTATACCAGGTCTTGTTGTTATAGAATATATTGATGAATTCTCTTATTGTCTTGATACAAACAGAATGGTAGATGGAGAGTGTCCTGTTATTCTTTGGGATAACAGTGAAGGATATGGTTTTACTGCTGCAAATACCTTTCTTGAATTTTTTCTTCAGCGATTAGAAAAAGGTAAAGAGGACTTAGACGAAGATGAGGATTGGGAATATTAATCTTTACAATTCTCAAAATGAAGTTTTTTGTGAATTGAATAATTACAACATAAAAAACCATACCAAGATATCTTGGTATGGTTTTCTATGCTTGACCCTCAACCAAGTAAAAACGTATTATAGGTTACAAAAGCTTTTAACCAAAGTATCTGTTTATTTTATTTATACCTATTTTCATCATTTTTCATGAATTCTGGGCACCAAAATTCACCGATGACTTAAGAGAATGTTTTGTAAAAATTCGATATAACAGAATAATCCTCTGAATAATCCCAGCAGTATTCCCCATCTTTTGAGTTACCAATCGGAAGAGGTTTAAACAACTCATTTAATGTAGGTCTGATCCACTGAGCTCTCATTATCCAATTTGCATTTTTGTAATCTTCACCATTTTTCGCTATGTATATCCAAATAACATCTTGTGACTGTTGATAACCATTGAATATAGTTTTACAAATAACTTTAATTTGCTCTATGTCCTGAGGCTTTTCCAACACTACCATCAGTGAAAGCCGTTTTGCAGCACCCGTGGATACATCCATAGTATTAACAATTGTATAAATATTTTCCTTAGCATAGTTTCTGTATTTGTATTTTTCTCTTACATAATCCCCTACTGACGGTAATTCAGGGTATATAAAAGCTTTATTTATCCCTTCATTATCTAACTCTTGTTTAACTACTTTTTTATATTCATATGGGATTCGGATTTTAACTTTAATGTCACTTACTAAAGGCATAATATTTTGTCCTAGCGTACCATTAGGAGACATTTCGTTACAACAAATAGCGAATGTACCTTTTTGATTTGTGATTCGAATATTTGTTTTATCTTCATTTTGACTATATTTTATAAACGCTGGTTTTGTTGAATATTGAGTTATTTCAGGAATGGTAATGATTTCGTCATAATGTTCTTCATATTTTTTCTGTATAACAGAGAAGGTATAATCATCAATTTTAGCTAACAATGAAAGTAGACGTATATGTTTACAATCTTTCATTTCACCATTTTTATTAAAAATATAAACGATACCATCATTTTCATCATCAATATTCTCTACTGCAAAGAATAAAGCAATAAGTGGGTTTACAGTCATATCAATTAAACGAGTTGGAATATTATAATGTTGCATTTTAGCCAAATAATCAATAGGTTCATGAATGTGTTCGAATTCGTTTGGCATTATCAAAACTGACTCGGTGAAAATTTTATCTTCATTTAATACATATCCCTTATCTCTCGAAATACTTGAATTGATATCAGTATAATGAGATAGTTGACCTCTATAATATGTTTCTCCAGTTGAATGTTTTTGTACCATCTCTTTAAATTGAGACAAATTATTAACCTGTTCCATGTCTATTGATTGACTCCTTTGGTTGCTTACATTTATAGCCCAAAAAAGCTTAACCTTTTAATAAAGATTAAGCTTTTTCAGTACCCTTATGCCCCTACCCTATCTGCAGCCACTTTGACTTCTGTACTATGATCACTTTGCAAATAAGTTATTGAAAATACACTACTTAAAATCACTGCTGCCAATAGAATCCGGCTGATTTTCATCAATAATCTCCCCTTTTTTAATTTTTCGTCTTGCTTCAATACTCATACGATAATATTCATTAGAGAGCATTAAATTTCCTTGTTCATGAAAATAATCAGCGACTTCAATCGAAAAATTTTCAATATCAGCAAACATTTTTCTCGAAGCCAGATATGAAAATGCATTCTTTATTAATTGAGTCTCACCATCAGAAAAAAATAATCCCTCTAATATTTTAAATTTCGCTGAGTATTCCTTATCATCACTTTTATCGGCAATAAATCGCCCTTTCCTAAAGTATATCAAAGCAACATCATAATTTTGTTGTTTTGCTTCTACATAGGTTAGAGTGAATAAAGTCTTTGTTAGGAAACTATGTTTTGATTTTCCGAAAATTTCTAATGCCAAGATTAAATGTTGTGAAGCCTTTTTATATTCTTTCAATTCATCATAACAAATTTCAATATTCATGTGTGACATTGCAATTAAATGATCTATGTTACTTTCCTTGGCAGTTTCTAAAGAGTTCAAAAATTGTTCCAAGGCTCTTTCATATTCTAAAGAATCGATCAGGTTTCCTGCCACAATAAATTGACAGCGTACTCTTCATACTCTCTAAATATTTTGAGTGCGCGATTTGCATAATTCATGGAGAAATACGTTTGTTTCATATAATAATACACATAAGACACTTTGAAAAAAACTCTGCTTTTTCTATTTCGTCCTCAACTTCCAACAACTTTGATTCTGCTATTCGATAGGCACTTATCGCAGTAGTTAATTCTTTATGCCTAAACTCGTACATACCTTTAAAAAAGTAAAAATAGTATTCCAACATGCCAGTTAATTGCCCTTGCTCTTCAATTTCTTTTATAGTCTCATAAGCATTATGGAGATCTTCCATTTCCTTAGATTTCATATAACTCAGCATTATCTCGTGTCTAAATTCTAATAGCTGATAATATAACAGGGCATCTTGGTTTTCTTCCATGTTTAGCAATTCTTTCTCTACTTCTTTTTTTATAATCTCTGCATGCTCAACTTGATCATCTTTTATTAATGTATACCAATCATTTAACTTTTTTGTGACTATGTCGTACGGAATTTTATCTTTATCTAAGAAAACACCCCGCAAGAAAATTCCCCCATCCTTACATAAATTGTTCGAATATTTACATTAATCGTATCGTGTCAGAACACCCTTTATTTTGCAAAGATGAATTGTAAAAAGGTACATTATATCTACTCCTTTGCGGTTTTTTTGCGGTTACACCAATACTTTTGCGACTTGACGCCAACATCCACGGCAATCCTTTTATACGAAGAGTAAACACACGGTTTACTCCTCTAACTTAGTTTCTTACCTTTTGATCGTTATAGTCAGGTGTTTCATAGATATCCATAGAGCCATTCATGCGGTTTTTTGCGGTCATAGCAATTCTTTTGCGAATTATTTTGGGAGTTGACAGTAACACTTTGCAAATAAAAAAGAAAGACTCAATGCCTCTCTTTTTTCACTTATCTCAAGTTAAGCTTTTTTCAAATTCCATGTTTGCACACCCATACCAATAAGAAGAACGATTTAAATACTCCTATTATGGATTTCCGTTTTCGATATACCCAAGTGACTAACAGTAATCATCATCTTTATAAAATCCAATGGCAAATGAGTGGGTAATTGGTTTCTCTTATTCGTGTAATGTTCCCAAAAACCATTCAGACCTAACCGTCACTTTTTTGGATTTCCCCCAAGTGTTTTTTTCATATTTTGGAAAATAAGCTTGTTAACTAGGTCCTTGCCTATTCATTATACATCGCCGCACATATCATTATCTTAGGCATCATTAATTGTGCCTAATATCAAAAAGGTGTGATTTTTTATGAATATTGACAACTATTTAGACGATCAAATTAAATCATATGGAAGGGTAGCCAAAAACTCAACAGATCCATGTACTAAAGCAACACTGATCGCTTTATTAGATTCAGATGTTAAATCATTGTTGGTGCAAAAATTCAGGAATGGGTATATATATAGAGGGCTAAAATGTTTAAAACGAACTAGTTGGGAAAAGGTATATGTTTACTTTGACTTCGACTGTCCACCTAATATTTTCTGTTTAATTAAACCTTCGTTTGTTGCGATAGTAAATATGGTTACCCGACAAGTCAAGATCATTGATCCTTATATTAATTCACATAACTCCTCCACAGGCTATAACTACGAATGGCCTCCTGAACTTCCAAAAAAGAAAACACAACTTACTTTTTCTAACCATACTGGAATAGATATTCATATTGAAGCTAAATGTGATGCAAATTGGGGACCTAGACAAGTAAATCATGGGGAAACTCCCTATGCGGAGTCATCGGAGGTGACATTTGGTAATAAGGCAAAATATTGTATAACTGTTTGGTCTAACAACAATGGGGAACCAGGAGATCTTCTCGGAAGATTTGATCATACAGTTCGATATAATGCCTTAGGTTGGACTGACGCACTTGAATTTGCTATAGTTCCAATAAATGGAGAAAAGTGGTTACATGTTATTTCCGCAAGAAAATTAGGCGAGATTATCTTTAAAGCATTGTTAGGGAGTTAAGTATAAAGTTTTGAAGACAAAGGAATCATTCATCGAATACTTGGATCATTTTTTCAATAATTGGTCAGAATTAGATGAATCGCAACTTAATAATGAATTGATGTCTTTTATCAAAAAGATAATATGGTACCATCCTATTGGAAATAAAGAATATCGTGAAATCAAAATTGATTGGGCTGAATAAGTCAAGCCCTTAATTAAGGGCTTGCTGAACTATTCTTGCTCAATTTTTTCTTGTTGATATACACAGGTGCTACATTGCCCCTCTTCTAATGCAGCACTCATATCTCCCCATGCTATTTTTTCACCACACCATTCATTAGGACACTCTTCCATATATAGATCATTGTCTAACATATCGAGTGCTAATGCTTTTAACTGAGCATCGCTTAATGAATTAATACCTTCATTAACTGCTTGTTTGACTGAACCAATTGCAGCTCGATGACTTAAAACATCATCTTTTAAAATTTGTTCTAAGTAATCATAAAGGCACCAACTATGTGCATCTTCACCTTTACGGTCTGAAGCATCGCTTTTTAAACGCTCAACTAAAGAATCTATCTCTATTTTACTAATCAAGTGATTACCATATCGGCAGGCGGGTGATGAATATGAGTGATTTCTTAAACAAAAGATTTTGGAAATACAGGGGCAAACGAATCCACCCGTACATGAGAAACAACGTAAAATTAGCAGGCGCAATTATCTTTGTGCCTGTTTTTTTATTGTCTATGTTCATCTTTTGGAGAGAACAACTGATTAATTTTGACCTATCTCAAGTAATAAAGCACTTTGAGTGGAATATGCCTTTAATTATTAAAAGCGTTTTATGCTCTGTGTTAATTGCTGTTGGAAGCATAGCTGCATCTTATTTTCTTTTCTTTGACAGCTATAAGAAAATCCTTCACAGGCAAAAGATTGCTAAGATGATTTTCTCTAATAAGTTTTACGAAAAAGAAGGTAACTGGGCAGTAAGTGGGCAGTAACAGACAAATTTTCTGCAAACAAAAAATACCAAGGGCGTCTAAACCCTTGGTATCATTGATGCGGCCGAGAGGACTTGAACCTCCACGGGTTATTCACCCACTAGGCCCTCAACCTAGCGCGTCTGCCATTCCGCCACGACCGCGTGCTATGAAGCTGTCTTTCCACTAAGCATATAAGCTAGTGATGATGATCAGCACTTTGAAAAGAAAGTGCGGGTGAAGGGACTCGAACCCCCACGTCGTAAGACACTAGATCCTAAGTCTAGCGCGTCTGCCAATTCCGCCACACCCGCGTGACAAGTGGTGAGCCATGAAGGACTCGAACCTTCGACCCTCTGATTAAAAGTCAGATGCTCTACCAACTGAGCTAATGGCTCGCTCTAAAAGTGATTCAAAATTTTTAAATAAAATGGCTGGGCTAGCTGGATTCGAACCAACGCATGACGGAGTCAAAGTCCGTTGCCTTACCGCTTGGCTATAGCCCAACGAAGGTAAATGGTGACCCGTACGGGATTCGAACCCGTGTTACCGCCGTGAAAGGGCGGTGTCTTAACCGCTTGACCAACGGGCCGTCTGGTTGAGAACTTATCTGGCGGAGAAGGAGGGATTTGAACCCTCGCGCCGCTTACGCGACCTACACCCTTAGCAGGGGCGCCTCTTCAGCCACTTGAGTACTTCTCCATAATGGCTCCACAGGCAGGATTCGAACCTGCGACCGATCGGTTAACAGCCGATAGCTCTACCACTGAGCTACTGTGGAATGATCAGACTTTCTTTATTATAAATGATACGACATATTGTGTCAATAAGCAACATTTATTTTTTTGAGAAAGCATCGTTGTCTCTCAACGACTTTTATAATTTAACACAGATCATTGAAATGAGTCAAGCCTTTTTAAAAAATTCTTTTGATTTTTCCTCTGCACTTTCCGCAGGCATATCTTTCCGGATTCATTGCCCGCTTCTTTATATACTGTTGGCCGCAGGCCTCGCATCTATACATATATGTTTTCTTTTGTGTCTTTTTGGTTTGCAGCGGCGTGCAGAATCTTGGCGCTCCGACTTTCTGAAGCAGGTTTCTGAAGTCTTTGTCTCTGTGCTTGTACCCTTTTCCCTCAAGATGAAGATGATAATGGCACAGCTCGTGCTTGATGATGCCTACCAGCTCGCTCCGTCCGTGTTCGAGCAGATATTTTCGGTTTAATTCAATGTTATGGGAAGACAGCATGTAGCGGCCGCCTGTCGTTTTCAGCCGGTCATTGAAAAAGGCCCGGTGACGGAACGGCTTTCCGAAATCTTGTGCAGAGATGTCTTCCGTCAGCTTTTGAAGTTGTTCGTTATCCATATGTGCACCCCGCTTTAAAAACATTGAACGGGACAATTCACCGTTCGCATACAATGTGTTAAAACCGACCTCTAACTAAAAGCTGAGGAGGAATGAGCCATGCCGAATTGGCTGATGAAACAAATGCAAAAAGCGTTTTTAGAAAAGGACAATTACCAAATCAAACTGCTGAACCAGTGCTGGTATTTCTACAGAAAAAAACACTGCTCGTAAGCAGTGCTTTTATTTTACCATAGACAGCGACACTCTGCCTTTTTGCACGTCCACCCCTTCAACCCATACGGTGACGATGTCTCCGACCGATACGACGTCGAGAGGATGTTTGACGAATTGATTGCTCAGTTTTGAGATGTGCACAAGCCCGTCCTGCTTGACGCCGATATCGACGAAAGCGCCGAAGTCCACAACGTTCCGGACGGTGCCCTGCAATTCCATTCCTTCCTTTAAATCCTCAAGCTGCAGAACGTCTTTTTTCAGCAAAGGCTTCGGCACTTCGTCACGGGGATCTCGCTCCGGCCTTGTCAGCTGCCCGCAAATATCCGCAAGCGTAATCTCCCCTATACCGAGCTCCTCAGCCGTTTCAGACAGCGGCAGTGCGCTGATTTTCTCTTTTACGTCCGCGCTTCCGATGTGATCCGCAGTGAGCTGTAGTTTTTTGAGCAGCGCCTTTGTCTCTTTATAGCTTTCCGGGTGTATCCCGGTGCGGTCGAGCGGCTCCCGTCCTCCGGGCACTCTCAAAAAGCCGATGCACTGTTCATATGTTTTTGCGCCGAGACGCGGGATTTCTTTCAGCTCTTTGCGGTTTGTAAATTTTCCGAGCTCTTCCCTTTTTTTGACGATATTGCCGGCAACGGTTTTGGATAATCCGGCTACATATTGAAGCAGCGCGGCTGATGCTGTATTGACATTCACCCCGACTTGGTTGACAACGGTCTCTACGACAAAACGGAGAGATTCGTTTAAATGCTTTTGGCTGACATCATGCTGGTATTGCCCGACACCGACGGATTTAGGATCAATTTTCACAAGCTCGGCCAGCGGGTCCTGCAATCTCCGCGCGATGGAGACGGCGCTGCGCTCTTCGACCTGAAAATCCGGAAATTCCTCACGGGCGATTTCTGACGCGGAATACACGCTTGCTCCGGCCTCATTGACGATGACATAATAAATGTCCCGCTCTGTTTCTTTCAGCACATCAACGACGAATTGCTCTGTCTCCCGTGATGCCGTGCCGTTTCCGATCGCCACAACCTCGACTTTGTACCGGTCCAGCAATTCTTTGATTTTTTTCCGGGCTTCCGCTGTCTTTTTGACGGGAGCGTGCGGGTAAATGACGTCGATTTTCAGCACTTTTCCCGTCTCATCAACGACTGCAAGTTTGCACCCCGTACGGAAGGCCGGATCGACGCCGAGCACGACTTTTCCCTTCATCGGCGGCTGCAGCAGGAGCTTACGCAGGTTTTCAGCGAAAATATGGATCGCCTGCGCGTCTGCTTTTTCTGACAGCTCTTTGCGGATATCGCGTTCAATAGCCGGCTGGATCAGGCGTTTATAACTGTCCTCAATGGCTTCTTTCAGCGTTTCTTTCACAGGTGTTTCACGGTGTTTGATGATTTGCTTTTCTAAATAAGCTTTTATCTGATCGGCGGGCGGTTCGATCGCAACCTTTAAAATGCCTTCTTTTTCACCGCGGTTCATTGCAAGCACTCTGTGAGGAACGACCTTTTGGATCGGCTCTTCGTACTCGTAGTACATTTCATAGACGTTTTTCTCGTCATCTGCGGCTGACTTGCCTGCCGCGGAAGTGAGAATTCCTTTTTTATACGTTTCCTGGCGGATCCACTTTCTGAAATGAGGATCATCCGAGATTTGTTCGGCTATGATGTGCTTCGCGCCTTCAATGGCTTCCTCTCTTGAAGCGACTTCTTTTTCTGCACTGATATATTGATCAGCGACGTCGTGAAGGCGGTTTTCTTTCGGGAGAGAAAGAATATAGTCCGCAAGCGGTTCAAGGCCTTTGCTTTTGGCGACGGTGGCTTTTGTTTTCCGTTTTTGTTTGAAGGGGCGGTATAAATCCTCAACTTCCTGAAGCTTGACCGCTTGCTCGATTTTTTGCTTCAGCCCGTCTGTCAGCTTGTCCTGCTCGGAGATCAATCTGATGACTTCTTCTTTCCGCTGCGTCAGGTTTTGTATGTATTGCCACCGCTCGGAGATTGCCTGAATCTGCACCTCGTCCATTGAGCCGGTCTGCTCTTTTCGGTACCGCGCAATAAACGGGACGGTATTGCCGTCTTCCAGCAGGCGGATGACACTTTCGACATGTTTTTGGGATAACGCTGTTTCTTCAGCAATTTGTTTTTTCAAAAGGGCTAACGTTTCCATATCACAAAAGCCTCCATCTCTTCTTTCTTTCTCTAGTGTATCAAAAAACGGCGGAACATAAAAAAAGCAGCCTTACGATAAAAGCTGCCCGAGAATATAGGTCAAATCATCACGTCTGGATGTTGTGTACGGATGAAGTGATTTTGATATTTCTTCTATTGAGTGTCCCTGCTTTAAGCAGGTGCGGATATGCGGAACCTCAAGCCCATCCGTGTAGATGATGAATGTCGCCCCTTTTTCGTATGATGACGTATACGTTTTGTATCTTTGCGGTTTGCCTGAGAGGTAACCCGAAATCGGCAGCGGATGAAAAACTTCGCCTGATGGGGAGTGCAGGAAGAAACGGACGTTGCCGATCGAGCAGTATGTCAATTCCCTTTTGATGAAATTGATTTTTAAGATGGAGGCAGTCGCCCCTCTTTTGTTTTTCATCGCTTGATTGCAGCGCTCAATGATGCTTTCCACATCCTCATCCGCATACGTTTCCACGATGTCTTTAATGGCTGACGAGGATTCATTGGCAAGAGATCCGCTGCCGAGACCGTCCGCTACCGCACAAACTAATTCTTCTTCATTCGCCTTCATAAAAAAGCTGTCGCCGCATATGGACTTGCCTTCTTTATTTAATTGGTATACAAGAGTTTGAACATGTTCATTTTCTTCAACCTGAATCATTACATTAGCTCCATGGAGGGATCTCCAATCAAGGCCTCTCTCAGTTTTTTCACCGCTTTCCGCTGCAGGCGCGAGACGTGCATTTGAGATATTCCGAGAATGTCCCCTGTTTCTTTTTGGCTTTTATTTTGCACAAATGTTAGATCGATAATCTGTTTTTCGCGGTCGGACAGCACATGAAGCACGCTTTTGATCATCATCTGCTGGTTGACGCGTTCGTATCCTTCCTCCTGCGACCCGACGATATCTAAAATCGTGACGGTGCTTCCGTCCGCATCCGCTTCGATGCTGTGATCGACAGAAAGCGCCTGATAGCTTTTTCCCATCTCCATCGTTTCAAGCACTTCCTCTTCTGACACATCGAGAAAGGCTGCGATTTCTTCGACTTTCGGCGACCGCTGCGTCTCTGTCGTCAGCTGATCCACCGCCATTTTAATGCGCGGCCCGAGTTCTTTAATCCGTCTCGGGACGTGTACGCTCCATGTTTTATCTCTGAGGAAGCGTTTGATCTCGCCGATGATGGTCGGAATCGCAAATGCTTCAAAGGATTTGCCGACCTCGGGATCATACCGTTTAATGGCTCCGAGAAGTCCGATCATCCCGACCTGGCGGAGATCTTCGTGAAAGCTTTTTCCTTTTGAATATTTCTTTGCCAGCATTTCGACGAGATTGGTATACACCTCGACGAGTGTTTCCTGGGCTTCTTTATTATCATGTGTTTGAAAGTCGCGTATGAGCCGATCAACTTCATCTTTAGTTAGTTTCGTAGTTTTTGATGGTTGTGCCATGATCAACTCGCTCCCCATTTAAATACTTTGTCATCGCCACGGTTACGCCAGAGTTGCTTTGAACTTTGACTTCATCCATGAGCGTTTCCATTAAATACAGACCGAGCCCTCCTTCTGACAATTGATCGACTGTGTGCGAAGGTGTGTACGGCCCGAGATCCTGCTGCTTCTGATCAAAATCAAAGCTGTCTCCCTGATCGGCGACAATGACCTCCAGCCGATCCTCAAACACACCGAACCGCACGGATACTTCTCCCTTATTTTCATCTTTGTATGCATGCTGGACAGCGTTTGTACAAGCTTCGCTGACAGCGATTTTTAAATCTTCAATGTCATCATAGGTATAGCCCATTCTGCTGGCGACTCCTGATAATGTAAGCCTGACGATTCCTACATATTCCGGTTCGGCCGGAATTTTCATCTCTATATAATCAACTGATGTACTCATTGCACGCCACCTTCTGACTTTGCCGAAATGTCGATGATGTCCTTAAGCCCCGTAATTTCAAACAGACGGACGAGCCGGTCGGAAAGATTCTCAAGCTTCAGAGAGCCGCCTTCCTTGCTCACCGTTTTAAACACGCCTACAAAAACGCCTAAACCCGTACTGTCCATATAGTTTACATCTTTTAAGCAGATTCTCATGTCCTTCCCCTCGTTTGCCAGGGGCATCAGCTTTTCACGAACCACCGGAGCTGAGTATACATCGATTTCTCCAGCGATATTGATTTGTATATCTGAAAGATTCTCCTTCATATCTACCGTTAAATTCATCGTATCACCTCTGAAAGTTATCCTTACTCGTGCTAATGGCTTTTTACCCGTGCTGCCGTTTTTTTAAACCTTTCTTTTCAAAACAATTAACGTAAAATCATCATGAAGCTGAAAGTCCTGAAGTCTCAGCAGGCTGTCGTAAATATTTTTGACCATATCCTGCGCGGAGCAGTCCATATGTTCTTCCAGCATGCGCTGAATGTCGCTGCGTTCTAAGAAACCGTTTTCGGTACGGCATTCGGTGACGCCGTCAGAAAAAAGAACGATCATGTCTCCTTCGTCCATGTGCTGTTCATATTGGCTGTAATCAAAATCCTGGGAAATTCCCAGCACCAATCCTTTTGCCTCCAGATCATAAAACTTTTTTTCTTTTTCAGAGTAGTAGAAGCCCGGTTCATGCCCCGCAGAAGCATATGTAAATTGGTGATTTTTCGTATTGTAGTTTGCGTAAAACATGGTGATAAACATGCTTGAGTCCACGTTCTGTTCTACAACGCGGTTAAGATTTTTCAGCACTTGGGAGGGGTGAATGCCGATCTCCGGAAGAGAGTCCATGGCATACTTGATCATCGACATGCACAATGCGGCGGGTATTCCTTTTCCGATGACATCGGCTATCGCGATGTTAATCGATTCCTTGTCTTTGACAAAGTGATAATAGTCCCCGCTCATTTGCTTGGCGGGGACGCTGATCGCCCCGATATCCAGTTCTTCTTCTTCAGGAATTTTTGTGCCCAGCAGCGTCTGCTGAACATTTGCGGCAATTTCAATTTCTGAACGAAGCTCCTGCTGGATATCTCTCAGACTTTGGTGTTCCTGATAAGCCATCCCGTAGCCAATCATGACTTCTATTAAAAAATCCAGCGAATGAAAAACATCTTCCGGCAGATCCGGATACAGTTCCTTTACCACTTTTCGGTGGATGCTGATGATCTCCTCCGGAGGAACCTGATGTTCAATCGTTTTTCGGCTGAATTTTTGGGCTTGATATAAAGATGTTTCTGTTAATTCGGCTATATATCGGCTAAGCAGCTGATGATACCGCTGCTCTATAACCTCCCTGAAATCCACGTTCTAACCTCCTACCGAAGCCATTTTACGGCTTGAATCTCTGTTCCTTCCTCTGCAACAGATTGCAGGCTGAATTCGTCCATCAGCCTTTTGACGCCCGGAAGTCCCGCTCCCAGTCCGCCTGACGTTGAAAAGCCGTCTTCCATCACTTTACGGATGTCGGGGATTCCGGGTCCTTTGTCTTCTGCTATAATTTTAAGGCCTTTTTTCCCTCTGTCGTTTACTTGTTCTATGCTGACCTGGCCCTTGCCTGCATATAAGTAAATGTTTCTGGCCAATTCTGAGATAGCCGTCGTGATTCTGGCCTGGTCCACCGTGCCGAAGCCTAATTCCTTCGCAACGTTGCGGCCAAGCTGTCTGGCGGCTACGATATCCCATTCTGTCATGATTTTCACACAGGATTGGTCGTTCATCGCTATTCCCCCAATTCCCGCTTCAATGTCTCAAGCCCTTGCTCTAAATCGAGCGCCGTTTCAATTTCCTCAAGTGAGATTCCGAGTTCAATCAATGTGACCGCCACAGCCGGCTGAATTCCCGTCAATACGACCTTTGCGCCCATCAATTTAGACATGGTGATGACATCGCCGAGCACTTTCGCGATAAATGAATCAATCATGTCAACGGATGTCAGGTCAATGACGACCCCGTTTGCGCCGGTTTCATAGATTTTGTTCAGCAGATCTTCTTGAAAATGCAAAGCTGTCTGGTCGTCAAGCTCCCATTGGATGGATACCAATAAGCAGTTATACAGTTTCAGGATCGGGATTTTTGGATGTCTCACAATGTTATTCCCCCAATGAAACGATTTTTCGATTTGTCATTTCAAGCGCTGTTTGAATTCCTTTTTGAAGGGTATTCTTCGTAATAACCTGCGACAAATCAATTCCCAGATTAACGATCGTCTGCGCGATTTCCGGACGGATTCCGACGAGCAGACATTTCGCGCCGACAAGCCGCACCGCTTCTGATGCCTGAATAATATGGTGCGCCACCATCGTATCAACGACCGGCACGCCCGTGATATCAATTAATACAACCTGTGAACGGTGCTTTACGACGCCGTTTAACAGATTTTCCATAATATGCTTTGCACGCTCCGTATCAATTGTCCCGACAAGCGGCATGACCGTTACATGCTCAAATACCGGGATCAGCGGAGCCGACAATTCCTGAAGCGCGATTTTTTGCAAAGTTACCGTTTTTTCCCAGGAGATAGAATACTGATTTAAGATTTCCGTGTTGATCGGATTGAAAAAGCTGTCTATTTCCAAAATCAAGTCTGCTCTGTCCTGATCGGCCATATTAAGGTCGACCATCGTTTCGTAAAGCAGTTTCCAAAACTCTGACAGGGTGGCTGAAAGAAGTTTCAGCGACAGGCCGAGCTGAACGGCGCGCAGTGCGAGTTCACTGATCTGCTCTTCCGTAGCCTCGTCATTTTTTGTCGATAATAAAAGAATGTCTATATAATCTTTACAAATATTTTCACATATGTGATTCGTAAGCTGATAGTCTTCCTGATTGCCTACTTCTTTTAGTTTGGCTGTCCAAGTATCAAGCAGTTCATCATGCTGATCAATAATGAACTGATACACTTTCTGATTCGACATGGGTTTCACTGACCTCCCGACACAAAACAACAAATTTTGTTTGATTATTTCTTTATTATAGCGCTTATGTTTTTCGAAAACAAAAAAAGTTGCTCTATATGAGCAACCAAAATATGACTAAAAATCAATGAGTGCCAAACTGATTTGCAGGGCTTCATCAACCTTATCCATCATTTCATCATCCAGATGAGTTATTTTATCCGTTAATCTTTGCTTGTCAATCGTCCGAATTTGCTCCAGCAAAATAACGGAATCTCTTTCAAAACCGTAGCGTTTTGCATCAATTTCGACGTGGGTTGGTAATTTCGCTTTCTGTATTTGGGCTGTTATGGCTGCAACAATAGCAGTCGGGCTAAAGCGATTTCCGATATCATTCTGGATCACTAAAACCGGGCGTACGCCGCCTTGCTCTGAGCCAACAACAGGAGATAAATCAGCAAAATAAACATCGCCGCGCTTTACAATCAAAATGATTATCCTCCGCTGACTAAGCGCTCAACGGTCGTTTCTGCTTCGCACTCAGCATAGTGAGCCTCAGAAGAGATATTCAAGTTGATTTTCGCCATTTCCATATACCCGCGTCTCATCAAATCACGGTTATGGCGAGTTGTCCGTTCGCTGACATACGCTCTCACTGCTTGTGATATCAGTTCGTTTCTGCTTCGTTTCTCCCGCATCGCTACACCATCCAATTCAGCTACTAAGTTTTCGGGCAAGCTGATTTTCATTTCGGTTCTTGCGCTGGATTCAGACAAAAAACATACACCTCCACCAAACTTACGGATACGACCAATTCATCCATCCAGACATAATGATACCATTATTCAAACGTCAAGCAAAGCTGTTTTATAAATTCTCTTTTTCCGGATGACGGCTACTTGTTTGTATTATCTTGCAGTAAAGGATTTCTTACTTCCATTATACTCTCATTTTCCAAAAACATACGGGGAACGCGGGAACTAATGGTACAAGGGACCTCGTAATTAATCGTCTCAAGCCGCCCTGCGATTTCATCCATCGTGATCGTTTCTTCCTTCTGGCTGCCGATCAGGGTGACTTTGGTGCCCGGCGGATAAGATTGATCTAATTCGACCATCAATTGATCCATGCAGATTCTTCCCGCGATGTTCATCCGTTTGCCGCCGATCAGCACAGACGTGCCGCTCAGCTTGCGGAGCCACCCGTCTGCATAGCCGATGGGAACCGTTCCGATCCATTGATCCTTCTCTGCCGTATATGTTGCGCCGTAGCTGACGCTTTCCCCTTTGCGGATTTTTTTCACATGGGATAACACAGAGTGCAGCGCAAAAGCCGGCTTTAATTGAAACGGAATTTCGCTTTGGATGTCAGCAGAAGGACGAAGCCCGTACATACTGATGCCGAAACGAACCGCGTTAAAGAAGCCTTTTTTAAGGCGAAGTCCGGCGGCGCTGTTCGCGCAGTGCACCATCAATTCTTTTAAAGGGAGCGGAGCGATCAATGTTTTAAAGCGGTCAAACTGGAAGAGGAAATAATCTCTGTTTTTCTCATCCGCGGTAGCAAAGTGGGTGAAAACGCCTTTACAGACTAAACCGGGATTTTGGCTGAGGATTTTTAACACGCTTTGGATTTCTTCCTCCGTTTTGACTCCGAGTCTGTTCATGCCGGTATCGACTTTCAGATGAAACGGCAATGTGGCACCTCCGAGGTGGCGCGCAGCTTCCTGAAGCCATTCAACAGAATATCCCGTGAGTGTTACGTCATACTCGGCAGCTGCTTGTACATATTCGGGCGGCACGGCGCCAAGCACAAGAATCGGCGCTGTAATGCCCCGTTTTCTCAATGAAATCGCTTCATCCAGTATGGCTACGGCAAGACAAGAGGCACCCGCTTCAAGCGCGGCTTTCCCAACTTCCAAATCTCCGTGGCCGTAAGCGTTCGCCTTTACAACCGCCATGAGATGGACGTTTTGCCCGATGTGTTTTTTCATATGCGTGACATTTTCTTTAATCGCGGACAGGTTGATTTCCGCCCACGTTTCTCTGTAAAAGGATGCTGTGTTCATTCGATACACTTCCTAGCATTATTTTCAATTCATATTGTTATTATCATACTAAAATTATTCTGCAAAGTGAAATGGAATCAAAAAAGAGACCGACAGCGGCGGCCTCTTTTTTGACATTATTTTGACGACTGTCCCTGCATGCTTTTGGCGGCGGCCACCATTTCATCCTTTGTCAGATCCTGTGATGACAGAAGATAATCCACTCCGTCATATGTCCACGTTAAAGACGTATCAGATAATGCGGCCACCGTGAAGCCGAGATTAACCGGTTCGCCTTTCAGCGTGACGGCAGAGGCGGCTTTTGCGATATGGGCTTTTTCTTGAATAAGGGTGAAGGATTTTTCTCCGCCGTAAGTCATGACGATCCGTTTGCCGTCCGCCGTTGAAATATCTTTCTCTTCAAGCTTTTTGACGCCGGCCGGCACTTGAAGCGGTGTTTTGACCGCAAATGAATCAGACGGCTTGGCGCTTGTGGCGACGTCCATCTGGGAAAGCGTCATATTTTTCTTCTCGTCAAAAGAGTCTTTATCAAACGGCTTGTTGAATTCAAAGCTTTTGAATTCGACTTTTACCATCACTTTCCGGTCTGTATCCATCACTTTGACGAGCGACGGGCTCATGTCCTTTTTGTTGAAAGTGATTTCCTGAGTCGGCAGCATTTTGTTGTGCTGATAGTTTGTTTTTGTTTCAAACGTGTACTTTTTATCTTTGGCGGAATAGACGGCGTCTTTGTCATGCTGCACGTCCTTTACAAGTGACTCAAACAAATATACTTGGCTGCTGTTATTCGGCCAGTCGCTTTGGAACCTGAAGCTCTTATTTAAAGACGGCGTAAGGACAAAGACTCCGTTGGCGTTCCGTAAAATGACTTGGTTTTGGTCTTTTTTCGGATTTTCCAGATAGACCCGGTACAGGGAAGGTTTTTTATGCCAGATTTCCACATTGTATACTTGCGGATCACTCCCCGTCTGAATGGTCATTTTGGCTTTCGCTTTGTACGAGGTGTATTCTTTCGCCTTCTTATCTAAACCGTTCACGATATCTTCCTGTGATTTTTGGCCGCAGGCCGAAAGAATAAGGACGGCAAGCAGTCCCGTTAAAAGCAAAACAAAGCTTTTTCTCACCTTTTTTCAACCCCTTCTTCTCAATTGATGTAAAGGGAAGAAATCGCTTGTTTGACTTTAACGGTACGCCCTGAACGGACGGACGCGTACCATAAAAGCCTCAAACAACTTGTCTCCCTTAATGCACTATCAAATATATGAAGGGGTTTCGGCTAATATGCAGACTAGCGTGACAACCTTTCAATCACGACCTGTGCCGCGGCGTATTCTTTTGTATGGGTAATGGAGACGTGAACCGCCGCGCCGTCCAGCTTGGCGCAGGTCAGCACCGGCTTGCCCGCCGTGTCGTTTCCGGTTTCGATATCCTGAAAGCTGAGCTCTTTGCCGATACCCGTTCCGTATGCTTTCGAAAAGGCTTCTTTTGCCGCAAATCTTCCCGCGAGAAATTCAATTTTCCTTTTGTCCGACAGCAATGTAAAACGGGCGTATTCAGCCTCCGTCAATATTCTTTGCGGAAACCTCGCCTGCCGGCTGAGCATGTTTTCAATTCTGTGCAGTTCAACGATGTCGATTCCGATTCCGAAAATCATGTGAATTCCTCCTAAAAGTCCGTACTAAAAAACGGTTTATGTCATAAACGTGTTACTATATATGTAACAAATCAGATGCAAAGGGGCTTGCGATGTTTATACGTACGGAAAATTTCCAGACTTTTATCAGACGTTATCCGGCCGTCAGCTGTATCTTGGCGCTGCAGGCGTTCTTGTGGCTGTTTTTCAGTATGCCGCTTCATTCCGTCATGATGTGGTCAGATGCAGTGACCGGCTATAATTACGGCGTTTCCTCGGGAGAATGGTGGCGGCTGGTGACACCGATGTTTTTACATGCGAATTTCACTCACCTTTTGTTTAACTCCATGTCTCTCTTTTTATTCGCGCCCCCGCTGGAGCAGATGCTCGGAAAAGTCCGTTTTCTGATTGTGTACATCGCATCGGGCATTATCGGCAATATCGGCACATATCTTGCCGAACCGCTTGATTATGTGCATGTCGGCGCATCCGGCGCGATTTTCGGACTTTTCGGCGTGTATGTGTTTCTGACTGTTTTCCGCAAGGAGCTGATCGGCCGGGACCAGTCGAAAATGATTATGACCCTGCTTATCATCGCGGTACTGTCGACGTTTATCAATTCTAATATTAACATTATGGCGCATTTGTTCGGACTGGCAGGCGGATTTTTGCTTTCCTTTTTATGCGTGCAGCAAAAAAAGCGGCGGTATTAACCGTCCGCTTTTTCATATGAATACCAGCGCCCGATGCGTTCGGCATCTTCCTCGCTGACATCCTTCAGCATGACATGCTCCATGTGGTGAGCTGATTTCACTGCGGTAGCCACAGATGCGAGCCGCCTTCTTTTTTGCAGAAAGGAGCGGCTGACTTCAAACATCTGCATTCTTCTTCTCAGCATAATCGTGGTCGTCTTCCCGATCAGCCGTGTGGTGAGCTGTAGCCGGCCTCCGTTTAAGCACCATGACGCGCTCTTAAATGAGGCGTAGCCCAGCACCAGTTCGACGGGAAGCACAAGGAGCGATGCATACCCCCACGGTTTAAACAGAATACAAAGCGGAATGATCACGAAAACCGAGAAGATAACGGAGCGGAATAAATACCGGCGCAGCGCCCTTTTCGGCAAATGATTCCGGTTTTCTTCCAGTACGTAATCCGGTGTGAAACCGTTCAGCATCACAACGAGCTTTGATTTGCGGATGATCGGAAACAGAATCGTCTGAGCTCCTTCTTTCTCATTCCCCGCACTTCCCGCGCTGACAATCGCAACCGTCGCGTATCCGAATAACTGCCTGATTACATTTTCTTTAATTTTAATGGCTTGGATTTTACGGAGCGGGATGGTCACTTGATGTTTTTCAATAATTCCTCTCGTAATGACCAATTCGTGTTCCTTTTTTTCTATCTTAAAGTTGGCATGCTTGATCATCATACCGGCGATGCTTAACAGCCAGGCGATGAACAATCCTATAAAAATGATCACGGCGTATATGCCGATGCTCGCATGCTTGAGAAAAGAAAACCTGTCGTAGAGCCAGTCCATCGGAAGTACTTCATCAAGCTGAGAAAAGAGGGCGAATACCGCTGAGATGATGACACCGATCCCCCCGGATGTTGAGGCGGCCATAAGCAGCTCACCCACAGACAGGCGGTAAACGGATTGCACATCTTCCCCGCGGATCGGCTCCTGCTCCGCTGCGGTCTCCCCTCGTTCTTCTTGTTCCGCTTTTTGCTGAAAAACAGCCGCTCTGATCCGTTCCGCCTCTTCCACAGTAATGGCGGATAAGACGGCCTCGGCGTTTTTCCCGTCGCCGGCCGTTTCGATTTGAAGCTTAACAAGCTTAAAAAGCTGCTGAACGATGCCGGCACTCGTATTCATTGATTGAATCCGGTCAATGGAGATGTATCTCTTTTTCGTAAAAAACAAGCCTTCTTCAATTCTGAATTCTCCGTCCTCAATCCGGTATGTAAATTTTCTCCACTCGATCACACTTGCCGTAATCAGCCAGATAAGCAGGACAGCGAGCGCAATGCCTCCGTAAAAGCGGATGAAGTGGTTGGAATTAACAATATAGACGAGAAAAAATGGCAGAATAATGTTTTTAATGGTTTCGATAATAATATGGAATAAGTTCAAAATCACGGCCGCCGGGTGCAGACGTTTCGGTTCAGACATCATCTTCCGTCACCCTTGCCAGACGGGAAATGGAATCCCTCAGCCGGTCAGCTTCCTCCATATCAAGCGCCGGAATGGAATGAACGGTTGCCGCCGTGGAGATTTTGACTGAGGCCAGGCGGTACCTTCTGAGGAGCGGGCCTTGTGAAGTATCTACGTGCTGCACCCTCACCATCGGCACAATGACCCGTTTGACTATAAAAATGCCGGATTGAATATCAATTTCATTTTCATGGACCTCATAGCGCCAGATCCTGTGCCTGATTTTCGGTATGGCATAGACGGATATCACTGAACCGATGACCCAAATGATGCCGAGGACTCCGGTGATCCAATACGGCCAATGGAAGAAATGGCTTAAAACAGCTGCTGCTATAACGGCCAGAAGACAGAAGGCGGACAGGATGATTTCCTGAAGACGCCAGACTTTTAAGCCGCTTGGACTGATTCGATTTTTTGGCTGTGCTCTCAACATACCTACCTCCCATTTTTTATCATACATACAAATACGGCTGATTTGCAAAAAAGATTCACTTTCCGGCATATCAAAAAAAGCGGACCCCGTAAAAGGGTCCGCTTCCTGTGTTTTAGTATGATTTTTTCTGGCGTCTGTCACCTGAAGAACGGCGGTCGCTTGAGCGTTTTTTATCGTAGGAAGAACGGTTGTTGTTTTTCCCTTTGCCGCCGCGGTAGCCGCCGCCTTGGCCGTCTCTGCGCTTAGAAGTACGCTGGTTTTTATAGCGTTTGCTGACCATCGGCGCTTCATCAGTAAGGCGTACAGGCGTGCTGTCCGGCTCTTTTGTCGCCATTTTAATGGCTGCAGCCACAACTGTCACTGCATCATGATCTTCTAACAATTCCGCAGCTGCCGTCATGTAGAAGTTCAGGTTGTTTTCGCTGATCGCCGTGCGCAGACGGTCAACCGTCACCTGCTGCTGACCTTCTAATGCTTCGTCAAGCGTCGGCTCTTTCATGCGGTCCATTTTGCGTTTTGTCGTTTGTTCGATCGCGCGAAGCATGTTTTTCTCACGCGGTGTGATAAACGTCATCGCCATACCCGTTTTTCCTGCGCGTCCCGTTCTTCCGATACGGTGAACGTAACTTTCAGGATCTTGAGGCACGTCAAAGTTGTAAACGTGGGTAACACCTGAGATATCAAGTCCGCGGGCAGCAACGTCAGTCGCTACAAGCACTTCGATCGCACCTTCTTTAAACTTACGGAGCGCTACCATACGCTTCGCCTGCGTTAAGTCGCCGTGAATTCCTTCAGCCGCATATCCGCGAAGGTTCAGCGCTTCCGTCAATTCGTCAACACGGCGTTTTGTACGGCCGAATACAATCGCAAGTTCCGGAGACTGAATGTCAAGAAGACGAGTCAGCGTATCGAATTTTTTGCGCTCCTGCACTTCCAAGTAGAACTGCTGAATGTTGGACACAGTCATTTCTTTCGCTTTTACTTTTACGTGTTCCGGCTCAGTCATGAAACGCTCTGCGATCCGTTTGATCGGCGCAGGCATTGTTGCTGAGAATAAGAGCGTTTGGTGGTCGCTCGGCACGTTTGAGAGAATGGATTCAATATCATCAATGAATCCCATGTTCAGCATTTCATCAGCCTCGTCCATGACAACCGTGTTCACGTTGTTTAAACGGATCGTGCGGCGGTTGATATGGTCAAGAAGACGCCCCGGCGTACCTACAATGATATGCGGGTTTTTCTTCAATGCGCGGATCTGACGTCCGATATCCTGACCGCCGTAAATAGGCAGCACTTTCGCACGCTTATCTTGTCCGATTTTATATAACTCTTCAGATACTTGAATGGCTAATTCACGGGTTGGCGCGATTACGATTGCTTGAATATTAGGAGACTCGGGGTTCATTTTTTCAACAAGGGGTATACCGAACGCAGCTGTTTTACCTGTACCTGTTTGCGCTTGTCCGATGACATCTTTATTTAAAAGTCCGAGCGGAATCGTTTGTGCCTGAATCGGTGTTGCTTCTTCAAATCCCATACGATTGATTGATTTCATGAGATCAGAACTTAATTGGAAATCTTGAAACGTTATAGTCAAATTATTCAAACTCCTTCTGATTGCTGTTTCAGTAATGTCGTGATTTACCACTAAAAACTGCCCTTTCATCCAAAGGACAGGATCATACGTATACAAAGCCCGAATTACTTTACGTTTAATCTTACCATTACACTATGTGTTTTTCAATAAGGCGAGATGGTCAGGCGGCCGGAAGCGGCCTGACCGGATTCTTCCCGCAAACGAGGCCGGACCCCGCGCCGGACGGGATTTCCCAGCCGGCGGCCTTTCTTTTTCATACGGACAGAATTATTTCACCCTGAATTAGTTTCTTCATTTTTGTATATTTTTATAATGCTGATCAGTATTTTTTCAGTTCTTCTCTAATAAATCTTTAACGATTTCTTCGAGCTTCATACCTCTCGATGCTTTAAACAGAAGGAGATCGCCGGAAGCGGCCATATCCTGTATGGCGTGAAGCAGTTCTTTTTTGTCGAGATAATGGCTGACGCGCCCTTCTTCAAAATGCCGGCGCGCTCCGTCTGCGATGAATGCGCCGAGTGTGCCGTAAGTAAATACATGGTCAATTTCCGCCGGATTGATCGCAGCTCCGCATTCTTCGTGGAATGCTTTTTCTTCATCACCGAGTTCAAGCATATCACCGAGCACGATCATTTTCTTCCGATAGCCTTTCATCGTTTCGATTAATTCGACCGCCGCTTTCATTGACGTCGGGCTCGCATTATACGCGTCGTTTACGATCGAGATGCCGTTTTCCGTTTTAACCAGTTCCAATCTCATCCCCGTCACCTTCAGGCGGCTCAGTCCCAGATCGGCATTTTCCGGCGTAATGCCGAAATAGATGCCGGCGGCGTATGCGGCCATGGCATTCATCACATTATGTCTGCCGAGAACCGGAATAAAGAAAGAACGTTCGATCCCGTCGATACTGAAGTACGTGCCTTCTTCCGCCTGTTTTATTTCTTTCAGGCGGAGATCATTGTCAGCGCCTGCGCCGTATGTCGTTGTCCGGCAAGTGTACGCCTTTTCGCGGAGCAGCGGCTCATCCCCGAAATAAAACAGAACGCCGTCTTCCCGAAGTCCGTTTATAATTTCAAGTTTCGCCTCCGCAATTCCTTCTCTTGAGCCTAAATCCTGCATGTGGGATTCGCCGATATTGGTAATGACGGCAGCTTCCGGTTCAGCAAGACGGCTCAGAAAATCAATTTCGCCTCTCGCGCTCATTCCCATTTCTAAAACGGCGATTTCTGTATCTTCAGGCATGGCAAGCACGGTCAGCGGCAGGCCGATATGGTTGTTGAAATTGCCGGCGGTTTTGTGAACACGGTACTGAGTGCTGAGAACGGCGTGAAGCATGTCTTTCGTTGTCGTTTTTCCGTTGCTCCCGGTCACCCCGATGACCCGTGTGCCGAGTTCTTTCAAATAAGCTTTCGCCAATGTCTGCAGCGCCTCCAGCGTGTCATCGACAAGGATGACGGCACGCTCTTCCGGCGGATTCGGTTCAGAGCGGTCCCACAACACCGCGGAAACGCCTTTTTCGAATGCTTGCGGCACAAAGGTATGGCCGTTAAAATGCTCGCCTTTTAAAGGAATGAACAGCTGATTTTTTTCCAAAGTCCGCGTATCGGTTGCGGCGCCCTCAATCATTGTTTGTTCAAATACAGGGTTTGTCAGTGTGCCTTTGACCATGTCGGCGATTCGTTTTACAGTTCGCTTTATCAAAGGTGGCACCTCGCTTTCTGAAAATGTTGTCTGTTACGGGAAAAGACACTGCCCCTTCAGGCAGTGTCCGTCTTCATTAAAATGTATGTTTAATCAGCTGTTTTTCGGCATGGCGTTCTTTTGCCAGCTCAACCAGCTGTTCGATCAGATCACTGTAATCTACGCCTGCTTCTTTCCAAAGCAGCGGGAACATGCTGAATGGCGTAAAGCCCGGCATTGTGTTCACTTCGTTAATGAGCACTTGACCGTCATTGGTCAGGAAGAAATCGGCGCGGACAAGGCCTGATCCGTCAATCGCTTTGAAGGCTTTAATCGCCATCTCGCTGATTTCCGCATATTGTTCATCCGTCACTTGCGCGGGAATCATTAAATCCGTGTCGCCGTCTTCATATTTCGCTTTGTAATCGTAAAAGTCGGTTTTCGGCGCGATTTCACCGACGGCGGAACATTTCGGTTCGTCATTTCCGAGTACGCCGATTTCGATTTCTCTGCCGGCGATTCCTTCTTCCACCACAATTTTCCGGTCATACTCAAAAGCCAGTTCGAAGGCTTTTTCAAGCTCTTCACGGTTTCGGCATTTGCTGATTCCGACGCTTGACCCGAGGTTCGCCGGTTTGACGAAGCACGGATATCCCAGCTTCTCTTCAACCTGCTGTAAGCAGCTGTCCGGCGTCTGTTTCCAGTCCTTTTTTAAGAAAGCGGCGTACTTCGCCTGCGGAAGCCCCGCTTGAGCGAACAAATGCTTCATGATGACTTTATCCATGCCGGCTGATGATGCAAGCACTCCGTTGCCGACATAAGGAACGTTCAGCAATTCCAGCAGTCCCTGAATGGTGCCGTCTTCACCGTTCGGTCCGTGCAGAAGCGGAAATACGACATCGATCGGCGCCTTTTCGTCAGGCGACGCTTCAGGAAACATTTCCCGGTTCAATGCTGATAGAGCGAAACTTTCACCGTTTTGTTCCAGCTGAAGCATTTTCACGTTGGAAACCGGCTCAGTCAGCAGCGGGCCTCTTTGCCATTCTCCTTTTTCAGTGATGTAAATCGGATGTATATCAAACTTCTCAGTATTAAGCGCTTTTGTTACAGCTAATGCTGTCTGCAGCGATACATTGTGTTCGGCTGACTTTCCGCCGTACACCAATCCTAGACTTGTTTTCAATGGATATTCCCCCCACAACAATTCATCTTTACTATCTTATCACTTTCCTCAGAAAATGATCTAATTATTTTTGGGCATTCTGAATATGAAAGCATTTGTATGTAATTCCTTTTTATTTTATATTAAAATGGCATGGAAAAGGAGATGTGTCATATGAAAAAAATCAGTACAACAGAACAATTTAATGAACTTATTCAATCCGACAAGGAAATCATCGTGAAATTTTTCGCTGACTGGTGCCCTGACTGCACGCGCATGAATATGTTCATCGGCGATATTTTGGAAGAATATAATCAAAATGATTGGTATGAGCTGAACAGAGACGAGCTCCCTGAGCTTGCTGACAAATATCAGGTAATGGGCATACCGAGCCTTCTGATCTTTAAAAACGGCGAAAAGAAAGCGCATCTTCACAGCGCAAACGCGAAAACGCCCGAAGAAGTCACAGAGTTTTTATCACAGCATATTTAATTCGTTTCACGATCTTTGTTTATGACTTCAGGCTCTACATGAACATGGACATGAGTCACATCATGTTCATGTTTTATTGCATATTCGACTTCATCGGCTACTTCATGGCCTTCTTTCACAGACAGTCCCGGATCTACCGTAATGACCATTTCCACATGAACCGTGCTCCCCAAATACCTTGCTTTCACATCCTTCAGCCTGCTGACCTCTTTTATTTCTTTCACTGTGTGTTTATACGGCTCCAAATCTTTCAGATCAAACCCGTCCGTTAATGAGTGGGAAGCATCTTTGAAGATGTCCCATGCCGTCTTACAGATGATAATTCCGATCAGAAAAGCAATGACCGGATCAATCCACGGCAGATGAAGCCGGGCCGTTAAGACGCCTATCAACGCCCCAATACTGACATAGGCGTCAGAACGGCTGTCTTTCGCCGCCGCATGAAGCGCAGAACTTTTAACCCGATCCGCAAGACGGCTGTTATATACATACATGCCGTACATGACAATCGCGCTTCCGAGCGCCGTCCATGCCGCAATGAAGCTCGGCTCGGCCTCCGTTCCGCTGACAATCGCCTTTGCTCCTCCGATCAGCACTTCAATACCGACCGCCATCATAATAAAAGACGCAATTAATGAAGAAATTGTTTCAGCCCGATAATGTCCGTAGGCATGATCACTGTCCGCGGGGCGCTGGGAAATCCGGAGCCCGATCAGCACAGCCAGTGATGCGGCAATATCCGTGGCATTATTTAACCCGTCCGCTCTGAGCGCTTCGGAATGATAAATAAGACCGATCACCAGTTTGACGGCGGCAAGGATGAGGTACGCGGCGATATTAAGAATCGCGCCTTTTTCGCCCCGTTTTAAGTTTGCCGTTTGATCATTCATGTAAGGACTCCTCCATTCTCATTCATAGTATGGATGGAAAAGCGGAAAAATAGCAGCTTTGATCTGACCAAATGCAATATTCGACAGCATTATTCCCCGGGAAACTATTTGTCGAAAAATTGGCGGTATTTTTCCTTTACATATGAATATGTCCATTGTATACTTTCATTAACTGATAATGATTCTCAATATCAATTGATTAGGAGGGTAATCATGAGGTCTTCTCCTCAGCTCAGATCATCAGTTGAAGGACGAAAAAAACATCTGATCCATTTGCTGATCAATAACGGAATATACAAAAAGTCGGAACGGCATTTATATGAATTATCGCTCGGAGAATTAGAAAGCGAATACAAATATGTAAGGAAGGTGCGGGCTCATGGCGAAACGTAAAATAAAAACATACGAACAGCTGATAAAAGAAAACAAGGCGGCCATTATGAATAATCAAAAGCTGATGAATGTGATCTATGACAGAATTGACCGCAAGCATCAAAAACTGCTCCGGCACAACAGCCATACATAAAAAGAGCCTTTTTCAGGCTCTTTTTTTTATTGCTCAAAGGCTTCCGCCGCTAATTTGCCGATGACCGCATCGTCCATCGGCGGATTGTGAAGGCCGGCCCGGGCATCCCGATAATACCGCTGAAGCGGATTATTTCGCTCCAGGCTTTTTGCGCCGGTGATTCTCATTGCTTTGTCAACAACAGAAAGGACGGCATTTGTCACAATATGTTTAGCCGCGCCGAGCTCGCTTTTGATGAAAGGGCGGCGTTTCGGATCATCATACATTTGCGCCGCCGTGAAGAGAAACTGTCTCGCTTTTAACAATTCAAGCTCCATTTCCCCGACACGCTGCTGAACGGCCGGCACGTCTTTAATCGGTCCGTTCAGGCTGTTCGGCGAATATTCAGATGCAAACCGGACGGCATAGTCCCTTGCCGCTTGAGCGATGCCCAGATAAGCAGCGGGAATGTGAAGCAGCCAGCCATTCACTTTCGCCGCTCTCGGCCCGCTGATAAGCTCCACAAGCCGCTCGTCACTGACCGTGACATGATCTAAAAGGAGATCATGGCTTCCGGTCGCCTTCATGGCAATCATATCCCATGTTTCTTCGACTGAAACGCCTGCCTGATCTTTATGAATGAGAAAAACACCGGTCGTTTGTTTTTCTTCAATCCATGCCGTCACAAGCATATAATCCAAAGTCAGTGAAAGGGTTGTAAAGGTTTTTCGGCCGTTCAGCACCCATTTTCCGTCTTTTTTGACAGCGGAAGTGCCGGGTCTTCCTCCCCTCGTCGGACTGCCGGTCTGCCGTTCCGTCGCTGCCCTGTTCAGGACGGCTCCCTTTTTCACCTCTTTTGTGATAAATGAAAAGACACCTTCATCCCAGCTGTTTCCTTCTCCGAGCTCACCCATGACGGATAAATGCCAGCCGATTCCGAGAGCGACGGCCGCGTCTCCCCGCGCCAGCCGTTCCTGAAACAGCACCATCTCATAAACGGAAATGCCTGCACCGCCGAAGGCCTCAGGTACCGTTAACGCCGTATATCCCGCGTCGCGCAGTCTTTGAATTTTCTCCGCGGGAAAACGGCCCGCCTCATCATCAAGCGCGGCTGTTTTTTGAAATTCGTCTGCAAGCAGGCCGATTTTTTCCATCCATTCCCGCTGCCGTTCATTCTGTATCCATAAAGACACTAGAATCCCCCCATTATAATTCCGATAAAGTTAATAAGTATTATAGAGATTCAAGTCTCGTTTCGCAACTGTAAGGCTGTACAAAAAAACACGCTATTCCATAGAATAGCGCGTTCAGACTGCTTCCGGGCCGCGGTCCTGCTTGAGCCCGAGATAAATCAGCATATATGTGAGATAACCCATCGTCATCACAAGCCCGCCAAAGAAAAAGCTTGAAAAAATCGGCTCTTCAAACGCGGTAACCGCCGCAAGCACGATCCAGCTTGCATACAGGTAGATGATGAAATAACGGAATCCCGTCTTCATTTTATATAAGAGAAACAGCCCCACTGTAGAAAACAAACCCAGCGCAAGCCTGAAATAAACAAGATGTTCGAATTGAAACATGAATGACACAAAGGAAAAACCAAGCAATAACACAATCGGTAATGCGGTAATAAAATTTCTCAAGTGAGCACCTCCGTCATTACCTTTATTATAAATCAAAATAGCATAAATTATTGATTTATCGTGATCTTTTTCACAAAAATGTCATTCCTTTACTTTATACCCGAACATCGCGTTTGCAAAAGCTCCACCAAGCGACGGCTAAGAAGAATACGATATGGATAATGATAATGCCTGCGGAAAATAACGGCGTCATTCCCGCAAACAGCGGCTTCGCCCCGCTCATATATTGCGTCAGGTCAGTATTTGCGAACAGCAGAAAACTACCCCATTTATTTTGGAAGAGCGACATAATCGTCACAAGTGATTTTGCGCCGTACAGCACGATAAATGACAAAATGACGGCCGTTGCGCTGTTTCGGAATACAGAAGAACACAACAAGCCAAAGCATGCCATCGCAAACGCCTCGACCCAGTTCGTGCCGATTACTTTCAGGGTGTTCACAAGAAGCGTCCCTGATTCAGATGTCACCGACACTCCGAAGAAAGCCATGCCGAACAGCAGAGACAGAATATAGTACGCCGCATACAGGTACAAGCTGACCAAAAATACGGTAATGAGTTTAGATACAAAAATCCGCTCCCGCTTTACCGGGCGGATTAACAAAAATTTGATCGTTTTCTTATCAAATTCAGCGGAAATGATCGTTGCCGCGATCACGATCGTTAATGCCTCAAGCAGAATATTCAGCCCGGGGGCGTACGCCATATAGCCGATGAAATTCTCATCCGTTCCGGAACTGATGACAAGCCGTTTAATGACAAGCGCCATAATAAATTGGAGAACAGCCATCAGAATCAGCGCCACTAATGAGACTTTTCGGTTAAAGAGTTTCATATGCTCATTCGCTGTCAATTTAAACATTCGTCTCCCCCTCCTCTTGAAGCGCCGTCGTCACTTTCATGAATTCATCCTCCAGCGATTCCGCATACGGCATGATGGAATACACGAGAAAGTCTTGTCCGACGAGCGCACGGTTTAATGCCGGGATGTCCTTCTTCGCTACGGTGACGGTAATGCTCCCGCCGTTTTTCTCCGGAACGAATTGCTGCTGGGACAGCCATTCGAAGGCTTCGTCAGCCGGCTGAATGTCGAGGATGGCTTTTTCTTCTTTTTCCGCAGCGCCGCGCAGAACAACCTCTGTTTTGATCTCACCTTTTTGAATGATGATGACACGGTCGCAAAGGTCTTCCACTTCACGCAATAAATGCGTCGCAAAAAGGATGCTCGTCCCTTCAAGCTCCGCGAGTTCCTTTAAGTGATTGCGGAAATCCTTCATTCCGCCGGGATCAAGCCCGTTTGTCGGTTCATCTAAAATGAGCAGATTCGGACGGTGAAGAATGGCCTGTGCAATCCCGAGACGCTGACGCATGCCAAGGGAATACGTTTTAACTTTGTCATGAACGGCATTTGTGAGCCCGACCCGCTCGATGACTTCCTGAAGCCTGTCCTCTTTGATGTTTTTGTGCATGTTGGCAAAGTGCTTCAGATTTTCCCACCCCGTCAGGTACGGGTAGAATTCAGGATTTTCCACGATCGCTCCGACGGATTCAAGCGCTTTTTCGAAATCAGCATCGTGCTGAAAGCCGTTAATTGTAATCGTGCCGCTGTTTTTCTTTAAAAGGCCGACGATGATTCGGATAAGTGTGGTTTTTCCCGACCCGTTCGGACCGAGCAAACCGATGATCTCGCCCTGCCTGACATCCATGCTGATGTTTTTTAAAATGTGCTTTTTGCCTAGTGTTTTGTCAAGGCCTTCAATATGTAAAATCGGCTCAGTCATACAGCCTTCCTCCTTTTTCACAAAAAATAAACAGTGCCCGTACATAGGCACTGTCTGCATTATAACATTAGTCATATATTCGTGAAGAGCCGGAGCCGTCGTTATGTCTTATCCGGGACCGGTCCGTTTTTTTCCTTCTCCTCATTATTGACGACATCCAGAATATCAAGCAGGAACACAAAAATCGGAATTCCGATAATCAAGCCCCAAATGCCGAAGAAATGTTCTGAGAAAATCAGAACCGTAAAGGTAAAAAAGATCGGCAGTTCCGTTTTTGCTGACATCAGTTTCGGATTAAGGAAGTACGTCTCAATCGCATGAATGACGAAAATGACCAGCACGATGTAGATGACGTACGCAGCGCCGCCCGTCGTATACGCAATGATGCTGAGCGGAATGAGCGAAATCACCACACCCGCCACGGGAATGAGCCCGAGGAAAAAGACCATGATGGACAGGCCGAACAGCTGCGGAAAATGCAGAATCGCCAATGCGATCAAGGTGAGGATACAGTTCACCAGCGCGATAATAAATTGGGCTTCAAGCACTTTGCCGAATGTTCTCGCAAATTTGCTGCCGAAATAAGCAAGTTCGTAGTAAAAAACAGACAGCTTGCTGTGCTGAAATTTTTTCATAAACTCCGTGAGCCGCTTTTTCTCGAACAGGAAAAACATGCTGAGAATCAGTGACATCACGACCTGCAAACCGAAAGTGCTGATATCGGCCAAGTATGTATACAGTACATTAAAACCTTCTTTTACATAGGAACCGATATTGATATCGCCGAACACGCTCGATATCTCATCATAAAACGGAATGACATCGGGATGATACGCGATGTGCTTGATCTGCTTAATCAGCTGTTCAATCTGCTTGGCAACAATCGGGTAAAAGACAAAGCCTCCGACAGTCGCCCCGACAGCCAGCGCAATATATAAAATGGTGATGACCACCCTCTGGCTGATCCGGAAAAAATGGTTCAACACATGCCGGATGACAGTCTCCAGCCGATCCATCAGAAAAGTAAAAATAAACGTAAGCAAAATCAAATTAATCATACTTCGGAATACAACTAACACCCCAGTCAAAACAAGAAAAACGGAAAAACGTCTGACACCCGGATGCTGAAAAAATTTAAAAATAGCCGCCATTTATACACTCCTGCTAGGACAAAAAGCCCTTAGATTTCATCTTTCACTCTCTAATTGTAAATTATATAACAAAATGACGCTAAGGTCTTTGTCCACCTCTTAATAAATTTAAACAAATTTATCTTTTTTACTCATGGCGGCCGAAAAAAAGAACGGCATGCCGGATGCATGCCGTTCCTTTCCTTTTATACCGCCGTTTTCATTTCTTTTACGGCCTGTGTGCTTTTCGCTTCGTCAAACTCATTTTCGCTCTTGGCTACGATGATGGTGGCGATTCCGTTTCCGATCAGGTTGACGATCGCCCTTCCTTCACTCATAAAGCGGTCAACGCCGAGGAGCAGCGCCAGTCCCTCCAGCGGAATAACCTGAAGCGCCGATAAAGTGGAGGCGAGCACGATAAATCCGCTTCCGGTTACCCCCGCCGCGCCTTTTGATGTCAGCATCAGCACGAGAATGATCGTAACCTGCTGGCCGATGGTAAGATCAACGCCGAACACCTGCGCCAGAAAAACCGTCGCCATGGACAGATAGATCGAGGTGCCGTCCAGGTTAAAAGAATATCCCGTCGGAATGACAAGGCCGACAACCGATTTGGAACAGCCGTAACGCTCCATTTTATCCATCATCCGCGGAAGGACGGACTCAGAAGAGCTTGTGCCGAGAACGATGAGCAATTCATCTTTAATAAAACGGAGATAGTTCCACAAGCTGAAACCGAATAGTTTGCAAATGATATTCAAAGCGACAAATACAAACAGGAACATCGTAACGTATACAGACAGCATCAGACTCGCCAGCGGCTTGATGGAATCAAGGCCGAAGTGCCCGATCGTATAGGCCATGGCCCCGAATGCGCCGATCGGCGCCGCGCGCATGATGTAGCCGATGATTTTGAAAAAAACGTGCGACAGTTTATCAAAGAAATCAATAATGCTTTTGCCTCTTTCACCGAGCGCCGCCAGGCCGACACCGAATAAAACAGAAAAGAATAAGACCTGAAGAATGTCGCCTTTTGCGAAAGCGTCAACCATATTTGACGGAACGATGTGAGTGATAAATTCAATCCAGTCAATCCCCTGTCCCCCGTTTTGGGTGTACTGAGAGACATCCCCTTTTTCAAGCTTGCTGTAATCAAGGCCCTCACCGGGTTTCATGATATTGACGACCAGAAGTCCGATAATAAGGGCGATGGTGGTCACGACTTCAAAATAAATAAATGCTTTTCCCCCGACTTTGCCGACTTTTTTCATGTCTCCCATCTTGGCGATGCCAAGCACGATCGTCAGGAATATGATCGGTGCGATAATCATTTTTACCGCATTGATAAATGTATCGCCGAGCGGCTTCATCTGCTTCCCGGCCTCAGGCCAAACGAGTCCGACAATGACGCCGATGATCACCGCCGTGATGACCTGCACCGTAAGATTTTTGAAAATTTTCATTCCTACTCCCCCTTGCCTCTCGCTGCGTCTATACAAAAATGATAGCGTTTTCATACGAAGAGGGGAAGCTTATGATCATAACGGACATTTTGGTCTTTTTGGTCTCGGCTAGCGGACGAATTTGTAGCGGTTAACCGGCCGTCCCACTCCCCCGTATTGAATGTCGAGCTTAATCTGGCCGTCCTTCTCAAGAAAATCAAGATAACGCCGCGCCGTCACCCTTGCGATTCCGAGCGCTTTGGCGGCTTCTTCAGCTGAAAGCGGCTCCGTCTGCTGTTTCATATAGGTCAAAATTTCATTCATCGTAAAATGGTTTAACCCCTTCGGCAGATCCCGGGACGGATTTTGCGGAATTTTCAGCAGCATGTCAAGCTGCTCTTGCGACATCGTGTCATGCTCTTCAATTTTCCGTTTATATTGTTTATAGTTTTCGAGCGCCTGTCTCATCCGCTCCAGCTTAAACGGCTTCAAAATATAGTCGGCCGCACCGTTTTGCAGCATAAGCTGGATTGTTTCTTTGTCTTTTGCGGCCGAGACGATGATGACGTCCACTTCGAGCTTTTGTTTTCTGATTTCCTGGAGCGTTTTAATTCCGTCTTTTTTCGGCATGTATACGTCTAATACCACGAGCCCGGGCCGCAGATCTTTTATAAGCCTGATTCCCTCGTCTCCGTCAGCGGCCGTGGCGATGACGCTGAACCCTGAAACACCGGTGATAAATTCTTTATTCACCTCCTGCACCATCGGGTCATCTTCAATAAGCAGCACCTTGATGTCCATCGAATGATTTCTCTCCCTTCATCGGAAATAATATAGAAAATGCCGTTCCCTGTCCCTGCCGTGTGTCGACTTCAATAACGCCCATCCCTTTGTCGACGATTTGTTTGACGAGGTACAAGCCGTATCCCGTTCCTCCCGTTTTATTGACGGTAAACCCTTTGTCATAAAGGCGCGGGATGTGCTGATCGGAAATCCCGCTTCCGTTGTCTTCTATTAATATAGCAAGCACTTCATCATTTTGCTCGATACTGATGTCAATATGTTTGTCCTCCGTGTCCGCTGTTTCGAATGCGCCGAACGCATTTTCAATTAAATTGCCGAGCAGGACGACGATGTCATGCTGGTCGACATGCTCCGGAAATGCCGAGAAACTGCTGTTTTCATCAATTTTCACAGAAATGCCAAGCTCTTTTCCTCTTTTGATTTTGCTTAACAGCAGTCCCGCCGCGGCGTCATTCTGAATGGCCTGATGAAGAAAATCAGTGACGCTTTCTTGTTCTGATGATTCCTTAAAAGCAAGCCGGAGCGCTTTTTCTGATTTTCCGAGCTGAATCAGCCCCGCGATGGTGTGAAGCTTGTTCATATGTTCATGATTTTGGACTCTGAGCGCATCGACAAAATTTTTCACACCTGTCAGTTCTTCCGCCATTTTCGCCGCTTCCGTCCTGTCCTGAAAAATGGCGACGGCTCCGATGACCTTCTTTTTCATGACAATCGGAATTCTGCTGCTCATGATCACCTTTCCGCTGACTTGGATTTCTTCATTATATACGGCTCGGTTCCGCTCGACGATTTCAGGGAGCCGCGAATCTTTTAACACGTCCCAGATCAGCCTGCCGTCGGTCTCTTGTCTGACATTGAATATCTGCTTCGCTTTTTCATTAAAAATGGTGATGTGATGCTGATTATCGATCGCAATGACGCCCTCATTCATCGAATGAAACGTAGCGGTCCGTTCCTCATACATTCTCACGATCTCATGGGGCTCGAGCCAAAACATTTGTTTTTTGATGTGGCGGGCCAGCAAAAAGGAGCCGGCCAGTCCGAACCCGAGCGCCAGCAGAACGATAAACAGTATTTCATGTTTCAGCTGAAGAAGAATTTCACCGAATCCGGGCAGCGTTTTACCGGCAAGGACAACGCCGATCTGATTCAAATCCCGGTCTTTGATGGGATAAAAAGCGCGGACGGCGGTGCCGATCTCTCCCTTTGCTTCGGAAAAATAAATGTGCTCGGCGAACGCCGCGGCTTCGTCCTCACCCCTTGAACGCTTTCCGATCATTGTGCTGACGGGATGTGAATAGCGGATATGATCCATATCCATGACGACGATGTAGTCCGCTTCATTGATGATCCTTATTTCTTCGACCGCATGGCGCACGTCTTCCCTTTGTTTTTTCTGCTCCAGGGCGCGTTTGACATCGGTCATCTCAGATACCGTCCGCGCGGTATTCATCAGCCGTTTTTTCAGCTCGCGCTCCTCTGTATGCTGGATATTGCCGACCAGCACGATGCCGACGATCAAAAAGGTAAAAAGCACGACGATATAAGAAAGTATGGTGATTTTCCAGCGGATGGTAAGCTTTTTTTTCGTCATTGGCCTCTTCCTTTCCGTCTCTTTACGAAAACGGCCCGCCCGATTATGCTTGTTATAGAAAATGGCGGAGGGGGTTTTCGATGAAAAGCTTGCTGACTTGTCTCAGCCTGATGGTACTCGGTATCGGAACCGCTTTATTCATCGGCTTTCATGATCGTTTCTCAACGGAAGAACCGTATTATGATGACGAACAGGAAGGCCTGAAAGATCAAATGGTTTTCAAATTCAGCCATGTCGTGGCTGAAAACACGCCTAAAGGGCGGGCGGCGAATAAATTTGCCGACCTGGTCTATCAAAAGTCCGGCGGTACCATTAAAGTAGAGGTATTTCCAAACGGGAGCCTCTATTCAGATAATGAAGAAATAAACGCCCTCCAAAACGGGGACGTGCAATTCATCGCTCCCTCCACCTCAAAGCTCGGATCACTGTCTCCCGAATGGGGTGTTTTGGATCTGCCGTACGCGTTTACAAACTATAAAGCCGTGCAAGAAGGCCTCAACGGCAAAATCGGCACGCGCCTGTTCGCTTCTTTAGAAAAGCATCATTTGAAAGGACTGGCGTACTGGACGAACGGGTTTAAGCAGCTCACGTCAAATAAAGGGCCGATCTTCACTCCGGACGATTTGAAAGGGCAGGCGCTCAGGATCATGCCGAGCAGCGTGATCGAAGACCAGTACCGCCTGCTCGGCGCGCACCCGCGGCAGGATTCCTTTAATTCCACGTTTCAGCTCTTGGAAAGCAATCTCGTAGACGGAGAGGAAAATACGATTTCAAATATCTATTCTAAAAAATTTTATAATGTTCAAGATTATTTGACAATCAGCAATCACGGGTACCTCGGTTATGCCGTGATGACCGACGAGCATTTCTGGAATTCACAGACAGAAAAAACGAGAACCATCTTAACGGAGGCGATGAGAGAAACGACGGAATGGAACGAAGCCTCCGCTGAGAAAATGAATAAAGACCAGCTTGAAGAGATAAAGAAGAATTCATCCATTCATATTCATGTGCTGAGCAAAGCGGAAAAGAACACATGGATGAAACGCCTCGACCCGATTTACGGACAATATGAACAGGTGATCGGCCGCGGGCTTGTGCAGGATTTGTTATCCTTGCGCCGCGAGCCTTAGCAGGACCAATACGCCCATCTCCGTTTCATCCCTTTTCCCGCCGGGGAAGTAAATAGGGACAGAGCAAAAAAGGAGATGGAGACATGTTTACACATACGAAAAAACTGCAGCATCCGGCTAAACCGGATCGTCCTGACCCGCTGTTCGCAAAAAAGATGCAGGAAATTTTAGGGGGACAATACGGGGAAATATCCGTCGCCATGCAATATTTGTTCCAAGGATGGAATACACGGGGCAATGAAAAATATAAGGATCTTCTGATGGATACCGCGACGGAAGAAATCGGCCATGTCGAAATGATCGCGACGATGATTGCGAGACTGTTAGAAGACGCCCCGCTGGCAGAGCAGGAAAAAGCGGCTGATGATCCGGTCATCGGGTCCATTTTAGGCGGGATGAACCCGCATCATGCCATTGTCTCAGGACTCGGCGCCATGCCGGAGAGCAGCACGGGCGTTCCGTGGAGCGCAGGCTATATCGTCGCAAGCGGAAACCTTCTGGCAGACTTCCGCGCCAATCTGAACGCCGAATCACAAGGAAGGCTTCAAGTCGCACGCCTGTATGAAATGACCGATGATAAAGGCGTGAAAGATATGCTCAGCTTTTTATTGGCCCGCGATACCATGCATCAAAACCAATGGCTTGCGGCCATTAAAGAATTAGAAGAACAGGAAGGTCCGATCGTTCCTTCGACATTCCCGAAGGCGCTGGAAAAACAGTCATTCTCCCATAAGCTTATTCATTTCTCAGATGGAGCAGAAAGCGCTGAACAAAATTGGCTGAAGGAAACAGCGCCGGACGGAGAACCATTTGAATACGAAAAGGAACCGAAAGCGCACGGCGAAATAGCTAAGCTGGACCCCGTCCCGCCGTATGTCCACAACACGCTTCCCGGACGAAAATAAAAAAGCCTCTAAAGGGGCTTTTTTTATGTGCGCACAACTGTCCAATCCGGTTCGTATCGGATGTCCAGGTGATGTAACAGCTCGTGAATGAAAGGTTCATCCCCCTCGTACAGCATCACTTCCATTGATAGAATCGCAGCCTTCTGCTCATTTTCTTCGTATATGCGGTCATGTTCGTTCTCCATAAAATCATCATAGGCCTGTCTGTTCTCCCAAACGCTGATGATCTCTGCGATGAACAGGCCGTCTGCGTTTTTCCGCCAGCCGCCGGCCTGTCTGACGAAGCCATTTACACATGATAATGCTCCCCACCTTGACTGTGCTTGCGCAAATGCTTCAGCGTTTGCAGCGTCTGTTTCACATACAATCTTTTTGATCAGCATGACCGTTCCTCTGTGATGACTGTTTTCGCATGCGTATGCTCGACACAGAGATTCACGGTTCTGACGTAAGAGCGGGTGCGGTGAATCGTGCCTTTCGGGATGAGCAGGCTGTCATTTGCTTTGAGCACTGCGGTTTCTTTGTCCTTAAAATCGATCAGCAGCTCACCTTCCAGAACGATGAACCATTCATCTGAGTCAGGGTGATGGTGCCAGTCATATTCTCCCGTAAACACTGCGAGGCGCACACAGTGGTCATTGATCTCCGCGATTGAAAAATTGTCGTGTTTTTCTTTGACTTTATTGGCGATTGCGAGCAAATTCAGCATGTCAGACACGAGTGAAAAACCCCTTTTTCATTTTATTGTATCGGTTTTGCGGCTCAGATCAAGATTTTCCCAAAATCAAACGCGATCCGGCTGATGTGCCGGATCGCTTTTGATCTGCAGGTTGTCTGCCTTTTATGCTTTTATTAGCTGCTTCGTCTATTTCCGCCTTTTTGGCCGATTTCTTTATAAAACTCTTTGTCATGATTTTTACTTGTAGCTTCTCCGCCTTTTTGGCCGATTTCCTGATAGAATTCCTTGTCATGGTTATTGCTTGTGGCTTCTCCGCCTTTTTCACCGATTTCCTGATAGAATTCTTTGTCGTGATTTTTGCTTGTGGCTTCTCCGCCTTTTTGACCAATTTCCTGATAGAATTCTTTGTCATGGTTATTGCTTGTAGCTTCTCCGCCTTTTTTACCTGCTTCTTCTCTGCTCATTTTGTTATTATCTTGTGCCATTTTTGAATTCCTCCTTTAATTGGTGTTGGTTGTTGGTTTCCCGATTTCAGAACTGCTAAACAAAGAAAACACATTGAATGTGTTTTCGGGTGGTTTTTTATCATTCTGTATCGTTCATGCGTTTTAGAATCCGGCGTTTTTTATAAAGCATGATGCCTGTTTCCGCGATGCTTTCTAAAGCTGAACGGTTGGCGGACGCGCCGAAGATGATGCCTGCGGCCGGAACCATTTGCAGCAGTTTTTTCGCGGCGAACGTATCGCGGTAGCTGTAAACGACTTCCCGCCAGCCTTGGATTTGCGAGGCGACGCGCTGATAGGTTTGGTCGTTTTGATCATATTGCCGTAAATCTTGCAGGATCGCTTTTTTTCCGATGACGTCACTGGATGCAAGCTGAAGCAATTTGACGATAAACACGCGTTCTTTTTTGTCTTTCGGATCAAAGCCGTAAGCAACCGCGATATCTTGCAGCGTCTTTAAGGACAGGCCGAGCATCGCCGGAATGTCTGCCGCAAGCGTAAACACGCCGCCGACTCCCGTTGCGGCTCCCTGCACCGTCGCGGCCTTTACGCTTGTACGCGCTATGGCTTCTGCGATTTCGTCCATGACGGCAAGCGGCGCATTGCGGATGTCGTGAAGCGTTTGACATGTACCGTGCGGCAGCCGTTTTTGAAACTTTTTCATGATGCGCTTTTCTGATGTAAGGTACTGTCCGCCTGACTGAATAAACGTTCCCGTTTCATCGAGAATGAGTCCGATTTTCCTCTGAATAAATTGCGGTGTCAGCTTGTCCAAAAGCTGAAACGGCAAGCGGGTGAATGTTTGCCAGAACATCGCCCTCTGCTGCGCCTTTTCCCATTTTTGAATGTCTCTCAGTTGTCTTTCCAGGTCTGTCCGCTCTTCTGTCACCCGTCCTGCACGTCCTTTCTGATTTCTTTCTACATAGTATACCTTTATGGCGTTTTCTTTTTACACCCGGCCGGACTTTTTATCCGGAAAACATTCCATTGATTAATTTTCTTCAAATTCTATATATTGTATAATTTTGAATAATACGATTGAAGGAGAATGCTGTATGCAATGGATTTATTTAAGTTTAGCGATCATTTTTGAAGTATTGGGTACGGTCAGCATGAAATTATCAAATGGATTTACAAAACTTGTTCCAAGTATTTTATTGTTATTGTTTTATATCGGCATCCTTTGTTTTCTTACTTTGACTTTGAAATATATAAGTGTCTCCATCGCGTATGCGGTCTGGTCGGGAATGGGGATCGTACTGATTTCCGCGATCGGAATTTTTTTCTTTCATGAACAGTTCTCTGTTATAAAAGCTGTCTCTGTTCTTCTGATCATCATCGGTGTCGTTTCCTTAAACTTTATTTCCGAAAGTGAAACGTCATCAAACGGCATCAGCGTTCATACGGACAGAAACAGATGATGAAAGGGTTAAAGGTTCTCTTCCTCATTACAGATATTGGATTTATCATTTATTGGATTGTTACTTTTTTTGAGTGGATTCCAAAAAACATGGCGTTTAAAGATTATGATAACGCCATGATAATGGCCTGGAACTGGTCATTCTTTCCCCTAGATATTTTCATTTCATTGACCGGGCTGTACAGCTTGTTTCTTTATAAACGGAAACATTCGTTATGGCGCCATTTCGCATTAATATCACTTGTGCTGACCTTTTGTTCAGGCCTGCAAGCGATTGCCTTTTGGGTATTTATCGGTGATTTTGATCTCATGTGGCGGGCATTCAATCTGTACTTGCTTCTTTATCCTTTATATTTTATTCGGAAATTGCTGGTCTCTCGTAAAAATAGCTGTCATTCTTTTTGATGAGGCGGTTTTCTTTTTCTTCAGGCGGGAAACACTTTTCATAAAGGAGTGATAGACATGCCTTGGTCTATGAAGGATTATCCGCAATCATTGAAGAATCTCGAGGAACCTGTGAAGAAAAAAGCGATCGAAATCGCGAATGCGATGGTAGATGAGGGTTATGAAGAAGGACGGGCTATTCCCATTGCGACAAGTCAGGCGAAAGAGTGGAAAAAAAACGCTTCTAAAGAAGAAATCGATCAGCTGATGAAACACGATGATGAAACGAAACGCGGAAATTGAATCGGAATATAGAAAAACCCCGCTCTCAAGAGAACGAGGTTTTTCTGCTTATAAACCGTAATAATAAGATAGTGTGGTGACTGAAACGTAGCCTGTCGCTCCTGCATACGTGACTTTCAGCCATTTATTGGAATTGGTGTAGTGGCCTTGAACATATTCTCCGGTGACCCAAGAACCTGTAATTTTTTTACCGCTTGAGAATGTTGTGATCGTTGAACAGCTGACCTTAGAGCATGAGCGCATATTAGCACCGTAAATACCGACTGTGCCCCCGCTGGCTAAAATGGAAACGTCCGGTTCAGCTTTAGGTTTGAAAGCTGCTGCTGATGCAGAGCCGCCAAAAGCGAATAAAGAAACAGCAAAAATCATGGCTAAAGAAATGATCGACAAACGACGTACCAAGAAAATTCCCCCTCTTTTATCATATGGCCGGAAAGCTTTCCTGACGTTATTATACTTTTTTGCCCGGAAGACTGAAATAAGTCTAATGCTCCAACTTCTTTTCTTCGCAAGTGACCATTCCGATTCTTTTTTTGATAGATAACAGCCGTTTATTGGACTGGAATCACTGATATATCGTTGATTCAAACGTTTATTCAGAGCGGCCGGAGTTTTTCCGGAGGTCATTTGAATGGTACAGAAAGGTTTTATCTTCCAATGGAAAGAAACATTATTATTCTATTTACCCGGGAAAACGGAGGAAATACTGCGTCTTTTTCTCAGGATCAGTTGCACCGGACAGAAAGTTGTGAAGTTATATAGGCAAGTGTCCTCTTTTCACCTTTTTAAAAGAACGCTCCACGCATCCGTGCATGATTGGAGGCGGAAACACGCTTTGCGAACGGCATCGCTTCTTTCCCGGAACGATGCCGTTTTCATTTTCGGACCTTTCTTCGGCGGGATACATATCATAGATAAAACAGGGCATCAATGTGCCGGTTTATTGAACATAAAGAACTTGACATCTCATAATAGCGGATTTATGATGTAGATAAAATAATTTGCATCTAGGAAACTTTTTGTTATTTAGCTAAAAATCTATCGGAATTTAGGTGAGACATAATGAGCAAAGACATCTCAGCACAATCACTGCAAGCAAAAGCCGTGCAGGATGCACTTGACGGCAAAAGCAAGGGATTCAAGCGGCTTCTGCCTTTCTTAGGCCCAGCCTTTATCGCGGCGATTGCCTACATTGATCCGGGAAACTTCGCTACGAATATCTCAGCTGGTTCGAAATTTGGGTATATGCTGCTGTGGGTCATCCTCTTTTCAAACTTGATGGCTTTTTTAATTCAAGTTCTTTCCGCGAAGCTCGGCATTGCCACGGGTAAAAACCTTCCGGAAATCGCCAGAGACCGGTATCCGAAATGGGTATCAGCCGGGCTGTGGATACAGGGTGAACTGGTGATTATGGCAACTGATCTGGCAGAATTTATCGGGGCGGCGCTCGGGCTCAACCTGCTGTTCGGCATACCGATGGTTGAAGCGGCCATTATTGCGGCGATCGGATCATTCGCGATTTTAGAGCTGCAGCGCCGGGGTTACCGGGCGCTGGAAGCGGGCATCGCCGGACTTCTGTTCGTCGTGGTGATCGCCTTCGCTCTGCAGACCTTCTTTGCCAAACCTGACGCCGGCTCTGTTCTCGAAGGGCTGTTTATCCCGAAAATTGACGGAATGGACAGTGTGCTCTTGGCAACCGGGATACTCGGCGCAACCGTGATGCCGCATGCCATTTACTTACATTCCGCACTGACACAGCGCCGTGTCGTCGGAAAAACGGATAATGAGCGGAAAAAGATTTTTAGATTCGAGACGATTGACATTCTCATCGCGATGGTGATCGCCGGGGCGATTAACGCAAGCATGCTCATCGTCGCCGCCGCGCTTTTCTTCAAGAACGGGCTGTATGTAGAAGATTTAGACGTGGCTTATCAGCAATTCGGCCACTATATCGGACCGGCTTCAGCCATTCTCTTCGGGATCGGGCTGCTGGCCGCAGGGCTTTCAAGCTCTTCTGTCGGCACATTGTCAGGCGATATTATCATGCAGGGCTTCATCCGTTACCGTATCCCGCTTTATTTGCGGCGTTTCATTACCATCATTCCGCCGATGATCATCATTATCTCGGGGGTCAACGCCACAGAAGCGCTCGTATGGAGCCAGGTCGTTCTTTCATTCGGCATCTCCTTTGCGCTCGTGCCGCTGATTATGTTTACAAGCAACAAACGCCTGATGGGCGCCCTGACGAACCGAAAATGGGTGACGGCTCTCGCCTGGCTGATTGCGGTTTTGGTGATCGCGCTTAATCTGTTTGTGATCTACGATTCATTCCGTTAGAAAAAAACCGGCCGTCAGCGGCCGGTTTTTCTTTTGACGCCGGGTGCCGTTCGTATCTTTTTCCGGGCGTTTTTGGTATGATAGAAGAAAAATCGGAGTTTTGCTTATGTCAGTATTTATCCTTTTTTATCTGTGGATTGTGCCGATTGTCATCGGTATCTTCTGTTCTCTTTTTGCTTATCGGACAACGGGTAAGAAACGTCTGATTCCCGGCTTTGTGATGATCGCATTAAGTATCGTTTCCTTAATCACGGGGCTTTGGATCGGCGGGGTGAACTATCATGTGTTCATCGGAGGCATGTTTTTATTCGGTACGTTTTTGGCCGGTTCCGCCTTCCCGTTTTTCTTCGCTCTCTCACGCAAACGAAAATAAACAGGCATGCCGCCTGTTTATTTTTTTTACCTAAGCCTGCATTATAAAAACCGCTCCGATAATGTGATTCCGCCTCAATCAGCCTATACATGCAGGCTCCAGCCCATGTTCATTTCACGAAACTGCAGCTAAAATAAATCCTGCCAAAAAAAAATTTTGAATTGCGAGAAAAATATCGTATTAAAATCCTATTTACCCAAAAAATACCTATTGATAGAATGGTATCTGAGAGGGAAAAATGTTCAAAGCGGATCATACAGGTCCCGCCTAAATACATAGTCTTTCATTTCTCTCTACACTACATTTCTAAAGGAGGATTTCCCATTAGACACGCAGCTAAAGGCATTCTGTTTGCCGCATCTTTAGCCCTTGTAACTACTGCTTTTGTCCCCGCATCCTTAGCTAAAGAAAATCATCATAATACTGCCAATGCCACTGGAACGACAAAATCATTTTTTTATCAGACTGATACGCAATTTTCCTACGGACTTAAAGCACAAAGCGATGCATCTGTGTCAAAACCAGTCAAAGATGTAATCAGAGAAGTGCTGAAAAATAAAACAAAATTATTCAATCTTGTTGAAAAATTAGCAGGAAAGAAAATAAGAAATGAACTCGAATCCGTTTTCAATGAACACATCGAACCGGTTTTAAAGAAAATGCTGAACGAGTATGTCGCCTTAAGCTGGACTGACGTGGAAAAGAATCTTTATCTTTCACTTAAAAAGTCCGGACTTTCTGACAGCCAGGCTAAAAACCTCGCTCATTTGACAACTTTAGCAATGAAAGCATTTTAAAATCATTCATAAATGATCGTCAGGAAAATACGTATAAAGTAATGCAAAGTGCTGTTAGATTCACTCTAATAGCACTTTTTCATTGGAGATGTCACATGACTGTCTTTTTTACTGTTTTGCTCACTTTCTTATGCTGCCTTGTGATTTCATCTCTTATTTTTATGATTCTATTAAAAAAAGAGATCGTGGATACACCGCCCAACCGCTTAGCTCATGCAGCATTCATCTTACTTATTGGATTCTCCCTGTTCTTCGCTGTGACTGTCCCCAGCCTGATTATTTGTTTTGCAGCTGTAACAATACATCATTTTTTCGGAGATTACATCATATATGGTTCACTTTCAGACTTATACATATTTTCTGTCGTCGTCAGTATCTTAGCTTTAGTTTATATGCTGATTTTTACGGCAATTGTAAAAGGAATGACTCATGTTTTTACATTACCTGCTTGGTCAGCCTATATCCTTGAATTCATTTTTGCATGGGCTGCTGTTTACTTCTCAATCCAATACGTTTCCAATCATATCATTGAGAACATATCTATATTTCAAGGCGGAGAAGTGCTTCTTTCATTGTTCATCACTTTCTTATTTTCGGGATTGGATATCCTTTTTACTAATTTGGATAAGATCACAAAAGAGAAATTAGGCTAAGGGGGTAACAAATATGAGGATCATGAAATATATATCTTATTTTTCTATTTCTTTAGTTTTGCAGGTGGTATGGCTGCTACTAATAAAAGAAACCTCTAATCTATCTCTGATAGATATGATTACGGTGTCCTTCTTATTCACTCTCTTTATGTTCATCTTGGATCAAGTTTTCAAAAAAAAGCGGACAAATTAGGGTCTGTTTTTAATAATCCCCGGGCTTCTCTTTCGTTTTGAAATTGTTCCGGATCTGGGGATGTTGCGGCGAACCGTTCATTAATGTTTAACACCAGCCTCGGTAAAATACTTCTCCTTTTATATAACATCCTGACTTTTCCGTCATATATTAAAACGAAAAAACGGCAAAAAGGAGTAATGAAACATGATATTGTTTATTGGCAAGTTCATGTTGCTCTTTTTATTCTGTTCGCTGGCATATTATTTGTTTAAAGTTGTTTATTACAATATAGGGAAGAACATTGCGCTTAAAACTCCGAAAGGGACAAAGACGAACCGGACGGCACATGTGTTTATCAAAAATGGAACTAAACTGAATGATGGAGATTACTTTATGATCGCTGTTGTGACCGCTCTCTGGCTGTTCTTCAGATGAAACCGCGCTGATCCATCACGAGTTTTTGATCAGCCATCGCTCGCCAGCTGCGAAATTTACGATCTCCTTTACCGTTTCCGCAGATTTTAATACGATATACTTTCGGTTACGGTCCCCGTCCTCTAAGCTTCTAAGCGGGTTCAAACCGCTGACCACTTCCTTACCATGGAAGAGGTCATTAAAGAAAGAATCATCAATTAGAAAGCCTAAAAAAATAAACAGGCATGCTGCCTGTTTATTTTTTATAAGCGCCGGCTTCTTAAAACAGCCGTTTTAAGCTTTTCTTGAGTGACGGCATTTCGATTTTTTGGTTTTCAAAGAAGTTTTTCAGCATGTATTTGCTGAAGCCCTTCGCTTGGCCGTAAGTGATTTTTCCCGGAAGCGGCGGCTCGTCGCCGATGACGGCGTCGATGACGACCGGCTCATTTGAGTTGAGCGCTTCATGAAAAGCGGGAGCCAATTCCTCGTGTTTCGTCACTTTGATGCCTTTTGCTCCGCAGCTTTCTGCAAAAGCGGCGTAATCCATATTTTGCAGCTGGGTGACGTAGTCAATGTTGCCTTTGACCCGCTGTTCATATTCAATCATGCCTAGATTTTCGTTGTTTAAAACGACAACCGTAATCGGCAGTTTATATTTAACAGCCGTCGGCAGATCCTGCATCACCATTGAAAATCCGCCGTCTCCGCAAATGGCGATGCACTGCCGCTCAGGTTCGGCAAGGCTTGCGGCAATCGCTCCCGGAAGCCCGCATCCCATTGTGGCGAGCCAGCTTGAGACGATAAAGTCCTGCTTCTTCATTTTAAAATGGCGGGCCATCCACACTGTAACCGTTCCGACATCCACTGACAGGACGGCGTCCTCTGCGGCCGCATCCTGAAGCCGGGCAATGACCTGCTGCGGCTTGAGCGGATGAGTCGCTTCGGTTTCATCCTTTTCGATTTCCTTCCACCAATGCTTCATGTGCTCGGTGCAGGCGTCCAAAAATCTTCTGTCTTCTTTATATTCAATGTATTCCGTCAGCTCTTTCAGCCCCAGAGCCGCATCACTGACGATTCCCGCATTGACGGGATAGCGCTTGCCGATTTTCGCCGGATCCGAATCAAGCTGAATGGCGGGCGTATCATCCGGGAGATAATCCCTGTACGGGAACGATGTGCCGAGCATGATCAGCAGATCGCATTCCTCCATGGCTTCGTAGGCGGGCTTTGTGCCGATTTGCCCGAGATTCCCGAGAAAGTGGGGATGGCTGTCAGGCACGACGCCTTTTGCCGGAAGAGTAATCACAATCGGAGCGGCCGCTTTATCGGCGAATGCGAGCAGCTCCTCTTTTGCCGATTTTAACCCTTGGCCGGCAAGAATGACCGGTTTTTTTGCGTTGTTAATATATTGCGCGCATGTGACGAGATGTTCTTTTTTCGGCTCTATATCGGCTTTGAGGTATATCGGCGATGTGTAAACCGGCTCCCGTTTGATTTTTTGCGCGAATAAATCATCAGAAACGGTTAAAACGGCAACGCCTTTTTTGCTGTAAGCCGTGCGGATCGCCTGATTCAGAAGATCGGGCAGCGCTTCTGCCGTATGTACCTGCTGGTTGAATACCGCCACGTCCTCAAACATCTGCTCTAATTTGATTTCCTGAAAGCTGTCACGGCCGATTTCATCGGAAGCCACCTGTCCCGCAATCGCCAGCACCGGAACGCCGTCCGCTTTGGCGTCGTATAAACCGTTCAGCAGATGAACGGCCCCCGGTCCTGCGATTGAAAGGCAGACACCGATCTGCCCGGTCAGTTTTGCCTCAGCCGCGGCAGCCAGGGCTGCGACTTCTTCGTGCCGGGTTTGGATGAATGTCAGGTTATTTCGTTCATGTCTCAGTTCTTCGATAAATTCATTAATGCTGTCTCCGGGAATGCCGTATATATGACCGACTCCCCATTGTTCAAGCAGCTCCGTCATTACGTGTCCTGCTGTTTTACTTGGCATACTGCATCCTCCTTTTACCTGTATTCATCCCCTTTTTCATACGGGTTGAAACACGGGCTATACTCTCAGCTTTTTTCTCAGCAGATCAAGGATGGATAACAGATTTCGGTCTTTAAGGACTGCCTTACGATTTGCCGCCCCATTGAGTCCGTCTTTTATTTGCCGTTTTCTGTTCGGCACCATGAACAGCGGCAGCCGGTTTTGGGAAAACCAGCGTAAATCGGCGCGGTTTCCGATCCGTTCATCAGCGGTGTTCCTCCGGTAATGGCTCCGATGAAAACGTGCTGTGTATCTTCAAATGCCGGCCTTTCATACTCACCGGATTTTTGCAGGATGGTCACGTTATACCCTGTTTCTTCAAAGGCCTCTCTGACGGCTGCGGCTTCAGGTGTTTCACCTTCTTCAATCCCGCCCCCGGGCAAATCCCATAGTGGAACGTCTTTTCGTTTTACGAGCAATATGTCCCGCCCGTCATTTTGTATGATGACAAAAGCGCCTTGTGCCATGTCGTCCTCCTTTACAAAAAAGACCGCGGCATTTCAGCCTGCGGTCTTTGCCGTTACTTTTTAAAATGATACGGCAGGGTGGCGACAATGATGTCCTTCTTCCAAAACAGCCGGACGCGGAGCAAGAAGGCTGATTGGTTGTGAAGGATGGTCTGCCAGCGTTTTTTCGTAATAAATTGCGGAAACAGCACCATCACGGAGAACTGTTCTTTTTTCGCTTTTTGTTCGACCGTTTCCAAAAACTTATCAAACGGGTGAACCAGACTGCGGTATGAGGAATGCAGGGTGACGAGGCGGACGCCGTTATGAAGCTCTTCCCAGCGCTTTTCCACCTTTTTTTCGTGTTCTCTGTCAAAGGAAACATGAACCGCAATGACCTGATCCGATAATGATTTCGCATACTGAATCGATTTTTGGACGACGGTGGTGACACCGGCGACAGGCACGATGACGACGGTTCCCTTGATTTCCTCAGGCTGCTGATCAACGACCCGCAGCTGTTCGCCGACCGCGGTGTAGTGATTTTTAATGACGAAAAACAGCATGACGACAGCAGGCATGAATAACAGCACCGGCCAGACAAGATTGAACTTCGTCGCGAATAAAATACACAGCACCATAAATGAAATGGCGGCGCCGCATGAGTTGATCAGCATTTTTACCGCCCAGCCCTTCGGCTTCTGCCTGATCCACTTGATGCACATTCCCGTCTGCGACAGCGTAAACGGAATGAACACGCCGACGGCATAAAGCGGAATTAAATGTTCCGTGCGGCCGCCGAATAAAAGAATGAGCAGGATGGACGCGATACCGAGAAAGATGATGCCGTTTGAAAAGCCTAACCGGTCGCCTCGTACCGTAAACATTCTCGGCATATACTGATCGCGCGCTAAATTAAACGCCAGCTGCGGAAATGCGGAAAAGCCCGTATTCGCCGCAAGCACGAGAATCAATGATGTAACGCCTTGAATGAAATAATACACCGTATGGCGTCCGAAAGTTTCCGCGGCGATTTGTGAAATAACGGTCTCGTTAGGCTTCGGACCCGTGCCGTAGCCGTACGCCAGCACCGTAATCCCCGTAAATAAGATCGCCAGCAGAATCCCCATCATGGCCAAAGTGCGGGCCGCGTTTTTCGCCGGAGGATTTTTAAAGGCCGGGATCGCGTTTGAAATGGCTTCCACACCGGTCAGTGCCGAGCAGCCGGATGAAAAGGCCTTCAGCAGCAAAAACAGCGTGATGCCCGCTACGGGCGTGCCGATCGGTGTATGCTCGGCCGGATGAACCTGCCCCGTCATGAGCTTAAACAGTCCGACGACGATCAAAAGGACAAGCGCCGCCACAAACAGATAGACGGGATACGCCAAAATGGACGCCGACTCTGACAGCCCTCTCAAATTTAAAATCATAATCAGAATCACAAGCAAAACAGCAATGAGCAAATGATACGGGTGCAAAGCCGGAAATGCCGATGTAATCGCATCAGTTCCGGCAGAAATGCTTACCGCAACAGTCAGAATATAATCAACAAGCAATGAGCCCCCCGCAATCAGGCCCGGCTTCTCACCAAGGTTTTCTTTTGACACCATATAAGCGCCCCCGCCTTGCGGATAAGCGTAAATAATCTGTCTGTAGGACAGAATCAAAGCAAGCAGCAAAATGAGAACACCCGCTGCGATCGGAATGGAATACCAAAACGCGGCCGCGCTTACCGCAGCCAAAATGATCAGAATCTGTTCCGTTCCGTAAGCAACTGATGACAGCGCGTCTGAAGAAAGCATGGCGAGCGCCTTGAGTTTCGTGAGTTTCTGCTCTCCGGCCGCCTGTGATTTCAGCGGTTTCCCAATCAAAAATCTTTTGATTGAATGGTACATTTGTTGTTTTCCCCTTTTTTTCATTTTCCGTTTGATTTACAAACCCTTACTGCTATGATGTCTCCGAATGCTGATTGCATGCCATATTTCAGCACAGCAAAAAGACACAGAGGCAAACGGATGCCCCTGCGCCATAATCGTGCACAGGTTTCATTCATCTCCTCTCATGAACGCTTACGAGGTTAGCTGTCGGATTCGGGCTGATGAGAGTTGGCCCTACCTGAAAAAGGATTCACCCCAAGCGGCATGACGCGCCGCAAATTGGTTCCCCCGCTCTGATTACAGATTAAGCGATATAGATTATAAAAGAGATCATACTCCCGTCCCGTTCAGTTGTAAAGGGGCTTTTATGCTGTTTCAAAAATAAAAAAATCACCGCCAAAAATGGAAATAAAAATACAAAAAAAGAGGCCTGTTAACGGCCTCTTTTTCCTTCATTACTCTTCACTTTTTTCATTGTCCGCTTTTCTTTTTTTCCTTCTTGCCGTCAGCCAGATCAGACCGGCCGCAATAATTATAAGCGCAGCGAAAACAGCGATATACGTGACGTTCAGTGCTGCGGAACGGCTTTTCGTATCAGGCGATGGACTGCTGTCGTCGGATTTGATTTGCTGATGGTTTGAAAACAGCTGCTTGCCGGCCGTTTCGTTGACGACGGTTGCGGCATCGCTTGTGCTGTCTAAAAAGCTGATCAGCTCTTTTGTGACAGACGCGCCGCTGCCTGATAACGGAGCAAAAACAGCGATGCTTCGGCCGGAGTCCCAAGGTGATTCCTGGGTAAACGCGACTTGTTTCGTTGTCTCATTCAGCATCTGAAACGAAGAAACATCGTACGCGCCGCTGCGGTCTGACGGCACGAGAAGCTTAGAGGCGTTTGATTTCAAAAGCGGAATTTGCGGCAGGCCTCCGATAAACACAACATTCCGGCCTTTGGCATCCGCTTCCTTCATGTCTGATGCCGTCTTTACGGTAAAGCCGTTTCCGAATGAATCCGCCACCAGAGAAAGTTCTTTCAGTGTCTGTATGTTTACGTCATCCGGGATGACGATTACTGTTTTCTCTTTCACGCCGCCCGCAAACGGGAGCGGCCATTGCCCGAAATCCGCTTTCTGCGCCGCATCACTTACCGGATACGTCAGCATGCTGCTTTTATCAATATAGACCCATTTATTTTCGTCACGGTCGATACACGGGTTGTTATGTTTCAAACCTGATGTGACAAATTGCAGATCAATGTACCTGCTGCTTCGCAAAAGCTTCGGATCAATCGGGATTGAGACGTGGTAAAAGCCATCTTTATCTTGATTGCCGAGATCATCAAGACGCACCGCATTCGGCTGTCCGTTGACCATGACGTTCAGCTCCGCTCTCTCGGCGTCATCATCTGAATCCGCCTTCGTCCGGATCGATTCCGACGTCTTTAATGTAAGTGAAAGCTTGACCTTACCGTCTTTATCAACAGCGGCCGCCGCAGGGTAAAAGAAGTGCTCTGACGCCGTTTTGTTTGATCCGACCGTTACATTTCCCGCGCCGAAGTCCTCTAATGTCAGTTTATTGCCTGTCTTTTCCGCAGCGGGCTGAAGGCGGCCGATTGTCAAAGTATCTCCGCCCAGCTGGCTTGAATAAGCGCTGTCTGTGATGACGCGGATTTTATCCGCCAGCGTTTTGTCTGAGTGCGCCGTGACAAACAGGACGGGCTGCCGTTTGTCCCCTGATGTCAGAACCCGTTCGGCGAGAAGAAGTTTGTTGTCTTCCGCTTTGAAGTTCCCCCGTTCGAAAAGCTCTTTTATTTTCCCGTTCCAATGCTGATCAGCGCCGATGACAATTGACGGATTGCTGATTTTGCCGGCATCGGATTCTTTTACATAGGATACCTTCAGCCTGCTGTCTGCCGTTTTCAGAAATCCTTCTGTTTTGACTGCGGCTTCAGCTTCCGCCGAGGTCGGTTTGTCAGGAAGGATAATATCGGTTTCTTCACCCGTATTGCCTGATTGGGCAAACGGATACGGGAAATGGCCGAGATCCGCTCCCTTTGACTTGCTTGCTTCTGAAAGCACAAGGCGGCTGTCCGGATAAATTTTTATCCAGTTGCCTGACGTATCCTGCCTGACGCAGACGCCCTCTTTTAATACGCCGTAAAATCGTAATGATACATTGTGATAGCCTTGGGCGGATTGGCTTTTGCTGAGATTGAGCTTCACCGTTTTCCGCTTGGAGCTGCCGTCAAGCTTTATGGATTTGACGGGTTCATCATCAATGGCGATGGTTAAAGAAGACGGGGCAATTAATAAGTTTGACGCCTCGTAATCAATCAGAAGCGACTGATCGGCATTCGAAGCTCCCGCAGGAATCTGATAGGTCAGCTCTGAGCTGTCTTTCGCCCCGTACAGTGTCATCAGATCGCCAGTCAGCGCCTGCTGCTCTTTTGCGCCGGCGCTTGTTCCGAGAGCGGAACCGTCCGTTTTCAGCTCCCGGGCCGCGGCCGCCTGCCCGTTATACATCAATAGCAAAAGGCCAGTTATCAATATGATCGCTTTTTTCAAAAAGGTCACCCGCTTTTATTTTGATTGTATCGCTCCGTTTTGTACCACTTGACTTCCTGCTTGAACAATCGGTGCTTGATCTCTGTGAATAATGACCAGATGACGAGCACGATCCAAGCCTGAGAGTATGTAAAGTACATCAGAAATACGATAAAGAAGTTTTGTTTGTTCATTTCTGTTTTTTCAATGCTTAAAGTAATCATGACCTCAGTCATAAACAGGAAAAAGGCCAGTATCCACAAAATCATCGCCAAAAACCCGACTGTCAGATGCAGGTCGTAAAAAAGATTGATGATAAAAATCGTGTTTGACATGATCACACCGAAGAAAAACAAAAAATACGTAAAAAAGAAATAAAACAGATCGAAGATGATCCGCTTGCGTTTCAGCTTGAAAAATTGGGATAAAAACTTAAGAACGACGTACTGGTTGCCGCGCGCCCATCTTGTCCGCTGACGCCACCAGACCTTCCATGTCTCAGGCTCCTGCTCCCATGTCACAGCCGCCGGGAAAAAGCGGATATGATAGCCGAGATTATACACGCGGATGGTCAGCTCGGTATCCTCCGCCAGCGCCTTATCATCCCAGCCGCCGAGCTGTTCGATGATGCTCCGCCTGATCGCGAAGTTCGTTCCCGGGATGGTGGCGATTTTGAACCATTTCCATCTGCCGCCCTGCGCCATCCACTGAAAGCAGATGGTTTCAATATTGATAAACTTCGTCAGGATCGTTTTGGCCGCGTTGATGACACGGAATTTCCCGACAACCGCTCCTGCTTTCTCATCATTCATCAGACCGAGAACCAGGTAGTATACCGCCATTTTTTCCGGCGTGTTGTCCGCATCATACACGCAGATCACGTCTCCGTTCGATTCCGCGAACCCTGAGTTCAGCGCCGAAGATTTTCCTTTTCCAGCGTTCGGGGGCTTTGTGATGACCATTTTAATGAAGTCATACTGACGGGAAAATTCATTGACGATGTCTCCCGTCCGGTCGGAGGAATTATCATTAACGACAATGATCTCAAGCCTGTCTTTCGGATAATACAGGTTCACCATCGCCTTCAGCGTCTGCCTGATCACGACCTCCTCGTTATGCGCGGGGATGAGCACGCTGACCTTCGGGAGCTCCCCCATCTTTGCGCGCCATTTCGGAATGTTCCGTTCGAAGGTCATATAATGCCTGAATCCGCCCTGCATCAGAAACATGTGATAGAGAAGCATCACCCATATTAAACTTAATGAGATAAAAAACAGAATGTTACTCAAGGCTTCTTCTCTCCTTAAAGATTCGTTTTTTTAATGTGGCGCGCAAATAAAGGACGTAGCAGGCGAACATGATGATAAACAATAACACCACGCCGGAGAGAATCCAAAGCGCTTTTTCAAGAGGCGTCTGCTGGTGATGATTGAAAAAGGCCGTTACCGGATGAATCTTGTTTTCCACATGAATGGTTCCGTCTCCGTCCGTTTTGATCCTGACGCTGTCCGACGTTACCGTTTGCTTCGTTTTCTTCAGATCGAGCCACTCGCCGCCGGGAATCCGCTCCATCTGATTGACGAGCTCGGGAAGGTATTTCATGCCGAGATACGGATGGTAGAAACCGCCCGCCGTTCCGCCGCCGAAATCAATCATCTGAGAAATATGATTTTCCATATCTCCGAGCGGATTTTCCTTTGAGTTATCGGCATAACCGATTGTTTCAGGGTACAGCGTCATCCCGTCCAGCATAGCCGGCTTTGAGACGAACGGAGGGGCGCCCGAGGTTTTCCACGTCGCGCCGCTGAGCTGCACTTGTCCGAAAATGCTGGAGAAATAAGAAGATGCGATTTTGTAGCCTTCTTCAGACATCGTGTAGTGCGGCGCTTCGAATGACAGCGGGTAAAGGCCGAGCTCTGTCAGATCGTCAATCGCCTGCTCCAGCTTCGTTCTCGTGTAGATGTTTTCTTTTTCACGGAAAGGCTTCACATACGCCCGGTACGCTTTTTCATTCGGAAAATCCTGTTCCTTTTCAAGCTTGACCGGAGTATCATCCGCATTTTCTGACGTAATCGGCTGATCCGCTTTGGCATCCCAAAATTCAAAGCCTTCTCCCGTTTCGCTGTATCGGTAAGCGTGCGTGTAGCCGTGAATAATGATGCTTCCGCCCATTTGCTGAAGTTTTTTCAGGACGCGGACCATTTTCGGCTTGTCCGCCAGGTATACTTTTTCTCCGTTTTCCGGATTGAGATAGACCGGAATGACCGCCAGAATAAACGGAATGTGTCTTTTATGCAGGTAAGCGCCCGCTTCGTAAAGCAATCTTTCATCTGACATCGGACTGATGTCTTCAAGCCGCAAGTAAAGGAGGGTGCCGCCCTGTGATTCTCCGAATGCGCTGCGCAGCGCTTTCGCCGTCAGAAACGAATCATTTAACAGGCTCGTCACACCGAAATAATAGTCAGAGCGCGCCGTTTTCCACATAAAAGGGCGGGTGGTGCCGTCACCGGACCGGTATGTATAAAGGGACTCCCCTTTTACTCCCGATACGCCGAGCACGGACATCCCTTTTTCAAGCGGCATGTCTGTTTTTTCTTTTTTGCCGTAAATGCGGTATACCGTTTCTTTTTCTGTCAGGGACAACCCCGCAAATTGGCGGAACTGTCCGGCGTTATAGCCGATGCTGATAAGCTGCTGCGGCATGCTGCTGATCAGTGACACAAATGATGTGCTGAGCTTTTTTTTCGTGACGCCGTAATAGATGACGCGCCGATTCTTTTTGAAGTCCGCGGCTGTGATGTCTCCGTCGCTTTTCACGGTGACGGCGGATGAGAAATGGCCCGCGGTCAGATCAAGCATTTTGACCTCAGCGGTTTCTTTGCCGTCCGTGCTTGTATAAATAATGAGAATACCGTCCTTTTTGTCTTTTGCTTCCGCCGGACGGGGAACATAAACGGCCGAAATCATGAAAAGCGCCGAGAGTAAGAGACGTATCCATTTAGAGTTCATTCATCATCATCTCGTTTTCCAGTTCATTTAAAAATTGCTCGGCCGTTTGTAAATCCTTTCGGTACGCCAAGTAACATACACGGAAGGTGATGGAGACGTATTTACCGTTTTGCAGCCGGTACGTATCCAATTCCTTTTTCAGCTTCGCCAGAACGGCCGGCATGTTTTCTTCAGGCGTATGGGTCAGCACGATGCCGAACCGTTCGGCGGACGGCCTGAATTTTTTGTCTGTTTCCCGAACGCTTGACCGGATTTGGCGGCTGATAAACGCCAGCAGCCGATCGGTCTCTTTTTCTCCGTACAGGGATTTGAATTCCTTGAAATAATGCATGTGCAGCAGCAAAAAGACGAAGGAATTGCCGTAGCGTTCCGCCCGCTTGATTTCCTCGGAAAGCTCCAGCTTCATCCGCAGATGGTTGTCAAAGCCGGTCACCCTGTCGACGGCGACAAAGCTCGTAATCTCTTCACGCAGCTGTTTCACTGAGCGTTCAAGCCCCTTCGCCAACTCGTGAATCCTTCCCGCTATGTAAGAAAAGAGCAGCAGCGCAATCCCCCAAATGACCAGCACCTGCAGACTTTCGGCATCGGCAGACGCCATAAAGCTCCCGGTCTGAAACCACAGGAGCAGGCTGCCGAGAACAAATAAGACGAGTAAGGTCATGACGAGCGCGTAGATTGCCCCGAACCATATACCGGCTCCCGCAACAAGCAATGTGATGCAGGTTATCAGAAGCCCTGCGGATTGCTGAGACGCATAGTAAATAAAAAAAGACAGCAGCACCAGCATAACTGCTGTGTAGCTGCACAGTTTTTGTGATTCATTGAATGATATTTTCATTAAACAATTTCCTTTCAGCCAGAAGCGGCAGCAGGTTATCGAAAGAATGTGTATCGCTCCCGCTCATATAGCCGCCGTAATCGGGTTTCAGCGTGTCCAGTGTTTCAAATGAAGTCATTCTTTCATAAAGCGGCTTGATGACAGCCGGATCAGCTTTTTGTTCTGCTAAAAAAAGAACGGCCAGGGCGTAAACGGACGGTGATTCGTACTGAACCGCCGGCTCCTTCGTGTCTGCGCTGTATCGTCCGTACAGCTGTCCGCGCGACTTAAATTCCTCTATCATCCATTTTGACAGCGCGGCAGCCTTGCCATCGCCCCGCTTCAGATTCACGGCGGCGTACAGCTGGTCGATGACATTCACTTCGCTGTCATATTTGTATTCCTTTGTTTCGGTATTGAATGATTTCGGCAGAAAACCATTTTTCAGGGGAGCAAGATTGAGAACATCAAGGTTCCGGTTTTCCGTTTTCTCATCGATAATCCCTTTTTCTCTGAGCATCTGTAAGGCGCCGGGGTCAACATAGGACAAGGTCACGGTCTTTGATGCGGCATTTGAAGCGGCATCATAATAATCCGTAAAATACCCGTCATTTGTATTGTATTTTTCCAGCGCCTTCCCGATCTGCACCGCTGTTTTCCCGTATTCACTGTTTCCCCACAGGGTTCCGGCCTCATTCAGACAGTTCATGATTCTGAAATCGTCAATTAAGGCATTGGTGCCGCTCGCTTTATTCCCGTCAATCTTCCACGACACGAGCCCGTTTTTCGTCAGAAACGAATCGGTGAGAAGCTGATATTGCGCTTGAAACTGCCGTTCATCTTTCCTGTTCAGCAAAAATGCCATCCATAGTCCGAGAGACTCAGATAAATATTCCGGCTCACCGGATATGTTCGTCCGGATCATCCCCCGCCCGTTCATCAATTTATGATAAATAAAATGCTCTGCGGGCTGAAGCGGTCCGGACGGTTCGGCCGCCGTCTGTTTTTCAGGTCCGGCCTCCGCGCACCCCGCCGTCAGAACGATCGAAATCAAAAGGATCATCAGACGAAAAACGAATTGCTTCACAGTCCATCCTCCTATTTTACAAACCCTTTTTTAGACCCATATCTTATTTTTTCACAAAGTATTTTTACTATAAAGGAAACGATAAAAGAATACTAGCATTTTTTCACATTGGAAAATTTTAAATGGAAGCGCCGCCTCTCACCTTTTCCCTCTTCACATGGATCGTATTCCCATTACAGTAAAAAACACAACAAAAGGCAGCATTTCTTTACAAATGCTGCCTTTCTCTGATCTATTTATCCAGGCCGAGTTTTTTCAGCTGTTCTGCCAGCGCGTTGTTCATCGGCTCCTCTTTGTTTTGGCTTTTCATATAAGAGTTAATGTCCCGCTTGGATGCGCGTCCGGATTTATCTTTCGCCTTCCGCTTTTCAAAGACGGACAGTTTCTCCCGGTGGCCGCATACACATGCGAAGGTTTGGCCTTCGCCCTGGCCGCGAAGCTCCATTTTCTTATGACAGTTCGGACAGCGGGCGTTTGTTTTTCTTGCCAGCGTTTTCCGGCTGCCGCACTCACGATCCTGACATACGAGCATCGTGCCGCGTTTGCCGTTGACTTTAAGCATCATTTTGCCGCAATCAGGGCAGGCGGTGCCTGAAATGTTGTCATGTCTGAAAGTCTGGCTGCTGTTTTTGATCTCCTTCACCGTTTTGCCCGCATATGTTTTCATGTCTTTAATGAACACGGCGGATTTCAGTTTGCCCGCTGCGATGGCGGAGAGCTTTTGCTCCCACTCAGCGGTTAAGGCCGGCGATTTTAAATCTTCCGGGACGAGCTGTAAGAGCTGCTTCCCTTTTGACGTAATGAAAATATCTTTTTCTTTTTTCTCGATCAAGAAACTGTTGAACAGTTTTTCAATGATATCAGCGCGGGTGGCGACTGTTCCGAGTCCGCCGGTTTCACCCAATGTTTTCACAAGGTTCTTCTCTTCTCCCTGCATAAAGGCGCTTGGGTTCTCCATCGCGGATAACAGCGTGCCTTCATTAAAGCGCGCCGGCGGTTTCGTCTGACCGCTCGTTTCTTTCAATGATGAGACAGTGAGGCGCTGACCCTGATGAAGATCCGGGAGCGTCTGGTCTTTGTCTTCCTCATGATCGTCGTCATCCTCGTACATATCATACACGGCTTTCCAGCCAGGCGATTGAACCGTTTTCCCTTTTGCGGTAAATGTTTCGCCGCCGATATCGGCTGTGACCTTTGTTTCTTCGTATTCGAACGCCGGCATTAACACGGCGAGAAAACGTTTGGCAATCAGATCGTAAAGCTTTCGTTCTTTGTCGCTGAGGCTTGAAAGGATCAGCGGCTCCTCTGTCGGAATGATGGCATGGTGATCCGATACTTTCGCATCATTGACGAATCCTTTATGCGCTTTGACGCCCCGCTTCAGTATTTGATTGACGTACTGGGCGTACGGCTTAACTTCCATACCGTTTAAACGGTCTTTTAAAGTCGGCACGATGTCTGCGGAAAGGAATCTGGAATCCGTCCGCGGGTAAGTGACAAGCTTATGCTGTTCATACAGCTTTTGAAGCACGGACAGCGTCTCTTTTGCGGAGAAACCGAAGCGCTTATGAGCGTCCCGCTGCAATTCCGTCAAGTCGTAAAGACCGGGAGCGAAGCTTTTTTTCGCCGTTTTTTTCAATTCTGAAATGACTGCCGGCTTTCCTTGCAGGTCTTTTGCCAAACGGCCGGTCACCGTCTGATCAAACGTTCTTGTCTGTTTTGTTTTTTTATCCTGCCATGTCAGCGTCATCTGATCAGCCGCCGCGCGGAGACCGTAATAAGGAACGGGTTTGAACGCCTGAATATCCGCTTCGCGTTTGGCGATCATCGCCAGTGTCGGAGTCTGGACGCGTCCGCATGACAGCTGCGCGTTAAATTTCGTGGTCAGGGCGCGGGTCGCGTTGATGCCGACGATCCAATCCGCTTCCGCTCTGGCAACAGCGGAATGATACAGGTTTTCGTACTCTTTGCCGCTGCGGAGCTTTTGAAATCCTTCTTTAATCGCCTTATCCGTCACAGAGGAAATCCACAGCCGCTTAATCGGTTTGCGGACGTTTGCCTTTTCGATAATCCAGCGGGCCACAAGTTCCCCTTCCCGTCCTGCGTCTGTAGCGATTACGATCTGGCTGACGTCTTTCCGGACAAGCTGAGCTTTGACCGCATTGAACTGTTTTCCTGTTTTTTTAATGACGACGAGCTTTAAAGGCTCCGGAATAATCGGAAGATCCTCAAGCCGCCATGATTGAAATTCTTTGCCGTATCCTTCGGGGTCAGCGAGCGTTACCAGATGCCCGAGCGCCCATGTGACGATGTAGCGGTCGCCTTCAAGATATCCGTTTCCTTTTTTATGACACTTCAGAACACGGGCCAAGTCCCGGCCGACTGAAGGTTTTTCAGCTAATACAACTGTTTTTGACATGCTTTTCACTTCTCTTTCTTTCACACTCATCCTGTTATTATAACAGACTTCCTCACGCTCTCTCTAATCGAGGACGTTTTTTGTGTCAATTTCTGAGAAAATGACGTGGGTCACGGTTTGGGCATACGGAGAGGTGCGGTTGATGAAGTGTTCGATCGTTTCCAGACTGTCCGCGTTAATCTTCAGCATATAACACGCCGCCCCGGCGACCCGAAAACAAAATTCAATGTTGGGAATGGATTGAATGTAGGTTTTGAATTGATCGTATTTTCCGTTTTTCACCGTCGCTTCGACAATGCAGGAGACGGGGAGCCCGATCTTTTTTTGATCAATGTCCAATGTATAGCGCTTAATAACGCCGAAGGATTCAAGCTGTCTGACACGCTCTGTGACGGACGGGGCTGACAATTTGATTTTTCTGCCCAGCTCCCGCATGGACAGGCGGCTGTCCCGCTGCAGCTCTTTAATGATGCTCAGATCCACATTATCTAGTTTCATGACTGTAGTCCTTCCTTACCCTTTTGGCTATATTATCAAGAGAAATCCGAAAAATGACAAGAACAACAGGCTGAAATCATGAAGGTTTTTTCAGGAACTGACGCGAAATGGTCATATTAGGACTGCCCTTTGCTTATAGTATAGAGGAAAAAAGATGTCCGACAGGAGGGAGCTGTATGTTACACACGCCGATCGGCAGACTTCGCACGATGGGGTTTATTGAAGGAATGTCGCTTTTGGTGCTGCTGTTTATCGCGATGCCGCTGAAGTATTGGGCTCATCATCCGCTCGCCGTCACCATTGCCGGTTCCATTCACGGCGGTTTGTTTATCATTTATCTGGCGGTGCTGGCGTATGCGGCGTTTACTGTCAAATGGCATGTGAAATGGTCAGCCGCCGGTTTTATCGCGGCCTTTATTCCGTTCGGTAATTTTATTTATGATCGCGGCCTGAGAAATTATCAATAAAAAAGCTCCTCTTCTGCAGAGGAGCTTTTTTCATGCGTTACATCCATTTCGTCACCCAGGCGATATAATAAGCGCCGGGGATAAATACAAGCTGGGCGAGAAGCGTGCCCGCGACCCTTGATGTGACCATCGTCAATGAGGTCCATTTTAAGGAGACGTAGCTGCGCTTGCCCTTCGCCACATCGTCTGCCAGTACGGAGACTTTCGGGTCAACAAACACGGCCAGCAGCATAGTCGCAACGCCGTTGATTAAGCCTGATGCCATAACGGCCGTCGTGCTGTGCTCAGGCGCCAGAAGGCCGGCGTACAGAGCGGACAGAACACCGATCGTGTAAATAGACGTAATGACCATATTAATGACAAACAAGCGTTTCGGGATCATTCGGAATTGAAGCCCCTTTAAATAGGAGACTGACGGCAGTCTGATATAAGAACGCGCATGCTTCAGCCCGTTCAGTGAAAATCCTTTTTTAAATACCTGCATGACGGAGCCTCCTCCGTCCGCCAAGTGTATAATTGCCCTGGAGAATAACGCGACGAATGTCGGCAAAAGACAGATGCCGAGCATCGTTCCGACCGTGGAGCCGAATATTAAAAATCGAAACTGAGCGCCCACAACAGACAGAGCGTTTGATCCGGCGGCATCAATCAGATGTCCGGTAAACGGCTGCTGAACCATGTTTGACATGCGCGACACAATAACCATGACATTAAATAATGACAGCGCGGACGCGATAAATCCGACTCTCGCGCCGGAAAGCCGTGTTGCATAGGCAAGCGTTTCAATCGAATGTATCAGCAGCAGAAAACAGAAGATAAACAGTACTTGTGAAGTAATAACGTGCAATGTATGATTCCTCCAAATCTTTTCATACTGATTAGACTCTGCAGACTGCGGCAAGGTTTCGGCCGTTTACATAAAAAAACCGCCCGGATGTCCGGCGCGGTTTTGTCTTATTCTTTTCTTACGCAAATAAATAATATATGGTTGCCCGCCTTAGCCTGCGGGTGATTCGTATTAACAGTTCCGACAGAATCATTCTTCGAAAGTAAACACCATGGAAGTTCTTGAACACAAGACAACGAAAGCCCTACCTCTCAATCGTCACTGCGGCTCCGAAGCCGCGCCGGTGTGAATTGTAAAACAAAAAGTCTTTTTTCCATCTCTTCGTTAGGGGCGAATATCAGAAGGAAAAGAATAAGCTCAGCTTTTTTTCAAGCTGTCCGTTGAAGCCTGAAGCTTCTATATCAAAACAGAAAAAAGAAGTTTACTTTCTTTTTTATTTGCATGTTGTCACTTAGCAGTTAAGTATAACAGATTGCCCCTGAATAATCAAATGATTTATTAAAGTTCCAGCTCGGCCGGCGTTTTTTCACCCGCGTTCATGAGCTTGATCTGCTTCGGTTCAATTTCGAGAATCACCAGGTTCGGATCGTCTTTTCCGTCAAACCAGCGTTCCAGTTTCGGATCCCACAGCTTTTCTTTTAAATCTGCTGAGTTGTTCAGTTTGGCGGTTCCGGCCACTTCCACATAAGCGTCACCGAATCCTTCACAGTCATACCCTAACAGAATATGAACATTCGGATTGTTTTCAATTTCTTCCGCTTTATGAGTGTCTTTGCTCGTCGGCGTGTAAATCGTTAAGCCGTCATGGAAAAATGTCATGTAGCGTGAATGCGGTTTGCCTTGCTCTACCGTCGCAAGCGAACCGACTTTATGATGATCCAGTACTTCAAGCACTTTTTCTTTGATTTCATTTTGATTCATGAAGAATCACTCCTTTTTAACGTCTCCGCTGTTACTTTTCCACATTGGGGAGACATTTAAACCAAGAAATGTGCTCTTCTGCCGATCTTCGCTCCATTCCCGCTTCAGCATGCTGTAGTTCACTGTGTCATGATAGGCGCCCTGTACGAAAATGCCTTCTCTCGTCAGTCCTTCTCTCTGAAATCCGAGCCGTTCCGCCACCGCCCTGCTTTTCGTGTTTTTTTCAGCAGCGCTGATCATGATGCGGTTCAGCCCGAGGTCCTGAAATGCATGGGTGATGACCGCCCGGCAGCTTGCGGTGATAATGCCGAATCCTTCATGCTCTCGATCCAGCCAGTAGCCGATCTCTGCTTTTTGATTGACTGTATCGACATTATGGATGCTGATCATGCCGCAAAACCGGCCCTTCACAAAAATTCCGGCGTCAAACCCATTCTCTTCCGCATATTTATAACGCCATTCGGGGATGATCACATCGCGGTACGTATCAATGTCAGCCAGTTCTTCCGCCCAGCTGAGCCATTCGCTGAGATGGTTTTGATTTCGCTTCATAACAGAATACAATTCGTCCGTATCTTCTTTGGCAAGCAATCTGATCGTCAGATGTTCCCGGATTTGACAGGAAAACACGACCGCACCTTCTTTCCTTTATTAGCCATTATACAGATAAATTTATTTTTTTCCATACAAAAAAGATGAGGCGTGCAGCCTCATCCTTAAATGCGCGGGTCGGTGAAAACATCGTGATCATCCGTGCTTGTCGATGACATTTCCGTAACGACCGCCCCTTCTTCTCCCGCTTGAAACCAATGCTTCGTATCCGGCGGAATGGTGTATTGTCCGCCCGGCTCAAGCACAATCTCATGCCAGACGGTGTAGTATTCCTTGTCTTCTTCCGGCGGGAGGACGCTTGGGTTCTCTGTCTTTTCGCCTTCCACGTAGAGATACACCTTCCCCCAGCGGCAGCGGAATGTCTCTTGTTTTCCCTTCTTGCCGCCGACCGGCGGATGGCGGTGTTCCGGACACGTCTGGCGCGGGAAGAGCACCAATTCTTTCGAACAGTAGCGGTCGGTATTCACGTAAATAAACAGCTGAAGCCCGGTTTCCTCAAGCTTGCCTAAGCCGTAATCCATGATTTGAATGTCTTCGACTTCATCATCAGTCAGAACGATTCCCGCTTTTTGATAGTATGCATTCACGTCATGTTTCGATATCGTCATCGGTCAGCCTCCTTATGTGGTCACAAATCTGCCGCCGTTGACATGCAGCGTCTGTCCGGTCATATAAGAGGATTCGTCTGAGGCCAAGAGCACATAGCAGCCGACATGCTCAACAGGCTGGCCTGCCCGGCCCATCGGCGTATCCTGACCGAAGGAAGCGACTGTTTCTTCTGAGAATGTCGCCGGAATAAGCGGTGTCCAGATCGGCCCCGGCGCCACGGCGTTGACACGGATACCATCGTTGACGAGCGCTTGCGCCATGGATCTCGTAAAACCGTTAATCGCGCCTTTCGTAGCCGTGTAGTCAATCAGCTGCGGGTTGCCTGTGTAAGGATTAATGGATGTCGTATTGATGATCGCGCTGCCCGGCTTCATGTAATCAATCGCTTTTTTAGTCAAATAAAATTGTGAGTAAAAGTTTGTCTTAAAGGTTCTGTGAAGCTGCTCGCTTGTGATGTCTTTAATGCTTTCTTTCGGATGCTGTTCCGCGGCGTTATTCACGAGAATATCAAGACGCCCGAATTCTTCAACCGTTTTTTCAACGGCTTCATTGCAAAAGTCTTCCTCACCGACATCGCCGGGGATTAACAGACATTTTACTCCTTCTTCTTCCACTCGTTTTTTTGTATCTTCCGCATCATCGTGTTCATCAAAATAGACGATCGCGACATTTGCGCCTTCCTTCGCGTAAGCAACCGCAACGGCGCGTCCGATACCGCTGTCGCCCCCTGTGATGAGCGCGGTTTTCCCTTTTAATTTGTCAGCGCCTTTATATTCTTTGTATTCGTAAACAGGCGCCGGATTCATTTCGCTTTCAATGCCCGGCTGGCGGTTTTGTGATTCCGCCGGGAATTCCTTCGGATAGTTTTCCATGTCAAGTTCCTCCTTCTGGTTCGTTGTCATATTTCTTGTCTACCTCTGCTGTCTTCCGGATAAACATGATTGAGACAGTTCAAAACGTTTTCGGAGAAAAATGTTTCACATGGAACGCAAGAAAAAAACCCGGCTGGCAGCCGGGTTTTTGTTCTCTATTATGAACGTACCGCTTGTTTGCGGAGCACGTCTTTTCTCACTTTTCCAAGGTTGTTTTTCGGAAGTTCGCTGACGAACTCAATGTCCGGAATTTTAAAGGCAGCAAGACGTTCTTGAAGGAATCGGGTCACTTCTTCTTCTGTCAGGTCTTCTCTGCCGTTTGTCACGATGAACGCTTTCGGCTTTTCGCCGTAGAGCGGATCAGGGATACCGACAACCGCTGTTTCGAGAATTCCCGGCACTTGCTGAATGACTTCTTCAATCTGGTCAGGATAAATATTATCGCCGCCGTAGATGATGACATCTTTATAACGTCCGGTGATAAAGATAAATCCGTCTTCATCCACATAGCCGGAATCGCCGGTATGGAACCAGCCGTCTTTCAGCACTTTTCGTGTCGCTTCTTCGTTACCTTCGTAGCCTTTGAATAAAAACGGACTTGTCACAACGACTTCTCCAATTGAGCCTTGCGGAAGGACTTCACCTGTTTCCGGATCTACAACGCGGACGTCCACTTCTTCCATCGGTTTACCCGCGGAAGCGGCTTTATCCATTCCCATTTGCGGATTCCAAGAGCTGATGCCCCACGCTTCCGTGCTTCCGTATCCGTGCATGAGCGGGATGCCGATGTCGAGATACTGCTGGATCAGGCTGCTTGGCACCTTTGTGCCTCCCGTCATCATATAAACGATAGAAGACATGTCAGTCTGGTGCGTTTCCCATGCTTTCAGCAGGTATGTGAAATAGACTGGCAGCGCCATGATGGTTTGAATTTTTTCTTTTTCGATGAGCTTCAAGTTTTCCACAGGGTCCTGATTGTCTGTCATAATGAATGTCGTTCCGCTCATCGTGCCGACCATCTGGCAGATAATCGCGCTCGTATGGTAATTCGGATGGCATGCTAAGAAGCGGACATGCTGCATTCTCCCCGTGTAAGCCAATGTCGCGTTTACGTAGTTGTATATGCCGCCGTGAGTGATCATGCAGCGTTTCGGATTGCCGGTTGTACCTGAGGTAAACATCAGCAATGCCGTATCGTTTTCAGACACCGTTTCGACATCCGGTGTATCACCGGAGCCTGTCAATAAAGCGTCAAACTCAGGCGTTGTCTCCGCAGCTGTTCCTGTCTCGATCTTCAGTTTAAGAGAAGATACCAGCGCAGGAAGAACTTCTTCCATAATCTCTTTAAATTCAGTGCCGAAAAAGACAGCTTTCGGTTCACAGGCTGCTAAAATGCCTTTCATTTCGTAAGGTGTTAATTGCCAGCTGACCGGCACAACAACCGCGCCGATTTCGAGTGCCGCAAACATGACAATGGATGACGCGTGGCCGTTTTTGCAAAGCATCGCCACTCTGTCGCCTTTTTTTATTCCTTTATCAAGAAGCGCTTGTGCAAGCTGGTTGATTCGTTTTCGATATTCCGCGTAGGTCAGGGTATGCGCACCGCTTTTTACAGCTTCGATCTCTTCGCTATTTGAAATGTCATGCAGAATCATATGCTGTAATGTCTCCATATTTTCATCTCCCATAATCATAAATCACAAAAAACTCTGTCAGATTTTCTTCCTCACGCAACCCATTTTAAACCAAAAAATATAACTTGTAAAACAATTTTGTTTTAGAACTATTCCATTCATGAATGATACAATAGTCCCATGTTTTTAGTTTCTTCCCTTCCCCTTACCCTCATACATGCAGAAAAAAACACACCCCATATGAGGTGTGCGCTTTCTGTTTACCGCTGTCCTTTCTCCTGAATGAAATGATAAAACAGCTTGTTTAAACGTTTGTATAAATCGGCTTCATCCTCTGTCTGGAAGGCTTTTATACTGTCTTCGGACTCGATGATGGCGGAGCTGACCGCACTTAGTATTTCCGACCCTTCAGCGGGCATATCAGCCGGCGCCATCATCACCAAAGCGCGGCCGACGGTCAGGGAATTTCCGTCCATGCCTTTGACACTGCATGGAGCTGTCAAATCATAAATTTTGAAAAAAGGCGTGACAATTTCTTCATTTTTGAGATGGTACAGCGCCATCGCCGTTCCCGGAATGCCGAGTCCGCCCTGTCGTTCACGCTCTGCAAGGCGCTGTGCGGTTTGTTTGGCATTACGGACAAATCCTTCTTGCTCAAGCATGGCAAACAAACGATTCAAAAACAGTTCGTACGCCGTGTTTGACTCAATGGATTTGATCGAAAAGTTCCGCAGCACGCTTTGGATAACCGCCGCATAATGTGCCATACGGCCGGCCGCTTCCAGCATATCAGGCGTCTCCGGCTGCTTCTCTTCTCTTTTACCGTTTCTTTTTTTGTCAAGAATCAGCGGAATTTTTCTTTTGATGTACTGCTTCACCTGATCAGCGTCTTCTTCGTTTAAAAGCGGACTGACCATGACGTAATCAATGTTTCCATACGGGATCGGAACGGTGGATACGATCATGTCATACGCGGTGATGTCTCGGTCCTTCAGTTCGATGAGGGAAGACATATCAAAGGAACGGATTTCCGGAAGCTCCTTTTTCAGTCTGGATGCGAGCATTTTGGACGACCCGATGCCGCTGGAACAGACGATCAGCGCTTTGATCTTCGCTTCTTCCCGTTTGATTTCCAGAGCGGAGCCGAAGTGAAGAACGATGAAAGCGATCTCATCATCAGAGAAAAGAAGCCCCGGAAAGAATTTTTCCATTCCTTCTTCTACGGCCATGTACAGCAGAAAGTAGTCGCGTTTAATTTGCTCGGTCATCGGGTTGTACATGTCGATATTTTCTTTCACCCGGTTGATCGCAGGCTCCAGATGGGCGATTAAACCGTCGTATAAAGAACCGTTTTCCGTCAGATCAATTTTGATTTTTTCAGAAATGAAGCCGATCAGCTGCTTCGTTTGCAAGGCCGTTTCAACTTCAATGTTTTCCGGTTTGAATTCCGTTTTGTATTGGCGGTTGGCGCTCCGCAAATGAATGGTGATATAACCGATCTCAGCTTCCGGAATTGAAACGCCGAACGCTTTTTCAAGCTCTTTTGCCATTTCCATCGCAGAGCCGTACTCCTTCGTCTGCTGCAGCGCTTTTAGTTCCGAAGCCTCCATCGTGATGGTTTCTCCGAGTCTGATTCGGTCCATCGCAAAGGTTAAATGAACCGCAAGCGCCATGTATGAGCTGTCAGATAAGGCGATCGCGATTTTTTCCTTGAGCTGAATCAAGAGCCGGTCCATTTTCAAAAGTTCCGCTTTATTTACGACGCCGAACATTTTTTCAGCATCGTCAGGTTTTCCTTTAATATTGAATTCAACCGCTTCCAAAAAGCTCTGAATATCAAGCCGGTTGACGATGAGATTGCCGACGATTTTCCGTTTCGCATTTTCCGGACCCGTCAGCTGTATGCCGAAGCCCCTTTTTCGGATCAGCGTCAAGCCGAAGGGCGCGATCCAGGTCTCCAGCTCATCCAGATCATAACTGATTGTCGCGTTTGTCACTTGCAGTTCGTTCGCCAGACTGTAGAGCTTGATCGGCTCTTGCGACTCTAATAGTGAACATAGAATTAAAAGTTTCCGCTCCTCAGCGCTGTATTCATGCTGTTCATAGGACAGGTCTGACAGGAGTTTTTGTTTGTCCTCCGGGTTCCCTACCGCTTTCAGTCCTTTGCCGGGCTGTTTATCAAGTGCCAGACCGAATGATTCCATCATCGGTTTGATTGTTTTTAACTCGCGGTGAACGGTTCTTGTGCTGACTTGTAAAGCTTCTGCCAGTTCATGCACTGTCTCGTAACGGTTCTGCAGTAATAGATGTTTCATTAATTTTTGTTCTCTCGCTGTCATATACATGAAACGCGCCTCCAGATTTTCTAGTTGTGAGAAGTATGGCATATGGGGAGTGCTGCCGGGGAAAGTGATGTAAATTATAATATAAAACGCTTTCAATGATTATTCAACCATTTTCAAATGGCAATTTGGCACTGGGCCGTGTGACAGTATTGAAAAAGAAAAATGTGTCAGATAATATGCCATGACGCTTGTTACTCTTGATCCGCACGGCTATACTTCAAAGTGACCTTACTTGTTTTTAGACATTGCACACCACATAAACAAACGCCCGGAAGATACCTTCCGGGCGTTTGTTCTGTTTATGGAATATCGCAGCCTTGGACACCGGTATAAATCCTGAACCACTGATCATGGCTGAGTTTGTACGCGGATGCACGCACCGCGGCGGAAATGCGGTTCTCTTTTCCGCTGCCGACAATCGGCATGATGTCTGCCGGGTGGGTGAACAGCCATGCGTACATGACTTCGTCAATGGAAGCGGCGCCGATTTCTTCCTGTACGGAACGAAGCGCGGCACGGATTCGGAGGGCCTTATCTGATTGTCCTGTAAAGACGCTCCCGCCCGCAAGCGGTGACCACGCCATCGGCGGAATGCGTTTTTCCAGACAGAAATCCAGCGTGCCGTCATGAATATTTTCCAGCTTGTACGCCGAGATTTCAATTTGGTTTGTGATGAGCGGATCATCCAAATAAGATTCGAGCATTCTGTACTGGTGCGCTTTAAAGTTCGATACCCCGAAATATCTGACCTTGCCCGAGCTTTTCAGCGCGTGAAACGCTTCAGCCACAGCCTCCGGATCCATAAGCGGGTCCGGTCTGTGAATGAGCAGCACATCCAGATAATCCGTATTCAGATTCAAAAGCGACTGCTCCGCCGACGCTAAGATGTGAGACTTCGACGTATTATAATGATGCGACTTGTTTCCTGGCCGCTCCGGTGATTCAATGACAATCCCGCATTTTGTGACGATTTCGATTCGCTCCCTTATTGAAGGCGAAAGGGACAAAGCGCCGCCGAACAGCTTTTCACACGTATAACCGCCGTATATATCGGCATGATCGAAGGTGGTGATGCCTTGGCTGATACACCATTCAATCAGATTCAGCAGCTCTCCGTCTGAAACATTCCATTCGTTCAGACGCCAAAGCCCGTGTATCACTCTTGAAAATTCCAGGTCTTCAGCCAATTGAATGCGCTGCATGTGAAATCCCCCTTTTTCTTAGAGCCTCTTGTATCTCTGTTTTCAGGAATTGCCCATGCTGTTTCATTCTGCTTCGGCGGCCGATTTTCCTTTCAGCCCGCAAAAATCGTCATTTAATGATTCTGAAACTGCTTTTTCGCTTTTTCAACGACGTAATGGCTTCCGCCGCGTTTTTTGACGTCTTGAATCATCATCGCGATCAAGAGGTCTTTCTTTTTATAATCGTAACCGACAAACCAGCCGTTTTCTTTGCCGTCTTTATCTTCTTTAGACGTTTTCAGCTCGGCTGTACCGGTTTTTCCGGCTACGGTAATGCCGCTTACGGCCGGCTGATATGCAGAGCCGCGCGGATCTTCAACGACGCCTCTCAGCCCTTTCGTGATTTCTTCGGCATTGGCTTTCGACACCACTTGCTTATGCCAGATTTGCGGTGTTTTTTCTCCGTCTTTGATCAATGTCGGTTTGACGAGATTTCCGTCTGTTACAAATGCGGTATAGTCAGCCGCTAAGTGCAGCGGAGACATCAGCATCTGCCCCTGGCCGTAGCCCGTATCTCCGAGAAGGATCTCGGAATCAAGCTTGCCGTTAGCGATTGAGGACTTTTCAATCGGAAATTGGTACGGAATCTCTTCATCAAAGCCAAATGTTTTTAATCCTTTTGTAAACGCGTCCGCTCCGGCATCTATGGCATTTTGCGCAAAGTAGATGTTGTCCGATGTGATCAGCGCGTTTTCGAGATCCACTTCATTCAGGCGCTCTGATACGCGTGTGACATGGTAACCGCCCCAGCTCGAATCTTTCTGCCACTCTTTTCCGGTGATTTTTTTCTTTTCCGATGCTTTCAATGTGCCGTTTGTCAGGCCGACTGCCGCGGCAATCGGTTTAATCGTTGATCCCGGCGCATAAAGTTTGTTGAATTTCGCTGAAAACGGATTGTTTTTATCTTCATTCAGCTTTTTCCACTCTTTTCCGCTCCAGCCGAAAAGAAAGCCGTTCGGGTCATAAGACGGTGCGCTGACGAGCGCGAGTGTCTCTCCCGTTTGCGGTTCGAGGGCGACTGCCGCTCCGCTGTCATCTTTCATAGAATCATACAGCTTCGTCTGCGTTTTCATGTCAATCGTTACATGAATATCCTGCCCGCTTTCGGCTTTCTTTTCAGCAATGACCTCACCTGTTTGCGGGACGTAAATTTTCCAGCCGGTCTTGCCGCGCAGCTTGTCTTCATATACATTCTCAAGGCCGGCGATGCCGATTTTGGAAGTATCGCTGTATTGGCCGTCTTTCGCTTTTTTCAGCTGCTCCGCTGTGATGGTTTTAATATAGCCGGTCAGATGGGCCGCTTTTTCGCCGTACGGATAGTAGCGGGAGCTGACTTTCGTTTTCGTCACGCCGTCTAATGCAAGCAGGCTTTTGACCTTGCTTTCATCATCCGGTCTGATTTTTTGAATCGGGACATAGGAGTCGTCTTTTACCCAGCCCTGGTTCAGTTTGCTTTTGATATCGTCTTCAGAAAGGTCCAGTTTTTCAGACAGTTTTTTGATCACGCTGTCTTTATCCCTGCCGAGTTTTCCAGGGATAATGCCGATTTCCGGCACCTCGGTATTCACGGCGAGACCTTTTCCGTCTTTGTCGTAAATTTGTCCGCGCTTCGGTTCCTCATTTGCGATCTGCACGGTTTTGTCATCGGAAAGCTGTTTGAAAATAAAAGAAGGATTCCAGTCAATGTTCCATGATTCTCCATCGTCTGTTTTCTCTTTTTTCAGGACGGCCGTGTTTTCAAAAGCGACCTTCCCTGCTTTTGTATCCATGCTGACTTTATAATCGATGTGCTGGAGGTCATCTTTTTTCTTATCGTCTTCGTCCTGTTTTTCGGCAGTAACTTTCAGATTTTTGACCCCTGCTTGTTCATAAATGGTTTCATATCGTTTTACAAAATCCTTTTTGGATCGTTTTTTCTTTTCATCCTGGGTGAGGCTTTGGTACATCTTATCGTAATGACCGCCGTTCCAGTCTTTTACGAAATCTTTCATTCTGTCTTCGGCCGATTCCGTTTTCGAGCAGCCGATCAAACCTATGATTCCTGCGAGTAAAAGTAATAGGTATAACCCTTTTTTCACTGTCAATTCCCCTGCCTTCCAACTGTTATTTTCTCCTAAACCAAATCAGGCTGGCAAGGATTTTTTTCTCATAGCGTTTAAAATTTTTTTGTTTTTCCGGCCGTCACGGCCCATATTTTTATACAATGTATCTATTAAAAAAAGGAGGAATTTCAGATGATCAGAGAAGCAGCCATGCTGTATGTAAAAGAAGGTCTTGAGGGGGAATTCGAAGAGGCATTCCGCCGGGCGGAGCCGATTATCGCGGGCATGAAAGGTTATCTGTCCCATTCCTTGTCCAAATGTATGGAAAAGACGCATAAATATTTGCTGCTTGTGGAATGGGAGACATTAGAAGATCATACAAAAGGCTTTCGCGGATCGCCGGAATATCAGGAGTGGAAAGCCTTACTGCACCGTTTTTATTCACCATTTCCCGTTGTGGAGCATTTTCAGGATCTATCAGACTCAGATCGCGTGAAGCGTAAAACCGATTAAGGAGATCGACCATACAAAAACGGCGGTATAGATATTGAATTTCCCGGAGCCGTCGTTTTCTTTCCGTTTTTCCTCCAGCCCCTGAATGAACATGACCGCACCGAGAAACACGAGCATAACCGGCTGTATGACGGAGGTATGTTCCGCATACGTAAATGCGGCGGCCGCAAGTATAATAATCAGCATCGCGAGTGACAGTTTTAAGGCGCGCAGCAAAGCAATCCATCCTTTCTGTTATCATTTTTTGAACACAATTCTATTTCTGTCTTTATCCCCCATTATTCTAGCGTACTTTTTGCGCGGATAGAACGAAAGTCGGACAATTTTAAGTTTGTTTTAAGGAGCACGAAAAGCGCGCTCCCCATGAAAAGGAGCGCGCGGTTTATGAGCGGGCGAGGCTTCCGTATCCGAGCCCCCGCAGGACGCATGCCATGACTTCATACCCCTTGCTGTTGGGGTGTACGCGGTCATAAGAAAGATATTCATTCATTTTTCCTTTGAAAGCGCTGTGGACGTCGGCAATTTTGACGTGCGGCGCCGATGCGAGTGTGCTGAGGTGCGCATTATAAGAGGATATCCATTTTTCTGCAATGGAGATGCCCGGGAAAGGATTGTATAAATTGAAGACGCGGATCTCATAAGGAGACGGGTGCGGCCCTTTTAAGGCAGCAATCTTGGTTATCATCTTTTCAAAGTTCTCATGGCAGTGACTGGACACGCTGGTGAATACCGAAGCGTCCGATGTTTGCTGATATGCCTGAACCGAATCGATCAAATCGTTGCCGCAGCCTGTAATCGTAATCATATCAGCAGCCTGAATCCGCCTCTGAATGTACGGGAAGGACATAAGCCCGAGAATTTCTCCCGTCTCAAGGCCTGATTTGGCAAAGATGGATACGTCGGTTCTTGTCTGTAAATCTTCTGCCATCATGCGCCCGAACCGCTGGACAAAACCGGCGGAAAACGGCCCGGATCCCCTCCCCGTCGTCAAAGAATCCCCCAGCGCCGTATAAACAAGTCCCATTTACTTTCCTCCACTCGTTACTATCGATATTGTAATGTACGCGAGTGAAGAAAAATTGGCTCGGTCAATAACCTAATTTCTCAGAAATATGCTGTGCGGCGTTTTTGACCTTTTCGGTTAAATACGGCAGCCTGTCCTCTGAAAACCGGGCTTCGAAGCCGGCGATGCTGATTCCGGCAGCCACCTTACCTTCGTGATTGAAAATCGGCGCCCCGATCGCCGCCGTATAATCTTCTAATTCCGAATAGCTGATCGTATAACCTGATTGCAAGGATCTTTCAATGGAGTGAAGCAGTTCAGCCCGATCCGTCATCGTGCCTGAGGCGATTGCGGTAAGCTTTGTCTTCTGAATGTATGTGTCAATCTCCTCTTCCGGCAGAAACGATAAAATGCTCCTGGCGCACGCTCCCGCGTACAGCGGCGACCGGCGGCCGATTGCCGTATACAGGCGGACGGTTTGGGTGCCTTCAATTTTTTCGACGTAAATGGCTTCATCCCCGTCCCTCATGATCAGCTGAACGGCCTCATCCACTTCGCTGCACAGCTCTTCCATAATCGGTTTGGCTATTTCCCTGATATCCAGACGTTCAGAGACGAGCTGGCCGAATTGTAAAAAGATCAGACCAAGCTGATAACGGCCGTCCGCCGCCCGGGTGAGAAACCCCGTTTCCTCCAGTGAGCTTGCCATCCGGTGAACCGAAGTCTTCGGCATTTCCGATAGAGAAACCAGTTCATTTAAGCTCAGGCTCGGTTCAGTGAGAAACAAATGAAGCAGTTCCATTGATTTGATGACGGTTTTGTTTTTGTTTTCCATGGTCTTTAGCCCCTTTGTCAGATCAGCCATTCCATTTTGAGCCTTGCTTTCAGCTCCTTCAGCTGCTGTTCCTTCTCCAAAAGCAGCATTTCCGCTTCCTCCAGCGAAACGGCCCGGAACGTAATATGTTCCCCCGGCATCGTTTGGGCGACGAGAGGAAGATCGGCGGATATGATATGCGCCATTCGCGGATAGCCCCCCGTCGTCTGTCTGTCAGCCAGCAGAATAATCGGATTGCCGTCCGGCGGCACCTGCACCGTTCCGAACGTCACAGCCTCAGATACCATTTCCAGCGGCTCCCGCAATTCAAGCGGAGCGCCCTTCAGCCGGTAGCCCATTCGGTCGGATTGAGGCGTGACCGTATATGACTCTTGATAAAAACGTAATTTTGCTTCTTCTGTAAAAGCGTGAAATTGAGCGCCTTCAAGCACTCGTATGACCGGATTTTTTTTCAGCGGCAGAAACCCTCTGCTGCTGACAGACCAATCAGGCGCTGAGAAACCATACTGTCCGAAAGAATCGCTCAGACGGTACGCGATTGATTCCGAACATGGCGTCATACGGCCGAGCGGCAGCTCATCATCTTTTTGCAGCGCTCTTCCGCAAAAGCCGCCGATCCCCGCTCTGACATACGTGCTTTTGCTTTCCATGACGGCGGGCACATCAAATCCCCCCGCGACGGCGAGATAAGCGCGGCTCCCCATCTTGCACGGCCCGAATGAGACGACGCTGTTTTCCTTTATCAAAACCGGTTTCCACAGAGGGGCGGGCTCCCCATTAATATGAAAGGCGAAATCCGCCCCCGTAACGGCAATAACCGCGGGTTCTGAGAACTCAAAGGAAGGCCCTGGCCCCATAAGCGTAACTTCAAGCCCCGCCTCTTTTTCTTGATTTCCGGCAAGAAGATTGGCGATGCGCAGAGAGATCGTATCCATTGCGCCGCTTCCCAGCACACCGTATTTCTGATATCCCGTCCGCCCCGTGTCCTGAACCGTCGTCAAGAGACCGGGTTTTACCACTTTCATACTCATTCGGCTCCCTCCTTGATGCGGCTGTACTCCTCTGCTGTGATCCGGACGAATTTCACCGTATCACCCGCTCTCAATAGACTCGGCGGATGTTCTTCCGGCCTGAAAAGCCGGAGCGGGGTGCTGCCGATCAGCTGCCAGCCGCCGGGAGTGGATATCGGATACACACCGGTCTGCATTCCCGCGATTCCTACTGAACCGGCCGGGATGGACGGCCTTGGCGACGCCTTTCTCGGCGCTCTGATCCGCTCAGACATTCCACCTAAAAACGGAAATCCCGGCGCAAATCCAAGCATATAAACGAGATATTCGCCTTCAGTATGAATGCGGATGACGTCTTCCGGGGTCAGATCGTTCATTTCAGCGACCTCTTCTAAATCGGGACCGAAATCTCCGCCGTAGCAAACGGGGATTTCCATCACCCGGCGCTCTTTTTTGCGGCCGGTCATTATATGGCTGAGACGTTCTGTCACTTCTTTCTTGACCAGGGCAAAAGGAGAGACGCCTTTTTTTATGTTTGAGACGGCAGACACGTCATAAAAGACCGTTAAGCTTGTGAATGCCGGAATACATTCAACGAAGCCCGGAAACGGCCGTTCTTCCATACAGGCTGCCGCCGCCTGCACCCGGCTGTTGACCTCTTCGCTGATGTGCCCGCCAAAGCGGATGATAACGGCGGAATCACCGTACGGCTGTATATCAAGCGCTGTATTTCCGCTATACTGCATCATTGTCATCACCTCGTTGTATTCTTTCTCACTTACAGGACAGCAAGCGATTCATTTTGTATATCGGTGATCAGCATGTGCCCCGGTGAATGTGTTATTACGATATCAGGCTTTGCTTCCATGATCACCGCCTGGGGTGTAACGCCGCAAGCCCAGAATACGGGAACTTCACCTTCCCGCACCGTTACGGCATCTCCGAAATCCGGCTGATGCAAATCGCTGATGCCGATGCTTTGCGGATTTCCGATGCGGACGGGGGCGCCGTGCACGGCGGGAAAACGTGACGTGACCTGCGCCGCGCGGACTGCCAGCCTTTCCGGAATCGGTCTCATGCTGACGACCATTTTTCCTGAAAACGGGCCCGCCGGAATACAGTCAATATTTGTTTTATACATGGGAACGTTCACGCCTTCATCGATGTGCCTGATCGGGATGTGCTGATTAATAAGGGCCTGCTCGAATGAAAAACTGCAGCCGATCAAAAACCCGACATAATTATCCTTCCAATACGGCGTAATATCCGTTACCTCTTCAGTAAGCACGCCATGCCGATAAATCCTGTATTTCGGAAAGTCCGTCCGGATATCAGCTCCCGGCGCCGCTATTGCCGGAACGGGTGAACCCGCATCCGTCACATCAAGCACCGGACAAGGCTTTTGATTGCGCTGGCAGAATAAGAGAAAATCAAAGGCAAGATCCTTTTGCAAAACGACGAGATTGGCTTGTGCGTAAGAAGCGGCCAACCCCGCCGTCGGCCCGGTCATCTGCCCTTTCCTGATAAGCTGTCTGACTTCTTCGGGACTCATATCACTCATATGGTTTTTCATATCATCAGCTCCATAGCTGCGGCATTTGCGAGAATAATGTATAGATGCCCATAACCGCCATGACAACCACTACGATCGCCCCTGCAATCGTGAGCCAGATCGGATGCTTGTAATCGCCGACGATTTTTTTCTTATAGGCGCCCAACAGAATCATCGCTAATGCAAGCGGCAGAATTAAGCCGTTAAGCGAACCGACCGCGACCAGAATTTTGGCAGGCTGGCCGATCGTGACAAAAATAAGAGTGGATACAATAATAAAACCGATAATTACGCCATGTGAGTGCTTTTCGATTTTTGCCGAAAACGATTTGAAGAATGACACCGATGTATAGGCGGCGCCGATGACAGACGTGATAGCGGCAGACCACATGATGACGCCGAAAATTTTATAGCCGACATTTCCCGCCGCAAGCCGGAATACAGAAGCCGCGGGATTATCAGGATCGATGCGCAGGCCCTTTGAAACGACGCCGAGCACGGCGAGAAACAGGGCAATCCGCATAACAGATGTAATCAAGACGCCTGTGACGGAGCTTTTCGTCACCTGAGGAATGACTTCCTTCCCTTGGATGCCTGAATCAAGCAAGCGATGGCCTCCGGCAAATGTAATGTATCCGCCGACCGTGCCGCCGACAAGCGTCACGATTGCCAGCACACTGATATGATCAGGCATAAAAGTTTTTACAACCGCGTGTCCGACCGGCGGACCCGTCGTTACGGCAACATACACCGTCAATACGATCATGACGATTCCGGCGATCTGCATAAAACGGTCCATGACTTTTCCGGCTTCCTTTATGACAAAAATCAGCACCGCGACCGCTGCGCTGATTAAAGCGCCGATCTCCGGTTTGATTCCGAATAATACTTGAAGACCGAGACCCGCGCCGCCGATGTTTCCGATATTAAACGCAAGTCCGCCGAGCACGACCAGAAAAGCAATGGCATAACCGGCGCCCGGAAGCACCATATTGGCAATCTCTTGGCCGCGCTTTCCGGAAACCGCGATAATCCGCCATACATTGGTTTGCGCGAAAATGTCCAAAATAATAGAAATTAAAATGATAAAGCCGAAGCTTGCCGCCAATGTATTGGTAAACGTGGCCGTTTGCGTCAGAAAGCCGGGCCCGATTGATGATGTCGCCATCAAAAATGTCGCGCCTAAAAGAAGCGACCATTTGCCGGAAGCCTTTCCGGCTGTTTTTTTCTTTTGCTCCATGCTGTCTTCCTCCCTCTGCTGCTCAGTCTTTTGCAAGCGCGCTGATTTGAATGTCTGCCGCTTTTAATTCTTTTTTGATTGTTTTTGCGAATGTCAGCGCGTGGGCGCCGTCTCCGTGAATGCAGACCGTGTCCGCTTTCAGGTTTACAGCTTGTCCCTTACGTGATGTCACCGTGCTGTCTTTCACCATTTGAATCACTTGACCGACCGCTTTTTTGTCATCCTGAATCAGCGCATCCGGCTCTGAACGCCGCGTCAGCGTGCCGTCTTCCTGATAGGTGCGGTCCGCAAACACTTCGCTTGCCGTCCTCAGTCCGATTCGATCTCCCGCTTTAATCAGCTCGCTTCCGGAAAGCCCGAAAAGAATAAGCCCGGGATCAAAATGACAGACCGCCTGAGCGATGGCTTTTGACAGGCCGGGATTGACGGCGGCCATATTATATAAAGCGCCGTGCGGCTTCACATGCTGCATCTCGACACCTTCCGCTTTTAAAAACCCTGACAGCGCGCCGATTTGATACAGCGTCAGATCATACGCTTCCTCGGGCGTAATCGCGATCTGCCGCCGCCCGAATCCCTGCAGATCGAACAGCCCGGGATGAGCGCCGATTTTCACGCCTTTTTCCGCCGCAAGCGCAACCGTTTTGCGCATCACGCTGGGATCACCCGCATGAAAGCCGCAGGCGATGTTTGCAGATGTCACATAATCCAAAATCTCTTCATCCAGTCCGATTTTATAAGCACCGAAACTCTCTCCTAAATCACAATTGATGTCAATCTGAAACATAAGCTCCCTCCTGTATTGTAAACGTTTTATTTTATTATCATTCCGATATTTGGAACGACTATTCCGAATTGTTGGATTTCTCTTCATTATATTTAATTCTGACAAGTTTGAACATCCTTTTGTCAGAAAACCTACCATGGACCTAGTCACAAATCTGACAAAACAAAAAAAGAGAGCCTCATGCTGAGACTCTCTCTTTTTTCTATTATAACACCCAGTGGCGGATCGCTTTGGCGACCCCGTTTTCCGTGTTGACATCAGTCACCCAGTCAGCTGTTTCTTTCACGATGTCCTGCGCGTTCCCCATGGCGACGCCGACACCCGCTTTTTCGATCATGGCAATGTCATTCAGACTGTCACCCATGGCCATCACATTTTCCATCGTGAAGCCGAGTTTTTCCGATACCTTCGCCAGCGCAGCCGCTTTGTTGATACCGAGGGCATTGACTTCGATGTTGATCGGACTTGAGTTTGTGATTTCGAGCTCCTTGTATTCCTTGAGCTCTTTCAGCACCTCATTCCGCACTTCATCATCCTCGATTTCGAACCCGAACTTGAGCCACTGATGATCCGTAATCGTTTCCGGGAATTCCCCTCTCCACACTCTATCGACGGTAGAGGCCCAGAAATTCGTGTTGTGCTTATTCCTCAGATCCCATAATTTTTGAATATGATCGGTATGAAGAAGCTTGCGCTCAACCAGCTCAAAGTTGGAATCCCAGATTTCGCTGCCGTTTGCCGTGATTAAAAAGGATGACAGCTCGAGAGACTCAGCCAGTTCGCGGCAGGTCATCAGCGTGCGTCCTGTGCTGATGACGACGTGAATTCCTTTCGCCTCCGCTTCCTTGATCGCCCGCCGGTTTTCCTCCGGGATGAGCTGCTCGTCATTGAGCAGGGTTCCGTCCATATCAATCGCGATCAGTTTAATATCTGCGTCTTCTCTTTGTATCGGCATATATGTACCTCACTTTTTATATTGTAGTCGTCTCTATTTTAATACATATGACCCACAGGAACAAAAAACCGCTTCCTGCGTTTGGCGGGGCGAGCGTTGAGGAAAAGAAATATTGAGGTGATGGAGGATGAAAGAAAGAAAACAAAAGAACAAACCGAATGAAAATCCTGAACATCATGATTTAACGGATCCGATTCCGCTGGAAGAGCTGAAGGAAAACGCCAATGACGAAAAACACAAACATGACCAGAGGGACAATTCACAAAGTGAGAGAGATTATGATACAAAATAACACGCTTGTCCGAAAGCCGCCGGTGGAGGCGGCTTTTTTTACGATGGCTGGATAAATATGCTGAGCTCCGCTTCCGCCACAGGCTTCCCGGCAACGGACGCTTTCGCCCGGCCGAACACAAAACCGCGTCTGATTCGCGTGACCTCAAAAAAAAGATCCAGACGGTCTCCCGGCAAAGCGGCACCTAACCTTTCCGCTTTCTTCACCGCGGATAAGAGACCGAGACCGTCACCGCCGGTAATTCCCGCGCAAGCCGCCGTTTGGGCCATTGCTTCAACGACGAGCGAAAATGGCATCTCTCTTTGGTATTCAGTTATAAACCAGTCATTTTCACTGATGTTTTTGTAAGCAGCCGCCCATTTTCCGGCTTCACTGTTCGTCGTGCCGTCAATCAAAAGAAACGGAAAACGATGGGGCAATAGCTTCTGATTCATCACGCAGCCTCCCTTCCCTCTCATTATAACGCAAGAAAAAACCCGCGTCCCCCCGACGCGGGTTCATTTTTATTGATTGAGCTTTTTGAGCACGATGCCGTGCAGCGGTTCATGCGGCTGAATACCGCAAATGTCTTGAAGAACGCCGCTCGTGCCTTTTTCCGCGATAAGCTTTTGCAGCTCAACCGCTTCCGGATCATCCTGATAGTCAAAGCGCAGGGCGGCGGCGATACCTTCCGCCAGCGCATTCGGTTCTTTTATTTTTTTGGCCGGCCCTACTAATCTGTCATTCGCTCCGAGTTTTCTGAGCGGTGATCTGGCGACTCTTGTCACATCATCCGTGATGTATTCATTATCAAAGCGGCTGATGATTTTTTTCACGTACTGCTCGTGTTCGGCTTGCTTAAAGCCGTACGCTTTCACCAAGTACTCGCCCGTTTCTGAAAGTGCATCGTACACGACACGCCGGATTTCCGGATGGCCGATGGCCTCTTTGACGGTTTTTAATCCGCGCTGATAGCCGACATACGCCGTGACGGCATGCCCGGTATTGACGGTAAACAGCTTTCTCTCAATGAAAGGCGTAAGATCATCCGTAAACAACGCGCCTTTAAGTACCGGCTGATCGCCGGCAAAGCCGGTTCTGTCTATGACCCATTCAAAAAACGGTTCTACGGATACTTTCAGCGGATCTTCATGGTGCTGAATCGGCACGATCCGATCTACCGCAGAATCCGGGAAGCCGACTGTCCGGTTCACGAGTTCCCGCTCCGCTTCCGTCAAATGTCCGAAAACTTCTTTTTTCAGAAAACTGCTGCCGCCGATCATATTTTCACAGGCAATGATATTGAGAGGCTCAGAGGACGTTCTGCGCTTCAGACCTTCCGCGATGGACGGGGCGATGAGTCTGAGAACGTTCGGGCCCACCGCCGTCGTAATGATCGCCGCTTCATTGATCAGCCCGTACAGCTCTTGTTCTTGCACCGCGCTGTTGATGGCTGAAACGGGGCCGATGATTTCTGTCTGCCTGCCGCCGTCGGCAAGCTCCACGGTATATTCCTTCTTTTCATTGAGAAGGCTGACCATCGTTTCATTCACATCAGCGAAAACTACGTCATAGCCGGAATGATGGAGCAGGGCGCCGATAAAGCCCCGCCCGATGTTTCCCGCTCCGAAATGAAGGGCAATCATGTCAGTTCACCTCACTGAAAATAGCGGCCAGTTCTTCTTCCGTCTTTGCACTGATCAGCCGTTCGATGTTTTCTTCCTCTGAGCAGATGATGGCGATGTTTGACAGGATGTCTAAGTGTTCATTGTTTTTTCCGGCGATACCGAAAACGACCTTTGCCGTATTGCCTTCACCATATTCCACACCGTTCGGAATCTGGATGACGGAAATGCCTGAATGAAGCACCTCATCCTTCGCATCTTCCGTTCCGTGCGGGATCGCAATGAAATTTCCCATAAACGTGGATGATGTTTCTTCACGTTCGAACATTTTTTCCACATAGCCGTTCTTCACGTAACCGTTATCAATCAACGTCTGTCCCGCCAGGCGGATGGCATCCTCTTTTGAGTTCACTGTCTGGTTCAGTTTGATGTTCGCTTTAGCCAATACTTCCATGATGAAGATCCCTCTTTCTGTTTGATTAGTTTTTAAGCTTTTCAATCAGTTCATCGTATTTCGGGCTGTTTAAGAAATTATCAACCGAAATGTGCACCGCCTGCGGCAGCTTCGCTTTCGCGCGGTCAGTCAGGTCCTTATGCGTAATGACGATATCCGCGTCATTCGGAAGATTATTGATCGACGTATTTGTCACATCAATATCCAGGTCTGCTTTTTTCACTTTGTTTCTTAAAATGGAGGCGCCCATTGCGCTCGATCCCATACCCGCGTCACATGCGAAGATAATGCGGCTGACTTGGTCAGCGGAAATATCAGCGGCGCTGTTTTCCGGCTCTTCCTCTTTGTCTGCCAATGCGGCCGCCGCTTCACTTTTCCTGCCTTTCATTTCCTGCACTTTTTCCGCCGCGGCTGTCAAATCTTCTTCGCCCGCTTTAGACGATTTCAGAATAAGCGCCGAGACGATAAACGATACGGCCGCGGCAACGATGACGCCCGCCAGCACGCCGAGATAGCTTCCTTTCGGCGTCAGCGCCAAAATGGCGATGATGCTTCCCGGAGATGATGCGGCGACAAGACCCGCGTTAAAGATCGAGAATGTGAGCAGTCCGCTCGCTCCCCCGGCGATCGCCGCGAGGATCAGCATAGGTTTCATTAAAATGTAAGGGAAATAGATTTCATGAATCCCCCCGAAGAAATGAATGATCGCCGCTCCCGGAGCTGTCGATCTTGAAGAGCCTTTCCCAAAGAACATATAGGCCAGTAAAATACCGAGTCCCGGTCCGGGGTTCGCTTCCACTAAGAACAGAATGGATTTTCCCGCTTTGGCGGCCTGCTCGATTCCGATCGGGCTTAAAATGCCGTGGTTGATCGCGTTATTCAGGAACAGGACTTTCGCCGGCTCTACGAAAACGCTTGCAATCGGCAGCAAATTCGCGTGAACAATGACTTCCACACCCGCCGCCAGCAATTTGTTAAGAGACAGGACGACCGGGCCGATCGCATAAAACGCGATAATCGTCAGCACCGCGCCGATAATTCCCGCCGTGAAGTTGTTGATCAGCATTTCAAAACCCTGTCTGACTTTATCTTTAAACAGACGGTCTAATTGTTTAATGAGATAACCGCCCAAAGGTCCCATAATCATTGCCCCTAAGAACATCGGAATGTCCGCTCCGACAATGACTCCGATGGCGGCCGTCGCTCCGACGACTCCCCCGCGGTGATCATAGATCATTTTTCCGCCCGTATATGCGATTAAAAGCGGCAGAAGATACGTAATCATCGGGCTTACCAATGTATTCAGCTGCGGATTCGGAAACCATCCCGCCGGAATAAACAGCGCGGTGATAATTCCCCATGCGATAAATGCGCCGATATTCGGCATGATCATACCGCTTAAATAACTGCCGAACCGCTGTATCTTCACTTTCATGCCAGCTTGCTGTTCTTGCTGCATGTTCATTCCCTCCCTGTTTGCCTGCCTTCAGATGAAAATAAATAAGACACGGGGTTTCTCTCTCCCCTGTGTCTTCATCATAAAACGCTTACAATCCTCATTCAATGAAAAGTAAAGAGGAGTTTGGCACAGAGACTGTGACAAATCCTTAACAAAAAAAGACACCTCATCAAAGGTGTCTTACCGCTTTCTGTATATAATGTGTCCTTTTGTGACGACGAGCTTGGCAATGAGCCGCTCACTGACAATAAACACCGGATACGCACATACGAGCGCGAAAATGGCGGCCGGCACATACCGCGCTGCCGGAAACATCGGCATGACGGCGGTTCTGGCCATCTGCACAAGATAAATCAAAAGCACCGTGATCGCAATGGCCGCAGCCATAATCGGAGCTGATACTTTATATTCACGCAATTTCACATGGCAATGCCCGCACTGAAACTGGCACGGGATCATCGATGATCTGACCATGTCGCCTGTAATCGGCTTGCCGCAGTTCGGGCAGGTCGTTTCTTTCATGTTTATTCCTCCATTCAACTCTTCTATTATAACAGAGTCTGACTGCGTGTTTTACATTTGTGATTGTTCAACATTTTTTCACATATTTTATCATCAGGCTCTTGTGTGCATTTGTGAAAACATCTACTCTTAGAGGGAGGTTCATCACTCATTCGCATAAAAAGGAGGATGCAGAATTGCTTCCGATTCACAGACAGCAAACCTTGCTTGAATGGCTGAAAGAAGAGGGCGCGCTGAAAATCTCTGACATAAGCGAGAGATTCGGCGTCTCCGAGATGACCGTGTACAGAGACGTCAATCAGCTGGCGGATGCAAACCGGATTATCCGGACACCCGGCGGCATTACGCTCCCTCCCGCTTCAGAACGAAGCGCCAATCAATGCGGCTATTGCCTGCGGCCGATTCAGCATTCGTATTCTGTTCAGCTTATTACCGTTTCACAAACCGTTGAGCAGATGTGCTGCATTCATTGCGCGATTTTGCGGTATGAGGATAAAAAGGATGAAGTGTCCCACGTCATTTGTAAGGATTTTCTTCTTCAGACGACGCTGACGGCAGCTTCCGCATACTTTTTAGTCCATGCCGATATTGACCTTCACTGCTGCCGGCCTCAGGCGATTCCCTTCTCAACGCTTGATTACGCAGAACGGTTTCAAAAAGGATTCGGCGGGGTCATTTGCACCTTTGACGAGGCGGCGGACATCATCTTACACGACAGGCAGAAGGGATGCACCTGCAGCAAGACATAACAACAACCAACCGGAAGGCGGTGTCATCATCCATGAGACAGAACAAACGCTGGCTCGTCTTTTTGCTGTTCCTTGTTTTGATTCCGAAAACAAGCTTCGCCCACGCCTACATCACAAACTCAAATCCGGGTGAGAACAGCGAATTAAAACAAGCGCCGAAGCAGATTGAAATTGAGTTTAATGAACAGATTGAAGAAGGCTTCCACTCCATTAAGGTCTATAATTCATCCGGTGAACGGGTTGACGCGGGCAAAACGGTGATTCAAAAAAATAATGCCCGCATCATGACCGCGGCATTGAAAAAAAATCTGCCGCATGATATTTACAGAGCGGAATGGAACGCGGTATCGGCCGACGGACATCCGGTATCCGGCGTCATCCCTTTCAGCATCGGAAAAGCCGGCGGAGAACTTCAGGAGCAGACATCATCGCAAGCGGCGCTTCATCCCGAAGCGGCCATCGACCGCGGTATTTTGTACACCGCTCTCTCCCTGTTTATCGGCACGGCTTTTTTCCATCTGTTTTGGTACAGAAATAATGAAGATTCATCAAAAGCAAAACGAACTGTAAAGCTGCTCGTGATTTCTTTATGTTTAACGGGGCTCGCGCTCGTGTGCCAGCTCCCGATCCAGACGAAAGAAAACGCGGGCGGCGCTTGGAGCGCCGCGTTTCAGCCGGACTATGTAAAAGAAACGCTTCTGAAAACGGCAGGCGGGTACGTCTGGATGATCCAGATCAGCTTATTTATCCTGCTCGCCCTGTCCATGATCCCGCTGCTGAAGAAGAAAGCATTCCGGTCATTTGCGTACTGGACGGCGCCGCTGTTATTCTTCTTCGCTTCGCTTTTGGCAAAAGCATTCGCCGGGCATGCGGCCGTTATCGACGAAAAAGCGGTCGGCATCGCAATGGACTTTCTCCATTTATCGGCCGCGTCTGTATGGATGGGCGGTATCGCCGCGCTTGTGCTGCTTCTTTCATCAGAGTGGAGAAAACCCGATAAAACCATCGCTTGGGAAACGGTCAGACGGTTTTCTCCTTGGGCGTTCGCCTCTGTCGGCGTGCTGTTATTTTCAGGAGTGCTGAACGGATTTTTCATTATCCGCTCGTTCGATTCACTCTTTCACACCGCTTACGGCAAGACGCTCCTTTTGAAAATCGGACTGTTTGTCATCATGCTTGCGCTCGGCGCCGTTCACGTATGGATGACGAAGTTCAGCAGAAAAAGGAGCATCAGCGCAACGATAAAGGCCGAATGGGCACTAGGCATTGCGGTGTTATTCACAACCGCCGTCTTCACAAGCCTGCCCAGTCCGCCTCCGCCCGCGCCGTTGCCTTTTAACGGCTCAGAAACGATCGGAAACGGGGAGACCCTATCCTTGCACATTACGCCGAACCAGCCGGGTAAAAATGAATTTCAAGTCATTGTCACCGATCATAACGGCAGCTTAGTAAAAGACATTCAGCAATTTACGGTCACTGTTTACCAGACGGGCTTCAGCGGCAAACAGCATGAAAGCACCTTTGATTTGAAGAAGACGAAGGAAGGCACATTCGAAGCCGCCAACCTGTCCATCACCGAAAAGGGAAACTGGAAGATCAAAGTCCACGGGCTGACAAACGATTTTAATGAAATCAACCAAATATTCTCAACGACAAACTAAGGAGTGTATCTCATGTTGAAAAAAAAGGCTTTATTATTCATATCCGCCGTGACCCTGTCACTCGTCGGTTTTACGGCGACAGCAAGCGCCCACGTCTCAGTCAAACCGGCGGAATCCGCGGCCGGTTCTTGGGAAACGTACACGATGAAAGTGCCTGTGGAAAAGAATGAGCCGACAACGAAAGTCGTGCTGAAAATGCCCGCCGGCGTTGAATTTCAGCAGTATCAGCCAATTCCGGGCTGGAAAACATCCGTATCCAAACATAATGACAAAGCGGTCTCCGTCACTTGGGAAGCAAAGGACGGCGGCATTCAGCCCGGCCAATTCCAGCAGTTCACATTCGTTGCGAAAAATCCTGAAAAGAGCGGAGATGCCGCTTGGGACGCTTACCAATATTACAAAGACGGCAGCATTGTAGAATGGACGGGTGATGAGAAAGCCGACACGCCTCACTCGATTACGAAAATCACGAAATCGGCGAGCGTGACGGATGCGCACGGAGCTGAACAGTCAAACGAAGAAAGCAAATCCGGCGTATCAGCGCTTGATATTGCAGCCATCGTTCTGTCAGCTGCGGCGATTATCCTTTCCATCGCGGCGCTTGTAAAGAAAAAACGCGCGTAAGCAAAAAGCGATCCGGCTCTAAAGAGCCTGCGATCGCTTTTTTTCTTATCCGCGGCCTGCCTGGAAAGACGGATATTTGGTCATTCCCCCGTCAGCAAACAGCGTAATCCCGGTCACATAGCTTGATTCCTTTGAAGCAAGCCAGACGGCGACAGCCGCGATTTCTTCCGGCTCACCGATATATCCCATCGGAATCATGCTTTCCACATCTTTTTTCTGAACGGGATCGGCAAATTTTTCCGCGTTGATCGGCGTATTGATGGCGCCCGGTCCGATATTGTTAACACGGATGCGCTTCGGCGCGTACTCAAGCGCCAGCGTTTCCGTCATCAATTTGATGCCGCCTTTACTCGCCGCGTAGTGGACAAACAGCGGCCACGGAATCATTTCATGTACGCTTGACATGTTAATGACGTTTCCTTGAATATCATTCTCTACGTAATATTTTATGGCTTCGCGGCTTCCTAAGAAAGCGCCGGTCAGATTGGTATTGATAACTTTGTTCCAGTCTTTAAGCGGCATTTCATGCGACTGAACCGGATTTTCCATGCCGGCGTTATTGATCATGACATCCAATGTGCCGAATTCCTTCACTGCGGTCTGCACGATGTTTTTGACATCTTCTTCTTTTGTGACGTCTCCTTGAACGATGACAGCTTCGCCTCCCGCTTTTTGAATCTCTTCTTTAACGGTTTGGGCGTCTTTTTCATTACTATAGTAGTTAACCACGACTTTCGCCTGCTCCTGTCCGAAGCGGATCGCCATCGCTTTTCCTAATCCTGATGAAGCTCCCGTAATGGCAACGACTTTTCCTTTTAAATCCGTGTACATGTTCAAACCTCCTGCATATGTTATGAATTTGATTTCGCAACGCCTAAGAATACCGCGGCTACAATGATCAGGATAATCCCGATAGCAATGGCGACCAGCTGACGCTTCGTTTTGCTCTCACGGAGAATGAAGATTCCGCCGAGCGTGCTGATGACGATCCCCATTTGAGAGAGGGAAAAACTTGTCGCAACTCCGACGCGCGGCTGTGAGATGAACAGAAACATGTTCCCGAGCGCCCAGATGATTCCCGGCAGAATGTTCTTGAGGGCGTACTTATTAAACGGTTTATGCTTGTACGTCAGGAGCAGTCCGCCGATGACCATCCCGATCGCCTGCGGCAGAAGCGCTGACCATCCGGATACACCGAACAGCCGGGCGACGACGACATAGACCAAATAGCCGAGCGTGGAGATCAGCAGGATGACAATGCCTTTTTTTAAGTTTCCCGGTTCTCCGTCCGCCCGCCCCTTTTTATCTTCTAAAGATGTGAGCACAATCCCGATGATGATAAAAATAAGGGCGAGAATACCCAGCGTAATCGCGATCGGGGTTGACCATTCTTTGAATACGATCACACCGAACAAAGAAGTCGAGACGAGCTGCATTCCCGTTGATATCGGCATCGTTTTTGAAACGCCCATCAGCTGTATGCTTTTAAGCTGATTGCTTTGGCCGAGCGACCAAAACAGCCCCGAGATGATGCCGACAATAAAAATGCGCCCGGACAGCACCGGATGGACAAACAGATACAGCACAAACGAAACGATGAGCGCCCCGATTGTCGTTCCCAGCGTCTGGCTGTAAGGCCCGCCGCCTAATTTGACGTTAAATAACACGATGCTCCCCCAAAATAAAGCCGGGAGAAGAGCCAGTAATATATCCATGATGGCGACCTTCTTTCAATCGTATTTGCTGTTATTTTGTCTGGAATCGAACCGATTATTCCCGCAATATCAAAAAAGCCTGCCGGCGATATTCACCGGCAGACCGCTCAATAAAAAAAGCCCCGCTTAGAAGCGGGGCTTTCTTTTCGGCTCATTAAAGTCCGATAGACATGTATTTGGTTTCCAGGTACGGTTCAATGCCTTCCGTACCGCCTTCACGGCCGATGCCGCTTTCTTTCATTCCTCCGAACGGCGCTTGAACCGCGGACGGACCGCCGTCATTCCAGCCGATGATGCCGTATTCAAGCTGTTCAGAAATATAGATGCCGCGGCGGTAGTTTTCTGTGAAGAAATAAGCCGCAAGCCCGAACGGCGTATCGTTCGCAAGCTTGATCGCTTCATCAATATCTGAGAACGTAACGATCGGCGCAACCGGGCCGAATGTTTCTTCATGCATGATGTTCATGGATGTATCTACATTTGAAAGCACGGTCGGCGTCACGAAATAGCATCCTTTTTCGTCGTTTTGGTCATACGTTCCGCCCGTCAGCACTTCTGCACCTTTTTCCACGGCGTCATTAATTTGGCCGACGATTTTATCGAAGCCTTTTTTGTTGATGACAGGGCCGACGTTTACGCCTTTTTCAAGACCGTTTCCGACTTTGAGTTTCGCAGCTTCTTCACTCAGTTTTTTCGCAAACTCGTCTTTCACGGATTCGTGTACGATCAGCCGGTTCGCACAGACGCAGGTTTGGCCGGCATTTCTGAATTTAGAGGCCATTGTTTGGGCTACCGCCAGATCAAGATCAGCGTCTTCATCCACGATCAGCGGCGCATGTCCGCCAAGCTCCATTGACATATGTTTTACGGTGTCGGCGCTGTTTTTCATCAGGATTTTGCCGACAGGCGTTGAGCCGGTAAAGGTAATTTTACGGATTTTCGGGCTGCTGGTGAAGACGTTTCCGATTTCGGCTCCGTCACCGATCACCACTTGCAGCACGTCCTTCGGAATTCCCGCTTCATATGCGAGACGCGCAAGGGCGTAAGCGGAAAGCGGCGTATCCTCCGCCGGTTTGATGATGAACGTACAGCCTGCCGCCAAAGCGGGCGCGGCTTTTCTTGTAATCATCGCATTCGGGAAATTCCACGGCGTGATCGCGGCTACCGGGCCGACCGCCTGACGGGTGACGACAATCCGTTTGCCCGTTGTCGGCGCAGGTACGGTTCTGCCGTAAATCCGTTTTGCTTCTTCGGCGAACCATTCAATATAGCCGGCGCCGTATAAAACTTCTCCGACCGCTTCTTCGTACGGTTTGCCGTTTTCTTTCGTAATTAATTCCGCAAGTTCTTCTTTATTTTCAACAATCAGCTCATACCATTTTCTCAAAAGTGAGGCACGTTCTCCCGCTGATGTTTTGGACCATGATTGAAACGCTTGATGTGAACGTTCAATCGCTTTTTCAACATCTTCGGCCGTCTGCTGGGGGATGCTTTCGATCGCCTCTCCCGTTGCCGGGTTGTACACTGTTAATTGTTCTGGCATATTGAACATTCCTTTCTTTCCTATAGTAAAACCATTGAATGCTTGTTGATGTATCTCACACTTTCATGATAGCAGACACATCCGGCGGGATTCCAATAATTGAACTCACAGAGCTGCTTCGATAATGGAAAGGCCTTCTTTGAGCTGCTCATCCGTCACGACAAGCGGCGTCAGGAATCGGATAATGTTGCCGTTAATGCCGGCCGTCAGCAGCAGCAGTCCGTTCTCGTTCGCCGTTTTAGCGATCGCCGCGGCTTTTGCTTTATCCGGTTCCCGCGTGTGCGGATCTTTGACAATTTCGATGGCCGCCATCGCGCCGAGTCTGCGCACTTCTCCGATGCAGGCATGCTCTTTTTTCCACTCGAGCGCTTGACGCTCGATGATCCGGCCGATCTCTTCGGAACGCTGATTCAGCCCTTCTTCTTCAATAATATCCAGGACCGCGAGCGCAGCCGCACAGCCGAGCGGGCTTCCCGCATATGTGCCACCGAGTTCCCCCGGCGCGGCGGCATCAAGCATTTCCGCCCGGCCGATGACACCGCTCAGAGGTAATCCGGCCGCAAGTGATTTGGATACGGTGATCAAATCCGGAACGGCTTCGAAATGCTCAATCGCAAAATACGTTCCCGTTCTGGCAAAACCGGTCTGAATCTCATCCGCTACAAAAACGATACCGTGTTTTTTACAAAAAGCGGCGACGTGCTGCACGAAACGTTTTGACGGAATGATGAAGCCGCCTTCTCCCTGAACCGGCTCCATTACGACACAGGCGACGGTTTCCGGTGCGACTGCGGCGATAAAGAAATCCTCGAAAGCGCTGATGATAAAGTCGTCATACTGCTCGTCGCTCATGCCGGCCGGCTTTTGATAATAGTAAGGAAACGGCGCTTGATACACCTCTGAGGCAAACGGGCCGAAACCGTATTTATAAGGCTTCACCTTGCTCGTCATGCTCATCGTCATGTTCGTGCGGCCGTGGAACCCTCTTGTAAATGACACGACAGCCTGGCGCTTCGTATATTTTCTGGCGATTTTCACGGCGTTTTCCACCGCTTCCGCCCCCGAATTGAGAAAAATCGCTTTTTTCGCATGATCTCCCGGCGCAAGGGCGCAAAGTTTTTCGGCCAGCTCAATATAAGACGGATACATCATGACGTTAAATCCCGGGTGAATCAGATCCTCCGCCTGTTTCTTCACGGCCTCCACCACTTTCGGATGAGAATGGCCGACATTCAGCGTTCCGATCGCTCCGGCAAAATCAATGAATCGTCTGCCGTCCAAATCGTACAAAAGCGCCCCTTCCCCTTTTACCGCCATGCTGCGGTTTCCGTTGCCGACCCCCTTGGAAACGAATTGATCCCGTTTTTGCTGCCACTGGGCAGTTGTCACTTCCGATGATGCTGTTCGACTCATAGATTCCATCCCCCTATATTGTTTTCTTATCATTCTGTCTTCTTTTTGGTATGATGAAAAGTACCAAAATCAATTTATCCATGGTATCAGAAAGGAGCAGGGTCTGGATGCTGACGATTTCCATTGATCATTCGGAAACGGCGGATTATATCTATCAGCAGATCTATCAGCACATAAAAGCGGCCGTTTTGAAACGCAGCCTGATGCCTCATACAAAGGTGCCGTCTAAACGGGAGCTTGCCGAGACGCTGAAGGTCAGCGTGAATTCAGTGAATTCAGCTTATCAGCAGCTGCTTTCGGAAGGTTATTTATATGCAGTCGAAAGAAAAGGCTTTTTCGTGGAGGAAATTGATACGGTTTATCATGAAGAAACCCCTTCGCTCTCATTGCCTGAAGATTTAAAAGAGCGGGAGCCGGATAAGAGCGGCTGGATTTCGTTTTCTCATATGAGCGTGGATACGGCGCATTTTCCCTTGAAAAGCTGGTTCCGCTGTGAGCATAAAGCAGCCGCCCGTTCATTTCATACACTCGGAGAACTCGTCCATCCGCAAGGCTTATATGAAGTCCGTGAAACCATTTCGCGGCTTATTTCCCTGACAAGAGGCGTTACATGCCGCCCGGAACAAATCGTGCTCGGGGCGGGCACGCAAATGCTGACGCAGCTGCTGACGGAACTGCTGCCAAAAGACGCGCTGTACGCCATGGAGAACCCGGGATATATGAGGATGTACCGGCTGCTGCAAAACCTCGGGAAAAAGGTTGCGACGATCAGCCTTGATGAAAAAGGCATGTCCATGGCTGAAATTGAAAAACGCCGGCCCTGTGTATTGATCACCACGCCTTCCCATCAATTCCCCTCAGGCGTGATCATGCCCGCTTCCCGGCGGATTCAGCTTTTAAACTGGGCAGCCGAACAGAACGGCCGCTTCATCATTGAAGATGATTATGACAGTGAATTTAAATATGACGCCGATACGATACCGGCGCTTCAAAGCCTTGACCGGTTTCAAAATGTCATCTACATGGGGACCTTTTCAAAATCCCTTTTCCCAGGTCTGCGCATCAGCTATATGGTTCTGCCGCCCGGGCTTTTGCGGACGTTCAAAGAGAGAACGTATGACCTGCATACGTGCAGCACGCTTGCCCAGCTCGCGCTGAAAGAATTTATCGACTCAGGTGAATATCAGAAACATATTAAAAAGATGAAGCAGCATTATAAGAACATGCGGGAACGCCTCATTTCGGCTTTGGAAGAAACATTCGGAGAAAGAATCAGTGTAAAGGGCGCCAATGCGGGGCTTCATTTTGTCACTGAGTTTGACTGCGCCCGTTCAGAAAAAGAGATATTGGCACGGGCGGATGCAGAACAGCTCGATCTGTTTGCGATGAGCCGGTTCCGTCTGAAAGCGGGAGGCGATTCAAATAAGCCGCAGCTCATTCTGGGGTTCGCCCGCCTGAAGGAGAGCGATATTCAAGAAGGCGTCCTCAGGCTTTACCGGGCGGTTTTCGGCGCATAAAAAAACCCCCGGAATTCGGGGACTTATTTACCAGCGGTCCGGTTCTGTCTGCAAAATCGCCTCCAGCAGGCCGGGAAACGCCGCTTGTAAATCATCTTTGCGCAGGGAATAATAACGGTGCTTCCCGTCTATGCGCACTTGGGCGATACCCGCTTCCCGCAGCACTTTGAAGTGATGGGACAGCGTTGATTTGGCGACCCGGACATCAGCGCAGGTACCGCACGTTTTTTCTGTTGTTTCCGCCAATTGTTTGACCAGCTCTAAGCGGAGCGGATCACTCAGAGCATGAAGAACCTTTGTCAGCTGTAAGCGGTCGGTTTCAGGATGGTTTGGAATGTTCATGAGTCAAATGTAACACATAAAAGCGGCGGGTGACAATTTAGGCGGTGAGGGTTTTTCCTTTACCATTCACTGCGAAACATGTTACAGTTAGTTCGATAATATTCGAACTATAACAAATAAACCCAATCAGGAGGAATAACAATGATCGTCTTACAGGCTTACATGAAAGTAAAAGCGGATAAACGCGAGGAATTTTTAGGAGAAGCACAATCACTTGTTCAGCATTCACGCGCGGAAGAAGGAAATGTGCAATACGATCTTTTCGAAAAAGTCGGTGAGGAAAATACATTCGTTATGCTTGAGCAATGGAAAGATGAAGAAGCGATGAAATTCCACAACGCAACTGACCATTTCCAAGGATTCGTGGCAAAAGCAAAAGAAGTGCTGAGTGCGCCGCTTGACGTCGTCCGCACAGAACTGTCAGAGTAACGAAAGGATGAATGACATGAACGAAGTCCTTCAAATATTAACAGACCACCGTTCCATCCGCAGCTACACAGATGAACCCGTATCGGATGAGCAGTTGGACCTTATCATCCAAGCAACTCAGGCAGCGCCGACTTCCATTAACGGCCAGCAATTTACCGTTATTGCGGTGAAAGATAAGGAGCGGAAGAAAAAAATATCCGAATTGGCCGGCGGCCAGCCGTGGATTGACCAAGCGCCTGTTTTCCTTTTATTCTGCGCTGATTTTAACCGCGCTAAAATTGCGCTTGAAGAATATAATGATACACCGCTTGAGATCACGAACGGTTTAGAGTCCGTTCTAGTCGGAGCCGTAGATGTCGGGATTGCGCTGGGTACGGCAACGGCTGCGGCTGAATCAATGGGACTCGGCACTGTGCCGATCGGCGCCGTGCGCGGCAAGCCTGACGAAATCATTGAATTGCTGAAACTTCCGAAATACGTTTTCCCGATTTCCGGTCTCGTCATCGGCCATCCGGCAGACCGCTCCGCGAAAAAACCGCGTCTGCCGCAAGCAGCCGTTCTGCATCATGAAACGTATCAAGAAGAAGATTTAAGAACCCATATCGAGGCCTATGACAAGCAGATGTCCGAATACATGAAAAAACGCACCGACGGACAGGAAACAAGAAACTGGTCACAAGGCATCACTTCCTACTATAAGCAGGTTTATTATCCTCACATTCGTGAAATGCTTGAAAAACAAGGATTTAAGACGGATAAATAAACGTATCAGCCTGTCGGAACACTCCGGCAGGTTTTTTCTATTTCTCAAACAAAAGCGTTGACACTATGTAAAAATTTTTGTTAATATTTTCATCATATACTCATTGGTTTTCTGTGAACCGATGGGTTTTCTATTGTGACGAAAGAAGGAATCTGGGCTTATGAATGATAAGAAAACGGATATTCTGCTGGCGGCAAGGAAGCTTTTTTCCGGGAAAAGCTTTTCGTCGGTCTCGATGCAGGCGATCGCAGAGGAGTGCAAAGTCTCCAAAGCATCTTTGTATAAGCTGTTTGAATCAAAGGAAGACCTGCTCCTGGAGCTGCTCGATTTTAACCAGAAACAGATGGTAGCGGCCGCTTCATTATTAAATGAAGAAACGAGCCTCTCCCCTGAGGAACGGTTTGCCAAAAAACTGATGGCTGAGCTTGAAGGCTTCAGGCGCAACCAGCAGTTTTTTAATATGCTGATGTACGGAAGCCCCTCTTCCATTAATGAGCGGGTAAAACGGCATATTCACAGGGCCCGCTCCACCTTTATCTGCTGGCATCGCGATTCACTGATTCAGACGTACGGCGAAGACATTATTCCTTATGTATGGGAGCTGGTGATCGTCCTGCAGGGGCTCCTGAGAGAATGCATCACGCTGATTAAGCTGGAAAAAGAACCGCTCGCCCTGGAGCCGCTCACGGACTTTATCATCCGCCATCTCAATCTCATCGTCGAAAACAGGAAAACCGAAACGGCTTTGCCTCAGGAGATGATTGACCTTTATACCGCCTCCGCTTCCTCATTTGAGCCAAAAGACAAAACCGTATTGCTGGCTGAAAGCCTGAAGGAACTGAAAGAAGCCGTCTCAGCCCTTCCGGAGGAAAAATATGATGCCGCAGGACTCGCTTCCGCGGCGGTTATGCTGGAGAAAGAATCAGCGGACAAACAGCCGCGGGATTTTCTTATAAAAGCGCTCATCGGTTATTTGGAGCAGGCCGGACCGCTGCACCAGCCGCTTGCAGCCGTTAAAACATTGCTCAAACTATAAAGAAAGAAGGAATCAGCTTGAATAAGAGTATTAAAACTGCACCATACAACCGCTCTGTCATTGTCGGGATTCTTTTGGCGGGAGCGTTCGTCGCCATTTTGAACCAGACACTGCTTATCACGGCGCTGCCGCACATTATGAATGACTTCAATATAGATGCCAACAAAGCGCAATGGCTGACAACGTCGTTTATGCTGACAAACGGGATTTTGATTCCGATTACCGCATTTTTAATAGAGAAATTTACGAGCCGCACCCTCCTGATTTCCGCTATGAGTATTTTCACGGCGGGCACCATTGTCGGCGCATTCGCCCCGAACTTTCCGGTGCTCTTAACGGCCCGAATTATTCAGGCGGCCGGCGCCGGAATTATGCTGCCGCTCATGCAGACGGTATTTCTCACGATTTTCCCGATGGAAAAGCGCGGCCGCGCCATGGGTATGGTCGGCTTGGTTATTTCGTTCGCGCCGGCGATCGGCCCGACGCTTTCCGGATGGGCGGTCGAAGCATTCTCTTGGCGGTCTTTGTTTTATATCATCTTCCCGATCGCAGTCATCGATTTGCTTTTAGCAATTATTCTGATGAAAAACGTCACGACATTACGAGAAACACAGATTGATATTTTATCCGTGATCTTATCGACCCTCGGATTCGGCGGGCTGCTTTACGGCTTCTCAAGCGCCGGTTCCTCAGGATGGACCAGTACTGAAGTGCTGACTTCGCTGCTTGTCGGAGCGGCCGCGCTGATTTTCTTTATCGCAAGACAGATGAAGCTCAAAAAACCGATGCTGGAATTCCGTGTGTTTTCTTTCGGGATTTTCAGCCTGACCACCCTGCTCGGAACGCTTGTTTTCGCGCTGCTGATCGGAACGGAAACCATTCTCCCGCTTTACACGCAAAAAGTCCGGGGCGTCTCCGCGTTTGATACCGGATTAATGCTTTTGCCGGGCGCGATTGTGATGGGGATGATGTCTCCGTTTATCGGCCGGGTGTTTGACAGAATCGGCGGAAAAGGCCTTGCGATGACCGGATTCTTCATCATCCTGCTCACGTCCCTGCCGTTTATGAATCTGACGGACTCGACGTCTCTCATTTGGATTGTCGTCGTTTATACCGCGCGGCTTTTGGGAACAGCCATGATTATGATGCCGGTGACGACAGCGGGAATCAACGCCCTGCCGCGCCACTTAATTCCGCACGGCACAGCCATGAACAATACCGTCCGCCAAGTCGGCGGTTCTATCGGTACGGCGCTGCTGGTTTCCGTGATGAGCAGCCAGGCCGCGCACGCCAATGCGTCAACTCCGGCAAACGCCGCCCTGCACGGCATGAATGCGGCCTTTGTCGTAGCCGCCTGCATCGCGCTGGCCGGCTTCCTCCTATCTTTTACATTGAAGAAAAAACCGCGTCAGCCCGAGCAGCAGCAGGCCGTTACGCGGTAAACCAAAAAGAACCCGATCACGTATGTGACCGGGTTCTTTTTTTACTTCTCGATTCCGTCTTTTACTTCTTTCACCATTTGCGCCATGGATTCCAGGCCGCCTCCTGATAAATACCATGTAGCTGAATCAAGGTAGACAACATGGTTGTTTTTCACGGCTTTCACCGATTTTACATAATCATTTTCAACCACTTGTTTTGTTGAAGATTTTGTGCCGATCGCTGTTCCGCGGTCAACGACAAACATGTAATCAGGGTTTGTTTTGGCGATATATTCATAGGAAATGCTTTGTCCGTGCAGTGAGGCTTCGATGTTTTTGTCAGCCGGTTTGACGCCGAACACATCATGAATGAAGCCGTATCTTGATTTAGATCCGAACGCGCTGATTTTGCCGTCGTTCGCCATCACCACTAACCCGTTTTTATCCGTGCTGCTTGTCTTTTTCTTCAGATCGGCAATGGATTTGTCGATTTTCGCAAGCTTATCTTTCACTTCATTTTCTTTGTTAAAGATTTTGCCGATCACTTCAGTGTTTTGCTTGAATCTGTCAACGTAGTTTGTATAGTCATCATCAAGATAAATCGTCGGCGCGATTTTTGAGAACTCTTTATAAGAATCAGATTGTCTGTGGGCGATAATGATTAAATCCGGATCAATATCCGCGACTTTTTCAAAATCCGGTTCTTTTAAACCGCCGGTATTGGCGTATTTATCACTATTATATGAAGATAAGTATTTTGGAAGGTTTTGTTTCGGAAGTCCCGCCACGTGATCCTGTAAACCGAGTTCATCCATCGTATCCAGCATTCCGAAGTTGAATACGACGACTTTTTTCGGATTCTTCGGCACTTTGACTCCTTCTTTGTTCAGATCATCTTTGATTGTGATTGTTTCTTTTGATTTGCCTGATGTTTTGTCCCCGTTTCCGCATGCAGAAACAACAAAAATCGTAACTAGCGCAATGAATAGCAATGCGAATTTTTTCATGACTTTCACCTCATCTGGTTTTTAAGAAAAGTACACACCGATCCGCTGACTGTCAATCTCTTGAATCGGGATGGTCATATCATAAATATCTTCAAGCACGGAGGTTTCAATGATCTCCTCCGCCGGCCCTTCTTTGACGATCCGTCCGTTTTTCAGTGCGACGATATGGTCTGAATATACGGATGCGAAGTTGATATCGTGAATCACTACGACGACCGTTTTTCCGAAGTCTTCCACAAGCCGCTTCAACAGCTTCATCATTTCAACGGAATGCTTCATATCTAAATTGTTCAGCGGCTCATCGAGAAAAATATAGTCCGTATCCTGAGCGATGATCATCGCGATAAACGCCCTCTGACACTGGCCTCCGCTGAGCTGATCGAGGTATTTATCCTTTAAGTCATCCAGCTTCATATAACTGAGGGCCTGGTTGATATGCACCCAATCTTCATCCGTCAGTTTCCCCTGGGAATACGGAAATCTGCCGAAGCTGACCAGGTCTTTAATCGTCAGTCTGATATTGATTTGGTTCGTCTGCTTCAGGATGCTGATTTTTTTCGCCAGATCGTTGCTTTTACAGGCCCCGATCTCTTGCCCGTCGACCGTGATTTCTCCGGAATCCGTCTTAATCAGCCGGCTCATGATAGACAGCAGCGTGCTTTTTCCCGCGCCGTTCGGACCGATAAACGAGGTGAGCCTGCCCTTTTGAATGGATAGAGACGTTTTCTCAAGGACGGTTTTCCCTCCGTATTGTTTGCTTACATTTTTGACCTCTACCATGATTTATTCTCCTTTAACAGCAGATAGATAAAATAAATCCCGCCGGCAAAATTAATGATGACGCTCAGCGTCGTGGAAAACGTGAACACTTTCTCCACGACAAACTGGCCCCCGACGAGCGCGACGATGCTGATCAGGACGGAACCCGCGATTAAATACGTGTGCCTGTAGGTTTTTAAAAACTCTCTCGCCAGATTGACGACAAGCAGTCCTAAAAACATAATCGGCCCGACAAGAGCCGTAGAGACAGACACAAGAATGGCGACGACGATGAGCATCTGTTTCACAAGCTTATCGTAATCAATCCCAAGGTTGACGGCGTGCTCCCTGCCGAGCGACAGCACGTCAAAAAACCGCGTGAACCGCCAGACATAAATGCCTGTCAGAAGAAAGACAGCACCGGCAAATCCTAAAAGATCGGTGTTGATATTGTTAAAGCTGGCAAACATTTTGTCCTGAACAACCTGGAACTCATTCGGATCAATCAGCATCTGCATAAAGGATGACAGACTGTTGAACAGCGTGCCGAACACGACGCCGACAAGCAGAAGGAAAAACACGTTCCGCCCCTCGCCTTTAAACATGAGCTGATACAAAACGAGTGACAAGAGCACCATCAGCCCGACGGAGATGACGAAATTAAGATTTTTGTTCATCATGACGATATTCATTGAACCGAACAGGAACACGATGACGGTCTGAATGAGCATATACAGGGAATCGAGGCCTAAAATGCCCGGTGTCAGTATGCGGTTATTTGTAATCGTCTGGAAGATGACCGTTGAAAACGCGATCGCTCCCCCTGTGAGCATCATGGCAAGCACTTTGAAGCATCGTCTCGGCAGGGAGTATTCCCAATTGCCCAGTCCGTAGAACAGAAAGAATCCGATACATATTATGGCGAGCGCCGCCAGCAGCGTAATTTTTTTATTATGACTCATATGCTTTTCTCCTTAACAGCATATACAGGAAGATGCCGCTGCCGATAACACCGACCATCAGGCCGATGGAAATTTCGTACGGGAAGATGATCACCCTTCCCAAAATGTCGCAAAACAGCACAAAAACAGCGCCCAAGAGAGCTGTGTGAGGCAGGCTGCTCCTCAGGTTGTCCCCTTTGTAAATCGACACCATATTGGGAATGATCAAACCGAGAAACGGCAGCATCCCGACGGTCAGGATCACCAGTGAAGCGATGAGCGACACGATAATCAGACCGATATTGACGACGCGTTTGTATTTCAGGCCGAGATTGACGGAAAAGCTCTCTCCCATTCCCGCCACCGTAAATTTATCCGCATACACATAAGCGATGATCACCAGCGGGATACTCAGATATAAAAGCTCATACCGGCCTTTAACGACCAGTGAGAAATCTCCCTGCAGCCAAGATGACAGGTTTTGGATCAGGTCGTATTTATATGCGATAAACGTGGCGATTGAGCTGACGATGTTCCCAAGCATTAAACCGACGAGAGGAATAAAAATCGCATCATTGAACTTGATTCTCTCGAGGATTTTCATGAAAAGGAAATTTCCCGCCAACGCGAAAATAAAAGCGATAGACATTTTCACAAGCGGGCTCGCTGACGTAAAAATCATTAATGAAATCAAAATTCCGAGCCTTGCCCAGTCCATCGTTCCCGCAGTCGTCGGCGATACAAATTTATTCCGGCTGATCTGCTGCATGATTAATCCGCAGATGCTCAGGCTCATGCCGGCGATGATAATGCTCACCAAACGCGGCAGCCGGCTGTCAAACAATGTACCTGCCTGTTCTTTATTTAAATGAAAAATATCCAGCGGCGACAAATCTTCTACACCGATAAATATAGAAGTACACGCCAAAACCGCCAGTAGCAAAAGTAAGTAACGTAGCTTCATGCTGCCTCCCTGCACCCATCACAAACGGTATGACTGATTGCCAAACAACTCCCATATATCCCCACTCGTAATGATTATCATTATCAACGACAACTATAATCTTATCATCTTTCCAAGCGCAGTCAATACAGTTTTGCTTTCAAAAACGGTCATCCGCGGGCCGTACACTAAATTGTCTTACAATCAGTCTATCAAGAATTTGCAGGATTTTCTATAACCTTCATTTGGCTGCTTATCATTTTTTGCACATGATGACACGCTTGCGGGAAACAAATCTGACAAACAGCGGCAAAATTCCTCCATGAAAATACAAATGTTCTCCCCACATAGAAAAAATCCTTGATTTACATGTTTGAAAGAGAGATAATAAAAATTAAATTTGTGAGAAAATTTAAATATTAGGGGATGTAAATCATGAAAGTTGTAAAATTCGGAGGCAGCTCTCTTGCGTCAGGAGCCCAGCTTGAGAAAGTGTTTCAAATCGTGACGGCTGATCCCTCGCGGAAAGCCGTCGTCGTATCGGCGCCGGGAAAACGCTTCTCGGACGATACAAAGGTGACGGATCTGTTAATCCGCTGTGCGGAGCATTATTTGCAAAATGGTGCAGCGCCCGAGCTTGCCGAACCGGTCATTGAACGGTACGCCGCCATCGCGCGTGAGCTGAACCTGGATTTCTCTATTATAGAAAGAATCCGCAGTGACCTATTCGCTCTCTTAAACAGCAGCAAAGCCAATCCCGATCAGTATATGGATGCGGTGAAAGCTAGCGGCGAGGACAACAACGCGAAGCTGATCGCGGCCTACTTCCGCCGGCAGGGCGTGAAAGCCGAATACGTAAGCCCGAAAGAAGCGGGGCTGTTTGTGACGAATGAACCCGGAAGCGCTCAGGTGCTCCCTGAGTCTTATGATCATTTGTACCGTCTGAGAAACCGTGAAGGCTTGATCATTTTTCCGGGATTTTTCGGTTACACGAAGGAGCATGAGATTGTGACGTTTTCCCGGAGCGGTTCTGATATTACCGGCTCCATTCTCGCCAGCGGCTTAAAAGCCGACCTGTACGAAAACTTTACTGATGTGGACGCCGTCTATTCCGTCAACCCGTCAATCGTGCGGCATCCGAAAGAGATTAACGAACTGACGTATCGGGAAATGCGTGAGCTCTCCTATGCCGGGTTTTCCGTTTTTCATGATGAAGCGCTGATTCCCGCTTTTCGGGCCGGCATCCCCGTTCAGATTAAGAATACGAATAATCCGGAGGCGAAAGGAACGCGCGTCGTCAGCAGCCGTGACAATACGAACGGGCCAGTCATCGGCATCGCAAGCGACACGGGCTTTTGCAGCATTTACATAAGCAAATATTTAATGAACCGGGAAATCGGTTTCGGCCGCAAAGCCCTTCACATTTTGGAGGAAGAAGGATTGACGTATGAACATGTTCCATCCGGCATTGACGACATCACGATCATCCTTCGGCACGATCAGATGGACTCAGAACTGGAACACAGGCTCGTCACCCGTCTGAAGCAGGAACTTCAAGCAGATGAAGTCACAGTCAGGCACAACCTGGCGCTGATTATGGTCGTCGGGGAAGCGATGCGCCATAATGTCGGCACAACCGCCAGGGCATCCAAAGCACTGTCCGAAGCCGGCGTCAACATCGAAATGATCAATCAGGGGTCATCGGAAGTCAGCATGATGTTCGGGGTGAAAGAAGAACAGGAAAAACAAGCGGTGCGGGCGCTGTATGACGAGTTTTTCGCCGGAGTCTTACTCTCATAGGACACCGCCTCTTTTTTCTCTTGTCCACTAATATCCCTTACAAAGCAGCTTCTTTTACATATTGTATGGTATAGACAATATGGAGGTGAAGCTCATGTCAGGATATTCTGGAATCAGCTCTTTCGCTTTGATCGTTGTTTTATTTATCCTGTTGGTTATTGTAGGTACTGCCTATGTTGGCGGTTTCTAAGCATCACTCCGTCTATATGAGGACGCTGCGGGTTTTGACCTGCGGCGTTTTCTTTTGTTTTCCGCCGCTGTCCAAGTCCGGCCGCGCAAAAAAAAGACTGCCAGGAACATTCCCGGGCAGTCTTTTCCTTTGTTCAGGTTATTTTCTTCTCACGTCATTCCTCTTTCAGCTACATGGAATTCAGCCTGATCTGTCTGGCCTGCACCTGTCACTGTAAAAATCGCGGCGGCTGCTAAACAAATAACAAACCATTTAGATTTCAATTTCATACAAACCCTCACTCCTTTGTATTTGTTTCCTTGCCTCTTCGACTTTCAGAAAATAGTCAGAAGAAATCTTAAAGCAATTTTGTTCATAGTAATATTTAGCTGCTTCTAGTGCTAAATCCTCTATATCGGCGTATAAATTTTTATCTTCCAGGTAACGGAAACATGCGCTGATTGTTTCCTCATCCGGTTTCGCCTGATACAGAGCCTGCAGCCATTCGAATTTTACCGTGTAAACGGGATCGTCTGTTTCTTTAGCATATTCATATCCCCGCTTGTGATATTCCGACGCTTTTTCTTTTTTTCCGAGTTTAAAGTAAATGAGTGTGATTAGGAAATATGCTTGGGGAAGAGAATTGACGATTCTTTGTGATTCAAATGTATCAACCGCCCGTTCAAAGTACGGAATCGCTTCGCCGATGCGGTCCTGATTGTAGTAGCACAGTCCGAGGTTATACAGCGCCCTCCCGACAAGCTGCGCTTTTTGTTCTTTTTCGGCCATTTGCAGAGCGTGCTGAAAATGTTTGGCCGCCTGTTCAAAGCGCCTTTCATCCATTAAATTGACGCCGAATACAAAATGGCATTGAATGATCCTGACGTTATATGTGTCCTGCTCTACGTAAATTTCATAAGCGTTTTTTATATGTATCAAAGAAAAATACGTTTGTTTCATATGATAATAAGCTTCGGCCACTTTAAAATAAAACTCCGCCCGTTCCACGTGGTCCGATACGAAGGCCAGTTTTTTCTCAGCTTGTTTATAATATGTAATCGCTGAGATAAATTCTCTTTTATCAAATTCAAACATGCCTTTGAAAAAGTTGACGTAATAATCGAGAAGCCCTTTGAGGCCGGCCTGGCTGTTATCAATGTTATCAAGAATTTCCGACAGGGTCGGCTGGTCTTCTATCTTCAGTTTTTCCAGCGGCTCCAAGTAGTCCAGCATCAGCTGATGGCGAAATTCCATGAGGGAATAATAAAGCACTAAGTTTGAATCAGGCTCCATACGGTCAAGCTCTTGTTTGATCTCGGCCTTCAAGATCTCCGCATCCGGCACGCTGAATGTTCTGATGTATCGATACCACTCGTTAATTTTCTGCCCGACTGCTGAAGAAGGAATTAACCCGCTCTTCATTCCTTCACCCTCCCCATCCAAGACCTGTTTACCAGTTATTTTATCACGTTTCCGTGTCTTTCCATCCCGAAAAACACGCAAACTTTGTTTCGGCAGAGCGCAATTTTCCGAGTGAAGATAAAACAGCCGGCAGCCAGACGGGACTGCCGGTTTCAAGATGATTCATGTTTCGTATTCAGCGGAAGGCGGATTGTAAACGTCGTGCCTTTTCCTTTTTCGCTGGCAATATCTATCGTGCCCTTATGCATTTCAACGAGCTGCCTGACGATGGACAGGCCGAGTCCGTATTCGCCGTATGCCGTATTCGTCCGGGACACGTCCGCCTTATAAAACCGCTCCCATATATGCTCAATTTCCTCTTTGGAGATGCCGATTCCGGTGTCTTCGATCTCAATCACCGTTTCTTTATAGCCTTCATACCCGCGCAGCGTGATGTCTCCGTTTTGCGTAAATTGAATGCTGTTTTTCGTGATATTGACGAGAATCTGGATCAGCCTGTCATAATCGGCTAACACTTTGACGCCGTCCTCCGCCTGAATCCGCAGCTGATTTTGTTTTTCCTCCGCCTGCTGATTGAGATGCTCTTTAATAATTTCAAACACCTCGATGAGCGGCAGACTGAGCTTGTCCAGTTTGATTTGCTGGGATCTGATTTTTTCATAATCCAAGTTTTCTTTCACGAGCCTGAGCATCCGCTTCGTTTCTTCACTGATCAGCGAGAAGCATTTCTCTTTATCTTTTTCCGGGATGGTGTTGCTGTTAAGCCCCTCCACAAGTCCGTTAATGGTCGTCAAAGGCGTTCTCAGCTCATGGGAGACATCGGCGATAAATTGGCGCCTCCGTTTTTCCAGGCGGTCAATCTGCTCTCTCGATTGCTTCAGATTTTTGGCCATGATGTTGAAATCGGACGCCAGCATGCCGATTTCATCGCCGCCGCTGTTCTTGAGCGAAATATCGTAATCCCCGGATGCCACTTTTCCGGTCGCATCCCGCAATGTCTGAATCCGCTTAACGTGAAATTTAGATAAAAGCCAGCTCAGCAGAATCGTGATGATAAGGGTGCTGATAATCGCGTAAATCATATAGCGGTTGACCTGGCTGATCATCTGCTCGACCCCTCTGACGGGAGACACGAGCAGCACCGCGCCTTTAAATTGATCGTTGATCAAAAGCGGTTTTGCGACAAGCGATACTTCCAAGCCCTCCGTATTAAAACGGTTCATCTCCGCTCTGATCTGAACGGTTTTCCCTTGCTTCAGCATGTGCCACTCTTTACTTTTGAGCTTCTCGCGCGGCGGCATATCGTCAGGAAAAAAGTACGGCCGCTGATGTTCATCAAAAATAATAAACCTGGTCTCGCGCGTTTTTAACATGTCCTGATACGGATACAGGCGGCGCAGATCAAGATCGCGTCCGTTCAGCTCACTTGTGATCTGCTGGGCGTAAGAAGACAGCTCATCCACTTTATTTTGATACGCAAAATCTTTCACAAAGTGCGAAAACAGGGAAATGATGATGAAAAAGGCCAAAATCAAAATGCTGACATGGCTTAACAGCAGCTGATATAAGTATTTAATCCTCATCAAATTTGTATCCTACCCCCCACACCGTGTATAAAAACGGTTTTTCGTCACTGGACAGTTTTTTGCGCAGCCGTTTAATATGAACATCAACCGTACGTTCATCGCCGTAAAATTGATAGCCCCACACCTGCTCAAGCAGCTGCTCTCTCGAAAAGACCTGGCGCGGATTTTGTGCGAGATAAAAGAGCAGATCGAATTCCTTCGGCGTCAGATTCTCGACAGGCTTTCCATGCAGAAACACTTCCCGCGTCTTCTTATTGATTGAAAAACACGCCGTTTCGATCAAGTCGCCGCTTTTTACGGCCTGCCCCGTCGCCCGGTATCTTCTGATCACCGCTTTAATCCGCGCTACTAGCGTCAGCGGGCTGAACGGCTTGGTGACATAGTCGTCGGCTCCCATTTCAAACCCGATCACCTGATCAGACTCCGTGTCCTTTGCGGTCAGCATAATAATCGGCACACTGCTCGTCTCTCTTATTTTCCGGCAGATCGTCACTCCGTCCATAGATGGAAGCATAATATCCAGAATGACCAAATCCCAGTCCTCTTCCGTGAACCGCTGATAGCCTTCCACTCCGTCATGGACAAATTCGGCTTCAAATCCTTCTTTAAAAAAGAACATTTCCGTCATGGTGCATACGCTTATATTGTCTTCTATCATTAATATCTTCATTGGGTCCTCCGTTTATCTTGACGCTTTTACTTATAATAGCACCATTTTACCCGGATATTTTCGCGTTTCACAATTGTTAGTTTTTATTTCATCACCCGGAAATAGTTTGTTCATATTTTTTTCATACATTTCTCCTACTATATACATATCGGATAACCGGTTCTAAAGAAGGCTGGTTTTACAAGATCTGACACCCACACGGAGGAACAGACATGAACTTTATAAAAAGAGCCTTTTGGAGCATGAAGGCAAAAAAGGGAAAAACGTTTTTGCAGCTGGTTGTGTTTTCAGTGATTTGCATTTTTGTCCTGTCCGGTCTTACGATCCAGTCAGCGGCGAAGAAATCAAGCGAACTGGCAAGGCAGCAGCTCGGCGGGAGCGTCACACTCCAGGCTGACCGCCAAAAGCAAATGGCGCAGCAGCAAAAAGACGGTGAAAAGAGGACGTTTGAATCAACGCCGATTTCCGTCTCGGATGCCAAGAAACTTACATCTTTACAGCACGTTAAAAATTACAACTTCCTCACGACAGCGTCAGCAAACGCAGAAAGCTTTGACGCGATAAAAAGCTCAGACGAATCAGCCGATAACAGTTCCGGCGGAAGCCGTTTTCAAGGCGGCGGAAGACAGATGATTTCAGCGGATATTTCGGTCGAAGGCGTGCTCTCTACGGCGCTGCTTGATGATTTCACAGGCGGGAGCTCAAAAATCACTGACGGCCGCGCCATCACAAAAACAGATGCGGACGCAAAAGTCGCAGTGATCAATGAAACGCTGGCAGATCAAAACAAGCTGAAGGTCGGCGGCTCCATTACAGTTTCCTCAGCAGCGGATGATTCTGTGAGTACAAAGCTTAAAATTGTGGGAATTTATAAAACAACATCATCAGGAGACGATCAGGCAGAGCATTTTTCATTCTTAAACCCTGACAATAAAATCTATACGCCTTACACCGCAGCTGCGGCGTTAAAAGGGTCTGATAACAAAAACAGAATCAGCTCAGCCGTTTATTATATGGATGATGCAAAATATATTGACTCATTCGTTGCGGCTGCGAAAAAAACATCTATAGATGATAAAACCTACACGCTGACGACAAATGATCAGGTGTATCAGCAAATGGCCGGCCCGATTGAAAATGTCGCGTCATTTTCTAAAAACGTGGTGTACCTTGTATCCATCGCGGGCGCGGTCATTCTCGGATTGATCGTGATGATGTCGATCAGGGAACGCAAGTATGAAATGGGTGTCTTGATGGCGATCGGCGAAAAGCGCTGGAAGCTCATCGGACAATTCTTAACGGAAATTCTGATTGTCGCGGTTATCGCCATCGGGATCGCATCCGTCACGGGCAGCCTTGTGGCGAATCAGCTCGGAAATCAGCTTCTTTCCCAGCAGGTCAGCTCAGCCGATGATTCCCAGGAGCAAACAAGCGGCTGGGGCGGAGGAGAAATGCCGCGGGGAGACGGCATGTTCGGTCAGCATTCATCCGGTGCAGATGTCATCAGTACAATGCAGGTAAACGTTTCGCTGAATGACCTTCTGATTCTCGGCGGGATCGGCGTCGCAATTGCCGTCATCGCCACATTACTGCCGTCTGTATCAGTCATGCGGCTTCACCCTAAAACGATCCTGACCAAGCAGGAATAAGAGGAGGCAGCATAATGAGCCTATTAACCTTTCAACAGATCGGCTACTGGTACCAAGATAAATCACAGCCGCTGTTTCAGGATATAACGATCAGCTTTGAAAAAGGGAAGTTTTATACAATTGCCGGCGCCTCCGGAACGGGAAAAACCACGTTTCTGTCTCTGGCGGGCGGCCTTGACACACCTAAAGAGGGAAGCATCCTTTATAACGGAGAAGACATCTTCAAAATCGGATTAACCAAATTCAGAAATCAATATGTCTCTATCGTCTTTCAATCTCATCATCTGATCCCGTATATGACGGCGCTCCAGAACGTCACAACCGCGATGGAGATTACCGGATCTAAGGAGAACAACAAAGATGCGTCCGCGCTCAGCATGCTGGATAAAGTCGGCATCACCGAACAGCAGGCCCGTCAGCGGGTGCTGACATTAAGCGGCGGACAGCAGCAGCGCGTTTCAATTGCGCGGGCTTTCTGCTGTGATACGGATCTGATTTGCGCGGACGAGCCGACGGGAAACCTCGACGAGGATACGTCAAAGGAAATCGTCCGGCTCTTTCAGGATCTGGCGCTTAAAGGCGGCAAATGCGTCATCATGGTTACGCACGACGAACAAATTGCCAAAGTGTCTGATATCAACATCCGCTTATCAAGAGGAAGTTTCACGGTCAAAGAAAACGGCACGGCCGTTTCCTGATACCGCGCCCCTGCCAGCGCAGACAGGGGCGCACCCTATATCCCCCTATTCAATAGAAGTGAACGTAAAAAGAGCCAGGGCTGCATCCCCTCGCTCTTTTTATTTATATCAGCTGTAAATAACGGTCAATATTTGATTGTCCGGCTGCTTTGATCAATTCTTCCGCCTTTTTCTCTTCTCCCGGCAAAGCGAGCCGGAGCTTGTCTTCAATATCCTTTTCAGAAAGACCGTTTCCCGGCGCTCCCCTCGGACAGTCGATACGTGCTTCATAGACATGACCGCCGGAAACCGTGACCCGTACAATTGTAAAACGGCCCTTCGGAACGGCGTTGTCAGCAGGCTGAATTTGGTCATCGCAGCTGCGGTGAATCCGCTCAAATCCTTTTTGAAGGGATTGCGGAATCGGCTCGGATGTGAAATGTTCAACTGAAAAATCCTTACCGTGCAAAGCTAAGGTGATCACATATTCTACGCTGAACCGACCCGCTTCGCCTGTTTTCGGACGCCGTTCTGTCAATGCGGCGTCCCCGCCCGGCGGATAAATCACGTCAATCCGTTCCGTTTGGCCGAAAGTGAGACCATGTTCGGCCTTCAGCTTGAGAATGGCGTCCGCCGCATGATGGGCCGCCGAGCAAAACGGATAAACCTTAAACCAAAGTCCCGGACTCACGATCCGCCAAGGGTTTCCCCACCCGTTTACAAGCAGGGTTTCTGCCCGTTCAAGATCGCCGTACAGTCCGAAAAAACCTTTCTCCCCGTCGAGCGCATGAGCTGAGCCGCCGAAACCGGCCTTTGCAAGCTTTACGGCGAACACGCCGGCTTGAGCGGCCAGGCCGGCGTGGAGCGGCTTCATTTCTGTCCCGAATTGCACTCTCATGCCTCCGGAACGGGCAGCCGCAAACCCGATTGCTTTCTGTAATTGGGTTTGATTCAGATTCTCTGCGAATCCGACGGCGCATGCGGCCGCAATGGCACCTAACGTTCCTGTATTGTGCCAGCCTTTCTCGTAATGATCCCTTCCAGCTGACTCGCCGAGCCGCGCCATCACTTCGATTCCCGTCACATAAGCACCGAGAAAACGGCTCTTGTCTATCCGGCCGGCTGATGCGGCTGCAATCAAAGCCGGGAGGATGACCGCGCTCGGATGTCCTCTTACATCAGAATGAACATCGTCAAAATCAAGCGCATGTGCGATGAAGCCGTTAATGAGCGCGGATTGGGACGGCGTGGTTTTTTGATTTCTGCCGATAAGCGGCGCTATCGGCATCCCGCCTTCTTCTTCGGCCAGTTTTACCAGCTTTTCAACTCCTGTATCCCGTCTCCCCGCAAAAGCAGCCGCTGTAAAATCAAGCAGTCCTTTGCGCGCTTCTTTCATCGCTTCGGCGGATGTTTCCGGCACAGACGACATGACGGCCTGAGCAAGTCCGGCCGTCAGATTTTCCGTATTCATTCCGTCTGCTCCAATACATTGACGGCAAGCCGGGCGAAAAACTCAGCCGCTTTCGGAAGCGCTTTTTCGTCGAGTGTAAAGGCTGGATGGTGCCATTCTTCTGTTCCGTTTGTTCCCATCCAGACGAAGAAGCCGGGGATTTTTTCTTGATATAACGCGAAGTCTTCGCCGCCGGGCGACTGTTCTGCCCGAACGGTTTGAAGTCCGAGGCTTTCAGCAGTTTGTTCCGCCGCCTGTATGAATCGGGCGTCGTTCATCACTGACGGCAGGTAAGGAAACCAGCGGAAGTCAGCCTCTGCCCCGAATCCGGCCGCGATTCCTTCAGCAACCCGCTTCATATGTTTCGGAACAGCGTCCCGCGCTTCTTTTTGAAACGTCCGGACGGTTCCTTCCATTTCAACATGGTCCGGAATGACATTCCAAGAACTGCCCCCCTGAACTCTTGTGATGCTGACGACGGCATTGTGAAGCGAGCTGATGTTTCTGCTGACAATCGATTGCAGGCCGCCGATGATCTGCCCTGCCGCCTGAATCGGGTCAATGCTGTTGTCGGGGATTCCGGCGTGGCCGCCTTTTCCTTTCACGGTGATTTCAAAGCGGTCGACACTCGCCATAAGCGGGCCTTCTTTCAGACCGACCGTGCCGACGGGGAGGTCAGGTTTGTTATGCATGCCGAATATCGCCGATACACCGTCAAGCGCGCCGGCTTCAATGACCTGTCTTGCTCCGGCGGCGATTTCTTCCGCGGGCTGAAAAATAAACCGCACCGTTCCTTTCAGCTCATGCTTTCTCTCATTTAATAAGAAAGCCGTGCCGAGGATAGATGCCGTATGGAAATCATGGCCGCATGCGTGCATCACGCCGCTGTTGCGCGAAGCAAACGGAAGGTTTGTTTTCTCTTCGATCGGCAGTGCGTCGATGTCCGCTCTGACGGCGATGACGGGGCCGCTTTTATCTCCTTTGATTTCAGCGATCACTCCGGTTTGAAGTTTCGGCACATCAAGAACCGTGATTCCTTCTTCCTCCAGCCAGCGGCGGATTTTATTCGTCGTTTCGAATTCCTCGCCTGACAGCTCAGGGTGTTCATGAAGGTCGCGGCGGATATTGATTAAACGTTTGTTTAATGATTCATACGTTTCATTTGCCATTTCTTCTTCTTCCCTTCTTAGACAAGTTCGGCAGGCTCTCCCACTTGCTTAATGAATTTTTTCGTCCGTTCGTTCTGCGGATTGTCAAACAGCTCCTCCGGCGTTCCCTGTTCGATGATGCGTCCGTCCGCCATAAAAATAACTTTGTCGGCTACTTCACGCGCAAAAGCCATCTCATGCGTGACGATGATCATGGTTGTCTGTTTTTCGGCAATTGATTTGATGACTTGGAGCACCCCTGCTACAAGCTCAGGGTCAAGGGCTGAAGTCGGTTCATCCAGTAAAATCGCGTGAGGATCAACGGCCAAGGCTCTCGCAATCCCGATCCGCTGCTGCTGCCCGCCTGACATCGTAATCGGGTAGCTGTCCGCTTTGTGTTCTAAACCGACTTGCCGCAGCAGGTCCATACCGATCTGTTCCGCTTCTTTTTTCGGTTTCTTTTGCGCGGTGATCAGCGCCTCTGTCACATTTTGCAGGGCGGTTTTGTTTTTGAACAGGTTGTAATTCTGAAACACCATCGCCGTCTGCTGGCGAAGCTTGTGTACGTCTTTGCGCGAATAGGACGCTGCATTCAGCTTTGCATCGCCGATTTCAATGATGCCGTCATCCGGGCGCTCCAGCAGATTCAGACAGCGGAGGAGCGTTGATTTTCCCGAGCCTGACGGGCCGATGATGGCCGTGACTTCGCCGCTTTTGATCTCAAGATCGATCCCGTCAAGTACGGTAAGGTCTTTAAATGCTTTTCGAATATGTCTGACTTGTATCATCCTGAGCCTCCTCCTATGTGCGATAAGGCTTGCTGATCGCCCGTTCGAGCAGATCCTGCAGCACACTGTAAATAATCGTAAGAATCCAGTACATGACCGCGACGGCTAAATACGTCTCAAAATATTTGAGGTTGCCTGATGCGTACATTTTTCCTTGGGCGAACATCTCCATCACACCTAATGTAAAAGCGAGCGATGTTTCTTTTAACAGGCCGATAAACGTATTTCCCGTCGCGGGAAGCGCGTTTCTGACGGCTTGCGGGAAAATGATCCGTCTGTACGCCTGGGATTTTGTCATTCCGACAGACAGACAGGCTTCAAGCTGCCCCTCATCGACTGAGTTGAGCGCCGCGCGGAAGATTTCAGCCAGGTAGGCGGCATTTTTCAGGCTTAACCCGATAATCGCCGCAGTTAACGCCGTCATCTTGCTCATCCCGGGAAAGAGCTGAGGCAGGCCGTAATAAATTAAGAAAAGCTGCACGAGAGTCGGCACGCCCCGGAAAAATGAAATATACACCTTTGACAGCTGGTGAAGCACAGGAATACGATTTTTTGTGATAAGCGCTAATATAAGGCCGCCGATCACGGCAAATACCATGGCCGCGACGGCCATTAGTAATGTGATCGGCAAGGCTTCGATTAACGCGGGAAAAGCTGAAAACATAAATCCCCAATCAATGCTGTTCATTCTCGATTTTCACCGCCGTTTCTTATTGCTTTGCTTCCTTTGTGATATCTTCGTTAAAGTACTTTTCAGACAGCTTTTTCAGCGTGCCGTCTTTCCGCAGGTCTTCAATGGCTTTGTTTACTTTTTTGCGGATTTTATCGTGAGCCGCATCTTTCGCAAACGGGAAAGCGACTTTTTCATAGACAATCGGGTCTCCTGCTAATTTCAGAGGCAGACCGGTCTTTTTGATCTGGGCGATCAGGACGCTGCGGCTGTTTACATAGGCGTCAACCCGTCCGTAAGCCACGTCTTTCAGCGTGCCTTCTTGTGTTTCATATGTTTTTATGTTGATTTTTTTATCCGGGTCCTTGCTCTCAAGGTTTTTCGCGTGGTTTGAGCCCAGAACGGCCGCCACTGTTTTTCCTTTCAGATCATTGACTGATTTGATGTCTTTGTTATCGTTTTTGACGACGACTTGAGTGCCCGCATACGAATACGGTTCTGTGAAGTTATACGTTTTCTTGCGTTCGTCCGTGACAGCGACCTGGTTTGAAATGGTGTCGAGTTTGCCGGTCTGGAGCTCGCCCATCAGTCCGCTGAACTCAAGCAGCTTCCAGTCCAGTTTCATGTTGATTTTTTTCGCTACGGCTTCCATGACATCCACGTCAAAGCCTGTCAGCTTGCCGTTTTCTTTATATGCGAACGGATAGCTTTGTCCCGTGGCGCCGACATGCAGCACGTTATCGCCGCCTTCGCTTTCTTTTCCGTTTCCGCATGCTGTTAAGACCGCCAAAAGCGCGGCAGACAGCAGCAAAGCCCATGTTTTCTTCTTCATTGAAATCCCGCCTTTTCCTATTAAAATGTTAATCCTGCAATTGTTTTTTTAAATAGATGGTGATGTGGCCTTTTCCTAAATCCTTTTCGCCTGCGCGGACGTAGCCTTTCCGCTCGTACATGCCGATCAGCCACGGATGCTTGTCCGCTGTGCCCAGTGACACGAAAGGCGCTTTTAATGTATCGCGGAGCACTGTATTCTCCAGCCACTCCAGCATGTCTGAGCCCGTCCCTTTTTTTCCGGTTTCAGGATCGACGGCGAACCACCAAATATGAGGGACACCGTACGGCCCGGGATTCGGCCCCCACGGCATCCGCAGAGAAATCGTCGCCAGAATCCGTCCGTCTTCCTCCAAAACGTAACAGGCGTTTTTCTGTATGTTAGTTAATACGAGTTCTTTATCCGCCGTGGCAGCGGCAAAATTGATGCCGAGCTTGCGGATCGGTTCATACGCCCGCAGTGTCAGTGAAAGCAGCTCATCAGCGTCTGCCTCCGTTGCGAGCCGGTATTGTCTTGACATGATGAGCCCTCCTTTAGTCGGCATATCGGTTTGCCGGTTTTTCCAGTCCGAAATGTTCTCTGAGTGTGGTTCCTTCATACTCTTTTCTGAACACGCCCCGTTCTTGCAAAATCGGAATCACTTTGTCTACAAAAAGAGTGAGACCTTCAGGCAAAAGCGGCGGCATGATGTTGAAGCCGTCACAAGCTTGTTTTCCGACCCATTCTTCCATCTTATCGGCAAGCTGTTCAGGCGTTCCGACAAAGATATGATGGCCTCTTGAACCCGCCACATATTTGTACAGCTCGCGGATGGTCATGTTATCGCGTTTGGCCATCTCCTGAACGAGCTTGAACCGGCTTTTAACGGCATTCGACGCATCCGCATCCAATTCAGGCAGCGGGCCGTCAAGCGGGCAGGCGGAAAGGTCGACGCCGCCCAGATAGTTTTGCAGAATGTTCAGGCCGACAGACGGAATGATGAGATCTTGGAGCTCTTCATATTTTGCCTGCGCTTCTTCTTCGGTATCGGCGATAACGGGGAAGATCCCCGGCATGATCGCGATTTTTTCAGGATCACGGCCGAAAGAAGCCGCTTGTTCTTTAATAGATTGATAGAATTCCTGCGCGGACTCCAAATGATTTTGCGCGGTGAAAATGACCTCCGCCGTTTTGGCGGCCAGCGCTTTTCCGTCTCCTGATGATCCGGCCTGAATAATGACCGGGCGCCCTTGAGGTGTGCGGGCGACATTTAACGGCCCTCTCACGGAGAAATATGTTCCTTTATGGTTCAATTCATGCATTTTTTCTTTATCGAAAAATGCTCCTGACTCTTTGTCACGGATAAAGGCGTCTTCCTCCCACGAATCCCATAATCCTTTGACGACTTCAACGAATTCTTCCGCGCGCTGATATCTGAGATGGTGCTCAAGATGCTTTTCGCCGCTGAAATTAAGCGCGGTCGATTCAATCGAAGATGTGACGACATTCCAGCCCGCTCGGCCGTTGGAAAGATGATCAAGCGATGCAAATTGTCTCGCGATATGGAACGGTTCGCTGTATGTGGTAGACGCGGTCGCCGTCAGACCGATGCGGGATGTGACCTGAGCGAGCGCCGACAGCAGCGTAAACGGCTCAAAGCGCGTCAGCACATTCGGATGTGATTTGCCGTCTATTGATAAACTGTCCGCCAAAAACAGCATGTCCAATTTCCCCCGCTCAGCCGTTTTCGCCAGTTCTTTGAAATAATCCAAATTCATGCTCGCGTCCGCCGGTGCCTGAGGATGTCTCCAAGAAGCGACATGATGGCCGGTGCCCGCGAGAAACACACCGAGTTTGATTTCTTTTTTCTTTGTCATGATGGATCTCCTTCTATTCTGAAATACGGTTCGGAAAATATTAACACCACTAAACCTATATTTCCTAGTAATTTTATAAGAATAAATCAAAATGTACAATTGTCACGCAAGTTTGTCAATGCATTAAGACAAAAATCATGATTTTAAAAATAACCCGGCGCACCGTCCGGGTTATTTCTTCGAAACTGTATAGACGGTCCCTTTGACCTTTTTCTTAATAACGGCAATGATAAGCAGCAAAACGGGGAACAGCACTTGAAACGGAAGATGAATATAGATCGGCACAATGTTTAAGCCTTCATTCATGTGTTCCGAAAAATTGCTTGCGATGCTGATGGAGAGAATCAGCACCCCCAATCCGACCGGAAAGGCCAGCTGAGACGGATTTTTTTCTTTAAACAGCGTGGACACACCCACGACAACCGCATATGTAAAAAGGCTGACTTTGAAAAAACCGCCGATGACGAGCACGAGCATGAAAAAGACATCCAGCCGGTCTAAAAACTCTTCTACTTTAATCGTCTGTATGGTGCTCAGCAGCGGAAATTGAGAGCGGAGCATTAAGTTGACGTCCAGCACACAAATATTAATCGCCACTGACATCGCCAAAAACAGCCCGCTGATGATAATCGCCAGAAATCCGGTTTTCTTCACCTTTTTCCGATCTTTTAAATAAGGGAAAATCATGACAAACACGATTAATTCACCGAACGGGATGAACATCGTCTGTTTAAACACGGAATAAATGACCGTTCCTGCACCCTCCGCTAAAACGGGCTGGAGAAATCTGAGGTTTATCGTGCCTGAGCTGATAATGAGGATCAGCCCGACGGCTGTCAGAAAATACATAATGCCAAACAGCAGCTCGCCGGCTCTCGCTATCACTTCAATACCCTTTCTGACCGCAAATATCGCGGCGATCATCAGCATGGCATTCACAATTAAAAGCGGCGTGTCCTGGTAGGCGAAGGTGACAAGCATTTCGCCAAAATCCCGCAATACGCGGGCCGCGATATAAGAAAAATAGAGAATATAAAGAAGCGAGACCGCCCAGCTCAGATGTCTGCCGATCAGTTCGTTCATGTAATCTCTCGGAGAAGACTCAGGAAAAAATTGATACAGCGCCTGATAAACGTAGAAAAGTCCGAGACCGATAACGCACCCGAGAAGCACGGACAGCCATGCATCCCGCCCGGCCATCGTGCCTGGCGGAATCAATAACGAACTGCCCAATTCAAACAAAATGATCATAATAAACAGCTGACGCGTGCCGATTTTCGCATTTTCCATACGCTTCGCTCCTTTCTCCTCAAATCAATCATGCTCAAGCTTGTCTGAGAGAGGATTATTCCGCAAGCCCGTTCTTCTGATAATGACTTCCGTTTTGACATCTACGGGGAGATTGGGGAAATATTCTTCATCCCACTTCCCTTTGAACTTTTTCCATTTGTCCGGATGCTTCCGATAGATCAGGTCTCCGAAGCCGACGAAGTCATTCTTACGGGCTTTTATATCTTCAATTGATTTGGTGATATCTTTGTCAAGCTGCACGCTGAGCGCCTTTTGCATCGTCATCAGCACTTGCGGATCAGACAGATGGAAAGGGTATCTGACAGCGTCCACCAGCCCCTCGACCTGAGCATGCACGTGAATATGCGGTTTTCCGTTCGGAAAAGTGGCCGTCACCTTTGTATTCTGGCGGGTGACCTGCAGACTGATTGCGTGCTTCACATTCTTCCAATCCGCATTGATGAACGTATGCTTGATCCTATTGAGCAGCCATACAGCCCCCACACTGTCGTCATCCTCAATCCAGTAATCCAGCCTCCCATCCTTTTTGAACACCGCCAGTCCGTCCGCTGACAGCACTGCTTTCGGTTCAGTCGTCTGCGTATTTTCCATCGTAGGACCGGCTTTATCGTCTCCGTGCATTTCATAACCCGGAATAAACGGCGACCCGGCCGGAGAAGCGAGATCAATCAGAACGTCCTGAAGGCTGGTTTTAATGACTCTGCCGTATTGTTCCTGCGTGAAGCTGAGCGTCTTGTTCACTTTATTGGAAGGGATTTTATCAATCGGCGTCAGCACTTTAATAATGTCTTCAGCCTTGCAATTATGCGCGATCACCGCGGTTGCGGTCGTCCTGAATTCGGTGTCGCGGTCAAGATTGTCCAGAATAAAACTGAGCCCTTCCTCTTTCGCCAGCTTTTCACTGAACACCACGAGATTCGTATGCGCAAAATAGAGCCTTCTGGACACTTTCATCGAGCCTTTTCTCAAAGCTTCCGTCATATTGTCTCCGGACACCGAATAGACGGAAACCGGAGGCCGGTCTCCCGCTCCGCCGCCCTGCAGACCGCCGGCCACGTTTCCCGGATTGATAATTTGCAAGTGAAGGACGTATTTTCCCGTTTCGGTCCGGTCAATACCGATGGCGGAGATCACAGCCAAATCAGTCAGCTCCCTTTTATCCCAGCATCCGGATACAAACATAAGGGAAACCATCGTACAAAGGATAAGTATCCATTTACGTCTTTTCATTACCGTCGCCCTCTTCTACATCTTTATTAACCATCCCTCTGGATGTCTCCGGTTTCGGTCTTTGATGTTCCCCTTGGCGCCTGTTGTTTTCCTGCACGAGCAGTTCCGGCCTTTTTTCATCCGCCCATAACGGAGCGCGGAGGATGGAATCCTTCAGCCCGCCCGGGGTCAAAGGAGCGAGCGGGGACATATACGGAAAACCGAATGAACGCAGGCCGCACAGATGGACGAACATCATGATAATGCCCAGAATCAGCCCGTAAAATCCCATGACCGCCGCTGACAGAATAAAGAGAAACCGGATCAGCCGCGCGGATATCGCCATGTCAAAAGCCGGGGTCGCAAAGCTGGCAATCGCCGTCAGCGCGACGACGATAACCATGGCCGGGGAGACGATGCCGGCCTGTACGGCGGCCTGGCCGATGACAAGCGCTCCGACTATGGAAACGGCGGAGCCGACAACTCTCGGAAGCCGGACACCCGCCTCCCTGAGAATCTCAAAGGCCACTTCCATCGTCAGCGCTTCAATCACGGCCGGGAACGGCACCGTCTCCCGCTGAGCCGCGATGACAATCAGCAGCTGCGTCGGAATCATTTCCTGGTGAAAGGTCGTCGCCGCCACATAAATCCCCGGCGCCACCAGTGAAATGAAGAAAATCAAAACCCGCAGCACCCTGATGCTTGTGGCGATATCAAATCGTGAATAATAATCCTCAACGGATTGAAAAAATTGAATAAATAAGGCCGGCGCGATGAGAACGAACGGCGTTCCGTCCACGATAATCGCAAATCGTCCTTCCAGCAGATTCCCCGCCACGACGTCCGGCCGCTCCGTATGATATACGGTGGGGAACACAGAAAACGGCGCGTCTTCAATGAGCTGTTCAATGTAGCCGGATTCCAGAATGCTGTCGATGTCAATGTGCTTCAGCCGCTTGCGGACTTCCTTAATCAGCTTTTTATCGCAAATTCCGTTAATATACATCAGCGCGACATCCGTATTCGTTTCGTGTCCGATCTCCATTTTTTCAACCCATACATCAGGCGTTTTTACATACCTGCGGATCATGGAAATATTGGTTTGCAGAGATTCAGTGAATCCCTGGCGCGGGCCGCGGAAAGAGACCTGAGTGCTCGGCTCTTGAATGGACCGGTGCTCTCCCCCTTCCGTGCTGGCGATCAGCGCCTTGTCAGCCCCGTCGACAAAAATGAGCGTGCTGCCCGCCACCAGCCCGGCATAAAGGCTTTTCCATTTTTCTTCCTCTTTCACCCCGCCGATCGCAAGCGTTTTATCGTATATCAGGCAGACTGCTTGTTCCGGCTGAACGGACGGGATATCGATTAAATCCTCCAGAAGGGATTGGCTGACAAGCTGTTCGTCTACCAAACCGGCGATATACACGATTGCGGCCGGAAGCTCTTCTTTTCCGATTTTCAGGCGGCGGATGACGACATCGGCACTGTTGCCGAACCTCTCAGACAGCTTCTTCATATTTTGCTTTAAGCTGAGGGAGATCGGCTCATCCCGCTCTTTGTCCGGCTGGCTGTCCGCTTCTTTTCTGCCTTCATTGTCACGGTCGTTTTGATCGGCTTTTTTTTGTTTCCTCTGCTTAAAAAATGGCGGCATATCGCAAAAAACCTTTCCTCGTTTTTTTCATATTCTTCCTGTACGGCAAAAGATTATGCACGGCGGAAAGTCTGTATAAGTTCTGCGTAATCGAAAAGGATAAAAAGGGAGAGTGATGCGCATGAAAATATTGGGGGTTTCATTCTTTTTGCTGACTGCCTGTCTGATCATTTCAGTAACGGTGGATATGTTGCAAGGTTTCAGTTTCTATGGAGCGGTCCAAAACAACCTGTCCGCTTTTAAATTGACCACCTTCTCAGAATGGCTGATGCTGTTTTTATTCGCCCTCTTTTTAATCAGAGAAATGATCGCTTTATATAAATCAGGTAAAAAAGATGCCTGACAGGCGCAAGGCTGTATTGTGTCAAAAAAGAACACATTCCTCCTTCTCTCGGAGTTCATGTGTTCTTTTTATTTTTCCGGCGCAGATTGTTCTCAGATGACGATATTTCCGCTTTCCGTATCTGTCGCGTGCTTCACAATGACGCCTTTGATAATGCGGTTGCCGATGATTTTAGTACTTGCGGAGGAGCTGGTTTGGATGGCGGAAGCAGAAGCGGCGGAAAGGTTGTTGATGGTATTGCCCGAAACGAGGGAATTGGAGGCTCCGTTCAGATAGATGCCGATCGGGCTGCCCGCTGTTCGGTTGATCGTGAGCGTATTGTCTATGACTTCATGCGTGCCTGAGTTCAGATACACGGTAACGATAAGCGGTGATGATTCAAAGCGGTTGCTGATGACAGAGGTTCCCGAGGATGTTGAACTGAATACGGGATAGTTTTTATAGTTCTTAAAGAGATTGCCTTTGATGACAGCCCCGGCGTCATTTGTCACAGATACGGCATAGGACTCCGCGGCGCCCTGATACGCATTCGGAAGGAGCGTATTTCCTTCAATAACGGCATTTCCGCCTGTGACCCATATGCCCCGGCTGAACGATTTCAGCACATTTTGTTTTACAATGATACTGCCGGCCGACATGCTGATTCCGTCTGTCACCTGATTCAGAGTGTTATTCGTAAAGACGGCGTTCTCCGAAAGCGTCGCCCGCATCCCCGTGCTTCGTCTCGTTTCGGAACGTCCGTTTTCAATGACATTGCCGTCAACGGTCACATCTTCTGCCTGATAGACGGAAATGCCCGTATTTTCAAATTGATTAATTTTGTTGTGGGTGACGAGGACGCTTTTTCCCCTTACATCTATTCCGGTGGAAAACCCGGTAATCAGATTGTTGGAAATGACGGCACTGCTGCTGTCCTGTCCTTGTGACACACCTTGTCCGGCGACTGCGGTCCTTGAGCCGCCGTCTGACCGAAAGAAGACATTCCCCGTAATGACGGTATGCGCCCCATACCCGTAGCTGATTGTGTTATCGGAATGATTTCCTTCAATTAACACATTATATCCGTTAAAATTGGTGACTGAGCTTGCGGCGTTTCCGGAAAAGAAGTTGTTGCGGACCGTAATATGAAGAGCTTCTTCATAATCAATATCGCCTTCTCCGTACGATTCAATATCGATTCCGAATTTCGGAGCCGTTCCGTTCCCTTGCCCGGCGTCTTCAATCACGCATTCTTCCACCGTAACGGTATTGCAGCCGGTGATTGAAATGTTGTTCCGCCTTGACTGCCTGATCTCACAGCGGCGGATGGTCACCTGTTCTGAAGTTTCGTAATCACTGTTTGTTTTTAACCCGAGCGGGCTGACAATTATACCGTCTCCCGTAAAATCTGAAATCTTCACATTTTCGATCAGCACATTGCTGCTGCCTTCAATACAGATTCCAAACCCCCATTCATGGGTCGACCGCAAAGGGACATTGGTATACGTGTGTTCATCCCGTTCCCCGATGATCCGGCCGCCGGTGATGGTGACATTTTCACGCCTGCCTATATAGAAAGCCGAGTAGCCCCAGGAGCTGTTCGGCGCCACTTTAATCGTGCATTCCGGATCTAAAACGATGGTGAGATGGCTCGGCACGTTAATCCCGGCGTTCCGAAACGGCTGGCTTTTGTCCCCGCCAAGCGTGCCGTTGATTTTATACGTTCCGGGCGGAAAAAACACCGTATGACAGCCTTCGCTGACGGCTCTGGCCAAGCATTGGTTGATGGCGCCCGTCACATCGGTTTTTCCGTCTGCCGCCACACCGCAATCCGTAATATCCAATATACGATTCGGCAAGTGATAATCTCCTCCTTCCTCTCTTATTGTCATCTTATTCCGCCATATCCCGCTCCGCCTGTACATACTTTAAATTTTATTAAAAAAGTTTATAAAGATAGTTTAGTCAGATAATATAACAAAATAAGTCATTGGAATCAGGAAAATTCGTCTATATTCACCGTTTTAATATCTTTTCATTCTGGAATTTTTTGAATTCAGTATAAATTATATTGACACAAGTATTATATAAGAATATGATTTTTGTAATACACTTTTTTAAGAAAGGGTTGGCTCAGGTGGCATCTATTGATAAGGAATCTATAACAGAAACTGTGCCGCAACGAGGCTTTTTCGGTCATCCCCGCGGCTTGTTCACACTGTTTTTTACCGAATTTTGGGAGCGTTTCTCCTACTATGGTATGAGAGCCATATTGCTTTACTATTTATACACGGAAGTCGCTCATGGCGGTCTCGGCTTTGATAAAACGACCGCAGTTGCCATCATGTCCATATACGGATCTCTCGTATATATGTCGAGCGTCATCGGCGGATGGCTGGCCGACCGGGTATTCGGCACGGCAAACACCGTATTTTACGGCGGAATTTTAATTATGTTCGGGCACATCGCTCTTGCCTTCCCCGGCAGCACGGCGGCGTTTTTTACCAGCATGGCTCTGATCATTATCGGAACCGGCCTGCTTAAACCAAACGTATCCAGCGTTGTCGGAGATTTATATACGAAGGAAGACGAGCGCCGCGACTCAGGTTTCAGCATCTTTTACATGGGGATCAACCTCGGCGGATTGCTTGCGCCGCTAATTGTCGGAACACTCGGACAGAAGTACAACTACCACTTAGGCTTCGGATGCGCCGCGGCCGGTATGTTCCTCGGACTGATTGTTTTCGCTCTAACGAGAAAGAAATACCTCGGCAAAGCAGGCTCCAATGTACCGAATCCGATTTCTAAATCATCAGTGATCGGCACGGGAATCGGAGTGGTCATCGCAGCAGCCGTTATCATCGTTCTGATCCAAACCGGCTGGCTGACGATCCAGCGTGTGATTGACACCGTCAGTATCCTCGGCATTGTCATTCCGGTTATTTACTTTATCGTGATGTTCACAAGCAAAAAAGCGACGAAAACGGAAAAATCACGGCTTGCGGCTTATGTTCCGCTGTTTGTTGCAGCGGCAATGTTCTGGGCGATTCAGGAGCAGGGCGCGACGATTCTAGCTTTATATGCGGATCAGCGCACGAGACTTTCCTTTGCGGGCATGCATCTTGAGTCTTCATGGTTCCAGTCTCTGAACCCGTTATTCATCGTTATTTTCGCGCCGGTGTTCGCGTGGATCTGGATGAAGCTCGGCAAACGCCAGCCTTCAACACCGATTAAATTCGCGATCGGCATTATCCTTGCCGGATTATCATTTTTAGTCATGGTGCTTCCGGTTATGGGCGGAAGCGGCGAGCTTGTGAGCCCGCTTTGGCTTGTGCTCAGCTTCCTTTTGGTTGTGCTTGGTGAGCTTTGCCTTTCACCGGTCGGTTTATCCGTCACAACGAAACTTGCGCCTGCAGCTTTCTCAGCGCAGACGATGAGTATGTGGTTTTTAACAAACGCCTGTGGTCAAGCCCTGAACGCAAAAGTAGTCGGTTTGTTTGATAAGATTTCTGAAGCGGCCTACTTCGGCTCAATCGGTCTTGTTTCGATCATTCTCGGTATTATTTTAATTCTTCTGTCTCCCGTCATTAAACGGGCGATGAAAGGCGTACAATAAAAGAGAAGCCTGCGGAATCGTCCGCAGGCTTTTTTTGTGCGTCTATCGTTTTAACTCCTCAAGTGTTTCTCTCCATCTCTTCAGGACATCTTCCGGTTCGTGGAGCTGGATGGCCGGTCCTGATGTCAGATCCGCGTATTTCGCCCGATCTTCCTTGACGGTGATCACGCGGCAGCTGAACCGTTCCCGCTCGTGTTTCGCCTCTTTCAGCGGCGGAAGCGCCTTACATTCCAATGTGACGTAATATGCGGCTCCTCCGTGCCAGGCGATGAAAAGAGCTTGTCCCGAATGCAGAAGGCTTTTTACGGTCGTCGTGTTTTTCCATAAGGCGAGCCGGAGATTTGTTCTGCTCACGGCCGCGATTTCACCGGCGCTGATCATGGCCGCGTGCGGACGGCCTTCTTTTGTCACGGATTGGAGCACAAATGCGTCGTGCTGCTTTTTTTCAAGCTCCGTTCCGTCTAAAAGCGTGTAAAGCGCCTCCGGCAAGTGCTCCGTCAGCATTACGCTTTTCTTTCCGGGACAGCGGGAACATGTGTGGCCGTCTCTGTTTCTTTCGGATCGATTTTAAATGCCGGGTTGAATGCCGCCGGATTCGTGATGCTTTCCGGTTCACAGGATCTCCATGTAAAAAAGCAGGTTTGGCATTGGTATATTTCCCAAGCGCCTTTGACCGGCGATTGGCTGACGGTTTCTCCTTTTTGCGATTCACAGCGCGGGCATGTTTTCATAGTAAACTCATCCTTTCTTATTGATTCATTAAGTCCATCAGTTTTTGTTCCCACTCTTTCGTTGTCAGCGGGGAATCAAGCGGCTGCGAATAATGGCCTCTTGTTTCCGGCGCGACAGGCGTCGTGGCGTCAAGAATCATTTTGTGTGTCATCCCTGCCGGATCAGACCCCGGGTCAAGCGGAAGGACGGACAGATCAGGAATGATGACTGCATCGTGTTTCGGATGCATTTTCGTTGAGAGCGCCCACATGACTTGCGGCAGGTTAAACGGATCGACATCCTCATCCACGACAATGACCATTTTGCAGTAGCCGAGTCCGTGCGGCGTCGTCAGGGCGCGCATGCCGACGGCCTTGGCAAATCCGCCGTAGCGCGTTTTCGTGGAGATAATGGCGATCAGCCCGTGCGTATACATCGCATTCACGGCGACGATTTCGTTCGGATAGGCTTCCTTCAGCTGCTGGTAAAGCGGCACGCACGTATTAATGCCGATCATATAATCGCACTCCGTCCACGGCATGCCTAAGTATAAATGTTCAAAAATCGGATTGTTTCTATGATATACCCGTTTGATTTTGATCACCGGCATGCTGCGGCCGCCTGAATAATGGCCCGTGAACTCACCGAAAGGTCCTTCGTATTCCCGTTCTCCCGCAAGGATCTCTCCTTCCAGAACGACTTCAGCGCCCCAAGGGATGTCTAAATCAGACAATTTAGATTTAACGATTCTGTAGGGCTCCCCTTGAATCGCGCCGGCCATTTCATACTCGGATTGATCGTATAACAGCGGAGTTGATGCAGCCGTCGTAATCACCGGCTCACAGCCGAGCGCGATCGTAACGGGAAGATTCACGCCGCGTTCTTCAGCTTGGCGAAGATGAATCGCAATATCATGCTGAGGCACGGGCTGAATGCCGAGGCGGTCTTTTCCCTTTACCTGCATTCTGTAAATACCGACATTCTGCTTGCCGAAATTGTCCGGATCTTCAAGATCGCGGGAAATGACGCACGCTTTATCCAAATAGTAGCCGCCGTCCCCCTGGTTGATTCTGAATAGCGGAAGGATGTCAAATAGATTGATATCTTCCGTTATTTCATTTTCATGAAACGGCGCGGTTTCTTCCCGTTTGACCGGCACCGGAAATGCATCGTACCGTTTGGCAAACTCAAAGAATTGTTCTTTAACAGGCGTATCTTTCGGCATGCCGAGCATCATCGCGTGATTCGGCCACGAGCCGATGACATTCAGAGCCACCTGCGCATCGTGATGTCCGTAAATATTGTTAAACAAAAGCGCAGGGGTTTTATCCCCGAGATTGCTGGCTGCACGCGCGGCGGCGCCCAGGTCCGGCTCCGGTTTTACCTCTTCGTTGACGGTTAAGAGCTGCCCTTCTTTTTCAAGAGCGGCGAGAAATTCCCTAAAATCCTGATAGGCCATTACCAGATTCCTCCTTTTTGTTTTTCAATTCCGTACCACCGTTTCGCTTCCGGCAGACGGATGCCAAACTGATCGAGCGTCCGGAACACAATATGGTCTATCAATTCATCCATGTCAGCCGGCTTGTTATAGAATGCCGGCATCGGCGGAAGAATGACGGAACCCATTTTTGTAAGCGCTAGCATATTTTCTAAATGGATTTGGCTGAGCGGCGTTTCTCTTGTCAGCAGCACAAGTTTTTTCCGCTCCTTCAGGATGACGTCAGCCGCCCTTGTCAGCAGATTGTCAGCCATTCCGGTGCGGATGCTTGCCAGTGATTTCATGCTGCACGGAGCGATGATCATCCCGTCCGTTTCAAACGAGCCGCTTGAAATCGCCGCTGCCTGGTCTTTGTGAGAATACGTATAGGATGCGAGTTTCTCGACATCTTTTAACGTATAATCGGTTTCATGTGTAATGGTGACATTTGCCCAAGGAGACACGACAAGATGGGTTTCAATCTCCGCGGCTTTTAAATATTCTAAAAGCCTGATCCCGAATATGGCTCCCGTTGCCCCGGTCATTCCGATGACGAGCTTCATATTGACCCCTCCTTTACGCTTGAAATGTGGTGTCAAATCCATCATACTCCTGATATATCCATATGAAAAATATTCGTTAAATCTATGTATCATACCTTAAAGGTATAAAAGAAAGGAGCGAGCGTTCTCATGGATATTCGGCAATTGCGTTATTTCATCACCATTGCCCAAGAGCAGAAAATCACGACGGCCGCCAAAAAGCTCCATATGGCACAGCCGCCTTTGAGCCGACAGTTGAAACAGCTCGAAGAAGAATTGGGCGTCATTCTGTTTGACCGCAATAAAAAGAAACAAATGACCCTCACATATGAAGGAAACGTCTTTTTGAAAAGAGCGAAAGAGATTCTTCATAAGTTTGAGGACGCTATAATCGAGGTACAAGAGCTGAAGGAGGAGGTGGCCGGGACACTTGCCGTCGGGTCAACCATTTACTGCGCAGCGCTCATGCTTGAGAAAGTGTCACAGATGAAAGAGCGGTTTCCGCATCTCACCTTTAACATTTGGGAAGATGAACCCGTCTCACTGCTCGAGCTTCTGGAAACCCGGCAGATTGACGCCGCCGTCACCACCACCTTGATTAAAAACGACGGCATTGAATCGAAGGAGCTTGAAGACATTCCGTGTGTATTGGTGCTGTCCGAGCATTCAAAACGACTGTGCGGAGAAACGATTAAACTGAATGACATCGCCTCTTTGCCTCTGATCCTTTTGCGCACCGTCAATGGAAGAGGTGTGTATGACCAAGTCCTCCAAGTTTGTGAACAGTACGGTCTCGACCTCCAGGTTGTTTGTGAATGCCATGACTCCGCGACGCTCTTGAGCCTTGTATCATCAGGATTCGGCGCCACAATTCTGCCTTTGACGATGATTCCCGTCCATATGCGCTCGCATGTCAAAACGGTTATCATCGAAGACAACCCGTTTGTCATGACACCGGCCGTCATCTGGAGAAAAGACAGCTACCTGCCGAAGCCTGTCAGACAGTTTTTGGAATTATTTTGATCCGGAACACGATGAATTCCCGCTTATGAAAACCAATTACTTGACTCATACTAAAAAAAAGTTATCCTTTACAATTGGGAGCTATTTTTTCTCAATAAAACTACTCAGAAAAGTGGGGAATAAAGAAGATGAAAAAAGCATTATTCGCTTTGTTCATGATGGTCAGCATCGCAATGCTTGCAGCCTGCGGAAACTCACAGGACGGCGGATCTAAGTCAAAAGACGGCGATCTTTGGGCTTCTGTCAAGAAAAAAGGCGTACTGACCGTCGGTACAGAAGGAACGTACGAACCGTTTACCTTCCATGATAAAAAGACTGACAAACTGACCGGATATGATGTTGAAGTGATTCAAGAAGTCGCGAAACGCCTCGGTCTGAAAGCTGACTTTAAAGAAACACAATGGGACAGCATGTTTGCCGGTTTAAACGCGAAACGGTTTGACGTCGTCGCCAACCAAGTCGGCAAAACAGGCCGTGAGAACCAATATGATTTTTCTGATAAATACACAACGTCAAATGCAGTCGTCGTGACGAAAAAAGACAGCACGATTGCGAAAGAGGCTGATGTCAAAGGAAAAACAGCGGCTCAGTCATTAACAAGCAATTACAATAAATTAGCGAAAGAAGCCGGCGCGAAAATTGAAGGCGTTGAAGGCATGGCGCAATCCCTTCAGCTCATTCAGCAGGGCCGCGCTGATCTGACTTACAACGATAAGCTTGCCGTACTGAACTACTTAAAAACGTCCGGCAATAAAAACGTGAAAATCGCGTTTGAAGCAGGCCAGCCGCAGCAGACATATTTCGCATTCCGAAAAGGAAGCGGCGAACTTGTGACTCACGTCAACAAAGCGTTAAAAGAAATGAAAGAGGACGGGACTCTTTCTAAAATAGCGAAAAAATGGTTCGGCGAAGATGTTTCTAAGTAACATGCCGGAACCCGTGATTGCAACAGCCATTCCGTGGGATTTGGTGCAGCAGTCATTCTGGCCGATTCTTTCCGGGGGAATCTATTACTCGATTCCCCTTACCATTCTTTCCTTTATTTTCGGAATGATCATCGCGCTGATTACGGCGCTCGCCAGAATGTCAAATATGAAACCATTGAGATGGGTGTTCAGCGTATACGTATCAGCGGTGCGCGGCACTCCTCTTCTCGTTCAATTGTTCATCATTTTTTATCTGTTCCCGACATTTAATATTACGCTGGACCCTTTCCCAAGCGCAGTCATCGCGTTTTCATTAAACGTGGGCGCCTATGCTTCTGAAATCATCCGGGCATCTATTTCATCCGTGCCGAAAGGGCAATGGGAAGCCGGTTATACGATCGGCATGACCTATCGCAAGACATTGTTCCGCGTGATCCTGCCGCAGGCGTTTCGCGTGTCCATTCCGCCATTATCAAATACATTTATCAGCCTGATCAAGGATACATCTCTCGCGTCACAGATTCTCGTCGCGGAGCTGTTCAGAAAAGCGCAGGAAATCGGCGCGCAAAACCTTGATCAAATCTTGGTCATCTATATTGAAGCCGCCTTTATTTATTGGATCATCTGCTTCTTGCTGTCAATCGTACAGCATGTGATCGAACGGCGTCTCGACCGTTATGTGGCCAAATAAGGAGGTTTCGATATGCTTTCCGTCAAAGGATTAAATAAATCATTCGGACAGAATGAAATTTTAAAAAAGATAGATATGGAGATAGACAAAGGGAAAGTCATCGCCATTCTGGGACCGTCCGGTTCAGGAAAAACGACGCTTCTGCGCTGTCTGAACGCGCTTGAGATCCCCAATCGCGGCGAGCTGGCATTCTCCGATTTTTCAATAGATTTCTCCAAAAAAGTGAAGCAGGCTGATATTCTCCGCCTCCGCCGCAAATCAGGCATGGTCTTTCAGGCGTATCATCTGTTTCCTCACCGCACGGCGCTTGAAAACGTCATGGAAGGACCCGTTCAAGTGCAAAAGCGCGACAAGGAGCAAGTCAGAAAAGAAGCGATAGAGCTTCTGGAAAAAGTCGGACTGAAAGACAAAATGAATTTATATCCGTTCCAGCTTTCCGGCGGTCAGCAGCAGCGGGTCGGCATCGCCCGCGCGCTTGCGATTCAGCCCGAGCTGATGCTGTTTGACGAACCGACGTCAGCACTTGATCCGGAGCTGGTCGGCGAGGTGCTCAAAGTGATTAAGGATCTGGCGAACGAAGGCTGGACGATGGTCGTCGTCACCCATGAAATCAAATTCGCGCAGGAAGTGGCCGATGAAGTCATCTTCATTGACGGCGGCGTCATTGTGGAACAAGGACCGCCGGCCCAGATTTTTTCCGCGCCGAAAGAAGAACGCACGCAGCGGTTTTTAAATCGTATACTGAATCCTTTGTAGGAGAAGAAGCGAAACACTGATTTCGCTTCTTCTTTTTTTGGGCGGTTATGCTACAATGACAATTAATGAATGTTATGAAAGAAGGGACCTCTTTGAAGCGGGAATTCTTGATGCGCTGGACGTTTTATTTTGCCGGTCTGTTGATTTTGTCTTTCGGGGTATCGTTAACCATTAAAGGAAAAGCTCTCGGCATCAGCCCTTGGGATGCCTTTCATTATGGGCTTTTTCAGCATTTCGGGCTATCTGTCGGCCAATGGTCCATCTTGGTCGGCGCGGTCATCGTGGCTTTAACCTGCCTGTTCACGAGGACGCTCCCGAAAATCGGCGCTATCTTAAACATGGTGCTGATGGGAATGTTTATTGATTTCTTCTCGTTTCTGCTTCCTGAGGCGCACGCTTTTTCCTTAGCGGCCGTGTTTTTTTCTATCGGATTGCTGCTGATCGGCTGCGGCGTCGGTATTTACGTATCAGCAGGGCTCGGCGCGGGCCCCCGGGACTCTCTGATGATGCTGATATCTGAAAAAACGGGCTGGAACGTGCAATGGGTGCGGAACGGCATTGAGCTGACGATTCTTGCCGCAGCCTGGGTGATGGGCGGACCGATCGGCGCCGGAACCATTATTACGGCTGTTTTGACGGGGCTGATTCTGCGTTTTTCTTTGCCGCAGTCCTCTAAACTGTTAACATACGCGATCTCCGGGCGGGCAACGTCCGTTCATTAAAAACAAAGCCGAAACGGTTTTGTTTTTTTATTTTCGGACAGCTTTCGTCTGATATGGTAGGATGGTTTTGACAATATTTTCAGACGGAGGATCTGGACATGAAGATTTACGGAATATATATGGACCGCCCGCTTTCTGCAGGGGAAGAGGATCGGATGATGGCGGCCGTGTCCGCCGAAAAGCGGGAAAAATGCCGGCGCTTTTATCATAAGGAGGATGCTCACCGCACCTTGATCGGCGACATGCTGATCCGCACCGCTGCGGCGAAGGCTTACGGACTTGATCCGGCCGCGATTTCATTCAGCGTCCAGGAATACGGAAAGCCGTACATCCCCGCGCTTCCGGACATGCACTTTAACATTTCCCACTCCGGGCGCTGGATCGTGTGTGCCGTTGATTCAAAACCGATCGGCATTGATATTGAAAAAATGAAGCCCGGCACGATTGATATCGCCAAACGTTTTTTTTCGCCGACGGAATACAGTGATCTGCAAGCGAAACACCCCGATCAGCAGACCGATTATTTTTACCTCCTGTGGTCGATGAAAGAAAGCTTTATCAAGCAGGCCGGAAAAGGGCTTTCCCTTCCGCTTGATTCATTCAGCGTCCGCCTCAAAGACGACGGCCATGTGTCCATTGAGCTCCCGGACGGACATGAACCTTGTTTCATCCGCACATATGATGCGGACGAGGAATATAAGCTGGCCGTTTGTGCGGCGCATCCCGATTTTTGTGACGGGATTGAGATGAAAACGTATGAAGAGCTGATGTAAGCATAGAAAAAGGAGGGTATCCCCCTCCTTTTTTTGTCAGCCTGATATTTCCGCCTGTTTCTGCAGCTGCTTTGCTTCTTGATAAATTTCTTCGAACAGATCCGCGATGTATTCTTCTTCAACACATGAAAATGCGATTCGCAAATCGGTTTCATTAATGGATATCGTCCCGATTCCTCTCTTTTCAAGCAACGACACTCTTAATTCGCCGGCGTTTATGTCTTTCAGCCGGACACACATGAAATAACCCGAGTTAAACGGATAAGGCGTCCATACGTCTTCATAGTGCTTGTTTTCTGCAAGAACGGCTTTCACTTTGTCAGCCCGTTTTTTCATGATATTATATTTCAGCGATTTTTCTTTCTCGTATTCCGGTGACTGCATCGCCCGCAGCATAAACGTTTGGGACGGATGCGGGGCGCTTGAAATCGTTCCCCTGATAATCCCTTTTGTTTTTTCCTCGAGCACGCGCAGCGCTTTTTCGCTTTTTGTGCTGTACGTAATAAAACCGACGCGGAAGCCCCACGCGTAATTTTCCTTCGTCGCGCCGTCTATTTTCACGCAAAGCACCCGGTCGTGCACTTGGGCGAGTTTGCTGAAGATGGATTCCTGAATGGCCGTTTCATCGTAAAACAGATTGTAATACGCATCGTCTACGAGCACGACAATCTCTTTGCCGGCCTCCGCTGCCTCCAGGATCACGCTGACGATTTCTGACGCTTCCTCTTCCCCCGGCGTATAGCCTGTCGGATTATTCGGGAAATTCAGCACGACAATCGCCTTTTCTTCCTGCTTTTTCAGCAGCTCGGACAGCCCCGCCGCATTAAAACGCCCATCCTGCTGAAAAAGCGGGTACGTCTCAATGGATGCCTTGCGCCGGACACCGAAAATAAAATTGTAATTTCCCCAATATTTATCCGGCAGAAGCAGCGCATCCCCTTCATTGACGAACAAGTCGGCGGCAATGCTCAGCCCGTGTGTTAAAGCGTTTGTCACGATCGGCGTGCTGATGTCTTTGCCGGCTAATGAAGGATTTTCGAGACGCATTTTTTTCAGCCATTCCTGTCTGAGCGGCTCTTTTCCCTGCGGCGGAGCATAATCGTAGATATCATCGGGGTTATAGGCGGACAGTGTCTCTTGAATATGGGAAAAGTGCATGGACTCGCCTTGTGAGGTGGCAATCCCGATCGTGGCATTATACTTTCCGGCCTTGGCTTTCGCTTCCGCCGATTGTGTCAGCACCCCTTTCGGATAAAACAACTCTCTGCCCAAATCAGAAAGCATATGAAGCACGTGCGGGTTTTCTTCAGATAATGTTCTGTTCAGCTCTTTTGCTGCATCATTCATGTACGACAATCCCTTCAAAATTATATTCCATCAAATCATAACATAAAATTTTTGATAAATGAGAAAACTCACGGGCAGATTTTGTTACAAAAAACAGACAGCGAATGCTGTCTGTCATCTCCTATAACAATTGGCCTGCAGTGCTCCTGTTAATAATCTCATATATTCGTTCCGCCACTTTTTCAGTTTCACTTAATATGAACATGTGGCCGTCCGAAAACTCATGAAATACGGGATTGTCGGCCCATTTTTTCCATCCGTCCGCATCTTTGATACATTTTTTATCTTTCCGCCCGTTAAAAATATGGACGGGTGATTGAATCATGTGAGAATCAGACGGACGGAAGCTTTCAAGCGCGCGGTAGTCGGATCTGAAAGAAGGCAGGAAAAATGACATGACCTCCTTATTCTCCACTAACTCCTGCGGCATTCCGCCCAGCTCGATAATATGGGCGAGAAATTTTTCATCATCAAGATGAGACACTTTTTTCCTTTCAACATGCGGCGGCTGAATGGCTGAGATGATCACGGCCTGCGGGTAAATCCCCTCCCGCTCCAGCTTTTGCGCCAGCCTGAAAGCGACCATGCCTCCCATACTGTGGCCGAACAGCACAAACGGGCGGTCAGGATGGAGATTCAACTCCTGCTTGTATAAACTGACAAGCTGTTCAAAATCCTCAACGGCGGACATTTGATTTGTTCCGTGTCCCGGCGGTTCCGCGGCAAGCATCTCACACTCACCTTGAAGATAGGTGTGGAGCGGGCGGAATGATGCGGAATAGCCTCCTGCGAACGGAAAACAGATAAGCTGCGTTTTTTCCGTGGTATCGAACGATTTAAAGAGCTGGACCATTGGCGGGCTTCCTCCTTTTCTATCGTGAAGCTGTCAGCTTCGGATGTTCCTTCCTTAGGAATTCGAGCAAATATGCCGCATTCCTTTCGAGACATTCTCCCTGAAGCATTTCTGCGTGACTGCCGCAGCCTTTTTTCACACGGTATTCACCTGTCGTGGCTTCCTCCCACGAAGCGAGCCACGGCGGCATCGCAAAGTCCGGTTCTGACGTTAATAGATCTATATCCGCATTGACCGTGCCGGTGCTGACGGTATGCACGAAATAAGAATAAAACGCGTTTGTTTTTTTGGCGAGACCTTCTTTGACGGTTTTGTCATTCAGCGCTTCGTTATCCCGGTTTACCTTCATCAGCGCCTGGACATCGCTTTCTACGGTGCGGCCTTCCAAGTCGCTGACGCCTTGTTTTTTATAGGAATCAACCATGATCAGCCGCTCCACTTTACGTCCTTCGGCTTCAAGCCGTTTGGCCGTTTCAAAGGCGAGCGTGCAGCCTGCCGAGTATCCGAACAGCTTGACCGATCCTTCCGGCTGGAGCTGATTGATCAGCTCTGTGTAGCGTTCGATGCGGTTGTCTTCCTCGATAAAATCAAACGCACAGATTCTATAGCCGGACAGCTGTTTTGCCAGCGGCTGGTACATCAGCCCGTAACCGAGAACCGGCGGGAACGCAAACAGTGTGTCAGACTGATTTTTATTCATGATGGTGAGATCTTTCATTCCTTTTTCTTCACCGTGAAGCAGATAACCGGCAATGTCTGCGATTGTCGTCGCTTCGAATAACAGCTGCACCGGGATGTCCGTACCGAGCTCTTTTTTAATGCGCGACGCTGCCGTCATCGCTTTTAAGGAATGGCCTCCGAGCGCGAAGAAATCATCATGAATCCCGATCTGCTGTCTGCCGAGAATCTCGGACCAGATGTGTGCAATCGTTTCTTCCGTCGCGTTTCGAGGCCCGATCCATTCTTTCGCCGCCTGAGCCTGATCCGGTTTCGGCAGCTGCCGTTTATTGACCTTCCCGTTTGTCGTTAAAGGAAGCTCTTCTAAGAAAGTAAAGGTTTGCGGCACCATGTAAGCAGGAAGCTGTTTTTTCAAGTGCCTCTTTACGTCTTCAGCTGAAAGCGGCGTCCGGTTCACGAGATAGGCGTTGATTGATGCATCTCCGGACTCATGGCGGTCTGCAACAACGACCGCATCTTTCACACCCGGGTATTCCTGCAGCTGCTTTTCGATTTCTTCAAGTTCAATCCGGTGACCGCGTATTTTGACCTGGTCGTCAATACGCCCGGCGTATTCAATCGTTCCATCCGGCAGCCAGCGTGCTAAATCCCCTGTGCGGTAAAGCGTTTCTCCCGGCTTGAACGGATTTGGGATAAACGTTTGCTTCGTCAGGTCGTGACGGTTCAGATACCCTTTTGATACACCCATTCCGCTGATGCACAGTTCACCGACAGCTCCAAACGGCTGAAGCTGGTTTTGCCCGTTAAGAATATAAATACTTGCATTGCTGATCGGCTTTCCGATCGGCAATGAGGAAATGGAATCCGGTATATCATGCACGACGTGAGCTGTCGCAAACACCGTTCCCTCAGTCGGCCCGTAGCAATTAATCAGCTTGCCAGGCCCCATGATCTCAAGCGCCTTTCTGACGTGAGGCACAGACGCGCGCTCACCCCCGAATAACACACAGCGGAGCTCCTTCAGCCACTCCTCTCCCGCATCGGTGAGAAGATTAAAAAGTGCGGTTGTCGCAAACATGACATTGACATTCTCCTGCCGGATCAGATCAGTGAGCCGTTCTGTATCAAGCAGTGTATGTTCATCTGCGATAATGAGCCGTGCCGCATTCAGGATTGATGCGTAGAAATCAAAAGTAAATGCGTCAAAGGCGTAATTCGAAACAGATAAGAACGTATCTTGTTCAGAAAATGCCATGTAGTCTACATGCTTGACCAATCCTTGTATATTGGCATGAGTGGTGATATTGCCCTTCGGCTTTCCGGTTGTGCCGGACGTATACATAATATACGCCGGATCATCGGGATCAATTGCGGCTGCAGGATCGCTTGCCTGTTCCTCAAACCGTGCTTGATCATCGATGATGAGTGTTGTTCCTGTATACGGCAGCTGAGCCGCTTTTTCTTTCATCTCCTGATGTGTCAGCAGACAGGCAGCCGCACTGTCAGTCAGCATATACGAGATTCGGTCCTCCGGCAGCTTCGGATCAACCGGCAGATAAGCCGCTCCCGCTTTTAATACGCCGAGAATGCCGATCACCAGTTCAAGCGAGCGCTTCGTGTACAACGCGACAACGGTGTCTTTACCCGCACCTTGTTTTTGCAAACGGCGCGCAAGACGGTTCGCTTCCTCATCTAATTCGCGATAGGAAAGAGTCTGGCCGGAATACGTAAGCGCCGGTGCATCAGGATTTACATTCACCGCTTCCTTGAACCAATCCGTCAGAGGCTTCGCCTGATGAGTCTCAGCCGGCGGGTTTAAGCCGGTAAGCAGAAGCTCTCTTTCCTTTTCATCAACAAGTCTGATCGTATTGACAGGGTGATCCGGCTTCTGGATGAGCTGCTGAATCGCTGTGAGAAGCTGAGATTTTAAGCGCAGGATAAACGCCTCATCAAACACATTCCCGTTATAGGCAAGCTTAATCAGCATCTCATCACCTGGAGAAGCCATCAGGTTGAGATCATAATTCGATTTCTCAAAAACATGGACGTCCTCCATATCAAAGCCGTTTTCACTGTTTTCTTCATTTTTTGCATCCTGAAGCGGATAATTTTCAAACACAATGATATGATCAATCAGCTTTGGCTGATCGGCCTGGCTTTGGATGTCATAGAGCGGCACATATTGATGAGGCTCAGACTGCAGCGATTGCTCCTGCAGCTGCTTGAGCAAGCCGTTAAATGTAGTATCCTCAGACAGCTTCACCCGCCTCGGAACAGCATTGATAAACAGCCCGACCATATGTTCAACGCCTTTGATTTCTGCGGGACGCCCGGAAACGACTGTGCCGAAGATCAAATCGCCGGACTGCTGGTAGCGGCTGATTAATACACTCCAAACCGCCTGCAGCGCCGTACTCAAAGTGGTATGCTGCGATTTTGCAAGCTCGGTAAATGCTTTTGTTTCCGCCTCCGGCAGTGAGAAGAGCAGCTCTTTCGGCTCATAGCCGTTCTCTTGTTTCTTTCTTTGCTCCGCAAATGTCGTTTGTCCTTCAAAATCTTCTAAGTACCCGCGCCAGTAATGCAGTGATGCTTGTTTATCCTGCTTTTCAAGCCACTTGATATAGTCTTTATACGGTTTGACCGGCGGCAGGCTGTACGGCTTTTGTTCTCGCAGGGCATTGTATACCTTAAACAGATCCTGCACGACGATGCCGAAGCACCAGCCGTCCAAAATGATGTGGTGGTAGCTCCACACCCATTCAAAGCTTTCTTCCGATTTTTTAAAGATGGCTGCCCGCATCGGAATATCCCGCGTCAAATCAAAGCCCTTGATCTTATCCTGTTCTTTGTATTCATTAATTTTGGATGCTTGCTCGCTGCCCGTTAAGTGTGTCAGATCGATTTCTTCTATCTGAAACTGCCGTTTTTTCAATACGACTTGGACCGGCCTTTTTACTTTTTCGTGAATGAACACGGTACGAAATACATCGTACCGGTCCATGATCACATTCATGCTTTCTTCAAGGCATTTGATATTCAAGCTGCCTTTTACTCTCATTGTCATTTGTTCGATGTAAAAGCTTTGGCCGGGATTCAGGAGAGTATGAAACAGCATTCCCTCCTGCATCGGCGACAAATAATACATGTCCTGAACTTGATCTTTTTTGAACTGGCTCATCTGCTCCGCTCCCCCCTTCTGTTAACTGTTTTTGTCACGTTAAATTCTCCTCAAGCATGTCAAAGATGTCTCCCATTTCATCCATCTCAAGATCCTGCGCGCTGAAATCGCTCGGCGTAAATTCTTTCTCCTCTTTGGCCGTGCAATGGCGGATGATCATTAAAAGATTGTCTTTAAACCGCTGCATCTGTGTTTCGACGGTGCTTCTTTCATATTCTTCCTGATTGTATGAGCAGGAAATGACGAAGCGGCCGCCTGTAACCATCCCGCTGAAGCTCAGTGCGTATAACGCCTCTGACTCTTCGCTGACTTGACGTCCCATATCATATGGAGACGGCTCAAACCATTCCGTTTTCACTTCATTGTCAAACTGCCCCAAGTAGTTAAAACTGATTTCAGGCGCGGCGCCTTTTTCTGTTTCATCGGATGACAGATACCGGAGAATCCCGTATCCTACACCTTTAGCTGGAACGCGCCGCACTGTCTCTTTTACCGTTTTAATGACGGAAGAGACGCCGTCTTCCTTGCTGATCTGCAGAATCAACGGATATTGGGCCGTAAACCAGCCGACCGTCCGTGAAATATTGACATTCGGTATGATTTCTTCCCGGCCGTGTCCTTCTAAGTTGATGCCGACTTTGCCGTTTTCCGTCCATTCACCGATCGTTAAGCCGAGCGCGCTGAGCAGAATGTCGTTGATTTCCGTTCCGTACGGATGATGAACATCTGTCAGCAGCTGTGCTGTTTCTTCCTCAGTCAATTCACATTTCACGGCCGCCGTATGTTTGACGAGCCGTTTGTCCGGATCATGGTCTTTCGGCAGCGGCCGCAGTTCTTCCGCATCTGCCTGCGCCCAATAATCCGCCTGCTTTTTCAGCTCTTCTGATTGCGCAAACGTGTTCAGCGCCTCCGCCCAATCTTTAAAGGAGTGGGTTTTTTGCGGGAGGACGATGCTGTTTTGCTGCTGCGCCTGTTTATAACCTGAAGCGAAATCCTCCAGCAGAATTCTCCATGAAACCCCGTCCACGACGAGATGGTGAACCGCGATTAACAGATGATCGCCTTGTTCTGTCCGGTATTGCTCCGCTTTTAACAGCGGGCCGTTCTCCAGATCAAGACTGCCCTGAAGATGATCGGCAAGCCGCTGAATCTGGCTTTTCAGCATATCCTCGTCCGTTCCGTACAGATCAACGATTTCAAAGCTTGCCTTGCATTCTGTGACAGGGAGGTATGTCTGAATGATGCCTTCCCTTTCTTCACGGTAAACCATGCGGAGCGCATCATGGTGTTCAATCAATGCTTGCAGGGTTTTTTCCACCAGGTCCGGATCAAAGCCGTCTTTCGCATGAAGCATGACGGATTGGTTCCAGTGGTGTTTGTCCGTGAAGTTTTTCTCAAAGAACCAGCGCTGGATCGGCGTTAACTCCGCTTCGCCTTCGACAGGTCCCTGATCGGCCTGCTTGCCTTCCGTCCGCTCCACATAGGAGACGAGCTCTTCGATGGTCGGGTGCTGGAAGAGATCCTTCATTTCCAGCTTGTAGCCGTGCTGGTTCAGGCGGCTCGCCATTTGGATGCCTTTGATCGAGTCACCGCCGAGGGTGAAGAAATTATCGCTTACGCCGATCTGATCAAGACCGAGCACTTCCTGCCAAATGTCGGAAAGCAGCGTCTCCATCTCCGTTTCCGGCGCTTTGTAAGCGGCGCTTCCCGCTTCAATGTCCGGTTCCGGCAGGGCTTTTTTGTCAATCTTTCCGTTTGCGGTGACCGGAAGCTCGTCCATCTCCACCCAGAACGCCGGCACCATGTAGTCCGGAAGCGTGTCTTTCAGCGCGGCTTTGAGCGCTTCAATATCGTCCTGCCGAGGCGCGACATAGGCGCAAAGCGCGGCATTGCCCGCTTTGTCTTCCACCGCCGTCACCGCTGCGTCATGAACATCCGCAAGCTGGGCGAGGCGGACTTCGATTTCTGAAAGCTCGATCCGGTAGCCCCGCACTTTGACCTGCTGGTCGATACGGCCGATGTATTCGATGCCGCTCTGCGCGTTCCATTTGACGAGGTCGCCGGTCCGGTACATGCGCTCGCCGGGCACGAACGGATCTGCGGTAAACCGCTTCGCCGTCTCTTCTTCACGGTTCAGGTATCCGCGTGCCAGACCGCGGCCGGCCACGCACAATTCGCCGGCAATGCCTTCCGGCTGCACCTGATCGCCGTCGCCGAGAATATAAGCTCTCGTATTGGCAATCGCCCGTCCGATCGAAAGCGATCCTTCCTCAGGATTGATGACGCCGCTTGTCGCGACGACGGTGTTTTCCGTCGGGCCGTAGTTGTTGACGATCGTGTACGGCTGTTTCACCGCCCGCTTCAGCTTGTCGCCGCCGACGAGAAGCATGCGGAGAGAGGTATTTTCCAGCTCCATAAATTGTTCGGCCAGCTGCGTCGGCAGGAAGGTGATGGTTACGCCGTGCTCTTCGAAATAGTGATTTAAGCGGGTGATATCCAGCCGGATCGCTTCGTCAATGACATGAAGCTCCGCGCCGATGGTCCATGTCGGGAACATCTCCCAGATGGAGGCGTCAAAACCGAAGCCCGCGTATTTGGCGCTTTTATCATCCGCCGTCATGGCGAATGCGTCGTGATGCCAGAAGCACAGGTTCACCAGCGCATGGTGTTCGACCATGACACCCTTCGGCTGTCCGGTCGTTCCTGACGTGTAAATCATATAAGCGAGCTGATCCGCCGTTGTTTCAGTCTGCGGGTTCGCTTCATCGTTTTCATCAAGCGGCAGGCTCAGAATGGAGCGTCCGCCGTCAAGCAGAATCGTATCTCCTGTGTAGCCATCCGGCACGTCCAGCGCTTCCTGTGTGAGAAGAAGCTTGGCGCCGCTGTCCTGCAGAATGTAGCTGATCCGCTCTTGTGGGTAGGCGGGGTCAATCGGCACAAATGCCGCGCCCGCTTTCAGGACGCCGAGTACGCCCGCGGCCATTTCCAAGGACGGTTTCGTCAAAATGCCGACACGTTCGTCAGCCGTGACGCCGCAGTCCATGAGAATGCGCGCGATCCGGTTCGCCCTTGCGTTCAGCTCGCCGTACGTCCATTTCGCGCCGTTATATGCCGCGGCCGGCCGGTTCGCGTAGCGGGCGGCTGTTTCTTCAAAGAGACGGTGAACCGTTTTGTCCTGCGGCACAGAGAGTGTTTTTCCTTTCCATGCGTCAAGGAGGGCTTGTTTTTCAGCATCGCTGATCAGTGAAATCTCAGGCAGCTTTCTGTCCGGGCTTTCCGCCGCTTGCTTCAGAATCCGCAGGAACCCGGCGCTCCACTTTTCAATGGTTTCTTTTTTAAACAGATCAGTCGCATATTCAAACTGAAGGCCGAGACCTTCTTGATCCGTAAAGCCGCCGAGTGTCAGATCGAATTTCGCCGTGCCTTGGTTTGACTCATACGGAGTGATGCGCAGGTTCTCCAGTTCCAGTGTTTCTTTATCCGGATCTTCTGTCGTCACCATCACCTGGAACAGCGGGTTGCGGCTCATATCTCTCGGCAGGTCAAGCTTTCCGATCAGATCCTCAAACGGATAATCCTGATGCGCCAGCGCGTCGAGATTGGTTTGTTTCACCCGTTCGAGCAGCCCGGCGAAGGTCTGCTCTTTTTGCGTTTCATTGCGAAGCGCAAGCGTATTGACAAACATCCCCGGCATTTCCTGAACTTCGGCGCTCGTTCTTCCCGCGGTCACCGAACCGATAATGATATCGCGCTGTCCCGTGATTTTGCTCAAAAAGACATGGAACGCGGCGTGAAGCACCATATGAAGAGTCGCTCCCGATGATTCCATTAATTCACGCACCGCTTTTTCCGTCTCACGCCCCGCTCTGAAACGGACGGATTGTCCTTTAAAACTTTGAACCGGCGGACGCGGAAAATCGGTCGGCAGATTCAATTCAGGAAGCTCGCCGGAAAATGCCGAGAGCCAATAACGCTCATGGTCTTTCATCCGTTCGGCCTGCCCGGGTTCATTCTGCCAGACGGCGAAGTCTTTATAGTGCAGGTTCGGCGACGGCAGACTTCCGCCTTTGTAAAGGTGAGCGAGCTCTTTGACCAGCATGCTCCTGGACACGCCGTCGGCAATGATATGATGCATATCCAGCAGCAGCAGGTGTTTCTTTTCATTCAGTCTGACAAGAGCGGCCCGAATGAGCGGAGCCGCGCTCAGATCAAACGGCTTAATGAATGCCTGAATGATAAGATCCGCCTTCTCCTCGTCCGCTGCTTCAAAGATGTGCAGGTCAATGTCAGCCTGTTCTGCGATCTGCTGCATCGGCTGGCCTTTTTGATCGATAAAGGACGTCCGCAAAGATTCGTGGCGGTTGATCATCTGATTGAGCGCTTTCTGAAGCCTTGAAATATTGACTTCTCCTTCCATCAGAAGAACGGACGGCATATTATAGCTGATTGTCTCCCGGTCAAGCTGGTTCAGGACGTACATCCGTTTTTGGGCGGATGATAACGGGTACGCGTCTGCACTGTCTGCCGGTGTGATCATCCGATATCCCTCAGATACCGCCGATTTTTCGATATATGCGGCAAGCAGGCGGACAGTCGGCTGTTCGAACAGCGCTTTTAACGGAACCGTTTTGTCCAGTTCAGCCTGAATATTGGCGAGGAGCATCATGCCTTTTAAAGAGTGCCCGCCGTAATCGAAGAAATTATCGTCGATGCCGAGCGTATCCGTACCGAGTGTCTGTTTCCAAATGCGGCACAGCTTTTTCTCCAATTCCGTTTCCGGCAAGGCTGAAGCTGTTTGCGCCGTTTGGCTGACGCCCGGTTTCGGGAGGGCGTTTTTATCGGTTTTTCCGTTGGCTGTGAGCGGAATGCGGTCTACCTGTACGAAATAGGCCGGAATCATATGAGACGGCAGTGTTTCGGAAAGCCGTTTGCGAAGCTCAGAGCCTTTCAGCCCGCTGTCGGCTTTATAGTACGCGCACAGTTCCGGCAGCCCGCCTTCGCTGACTGCGAGAACGACCGCCTCCTGAATGCCGTTTACGCTTAACAGCACGGTTTCAACCTCTTTTAATTCAATGCGGTAGCCCCGGATTTTCACCTGATCATCCGCACGGCCGATAAATTCAATCGTCCCGTCAGGAAGCCTGCGGACGACATCTCCCGTTTTGTACATCAGGCTGTCCGGTGAAAAAGGATTTGAAAGAAATTTCTCCGCCGTCAGCTGCGGACGGTGAAGATATCCTCTGGCAAGCCCCTTCCCGGTAATATAAAGCTCGCCGCTTGCGCCCGGAGGAACGAGCTGCATTGCTCCGTCCAATACAAGCGCGCCGGTATTTGTGATCGGGCGGCCGATGACGGGACGCTGCTCATATTGATCAAGACGCTCCATATTGATCCGTTCCGCAATGGCGCCGATCGTCGTTTCCGTCGGCCCGTAGTGATTGATGAAGTCGGTATGGGCGTATACGTCATGAAACTTGCGGACATCGGACGTGATGATCTTTTCTCCGCCGAGCACCACTAAACGAAGCGGGCTGAAACGGCGTTCTGACGTAAAACGGGCTGTATTGACGATCATATGGAACAATGACGGCGTCAGTTTCATATACGTAATGCCGTTTTTCTGTATATACTCACCAAGCTGATCAGGCGCGGTGTACGTCTCTTTCGGCACAATGTGCAGCTCGCCGCCCGCCTGAAGAATCGGGAATATGGCCGTATAGCCGAGATCAAATGCGTAAGAAGACAGCAGCACGGATTTGTCAGCTTCGGTCAAACCGGCTTCACGGCTGAACCATGTGACATAATTGATTAGATTGCGGTGCTCCAGCTGGACGCCTTTCGGTTTGCCCGTTGTTCCCGAGGTATAAATGATATAGGCAAGCCGGTCGGCGCCGGACTCCGTTTCAAGCCGGTCGGCGCTTTCGTTCTGCCATTCTCCGTCTTCCATTACGACCGTTTTTCCTTTATAAACGGCGGCCGCGGTCATGTTTCTCTCATTGACGACCAGAAGCTTCGTTCCGCTGTCTTCGAGAGAGTAGCGGATTCTCTCTTCAGGAGTCTCCGGATCAATCGGGAGAAATGCCGCTCCGGCTTTCATGACGCCGAGAATCGCGGTAATCAAGTCGGCCGAACGATCCATCATAATGGCCACGATGTCCTCACTGCCCGTTCCGCAAGCCTGAAGGTGTCGGGCAAACCGGTTCGAGCGTTCATCAAGCTCACGATATGTCAGACTTGTTCCGCCCGCAACCGCCGTGAGATCAGGCGTTTTTTGCGCTTGCCGTTCAAACAGCGAAACAAAAGTGCCCTCAGGCAGATCCGCTTCCGTCCGTTTTTCATCAGAAAGGAGCGCTTCCCGCTCAGGAGCGGACAGCAGGCTTGCGTCGGCCAGCTGAATATCCGGATTTTCGGCGCAGGCTTTAATCAGATTGACAAAATGAGCGCTCCAGCGGCGGATGGTTTCGTCCGCAAATAAGGCTTTCGCGTAATCAAAGCTCAATCCGACCTCTTCTCCGCGCTCAGCCGCTTCTAAGGAAAGATCAAATTTAGCGACATGATGATGCATGGAGTAAGAAGAAACCTCCAAATCTCCGAGCCGCAGGGCCGGGATCTCCATGTTCTGCATATTAAATAACACGCTGAACAGCGGACTCCGGCTTGTGTCCCTCGTTAACGGCAGTTTTTCAATTAATTCTTCAAGCGGATAGCTTTGATGCTCAAAAGCTTGAAGGCTCGCCGTTTTCACTTCATCCAGAAATTGCTTGAACGTTTTTTTGCCGGCAGGACGCGACCGAAGCGCAACTGTGTTGACAAACATGCCCGGCACGTCTTGGAGATCAGGATGCTGTCTTCCGGCCGCCGGAGACCCGACTATGATGTCTTCCTGCCCCGAATATTTGGACAGCAGCACTTGAAAAGCGGCTAACAAGAACATGTACATCGTCGTATCCGTATCAGCCAGCAGCTTCTTAATCTGCGCCGTCACCTGTTTATCAAGCCCGAAGATGACGCGTTCCCCTTCAAAACTGCGCTCGGCAGGACGCGGGAAATCAAGCGGCAGATCCAGCACCGGCAGATCGCCTTTGAACGTATCAAGCCAGTAAGCTTCGTGCTGATCAAGATTTGCTTTTTCACGCTGCCAGACTGAAAAATCCTTATAATGAATCTTTGGCAGCTCAAGCTCCGTGCCTTGATAAAGCTTCGCAAGATCACCGATGAAAATGCCCATTGAGCTCCCGTCCGTAATAATGTGGTGCATGTCAATCAGCAGAAGATGCCGGTCTTCTTCAAGCCGGATCAGCTTCGAACGGACCAGCGGCGCACGATTGAGCGCAAACGGCCTGATAAAGGCTTTTGTCAGCTCTTCTGCATCTTCTTCTCGGCCCTCGGCGGTTTCAAGCTCAAACGACACATTTTTATGAATGGTCTGCACGACTTCTCCATCTGCCATGTCAAACGACGTACGCAGTGTCTCATGACGGTTGATTAATGCCTGCATGGCCTCCTCAAGACGGTTTTTGTCTACTGATCCTTCCAGCAGAAGTACAGCAGGGACGTTGTAGCTCGTGCTGGCCTGTCCGAGCTGATTAAGGATATACATCCTGCGCTGTGCTGAGGAAACAGGATAATGCTTCTGATAAGGCGCTTGTCGGATCGGTTCAAACTGCTGTTCCTCCTCGGTCTCATGCTCCAAATAATGCGCAAGCTCCTGAATGGTCGGCTTTTCAAATAACACTTTAATCGGCACTTCTTTTTGAAAGTGCTCCTGGATTTTAGCGGTCATCATCATGGCTTTTAAAGAATGTCCGCCAATCGTGAAGAAATTGTCAGTCACACCCGCTTTTACACCGAGAATACCTTCCCAAATGTCCGCGAGTTTCTGCTCCGCTTCCGTTTTCGGCGCTTCGTATTCTTTTTGAACGGCTTCAGCCTGAGGCTCAGGCAGCGCTTTTTTATCAATCTTTCCGTTCGCCGTCAGCGGAAACTGATTCATCTGGATGAAGTGCGCGGGAATCATGTATTCCGGAAGTGATTCCGAAAGCGTTTTGCGCAGGTCTTCCGGCGAAAGGGCTTGGTCTGCGGTAAAGTAAGCGCAGATTTCATTTTCATCCGCTTTATTTTTCCGGATCACAGCCGCAGATTCCGTCACATTCTCCGCCTGGCTGATTTTCGCCTCAATTTCGCCGAGCTCGATTCTGAAACCGCGGACCTTTACTTGGTTGTCAATTCTGCCGAGAAACTCGATCGTGCCGTCCGGAAGCCACTTCGCCAAGTCCCCCGTCCGGTATATCGTTTCATCCGGTCTGAACGGATCGCGGACAAACTGCTTCTCCGTTAATTCAGGCAGATTCACATAGCCTCTTGCCACTCCGCTTCCGCCGACACACAGCTCCCCGGGCGCGCCGATCGGCTGGAGGTTGCGGTTTTCGTCCATAATGTACGCAGTGGAATTTCCGATCGGCTTCCCGATCGGGATCGAACCGTCGTAGTCCTGATCAATGAGAAAACTCGTCGAAAACGTCGTATTCTCCGTCGGCCCGTAGCCGTTCCAAAGCGACAGCTCCGGTGATGCCTTCCTCACTTTGCTGACGATATGCGGCACAAGCGCATCACCGCCGATGATGAGGTGCCGGAGCGTGTTAAACATGCCGGCATCCTTTTGGGCAAGCTGATTAAACAGCGGAGACGTCAGCCACATGGTCGTGATCCGCTGCTCTTTCAGAAATTGGGCGAATCGTCCGGCGTCAAGCAGCGTCTCTTTTTTCACCGGGTGCAATGCCGCTCCGTTCAGCAATGCGCCGAAGACTTCAAAGGTTCCGGCATCAAAGCTGATGGCTCCCGTTTGCGCCATCCGGTCTTCTTCATGAACCGGCACGTAATTCGAAGGTTTGACGAGCCTGATGATATTTCTGTGTTCAATCATGACGCCTTTCGGTTTGCCGGTCGATCCGGATGTATACATGATATACGCCAAGTCGTTGCCGCCGGCCGGGAGATTCAAGTCTGTTCCGCTTACCGTTTCATCCGCGCTTTCATTCAGCATGACAATCGGGACTTGCAATGTGCCCGCTTGTTCTTGATAGTCCTGAACTGTCAGCACGAGCCGAATCGAGCTGTCTGCCGCCATAAAGCGGAGACGGTCCTCCGGAAAAGCCGGATCAATCGGCACATAGGCGCCGCCTGCTTTTAGGACGGCAAGCATTCCGATAACGGTTTCCGCAGACCGGTCGTTCATAATAGCGGCGGTCCGGCCTTTTTCCAGCCCGCTCTTCACAAGGTGTCTCGCCAGGCGGTTGGCCGCTTCGTTCACTTCACGGTAGGTCCATTCGCGTCCCTCTTCTTTTATCGCGATGCTTGCAGGCGTCCGGTTTGCCTGTGCTTCAAACAAACGGTGAACGGCCTCCTCTTCCGGAAGCGCCGTTTTCGTATCATTGAATATCTCAACAATCTGCCGCTCTTCTTCGCCTGAAACAAGGCCGAGTTCCCGCACGGGCGCGTCAGGCGTTCCGACCGCCGCTTTCATCATGCAGGTCAGATGGTGCGCCGTTCGTTCGATGGCATCATGTGCGAAAGCCGCTCCGTTGTATTTGATTTTGACGGTCCACGTTTTTCCCGGATACACGATGAGATTGAAATCAAAGCTCGTCTGCTCAAAAGCATGTTCAACTTTAATGGAAAAGCCGAGTCTTTCCTCCATGCCCCCGTTTTCCAGCTCTTTGTCCAGCGGATAGTTTTCAAACGCGACCAAATGATTCAAGAGGCTGCCGTCCAGAGCGGAGCGCTTTTGAATGTCATAGAGCGGCACATAATCATAGCGCTCGGCTTCCACGGCGTTTTTCTGAACTGCCGCCATCACGTCAGAAAAGGCTGCATCTTTGTCAATCTTGATTCTGACAGGAATCGTATTGATGAACAGCCCCGCCATCGTTTCAATGCCGTTGATTTCTGAAGGACGGCCTGATACGACGGTGCCGAACACCACATCGTCTGTATAGTTGTATTTGCTGAGCACCGCACCCCAAACGGCCTGAAACAGGTTAGGCCCCGTGACTTGATGCCGGTTGGCGGTCTGCTGAATCTGCGCGACCAGCTCTTCATCCCAGACAAAAGAATATTCTTCATTTTGGTAGTCTTTCTTTTCTGATGCCAGACGGCCCGGGAGCAGGCTCGGCTGTTCGAAATCCGCCAGGCGGCTGCTCCAATATTGTTCCGCCTCCTCATAATCCCTGCCTCCGAGCCATTTGATATAGTCAGAGTAAGGTTTGCCCTGGCTTCCCCCGGCGGGCCGGCCGGCACGAAGCGCTTCATAGTTTTGAAACAGGCTTTTCATCAAAACGCCCATACTCCAGCCGTCCATGACGATATGATGATTGCTCCAGACGAGATACAGTTCCTTCTCACTGAGCCTGAACACCGCCGCTTTAAAGAGAATATCCTTCGCCAGATGAAAGCCCTGCTGCTGCACATCGCGTTTATAGCGTTCAATATATTCGGTTTGGCGCGCTTCATCTAATTGACTGATATCTTCATAGTGCACCTTCGTCTTCCGCTCTGCTAATACGACTTGGCGCGGTTTTTGAAGCTGCTGGTGCACGAATACCGTACGCAGGATGTCATATGTCCGAATCAGCTCATTGACACTTTTTTCAAAAAGCTCAAGCTGAAAGCTTCCGTGAATCCTAAGCTCTAATTGTGTGAAGTAGGAGGAAGAATGCGGATCAAGCAGCGCATGATACAGCATTCCCTCCTGCATCGGTGTGAGTGCATACACCTTTTGAATCGATTTTTTGCTCATATGTCACCTCTGTCTTTTCTGTTAGAGAATTTCCATTAATTTATCAAGTTCATCAAGCGTCAGATCATCATCGCCAAGATCGCTAGGCGTAAGCTCAGGTCCGTCTTGGGCCAGGCAGTGATCTATGATTTTCAAGAGGTGCCCTTTAAAGCTGTCACTGAACGATTGAATGGTTTTTTCATGAAATTCGAGAGAATGATAGGCAAACGTCATCGTCATCTGCCCATTTTCTATAAATCCGACAATATCAAGCGCATTCGGCTTCTCTGTGTCAGGGCTCAGCGATTGTCCTGACGGCATCCCGGATCTTGTAAATAAGCCGGAATCCGACATCTCATTAAACTGGCCTAAGTAGTTAAAGCTGATATCCGGATCAATCTCAAATGAAAGACCCTCTTTATGCTCAGGCGCCGTTACATAACGCAGAATGCCGTAGCCGACTCCTTTGTTCGGGATGTGTCTGATGTCTTCTTTCATTTGTTTCAGCTGATATGAAAGATCGTCGGCGTGCTTCATCTCAAGGATCATCGGATACATGCTCGTAAACCATCCGACCGTCCGGGTGATATTCAGGCCGTCAAGAATGTCTTCGCGCCCGTGGCCTTCCAAATGAACGCCGATCGTGTCTTCACCCGTCCACTCTTTCAGCGCCAGTCCGAGCGCCGTGAGCAGGATGTCGTTCATTTCCGTATGGTAGGCTTCATGTACGTTTGTCGTCAGCTGTTCAGTTTGTTCAGGCGTCAGAGAGAAACTGACCGTTCTCGTATGTCTCATGCGCTGATCGCCAGACTGCCTGTCTTTCGGAAGCTGAGTGCATACCTCTTTCTCCTCAAGCCCCCTCCAGTAATCCGCTTCTTTCAAAAACGCCTTCGTATTTGCGTATTCTTTGATTCTCTCAGCAAATTCGGCGAATGAATGTGTTTTCGGAGGCAGCGCCGGTTCATTGCCTTGTTTCAGCTGCGTATAAACGGACGTGAAGTCCTCCAGTAAAATCCGCCAAGATACACCATCCACGACTAAGTGATGGATTGCGAGAAGAAGGTGGTCTCCATCTTCAGCCCGGAAGAGCCCGGCCTTCAGCAGATGTCCTGTTTCCAGTGAAATACTGCTTTGAAGACGGTCTGCTTCCCGTTCGATACGGTCCTCATGATCTTCAGCAGGTCCGTTCAGCTCAAAGACGTTCAGTTCAACAGACGCATCCTCAAGCCCTCTGTAATACGGTTTTTGTTCACGATAAATCATCCGGAGCGCATCATGGTGCACCGTCAGGACATGTAATGTTTTTTCTGTTATCTCCGGATCAAAGCCGTCTTTCGCATGAAGCATGACGGATTGATTCCAGTGGTGTTTGTCCGTGAAGTTTTTCTCAAAGAACCAGCGCTGGATCGGCGTTAACTCCGCTTCGCCTTCGACAGGTCCCTGATCGGCCTGCTTGCCTTCCGTCCGCTCCACATAAGAGACGAGCTCTTCGATGGTCGGGTGCTGGAAGAGATCTTTCATTTCCAGCTTGTAGCCGTGCTGGTTCAGGCGGCTCGCCATTTGGATGCCTTTGATCGAGTCGCCGCCGAGGGTGAAGAAATTATCGCTTACGCCGATCTGACCAAGACCGAGCACTTCCTGCCAAATGTCGGAAAGCAGCGTCTCCATCTCCGTTTCCGGCGCTTTGTAAGCGGCGCTTCCCGCTTCAATGTCCGGTTCCGGCAGGGCTTTTTTGTCAATCTTTCCGTTTGCGGTGACCGGAAGCTCGTCCATCTCCACCCAGAACGCCGGCACCATGTAGTCCGGAAGCGTGTCTTTCAGCGCGGCTTTGAGCGCTTCAATATCGTCCTGCCGAGGCGCGACATAGGCGCAAAGCGCGGTATTGCCCGCTTTGTCTTCCACCGCCGTCACCGCTGCGTCATGAACGTCCGCAAGCTGGGCGAGGCGGACTTCGATTTCTGAAAGCTCGATCCGGTAGCCCCGCACTTTGACCTGCTGGTCGATACGGCCGATGTATTCGATGCCGCTCTGCGCGTTCCATTTGACGAGGTCGCCGGTCCGGTACATGCGCTCGCCGGGCACGAACGGATCTGCGGTAAACCGCTTCGCCGTTTCTTCTTCACGGTTCAGGTATCCGCGTGCCAGACCGCGGCCGGCCACGCACAATTCGCCGGCAATGCCTTCCGGCTGCACCTGATCGCCGTCGCCGAGAATATAAGCTCTCGTATTGGCAATCGCCCGTCCGATCGAAAGCGATCCTTCCTCAGGATTGATGACGCCGCTTGTCGCGACGACGGTGTTTTCCGTCGGGCCGTAGTTGTTGACGATCGTGTACGGCTGTTTCACCGCCCGTTTCAGCTTGTCGCCGCCGACGAGAAGCATGCGGAGAGAGGTATTTTCCAGCTCCATAAATTGTTCGGCCAGCTGCGTCGGCAGGAAGGTGATGGTCACGCCGTGCTCTTCGAAATAGTGATTTAAGCGGGTGATATCCAGCCGGATCGCTTCGTCAATGACATGAAGCTCCGCGCCGATGGTCCATGTCGGGAACATCTCCCAGATGGAGGCGTCAAAACCGAAGCCCGCGTATTTGGCGCTTTTATCATCCGCCGTCATGGCGAATGCGTCGTGATGCCAGAAGCACAGGTTCACCAGCGCATGGTGTTCGACCATGACACCCTTCGGCTGTCCGGTCGTTCCTGACGTGTAAATCATATAAGCGAGATGATCCGCCGTTGTTTCAGTCTGCGGGTTCGCTTCATCGTTTTCATCAAGCGGCAGGCTCAGAATGGAGCGTCCGCCGTCAAGCAGAATCGTTTCTCCTGTGTAGCCATTCGGCACGTCCAGCGCTTCCTGTGTGAGAAGAAGCTTGGCGCCGCTGTCCTGCAGAATGTAGCTGATCCGCTCTTGTGGGTAGTCGGGGTCAATCGGCACAAATGCCGCGCCCGCTTTTAAGACGCCGAGTACGCCCGCGGCCATTTCCAAGGACGGTTTCGTCAAAATGCCGACACGTTCGTCAGCCGTGACGCCGCAGTCTATGAGAATGCGCGCGATCCGGTTCGCCCTTGCGTTCAGCTCGCCGTACGTCCATTTCGCGCCGTTATATGCCGCGGCCGGCCGGTTCGCATATCGGGCGGCCGTTTCTTCAAAGAGACGGTGAACCGTTTTGTCCTGCGGCACAGAGAGTGTTTTTCCTTTCCATGCGTCAAGGAGGGCTTGTTTTTCTGTTTCATTCACCAATGAAAGCTCAGAAAGCTTCGCAGCCGGATTTTCCGTTGCGGCTTTTAACAGTTGAAGCCAATAATGCTTCCACGTCTCTGCTGTTTCCGGTTTAAACAGCGCGGTGTTATATTCAAGCACAAACGTTAAACCTTCGTCTGTGTCCTCAGCCGTCATCGTCAGGTCAAACTTGGCTGTTTTTCTGTCAAACGGATGGTGCTTCAGCTCAATTCCTTCCATGACCAGATCTTCAGCATTTGCATTTTGCATTGAGAATACCGCATCAAACAGCGGATTTCGGCTCGTATCACGCTGCACCTCAACCTTTTGCAGAAGGTCTTCAAGCGGATAATCCTGCGCGTCAAATGCATGTAAAGCGGTTTGTTTCACTTCTTTAAGATAATCCGTGAACGTTTTGTCCGCTTCCGGATACGTACGAAGCGCGAGTGTATTCACAAAAACACCGATGACGTTTGCGAGATCCGCATGTGACCGTCCCGCAACCGGCGAGCCGACAATGATGTCATGCTGTCCGCTCAGTTTTGAGAGAAAGGCGCTGTACGACGCCAGGAGCACCATGTACATGGTAGAATCCGTTTGTTTCGCAAGACTGCGAAGAGCCGACGTCTGTTCCTCAGTCAGAGAAAAGACCAGCTTGTCTCCTTCAAAGGTTTGCACGGCCGGACGGCTGTAATCAGCCGGCAGCGTCAATACCGGAAGCTCGCCGTCAAGCTCCCGAAGCCAATGCTCCTCCTGCTTGCGGTACTGCTCTGATTGAATAAATTTCTGCTGCCATACCGCATAGTCTTTATAATGAATCCGCAGCGGCTCAAGCGTTTCGCCGCCATACAAGCGGGACAGTTCATCTATCAGCACGCCGACTGAAGCGCCGTCCGAAATGATATGGTGCACATCAAACAGCAGCAGGTGGTCATGTTCAGCCAGCTTGACCAGCCCCGTTCTGACGAGAGGAAGCTGATCCAGACGGAACGGCCGGATAAAGCTCTGAATAATCTGTTCAGCATCTTCTTCAGAGGCTTCATAATATTCCATGTCGATACCAGCTTCCGCCCATATACGCTGAACCGTTTCTCCATCCTTTATGTCAAATGTCGTTCTGAAGGCTTCATGGCGTTCTGTCAGCTGTTTCATGACGGATTTCAGCTTTTCTGCATCAAGCTTTCCTTTTAAGCGGAGCACAGACGGCATGTTATAGCTTGTTTCAGCGCCTTCCAGCTGCTGAAGCACGAACATCCGCTTCTGCGGTGAAGAAACCGGATACGTTTCCCGCTCCGCAGCCGGTGCGATGCTCTCAGCCGCCTTCCGCTCAGCCCCTTCAATCAGCTGCGCCAGCCCAGCAGCCGTCGGAGAAGTGAACAGGTCCTTTAAGGTAAGCTGCACGCCGAATGTCTTCTGGATAAGGGCCAGCAGTTTCATCCCCGCTAACGAGTGGCCCCCGATCTCAAAGAACTGATCATGGACGCCGACCCGTTCCATTTGCAGCACCTCAGCCCAAATATCCGCCAGTTTTTTTTCTGTTTCATTGCGCGGCGCCGTATATGACACGGCATTCGCTGCGGTCACATCCGGCATCGGCAGCGCCCGCCTGTCGATTTTTCCGTTCCCTGTAAGAGGCAGTTCATCCAATTGAATAAAGACGGACGGAATCATATAAGCCGGAAGATCCTTCGCCGTATGCTCCCTCAGCTCCCGGGAAGATATTTCCCTGAGGCCGACAAAATACGCGCAAAGAAGTTTGTCACCCGCGCCCTGATCCACAGCGAGCACAATGCATTCCTGAATCTGATCATGGCTTTGAAGCTGATGCTCAATTTCGCCAAGCTCAATCCGCTGACCGCGGATTTTCACCTGATGGTCGATGCGTCCGATAAACTCGATATCGCCATTCGGAAGCCATCTGGCCAAGTCGCCCGTTTTATACATCCGTTCACCTTCCTTAAACGGATGCTTTACAAATTTTTCTTCCGTCAGTTCAGGACGGTTGTAGTAGCCTTCTACGAGACCTTCCCCGCTGACGCACAGCTCTCCCGCGATACCCGCCGGCTGAATGCGTCCGGCTGAGTTCATAATAAAGACTTCCGTATTGCTGACCGGTTTACCGATCGGAACGGAGAGCGTATCCTCTTCAATGACATCCACCGGATGGTATGTCGCAAACACCGTGCTTTCCGACGGACCGTACATATGAAGCAGTCTTCCTTTCCCGACTGCCGCCAGCGCCTTTTTGACATGTTCTACAGACGCTCTTTCGCCCCCGAACATGATTTTCCGAAGCGTCGTCAGACAGGACGGCTCCATATCAACAAGCAGGTGGAACAGGGCCGTCGTAATCATCAGAATGCTGACGTTCTCCCGTTTGATCACACGGGACAGGCGCGACATGTCCAGCACCGTATCTTTCGGAACGATCACAAGCTTTGCACCGTTTAACAGCGAACCGAACATATCAAACATAAAAGCGTCAAAGACGTAGTTTGACAGACCGAGCACTGTGTCCTCTTCAGAAACGGTCAAATAGTTCGTGTTTTTTACCGTCCGCAAAATGTTGGCATGTGTGACGATGTTTCCTTTCGGCGTTCCCGTCGTGCCTGATGTATACGTGAGATTGGCAATCGTTTTGGAATCAAACGGCAATGCTGGATTGCGAGAGTCCTTTTCATAGCTCGCCTCATCATCAGCAAGCACAATGACGCCTTGAAAACCGGCCTTTTCCGCAAGCGGCTTGAGGCTTTGCTGAGTCAGGAGCACATTCGCCCCGCTGTCGCGGAAGAAATGCTGAATCCGCTGAACCGGATGCTCAGGATCAATCGGCACATAGGCGGACCCCGCTTTTAACACAGCCATAATGGAAACAATCATGTCCATTGACCGTTCACATAAAACAGCCGCGGTTTCCCCGCCGCCTCCGACCGAAAGAATATGCCGCGCAAGCCTGTTGGCGCGTTCATTCAGCTGCTGATACGACAGAGTATCCCCTTCGAACTGAAGAGCTGTCCGGTCAGGGTTCTTTCGGGCCTGTTCTTCAAAGATCTGCACGATCGTTTGCTCTTTCGGGTATGCCGTGCGCTCCGGATTGAACCGCTGTAATTGGTTCAAAGCCTCCCGTTCAGAAAGCAGATCATATTCGCTGATTTTCGCATCCGGCTGAGCTGCCGCACTCTCCAGCAGACGGACATAGTGCGCAAGCATGCGATCCGCAGTTGAGCGCTTAAACAGCTTCGTGCAATAATCCAAATCGAGCGCAATGCCTTCCGCTGTTTCCCGGGCCTGCATTGTCAGATCGAATTTAGCGATATTGAAGTTGGTTTCATGAAGAGACAGCGTCAGGTTGCCGATCTCCGGAATTCCGTCCGAAGCATTTTGCAGACTGAACATCGTGTCAAATATCGGATGCCTGCTCATGTCCCGGGGCACGTTCAGCTCCTCGGTCAGCCACTCAAACGGATAATCCTGATGGGAAAACGCGTCCAGCACCTGTTTGCGCACATGACCTAACAAGCCGGCAAATGTCTGATCCTGCTTCACGGAGCTTCGCAGCGCAAGCGTGTTGACAAACATCCCGATAAGCCCCTCGGTATCAGAGTGATTTCTTCCCGCTGACGGTGTTCCCACGATGATGTCTTCCTGTCCCGAATACTTAGAAAGCAGCGTATAGTATGCCGATAACAGCACCATGTAAAGGGTGGCTCCGTTTTTCTCGGCAAGCTTCTGCAGCCGTTCCCGCAGCATTTTCGGCAGCTTGGCGGACACGCGGTCACCTTCAAAGCTTTGCACTTGCGGCCGCGGATAATCAGGGAGCAGCTGAAGCACCGGCAGTTCGCCGCTGAAGACTTCTTTCCAGTACGCCCGCTCCTTCTTGTAGCCTTCTTTCGCCCGTTCCGCCTGCCATACGGCATAATCTTTATATTGAATGCGCAATTCAGGCAGCTGATTTCCGCCGTAGATGTCAGCCAGTTCCTTCAGCATGATGGAAATAGACACCCCGTCAGAAATCAGGTGATGCATATCAAACAGCAGCATATGGCGATTGTGACCTAGCGTTTGCAGGCCGATTCTGAACAGCGGCGCCTCAGATAAATCAAAACGGCGCACAAAGTCCTTCATGACCTGTTCATTCGTTCTTCCGCGCGCTTCGAGCATTTCAATATGAAACGGAACATGTTCGTGAACCACCTGTCTCGGCGTGCCGTCCTCCGATTGAAACGATGTTCTGAGCGCTTCATGCCTGCTGATTAAGGCAGAAAATGCACGCTCGAGCTTTTCAAGGTCTAAAGCGCCCTCAATCACGGCCGCAGCCGGCATGTTATATCCGACTCCCGCATCTTCAAATTGGCTCGCGATATAAGTCCGCTGCTGAGCGAGCGAAAGCGGATAGCTCGCCTGCTTCTCAGCCGGCTCAATCGCCCTGAATGCCGGTCCTTCGTTTCGGTTTTCCGCATAATCGGCAAGCGCCGCAATCGTCGGATGCTCAAACAAGTATTGCAGCGGAATTTCAACGCCCATTTGCTTATGAATTTTCGTCAGAAGCGTCATTGCCTTTAATGAATGACCGCCTGACTCGAAGAAATGATCATAAATGCCCGCCTTGTCCATTCCGAGGACTTCCTGCCAGATGACGGTGAGCGTTTCCTCCGTTTCGTTTCTCGGCGCGGCATATTCGGATGAGCTGACAGCCTGCACATCAAGCGCAAACAGCTTTTTGCGGTCCGCCTTCCCGCTCGGCGTGAGCGGAATTTCGTCCGTTTTTGTAAAGTAAGCGGGCACCATGTAATCAGGAAGGTGCTTGGACACATACTCCCTGTACTCGGCAGGGTGAAACTCGGTTCCTTTTTCCTGAACGATATATGCGCAAACATCTAAGCTGCCCTGCTGATCCGGCCGTGCCAGCACGACGGCCTGCGCCGCCCCCGGAGCTTTTCTGAGCACCGTTTCAATTTCTCCCAGCTCAATACGGTAGCCGCGGACTTTCACCTGATCATCTTCACGGCCGATATATTCGATCGTCCCGTCCGGCAGCCAGCGCGCCATATCACCCGTGCGGTACATGCGGCCGCTTCCGTTAAACGGATCTTGCAAAAACTTCTCTGCGGTCAAATCCGGAAGATTTAAATAGCCGCGGCCTACACCGTCACCCGCGATATACAGCTCACCGGCCGTGCCGTCGGGCTGAAGCCGCTGGTGCTTATCCAATATATACAGACGGGCGTTGCCGAGCGGTTTTCCGATCGGAACGTACGCCGCCTGTTGATTCATTCCGTTATCGGCTGACACCTGATGCACGGACGCATCTACGCACGTTTCTGTCGGCCCGTAGACATTCGTCAGACGCGGCGCCCTGCCCGATTGATGAAAGAGGTTCATCAGCTGTTCAGCAACAGCGGCGGACAGGCCCTCTCCCCCAATGAGCATGTGGCGCAATTCAATTCCGCTGACATCTCCCGCCGCAACCATCATCTGCAGATGCGCAGGGGTTCCGTCAGTGGCTTCAATCCGGTTTTGACGATAATAGTCCAGCAGTGCCGAGCCATTCGTTACAGTCGTTTTCGGCACGATATAAAGCGTCTGCCCCAAAAGAAGCGAGGCAAAAATCTGTTTGACGGACGCATCAAAATGAAACGGAGCCAAAAGCGCCATTCTTAATGTCTGCTCACCGCATTGATAAATCTCCTGCTGCAGTGATTGCACCAGATGATGAACTTGCCGGTGCTCAATCATCACGCCTTTCGGCCGCCCCGTTGTACCTGACGTGTAGATGATGTAAGCCAGCCGGTCTGATTGTGTACTGACACCGTCCGCAGCCGTTTCAAACTGAACAGCCTCGTCAAAATCAATCCGTTCGGCATCCGCTGCAGGCGCCTGTATTCCGGCCTCCGTCAGAACAGCCTTCGCTCCGCTGTCCTCCAAAATGTACTGAATCCGATCCGCCGGAAAGTCAGGATCTATCGGCACATAGGCGCCGCCCGCTTTCAAAATTCCCAATATTGCCGCAATAACACGCTCAGAACGGCCAAGCAGCACCGCGACAGGAGAATCGGCTGATATCCCGGCTTTAAGAAGGCGTCCGGCAATTCGGCCTGACTGTTCATGCAATGTGCGATAGGACAATGTTCGGCCTTCATACACCACCGCCGGTTTGTCAGACAGTGACTTCACTTTCTCTTCAAACAGCCCCGGTATCGTCATCTCCCCGCGGTAATTCACCGGATTGCCTGAGGCCCGTGTCAGCAGCCGCTCTTTCTCGGATTCAGAAAGAAGAGTAAGCTCATCAATTATGCGATCAGGAGATGAAATCGCATCTTCAATCAGCGTGATCAAACGTTCAGAAACAGATACAATCTCCTCTCCCTTGAATATGTCGCTGCGATAGTCAAAATCAATCGTCAATTTCCCAGTGTCCCATCGTTCCTTCACATGAATCGAAATATCATTTGTACCGCTTCCGCTGAAAATAGGGTCTGTCAGAAAGGACAGATTCTCTTTTTTCTGCCACTGCATCACCTGGTACTCCAGAGCCACCGTAAACAATCTGCTCAGCGAACTTTTCGAAGCGCGCAAATCATTGACAAGCAGGTTATACGGATACTTTTGGTGGCGGAGAATTTTCATCAGATCCTTCATCCGGCCTTTAACGAATTCCAAGAACGACTGTCCTCCGTCAACGCTTGTCCGCACAGGAACCGTAGATACGAACATCCCGAGCATCTGCTTTTCTTTCGCATTCGTCCGGTTTCCCATAAACGTACCCGTGACAACGTCATCCCGGCCGGTCACTTTGTAGAGATAAGTGATCAAAGCTGATTGGAACAGAGATAGTACGCTGACTTTATGCTCCTCGCAGAATGAATGAATGCGGCCGTATAAGTCGTGAGGAATTTCTTGAGAAAACCGTTTCGCATCAAGACCCGCATCTGCCTGGCTCCGTTTCAGGGACACAAGCTCCGGCACGGTCTCAAACTGCCCGTTCCAAAAATCCCGATCCTTTTTAAACCGCTTCGACTGCACATATTCCTGCTCAGTCAGCACATGCTCGATAAAGGAAGGAATCTCCGTCTGTTCCATACTTGCTCCGCCCGAAAGCTCCAAATAAATATCAGTAATCGCATTGCCCAGAATCGTCATGGAAATCCCGTCTGAAATAACGTGATGCACATTAACGTAGAACCAGACCTCATTTTCGCTGATGGTATACACGGAAAAACGGAATAAATCCTGATCATATAATGCCAGAGGCTTGCTTGCCTCGTCACGTCCCCATTTTGACAGCTCTTCCGCAGAGCAGCCGGCTTGCCTGATGTCTGTATGTTCGATAGTCAGCGGACGGTATTCGCTCACATATTGAACGGGCTCCCCCTCATCATCAAGCCGCAGACGGATTCTCATCGACTCATACCGCCGGACGAATTCCTGTATCGCTTTCTCAACGTAATGAGCCTGTACGCCGTCATCAGAAATGAGTTTCCCGAACCCGGCAAGATTTGAAATACTTGTGTTCGGATAGAATTTTTCTGTATACCAGATACGTTTTTGAGCATTTGTTAAAGGATAAAAAGTTATTTCCATATGTGTGCGCCTCCCCTTTTTAAGATAAAATTGTCAATTCTCCCTTAGAAACAGCCTCCCTCAATGTCCCTAACTCATTATCAAGCCAAAAGAACCACTTACCTCCAAAACGATCCCGATTCAATCACCGCCGAAATCCGCAATCCACTCACCCGCACAGTCCGAAATGCGGCTCAAATTTATGAGAAATCAAGACAAGAATCCAATGTTTGTAAGCAACAGGGTTTACCTATTTCTTCATGAATTACTATATATCTACTTACGTTCACTTTATATGAAATTATTGTTTTTATCACCGAAAAATGGGTGAAAAGTTTCATTCGGCACACCGAAAAAAATTCCGACAATTCCAGAGGGTATTTTGCGGCATCCCGCAATTTATTTTTAAAAATATTATTTATGTAAAATTAAAAATCTTTAAACTATAGTATAAATCTCTCGAATATCCAGTTATGGCAGAATGAAAATAGTTTTCATATATGAGCTGATGGGGAAAAAACAGCGCAAGAACCGAAACAGGAGATTTAATCGTTCGCAATATGATTTCATTAAACCGCAAAAAAAGCACTCTATTTTACATAGAGCGCTTCAAAAAGATTCCTTTATTGCAGTTTTATCAATGTTGATTAATTCCATATATTCTTTTCCCCACTTATACATGGCGTCCAAAATCGGCATAAGGGTCTCTCCTTGCTCCGTTAATGAGTACTCCACTTTCGGAGGGACGACAGGGTAAACTTCCCTGTGAACGATCAGATCCTGCTCCAGCTCCCTGAGCTGATTCACAAGAATTTTGTGCGTAATATCCGGAATTAAAGCTTTCAGCTCATTAAACCGCTTTGTTCCTTCTTTTCCCAGGTGCCACATAATCAGCATTTTCCACTTCCCGCCTATCACGGCAAGCGTCAATTCCTTTTCGCAATTAAACGTTTTCTCATCCATTCGGCTCACGGGCCATTCTCCTTCCTCTTACTTTTTGTACGTTCATCATCTATTCATACACGCTTACTTTTTTACACAACTTTCATCAGTTTATACTACCACGCAGTTTTGCTGAAACAAAGCGCATTGCCTGCGGGGACAGTATCCTCAAAGTAACTATTAGACTTCAAAGTGCGTACTTCTCAACATGCGGGGCACTCTATAGAATGTAAATACATGAAAAAGAGGAGTGGATATAAAGTGGAATTACAGCTGGCATTAGACTTAGTGAATATCCCGGAAGCAATTGAACTTGTGAAAGAGGTCGAACAATATATAGATGTTGTAGAAATCGGCACTCCCGTTGTCATTAATGAAGGCCTGAAAGCCGTACAGGAAATGAAATCAGCCTTTCCTCACCTGAAAGTGCTTGCCGATCTTAAAATCATGGATGCAGGCGGCTACGAGATCATGAAAGCGGCAGAAGCGGGCGCCGACATCATCACCGTTTTAGGAGCGACAGACGACTCAACGATCAAAGGGGCGGTTGCCGAAGCAAAAAAACAGCAGAAAAAAATTCTCGTCGACATGATTAACGTAAAAAACCTTGAAACACGGGCAAAAGAAATTGACCAACTCGGTGTTGATTATATTTGTGTTCACACAGGTTATGATCTTCAAGCAGAAGGAAAGAATTCATTCGAGGAACTGACGGCGATTAAAAAAGCGGTCAAGAGCGCTAAAACCGCAATTGCCGGAGGCATTAAACTTGATACGCTTCCTGAAGCCATCAAACAAAACCCAGATTTAATCATTGTCGGCGGAGGCATTACGGGAGCTGACAATAAAGCGGATGCTGCTGCTAAAATGAAACAGCTGATTTCACAAGGATCATGAAAACGACTGAATACTTACATGAAATACTCAATGAAATATCCCGCACCGCAGCATTAATAGCCGACAGTGAAGCTGACAAGCTTGCAGATGAGATTTTATCGGCAGATCAAATCTTCACGTCCGGAGCGGGGCGTTCCGGCTTTATGGCTAAAGCGTTCGCCATGAGGATGATGCACATCGGCCTGAACGCTTACATCGTCGGTGAGACGCTTACCCCTCCCCTCCAAGAAGGCGGTCTCGTCATCATCGGCTCAGGCTCAGGCGAAACAAAAAGTCTGCTTCATACAGCTGAAAAAGCCAAAAGCCTTAACGGCATCATCACTGCATTAACGATTAACCCCGATTCAAGTCTCGGCAAACTTGCGGATCTTACGATAACGATTCCCGGCTCTCCTAAGGAAGAGACCGGCGGAGACAGAAAGACGATTCAGCCGATGGGTTCTTTATTCGAACAAACTCTTCTGCTGTTTTACGATGCGGTTATTCTAAAAATCATGGAGAAAAAAGAACTGAATTCAGCAGACATGTTTACAAAGCATGCAAATCTGGAATGATTTGCTGACGGCCTTCTTATCAGATGGCCGTCTTTTTATCGTCTTGTTGCGTACGGTCATGCAGGCCAAGGTTTTCAGGTCGGACACTCGCAGACGAAGATATCCTGCCGGTGAGCTTATCGCTATAATAAGTCAATTGACGATACGGCCGCAACCGTTCATTTCTGAATAGGGAAACGGCAAAAAACACTTTCTGATCGGATATTTAATGAATAAAATTGATTTGTGCGGATGGTTTTACAGATATTCAGCTGAATTGCGGCTGAGAAATATATTTTAACAGCTTTACAGCCGGCGGATTCTGCTTTATTCTTGGACCAGCTTTACAGCAATTTAAAACTGGAGGTGATTGATACTCTTGAAAACATTAAAAGCACTGCTGCTTGTTCTTATCATCATTGCCGGAGCAGTCGCGGCCCTGATCAAGGGTGATCTTTTCTCAGATAACGAGCAGACCGTTCAGAAGAGTGATTACGACAAAGTAATCCTATTTCCGTCCGATCGATATCCGGAAACAGCAAAGCATATTAAGGACGCAATAAAAGAAGGGCATTCCAGCATTTGCACCATTGATAGAGACGGAGTACATAAGCGGCGTGAGCAATCTCTTAAACATGTGCCTGTCAAAACGGGATACGATAGGGATGAATGGCCGATGGCGGTTTGTAAACAGGGCGGAAACAATGCCTCCGTAGAATATATTTCTCCGGCAGACAACCGCGGAGCCGGCTCTTGGGTCGGACACCAGCTTACCAATGATCCCGACGGAACGAGAGTATTATTTAAAATCAAGTAAAAAAACAGGAGGAACAGCGCATTGAATAAATCATGGAAACCGCAAGAACTGGCCATTTCGTATCATCAATTTACAATCTTCCAAAAAGATTCAGAACCGCCTGTTATCGATTGGACCGATGAAGCCATTGAAAAAGGATATGCGGAAGCTGACGGAGCTGTTTCATTCGAAGCAAGGAGAAATACGAGGGCATTTATCGTCCTCAGGCTTAACACAAGTGAACCGGTACTATCCTATGAGAAAAAAGCGACTGTTCCCTTTGAGGCTGTAAAAGATGGAATTGAGATTGAAAGCGTGATGTCAAAGCGGCTTTTCTTTAATATTCCGAAAGGCCGATACAGCCTTACCTGTTATTCAGTGCCTGCCGAAATATCCGATCTTCATGCGGATACGTATATTATTGATGCAGACGCAATGTAAAAGAAATCCCTGAGAGAATCATATTTCTCTCAGGGAACTTTTATAAACTTTTACCGTTTGTTTCAATTACATTCTGGTACCAATAAAAACTGTTTTCCTGATCCGTTTCAAGTCTTTTTCATCTTCTTCATCTCGATTGATATACACAAAACCGTAGCGTTTTTGATAGCCGTTCAGCCAGCTTAAACAGATCCGTGAATGACCAGCTGCAGCAGCCGATGAGATGAACTCCGTCACTAATAGCCTCTCTGCACAGTTCACCCATACTGAAGGTCCTTTACCGTCTTATTCTAAGCTCCTTCAACCTGATAGGCAGCCGAAGCTGACCCCCATAGAAATGTATCAGGGAACAGACCCTGTTTTTTATGTATCATGTGTTTCATCCTCCTGATGCGTATGATATTGATATCATACGTTTTGAAACGCATTTCAGAGCAATCCCGATAAAAACAAAAAAGCATCCGGCTTGCCGGATGCTTAAGAATGATGATGCCGCTTTTCCAATTTATGAGGCGGAGGCTTCGGGACAAAGCCATTTTGTTTCATCATATTAAAGCGCCTGTCCATATGCTGTTTAATATGTTCTGCTTTTTCTTTCGGCAGGACCCCGTACTCAACATATTTGGATATGACATGTTTGCGTTTTTCGAGCACTTCTTTTTCAAGTGATTCAATTTCTTTTTTCTGCTGTTCCGTGAGTGACATTGTTGAAGGCATTTTTGTTTCGGCGTGTGCCGGCATTGTGAAAACCATTGCTGTAATGAAAAACGCAGCTAAAGACAATGCAGCTTTTTTCATGACTCTTTCCTCCTTTAACGTTTGTTATATGTTGCTCCCTCATCCATTTTTTATGCAAAAAAAGAGCGAAATTATTCGCTCTTTTCAATCGATTCGTCCGGCAGTGCGTATGTGACATACGTTCCCGCTACAAAATCGTGGATTGACCGTTTATCTTCTCTCATTCCGACCATGAATGCGCTCACGATCACACCGATTCCAAACGTCACGCCATATATCAGGCCGCCCACAAGCACTCTCAAAATCATAGTAAGAAAGCCTGCCTGGGTTCCGTCTTTTTTGACGATGCGGATACCGCAGATCTTTTTGCCGATAACATAGCCGTTCCAGTATACAGGGAGCAAAATTCCATAAAGAGTCAAAATGATGCTGATCATTGCGCTCTCATTCGGGTCTTTTCCTGTTGCCAGCATAAAAATAATCGCCAAAGGCACTGAAGTAATTAAATAGTCGAGTACAACGGCTCCCAATCTGATCCAAAATCCCGCCGGTCTGTAAATATTCATCATGTTTCCCCTCGCTATGGCTTCAAAATCACTTTAATGTTGCCATCTTCTTTTTTGTCAAATATATCATATGCAGCAGGAGCTTCCGCAAGACTCATTTTGTGTGTAATGATATCCGTCGGATCAATTTCATTTTGTTCAATCATTTGATACAGCATCGGCATCAGATGAATAACGGGTGCCTGGCCCATTTTTAAAGAAACGTTGCGTGTAAAAAAATCACCGAGCGGAAAGCCGTCCGCTTCAGAAATGTATGCGCCCGTGAGCTGCACGGTTCCGAACTTCTTAACGGCTTCTGATGCTGTAAGAATCGGGCTGATCGTTCCGAACTGATTCGGTTTTTGCTCTGCTTTTTCTTTTGAAAGCGGCGTGCCGTCCATTCCGACACAATCAATCACTACATCCGCGCCCCCTGACGTTTGTTCGAGCAGCAGTTTCCCGATCTCATCATGTTCTGAAAAATTGAAGGTCTCTGCTCCGTTTATGCGTCTCGCATGTTCAAGGCGATGCGGGACTTGATCAACTGCGATAACCCGTTTAGCTCCTTTTTTCCAGGCGAATTTTTGCGCCATTAAGCCGATCGGACCTGATCCCAAAATAACGACTGTATCTCCTTTTTTCACTCCGCTGTGCTGAACGCTCCAAAAGGCGGTCGGCATGACATCTGACAGAAGCAGCACCTGCTCATCTTCAAGCTCACTGTCTGCCGGAACCAGAAAAGAAGAGAAATCAGCAAAAGGAACACGTAAATATTCAGCCTGCCCGCCGGGATAATTACCGTTAAACTCCGAAAAACCGAATAAACCGCCGGCATCTGTATGAGGATTTGGGTTTGATTCATCACACTGGCTTTCCATCTGGTGCTTGCAGTAATGACATTCTCCGCAGCCGATGTTAAAAGGAATCACGACCCGGTCGCCTTTTTTCAGCTTTTTGACTTGACTGCCCGTTTCTTCAACGATTCCCATCGGCTCATGCCCGACAATATAACCCGGATCGGCGGGTATTCCGTTTTTATATAAATGAAGGTCTGAACCGCATATCCCGGTTGCGGTGATTCGAACGATGACATCTCTCTCATCTTGAATGGCGGGTGCCGGGACTTCTTTCACTTCCATATGTTCTTTTCCTTGGTATGTCAATGCTTTCACACTTGGTCAGCTCCTTTTTCATCACTCCTTCCCTTTTCACCTGCTTCTAAACTTGGCCGGTATGTTATTCGGCCCGCTGAATATCCCATTGAAAAGGATCTTCAAGCTGCGACCAGTCGGAATCGAACTCAGACGGCGTGAGCAGGCACTGATCCAATTCCTTTGTAATGGCGGCTTCATCTAAATCTGTTCCGATAAACACCAAGTTCGTATGACGATCTCCGAATTGGTCGTCCCAATCTTCCAGAATCTCCGGTTCCTGCTTTTTGATCTGCTCCTGCTCAAGTTTCGGCATTGCCGCCACCCAATAAGAAACAGGCTCAATCGAAACCGCCGGACCCGCCTGAGACATCAGCAGCGCAAGGCTGTTGCGGGTTGCGCACCAAACAATTCCTTTTGCGCGCACAATGTTGTCAGGCATTGATTGATGCAGCCAGCTGTCAAAACGAACGGTATGAAACGGCAGACGCCGCGAGTACACAAACGAAGTGATGCCGTACTCTTCCGTTTCCGGAGTGTGCGCTTCATGACCTGCCGTCAGTTCCTTTATCCATCCTGCTGATGAACTCGCTTCCTCAAACTCAAATAAACCGGTATTCAATATGCATTCGGCGGGCACTTCTCCGCGAACGGACCGGATCAGTCTGGCACGGGGCTGTAATGCGCGAAGAACCGTTTCCAGCTGTTCAAGCTCTTTTTCGCCCACCATGTCGCATTTATTTAAAATGAGCACATCACAAAACTCAATTTGGTCAATTAATAAATCGGCAATCTCCCGTTCATCCTCTTCTCCCGCCGCTTCCTTCCGGTCAAGAAGGCTGTCACCGGACTGGAAATCATGCCAGAAGCGGTTTGCATCCACCACGGTCACCATTGTGTCCAGCCTGCAGAATGTTGTCAGATCAATGCCCATTTCTTCATCTATATAAGAAAATGTCTGGGCAACGGGAATCGGTTCGCTGATCCCTGTTGATTCAATGACAATATAATCAAACCTGCCGTCTTTCGCGAGTTTCTCAACTTCGACTAATAAATCTTCACGCAGCGTGCAGCAGATACAGCCGTTGGATAATTCTACTAGTTCCTCATCCGTCCTTGACAAACCGCCTCCCTGCTTCACCAAGCCCGCGTCTATATTTACTTCGCTCATGTCATTGACGATGACGGCAATTTTTAAACCGTTGCGGTTTTGTAAAATATGATTCAAAACGGTCGTCTTTCCGGCACCAAGATAGCCGCTCAATACTGTAACCGGAATTTTTTTCATATCAATAGCCCCCTGACAAAATAGAATAATTACGATTTATATCTCGCAACTGCCTTATTTTCATCATGATGTACATAGTTTTAAATCGTAATCGTTACTATTTATTTTGATGTATTCTCCGTTTAAAATCAAGTAAAAGTCAGACACATCACACGTTGTTTGTCCCCATCCATTGGTCTGACACGCAAAACGTCAACGATTTAATTGGTGAAGCCTTGGATCCGGACTGTAAAATGCCCGGTTTTAAGATGTGTGCGGTACGAATCAGCCCTATCTAATTTTCATAAAATTTTTAGATTTTTTCGTATTTTTTGTTACATTTCATAACATGCATCTTAAATATTTGTTTTTGCTGTGCTACGCTGAAAAAAACAAAGATAAGGAGCGGATCATCTGATGGGAAAAAAACAGCTAGTCCTTGTTGGAAATGGAATGGCCGGGGTAAGAGCGATTGAAGAAATACTGCGTGTTTCAAAAGACGAATTTGAGATTACAATATTCGGGGCCGAACCTCATCCCAACTATAACCGAATCCTTCTGTCAAAAGTGCTGCAAGGCGATACCGACATTCAAGACATTACGTTAAACGATTGGAACTGGTACAAAGAAAACAACATTCAGCTGTATACCGGTGAAACAGTCATCAAAGTCGACACGGAAAACCAAACCGTCATCACCGATGCAGACAGAATCCAGCCTTACGATGAACTCATTCTGGCGACAGGCTCTGTCCCTTTTATCCTTCCGATTCCGGGCGCAGACAAACAAGGCGTCACGGCATTCCGGGACATAAAAGATACCGACACGATGCTCGCCGCGTCAAAACAATATAAAAAAGCAGCCGTCATCGGCGGCGGACTGCTGGGTTTGGAAGCCGCGCGCGGACTGCTGAATCTCGGCATGGACGTGTCTGTCATCCACCTCGCCCCATTCCTGATGGAGCGCCAGCTTGACGCAGCGGCGGGACGCCTGCTGCAAAACGAGTTAGAAAAACAAGGCATGACCTTTTTCCTTGAAAAACAAACCGAAGAAATTCTCGGTACTGACCGTGTCGAAGGCGTACGCTTTAAAGACGGCACAAGCATCGAAGCTGATCTGGTCGTCATGGCGGTCGGCATCCGCCCGAATACACAGCTTGGCACAGAAAGCGGCATCCCGGTAAACCGCGGAATCATTGTCAACGATTATATGCAGACTGAAATTCCGCACATTTACGCGGTCGGTGAATGTGCCGAGCACCGCGGAATCGCGTACGGTCTTGTGGCGCCGCTCTATGAACAGGCAAAAGTGCTGGCCAAACATATTTGCGGCATTGAAACAAAACCGTACGAAGGCTCCGTTCTCTCCACTCAATTAAAGGTATCAGGCGTCGAGGTCTTCTCTGCCGGCGACTTTGATGAATCAGAGGACAAAAAGGCAATAAAAGTGTTCGATGAACAGGACGGCATTTATAAAAAAATCGTCCTGAGGGGCAATCAAATTGTCGGCGCTGTTTTGTTCGGAGACAGCAGCGAAGGCAACCGCCTGTTTTCTATGATTCAAAAAGAAGCAGATATCTCTGAAACCTCCAAAATATCAATCTTACAGCCTCTTGATCAGGAAGCAGGCGCAAGCATGACCGCGGCGATGAGCGACGATGAAATCATCTGCGGCTGCAACGGCGTTTCAAAAGGTGCGATTATTCAAGCCATTCAGGAAAAAGGCTGCACATCAACGGACGAAATCAAAGCATGCACCGGGGCATCCCGTTCCTGCGGAGGCTGTAAACCGCTCGTAGAAGACATTCTTCAATATACACTGGGATCAGAATTTGACTCATCCGCGCAAAAAGAAGCGATTTGCGGCTGTACCTCACTGTCGAGAGATGAAGTCGTAGAAGAAATCAAAGCCAAAGGGCTCTCACATACGAGAGAAATCATGAACGTGCTCGGCTGGAAAACGCCGGAAGGCTGCTCCAAATGCCGGCCTGCCCTCAACTACTACTTAGGCATGATTAATCCGGCTGCATACGAGGATGACAGAACATCCCGTTTTGTGAACGAACGGATGCACGCCAATATTCAAAAAGACGGAACATACTCAGTCGTTCCCCGGATGTACGGGGGCGTAACCAACTCTCAAGATCTCCGCAAGATCGCCGATGTCGTCGACAAGTATGAAATCCCGCTCGTTAAAATGACCGGCGGCCAGCGAATTGATCTCATCGGCGTAAAAAAAGAAGATCTGCCGAAAGTATGGGCCGAGCTTGATATGCCGTCAGGCTACGCGTACGGAAAAACACTCCGCACGGTAAAAACGTGCGTAGGCGAACAATTCTGCCGCTTCGGCACACAAGACTCCATGGCACTGGGTATTGCGCTTGAGAAAAAATTCGAAGGGCTCAATACGCCTCATAAGGTTAAAATGGCCGTGTCCGCCTGCCCGCGGAACTGTGCGGAATCAGGCATTAAGGACCTTGGCGTTGTCGGCATCGACGGAGGCTGGGAGCTTTATGTCGGCGGAAACGGCGGAACCCATTTGCGCGCCGGTGATTTGCTGATGAAAGTAAAAACGAATGAAGAAGTCTTAGAATACGCGGGTGCTTACCTTCAGTACTACAGAGAAACGGCAAACTATCTGGAGCGGACATCCGCATGGCTTGAGCGCGTCGGTTTATCTCATGTCCAATCCGTATTAAACGATCCGGAAAAACGGCAGGAGCTCAACGACAGAATGAATGAGACACTCTCTGTCCACAAAGATCCGTGGCAATACTTCCTTAAAGATAAAAAAGCTTCTAAAGATCTATTCGAAAATGTCGTCACGACTTCATAAAACAGTAAGGGGGAACGGACATGGTTAATAAAGATATGACAAAGGTTTGCATAGGCAATGTAAACGAATTACCCGAGGAGTTAGGAAAAACCGTATATATAGAAGATAAAGAGCTTGCCGTATTTAAGCTTTCTGACGGGAGCGTCCGCGCCGTCGAAAACCGCTGTCCCCATAAAGGGGGCGTCCTGGCTGAAGGCATCGTCAGCGGAGAATACGTCTTCTGTCCGATGCATGACTGGAAGATTTCCTTAGAAGACGGAAAAGTCCAAGAGCCGGATCATGGCTGTGTCAAAACATACGAAACACTGATCGAAGGAGAGAATGTATACCTCCTGTATTGATCAAAGACCGGATCACTTTTCCAAGTGGTCCTTCATTTTTTAAATTGCTGAAGGGATGACGCCATCATGAAAAACGGAATCGTATACTTTGTCGGTGCCGGACCAGGAGACCCGGGGCTGATCACCGTAAAAGGAAAACAGGCTCTGGAGAAAGCGGATATCATTTTGTATGACCGGCTCGCAAACCCAAAGTTTCTAGAATACGCCTCACCGGACTGCCGGTTCATTTATTGCGGAAAGCTGCCCGAACGCCATTTTATGAAACAGTCTGAGATAAATGCCCTGCTGATTGAAAAAGCGGCGGAGGGCTACACCGTCGTCCGCTTGAAAGGCGGAGATCCAAGTGTGTTCGGCAGGGTCGGCGAAGAGGCAGAGGCGCTTCATCAGCACGGCATCCGCTACGAAATGGTGCCCGGCATCACCTCGGGAATTGCAGCGCCGCTGTATGCGGGAGTCCCCGTCACCCATCGTGATTTCGCTTCGTCCTTCGCGATGATCACCGCTCATGATACATCATTGCACGGCAGGCCGAATCTCGACTGGGAAGGGCTTGCCCGAAGCGTTCAAACGCTTGTGTTTTATATGGGCGTTAAAAATCTGTCATTTATATGCCGGAAGCTTATGGAGTACGGAAAATCCCCTTCCGTTCCCGTACTCGTCATTCAATGGGGGACGTGGGGACGGCAGCGGAGCGTTAAAGGAACGCTTCAGGATATCCATGAAAAAGTTCAAAGCCAAAACATCACCAACCCTGCCATTATCGTCATCGGTGATATTGTCAATTTTCAAACACACAGCTGGTTTGAAAGCAAACCGTTCATCGGACGGCATATCATGGTGGTCACTCATGGGGATGATGAACATACATTGACAGACAAGCTGCGCGAGTATGGCGCCGATGTTATTGAATGGCCGAAGCGGATCGTTAAAAAAATGCCCGCAAACGAAAACATCCTGAAACAGATCAGCACCTTTGAACAACTATTTTTCACATCACGCCTTGCGGTATGCGAATTCTTTGACACACTGGCTTTCAAGCAGATCGACATCCGCCGGGTGACCGCATGCCTGAATGCAGCGACCGAAGCCGCAAAGACGGAACTGACAAAACGGGGCTTTCTCCTATCCGAATGGCAAAATGATTCTCCGCATTCTCTCATTGTAGGGAGCCGTCAAGCAGCAGAAAACTTGCCAGACTCAAAATCATGCCCGTTTTATATCACCCATGAACATATCGCGGATGAGCGATTCACTTCCATGATCGAACGCACGATCAGTGAGTCACCTCTGCAAATGATTATCTGTACGGGCAAAGAATCCGCTCAGCATTTGATCAGCGCCGGAAAACAAATCGGCATATCACCGAACCCGAGAGGAAACCGCCCTCCCGTCATCTGCATGGGCGAAGACCTCCCCGCCGGCTGCGGGTTTACCGCCGTGAAAAATCAGGAACAGTTATTTGCGTTTATACGAAATGAAATGAAAGACATGCTCGTTCACAGCTGATACGCCGGAATGCTTTTCTGACCCCCGGACCCAGCATCGGGGGGCAGCCCTTTTTTATTGTGTCACCAATTTTTTATGATGAGTCGAATACATCGCCATCTGATCCGCCTGCGGGTCCAAATAGGCTTTGGCGCTGTTCACTGCGGTCGGCCCCTCCGTGAAACCGCCGGCAATCAGTCTGAGCTTGCTTTCATAATGGGCGGCGTCACCGGCGACAAACACGCCCGGAAGATTCGTGCGCATATGCCTGTCAGCTTTAATCCTGCCTTCTTCTATCTCAAGCCCCCAGTCCTTCATCGGACCGAGATCAATTTTAAACCCGTGGTTGATAATGAGCTCATCAAGCTTGATGACTTCAGAAAGTCCGGACTCAGTTTGGCAAACGGTGACGCTCTCGATCCGTTCCCCGGTGCCGTTGAGATGCTTCAGACGATACGGCGCAAGCACCCGCACGGAAGACCGCTTCATTTTCGCCACGCTGCTTTCCAAACCGCCAAACTCCTCACGGCGGTGCAAGACGGTAACAGACGCCGCAATCGGTTCCAGCTCATTCGCCCAGTCAACCGCGGTATCTCCCCCTCCGGAAATCACGACATGCTTATCTCGAAACGCATCAAGCTTCTCCACCTTATAATGAAGGTTCTTTCCTGAATAACGGCTCGCATCCGCGCTGTCAAGTTCATTGACCTCAAGCGTCCCCATGCCGACGGCCAAAATCACCGTGCGCGTATAGTGCTTTTCCCCTTCGGAACTTTCCAGCACAATGGTTCCGTCTTCCAGCCGTTCAAATCCGGCCACCCGCTGATTCAACACGATATCCGGCTCAAATGTCGCCGCCTGCTCCTTCAGCTGCTTAATCAGCTGTTCCCCGGCAATCCCGGGTATTCCGCCGATATCACGGATGATTTTTTCAGGAAAAAACATAGACACCTTTCCCCCGAGCCGCGGTAAAAACTCGATCACTTTCGTTTTCAGCTCCCGCATCCCGCAATAAAAAGCCGCAAACAGGCCGATCGGGCCTCCGCCTATAATCGTGACGTCGTACACCTCATGATTTTCCGCCATCGTTGTGCCTCCCGTTATATCTATACTTCATACTTTTTTAATTGAGAATCAATATCAATGAAAGTATAACACATATTGAGGAGCAGTGTTTATTCATTTCTCATCTTGCGGGAAAGGAGTGATTCAGAAGTGAGGTTCTGAGATTGATAAGCGGGAAGGTATTAAAACTGAAACCAGTACGGCGACTGGTTTCTTTTTTATCTCTTTTTCATCAGCATGATATCGAGATACAGCTGGCACCTTGTCCTGAAGTCGTTTAAATTAATTGATGTCATGTCAAGAATCTGTTTGATGCGGTAGTTCAATGTGTTTTGATGAATAAAAAGCTGTTCTGCGGCTGGTTTTGTTTTGCAGTTATTGAGGAGATAGATTTCTAACGTTTTCAGCAGTTCGGTGCTGCTTTCTCTGTCTTTGGCTTTTAATAACGCTAAATCATCGTTTACATATTCCAGTGAGGCGTTTTTTTCTTCGATGCTTTCAAGATAGCGGTAAATCCCGAGCTTACTGTATTCGTACGGGATATTTTCCTGGTTTCCGGTAATTTCGGCAGCCTTTATGACTTCAAGGGCTTCTATATAACTTTTGCCGAGCTTCAGGATGCTGCTGTATTCATTGCCGATTCCGATATAGATGGGAGTGGGGATCTTCTGAAAGTGAAAATGAGTCAGCAGTTTGTGGATGAATTCAGATGCTGCCGAAGTGCCGGAGCTTTTTTGCGAGAAGCTTGCGACGACGATGACAATATTGGAATCAATGGTTAAGACGTGGCTGACTTTATCCCGCAAATTCAAGTACGATTTGATATTTTCCTTTACATCTTCGACTGCCTCCCCATCCCCATTCGCGGCGTGCAGGACGACTACCGAAAAAACCGACGGCAGCACGGCGTTCATCTTTTCCGCTTCCCGCCTGAACTCCTTTTCAGAGGAGAATTGCTGAAAGATCGCCCGTTTCACCAGGTCTTCCGCTCTCTCTTCTTTTTCCTGTTTCAGCCGGTTCGTTTTGTAGATGATTTTTCCGACATGGAATGAAGTTTCATATAAAAAATCAAGCTCCTCGTCCGTCAAGTTTCGGTCGAGCTCCTGAATCCAGATGTAGCCCATCACTTCCCCTTTATGTTTTGCGCTTACAACCACTCTCTGATTCAATCCGATACTGTCTATTTTTTCGACACGGAACGGTTCAGGAACGGTTTTCAGCTTTTCGATCACCCCGTCCTTCAGAAACCTTTCAAAAATCTGCACGGGGCATTTTTTTGAGAATATCGTCTGCTGGTTGGCGGAGTCGAAGTGATTAATGTAATAAGAATTATAGGCAAGCAAAAAGAAATCCGCGCTTTCCAGAATAACGGGCTTCTGCAATTCATAACTGATGAAATCAATTAATTTATCAATGTCCGTAAATGAAAAAACTCTCTCTAAAAGCTCTTCCATACCTATTTCTCCTATGCTCTTTTTATCTTTATCATACTCTGAGGGGTGACTTTTTGTATAGAAAAAAATTCATATACTCCCAAAACGGAATGATCCGAAAGCCTGTATCGTGAAAAGAGGAAAAAGGGCGGTCCCTTCTTCCTCTCGTTCCTTGCTTTTATTGAGAAAGTGTATCACGGTAGTCATGAAACTGATCTGTGACATCTTTTGACGGAGCCTGTGTCAATAAGCTGACGACAAATACAGCTGCAAGGCTTACAGCAAAGCCCGGAATGATTTCGTACAAAAAGTCTGAAAGACCGGCATTCGCCCAAATGATTACGGTAATCGCTCCCGCAATCATGCCGGCGAGTGCCCCCCATTTCGTCATCCGTTTCCAAAATAAACTGAGCAGTACGACCGGCCCGAATGAAGCGCCGAATCCCGCCCATGCATAGCTGACAAGACCAAGTATCGTGTTGTTTTTCTCCCAGGCGAGCACCAAAGCGATGATTGACACCGCAAGCACTGCCATTCTCCCCAGAAATACGAGTTCCTTATCAGAAGCTGAACGCCTGAACATGGACTTATACAAATCCTCTACTAAAGAACTGGACGTAACGAGCAGCTGAGACGAAATCGTACTCATAATGGCCGCTAAAATCGCAGAAATGAGAAATCCCGTAATAATCGGGTGGAACAGAATGTTGCCGAGCTGAATAAAAATGGTTTCCGGATCAGCCAGCTTCAACCCGCGCTGGTGGTAATACGCGATTCCCGCAAGACCCGTAAACAGCGCGCCGAGTGCAGACAAAATCATCCATCCCATTCCGATCCGTCTGGCGCGTTTGATCTCTTTCACAGATGTGATCGCCATAAAACGCACAATAATATGCGGCTGCCCGAAATAGCCGAGCCCCCACGCAAATAAAGAAATAATGCCGAGGACGGTCGTCCCTTTGAACATATTAAACAGTTCCGGGTTGACGGAACGGATATCGGCAACGGTTTCCCCCGGGCCGCCCGTATGGAAAATCGTCACAATCGGCACAAGAATAAGCGCCGCAAACATAATGATCCCTTGAACAAAGTCCGTCCAGCTTACCGCCAAAAAGCCCCCGAACAAGGTGTAGGCGACAACGACGCCTGTCACGACCCACAGTCCCGTGTGGTAATTCAACCCTAAAATGCTGTTGAATAAGACACCTCCGGACACCATGCCGGATGATACGTAAAAAGTGAAAAAGACGAGAATGACGAGACCCGAAAACAGTCTGAGAAGCTTCGTATGATCACCGAAACGGTTTTCAAGGAAACCCGGAATGGTGATGGAATTCCCCGCTTTTTCGGTATACGTTCTCAGTCTCGGCGCGACGAAAAGCCAGTTCGCCCACGCCCCGAGCACAAGTCCGATCACAATCCAAGCGCCGCTTAATCCCGTTGAGAACATGGCGCCCGGAAGCCCCATCAAGAGCCATCCGCTCATATCCGCCGCCCCCGCGCTGAGCGCTGTGACGGCAGGGCCTAAAGAACGCCCCCCGAGCATGTAATCCGTCAGATTTGACGTCCGTCTGTAGGCGAAATAACCGATAAACAGCATGCCCGCCATATAAATACAAATGGAAATAATCAACTGAATGTTTGCTATGGCATTTCCTCCTCCGCTTTATATGTTTATGGTGAAATGGACACCCCCCGCGAGGAGGATGCCCATTCAGTCCCTCTTAAAACATTTCACTGATTGTTTTCGCCTGCATGTGGAGGGCCAAATAATCCGGGCCGCCCGCTTTTGAATCAGTGCCGGACATTTTGAAGCCTCCGAACGGATGGTAGCCGACAATCGCTCCCGTACAATTGCGGTTGAAGTACAGGTTGCCGACATGGAATTCCTGTTTCGCCCGTTCAATATGTTTGCGGTTATTTGTAATGACCGCGCCTGTCAAACCGTATTCAGTATTGTTGGCCACTTCCAGCGCTTCATCAAAGTTTGATACTTTAGAAAACGCCACGACCGGCCCGAAAATTTCTTCCTGCATGAGTCTGGCTTTCGGATCAAGGTCAGCGAAGATCGTCGGCTTGATAAAGTAGCCTTTTGAATCATCTCCGGTGCCGCCGCTTACTAAACGGCCTTCTTCTTTTCCGATTTCAATGTAGCTCATGATCTTGTCGTAAGAACCTTGGTCGATGACAGGTCCCATATACACGTCAGCGCTGTCAGGGCTTGCCGTCACTTTTGATTCAGTGATTTCGATGACGCGCTCTAATACTTGATCATACACTTTTTCATGGACAACTGCACGTGAACCTGCAGAACATTTTTGTCCAGCGAAGCCGAATGCTGATGTAAAGATGGATTGAGCCGCCAATTCAATGTCCGCGTCCTCATCGACAACAACCGTATCTTTACCGCCCATTTCAGCGATAACACGCTTTAAGTGCTGCTGGCCCGGCTGCACTTTCGCCGCGCGTTCGAAAATTCTCGTACCGACTTCACGTGATCCCGTAAACGTAATGATGCTTGTTTTCGGGTGATCGACGAGATAGTCTCCCACTTCCGCTCCGCTTCCCGGCACAAAGTTGACAACGCCCTTCGGAAGACCTGATTCCTCAAGCACTTCTACGAATTTCGCCGCGATGACCGGTGTCGCGCTTGCCGGTTTAAGAACGACCGTGTTGCCCGTTACGATCGGTGCCACCGTCGTTCCCGCCATAATCGCAAAGAGGAAGTTCCATGGCGGAATGACGACCGTTACGCCGGTCGGTGTGTAGACATATTGGTTCTTCTCGCCTTCGCGGCTGTTGACCGGCTTGCCTTTTGCCAATTCAACCATCTGGCGCGCGTAGTATTCCATAAAGTCGATGGCTTCCGCCGTATCCGCATCAGCTTCATTCCAAGGCTTTCCTGCTTCCTTGACGAGCAGGGCGGAGAATTCGTGCTTTCTGCGGCGGACTTTGGCAGCCGCGCGGAACAAAACGGCAGCTCTTTCTTCAGGGGATGTGTATCTCCACTCTTCGAACGCTTTCGCAGCCGCTTCAATCGCCTGCTCAGCGTGCTCCTGGGACGCCTTTGACACTTTTCCGACGACTTCTTCTTTATCAGCCGGATTGATTGAAACGATTTTTGCTTCCGTCTCTACCTTTTCACCGTTGATGACGAGCGGATAATCTTTTCCCAGATACTCATTTACCGTCGCAAGCGCTTTCTTAAATTCTTCAACGTTCGATTGATCTTGGAAATTCGTGAATGGTTCGTGTTTATAAGGTGTAGTCATTGTCATCTCTCCCTTTTTTACTTCTTAGTCATTCCTTTAAAGGCGAATGCGATGTTTGAGGGGCGTTCGGCGAGCCGTCTCATGAAATAGCCGTACCAGTCATCCCCGTAAGGCAGGTAGACTCTCATGCGGTATCCTTCTTCCACCAGGCTGAGCTGGGTTTGCGAGCGCATGCCGTACAGCATCTGAAACTCAAAACGGTCGTTTGGAATGCCGTGCTCTTCGGCAAGCTGTTTTGTAAACTCGATCATTTTGTCATCATGCGTGGCGACTGCCGTATAATGTCCTTTTAAAAGCTGTTTGCGGATGAGTCTTTTATAATTTTCATCGACGTCGCTTTTTTCAGGATAGGCCACCTTTTCCGATTCTTTATAGGCTCCTTTGACAAGCCGCAGAAACGGATTCAGCGGGCTGAGGTCATCAAGATCCTTCTCCGTTCTGTACAGATAAGCCTGCACCACGGTGCTTACATATTCATACCGGCTCCGGAAGTCTTTAAAGATATCCAGCGTTTTCTGGCATCTCGTTTCATCTTCCATGTCAATCGTCACCATGACTTTATGTTTTTCAGCCGTCTGGAGGATTTTCGTCATATTTTCATAGACGAGATCGAGATCTATATCAAGACCTAAAGACGTCATTTTTAATGACACTTGGGAATTCAGCTGTTCATCAGCAATTAAGGCGATGGTCTGCATGCACTCCTCGGTGCGTTCTTTCGCGACGTCACCGCTGTTGACAAATTCCCCCAAATGATCGACAGTAACTGACAGCCCCTGGCTGTTCAAATGTCGGATTGTCGGGATAGAACTGCGGAAATCCATTCCTCCGATGATTTTGCCGGCTGCCACACGGCTTCCCCAGCTTCGCGCCATCTTATTGAGAAAGCTGCTCTTGGATAAAAATAAGAAAAAATCTCTTGTAATCACTTCCAACCTTAACACCCCGCAATCTAAGAAGTATTTGTATGAGTCTATTGTAAATGGACAAAACATCCTCTCACAATATTCTAAAAATACAAAGATTCTGATAAATTTTTGTGGTTTTACCACAATCAGCTTCTTAGATAGCAGGCGGATTATGCCGAAAAAAGGCGGACGGAAATGACGGCAATCGTCAATTTCCGCCTTTTTCCCCCCACGCCTCTTCGACGGTCTGAATCAATAGCTGATTCAGTTCCTCCGTTATGTCAGGTTTCGGTGTTTTGATCGTTTTGACATAGTGCCCGATGCGTTCTATTTCTTCTTCTATAAAACCGTGAATGATCGTATTTCTCGGTTCCGGAGCCAGCTCCTGACCGCTTTTTTTCCTTGTAAGCAGTGTATTGATTTCAGAAATGAGCGCTTCATCCGTCAATAAGGCATCGGCCAGTACGGGAAATGACATCGGCGGTACGGAGCCGAACGTTTCAATCCATCTGCAGGCAAGGAGAGGACGCAAAACATAAAAATACTTTTTAATCTTCACTTCACTGCCCTGCAATTCCGTTTTTTCATTCCGTTTTGCCATATTGAGATAATGATAAATGCCGGCTTCAGGCGAAAAGGCGCGGATTTTCAGTTTTCGAAGCTTTTCAGCCGCTGAGAAAGCTTCATAATAGATCATCTCAGAAGAGAGCCATTCCAAAAGAGGCGGATTTGATTTTTTAAAAAGCCGCAGCGCTTTTCTCAGTTCCCAGCCGCTGATGTCAAGCATGTCATGAATCGGCTCTTCTATGACATCCCTATGCGGTTCGATCGAAAAGTACCATTCTTTTTTCGGCACATAGAGAAACCGCACATCGTAGTCGCTGTCGCTTGACGGAAATCCCCATGCGCGGCTCCCTGATTCTACGGCGTAAAGCACCTTGACGCCGTGCTGTGCTTCAATTCGTTTTAATTCTTCGATGATCCTTTGTTTCATCTGTATCCGTCCTTTTCCGTGATCATTCCTGAAAAAAGCCCAAGTACTTGGGCTTTTCGCTGTCGTCAGCCTTTCAGATGCGCTTTCAGAAAGGCCAGCTTTTCCGTATGGAAAGAAGGTATGTATTCATGTCCGAAATACCGGTAAACCTTCAATTCTTTTTCCGTTTCCAGATGATTGTAAGCGGCAAACACCGTCGACGGCGGAGTCACGCGGTCAATCAGCCCGATAGACATGAGCACCGGAACTTTTACGCGGTCCGCCAGATTCATGATATCAAAATAGGCCAGTGTATTCATCGCGGCCTTCTCCGTCTCAGGGCTGCCGTTCTTTCTGAAAAAGGAGTTAATCTCAAGATACGGCTCATCAAGAGCGACATCAATGGCCCGCTCAAAATTGCTTAAATAAGGATAATCGGCCGCAACCGCTCTCGGAATGTCAGATAGTGCCGCCGCGGCGATTGAAAGTCCGCCTCCCTGGCTCCCCCCGATGACGGCGATTCTCGTCTCATCCACTTCATCAAAGCCGCTGATGACTTCCAAAGCCCGGACGGCGTCTAAGTACACGCCGCGGTAATAATATGTATCTTTATCTAAAATCCCTTTCGTCATCCAGCCGGGAACGTGTCCGTGCGGTGAAACGCTTGTATCTGTGCTGCTGTGCTGGCCGCGGACAAGCATGCCGAACGCGGCATATCCGTGAAGCGCCCAATTTACGATGTCATGTATATCCCCGTCATAGCTCGCGTTGTAGCCGTGATATTTCACGATGGCCGGATGCGGTCCTTGCCGGTCGGGAACGGCGTACCATCCCTCAATTTCCGCCTTGCCGAAGCTTCGGTATGTCAGCCGGAATACTTTCACGCCGTCAGCCGGGTAGCTTTCAGCCGTCAATTCAGGCTTTGCCTCTACCTTTGCAAGCTCATGTAATGATGATGCCCAAAAATCCGAAAAGTCATGAGGAGCGGTTTTATTTGGTTTATAGGTTTGCAGTTGGTCGAGCGGCAAGTCGTATAATTGCATATCCGATTATTCTCCTTTGTTTTATAAGATTTAATTTTCTGACTCTATCTTAACACGATTTTACACTCATTTTCTAAACATTTTAATAAACGTTTGTTTAAAAGAAAACAAAAAAGCCGTACGCTCACAGCGTCACGGCTCTTTTTACATCGGCTGATACAGATCCCAGCCGATTTTTAACGTTTCTACGATATAATCGGCGATTTCTTCTGGTTCCAGATTATCCGTCGCCACTTTTGAATTATGTTTATCATAGATGCTTTGGCGCTCGTTAAAGAGCTGCTGCATTTCATCCATGGAACGGTTATGCAGAACGGGACGGCTTTCAATCAGCAGGTCAGCCCGCTGCTTCCAATTCTCCCATGATAAATCAAGATGGAGCACGAGACAGTTTTCAAGGCAGCACTGTCTGATTTCCTCTTGTTTAAACGAACCGCCCCCAAGTGACACGATCTTGAATTTCGTATTGCGGCAGATATCTAATATATAATCCTTTTCGGTCTGACGGAAAAAGGCTTCACCTTTTTTCTCAAACATTTCAGGGATGGACATATTGAAATCTTTCTCAATCTGCAAATCAATATCAATGAAGTCTCTGTATAATTTCTTAGCGACCAGCTGGCCGATTGTTGTCTTTCCGACACCCATGAATCCGATCAGTACGATGTTTCTTTCTCTTACGGGAATGGCACGTTTTGCGTTCATCTTCGGCGAAATCCTCCTAAGAAATGAAAAAGTTATGTTTATTATATGATAACCCAATATTGAAATATAGAGATAATGCAATGAAAGAAAACCCATCCTTTATAAGAAGAGATGAGTTTTTCTTTCTATCGGAGCGTAATGCGTTCCACCTTTCCGACAATGAAAATATAAGAAAATGCCCCGATAAATGCGACAGCGCCGACAAACAGAATCGCTCCGTTATATGAACCGGTCGCAGAAACGATAAACCCGATGATAAGCGGGGTGATAATGCCGGCCATATTGGCGAAAAAGTTAAACACGCCTCCTGCCAATCCGATTGTTTCGCTTGGCGCCACCTCACTCAGCATCGTCCAGGATATATTGGACATGCCCTGCGCAAAAGAAGCAATGGATAAGATCGTCAAAACCGCAGGAGCAGAATCCGTAACATTCGCGAGCACGATGGAGCCTGTCAGCAGAAGACCGAGGATGACGGGCGTTTTCCGGGCAACGTTCACCGACACGCCCCGTTTCATCATTCCGTCAGACCAATATCCGCCGAACAATACGCCGAAAAAGGCGGCGATATACGGGATTGATGCGGCGAAGCCGACTTTTAAGAATGCCATGTGCTTTGCCTCCGCCAGATAAGTCGGAAACCATGTCAAAAAGAAGAACAGCGTGGAGGCTACGGCGAATTGGCCGATATACAAGCCGACAAGCTTGCGGTATTTAAGAAGCTGGACGAAATCCCGCCACGTGATCCTGCCGGCTGATTCAGACACCTCTGTCAGTCCGCCGCCTTCTCTAATATAATCAAGCTCTTCCCGGTTCACTTTCCGGTACCGATTCGGCTCGTGATACATTTTGAACCAGAAAACGGAGAAAACAAGCCCGAGCACGCCTGAAGAAATAAAGACGGCGCGCCAGTCAAATGCCGTTAACACCCAGAATAAAACCGGTGTGGCGAACGCCAGTCCCACATATTCCCCCGCCGTATAAACACCCGTGGCAAAGGCGCGTTCCCGCCTTGGAAACCATGTCGTGACAATCCGATTGTTTGCCGGAAACGCAGGCGATTCAGCCAGCCCGATAATCAGGCGGCAGCCGAATAAAAATCCGAAACTGGCCGCAAAAGCCTGCACTCCGGTGAAAACAGACCAGATCATTAAAGAAACGCCGTACGTCCGTTTTGATCCGAATTTGTCCAAAATGAGCCCGCCGGGAATCTGCATACCCGTATAGGTCCAGCTGAATGCGGAAAAGACGACGCCCAAAAGCGCGGGGCTTATGTTCAGCGATGTCTGAATGGACGGGGCGGCGATGGATACACTGGCACGGTCTATATAATTAATCGCAGTGATAAAAAACAAAAGAAACAGTATCACATAACGAGCGCGAGTCGGTTTATTGCGGACGGGACTGAAGTCCGTCAGCTCCGTTTCATTTTTCAATGGCTTCTCCCCCCTTACTCGAATGAAATTAATTGTACAACACTTCGGTCAATTATTTAATACTTTGACGCAAAAAAGCGCTAAACAATTTGTGCGCCGCACTGACACTCCGCTTATAAAAGTGTCTGCCCTTTTCACCTGTTTATCCGTATCTCACCCGGGGAAAAGTACACATATGATAGACAGTTACGGGAGGATTACCGATGAAACTGAGTTTTTGCACGACAGGATTTAAAAAAAAGCATATTTTCGACATCATTTCTTTCGCGAAGGAGCACTCCTTTGACGGAATCGAACTGTGGTACGGACACGCTAAACAATATATAGAGGAAATCGGCCCGCTCGACAGGCTTGATCAGCAGCTTCAGGAGGAAGGCCTCGGGGTGCCTGCCGTCAGTTTGTACACTGACTTCGCCGCTCAGGATGAAAGGCAGGCGTTAAAGGATGTTCAAGGGGCATTAAGCGCGGCACGACAGCTGCACAGCCCCTTGATCAGAGTCTTTGCCGGCAATCTTCCTTCGCATCGGACGTCACCGGAAAAGTGGCAACGTGCGGTTGATCAATTTCAGCAGGCGGCACGGCTCGCAGATGACTATGAAGTCGATATCGGGCTTGAGATTCATTACGATACGTACGCGGATACACCGGAGGCGGCACTGGCATTTTTGGAGGATGTCGGACATCCGCGGGTCCGCACCATTTTTGACGGCTCCAACCTACACGTCAATCACGTTGACCAAATGTCCGCTTTAGAAAAGCTGTATCATACCGTCAGCCATATTCATCTGAAAAACTATCACTGGAATTTTGACAACTGGTATCTCAGCAAGCCAACTCCGATTTTCCAAGGAGATCTCGATCAAAAAGCATTTTTAAAAGAGCTGATGAACAGACAATATGACGGTTTTGTTTCTCTTGAGTATTTTGGAGAACATGCATTTACGCATATAAAGGAATCGCTCCGGGAATATACGTCTGTTTTTTCCCGCTGACTCTTCGATCGAAGGGTCTTTTTTTTGTATCATATAGAAAAAGGGGGATATCATGATGATCATTTGGATAAATGGGGCTTTCGGTTCCGGAAAAACACAAACAGCGTTTGAACTGCACAGAAGACTGAAACCGTCTTACGTATATGATCCTGAAAAGATGGGGTTTGCGATGCGTTCGATGATACCGCCGGATATCGCTGAAGATGACTTTCAAAGCTACCCTCTGTGGCGGGAATTCAATTACAGCATGCTTTCCTATTTGTCAGATACATATCAGGGCATCATCATTGTGCCCATGACCATTACGAACGATCAATACTTCCATGACATTATCAGCAGGCTGAGACAGGATGGCCGGACCATTCACCACTTTACCCTGCTGGCTTCAAAGGAAATATTGCTGAAACGCCTGCGCACCAGAGCGGAAGGAAAAAACTCCTGGGCCGCAAAACAAATCGACCGCTGCATCAACAGCCTGTCTGATAGCCTCTTCACAGAACATCTCCATACAGACCAAATGTCTATTCAGCAGGCCGCAGAAACAATCGCTGCCCAAGCAAATCTGCCTCTTGAGCCTGATTCGAGAGGCAGCCTTCGAAGATTCACCGACAAATTAATGGTGAAGCTGAATCATATCCGTATCAAATAAAAAAACGTTTTGAAAACATGTCCCTGATCCATGCAAATGGATCAATAAATAAAAAGCCCCTCTGAAGGGGTGTTTTTTCAAATTAAGAAAAAAATTTTAGAAATAAAGAAGGAATTATATGGATAATCATCTAATTATTAACACTGTAATACATTTCATTTGAAAAGGGAGTGTTCGAAATGAAATTCAAAAAAGTGTTAACCGGTTCTGCGCTGTCTCTTGCCTTACTGATGTCTGCCGCTCCTGCCTTTGCCGCATCACCAACAGCATCCGCATCCGTGGAAAATAGCCCAATCTCAACGAAAGCAGATGCCGGCATTAATGCCATCAAACTCGTTCAAAGCCCTAACGGCAACTTCGCTGCTTCTTTCGTTTTAGATGGAACAAAGTGGATTTTCAAAAGCAAATACTATGACAGCAGCAAAGGGTATTGGGTAGGAATTTATGAAAGTGTAGATAAATAAAAACGATAAACAAAAACCTCCCTTTCAAAAGGGAGGTTTTTTCATTCTATTTCCACCAATCATCAAACATCGATGCCGGCACCTGGCGCTTGTGCTCCGTACTGAGGTAGCGTTTTTCCAGCGCCTCAATCACTTCGGAAGAAACATCCTTGCCTTCTAAATAATCATCAATGTCATTGTATGTGATGCCGAGTTCGGTCTCATCCGTCTGCTGCGGTTTTTCATCAAGCAGATCGGCCGTCGGTAATTTCAAATACAGGCGTTCCGGCGCGCCGAGTTCTTCTAATAAACGTCTGCCCTGGCGTTTCGTTAATCCGGTCAGCGGCAGCAGATCAGCTCCGCCGTCACCATATTTCGTGAAGAAACCGGTCACCGCCTCGGCCGCATGGTCGGTTCCGATGACAAGCAGCCCCTCTTGTCCGCCGATGGCATATTGAGCGATCATTCTCATTCTGGCTTTTACATTTCCTTTGTTAAAGTCAGACAGCTGATCGCCCGTGTCTTTTTTATACTGATCAGCGAACGCGCTGACAGCGGACTTAATATCAAATGTCCATGATTTATCAGGTTTAATGAATTTGAGCGCCAATTGGGCGTCATCCTCATCTTGCTGTGTGCCGTGCGGAAGACGGACGGCGATAAATTCCGCGTTTCCGCCTTCTTCTCTGATGCTTTCAGCCGCCAATTGGGCGAGGCGTCCCGCAAGCGTGGAATCCTGCCCCCCGCTGATGCCGAGCACAAAGCCTTTGGCACCTGTTTTTTTCAAATATTGTTTCAGAAAGTTCACTCTGTCCTCAATTTCTTGTTTCGGATCAATTGAGGGTTTTACATGGAGATCATTCATAATTTGTTTCTGGATGCTCATCCCAATCACTCCTCCTGCATTGTTTCTTTATGATTCATTTCCCGTTCATACTGAAAATGAATCATGCCACTATGTACGACTCTTTGTTAAATATAGCACAGGTGCAGTTTTTAAGTGAACCAAATACACCGGGATCAGCTGATTTCCACCCGCAGCGCCGTGATGCTGTCTCCGTTGCATTTTCCTTTTTCAATCGGACAGGATGAAAACGCGACGACGAGATCCATTTCCGCACGGAGCCGTACATAATCACCCGCGTCAGAAAGAGGGGTTTCGACTGATAAGTTCCCCTTCTCATCGAGCACCGTGTTCATAAAGATGGCAAATGGGTAATGCATATGCGGCCGCGGCACCCCGAACGGTTCAAGCGCCCCGCTCATATTGTCATAGCACGTATCCTGGAGCTCGTCTTTATGCTTTCCGTATAAAAGCCTGTTCATATCCGGACGGCAGGCGGGAAGCAGCAGGTCATGCTTGCCGACTGTATCCTCAATCAGCGTCAGCATCGGCTTGTATAAATTCGAATAAATATGATCACCCGTTTTTACATGAATGGACTGGTTGGCATCGATCGTCGCGCCCTGATCAAGATGTTCATAAAAGTCCTTGGCATGATACGCCGTAAAATCAGCCACCTGCTGCCCTTCCACATCGACTACTTTTATAATCTGCCCTTTGTGAACCCTCAGGCCTAGCCCTTTTTTCGGCGGTACGATAAATTGCTGTGTCATCAGACTGCTCCTTTTTTTCTTCTATTATGAACTCCGGCCGTTTGTTTCATGTAAAGCAATTTATTGGATGTATATTCCCCTTCTGACGGCCGCAATCTAAGCTTTGATAAAGGGGTTGAACTTCATGAGTAAATCACAGGACCAGCCTAAAGGAAATCTCGCTTGGTGGCAGCTCTCCTTAATCGGCGTCGGCTGCACAATCGGGACGGGCTTTTTTCTCGGGTCCAGCATCGCTATTGTCAAAAGCGGATATTCCGCGCTGATCTCATTTCTTATTGCCGGGCTTGGCACCTATTTTGTCTTTGAGCAGCTCGCGAAGCTTTCGGCTAAACAGCCCGAAAAGGGGTCTTTTTGCGCTTATGCGAGAAAGGCTTTCGGCACTTGGGCCGGTTTCAGCAACGGATGGGTGTACTGGTCGTCCGAGATGCTGATCACGGGAAGCCAGCTGACAGCGATCTCGCTGTTTACGAAGCATTGGTTTCCGAATGTGCCGCTGTGGATTTTCGCCTCCATCTATGCGGTGCTCGGTCTTTTGATTATATTTACGGGGCTGTCCGTTTTTCAAAAAACGGAAAATGTGCTCGCTGTTGTCAAGACGGCGGCGATTGTTATGTTTATCGTCATCGCCATATTGGCGCTGTGCGGTATATTTTCTCATAAACCGGATGTGCAGGTGCCGAACGAATCAAAGGATTTGTTCCCGCACGGAGCGATGGGGTTATGGACGGGATTGATTTATGCGTTTTACGCCTTCGGAGGAATTGAAGTCTTGGGGCTGATGACCGTCCACTTGAAAAAACCGGAGGAAGCCTCAAAATCAGGCCGGCTGATGCTTGCCGTTCTTGCGGTGATTTACGTCATTTCTCTCGGCCTGGCGCTGCTGTTAGTGCCGCTGGGCAAATTCACCGAACAGGACAGCCCGTTTATTACATCGCTGAAGGGTTTTCATTTAGATATCATTCTTGATATTTTTAACGGGATTTTTATTATTGCGGGATTTTCCACGCTCGTCGCCTCGCTGTTTGCCGTGACGACATTGCTTTGTACGATGGCAGATGACGGAGATGCGCCGAAATGCTTCAGATTAAAGGAAAACAAAAAAATCTGCTGGCCCGCGCTCGGATTGACGTTTGCCGGACTCATCGTCTCCATCATCCTGTCATTGGTGCTGCCGAAAAACATATATGAACACATGACAACCGCGGCGGGCCTCATGCTTCTTTATACGTGGCTGTTCATTTTGTTCTCGGGCAAGAAACTTCTTGAAACGACAAAGATGGGAACCGTACAGATTGTTATCGCTCTTGTGCTGATTGTCGCGGCCGTCTCCGGGACGCTGTTTGAGAAATCGAGCCGGCCCGGTTTTCTGGTCAGCCTTTGTTTTCTCGCCGTCATTGCGATCGTGACATGGATCGTACAAAAAAAGCAGGGACACAGCCCTGCCGGATCATAGCTTATTTCGTCGGTTTAAACAGTCTCTTCAAATAAGAAAAGGGACACTTTGACACTTGCGTCTCATCATCACGGAGGAAATATTGCTTCCATTCTAAATTGTCTTTTCCTCCGTACCACCCCAATCGGGGATGAAGAGGGGCTTCATCATACGCCTCTAAACGTTTTCTGATCAGCCGGCTCATGTTTCGTCCGAACGCGGTTGAATCATTTAATCCTTCGAAAACCCATCTCGGCTGAAACGCGAGCATAAAAAACGGGAAGCTTCTGCTTTGTCTCGCTTCATGCGCAGGCGTCGCGCACAGAATAAAATACGGCTCGCCGTCAAAGCAGAACTCCCATTTATAATGTTCAGGGTCTTCCGGTATGTCTTCCGGCCAGTCTTTCGGGTCGCAGCCGCTCAGCCGGTTTAAAAAAGACCAGAACAGCTCTTCATACGCCTCAACGGAATAATGCTCAGCTAAATCCTCAGGCGTATCAAAAATCACAAGCAGCGACGCGTATTTTCCGGTATTCCTTGAGATCTTTCCGTACTCGGACAGCAGCATCCCCACTTCCTCCGGGGTTCCCTCTTCGCGGGGATCACCCGCAAAGGATATCCGGAGCTGATCTGTCAAAAATCCCTGACGTCCCGGAATGCACGGAAACGCGTCCGCTTTATCGCCTACTTTTTCTGATAGAAGTTCAAAAGCGACTCTCTGCCAATTTGGCAAATCCAATAACTTTTCCTCAAGGCAACTTTTTGTGTACAGCCCGCTTGCCATCGGCCCACCTCCAGTATCGTCATGATACGTTATGACGGAGATAGGCGATGGGTGACTCTTCTATTTATGAGATGAGCATTTGAATCCCCTGCCATCCGAAATAAAACCCGAAAACGATCAAAGACACACCCGCCGCTCCCGTCAGCCAGCGGAGCGCTTTTTTATGAAGGAGATTTCTGAAAGTGCTCGCGGCGACCGCCATGCAGAAATCCCAGATCAAAATGCCGAGAAGAATGCCGGAGCTGTAAATCAAAAGCTGATTTGCATCGAAGGATTCAGCGGTTTTGGCGAGAATGCTCCCGTATATGCCGAGCCAGAATAAAATGCTCAGCGGATTGGAAAGAGAAATAAAAAACCCCGCGCCGAAAGTTTTGTAAAAAGCCGGTTTTCCTTTTCCGCTTCTGACATTCATGGCTTCCCTTATATTTTTTAACGTTTCGACTCCCGTGTAGGTCAGCACGAAAAAACCGAAGAGCCACAAAAACGTTTTTACAAAAGGAGCGGTCAAAAATTGAGACAGCCCGAAATAGATCAGAATCATATACAGCCCGTCCGCGGCCATGGCGCCGAGACCGAAAATCCATGCATGCCAAAAGCCGTTTTTGATGCCTTTGTCAATTTGCGCCGCATTGACCGGTCCGACAGGTGCTGACAATGACAGCCCGAGAACGATGTAGCTTAAAAAGATGTTCATTGGCTTCCCCCTCATTCATGCAACTTGTACAAGTTATTCATGAATGGACCGTGCTATGATACATTATTTTAATTTCTCAAGCTCGTCTTCCATCATGTCCGTCGCTTTTCCTAAAAAATCGAATATCAGCCGCAGTTCTTCTTCTTTATATTGCCGGCAAAGGCTGATCGTGGACTGGGATAAGGAGCTGAACAATTGCTTCACATTTGCTTTTCCGGCTGTCAGCGGCACGATGATCACCCGCCGTTTGTCTTCGGGGTCTTTTTTCCTCATGACATATCCCGCTTTTTCGAGCCGGTCAATGAGCGCCGTTACCGAACCTGTGCTGAGGCCGGTTTTTTTCCCGAGCTCGCCTGCGGTCATCGGGCCTGCTTCATTTAAGATATCAGCTGATTTCAAATCGGTCGGAAACAGACCGAGAGATTGAGCGGCCGCCTGATGAAACAGGATCGTCCTTGTGGCCATCTTCCGGAATAACTGTATGGCGGTTTCCTCCGTCTCGCTTCTGGTATTTCTTGTTGACAACTGACAGGCCTCCCTATAAAATCAATTTATCTTGACGATCAAGATAATTTTCGGCAAATCTAATATGATCATAGCAAATTTAATGATCAAAAGTAAGTATGGGAGGAAAAAGCATGGAACAAACAGCCGCGAAGGACGCCTCGACGAAGTTTGTCGTCATCGGTCTTTTGCTGGGCATTTTAATGTCGGCTATGGATAATACAATCGTTGCCACTGCGATGGGAAATATCGTGGCGGACCTCGGAAGTTTCGATAAGTTCGCGTGGGTGACGGCATCATACATGGTAGCCGTTATGGCCGGTATGCCGATTTACGGAAAACTGTCCGATATGTACGGACGCAAGCGTTTCTTTTTATTCGGTCTTATTCTTTTCTTAATCGGATCTGCATTATGCGGAATCGCTCAAACAATGGATCAGCTCATTATTTACCGCGTCATTCAGGGAATCGGCGGAGGTGCGCTGATGCCGATCGCCTTCACGATCATTTTTGATTTATTTCCGCCGGAAAAACGCGGAAAAATGTCGGGCATGTTCGGTGCCGTTTTCGGCCTTTCCAGCGTTCTCGGGCCGCTTTTAGGCGCGCTCATTACCGACTCCATCAGCTGGCACTGGGTGTTTTATATCAACGTGCCGATCGGTATTTTATCATTGTTTTTCATTCTTCGTTATTATAAAGAATCCCTTGAACACAAGAAGCAGAAAATCGACTGGGCCGGCGCGATTACGCTGGTGGTTTCCATTGTCGGTCTGATGTTCGCTCTTGAGCTCGGCGGAAAAACGTATGATTGGAACTCCGTTCAGATCATCGGTCTGTTCGCTGTGTTCGCCGTGTTCTTTATCGCCTTTTTTATCGTGGAAAGAAAAGCGGAAGAACCGATTATCTCATTTTGGATGTTTAAAAACCGTTTATTTGCCACGGCACAGATTCTGGCGTTCCTTTACGGAGCCACATTTGTGATTTTAGCGGTATTTATCCCGATTTTCGTTCAGGCTGTGTACGGCAGCACCGCGACGAGCGCGGGCTTTATTTTGACACCGATGATGATCGGTTCTGTTATCGGAAGTATGATCGGCGGAATTTTCCAGACGAAAGTGCGGTTCCGTAATTTGATGCTGATTTCCGTGGTCGCTTTCTTTATCGGAATGCTGCTGCTTTCCAATATGACTCCGGATACGGCGCGTACGATGCTGACGGTATTCATGCTGATCTCAGGATTCGGCGTCGGCTTCAACTTCTCACTGCTGCCGGCTGCGTCCATGAACGATCTGGAGCCGCGTTACCGCGGAAGCGCCAACTCAACAAACTCGTTTTTGAGATCATTCGGTATGACGCTCGGTGTGACGATTTTCGGGACCATCCAGACGAATGTGTTTACCAACAAGCTCACAGATTCATTCAGCGGCATGAAAGGAGCGGGCGGCGCGATGCAGAACATCGGAAATCCGCAGGAGATTTTCCAGGCCGGCACGCGCGCCCATATTCCGCCGCACATTCTGGATCGCATTATTGACGCCATGTCGCAAAGCATCACATATGTATTCACGCTTGCGCTGGCGCCGATCGTCATTGCGGCCGTTACCATTTTGTTTATGGGAAAAGCGAGAGTAAAAACCTCTCAGGAAATGGCGAAAAAAGCGAATTAAAAAAAGCAGTACATGGCGTTTGTCATGTACTGCTTTTTTGTTTACTCCGCGAAATGCGGAGCGAGAATGTCTTTCAGCACGTTTGCGCTATGGTTGAATTGACGCTGTTCTGTTTCATTCAGCTCAAGTTCCGTCACACCGGCGATGCCGTTCCGATTGACGACAGCCGGAATGCCGATAAAGACGTCGTTTACACCGTATTGCCCGTCCAGATATGTGCTGACGGTTAAAATACTGTTTTCATTACGCAAAATCGCTTTTGTGATGCGGGCGAGGCTCATCGCCACTCCGTAATATGTCGCGCCTTTTTTCTCAATAATATGATAGGCGGCGTTTTTCACATCGTCCACGATCTGATCCAGCTCGTCCTGTTTGTAAGCTGCATTTTTCTCCAGCAACTGCTGCACCGGCACTCCGCCGATATTGGCGTGACTCCATACAGGAAGCTCGGTATCGCCGTGCTCGCCGATAATGTGGGCGTGTACGTTTTGCGGAGCGGCTCCGAAATATTCACTCAGCATATAACGGAATCGCGCAGAATCCAGTGTCGTGCCGCTGCCGATGACGCGTTCTTTCGGCAGACCGCTGAATGTCCATGTCGCATAAGTGAGAATGTCGACCGGGTTTGTGGCAACGAGGAAGATGCCGTCAAATCCGCTTGCCATTACTTCACCGACAATGCTTTTGAAAATGGCGAGATTTTTTTCGACCAGCTCAAGTCTCGTTTCGCCCGGTTTTTGATTGGCTCCGGCACAGATGCATACGATATCGGCATCCTTGCAATCTTCATATGTTCCGTAAGACGTTTTCACCGGATGAGGTGCAAATGCCTTTCCGTGATTTAAATCCATGACATCGCCCATGGCTTTTTCTCTATTTACATCAATGATCACAAGCTCATCTGTGATCCCTTGGTTAATTAACGCAAATGCATAACTGCTTCCAACAAAACCTGCTCCGATTAATGCTACTTTGTTCACTCGTTCGTTCATCATGTATGCTCATCCTCCAGTGTTTCGTGGTGTCTGTTTTTAACTTGTGAAGTATTTCACATTTATATTGTGCAACACTTCACAAACTTTTGCAAGAGAAAAGTTTGATTTTTGGACAAAAAATATCGATGATGGTTTCCAGATTGTTGACAACATCCTAAAACGGAACCGTTTTAGGATGTTGTATCTTTTCAGCGTGATTGAAGACGTGCTGTCCTTTTCCCAGAAGCGAGGGTTTGCCGGCACGCTGATGTGATGATAGCCCTATCCATTAATGCGGAAGATAACCGTTTAAACCGGAGTTGTTATACAAACCATTCTGCACATAATCAAATCCGGGCTGGTTCTGCCCGGGCACTTGGGCGCTGCCATTGTTAAAAATCACTTTGGCATTGGCCGTATCCGCATTCGCAGGCAGCGTCAGCGTGTAAATTCCATTTGCATTCTTAGTCATTGCTTTCCCCGGCCACGATCCGGTTAATTCTATGGCCCCGCCTCCATCATGTTTGTAAATATAAGCATTTACCTGGCCCCAATGATCCGGATTTTGATAGCCAATGATGTTGGTTTGGGCCGGGTCTTTTTTGACAAACGTGTATTCTTGGGTTCTCGCTGCACCCTCGCCGTTCGTTCCGGTTAACTTGATGTTGTATGTCGTGCCGATTGGATCTCCTTTCCCGATCGTTAATCGGTCTCCATCCTTAAATGCTGTCTGCTGCCCATTATTGATTTGGTAAACGGCTTTTGTTGTTTTCGCATTTGCACGCAGGGTGACCGTCAGCTGATCATTGAAAGAATGGACTGCCCCCGTTTGGTAATTCTCAAGAAAGACCTGAGGCGCATTTCCAATATCATCAGAATAAAGAACAGCCGCGGATCTGGCATTGATCGTACCTGTCAGTTTGCCGTTCGCTACTTGAAATGAACCGGCGCCGGCCCTATTATCATACCTGCCGTCAGGCAATTTCGTTGAAGTATTGACGGTGACAGAAGACGATCCCGCATTAGCCAGCACAACGCCTTTTGAGCCGCGCTGATTCATCAATATTTGATTGTTCCCATTCGGATTCGAGAGTTCCTCAGGCTGCCCGGCCATTACATTGTGAAATTGATTGACCGCAGTGATCGTCTGATCTTTAAATAAGGCGCTCCCGCGATCTCCTATTTGACTTTTTCCAGGAAATCTTACACCATTTCCTCCGCCCTCAGGTCTGGAAAAGAAAAGAGGCGTGCTTCCTGAGCGGGAACCAATCACTGCCCAGCCTAAACGAATATCGTCATCACTCATCCATGTGGACTCTTCCTCATCATTGGCATACGTATCATGTGATTCCACCCATGTGACCAACTTGTCCGCAGACACGTCAGATGCATAATGGGAGATATTCGACACACTCAGATTACGGTTCTTTAAAGCGGATCTGATGGAATGCCCATAGTTAGAAGCCGTCACATTCATATAATTCGCATAAGCAGTATCTCTGGACGCGCTGTCTTGCAGGATTTCTCCGTATTGGAACTCCGCCGATGTATTTGTGATATTCGGCCAAAATCGGCTGCCGTAATTCCCATCATCCGGAAGCTCTATATGCTTGGCGGCATCATAGCGGAACCCGTCCGCTCCGTCATTCAATGCTCTTTCCAAGAAATGTTTCAGATAGGTTTGTACCTCAGTATTCTGTGTATTCCAATCATACAGCCCAAGCAATGAATTTTGAGTGACGTCCCACCTGTCCGACCAATTTTTAATTTGTGTGTTTCCATGGGTCCAGTTTGGAATACGCTTAATCTCGTCAGAAATCGCGGCGTAATCGCTGGTGGTATGATTGATAACCGCATCAACAATGACTTTTACGCCATATTTTTCCGCGGCTGCACACATGTCCTTAAATTCTTGTTCAGTGCCTAAGTAACGGTTGCCGATTTGGTACGATGTCGGCTGATACAGCCAGTACCAGTTCCTCATGCTTTTATCTCCTTGGTTCCCTTCCTTTACTTGGTTAATCGGAGACGTCTGAATGGCTGCATAGCCCGCATCACGAATCTCTTTCATATTTTGTGTTAACGTATTGAACGACCAATTCCAGGCATGAAGGATGGTCCCGTTTTTGACCGATGACGCGGCCACCTCATTCGATTTGTTTGCAGTTTCAGCGTTTGCAGCCGCCGGGCCTGACAAAACCAAATGAAACAGCAATAAAAATCCGGCGAATAACGGCAGTAAAGAGGTTTTGAATCGTTTTTCAAACATTTTTGACACTCCTTATTTCATTTTTGAAGACTGACTGCGGAGTCAAAAATTCCTCTTACTCTTTCTTCAGCTCCTTTCAACTGTTGTGAAGACTGGAGAATTCTGTTAACGCTTACATTTCAACTTATCACACTCTCTCTATCAAAGCAACGCGGCAGAGTGAATTCAAATCTATATTCCTATCAATTAAAAAGACTTCCCGCTTTCAAACAAAAAAAGAAACCACCTGTCAAGATGATTTCTTTTTTATTTCTTTTATCGCTCTTCTGTAAGACAGCTTCACAATGACATACCGAAGCAGAAACAGAATGCCTCCGCAGACGATAAAAAGAAAGATCATTTTCAGCCAAGCAAAGAATGTATGGGGAAACCCCCTGTCGTACATCGTAAGCGCCGCCACCGCAAAAGTGACTGCTATTGAATCTATCCGCTGCTGCTTCACCCGCTTTTTCAGTTCTTCTTTGGTGTCTATTCTCGGCATGAGCATTCCCGACGCTCCCGCCCTGATGCAATAATAAACAATTATAATGAAGAAAACCGCCAAGCTTCCGGCCCATTCCCTAAACGGACAGTTCAGAACAAGTCCGCGTACGATGATGTCAAGCAAAGACAGTGTGCCCACAAGCATTCCGACTTCTGACCAAATCATTCGTTCTTTCTCTTTCACACTCTCACTCTTTCCATTCACGTTTGAAAGTCTGTTCCGACGCTGATTCATGACTTCCTCCCGTACTATTAAGAATGGCTTACAACTCCCATTATATCTTGCCGATTCATAATGATAAACCGAAATATCATTGACAAAAATGTTAATAAGGGCCCCAATTGATCAGGACGCCTATGCAGATAAACACAAGGCCGATGACAAACCAAATCAGCGCCAGCGGAACCATGAAGCGAAGCCACTTTACGTACGGAATGCCGCTGGCAGCCAGTACGGCCATCAGCACGCCGGAAGTCGGATTGACACAGTTTACGACGCCTTCCCCAAGCATGACCGCTTCAACCGCGACCTGTCTCGTGATGCCCATCAAATCGGCAAGCGGCGCCAAAATCGGAATAAATACGACCGCCTCCCCTGAGCCCGATGATATCAGAAAATGAAGCAGGGCGCTGGAAATATACATTCCGATTGCGCCTGCCATCGGGCTGAAACCGTGCAGCAGTGACGCAAGTCCATTGACTACCGTATCAAGCAGCTTTCCGTGTTCCAGAATAACGGAAATGCTTCTCGCCATTCCGACGATCAGCGCGCCGTAAACGAGCCCCTGACAGCCTGTAATAAACGTTTTTGCGATATCATTTGCCGCCATTCCCGCAATCAGGCCTGACACGATTGAGATAAAAATGAACACGGCGGCCATCTCTGAATCAGACCAGCCAAGAGTAAGCGCGCCGTATAAAAAGCCGGCAAGCGACAAAGCCGCGACAGCCAGAATCAATTTATGGCGGACGGTAAACGGGACTGGCTTGTCCTCCGGATCTGAAGCCTGCGGGATTGAACCTGCCGCCGGAAACCAATCGTTCCCCAGCAGACTGGCGTCCTTTGCTTTTCTGAGCCTTCTCGTATACCGATAAATATATAAAATAGATGATAGCAGAAAACAAATGTAGACGGCAATCCGCAGGCCGATGCCGGAAAACAGCGGCAGCTCCGCGATGCTTTGTGATAACCCGAGCGGTGAAGGTGATAAAATCGTCGCGTTAAACCCGGCATAGCAGCCGATATAAATGACGGCCGCTCCGGCCACAGCGTCCCATTTCAGCGAACGGGCGACGATCAGGCCGATCGGAATAAAACCGATCACGGAATTAACGACGATGCCGGTTGTGCCGAGGATCGAAAATAGAGATCCGACAATTGCAATAAACAGCAGCTGTTTGGTGCGGAACGTACTGATGACATTACTGATCAATCCATTGATAGCGCCCGTTTTCTCCAAAATCGCAATGGTGCCGCCCGTAAACAGGATTAAAAAAATAATCGGCGCGGAACTTGTCATCCCTTCCTGAATCGCGGTAAAAAAAGCGATCGGGCTGACAGGAGACTGGTCTAAAGAATGATAACTTCCCGGAACGGCGGACGTCACACTGCCCTTTGTCACCCTGTCAAATTCCCCCGCAGGAACGATGTATGATGCTATCGCGCATAGTAAAGCGACAATGAACAGCAGCACATAAGCATCAGGCATCACAAACAATTTTTTCTTTTTCAATACAGGTTCGGCCTTCGGCACAGCCATAACATCACCATCCCGCTTTGAATTTATAAACTATTCAGAAAATACAGATATGTGCTATATTATATACAGACCGATTGCCTGTTTTCAATATCAAAAATAAAAAACAGACAGCTTTTGAAGGAGGACTTACGGCATGAACAGACTCACAGAGCATGAAAAGCAAGTCATTATGGACATTTTTGACCACCTGCACGCCAATCCCGAAGTAAGCTGGAAAGAATATCAAACAACTGAATATCTGACTGAAAAACTGAAAGAGGCCGGCTGCCGGATCCGTACGTTTGATGATTGCACCGGTGTTGTCGGCGAAATCGGAGAAGGCTCGCCCGTTGTGGCTGTCCGGGCGGATATTGACGCGCTGTGGCAGGAAGTGGACGGTGTCTTTCAGGCGAACCATTCATGCGGACATGATTCACATATGACGATGGCGCTCGGCACGATGATGCTTTTAAAGAGTCAGCCGAAGCTTCCGAAGGGCACCATCCGCTTTATTTTTCAGCCGGCTGAAGAAAAAGGCGGCGGAGCGCTGAAAATGATTGAAAAAGGCGTACTGGATGATGTTGACTTCTTATACGGCGTGCACGTGCGCCCCGTACAGGAAACGGCAAACGGCCGATGCGCACCGTCCATTCTGCATGGCTCAAGCCGGCATATAGAAGGCCTGATTATCGGAGAAGAAGCCCACGGCGCGAGACCGCATCTCGGGCTTAACAGTATCGAAATCGCCGCTCTTCTCGTCCAAAAACTCAGCTTCATTCATCTTGATCCCGGCATCCCGCATTCCGTGAAGATGACAAAGCTTCAGGCAGGCGGAGAAAGTTCCAATATCATTCCGGGAAAAGCATCGTTCAGCCTTGATCTCCGCGCACAAACCAATGCCGCCATGGAGAAATTAACCGCCGAAACCGAAAGAGCCTGTGAGGCGGCGGCTGCCGCATTCGGCGCAAAAATCGAACTGCAAAAAGAACACAGCCTCCCGGCAGCCGAGCGAAACAAGGAGGCGGAAGCCATCATGACATCTGCGATCAGCAGCATTCTCGGAGAAGAACATGTGGATGAACCTCTTGTGACAACCGGAGGAGAGGATTTTCACTTTTACGGGTTAAAGGTGCCGAACTTGAAAACGACGATGCTCGGCCTAGGATGCGGTCTGGAGCCTGGACTTCACCATCCCCAAATGACATTTGACCGAAGCGCCATCTTTACTGGCGCTGAGATATTAACGGCCGCCGTCCTCAAATCGTTTGAAGCATAAAAAAAAGCAGCCCGTTACAGGGCTGCTTTTCTTCATTACTTCTTCAGATCTTCAATTGAATTGACGTTTTTCATGTACTGAGGAACGACCAGACCCATCTTGACGCCTGTCAGACTCGTTCCTACATCTTCATATTTGCCTTTATATTTAGACGCATATGCCTTATGGGTATTCGGAAGCCAAGCAGACAATGACGCATCCGCGCTGCCTGTCGCAATCGCAGTCCACATCGGTCCTGCCTCCACTTGCGTCAGCTTCACGTCATAGCCGAGGTCTTGAAATACTTTTCCGATTACATTCGTACTTGCGATTTCACTGTCCCATGCCACATAAGCCAGGTTGATTTTATCCCCTTTGACTTTATGGGCGCCTTTTGTCCATTGAGCCACTTGGTCTTTATGTTTTTTCACATATTCAGCTGCGGCTTTGGCCGGCTTTTCGCCTTCCTCAACGGCAATCATGACTTCTCCCATATCGTCCTGCGTCCATTTGAACTGGCTGAGAACTTTGGCCGCGTTAGGCTGTTTCTTACTGAAGCCGGTTCTTGTAATCGTATGAATCTGCTCGGCAGTTCCGTACGTTTTTTTCGGATCATCAAGGAACTTCAGCTTGTATCTGGAGAACATCCAGTGCGGCGTCCAGCCCGTTACGATGATCGGCTTTTTCCGGTCATATGATTTCTTCAATGTCGCCGTCATGGCGGCACTTGACGCCGTGATGACATTCCAGTCTTTCAATCCGTAATCCTTCACGGCCTCATCCGTCAGGGCCATGATCCCCGATCCCGGATCGATACCGATAATGGTTTTGTTCACCTGGTCCGCAGCCGTTGCCTTATCATCAGTCTGCGAACCGCAGGCAGCCAAAGAAAGAGCCAGCGCAGCGGTAACGCCGACACCGATGATTTTCTTAAGCATCAGGCATTCCCCCTGCTCTTCTTCTTCACTTTAATGTTTTGCGTGATACGGTCGAGTGTAATCGCTACGATAACGATCGCGATACCCGCTTCCACTCCGACACCGGTTTTCAACTGTGTCACGGCGCTGTATACTTCAGAACCGAGGCCCGGCGCACCGACCATGGCCGCGATAACGACCATTGACAAAGCAAGCATGATGCTTTGGTTAATACCGGCAAGAATTGTTTTTGTGGCAAGCGGAAGCTGCACCTTGAACAGACGCTGAGACGTCGTTGAACCGAATGCTTCCGTCGCTTCAATCAGATCAGCCGGAACCTGTTTAATACCGAGAACCGTCATGCGGATCGTCGGAGGCATCGCGAAAATAACAGATGCCACAACGCCTGGAACAACCCCGATATTAAAGAAGAAAATTGCAGGCAGCAGGTATACGAAAGCCGGCATGGTCTGCATTAAATCCAGAATCGGTGTGACAATGCGGCGGACTGTTTCTTTCTGAGACGCCCATATGCCGATCGGAACCCCAATAATAATCGAAATCAAAACAGATGTGACGACAAGCGCCAACGTTTGCAGCATCGGCGACCAATAACCCAAATAATCAATAACAAGGAATCCGATTAGCGTAAAGAGTGCAATTCCTCTCGTACTGATCCACCAAGCGAGAGCTGCAAAAATAACAGTCAATAAAATAGACGGGATGAAACCCAAACCGCTCACAATCGCGTTTACGAAAGCGGCCAAGCCGTTTGAGATTCCGTCAAAGAAACCTCCGAACGTCATGGTAAGCCAGTCAACAAACCGGTCAACGATATCTGCTAACGGAATTCTAGGCAATCTGTCCATTTACTTCACCCCCTGAACAGAAGAATCCTGAGCTTGTTCAGCAGAATCTTCAACATTTATATAATCGTTATTTCCTGAAAGCGCGCCGATTAATGCGCCTTTTACAACAATGCCTTTCATGCGGTCCTTATCGTCCGTGACGGCGATCGGAATATTCGCATCAGACACGACATCGAAAATTTCCGTCAAGTATGTGCTTTCATGCACAGTCGTAAATTCAGTATTTAAAATATCCTGAAGCGATAAGTCGGATTCCACCGCTTTTTTCGCATCCGCCGCGTGAATGACGCCGAGAAGCTGTTTCTGTTTATCAACGGCGTAAATAGAAGAAATACCGAGATTCTTCATGAGCTGCAGCGCTACACGAGGCCCTTTGTCAATCCGCACGGTTTCAGCGCGCTTCATGATGTGGCCCGCTGTCAGAACTTTGGATAAGTCAACGTCCTCAACGAATTTCTCAACGTATTCATTGGACGGGCTCATCAGAATTTCTTCAGGCGTCCCGATCTGAACGATGTTACCGTCTTTCATCAGCACGATTCTGTCGCCGATGCGCAATGCTTCATCAAGATCATGCGTGATGAAGATGATCGTCTTGCCGACAGAGTCATGAAGGTCTAAAAGCTCATCCTGCATGTCTTTGCGGATCAGCGGATCAAGCGCACTGAAAGCTTCATCCATCAGAAGAATGTCAGGATCATTCGTCAATGCGCGGGCAAGTCCGACACGCTGCTGCATTCCTCCGCTGAGCTGATCTGGGAATTGGTGTTCAAAGCCTTCAAGACCGACAAGTTTAAGCGAATCAAGCGCTTTTTGCTCACGCTCTTTTTTGTCGACGCCTTGGAGTTCCAACCCGTATTCCGTATTTTCAAGAATCGTTCTGTGCGGAAACAGCGCAAATTTTTGAAAGACCATGCTGATTTTTTTCCGGCGCACTTCCCGGAGCTGGTCTTTTGACATATTTGTTATCATGTCACCATCAATATAAATATTCCCGGCAGTCGGTTCAATAAGCCGGTTTAACAGCCGAACTAAAGTTGATTTACCGCTCCCCGATAGACCCATGATGACAAATATCTCCCCATCATATACATCAAAGTTTGCTTGATTGACACCAACGGTTGATCCGGTCGCTTTCAGGATCTCTTTTTTGTTTTTTCCGCTGGACAGCATCTGAATGGCTTTTTTTGTCTGTTTTCCGAAAACCTTAGATACATTTTCGACTTTTATCTTAATTGGTTTCTCATCCAAATTCATATTTTCCCTCCATAATAAGCAATCTTTAATACCGTAACACGTTTGTAATAAGTCAAACAAACATCATAATCCCGTTTATTTTGTATCATTACTTTAAAAACATCCCTGTGTCTTATTTTCCTCTGGTATGCTTCTAAATACTCTCTAATCCTCCTTATTGAGGATAAATTATAAAGGAAATCGGGCTTTTATCAGGCTTGAGAACGTTTCCATCGAATGTGCTGCAAACTGATTTCCTATCCTTTTTTTACAAATACAAGAATTTTTTTGCGACATTGTCCCGGAAAAAGAAGTTTTCGCCTCCTAAAAATAAGGGGTTTTAAGGAAAAATATAGGTCTGCCAACAGACAGCTCACTAAAAAAAGCACCCCAAAAGGGTGCTCATTGCGCAAGCTCTGTCTGTTTCGTTTCTTTTCCGAGAATAATAATGGTGATGACGGCAATCAGGATGGCCGCACAAAAGACAGCGAAAATAGCTGTAAACGAAACGTTCCGTGCTGCAAGCGATCCGACGAGAAGCGGACCGAAAATGCCGCCGATTCTGCCGACGGCCGCGGTTGTTCCGGAACCGGTCGCGCGGATCGCCGCAGGGTACTGCTCCGGTGTATAGGCGTAAAGCACGCCCCATGCGCCGAGATTGAAAAAGGACAGCAGCATGCCAGCCGTGAGCAGCATGGCCAATGAATCCGCGGCACCGAAGAAATAAGCGCTGCCCGCCGTTCCGAGCAAATAGATGACTAAGATGGTCTTCCGCCCCGCTTTTTCGATCAGCCACGCCGCTGAGAAATATCCGGGAAGCTGGGCAAGCGTCATCAGAAGGACGTATTCGAAGCTCTCAATCATGCTGTAGCCTTTCATCAGCATCACGCTCGGCAGCCATAAAAACATGCCGTAATAAGAAAAGACGACACAGAACCAAACGACAGACAGCAGCACCGTCGGCCGGATATACGGTTTCGTCCAGACACTTCCCGCCTGCCCGCGTATGCTTTTTTTCTGCGTCAATGCCTGATGCGCCGGTGATTCCGGAAGGCTTTTCCGCAAGTACAGCGCATAAAACGCGGCCAGCGCCGTTAAGAGCAGTGCGGCCTGCCAGCCGAATGACGGTATGACAAAGTAGGAAATCACCGCCGCAAGAAGCCAGCCCGCTGCCCAAAAGCTCTCAAGCAGCACGATGATCCGTCCCCGCTTTTCGGGAGCGGACGCTTCTGACACGAGCGTCGAGGCGACAGGCAGTTCCCCGCCAAGCCCCATTCCGATCAGAAAACGCAATATGAGAAAAACCGTCAATCCCGTTGCAAAAGCGGATATGCCGCTTCCGACAGAAAAGAATAACAGCGTGATCATAAACACTTTTTTCCGGCCGATCCTGTCGGCCAGCATTCCGAATACAAAGGCGCCCGCTGCCATACCGATGGAATTGACGCTTCCGATCCATTTCATTTGATCGGGTGTTAAATTCCAATCAGTGTGAAGCGCGGCGATAATAAACGATAAAATTCCGACATCCATCGCATCAAACAGCCAGCCCATTCCGGCAATCGCCAGAAGTTTTCGCGGAGTGACGGCAGGTTGTTTGTTCATAAGCAGCACCTCAAATCGAAAATGATTACCGTATAAGTTTACACCTGTCTTTACACATTGTCATTACCTTTTTCACAAAAAAATCCCGCTTGCCGTAAGCAAGCGGGGTGTGTGTTAATTCTTTAAGACTGCGTTTTTAATATTATCCTGAAGCTGTTGAATCCGTTTCGCTCCGTCTTCTCTGATACGTCTGTTCTCTTCCTCGATCTGTTTCGTTTCCTGCATACCGCTGACAATCGTATTCCAAGACGTTTCAATCGTCTCAATGTCAATGCTCGGACGGCCTGCCATACGGGCAATCTCCACGCTTTGGTTTGAAATATTTTCAGCGTTGCGCTTCAGCATTTCATTCGTGCGGCGGTCCAGCTCGCTCATTGAATCAGCCACAAGCTTTTGCCGTTTGACTGTGACAGCCTGAATGATGCCGTTTTTGAAAATCGGAATCGTAATGACGAAAGCGGAATTGATTTTTCCGATGAGCTTCGTATTTCCGCGCTGAAGGAGGCGGATCTGCGGCGCTGTCTGCAGCGCCACCATCCGCGCCATATCTAAATCATAGACACGTTCCTCAAGCGCCTGAAGCCCGTCACGCAGCGTATCAAGCTGCATTTGCGCAAGCTGGTTTCCGCCGGCCGCTTTTTCTTCATAAGAAGGAATGAGCGCCTGCATTTCCTCAAGCTTCATCTGCCCGGCGACAACATATTTTTCAAGCTCCATGTAGTAGTTAATGTTGTTTTCATACATCTCTTCAAGCGTATGGTTCGTCTTTGCCATTTCATCTTTGTATTTCGAAATTTCGACGTGGATTTTTTCAATTTCTCCGCCCAGGGTGCGGTACTTTTGAAAAATCTTTTCAATCATGCTGTTGCCGCGTTTGAACATTTTAGCGAGAAATCCTTTTGGTTCATCGAAATCATTTTTGTCGAAACGGTCCATGATTTTTCCGAGCTGCGTCAGCATTGTGCCTGAATCCGTGACACTTGTTGTTTTCATCATATTTAAGATGCGGTCGGAGAACTTCGAGATTTCAACTGCCGGTTCTTTTCCGTACTCAAGCAGCTCCATTTGGTTTTTCACGTCAATCTGCTGCGAAATGCGCTGCACCTCAGGGTCTTGGCGCAGCTGCGCCCTGATGTCATCTGCTTTTTGTTCAGAAATCTCTTCATTTTTATCAAGAACAAGCGGATTTTGATTTTCTGTCATATTTATTTACTCTCCCTGCTTTTGCGTAATGGTTCTAAACAGCTTTCTTACGAGTGACGGCTCCTTATATTCCTGCCGAAACACCATGTCCTCCAGCCAATGGACATCAAATTGGCTTTCTTCAATATAATGCTCAATGTCCTGATGGCCCGGCGGATTATACAAGATGATATCGACGCCGAATTTATTTAAAAACAAAAGAGCGGCGGCATCAGAACGTGTGAGTTCGCCATTTTGTTCCGTATGATATAAAACGAGTTTCGGAACGGTTTGGGCGTAATCAAACGTCTGAATCAATTGCAGCAGCGAAGCGGGCAGATTCGTCGCCTGGCGGAACAAATAGATTGCGGCATCCCTTGACTGCTCCCCGGGCAAAGCCTTCAGCCCTGGGTTTCTGCACATGTCAGAAATCACATTGGCGATGGCGCTCTGCACACCTGAAGGCAGATGCTTGTACTGCCAGATGTTGCTTCTTTTCAGCCTGTCCGCGTCAATCTCTCCTTTTTCATTTAAAACCTGACTGTAGTGATACTGGTAGTTGGCTTTCAGCTCTTCCGTAAACGGAAAACTGCGGATCATGTGTGTCTCCTGATAGTCCGCGGCGGTATGGAGTCTGTTCCAATATTCTTTCGTATCTTTGGAAACCCCCATCACTTTCGCAAAAAGGTTCGGAACGGCCACCCGCTCCCTGTCCGCTTTAAATTGCGGCCGGATAAACGCCCGCTCCTTCGCAATGAGAAATAACTCATCATACGTCGTTTTTAAGGTCACGGACTGCGGGGTGTGCTCCCTGAACTGCCAAGGCTTATACATCATGGATTCCTCATGGTTCAGCACATGCTCAATTTCTTTCGTTGACCGGTAGGCCGTCGTGGACGTTCTGTCCGGCTTTTCTTTCGGAAAAGGCTCAAGACCGCCTGTCGCGGGGAGCTTTATCACAAAGCTGAGCTCCTCATCCGGATCAATCAAGCTGAACGGATCTTCCGCAGCCGGATGAAACAATAGGACATCACAGCCGATCAGCATGAGATAATAGAGAAAATAGAGCTGGCTTTTGGTCGCGTCTCCATACCACACCACCTTCGGCATCTCACGCTCTATATCGGCTTGTTCGAGCCATGGATTCAGGTGGTTCAGCGAAAACTTTGACACATCCAAGAGCACACGCCGGAAATCGGGATGATTCAGCCCGTTTTCATGCCGGTCCGCAAAGGTTTCCAAAAGCGTCATAAACGCGGTCCTCAGTCGGCGGTGCATAAGCGGATCAGCGTGTTTGGCAAGCAGCCTGCCCCCATCGAGAAACGCGACAAACCTGGAAACCGAAAGCCCTTTCTCTTTTTGATTGACCGAATGAATGTGCTGCAGCGCCTGAAACGTTTCCGGCGCGATGGTCTTATCCAGCGTCTCGCTCAACACATGGATGTTTTCATGAGAAGACAGCTCGAAAAGCTTACTGTAATACTCCGTCTCATCATAAGGAGTGCCCAAAATCCGGACGGCAAGCCGGGTAAACGCCAGCCCGTTTTCCCGCTCGTAACCGGGACGTTCCGGCAGCGGCCGCATCAGAAACGTTTCCCAGTCATCGTTTTCCGGCTCGGCCTTTCGGATCACCAATTCTTCCTGCTTCATCATTTTCCTCCTTTCTCTTCATGATAATCGGTACAAAAAAGGAAGGAAATGAACTCTCCCTCCTTTTTTGTTTTATTCTTCTTTAGATGCAGCCGTCTGCTCCTGAACCTGCTTTTGTTTGTTGAAATAGTGGATAATAAACGTGACCACAAATGCAGCGATGATGATTCCGAAGAACACCACGTGCGGCATTTCATAATCAAAGGCGCTCGCCGCCATTTTCACGGCGATAATCCCGATCAGCACAAAAGCCGTGTTTTCAAGCTCAGGGATTTTATCAATTAACACAAGGAATACTTTTGCGACTGTACGCATCATGAGAATGCCGAGCATACCGCCGATCAAGAGCACCCACACTTTTTCCGATACCGCAAACGCGGCTAAAATGCTGTCAACAGAGAAGGCCAGATCCATTAACTCAACTGAAACGACAGTGGCCCAGAAAATTCCGAACGTACGGACCATCCATGAATTTTTCTTCATGCCTTCCGTATCGTCATCACCTTCTCCGATCCAGAAATGCTTAATGACGAGCCAAGCCAGGTACAGCGCGCCGAGCACTTTGATCCACCAGAACTTAATGAGCAGCATCCCGATTCCGATAAAGATAAAACGGAAAATATATGCCCCGAACAATCCGTATGTTAATGCTTTCTTCCGCTGTTTTTCAGGCAGATGCCTTACCATAACCGCAAGCACTAACGCATTGTCGGCCGACAGCAGCCCTTCCAGCAGAACCAAGGAACCGATCAGCCCCCATGATACAGGGTCAGTCAGCACCTCACCCCACATTTTCCAATCAAAAAAGGAAGCGTAGGTCGACATAATATGATGTAGAAAATCCAAGTTTTTTCCTCCTATTTAGTAAAACGGTAATTTCCTGCTTACACCTGCAAGCCGTAATTCCGGCAAAGTGATGCCAGACCGCCGGAAAACCCGCTGCCGATGGCGTTAAACTTCCATTCAGCCCCATGGCGGTAAAGCTCACAAACGACAACCGCCGTTTCAATCGAGAAGTCTTCCCCTAAATCGAAACGAAGCAGTTCATTCTGGCTGTTTTCATCGACGACGCGCACGAACGCGTTCGAAACTTGTCCGAAATTTTGGCCGCGCGCTTCCGCATCATGAATCGTGACGGTGATGCCGATCTTTTCAATATTTGCGGGTATTTTTGAGAAATCGACGATAATTTGTTCATCGTCTCCCTCTCCCTCGCCCGTCCGGTTGTCTCCCGTATGGATGACGCCGCCGCTCGGGTGTTCCAGGTTATTGTAGAAAACAAAGTCAAGATCATTTACACAGTTGTCATGGGCATCGACAAGAAAAGCCGACGCGTCAAGGTCAAAGTCATGCCCTCCGGAGTACTTGTTCGTATCCCAGCCTAAGCCGATCACCGCTTTTGTAAGACCGGGGTTCGTTTTTGTCAGATCAACACGCTGTCCTTTCGCCAATTGAATAGCCATGTGCCGTCTCTCCCTTCTGTGCTTGATATGGTTTTAGCCGATTTGCAGGCCGTAATCTGTCGCAATACGGGCCAGTCCGCCTTGATAGCCTGAGCCGATCGCGGAAAATTTCCATTCGCCGTTATGTCTGTAAAGCTCCCCTGCGATAATGGCTGTTTCAATTGAGAAATCTTCAGCCAGATCGTAGCGGATCAGCTCTTCATTTGTCTCTTCATTGACAATGCGAACGAACGCGTTGGAAACTTGTCCGAAGTTTTGGCCGCGCGCTTCCGCTTCATGAATCGTGATGACGAATGAAATTTTATCAATAGCGGCAGGCACCGCGCTCAGGTTGACCCTTACACTTTCGTCATCGCCCTCGCCCTGGCCTGTAAGGTTGTCGCCTGAATGTGCGACAGAGCCGTTTCCGCCTTCAAGCTGATTATAGAAAATAAAATCATCGGGCGACGCGCATCTTCCTGCTTCATTTAATAGAAAGACGCTGGAATCTAAATCAAAATCATGTCCGCCATCGTATTTGTTTGTATCCCAGCCAAGGCCGACAACGACTTTAGAAAGACCCGGATTTGTTTTAGTCAAATCTACTTTTTGTCCTTTTGCCAATGAAATTGCCATGTGTGCACTCTCCTTTTTATCGTTTAGGCGTATCGGTTAACGATATCGCCGATTTTTGTATCGTTTGTGCCTTCTCCCACCGCGGCGAATTTCCACTCGCCGTCCTCGCGGTAGATTTCAGCCGCGATCAGGCTCGTTCTGCCTGAATAGTTATCTCTTAAATTGTAAGTCACCAGTTCTTCGCGATTAGCCTGATCAACGACGCGGATGAACGCGTTTTGAATCATGCCGAAGTCCTGTTTTCGTCTGACGCAGTCGTAAATATTGACGACAAACACAAGTTTATTAATCTGAGCGGGCACTTTCGCCAAATCGATGAGAATTTGTTCATCATCGCCGTCGCCTTCACCCGTCAGGTTGTCACCCGTATGTACGACACCGCCGCACCGGCTTTTCAGATTGCCGAAATAGATGACGTTTTTGCTGTCTGTCATTTTATCATTTTCAAGCATCAGTACGGAAGCGTCACAGTCGATATTGGCACCGCCTCCGCCGAACAGCTTTCCGAAAAAGCCGCCGGATGATACAGGGTCCCAGCCGAGTCCGACCAGCAGTTTTGACAGGCCGGCTTTTCCTTTTGTTAAATCAATCCGCTGTCCTTTTTGTAAAGAGATCGCCATATGATTCACTCCTATTCTGTAAGGGTGCCGCTAAGCACGCCGCAAGTGCGCATTTTTACTAAATTCCGGGACAAGAATCCCGGTGTTTATTAAGATATACGTCTTTTATTATATCAAAGTTTCATAAAACATAAGAATTTTTGGCGAAAAACGGCGAAAAATTACTTCCTATATTCTCCTTCGTTCCGGAGAGAATAGAGAAAACAAAGAAATTGACGGGGACTGAACATTTTTCCTATCCTTGTATCAATACATGTCAGGAAAGGGGCAGACGAGTGATTGATTTAAGCATACTTGATCAGGCGCCCGTATCCAAAGGAAACGGGCCGCACGAGACGCTCCGCCGTTCAGCGGAGCTCGCCCGCCTCAGCGAAGGTTGGGGCTATAAGCGGTACTGGTTTGCCGAGCATCACGGCACAAGAGGGCTCGCAAGCGTTTCGCCGGAAATTATGATCGCTCATACCGCCGCAGCCACAACATCCATCCGTGTCGGATCAGGCGGCGTGCTGCTGCCGCAGTACAGCCCCTATAAAGTCGCGGAAACTTTCCGTCAGCTTGAGGCGCTGCATCCGAACCGGATTGACCTTGGGGTCGGACGCTCACCGGGCGGCACGACGAAAATCCGGCTCGCCCTCACAGACGGGGTAAAGAAAAGTATGACCGAGTTCAACAGGCAGCTTCAGGATTTATCATCCTTTCTGACAGATTCGGTTCCCTCGGACCATGCTTATGCCGGAATAAAAACAGCGCCTTTGATTGAAACAGCCCCGCAGCTTTGGGTGCTGGGCCTCGGGGAAAACAGCGCCAGACGCGCCGCTCTTCGAGGTGCGGGCTATGTCTTCGGCCATTTCATTAATCCGGAACGCGGGGTAAAAGCCTTTCAGATCTATCGGGACCATTTCCGGGCCTCCTCCCATTTTTCCGCTCCGGCCTCACTCTGTGCCATTTTCGTCATATGCGCAGCTACGGATGAGAAAGCGGAAGAACTCGCCTTAAGCCAGGATTTATGGCTTCTTCGTATCGGAAAAGGCGCCGACAGCCGCGTGCCGAGTGTGGAAGAAGCGAAGGCTTATCCGTATTCGCCGGAGGACCGTAAACAGATTGCAGAAAATAGGAAGCGGATGGTGATCGGCTCTGCTGCCGCAGTGAAACGCCGTCTGCTTGAACTTTCCGAACGTTATCAGACAAAAGAGATGATGGTGCTGTGCAACGTCTTTGATTTCGAAGCAAAAAAAGAGTCATATGAGCGTCTTGCTGATATATTTCTGTAAAAAAAGCCGTCAAACGGCGCAGCAGATGAGACTGCTGCACCGCTTAACGGCGGTTTTTTCGTTCTTTTCCTTTTTTAAACGCATTCCAAATCCCCTGCAGCATAAAGCCGAGCAGAAGCAGAATGATTAACAGTAAAGTGATTGACGGCCCCGGAGGCGTTCCGAGCTGGTACGAAGACGTCAGCCCCATGAACACACTGAAAAGAGAAATAATAATGGCCGCCGCAAACACCCATTTAAACCCTTTGGCGATACGGATTGCAAAAGCCGCGGGCAGTACGAGGAGCGCGGAAACAAGCAGCACGCCGATAATCGGAATAATGACCGAAATCGCCAGCCCCGTCACGATGCTGAATGACATTGACAGGAGGTTTGTGTTAATACCTGATGTCTTCGCCGTCGCCTCGTCAAAGGTAAGGAGATAGAGCGGTCTGTTTAATATAATGAAATAAAGCAGGATCAGCAGGGTAATGCCTCCGATAATATAGACCTGCTGCTGGCTGACCGTGACAAGCGATCCAAATAAATATTGATCGATGCTCATCGATGCGCCGCCTTTTGACAGGCTGATCAGAAACATCGCAAACGACAGCCCGGCCGCCATTAAGATTGCGATGGATACCTCTGAATATGTACGGTATGCCCGCCGCATATATTCGATGCCGATCGCTCCGATCGTGACGACAACGATGCTCGCCGCCGTAATATTGGTACTGAGAAAAAAACCGATGGCCACGCCCGACAATGAAATATGAGACAGCGTATCCGCCATCAGCGCCTGTCTTCTCAGCACGAGATATACGCCTAATATCGGCGCCATAATTCCGATCATGCTTCCCGCTAGAAAAGCTCGTCGCATGAATTCCAAGTCAAACATTTCCATCCGCCTTTTTCCCCCCTCTCAAGCCGTATGACTTTATCCAAATACTGCTGTACTTCGTTTTGTTCGTGTGTCACCATGACGACGGTGCGGTTGTGATTTTTCACCTGATGATGCATAAATTCGTAGAAACCCTGTCTGCTCTCATAATCAACCGCGGTTGTCGGTTCATCAAGCATCAGCAGATCCGGATTGCTTGCAAGCATTCTCGCAATGCAGATTTTCTGCTTCTGTCCGCCGGATAAATCGCCGATTTTCCGGTGGCGGAAATCCCACATTTCCACCATCTTCAACGCGTTTTCCACCTCGTGGTGATCTGTTTCGTTCAATCGTTTAAACCATTTTCCTTTCGTATAACGGCCTGATTGCACAAGCTCCAGAACTGTGCTTGGGAATCCTGCGTTAAATGAAGAAATCTGCTGCGGAACATAGCCGATTGTCAGGCGTTTTCCGGCAGCGTTTTTTTTACTGATCTCGGCCGTTCCTTCCCAAGGTCTGAGCATGCCGAGCATGACTTTCATCAGCGTCGATTTTGACGCGCCGTTCGGTCCTGTAATGCCGACGAATTCGCCGCTTTTGATTTCCAGCGACACGCCGTCAAGCACCGGTGTATGCGAATAACCAAAAACGATATCCTGTAATGTAACGAGATTCATGCTGACCTTCCTTTCCCGCATAGAAATAGTGTGCACCCCGCGGCGCACACTATGTTATTTAACCAATAGCGAATCTTTCAGTGCATCAAGGTTTTTCTCCATAATGTCGATATAACCGATGCCTTTATCCCGTTCTTTTTGGCTTAAACCTTCCAGTGTATTGAGCACTTCCGTTTTCGCGCCGATTTCACCGGCAAGTGTATCTGCAACTTTAGGCGATGCAACTTCTTCAAAATAGATGATCTTCACATCATGCTTTTTGGCAAACGTTTTGAGATCCGCCAGTTTGGCCGCACTCGGCTCTTCTTCAGGAGAAAGGCCTGCAATCGCGACTTGTTTTAAGCCGTATTCTTTGGCGAGATAGCTGAATGCCGCGTGCTGTGTGATCAATTCTTTTTTCGACGCTTTATTTAATGTTGTACGGTATAGTTTATCAAGATCCTGCAGTTTTGCAATATATTCTTTACTATTTTTCTCATAGTATGCTTTATTCTTCGGGTCCTGTTTTACGATCTGCGCCGTAATGGTTTTGACCTCTTTTTGCGCAAGAACCGGGCTGAGCCACACGTGAGGGTCCATGCCGTGGCTGTGGTCATGACCGCCGTGTCCATGTTCCTCTTCCTCTTCATCCGAACCTTCGAGCAAGTCAATTCCTTTCGACGCCTTTACAAACTTCGCATGATCAGAGCTCATGCTTTTTTCCGCTGAAGGAACCCATGTCTCCATATATTCGCTGTTGTATACGAAAAGATCGGCATTTTGAATGCCGGCGATATCCTTCGGCGTCGGCTCCCAATCATGGGGTTCGACCGAAGACGGGATGAGAATGTCTACATCGCCTTTGTCTTTGACAATTTGTTTCGTGAATTCGTACATAGGATAAAAGGTCGTCACGACGTGCAGTTTGCCGCTTTTCGAAGAACCTGACGAACCTTTTGAAGATGAATTGCCGCAGCCCGCCGCGATTAAAAAGCATGCCGCAATGACAATGATTCCGCTCCATTTTTTAAACAAGCCGTTTCCCCCTGTTCTGTAAATCAGAATGATGACGATTTCCAAAGCGTACTTTCTCGTTCATTTGTTACCTATACCATAATAAAACGAAGTAATTACGTTTTGCAAGTAATTTTTTTCTAAATTGATAACCGATTTACCTAAAAAGCCCCCGCCATGTATGGACGGGGGCGTCGTATCACACACATATCAGGCAAGCAGATAAACTCTTGTTTCGTAAGGGCGGAACGTGATGCAGGATTCCGCGCCGCCGTTATTTTCATAGTTGCTGAGAAGCAGCTCGGCCCTTTCAGATTCGGAGCCGTCCGGCCAATAAAAGGCGGCTTCTTCTTTCGATACGTTGCTGATGGATATGATTTTTTGTCCGTTTGCCTGTCTTTCATACACAAACAGCTGCGGGTCATCGGGAAACAGCAGCGTGTAGCTGCCTTTTATGATATCAGCATACTGTTTTCGCAGGCGGATCAGTTTTTTGTAAAAGTTCAATATAGAATCGGGATCATCCTGAGCCTCGGCCGCATTGACGGTTTTGTAATTGGGATTGACCTTCAGCCACGGTTCGCCCTCCGTAAATCCGGCATTCTTGCTGCCGTCCCACTGCATCGGTGTACGGGCATGGTCCCGGCTTTTCGCCATAATGGACGCCATGACTTCTTCCCTGTTGCGGCCCATTTCAAATACCCTTTTGTGATACATATTGACGGTCTGAATATCTTGATAATCCTCTATTCTGTCAAACGGGGCGTTTGTCATGCCGAGTTCTTCTCCCTGATAAATGTACGGCGTGCCTTTCATGAAATAAAGCAGGGCGGCAAGCATTTTGGCTGATGCCTTTCGGTATTTGCCTTCGTCTCCGAAGCGGGATACGATCCGGGGCTGGTCATGATTGCACCAATACAGCGTATTCCAGCCTTGATGTTCCAGTTTTTCCTGCCAGTCTGTGAGCACTTTCTTCAAATCGGACAGCTCAAGCGGTTTTACATCCCAATGCTCTTGGCCCGGCTTTTGATCAAGCTCCATATGCTGAAAATGAAAAATCATATTCAGTTCATGCTCATCGGTTCCCGTGTAAACCAGCCCCTCCTCAGGCGTCACTGATCCGGCCTCGCCGACCGACATCACGTCATATTTGGAAAATACCTCTTTCGTCATTTCCTTTAAGTAATCATGTATCCGTGCTCCGTTTGGCCGGAAAGGCTTCGGATCTGCCCGGCGGGCGATGTAATCTTCATATGGCGGCAAGTATTCTTTTTTTGACAGAAGATGAAGCTGGTCTATTCGCAATCCGTCCACGCCTTTATCGAGCCAAAATCTCATCATCTCGTATACTGATTGCCGAACCTCGGGATTTTCCCAATTCAGATCGGCTTGTTTAACGGCGTTCATATGCAGGTAATATTCGCCCGTATGTTCTTCGTACTGCCAGACGGATTGTCCGTAATCCGACACCCAATCGGTCGGCGGGCCCTCCGCGGTGCCCGGCCGCCAAATATAATAATCGCGGTATTTGCTGTCCGGATTCATTTCCGCCTCTTTGAACCAAGGATGCTCCGTGGATGTATGATTTAAAACGAAGTCCATCACAAGCTTTAATCCGCGGCTGCGGCATTCTGTAAGCAGATCGTGAAAGTCCTCCATCGTTCCGTATGATTCCATAATCGCTTGATGATCCGTCACATCGTAGCCGTTATCGACGTTTGGCGACGGGTAAATCGGGCAGATCCATATCACATCGGCGCCAAGCTCTTTTATATAATCGAGACGCGCGATAATCCCCCGCAGGTCGCCTATGCCGTCGCCGTTCGTATCTTGGAAGCTTCGCGGATAGATTTGATAGACAACGGCGTCTTTCCACCAGTCATTCGCCATCTTGCGGCCCTCCTGTTTTTTAGAGAACCATTTCCTTTATGACCCTTCTCTAAACAAAAAAGAGAAGGTTTCCCCTCCTCTTTTATCTTTCCAGCTGGGACGGATAAAGCGTCATGCCTCCGTCTACGAAAAGTGTCGTTCCGGTTACGTAACTCGCTTCTTCCGACACCATCCATGCGGCGGCCGCGGCGACTTCTTCCGGTTTTCCGAAGGCGTTCATCGGAATTTTTTTCAGCTGGGCCTGTTTATGTGTTTCATCTTCCAGATCCTTATTGGACTCCGTGGCGATCGTGCCGGGAGCGATGGCATTCACCCGGATGCCTTTGTCTGCGTAATTGAGCGCCATCGTTTCCGTCATCATTTTGATCCCGCCTTTGGATGCCGAGTACTGCACGTTTTCAGGACGCGGTATTTGCTGATGAACGCTCGATGTGTTTAAGACCGTTCCTTTTTTGCCGTGCTCGAGCATATGTTTCAGTGCCGCTTTCGCCCCCAAAAAGGTGCCGGTCACGTTGACGTCGATGACCCTTTGCCAATCCTCCAGGCTCATTTCATGGGGCATCGCTTCGGCTCCGTTAAAGCCGGAATTGTTGACCATCACGTCCACGCCCCCGAAATGCTCCTGCGCGGCATTAAACAGCGCCTGAATCCCTTCTTCTGAGGATACATCGGCTTTTACGGTGACGGCTCTGCCTCCCGCTTTCTCAATGATGTCCGCCGCTTCTTCCGCTCCGGCGGAATCACCGAGGTAGTTCACAACCACATTCATCCGCTCCTTGCCGAAGCGTTCGGCAATGGCTTTTCCGATTCCTTTCGAAGAACCTGTTACAATCGCTGTTTTTCCCTGTAAATCCTGATACATTGTCTCATTTCCTCCCTGATGTTAATACAGAGCATGTACCCGGTTTTAATCGGCTGAAAACAAAAGGAATCATAAAAAGAACGATGAAACCGAAGCTCCCTCGTTCTTTTTTTCATTATGCGTAGTTGTTCATTTGCAGCCTTTTTTGCACGCCGACAAGCCTGCTGAAAAAATAAGATGCCGCTTTGTAGTTCTCCCGTTTATGAAAGAAATGAGCCGCGTCCTGAAGCAGTTCCTCTGTGTCAGCCAACAGCTCTTTTGATTCCAGGATGTCAAAATACTCTTTGAGCGAATCCTGTCCGCCTTCCCCCTGATAAAGCTCTTTAATCAGACGGAATTTTGTCATATAGATCTCATCTTCCCACTCCGCCGCGCTTCTCATGCCCCGCGCGCAGCTGGCGGCGGCTTCACTGTATTTTTCCGTTTTAAAGTAGATATGCGTGAGTGAAAAAACAGCCTGGATGACCTGCCGGAAGCTGTGTGCTTCAAATCCGGCAGCCGCCCGTTCAAAATCCTCCGCCGCCTTGCAAAAGTCACCCAGACTGTACATACAGTGCCCGATATTATAATAGGCCGCAGCAATCATATATTGATCATCAAGCCGCTCCGCGTGCTCCAAGGCGCATTCGAGGTATTCCAGCGCTTTTTTATGCTGCTGGGCGTCCATCAGATTTCCGGCAATGATAAATTTGCACTGCACCCTTCTCATTCCGTATAATTCATATTTCTTGTAAATATCAAGCGCCTGCCCCGCGTAATTCATCGAAAAGAAAGTCTGCTTGATATGATAGTACACCTCAGAAATTTTATACAGAAACTCGGCTTTCTCTATGTCATCTTCCACATATTCAAGTTTTTCCTCAGCCCGCTTATAATGAGAAATCGCTGAGATGAAGTTTTTCTGCTTAAATTCATACATTCCTCTGAAATAGTAAAAATAATATTCCAGTAAGCCGGTCAGCTTTTGCTGGTTCATCTCAATCTCAGTGAGCATTTCAGAGAACGGAGGCTGGCAGTCGCCGTCTTTCATGGGTTTTAATTTATCCAGCATGATGCGGTGCCTAAATTCCATCAATGAAAAATACAACAATAAATCCTGATTTTCTTCCATATCTTCGAGTTCATATTGAATCTCCCGCTTCAGCGCTTCAGCTTTATCGGCTTCAAACGCGCGGATCAGCTTATACCATTCATTCATCTTTACGGCCACTTCTTCAGATGGAATCTTGGATTTCATAGATTTGCCTCCTTCCTCCGGCTACTAATTATGTTATATTTTATCATAGCAAATTTATGGCAGTGAGCAAACAAAGATTTTAATCAATTAAAGAAAGAGAGAATTCACCATGAAACTACCAGTCAGAATTTCGCTGCTTCTGATCCTCTTCTTTTCCGCAGACCTATGTTTTTCCTATGTGCAGAAAGAATTGAGGCCGCAGACGGCATTACAAGATAGAGCCATTCCAAGCGCTCTTCATCCGCTCGTGAAACAGAATGCGGAGCTATTGCGGACGGCCGCTCTGAAAAAAGGCATCACCGTCGTTATCACAGAGGGTTTCAGATCAATTGAGGAACAAAACGAATTGTACCGTCAAGGACGTTCAAAAAAAGGAAATATCGTCACCTACGCAAAAGGCGGGGAATCTTACCACAATTACGGCCTTGCGATCGACTTCGCCCTGCAAAAAAAGGATGGAAGCCTGATGTGGGATATGACGCACGACGGAAACCGAAACGGCACGCCCGATTGGCTTGAGGTCGTATCGATTGCCAAAACGCTCGGTTTTGATTGGGGAGGCGATTGGAGAGGCTTTAAAGATTATCCTCATTTACAAATGATCCCTGGCTAATAAAACCTTTTCTTTTTTCGCTTCTGCGCATCAATGTACGGAGGATAGACAGGCCTGTACACAAGCTTATATCCTTCATTGCCGGACGGCGTAAAATCGCGCTGCCACTCCAGCCGCAGATGGAAATCGGATAAAAAAGCGGCCTTTGCTTCTTCGGGAGTAACGGCCGGCACCGGATTGATCTTCTCCAGCTGCTCCGGGTCAATGTCAGGCGCCATATAAGCTTCCACAAGCCCCGTTACGGGACTGACAAGTATTCTCGCAGCGCCGAACCGCAGCGGAATATCCTGATGCCATACGGAAAAATGGAAGCGGAACCTGCCCCTTCCGTCCGTTTTCAGCGGGTTCATTTTAAAAAACTCGTCCGCTCTCGGATAAAGCTTGTATAAAAATTGAAGCGCGACGGCCTCACACTCTTCCGCAGAATAAAAGGCCGGGCCCTGATGCTCAATAAAAGATTTAAAGGCTGTCATTTTCCCTGTCTTTTTGTCCGTTTTCATCTTCATTGTATTTTTGTTGCTGGTTTCAAAATAGCTTTCGATACTCAAATCTTTCCGTTCCGGAACCGACCCTTTCCGCCATGTCGTTCCGATCTCATCCCCGAGATCGCGCCGGCGCGTCTGAACCATATCCGAGGTAAACCCCATCAATTCATCCAGGCTGATTTCCCGTTTATGTTCAAACGCGGGAAGCGGTTTTGCCGGCTCATTCCTGTCTTCGCAAAGCTGCTGATCCGGCACGATATCATCTTCACCGGCCGGATAGCTGTAAGCCGGCAGAATCGGTTCATAGACGAGACGCGGTATGTTCTCAAAATTGACCACATCATAGACGAGACTGAATGTCAGCACACTCATATAATGCGAGACGACTTTTTCCCGATCGACGAATGTTTCCGGGACGGGCGCTTCACCCTTATCCCCGTAATAGATAAACTGCACGACGAAGCCGCTCCTGGTTACATCAACGAAAAAACCTGAATCGGGAAGCGGCCGGCCGAGCACTTTTTTTGTATAGATAAATCGGATGCACCCATTGCGTTCTTCCCTCGCCTGAAAGATGAAATTCATAAAAGTAAGCGGGCGGTGTCTCGCCGCAAACCGAAGAGCCGTCAGCTTTAATTCGGCGTCTGACAGCTGCATGTCTGAACCCGGACAGTCGTTGCGTGAATAGGTAAGCAAAGATCCGTCGTCGCCCAGCTCAATCGTTACCGTTTTATCCGGATGGTTACGATCTTTCCATATATAATAGGCTCTCGTTTTTTGTTTTTCATCATAATCTTCTATTTCAAGCTCATAGTGCGGCGGTATGTTCCCGATCTCCAGCGCTTTTTTTCTCAGATGTTCTTTCAGCAATGGGGTCATCCTTTCAGAAGAGTGTATAAAAAAGAACTGTTTTTAATTATATAAAAACGTCCTTATCCTTTTAAAGGGAAGAAAGTGCCTTTTATGTGTCTATTTTTAGCAAAGAGGGAAAAGAGCCGTATTCAGAGCGGCTGTTTTTCATACAATAGTCACACTTCCCGCAAAAGACCCGGGACGAACGCCCATGACCTTCAGCCTATTAAACTCGTGATCACTTCTCCCGTATGGGCCTCAATAAACCGCGGGAAAACCGGCTTGTATACGAGCCTGTACACTTTTCCGCAGCTGCCGTCATCGTAACAACGATCCCAAGCGAGCTCGGCTTTGATGGCCCGGCGGATCGCGTCCTTCGCCTCTTCCATTGTCAATGAAGGAACGGGATCGATTTCCTCCAGCTCTTTCGGATCAATTTCCGGCGGCATATATACAGTGACAAGACCCGTCTTTTTGCTGACACAGATTCTCCCCTCTCCGAATCGCAAATCAACGCCGCCCGAACAAGCCTTATATGTAAGTCCCACGTTTTCTCCTTCATCATCCGGCTCATCATATTGAACCCGGAAATACTGATTCGCTTCCGGAAACATGGCGAATAAAAAGCGGATGGCCATGTGATGGCATTCTTCCTCGGAAAACTCCGGTTCGCCTTCACTATGTATAAATGACATCACTCCGGCGAGCCGGCCCGATTCTCTATCATGCATTGTTTTCAATACATGTTCATTCCGTTCTTTAAACAGACTTTCTAAGCTTTTATCTTTCCGGACGGATTTTGTTTTTTCAGGACGCCATGCAATGCCGATGCGGCCGTCTCCAAGATCAGTTTCCCTCTCTTTATAAAAACCGTCGTGCAGCCCGATCATGTCATTGATGCTCATATTTTCCGCTTCAGGTGCAGGGCGTGAAATCGGGACATACAGCAGCATGTCGTCTTCCAGCCCTTCATATTCGTCTATTTCTGCATTCTCTTCCTTCAGGTCAGCCGATATCGGCCGCGTCGGAGACACGATTTCATAGACGAGATGAGGCTTGTCATCCCCCTGCACATAGACGGACTGATGCAGTACGGTGAACAACAGCTCCGCTTCAATATGTTTGATAAAGTGAGCCAATGCTTCCCGCTTGTCCGCAATTGTTCCGGGTCTTAAGAGATTATCAGCCTTCCCATGGTAAGAAAAGCCGGTTACTTCCCCTGTCAAAGACAGGTCGGCGTAAAACCCGGTCAGCGGAAGCGGCAGACCGTCAGCCATCTGAACATAGGAATATCTCACATCACCATCATTTGCGGAGCTTTTTTTCTCCAATTCGAACTCAGCCAATGCCCCCGGACGATGGGTTTCTACAAACGCCCGCATCCGTTCTTCTATGTCCGATTCCGAAAGAGCCGGCAGATCAGTCCGGAAAGCCGGACGGGATAAGGATTTCAGTTTTCCGTCCCGGTCCAATTCGACCATGATGCCGGCTTCCGGATCATTCTTATCTTCCCACCAAAACAAAACCTCATCTTCTTGGTATTCTTCCACATTACTCTCGTAGCGGGCAGGTACGTTACCGATCCGGAGAGCCAGCTGTTTCAATTCTTCTTTTTTCATCATAACACTTCCTTTTCTTCCAAAAAGATTGATGATTACCAAGACTCTTTTATACAAAACTAGTATAATTAACCTGTCTGTCTTCATGACTATTGAATTAATCATTATAACAACAGGGGGTAAACCAGATGTCCATCAAAAAAATGAGCGCCGTGTTTTTCATACTGCTTCTCACGGCATTTACCGCCGCATGCAGCAGCGAAACGAGCGGCGGCCAGGAAAGCAGCACGGCGAAAGTGAAAATAAAAGAGACGGCATGGGCCGCTTCAGACGATACTGAACATCCGGCCGCGCTGAAAGTAACGGTCACCGTCAAAAATACGGGCAAAGACCCGCTTACCGTCAAAAGCAGCGACTTCTCGCTTTATCAGGATGACGCGAAAACAGCGGCGGCCGATAAGGATGACCAGATGCAGAGCGGCACGCTTCATGCGGGCAAGACAGTGACGGGCAATCTGTACTTCACGGCTGACGAAGGCAAATCATATGAATTGGTATATCAGCCGCAGGCAAAAGACGCGAAGCCTTTATCTTATAAACTGAAAGTCAAAGGCACAGCCTCAAACGCAAAACCTGACCCGGCGGACGCATTATCCGCATACATTGATGTGATGCTGTACGGCAAGCACAATAAAGATTTCACCCGCCTGACCGGTGTAAATGAAAAAATGACGGCCGCCGCATATCAGGAATCGGCGAAAGCCAGCTTTATCGCTTCTGCAGGCATTTCACAAGAACAGGCGGATTCAAAAGCCATTTCCGCTATTATTGACGCCATGTCATCAGCGCTTCGGGATAACACAGAGCTCAAGGTGCATACCAAATCCATGTCAGGCAAAAAAGCCGTCCTTGAAGCAAAAGTGACGCCGCTTGATATGTCTCCGCTCGCGGGCCAGCTGCAAGACCGCGTGCAAGACTATGCCGGAAAGCACCCCGATGCTGATGAAAACGAAATTGTCAGCCACCTGCTTTCTGTCTATCCGGAAGAGTTTATGCGCCTGAAACCGGCTTCTTCTTCCGTAACAAGAGAAATCGAGATGAAGAAAAACGCCCGCGGCCAGTGGTATCTGGATACAGACGCCGATCTGGAAGGATTGACAGAAGCGTTTTTGAAAACGTCCTGACAGCAAGAAAGGAAATAGCGCAGGCTATTTCCTTTTTTTATTTTCACTTGAAGATGTCACTGATATATTGAACCTCATCCTCGGTCAATTGCACATCAAGCGCGCCCAGATTGTGTTTCAGCTGGCCGGGGCGTTTGGCTCCGGGAATGATCGCATCCACCGCCGGCTGCGACAGAAGCCACGCGAGTGCGATATGCGCTGTCTGCGCCCCTTTTTCTTCCGCAACGGCCCGAAGCTTATCCACTCGCTCCAGGTTTTGGTGAAAAGCTTCTCCCTGAAACGGCGGCCTGTTTTTTCGGCTGTCCTCAAAGACTGTGTCTTTTGTAAACTTTCCCGTCAGCAAGCCGGAAGCAAGCGGAAAATAAGGAATAAAAGAAATACCGTTCTTTTCACAATAAGGCAGCAGATCATGCTCCGCCTCACGCTGAATCAGTGAATATTCTGATTGAAAAACCTCTAAATAACCGTCGGCGTTAAACTCCTGCAATTGCCCGAAGCTGAGATTGGACGCGCCGATTGCTCTGATTTTCCCTTCGTCCTTCAGTTCTTTTAGCGTGCCCGCCACTTCGGAGAGCGGTGTTTTGCCGTCAGGGAAGTGGACGTAATACAAATCAATCACGTCTGTTTTCAGCCGCTTCAGGCTGTTTTCCGCCTCATTACGGAGAAATTCACGGCTGTTGTCCAGCTCGATTTGTCCGTTGACCTCTTTGTGCGCGCCTTTTGACGCAATCACGAGGCTGTCCCGCACGCCGCGCTCTGCGACAACTTCACCGATTAACTCTTCGGAACGCCCCAAACCGTATATAAACGCCGTATCAATAAAATTGACGCCGCCGTCCAACGCTGTGCGGATGAGTTCTTTTCCCGTTTCATCATTAAGATTCGGAAACAGATTATGTCCTCCGACCGCATTAGCGCCAAAGCCGATACGCTTTACCCGTAAATCCGTCCTGCCCAGCGTACGTGTCTCATCCATGGCTCAGGCTCCCTTCCTTTTATCGCTCTGTTTAGTATTAGATAATCGGTAAGAATTATCCTGCCCCGAGAGCATTTCTGCAGAAAAAACCTTGAAAAGCATGTGCCCTTCAAGGTTTTTTGGCTGTGTCTTAAGATGTCAGAGCTGCGGCGAAGCGTTCGGCTTCATCTGTGAGAGCACCTTCGATTTCCTTATAGCGGCTGGAAATCGTTGAGGCGCTGACGCCGTACTTCTTCGCCAGCTTGGCTTGAGAAACGGACGCGCCGTTCAGAGAAATACTGTTTACGTAATATTCAACCGCCGCCGCGAAAGCTTCCGGCTTTCTGATCGTCGGTGTTTTTTTGACACAGAACGTTTTCCACAGGTCAATAACGGCCGGAACCAGCTCAGCCGGGTATTCATCCCCGCTCAGGCCTTTTTCAATGGCATCCGCCGTTTCCTTCTCCATGTCGTTCGCCCACTCCGTCTGTTTTTCTTCAGCAGCCTGCTCAGGCTCTTCCGCCGTTCCTAAAAGAGCGGCCAGCACAGTGTCGAAGTCCTCCTGCATAAAGCGCTCAGGCGATTTTCCTTCCGCAAGGGCCGGGGCAGCCGCCTTTTTCACTTTGCTGATTAGAGCTTCGGTCCGCTTCACAGGGAAGATCGTAAACTGCATGAAGAACTCCGCTTTTTCCGCTTCGTGGATCGGATAGCCGAGAATCAGGCTTCCCGCCGGCGGAAGATCCTGCTGGCTGACGTCCATTTCCACTTTGAATTGTTTCTTTGTCATCACATCTTCAAAGTGAATCATTCCTTCTTTCACATCTTCAAGCACCATAACCGCTGGTGTCATGCTTTTCCATGATTCAACGATTTCCCGTGTTTTCGGACGGTTGATGCCGCCGGCTTTTTTCTGAAGATATTCTTCAAAAATCGTCTTGCCGCCTGCCAGCGGACGGAAGAAAATTCCCCAGATACCGAGGTTGAAGACTCCGATGTCTTTAGTCTGTCTGTCCAGCTCCGTAATGAACTCATGCTGGTTAATAAATGATGATATGCCGTCTCTATGTGCTGTAAAGGCGTACTCCATTAAGCTTTCCTGAATCTGTTTCGCTTCTTTTGCCGCGATGTCTGCCGGAATGGCAGCTTCTTTGCTTCCGCAGCATTTTTTATATTTCTTCCCGCTGCCGCATGGGCAAGGGGCATTTCTTTTCACTTTTCCCACAATAAACCCTCCGAATTCTGATATAACTTTATTATTTTAACAAAAATAACTTCAGAGGGCTTGGTTTACGGCGAAAAAAGAATATGGAAGAAAAAAAGACCCCGGGATATTCTCATTCTCCGGGGCTTTGAAACTGTTAATTTGTATTTTGTCCGCCGCCGTTCAGACCTTCTTTAATCAGCCCGTTTACTTGGCTGTTCATCAAAAGTCCGATGTGTCCGACACCGTGAATCTGCACGTTTTTCCCGCCGATCAGTCGTGACAGCGGGTTCAGAACGATCAAGTCCGCTGAGCTGTAAATCGATGTATATAAAATCTTTTGGTTCGGATCAGTCCCCGGAAGCGCCCGGTTGGTCACAAGGCCGTTCGCTCCGCCGAGTGTCACGACGTTGGCGATTTTGTCTCCGCCGTCAAGATTTTTAATGTAATAGAGCGTGTTGGCGCCGCCCATGCTGTGCGCGACGATATCGACTTTTTTCGCACCTGTTTCGCTGAGCACTTTTTTCACGTAATTGGACAGTCTCGGCGCATTGTGTCTGTTGTTTCCGGTTTTGTCTAAGAAATCAATAGCGTACATCTCTTTTCTTGACCAGCCTTGGGATGCCAAGTATGTTTTGATTCCCGCAAAGTTAAAAGACGCCCCGCCGATTCCGTGAACCATGACAACAGGGTTATGCCCTGAGGAGGCTTTCGATACGGTCGGCTGGAAGGCAAATACGGAAATGACGGACAGCATACAAACTGTAAGGATGACTAGGATTTTGCTTTTTATATGTTTCATGAACTTTCCTCCTGCTATGTAATATTTTTGCAGTTTTCATTCTATTAGAGAAGAAAAGGAAAAAATAGTGTATTTTTTACTGTTTTCAACAATTAAAAAAGAGCGGAAAAATGAGAAAGACGCCCCTTTCCCGAAAGCACGCTTATGCTTTAATACGGCATACCGACAAAGGAGAGAACACCCGGTTCTCTACTCCTAGTACTCATTGAAATAGGTTTGAATCCGCTTGGGATCATGCGTTTTTGTCAGCGCGAGCATGAGAAGAATCCGCGCTTTTTGAGGGTTGAGAGAGTTTGAAGCTGTCAAATGGTCTTTTTCATACTCTCGATTCGGTGTTACCGCCCCGTTTCCCGTCCTTGTGGAGCGGACGACCGCCAGCCCGCTTTTGACCGACTTTACAGCGCCTTTTAGCGCCGCATCAGACATTGAGCCGTTTCCCGGGCCTGCAAAAATAATGCCTTGCGCCCCTGATTTTGCGGCGGCTTCAAAGAGATAGCTTCCGTCATTTTGATAGCCGTATATAATATCGACCTGCGGCAGTTTATCAAGTTTATCTATCTTGAAATCTGTATCCTTCGTATGCTTTCGGGTGATGATGTTATTAAAATAGACGTCATCAGCAATTGTTCCGATATAACCCATTTCTTCCGATTTGAAAGTGTCGGTCGCGGTTGTATTGGTTTTTGTCACATAACGCGCCGAAGCGATTCTGTCATTTAATACGACAAGCGTCCCCTTGCCTTTCGCCTCAGGCGCAGCCGCTGTTTTTACCGCGTTATATAAGTTGGATGGCCCGTCCGCTCCGATCGCCGTGGACGGCCGCATTGACCCGGCGACAACAACGGGTTTGTCACTCTTGACCGTCAGATTGAGAAAGTAGGCGGTTTCCTCAAGTGTGTCTGTTCCATGTGTAATGACAATGCCGTCTGTATCATCAGACTTGAGCAGCTTGTTTACCCGTTTTGCAAGTTTCAGCAGTGTCTCGTTATTCATATTCTGGCTGCCGATATTCACAACCTGTTCTCCGCTCACATGCGCGGCCTCTTTTATCTCCGGAACGGCCTGAATCAGGGCATCAACTCCGATTGCCCCCGCCCTGTACTCCGTAGCGGACGTCTTTGAAGGAGCAGCGCCTGCAATTGTGCCGCCGGTGGCAAGAATTTTAATATTCGGAAGTCCGTCTTTTTTCGCAGAGGCTGCGGCTGCCATCTGGGGCGGCGCTTCTTTCGTTTGAGGAGATTGGGAGCAGCCGGCCGCGATGAAGAGCAGAGCTGAGATAAATGTAATGAAGGGCATGAATTGTTTTTTCATTCTTTTCTCTCCTTTTCTTTATTTATGAAGATTTTCCTCTCACCGGTCAACGCGCTTGTCAGACAACCTTCCGAAGAAAATAACCGTTAAAAAACCTTGACACCGCCATGCGAAATCAAGATAATAGACCAGTCACTATATTTTAAATTTGTCACAAATCAGTAAGGTGGGAACATTATGAGCTATGGAGATTCTCGTGAAAAAATCCTCGCCGCAGCAACCAGGCTGTTTCAGCTTCAGGGGTATTACGGCACGGGACTGAATCAGATTATTAAAGAAAGCGGGGCGCCGAAAGGTTCTCTTTACTATCATTTTCCGGACGGCAAAGAGCAGCTCGCCATTGAGGCTGTCAATGAAATGAGCCATTATATCCGTATGAAAATAAAAGAAAGCCTTGATGCCCATCCTGATCCGGCGGAAAGCATTCAAGCGTTTTTACAGGACTTATCACGGCAATTCACATGTCCGGAGAACTTTGAAGGGTTTCCTGTCGGTTTACTGGCTGCCGAGACTGCTTTAAAGAGCGAAAAGCTCCGGCAGGCCTGTCAAAACGCTTATCAGGAATGGGAGAATCTGTTCGCGGGCAAATTAAGATCAGCCGGTTTTTCTGATGAGAAAGCGGCGGAAATCAGCACTGTTTTAAATGCCATGATAGAAGGCGGCATCATTGTGTCCTTAGCCAAAAAAGACAAAATGCCGATCCTCCATATTTCTAAACAAATCCCCAACCTGCTGAAGACATAAAATACGAGAGACATGTACGTATAGAAAGAGAGGAGAATGATTTTGGAAAACGCTCAGCCTTCCAAACAATATAAAGTCATGCCGATCATGATTTCTTTGCTGACGGCAGGGTTTATCGGCATGTTCAGTGAAACGGCGCTGAATATCGCCCTGACTGATCTGATGAAGGAGCTACATATCACTCCTGCGACCGTCCAGTGGCTGACGACGGGCTATCTGCTCGTTCTCGGTATTCTTGTGCCGGTATCGGGTCTGCTTTTGCAATGGTTTACGACGAGACAGCTGTTCATCGTTTCACTCGCTTTTTCCATTATCGGCACGCTGATTGCAGCGCTTGCGCCGAGCTTTCCGTTTCTTTTGGCGGCAAGAATCGTGCAGGCTTTAGGAACCGGGCTGCTGCTGCCGCTGATGTTTAATACAATCCTCGTCATCTTCCCGCCGCATAAGCGCGGAGCGGCGATGGGGACGATCGGGCTTGTCATTATGTTCGCTCCTGCGATCGGTCCGACATTTTCAGGGCTTGTGCTAGAGCATTTGAACTGGCATTGGATTTTCTGGATTTCCCTGCCGTTTCTTGTGTTGGCTCTTTTATTCGGCATCGCCTACATGCAGAACGTGTCTGACATTACAAAACCGAAAATTGACGTGCTTTCCATTATTCTGTCTACGATCGGGTTCGGCGGCATCGTATTCGGATTCAGCAATGCGGGCGAAGGATCAGACGGCTGGTCAAGCCCGACGGTTATCGGTTCGCTCACTGTCGGCGCGATCGCGCTCATCTTATTTTCCATCAGGCAGCTGACAATGAAGCAGCCGATGATGAATCTGCGCGCTTTCCGCTATCCGATGTTTGTTCTCGGTGTCGTGATTGTGTTTATCTGTATGATGGTTATCTTATCGACAATGCTCCTATTGCCTATGTATTTACAAAGCGGACTGATGCTGACGGCGTTTACGTCCGGGCTCATCCTGCTGCCGGGCGGTATTTTAAACGGCTTTATGTCTCCGGTGACGGGGCGTCTGTTTGATAAATACGGGCCGAAGTGGCTTGTCATTCCCGGGTTTGTCATCACGGCAACTGTGCTTTCGTTTTTCTCAAACATTAACGGCGCTTCTACGGCGCTTCTGATTGTCGCGCTTCATACATGCCTGATGATCGGCATTTCCATGATCATGATGCCGGCGCAAACGAACGGCTTAAATCAGCTGCCGCCGGAATTTTACCCGGACGGAACAGCCATTATGAATACGCTCCAGCAGATGGCCGGCGCAATCGGCACTGCGGTGGCGGTCAGCATCATGGCTGCCGGCCAGAAGAATTATATGAGCACCGCGAAAAACCCGAATGATCCTTCCGCATACTCTCACGCGCTGATTGCGGGCGTCCAGCATGCCTTTATCTTCGCGATGATTGTCGCCGTTATCGGCTTGATCAGCGCTTTCTTTATGAAACGGGTCAAAGTGAATCATTCATAAGAAAACAGCAGACTCCCCGGGAGTCTGCTGTTTTTTATATACCTCGCGCTTCAGCCAGTTCATCAATCGCATAGATCAGATCGTCAGCTGTGTTATAGAAATGAGGCGCCAGCCGGATGATTTGTCCGCTGGATGCGCATACGATGTTTTTCCGCCTCAACAGCGCAGCCGTTTCCGCCGCTTTTTCATCCCGTATGGAAATCATGCCGGGTCTGTCATCGGCAGACTGCGGCCCTGTGAGGTTCAGTCCTTTTTCAGAAGCGTATTCATACGCAAATGCGCTGAGTTTTTTTACTTCTTGGTGAATGCGGTCTGTACCGGCATCGTTTAATAGAGATAAAGCCGCCTGTGCCGCATATATGCTGATAAATGCCGGGGTTCCGGTCTCAAAGCGTTTGGCTCCGTCCGCATAAGAAAAACGGGTTAAATCCGGCATCGACGCCCGCTGCTGCCCGAACCATCCGGTGACTTTCGGCTTCAGCCGTTCGGCAAGTTCCTTTCTGACATAAAGAAACGCCGTTCCCGGTATGCCGAGCATATACTTTCTCGCACCCGCGGCCAGCATATCAACTCCCCATTCTTTTACATCAATCGGGATGTGCCCCGCCGATTGATAAGCATCGACAAAAAGAAGCGATCCCTTCTTTGCGGATATCTCGGCAATGCGCTTTATATCCTGGACAAAACCCGACGTATATGACACATGGGGCACACAGGTGAAAAGCGTCTGCTCCGATATGTACGTCTCATACCGCTCTAACGGGATCATTCCATCTTCAGACGGCACGACTGAAAGCTCCATCTCAGTCTGTGCCTTCAAAATGTGGGCGATCGCCGGAAAATCCAATTCCGTATACACCGCCTGTTTCATTCGGCAATCCGGTAAAGCAGAAACGACGGCAGAGACAGCAGCCGTTACTGAAGGTAAAACGGCGATTTCTTCAGGATGGGCGCCGATCAATTTCGCAAATTCACACTTTGCCTGCTCCGTACGTCCAATGGCTTCTTCCCAGTTTCCGCCATGCTGAAGCAGGCTTTCCTGATAGTCATTGACCGCTTTTGAAACCGGCAGGGCAAGAGCGCTTTGAGAGCAGCTGGCGAGCATCGTATGTGTGCGGAGCACCGGAAATAAAGATCGGTATTGCACCAGAGGCGAATTCAAGACATGTTTCCCCCTTCGGCAGGAATATATGTCCATTATAGAGTATGGTAAAAAGAAAAGGAGGGTTTTATATGGAGAAAAAAGTATTACTGACAGGCTTTGACCCCTTCGGCGGGGAAACGGTCAATCCTTCATGGGAAGCGGTCAAACGGCTGGACGGTTCTCATGAAGGCCCTGCCTCTATCGTATCCGAACAAGTGCCGACCGTTTTTTATAAGTCTCTTGCCGTGCTGCGCGAAGCGGTCAAAAAGCATCAGCCTGACATTATCATTTGTGTCGGCCAGGCAGGCGGCAGAATGCAGATCACGCCGGAACGGGTCGCGATCAATCTGAATGAGGCGCGCATACCGGATAACGAAGGAAACCAGCCTGTCGGGGAAAACATTTCTCAAGAGGGTCCCGCGGCCTATTGGACCGGCCTTCCGATCAAACGGATCGTTGAGGAAATCAAAAAGGAAGGCATTCCCGCGGCTGTATCCTACACGGCGGGGACGTTTGTATGCAATCATCTCTTTTACGGGCTGATGGATGAAATCGCCCGCCATCATCCGCACATCCGCGGCGGGTTTATACACATCCCGTACATTCCGGAGCAAACCTTGCAGAAGTCTGCGCCGAGCCTCAGCCTGGATCTCGTGACAAAAGCGCTCAAAATCGCCGCGGTGACCGCCGCGGCGCATGAGGACGATATTGAGACCGGCGGAGGCGAACTTCACTAAGCTGCAGACGCCGCCTCGGCCCATTTCTTCCGGTAAACGATGCGGGACAGCGTCACACTGATTTCATAGAGGACGAGCAGCGGAATCATGACGAGAAAGTCAGACATAAAATCCGGAGGCGTAATCAGCACCGAGACGACGATCAGCAAAAAATACGAAAGCTTCCGCGCCTTTGCCAGCCGGGTTGGATTCACGATTCCGAGCCGTGTCAGAAACATGACGGCCAGAGGCATTTCAAACAAAAATCCGAACGGCAATGTAAGATTCAGCATAAAGGTAAAATACTTGTCCGCCGTAAATACCATGTCAAAATGGCCGGCGGATAATTGTGTTAAAAATCCGAGCACAATCGGAAACAGCACAAAATACCCGAAGGAAATTCCGATAATAAACAAAAGCGAAAGCCCCGGAATGTAAAGCAAAGCGGCGCGGCGTTCGAACGGGGTCAAAGCCGGCGCCGTAAAACGCCAGAGCTGAAAGGCCGCAACCGGAATCGCTGCCGTAAGGGCGCATATTCCCGCAATCATCATATACACCCATAAAATCTCGCTCGGCCCTAAAACGGCCAGCCTGCCATGCAAATCCTTGATCAGCCAGTCATAAATATCCTGCACAAACCAGCAGGCGCCGATAAAAAACACGAGAAAGGCGATAACGGTTTTAATGAGACGCTGCCGGACTTCTTCTAAATGCCCGATCAAGTGGGTTTCTTTTTTATCCAATCGTACATCCTCCTTATAGAGAAAGAGGCAGAAGCGGATTCGTCTGCCCCCATGTCAGGATTCAGCCTGCCGTTTTGTCTTTCTCAGCCGTCTGCTTGTCCGGCTCTTCATTTGAGACCAATGTTTTTGCGGCGCTTTTAAATTCAAGCAGCGTGCGGCCGGCGGCACGGCCGATTTCCGGAAGTTTTGAAGGTCCGAAAATGATGAGAGCGATGACGAAAATCAGGATCAACCCGGGAATGCCGATATTTGAAAACATGAGTGCGCCTCCTTATTGTGAGATTTTGGCCCGTTTCTTTCTCATTTGCTTTTCATGCGCATTGTTATGGGCGAAGAAACGATCCTCTTCCACCTCGTTTGACTGCTTTAAACCGCCTGCAACCGCCGCTTGAGAGACCTTCCGAATCCCCGTCTGGTCTTTCTGATAAATGAATGAAGCCCGCGTGGATACCTCAGCCCCCGGCTCCGTCACGTACGGCACCACTCTGTAATCCGCTCTCCATTGGGCAGGAGTCACCGTACAGCGGACATAGCCGCGGTAATCGTTGAAAAACTTAATATGCGGGTTTTGTTTTAAGATCTGATCCGTATCGGCCCGTTTATCCGCCCCGTTTCCTCCAGATGTAATGGAGGTCCCGACGAATTCGGCCCCGAAAATTTTTGAATTCGTTTGATTAAAATCGGTATGCAGGTTTGACGCCCAGCTTGCATGAACATCACCCGTCAGCACGATGACATTGTTCAGGTTTTTGCTTTTTATAAAATTGATGACCCGCTCCCGCTGAGCCGGGTAGCCGTCCCATGAATCCATGCTGTATATCGGATTGGCGGTTGTTCCGAAATTCCATTGCGCAAAAAAGATTTGCTGCGCCAGCACATTCCACTTCGCTTTTGAGGCGGCTAAATTTTCGAAGAGCCATTGCTCCTGCTCTGTCCCCATCAATGTGCGCTTCGGGTCTCTCCACTCATCAGAAGGCGGCTTATTCCCGTCGCCGTTGGCCTGATCATCTCTGTACTGTCTTGTATCAAGCACATTGAACGATGCTAAATTGCCATAAGAAAATTGCCTGTACAGCCGCATATCAGGACCGTTCGGCAATGACATGCGCCTGAGCGGCATGTGTTCATAATAAGCCTGATAAGCTGCGGCCCTCCTGAGCACAAACGCTTCAACGGATTGGCCTTTTTCAGGGATAACATTGGCATAATTGTTTTCCACCTCATGATCGTCCCACGTCACGACCCACGGAAATGCGGCGTGGGCGGCTTTCAGATTGGCATCAGAGCGGTATTGGGCGTGACGGTTGCGGTAATCTGACAGTGTGTACACTTCGGCGCTGCTGTGCGTCCTGACATTTCCCGTTTTTGACACATATTCGTTCGGTCCGTATTCATAAATGTAATCTCCGAGATGGAATACGAGATCAAGCTTTTCCTTCGCCATATGTTTATACGCCGTATAATAGCCGTGTTCATACTGCTGGCAGGAGGCAAATGCAAACGTCATGGCGGATACGTCAGCGCCTGGAGCGGGCAGCGTTTTCGTCCGGCCGACGGGACTGAGCTCATGCCCGCTTTTAAACCGGTAATAGTACACTTTATTGGGCTTGAGCCCGTCCGCCTCGACATGGACAGAGTGTCCGAGATTCGGCTTGGCCATTTCCGTTCCGCGTTTGACGATGTGACGGAAATGTTCATCTGCGGCGATTTCCCATTTTACCGGCACGGCCTGCTTCGGCATGCCGCCCCCATTCAGCGGGTCAGGGGCAAGACGCGTCCAGAGAATGACGCTGTCAGACAGCGGGTCGCCGGAAGCTACGCCGAGGGTGAACGGATAGTTTGAAAATTTCGGAGCGGCATTCACTTCAAACGCGCCGATGGATTGCGCGATCGCTAACCCGAGGGAAAGACCGGCGATTTTCCCGGCGCCCTGTATAAATGCGCGGCGGTCAAACGTATTGTTCTGAAAGCTTTTGTTCTCCAATTCCTTGATCCATTCATCTAAACGGCCGTCATGTGTCATGTCAGTTCCCCTTTCGTCTTATTGATCGCCCTTATTATAAAAAAGAAATGTTAAACCGCTATGAAGAAGTGTGAAGGGTTTGTAAGGCTGAAAAATGAACGGCGGGAGACATTTTTCACATTGTTTCGACAAACCTTGCCCCGCCGGGAGAAAACCCCCTCTGTTTCTTTTTGGCTTGTCATCCGTCAAGCGCACTTTTTTCCTATTTTTCTTCACAAAACATTAAAAAAACACCGTTCATTTTAAGAACGGTGCCCCCGGGATTAAAATGTATTGTACACGTTTTCGCACGTCTCACCTGTCGGCTGATAGAAGCAGTGGGATCTGAATCTGGCGACAAACGGCTGGCCATACCAAGTCTGCGGGCAGTTGCCCGGCGGCTTAAAGTACCACAGACTGAACTTAGCCGGCCAAAACCGTTCTCCGTTAATGTTCCTGCGGGCAAGCCTCCGCTCGGATTCACGCGGTCTCTGGTAAAAGTATCCGTGAGTCACCGCTTCAAACGCGTGCGGCTGAAACACCATCTGCCTGATGGTGCGCAGGCCTTTAAAATCAGAACAATTCGCCCGCACCCGATTGATTCCCACATTGCCGACCAAAAGCATTCCCTGCTTCCCTTCGCCTTCCGCTTCCGCCCTGAGCAGCCTTGCCATTAGATCGACATCGGCGCTCGACGCTTTTACGACTGCCATCATGACACCTCCCGTATTTTCTCCTTTCATCATATTCAACAGCGGCCCAGTGATGACAGCCAAAAGCCAGAAAACAAATGTTCACGAAAAAAGGGTTTATATTTCACGTTATGAGGAAACATACTAACATGATTTCCATAAGGAGGAATTCGAATGGAACACATTAAAGCGCTTGCCATTAAAGGCATTATGACCATCATTATTCTGTATCTGATACTCGGCTTAGGTTTTCGCTTTACATTCGGTGACGTGCTGCTGATGACCATTGTGCTGGGAGCCGTTTCCTACTTTACGGGCGACCTGTACGTGCTTCCGAGATGGAATAATATCACGGCGGCGTCCGCTGATTTCGGAATCGCGTTTCTTGTTGTCTGGCTGATGGGAATGCCGCTGTCCATGGGCATTTCCGGAGGAAGACTGGCGTTTGCCGCTCTCATTTCCGCCGTCATCATCGCCGTCGGAGAATATTTTTTCCATATCTATCTGATGAGAAAAGACTTGGGAGGGTCCCGTTTTTTAGAACCCCGGTCCGAATAATGTAAAAAAGGCCGGATAGCGGCCTTCAGCTTGTAGAGAAAATGATGTTTTTTCTGCAAGCTTTTTTGTTTTTTGCTGTTTCTTTACATATTCATCTATTTCAGGTGCAGAAAAAGCACTCCCGCATTGTAAAGTATAAACGCTTTATACATCTTGATATAACTGATAAACCCTTTTCAGCCTTTTTTCGAGCTGTTCAAAATGAACAAAGCGGGCTTCTCTCAGAAACTCAGTCCCATCAATGAACAAAAGAAGCACGGGGACAGTGAAGACTGAAAATCTGCCGGCTACCTCTTCTACCTCGTCAGCGTCGGTATGCCCCAAGTTGATATTCGGAAACTGCTCCAAAACTTTTCTGAGCTGCGGCAGAACAGCGTGACATACTGTACAGGCAGGTCTTGAAATGTAGATAAAACTGAATTGATGCTGCTTAATAAAATTCTCGATAGAATCTAATGAATGTAAGTCTGTCAGCTCTTTCATCAAAACCCTCCTTCAAATCGGCTCGTCTTTCATGACCAAGCTCATCAATACTCGTACATTCACTATACACATTTATATGGATCATATCCGCTTTTTTGCGATTCAGAGCACCTTAACGTCGTGCTTGAAAAATAAAAGAACAGTTACCGCTTTTCAGTAACTGTTCTTAGATACTTATATTAAAAATGCAAAGCGTAAGCTCCTGAACCGATGAGTGCAACTCCGATGGAGACTGCAATCAGCACCAAGTTATATTCAAAACCGCCGGCACCGTTCGCAAACCCTTTCGCTCCATGAACTTTTACAATGGCACCTAACATAATGATCGTTATGATAGCAGCTCCAAGCGGGAGGAATACACCTAAAATAAATAAAATTCCGCTTGCGAGTTCCCCGAGACCTGATAAAGCGGCCGCGGCATTGCCTGGTTTAACTCCAATTGACTCGAACCATTGTCCGGTTCCTTTAATCCCGTATCCGCCAAACCAGCCGAATAATTTTTGTGATCCATAAAACAGAAACACCACACCAATCATGATTCGAATAAGTAATAGTCCTGCATCTTCCATTTTTATCTCTCCTCATCTTTGATTTCATCTGATTCTTTGCTGGACGGTACCATCCAGCAATCATCAATTGACTATATGTTTCTTTATTTTTTATGTGTCAAATCAATCTAATTCTCTTACTTCAAACGGCAGCAGCCCTTGTTCAATTTGTGCCCGGTGCGGTTCATACTGCTCAGGGAGCATCAATTTTCCGCCCATTGTTTCTTGTGACTCATCATGGGCAAAGCCCGGCGGATCAGTTGCGATCTCAAATAAGATTTCCCCATGTTCTCTGAAGTAAACCGCATTAAAATAGTTTCTATCCTGAACAGGAGTCACACCATATCCGTGCGCAGCAATGAATCTTTGCCAATCTAATTGATCTTCGTCATCCTGAGCCCGCCAAGCGATGTGATGCACTGTGCCGACACCCATTTGTCCGCGGCCGATCGGCGTTAATTTAAGATCAATCACATTCCCGATATCACCGGCAGAACGATAACGAACGAAGTCTCCTTCCTTGCCGACTCGCTCAAGCCCCATGATGTTTTCCAGCAGTTCACCTGTTTTTTCAGGCTGTGCTGATAACAGGGTTGCACCGCCAAAGCCTTTAATGGCAACATCCGGGGTTACATCTCCGAAAGTCCACGTATTGGCCTCCCCTGCTTCTCTTTCCACGATTTCTAAATGCAGGCCATGCGGGTCATCAAATTCTATATATTGTTCCCCAAAACGCTCGATTTTTGTGTATGGCACGTTGAACTTTTCAAGTCTCTTTTCCCAAAACGCCATAGCACCTCTCGGCACGACGTAAGATGTCACGCCAACCTGTCCGTCTCCAATGATGCCTTGACGGGCGTCCGCCCACGGAAAGAATGTGATGATTGTTCCCGGCTTCCCGCCTTCATCCCCGAAATAAAGGTGATACGTACCCGGATCATCAAAATTGACCGTTTGCTTGACCAATCGCAGCCCCAGCACTCCAGCGTAGAAATCAGCATTCTCTTGAGGGTGGCCGACAATTGCTGTAATATGATGGATTCCCATCGTTTTTTTAGCCATTTTTATGCGCTCCTTTATAAATATTTAAATATACTCCACAAACTCATTCACAGGCTTTCGGTAGCCGCGCGGCCTTCTGCTTTCTATTTTTTCTTTCCCGATTGTAATCATCATGACGACCTCAAATTGATCATCTATATTCAAAATCTGTTTCACGGCTTCAGGATCAAACCCTATCATCGGACAGGTGTCCCAGCCTTTTTCCTTAGCACTCAGCATAAACATCATCGCAGAAAGTGAAGCATTTCTTATCGCCTCATCTCTCTTAAACAGTTCTCCCCTGTTTTCATAAAACGAAACGGTGTTTTGAACCATGTGATCATACTCTTGTTTATTTAATACCCCCAGCACCTTCAATCCTTCATAGATGTCAGCCGCTTGCTGATATGCCTGCTTATCCCCTAAAACCAAAAGAACCGCTGATGAGCTGAACACTTTATATTGTCCGTTTGCGGCCTGCTTCAGCTTTTCTTTTACCTCCGGGTCAAGAACCGTCACATATTTTGTATGCTGCAAATTAAAAGCTGATGGAGCCAACGCAACCAATTCAAACATTTCGTTGAGCTCATCTCTTGTGATTGGATGTTCTGGAAGAAAGTTGCTTGCAGATCTTCTTTCATTCACCAGCTGTACAAATTCAGCCATTTCTCTCGCACTCCCCTTTATCTCGAATTCGAGATATTATGGTATAAAAAATCAAATAATGTATGATCAAAAAACAAAACGATCGGCAGGTTCTTATCCTGCACTCTAATTAAATTGTCTCGAATTAAAATATCTTGAATTCAGGATAATAATAAAAGATAAATACTCAAATGTCAACAGTTCATTTTTAAATTCAGCGCAATTTTGTTTATGTACTATTTAGCCCTGCTCCAACTTTTTTTCTGTCACCTTATTTATTAGTAAACAGGAAACAACCTTGCTATAGACCCACTCGAAACTGAATTGATATGATAAGCAAAGTGATTACACAAGAAAGGATACGGAGAGCGAATCAAGAGCGCTCCTATTTTTTTGTGCAGTTTTATAGGAGGAAAAAATGACAAGTGAAAGAGAACAAATAAGCAAAAAAGTTGCTTTGATTGCATTGATAGCCAATCTGATCTTAATGGCAGGAAAGATCTTTTTTGGACTGATAGGCGATAGTGAAGCAGTTTTTGCCGACGGTATACATTCTGCAGCGGATGTCGTGGCTTCAATTGCTGTCCTGGCCGTCATCGGCATTTCTAATAAGCCGCCCGATCAAGACCATCCTTTCGGGCATGGCAAAGCTGAGGTCATCAGCGAAGCGATTGTAGGAATCATATTAGTGCTCGTTTCCGTGTATATTCTGATAGAAGCGATTTCGTCCTTTGTTGAAGGTCCAAGCATCCCGCAATACAGCGCATTGTTTGCGGCTCTGATATCCTACGTGGCTAAGCAGATCTTATATCGTTATTCGATCAAACAAGGGGAAAAATGGAACAGTAAAGCGATTATAGCGATTGCATACGATCATAAAGGCGATATCGTTGCCTCTCTTGCCGCTTTTATCGGCGTCCTATTGGCGATTATCGGGAACACACGCGGATGGTCCTATCTGTTGTACGCCGATGCAATTGCCAGTGTCATCGTGGCGTACCTCATTTTTAAGATTTCAATGGAATTAATCAGGCCGTCTGTTGACGTTCTCATGGAAAAAAGTGTTGATCCCGAACTGATAGAGGAATATAAAGCGGTTATTTTGGATTGCCCTCAAGTCAAACGGCTCGATAAAATCCGAGCAAGAGAACACGGCCACTATAAATTGCTTGATGTCCGGTTATCTTTGGATCATGATTTGACGATTAAGCAGGGACACGATATAGCCCGGGAAATCCGAAATGAAATCAAAAGACACTTTTCAGATGTTGAAGAAGTGCTCATCCATGTGAATCCTTATTTTGAAGAATGAAAAAGCAGCTTGTAGAGAAAACGATGTTTTTTCTACAAGCTTTTTTGTTTTGTGCAGTTTCTTTACATATTCGTTTGATTTCACTGATCCATATGCTTTCTGATAAAATGCAGCAGCGTGTTTCCTTGAGCGGTCAATATGACGCCCTTCGCGCCGCACTTCGGACAGGGCGTCCCTTCTTTCTCCTCGCCGGTTCCTTCACAATGCGGACATGTGAGCTCAAGATCGTCGGTTGCGATCACCATGAATATCCCTCCTTTTTTGATTGTCTGTCCGTCTCCAGTCACTTTCCATGGTCATCACCTCCTTAACAACGCAAAAAAACCCCGTCCATCAAAGGACGAGGTTTTCGCGGTGCCACCTTTATTAACGGCTGAAGAGCCATTCTCTCAAATAGTACAGAAACTCAGGGTTTCAATACTCCTTTCTTGATAACGGGGAAAGAATCCCGGCACCGCCTACTGTTATTTCAGCGCAGCAATTCAGAAGCCCATTCGGCACCGGACGGGGATCGGTTCACAGCGGCCACCGACTCTCTGAACCCCGCGCGCTGATGCGTACTTACTCTTCCTCAGCATTGTTCATCCGTTCTATGATTTTAAAATGTATCATACGCTGTCATCCGGCGGAAGTCAATAACCTTTCGGATCGGACAGTCCGAGCATGTCCCGCGCCATTTGCATATGCTCCTCTTGCCCCGTCTGAAGCGCGAACTTCGCCGTTTCCACAGGGTAAGCGGCCTGCCATTCTGACACATGCTCCTGCATTTTCGGCCAGACGCGCCCGCCCTCAGCTTCGTAGCTCTTCATCAGCCGTTTTGTTTCTTTTTCTCCTAATATCACTTGATAAAGGACAAAATCCTTGGCCGGATCGGCAACCTTTGCCTCCGTCCAATCGAGGAGACCCGTCACACGCTGATTTTCGCCGATCAAAATATGCGGAGGATGCAAGTCGCCATGGGTCAGCGCGGAAAAATCAGGCCAGTACGAGCTGTCATTTATCCACGTTTGCCATCTTTTCCAAAGCTGTTCTGAAACCCCGATTTCTTTTTTTATATGATCCATTGATTCCGCCGCCCTTTGCCTGACGTCATCCGGTTTTATGATTTCAATTCCGGATCTGGAGGCCGCATCCGGGTCTGCCCCGTGCATCCCGGCTAATGTTGCGGCAAGCGAGCCGACAAAACCGTCTGAAGGCGGCTCGTGTTCCATATTCCAGACATACTGTTTCTTATCCAGATCAATTGCGGCAGCCGGTATTCCGTCCAGTTTCGGATAAGCGATCAGTTCCGGTGTATGAATCCGCCAATCGGGGACTGATACCGCGGCATGGCTGCGGAGAAACGCGAGAACATCGCTTTCTGCAGCCGCTCTTTCGATAACATCAGGACGGCGCGGCTTTCGGAGCACCCATGTCACGCCGCTGTCATCTTCAGCAAATACGACTTGGAAGTCCATACCCGTTTCATTTATGTCCGCCCCTTCATATTTTAACCGTAAGCCATTTTCCTTTGCGATGTTCAAAACGGATTCTATTTCCCTTTGTTTTTTTGTCATCTTGTTTCCCCATTTCCCTTATTGACTGACACAGAGCTTCTCCTTTAGGCGGAGGAGAAAGAGATGTGTGAAGACGCCAAAAAGAGGGCGGCATAATCGCCGCCCCCTCACTATTACTGTCAGGTTCCTTATTCAGGCAGACAATCCCGGTTTCCTCCGCGCTCAAGGCAGAGACTTTGACACTATTTCATTAGTGCGAAAACCGGAATTTGATCAGCCATCAGGATCCCTCCGTTCCTTCTTATTTAACATTATTTTACACAAAAACCTTATATACGTAAACTCTATTTATCAGCTTACCGGCTGCCTCCGCTGACAAATTTTGATCCTTCGCGTAAATCTTTCGCCTCCAAAAAAAAGACGTGAATGAATTTTTTCATATTCACTTTAACCGGAGAAAGCGGCACGGTTTCCTTGGCCTGCATTTCTTTCATTCTCTTGCTGACAGCGGGGAAATCAAAAAATTTCGAGGCGTAATATTCAAATTTGGGGTTTGAAAAATCAGTTGTGCCCAATGAAGCGAAATGGTTTAACGAATGAATGATCGCTCTTCTGATCCGCTGTTCCGAGGCTTTGATTTCTCTGTTAACCTCGGCTTGTGCCGCCGCAGGTCCCAGCTTCCGGATGGCGGCGTTTGTAAACATCTGCTTTAAAGACGGGATGTTTCTTTCCGCCTGATCATCCTCAAATAAATAGTGAAGGACGGCCATGAGGTCATGCGCCCCGCTTTCTCCCACGATGCCTAATTCCGACAAAAGAAATTTTCCTGTTTCTTTGATTGATTTCTCGTGCATCCCCCCCGGCCCGCTTTTTTTCGGTTCATTCCGCTGAATAAGACGGCTTAACGAATGTTGGATGTCGCCGATCGAGGTTTCCAGTTCAATCCGCTCTTTTACTTTTCGCAAAACGGTGACGATCTCGATTTTGTTGATCGGTTTATGGATAAAGTATTCGATGCCGAGAGAATAAGCTTCTCCCACCATTTCCTTTGCCTCCACCTGCGATATCATCACTGCTTTTCCGTTGTACGCCCCCTGAAGATGCCGGATCGTCTCAATCCCGTCCCGGCCCGGCATCAGCAGATCAATTAATAAAATATCGACTTGTTTGAAATGGAGATAATGCCCTTCAATCTGGCTTCCGTCCTCTGCCTCACCGACGACTTCTCCTAAGTCCTCGTCCTCGATCATCTGTTTTAAAATGGAACGGATCGCCCGGTCATCATCAGCTATAAAAAAACGCATATTATGAGTTCATCCTTTCTGCAATCAAATGCTTCACCGGCAGCTTAATCGTAAATATGACGCCTTTTGGCTTGTTATGAAAGGAAATGTCTCCGTCAAGTTCGGTTACGATTTCCTTCACGTATGAAAGCCCGATGCCCGTTGAAGGTGTGCCGAATTCATCGTATTTGGACGTAAAACCGGGATCATAAACGACCTCTCCGATTTTTTCCGGAATGCCGGGACCGTCATCTTCCGCCTCAAATTCGGCCATCCCCCCCTCAGCCCTGCGCAGCGCGAGGCGGATCTCACCCCTGTCACCCATGGCTTCGACGGCATTGGCGGTCAGATTATTTAAGATCGACAGGACGGTAAAGACGTGATAATCGGGGTGTTCTCCTTCAATCACGCTTTTGAATTGAATGTCTTTGCCTAAAGATTCGGCGTATTTTTCATTGATGCGGATAACGAGGCCGACCAGATCGGCGGCATTCATGTAATCCCGGAATCTCTCATTTGAAATCAGCTTCGACAGGCCGGCGAATATTCGCTGATTGTCTTTTTTCACTTCATGAATTTCTCCCGCAAGGCGCAGCATTCGGCTCCCGAGCTCCCGGTCGTTCCCGCTCATTTCCCGATACAGCTGATAGGATTCTTTCGTCACATGCTCCGTCGTTTTCAGCGTTTTTTTCAGATGAATCGTTTCTTCATATAAGTTAGACACAATCATCAGCATGTGCTCATGCTGCTTTCTCGTTTGTTTTTCCCTGACCTGAGATTCGTGCAGCTTCATCACGTTGAAAAAACTCAGCACAATAAATGTGTGAGAAACAGCGATAACCGCAATATCCGCCAGCTTGTCCGGCATCATAATCTGCTTGCCGCCGGAAAACTGAACCGTCATTTCAACGGCATCGGACGCCATTTCAATGAGAAAACCGAGAAACCCGATCATGAGCGGCCGATCCCAAAAAAGCCTGACCTTCAGCACATAAAACAAACAGGCATATGTAAAGTAAAAAAAGAAACTGGGATATTGGCTGAAAAAAGCCGCCGTAAATCCGGCATGCTCTCCCCCCCAGCACGCCAGGCCGATCCGGAATCCCACAACGGCTGCACCTGTCAACAGCCCTGACAATACCGCCGGCACATGCCGAAGCAGCAGAAGAAAAAAGAAAAAAGCCGGGGCGCCGAAGCTGATCCGATATACCTCATTCAGGGGGTAAAATTTCAGTTCCCCCGCCAGCGGCACGGTGATCAGCATAAGAGCGAAAAGATAGCCGTCTTTTTTCAGTAAATAGTCGAGCCTGATCATAATCACTTCCTTCTTCTGTCTATTTTGAACAAGACCGATACAGTCCGCAAATTTCTTTAGACCCGAATGGCGGGACACTCCGGCTGATTTATAAATCTATCGGCTTATTTTAAGAATGATTTTGTCGTATTTTGTATGATTCTGTAGATGTCATTATACATTAACATGGAACACGCTATTTTTGAAAACGTTTTCCAAGACCGGTTTCCGCTTCGGACAGGCTTGCAATAGAGGAGGAATGTTATGAAAGATATGGTCAGAGAGCGCCTTGAAAAAGAGGAACTGGCTTCACTTTTACAAGATTGGGTCGAGCATTACCGACCGTTTTCCGTCAATGGAAAAAGCGCAAATTATATACCCGCCCTCGGAGAAATCAACGACTCTCAGCTGGGCATTTGCATATTAGAGCCGGATGGCTCAATGATTCATGCCGGTGAATGGAATGTGCCGTTCACATTGCAGAGCATCTCAAAAGTCATCAGCTTTATTGCCGCATGCATGTCCAGAGGCATTCCTTATGTGCTCGATCGTGTGGACGTGGAGCCGACGGGTGATGCGTTTAATTCTATCATCCGGCTTGAAATCCATAAACCCGGGAAGCCCTTCAATCCGATGATCAATGCCGGCGCCATTACCGTCGCCTCGCTGCTTCCGGGTGAAACGGCGCATAATAAATTAGAATATCTCTTTTCCGTTTTTGAAAAATTAATAGGAAAACGGCCTCACATTCACGAGGAGGTCTTCCGTTCTGAATGGCAGACCGCGCATCGGAACAGAGCGCTCGCCTACTATTTAAAAGAAACGAACTTTCTCGAGGCGGATGTGGAAGAAACGCTTGAAGTGTATTTAAAGCAGTGCGCCATGGAGGGTACAACCGAGGACATCGCTTTAATCGGATTGATACTTGCCCATGACGGCTACCATCCGATCCGACGGGAACAGGTCATTCCGAAAGATGTCGCGAAACTCGCCAAAGCCCTGATGCTGACGTGCGGGATGTACAATGCGTCAGGCAAATATGCGGCTTTCGTCGGCGTCCCGGCCAAAAGCGGGGTATCCGGCGGCATCATGGCATTGGTTCCCCCAAGCGCCAGAAGAGAGCAGCCTTTTCATAACGGCTGCGGCATCGGCATTTACGGTCCGGCCATTGATGAATACGGCAACAGCCTGACCGGCGGCATGCTGCTGAAACATATCGCACAGGAGTGGGAGCTCAGTATTTTTTAATCAAATGAACCAAGAGGTGATTGGATGCAGGAATTCCTTGAAAATGTAATCGGCTCGGCAAATGATTTTTTATGGTCAAAACTGTTAATCGTACTGCTTCTTTCTCTGGGACTGTTTTTTACGTTCAGATCAAAGGGTCTGCAAGTCCGCATGCTGAAGGAAATGATCCGGGTTTTGAAGGAAGGCGCGGCCGCCCGGACAAAAAACAGCATTTCCCCGTTTCAGGCATTTTGCATCAGTATGGCGGCGCGTGTCGGAACCGGGAATATTACCGGAATCGCCATTGCGATCGCACTCGGCGGTCCGGGCGCTATTTTCTGGATGTGGATCATCGCAGTCATCGGTTCGGCTTCAAGCTTTGTTGAAAGCACGCTGGCCCAAATTTATAAAGTAAAAGATCAAAACGGATTCCGCGGGGGCCCGGCCTATTACATGGAAAAAGGCCTGAAGAAACGCTGGATGGGCGCGCTGTTCGCCGTATTAATCACACTGTCATTCGGGGTTGTTTTTAATTCCGTTCAATCCAATACGATCAGCGTCGCCTTTCAAAACGCGTTCGGCACCAGCCGGCTTACATTGGGCATTATTTTAATCTTGGTTTTCGGCGGCGTAATCTTCGGCGGCGTCAAACGAATTGCGAAAATGGCGGAATACATCGTAGTCGTCTTGGCCGTTTTATATATCGGTGTCGCTTTCTTTGTCATTCTGACGAATATCACCCAATTGCCCGGCGTTCTGTCGCTAATCGTAAAAAATGCGTTCGGCATTGATCAGGCAGCGGGCGGCGCTTTAGGTGCGGCCTTGATGCAAGGTGTAAGACGCGGGATTTTCTCAAATGAAGCGGGTATGGGAAGCGCTCCGAACGCGGCGGCGACAGCTACGACGAGCCACCCGGTGAAACAGGGGCTCATTCAGGCATTCGGCGTCCTGACGGATACGCTCGTCATTTGTACAAGCACGGCGCTTATCATTTTATTTTCAGACGCTTATCACCAGCCGGGACTGAGCGGCATCGCGCTTTCTCAGGCCGCCTTGAGCGATCATGTCGGCGCGTGGGCGTCAGGTTTCCTTGCCGTCTTAATGCTTTTGTTCGGCTTCAGCGCTCTGATGGGCAACTATTATTACGGAGAAACCAATATCGGATTTTTAAGCCAGAACAAAAAGTGGCTGTTCATTTACCGCATCTGCGTGCTCGGAATGGTACTGTTCGGCTGTATTTCCAAAGTCCAGCTTGTGTGGGATATGGCTGACTTGTTCATGGGTTTAATGGTGGTCGTGAACTTAATCGCGATTTTCCTTCTGTCGAAAAAAGCGTTTGCCGCTTTGAGCGATTATGCCCGGCAAAAGAAAGCCGGAAAGGACCCCGTCTTTTACAGAGATGTGCTCCCTGATGATGACGGGATCGAATGCTGGGAGTATTCAGATATCGCGAAAAGCGCGAAAGGCAAAAACATTTCCTAAACAAAAGGTGTTCGGGCAGCGTCCTGAACACCTTTTTTCCGCCGGTTCATTGACAAAGAGAATAGCGTCCATTACCCTTTTTATATATTTTCAGTAAAGTCAGAAAGGAAGGCCTATGAATCCCATTACACAAATATTAAATGAATACCCGGTTATGATCATAGACGGCGCGATGGCAACCGAGCTTGAGCGGATGGGCTGTGATTTACATGACGATCTGTGGTCGGCCAAAATTCTTTTGGAGAGACCCGAACTGATCAAACAGGTGCATGCAGAATATTTTGCCGCCGGCGCTGATTGCGCGATCACCGCCAGTTATCAATCGACAATTGAAGGATTTGCAGCGCGCGGCATCCCGGAAACCGATGCGATACGTCTCATTCAGACATCTGTTGAACTTGCCGCACAAGCACGCGATGAATTTTGGGCGCATGAAGAAAACCGTTTACACCGGCCCAAACCTTTGGTCGCCGCTTCTATCGGACCTTACGGCGCGAGCCTCGCTGACGGCTCTGAATATCGCGGGCATTACGGACTGACGGAAGATGAGCTGATCAGCTTTCACCGCCCCCGGATGAAAGCCCTCATAGAATCCGGCGCCGATCTTTTGGCCTGTGAGACCATTCCGTGCCTGTCAGAAGCAAAAGCGATCACAAGGCTGCTGGAGGAATTCCCCGGCACTTACGCATGGATCAGCTTCAGCGCCAAAGACGGGCGGCATATCAGCGAAGGCACGCCTATTTCCGAATGCGCGGCCCTGCTTGACTCCTGCAGCCAAATCGCAGCGATCGGCATCAACTGCACACCGATCGAATATATTCCGCCGCTGATAGAAGAAATCAAACAGGCAGCATCCAAACCGATTATCGCCTATCCGAACTCCGGCGAACAATATGACCCGGTGACAAAAACCTGGAAAGGCGCAGCGTGCGAAAACCATTTCGGAAAAAGCGCGCAAAGCTGGTACGAAAACGGCGTGAGCCTGATCGGAGGCTGCTGCCGGACGAAACCCGCGGACATCCAAGCCATTGCCGATTGGGCCAAGACCTTAAAAACAACTTGACTAATCGGAATAGTTTGTATATTCTATTCAAAAAGCCGGTTCGCCGGAATCTCGTGCCGTTCGCCGGCATGAGATTTTTTATTAGAACGGCCCTCGCAGAAAGTTGGAAAACAATGAACAACAAGAACGAGACGAATTTTCAGAGAAGTATGAAAAGCAGACACCTCTTTATGCTATCACTCGGAGGTGTGATCGGAACGGGGCTGTTTTTAAGCTCTGGGTATACCATTCATCAGGCGGGTCCGGCGGGCACCATTTTCGCTTACCTTTTGGGCGCGGGCATCGTCTATCTTGTCATGCTTTGCCTCGGTGAACTGTCAGTGGCCATGCCGGTGACGGGCGCATTCCACACCTATGCGAAGACCTATATCGGGCCCGCGACGGGCTTTACGGTCGCATGGCTGTACTGGCTGACGTGGGCGGTGGCGCTGGGCTCTGAATTCACGGCGGCCGGGCTCTTCATGCAGCGCTGGTTCCCGCATACTTCAGTTTGGATGTGGAGTGCGGTATTCGCTCTTTTCATCTTTTTATTAAACGCCTTCTCCGTGAAATTTTTTGCTGAATCGGAGTTTTGGTTCTCAAGCATTAAAGTCTTAGCCATCTTACTGTTTATTTTATTGGGCGGAGCGGCGATGTTCGGCCTCGTCCCGATGAAAAGCGGTGAGGCCGCACCTATGCTGTCGAACTTTACGGATGGCGGCAGCCTTTTTCCAAATGGCTTTTTCCCGATACTGATGACGATGCTTTCAGTAAACTTCGCCTTTTCAGGGACGGAATTGATCGGAATCGCCGCCGGGGAAAGCGCCGATCCGGAAAAAACCGTTCCGCGCGCCATTAAGACCACAGTCTGGCGGCTGGCGCTTTTCTTTATCGGAACGATTTTTGTGCTGTCAGGGATGATCTCCATCAAGGAAGCCGGTGTGATTGAAAGCCCGTTTGTCACGGTATTTGACAGAGTCGGCGTGCCTTATGCGGCCGATCTGATGAATTTCGTCATTTTAACGGCGCTTCTGTCCGCGGCCAATTCAGGGCTGTACGCGTCATCACGTATGCTGTGGTCCCTGTCTAAAGAAGGGGAGCTTCATCCCGCCTTTGCCAGGCTGACCTCTAAAGGCATTCCTTTTAACGCTCTGATCTTCAGTATGATCGGCGGCATTCTGTCGTTGTTGTCAAGCGTATTTGCAGCGGATACAGTCTATCTTGTTCTCGTCTCCGTCTCAGGATTTGCGGTAGTGGCTGTGTGGATGAGCATCGCCGCATCACAATTTTTGTTCAGAAGACGATTTCTTAAAGAAGGGCACCAGCTTTCAGACTTGAAATACAGGACGCCGGGATATCCGGCCGTACCGATAGCGGCCTTTCTCCTATGCCTCGCCTCCTGTATCGGCATCGCTTTTGATCCGAACCAGGCCATCGCCCTTTATTGCGGAATTGTATTTATGGCCGTTTGCTACACCGCTTATTACTTGAAAAACCGGAAAAGCAGAGCCCGCGTGCAAGCCGTAAAATCCCAATAACCAAAAAAAGAACCCTGCGGCGCAAGGGTTCTTTTTTCATTTATACTTCAACGACCCATCTGAACGAATCCCGCACCTTCCCGACTTGGATGCCGGCAATCGTTTCATAGAGCTTTTCTGACACTTCACCGATCAAACCGTTATTCAGCTCAATCGTTTCTCCGTGAATATGCAGCGCGCCGACCGGCGAGATGACGGCCGCGGTTCCCGTACCGAATACTTCTGACACCTCGCCTCTCATTGCAGCCTCATAGATGTCATCAATGGCGACCTGTTCTTCTCTGACACGGATGCCCCAGCTTTTTAACAGCTCTATCACAGATGCGCGTGTGATGCCCCCGAGAATGCTTCCGTTTAACGCCGGCGTTACGGCCTCTCCGTTTATGATGAAAAAGATATTCATACTGCCTACCTCTTCGGCATATTTCTTTTCCACCCCGTCGAGCCAAAGCACCTGATCATACCCCAGTTCTTCGGCTTTCCGCTGAGCCTGTAAGCTGGCCGCATAATTTCCGGACGTTTTGACGTCGCCCACTCCGCCGGTGACGGCACGCACATACTCATCCTCCACATAAATGCGGATCGGTTTCAGCTGATCGCCGTAATACGAACCGACCGGCGTCAGAACAACCATGAACTTGTAACGCTTTGAAGGCCGGACGCCTAAAGAAGGCTCAGTCGCAATCACAAACGGACGGATATATAAAGAGGTTCCTTTTTCTATCGGTATCCATTCCTGCTCCAGCTCCACCAATTGTATCAATGCTTCCAGCGCCAGCTTCTCGTCAAGAGGCGGCATGCTCATCCGCCGTAACGATTTATTCAGCCGTTTTATATTTTGGTCAGGACGGAACATCAACACCCGTCCGTCTTCTGACCTGTAAGCCTTCAGCCCTTCAAATACGGCCTGCCCGTAATGGAAAACCGATGCGGAAGGATCCAGATGGACCGGTTCATAAGGTGTGATTCTCGGATCATGCCACCCTCTCCCCTCTTCGTAATCCATGACAAACATGTAATCTGTGAAGTACTTGCCAAATCCCAATGAAGCGGAATCCGGTTTTTCTTTTCTAGCTGTGACCTTACGTCTTTCAATCAGTTGATTCAACAAAAGCACACCTTTCTTCTAATTGTTTAAATTTTCAGTCTTCTCTGGGCTGCATGTTTTTTCTGTCCCGAATCTTGTATGCACAGATATATGAGAATGCAGTTGACCATATCATATCAAATATACCACTTATAAGAGGATAATTATCAAAATTTTTAATATTTTCAGCGGAAATCTTTCTTTATTCTTATGCTCCTTCATTTTTTTCAATGAGGACTTTCTGTCATATTCAATGATTGCGCTTACATAATGTAAAGCAATCCTTCCTTTCGCACAGTCAATAATGTGACAAATTTATGGCGGACAGGAAGGTGGTTGCCGCCTGCTTCACGAATTACGTAAGAAATGCGCAAGTAAAAGGGGGATTCGCTTGAAAAAATTTATCGCATTCCAGATTTTGATCGCTTTAGCCATCGGAGCATTGATCGGCCATTTCTTCCCGGATTTTGGGATGGCGCTGCGGCCCGTAGGAGACGGATTTATCCGCCTGATTAAAATGATTGTCGTGCCGATCGTGTTTTCGACCATTGTTATCGGAGCCGCCGGCAGCGGCAGTATGAAAAAAATGGGCAGTCTCGGCATCAAAACGATTATTTGGTTTGAAGTGATTACGACGCTCGTTCTGGCGCTCGGTCTGTTATTAGCGAACGTGCTGAAGCCGGGAGTCGGACTTAACCTCTCTCATCTTGCTAAAAAAGACATTCACGAGCTTTCCGGCTATACGAAAAAAGTAGTCGATCTGAAACAAATGCTTCTTGATATTATCCCCGTTAACATCATTGACGTTATGGCGAAAAATGATCTTCTCGCCGTCATTTTTTTCGCGATCCTATTCGGTGTTGCCGCAGCCGGCATCGGCAAAGCCTCCGCACCTGTCATGAATTTCTTTGAATCCACGGCAAATATTATGTTCAAGCTGACGCAGATGGTGATGGTCACCGCTCCGATCGGCGTTCTCGCCCTGATGGCCGCCTCCGTCGGGCAATTCGGAATCGCGCTTCTGCTCCCGATGCTGAAGCTGATCGGCACAGTGTTTCTCGGGCTGTTCCTGATCCTTTTCGTTCTGTTTCCGATCGTGGGGCTTATCTTTAAAATCAAGTACTTTGAAGTGCTGAAAATGATTTGGGATCTGTTTTTGATCGCTTTCTCCACGACAAGCACAGAAACCATTCTGCCTCAGCTGATGGATCGGATGGAGAAATACGGCTGTCCGAAGCGGGTCGTCTCCTTTGTGGTTCCGTCAGGTTTATCGCTTAACTGTGACGGTTCAAGCCTCTATTTATCGGTGTCCTGTATTTTCCTGGCGCAGGCGTTTCATGTGGAGATGCCGCTTTCTCAGCAGCTTCTGATGATGCTTGTGCTCGTCATGACAAGCAAAGGCATTGCCGCCGTCCCGTCAGGCTCACTCGTCGTGCTTCTGGCGACAGCGAATGCCGTCGGTCTCCCTGCGGAAGGCGTCGCCATCATTGCCGGTGTCGACCGCGTCATGGACATGGCGCGAACCGGTGTCAACGTGCCCGGCCATGCGGTCGCCTGCATCGTCGTATCCAAATGGGAAAAAGCCTTCACATATAAAGGACCCGTCACGGCAGACCAGACCGCCCGGACAGAAAGTATGTAAACACAAAAAAGACCACCTCATTGGTGGTCTTTTCTATTAATCAATCGCCGCATGATCCTCTTTTTCAATCAAAGCAAGGCGTTCATTGATTTCTTCCTGAGTCATTTCGTGCTCTTTCACATACATGTTGCGTTCGTTCGTACGGCATTCGTGACTGCAGCTGCGCATGTATTTGTATTCATTCTCAGGTGTGCAGATCATTTTTTTATTACATGCCGGATTTGCGCAGTTCACATAACGCTCGCACGGCTCGCCCGTGAAATAATCTTTTCCGATGATAACGTGCTCTACGCGGTTGACCGGTACGCTGATTCTTTCGTCAAACACATAGCACTGTCCGTCCCACAGCTGCCCTTGCACTTCAGGATCTTTACCGTAAGTGACGATACCGCCGTCAAGCTGGGACACGTCTTCAAATCCCTGCTTCAGCAGCCAGCCGGAAAATTTCTCACAGCGTACGCCGCCTGTGCAGTACGTGAGGATTTTTTTGCCTTCAAGCATGTCTTTGTGTTCTTCAATCCAGTCCGGCAGCTCACGGAACGCCTCAATATCAGGTCTGACCGCTCCGCGGAAATGACCGAGGTCATACTCATAGTCGTTTCTGGCGTCGATCACGATCGTGTCAGGATCCTGCATTTGCTCATAAAAATCTTTCGGTTTCAAATGCTTGCCCGTCGTGACATTCGGATCAACATCATCTTCGAGACGAAGCGTCACCAATTCTTTTTTATGGCGCACAAACATTTTGCGGAATGCATGGCCGTCAGCCTCGTCAATTTTGATCGGCATGTCGGCAAAACGCGGATCAGCTTTCAGCGCATTCATGTATTGTTCCGTCTGTTCAACCGTTCCGGACACCGTGCCGTTAATGCCTTCCTCAGAAATCAAAATACGGCCTAACAGACCGAGCTCCTTACAAAACTTCAAATGCTGAGCCGTGAACTCTTCAGGCTCATCAATCTTTACATATTTATAATAAAGTAAAACTCTATATTGTTTTTCCATGATTTATACACCCTGTTCAATTATATTAATGATCACGCACACTATACTATATCATACAGGAAAACGGGCGAAAGATGAACATTTCCGTCCGTACTCTTTCTTCCAGTCACGCTTCGCCTTTTAAAACCTGCTGAAAATAAAACCGATACGTATTGCGCAAAAAGGTCTCAAGCGAAAGGCCGGCCGCGGTCTGATACTTGCCGATAATAAACGGAAAACGGTCACGGCCTTTTGCCCGCAGAAGATCGGCGCTGTCTTCAGCCAGTTCTGAGATGAGCGCCTCAACGACAGGCCGGCATGCATCCCGCACCGCTTCAAGAATTTGCTGATCGCCTGTATGCCGGTACTGTTCGATCAGCTTTCCCAAATCCTTTTCTTCCATAAAGTCCACTTCCTTACACCATATAAAAAAGAGGAGCAGCTTTTATAAAGCGGACGCCTCCTCCTGTGACTCCGCATAACCGATGATCTGACCGACCTGTAATTCACGGCCTTCAGTCAGGTTATCCGAAGGGGTAAACATACCTTTCTCGAATACTAAAATAACGGTCGATCCAAATGAAAAATAGCCAAGCTCTTCCCCCGTCTCAAGCCGGTTTCCGGTGTTTGTCTGAACGATCGAGTTAATATTCATCGCACCTACCGGAATCATGAGCATCTGCTGATCAGCACGGGTCAGCTCGTACACATAACGGTAATTTTTTGAGAGCACATCTTTCCCGTACTTTAACCCCATCGTATTAACGGGATAGGAGCGTTTCCCCAGCTCGGCCAGCTTTTTATACGTGCAGCTGACGGGAGAATGGAAACGGTGGTAATGTCTCGGGCTCAGGTAAAGCACGGCAAAACACCCGCCGTTATATTTGTGATCGGCGCTTTTAAACCCCGTCAGTTCGGCGAACGAATAATCCTTCCCTTTTACCATGAAAGTTTGATTGGGATTAATCATGCCCACCGTCTGAACGACGCCGTCCACCGGGCTGACGATGGCGTTCTTCTCTTTTGCCACGGGGCGGAGATTCAAATTAATATCACGAATGAAAAATGACGCCAGTGAATCAAAGTCAGAAGCCGTGCGTTCCGTTTCATTCCAGTTAATGCGATAGTGTTTGGAAAACAGCGGAATCATCGGCTTGCTCAGTTTCGATTCACAGAAGTTTTTAATGAGATAAGACGTCAATCGATTATTAGTCAGTTCAATCAATGAACGGTAAAGAACTTTAGCGGCAGTATTAAACATTGATTACTCCTATGAATTTTCCTATAGTAATAAAAATAAAACACCATAAAAACGCTCCGATGGCGGCGAAGCATAAGTAGGTTTTGAATTCCATTCTGCCGATTCCGGAAAAGTAGCAGGTCACGTGTCTGATGCCGGGGATGAAATAACCTAAAATAATGGTGTACGGCCCGTACTTCTTCATCCACCTGTCTACTTTCTCCATCCTCTTTTCCTTCAGGCCGACCCATTTCCCGAACTTATTAATAAACGGCCGGCCGGCTTTTCTGCCGATGAAGTAGCTGATAATCATCCCAAGGAGCGCTCCGATAAAGCTGATCAGAATGGAGAGCCCGTAATTCAGCACGTTTAAATGAGCGAAGTAACCCACAAGCGTCATCATGACTTCATCCGGAATAGGCAATCCGATAATACCGAGTGTCAGCATAAGAAAAATCGCGATATATCCGTAATCGGATATTAATTGCTGAACTAATTCCATCTTCTGCTCTCCAGGTTTTCAGGCGCCTGTTTTTTAAAGTGCGGAAATCTAATGTTGCTGACCATTAAATAACCGAGCGCGATCGTTCCCGCCCCCAGAAGAAAAGCGTTATTGATAAAGCTCAAAATGACAAGACACATACCCGCAAACGGAATCGGCATCCCGATAAACGTCGGCAGCTTGCTTTGTTCAATATTAAATCTGGAAAGACGGATCATCCCGCAGATGCTGTAGGAAAGCGCGATTAAAATTCCGATGAACGGAAGCGTATATAGTGAAACACTGTAAGCGAGCATGGACGGCGCTACGCCGAACGTCACGAGATCAGCAAAAGAGTCAAGCTCCCTTCCCATCTCCGATACCGCGTTCAGCTTACGGGCGGCCAAACCGTCAAAGAAATCAAGAAACATCCCGGTGAAAATAAAGATCACCGCAGAGTGTATATTATGATACAAAAGGGAATGAATCGATAAGAGCCCGCAAATAAAATTTCCAATTGTAATCATACTAGGTATATAATTCACAGTTTACACAAACCTCCAATTAAAACCATATCAAATCGGACTGCGTATGCATAAAGACTCCATTTTACGGAAACATAAAATGAAATCCTTTCAATGCTATCATTCAAATTCTTTTATTATACAGCATTTGGTGTTATTTGAACAATCTAATCTGGTGATTTTTGTTTTTTCGCCGTTCATATTAAGGTAAGCAATCATGGTTTCCTCTATTCCGGATTACCCTGCTTAAATATTCCATGCTGCGATCCGGATTGTCCGTTCTTGATGAATGAAAAGCCGTATGATGTATTGTTATTTCCTTCTCCGTGAAATGAGAACATTACATATAACGATTGCGGACATAAAAAGTTTCAAGAATTAAAAAACCGGCACAAAACGGCCTCATACATTATCTCACAACCCCGTTTTCCAGTATATAGTCTGTCCAAACAAAAAAGGCGCCTTACCATTACGGTCAAAACGCCTTTTAAGATCATTTTATGTAATTGATAAATGACTGAGTGCTTCGGCCGCTCTTTCTCTGGCCTCTTCAACGGTCTCGGCTGCAGAAAGCGCAACCGCCATACGGCGTCCGACTTTCGTGACGGGTTTACCGAATACGCGGATCTGAGTGCTTTTTACCGCCAAAGCTTTCTCCAAACCTTCAACCGCATAATCAGCAAGCTCTTTGGGCGCCTTCAGCGGACGGCTTGCCCCCGGCGACAGCTGAATGATTTCCGGAACCGGGAATCCCAATACCGCGCGGACATGCAGCGCAAACTCTGACAAATTTTGCGTCACAAGCGTTACGAGCCCCGTATCATGCGGACGGGGAGACACCTCGCTGAAATATACTTTATCTTCAGTAAGGAAAAGCTCCACCCCGAACAAACCGTATCCGCCGAGCTCGTCCGTTATGCTTTTCGCAATGTGTTTCGCCTCTTCAATCTGCTGTTCCGTCATATGATGAGGCTGCCATGATTCAATATAGTCACCGTCTTTTTGTTCATGTCCGATCGGCGCGCAAAAGGACGTACCGTTCGCCGCGCGCACTGTCAGAAGAGTGATTTCTGATTCAAACGGAATGAATTCCTCAATGATGACCCGGCCGTTTTTCACCCGGCCGCCTTCCATTGCCATGTCCCAGCAGCTTTTCAGCCCGGAAGCCGAGCGGCACACGCTTTGCCCTTTTCCGGAAGAGCTCATCAGCGGTTTTACCACGCACGGAAAGCCGATTGTTTCCGCCGCTTCTTTAAATTCTTCATATGTATTCGCGAATTCATAGCCGGCAGTCGGAAGATGAAGCGTCTCTGCCGCAAGCCGTCTGATGCCTTCACGGTCCATCGTCAGCTTTGCCGCACGCGCATTCGGAATGACGTGAAACCCTTCTTCCTCAAGCTTCAGCAGCTCATCCGTCGCAATGGCTTCCACTTCCGGCACGATCAGGTCCGGTTTTTCTTTCTCAATGACTTCTCTGACCTGCGCTTTATCAAGCATATCAATCACATAGCTTTTGTGCGCGGCCTGCATGGCGGGAGCATGCTCATAGCTGTCAACGGCTACAGTGACAACCCCGAGCCGCTGCGCTTCAATGACGACTTCTTTCCCCAGCTCGCCTGATCCTAATAACAACATCTTCTTCGCCTGATACATGTCCTTTGGCCCCTCCCTTTCTTTACCCCACTCATTATAACGGAAATATTCAAAAAATAAAGACAAGACAGATTACAAGCTCTATCCTGTCTTTTGTGCTGATTCGAGCGATTCAATCGCCGCTGACACGTCCTTCCCGCAATATTGCCCCATTAAGCATAACGATTCTTCCGCCCGGCAGGCGTGAGAAGCGATGCGGCGCTTTGCTTCCTCATGGTTGTCAAGGATGCCGAGAGCACAGAGACTGACGGGGAAACCGAGCCGGCGGTAAAACGGAAGCAGCTCTTCAATCTCATGTCTCCGATTCTCAAGCGCGAGCTGCACCAATATGCCGTAAGCAACCTTCTGGCCGTGCAGCACCTGATGTGTCTCCTGAAGAAAACTGAGGCCGTTGTGGACCGCATGCGCCCCTGCCATCCTGCACAAACGGCCGCCATACCCGCCGACCGTTCCCGCAAGCATAATGATCGTTTCCGCCGTATGGATGAACGGCACGGACAGCTCGCCTTTCTCCATGCTTACGACGGCGGCTTCACTGTAACGCAATAACAGATGACGGATATATTCCGCCTGTCTCAGTCCCGCCTGCGCCATCAGCGGCGGCGCTTCCTCCGTATTTCTGATGACCGCCTCGGCCTCATACCATTTCGCCAGCGTATCACCGATCCCGCTTTTCATATATTCAATGGGAGAGGAAAGCAAAAACAGCGGATCAACAAGCGTCAAATAGCTTGAACGCTTGTGATAATCAACTCTGATAAAATTGCCGCTCTCATCATATATGACACTCAACGGCGTACTTGCCGCACACGTCCCCGCAATGGAAGGAAGCATCACAGCCTCAATATCAAGCCGGTCTGCCGCCGCTTTTGCCAAATCCAAAATCGTGCCGCCTCCGATACCGATGATCACATCCGCGTCTTCCGCCTGCCCGCAGACCTTACGCACCGCCTCAGGTGAACAGTATCCTTTGTGCTGAATCACATCCCAGGAAGAACCGCCGCCGTAATCGGAAAACGCCTGATAAGATTTGATTCCGGTCACAATAACGGGTTTTCTGAATGTCTCCAGCAGCCCCGGAAGTTCTTTTGCGATTCCTTCCTTGCATATGTACTGATTCGGGCCGCTTCGGACGATATCTTCAGGCTTCATGCGAATCTCTCCTTTGGCTGGAATTTATACATATTTTCTCACTTGTCAGAAAATACATCAACCGGAGGTGCGTCAGCGCTTCGCTTCCTCCGCCTCCAAAAACAGCTCATCAAGCCGCTCCAAAGCTTCTGCCTTTTCAAAACTGCTGAACCACAGATCATCATAAGAATCAAGGATGCGGTAATGGTGGGAAATCAAATGCTGCTGCAAGCGGAACTCGCCTTTTTTCTCGATGGCTTTCCACCACACCTTGCCGCCCATCGTCTTCCCCTTCGGCCTGTCAATTGTGCGGTGAGCAACCGTTTCAATGACCTCCAGCGGATCATCTCCTAATACGGATTGCAGTGTTTCACTTGATCTGAAAAGCGCGCAAACCGCCACAACGTGCGGCCATTCCGCAAGCGCCCGCCCTTTCTCAATCTGCACCAGCGACTTTTTAGAAAGGCCGATCACATCCGCCATTTTCTCCTGTGTGTAGCCTCTCTCCGACCGGATTTTCTTCAGCTGGACTGAGACAAGCTCAGTCATATAATCTTGATCCATCTCAACCTCCATTTTTATCAATATAGCCATTTTACACCGCGGCACGCCTTTTTTATATCAGAACATTTTCAAACAAATCAAAAGGACCCGGGATCGGCTTTTCATTGAAGCGATGTACCTTTCCGCATAATCCAGAATGATGCGGTGAATACAAACGTACGCCCGAAGAGACAGGTGCGGGCTCCCTGGCGGTTGAGCTCCGGAGAAAATAAAAAGCTGCCGCAGCTGCGGCAGCTAAAACATTATAAGCTGAAAATCAAAATTATGAAGCGAATACAATCCAACTCGCACTATAATTGACACGTTTTTTCGAACCTTGATTGACCATTTTAAATCGGTATGAATCTCCTTTTTTTAACAAAGGTGTTTCAAAATAAGTCGTTCCATTTTTCTTTGCATTGGCGGTTTTGATTGTTTTCCAGGCACCTTTGCCGTTGACTTGCTTTTGAACGTATATTTTATACGTGCCCTTCCCTTTACTGTTGGATTTAAAAGTGACGGCTCTCAAGCTGTACTTTTTTGTCGTCTTAGTGAATTTAGGATGATATGTATTGATCACATAGTTAGTGAAATACCCGCTTTTATAAGTATGAAGCCAGTCTTTAGCCTCTGCTTTTTGCGGAGAAGAAAAACCCATAAAACCAATTCCGCTGATTAAAAGAGTAAAAATAATGATGAGCGACTTAAAAATCTTTTTGCTTTTCATCGAGAAAATCCTTCCTTCCTGTAACTATTTACCCTATTTATGTTAATGACAATATAGCTAATCATAAATCCGTCCAACTAACCATTTTGATTGCAGGAAGAGATGAGAACAGCCCTGAAAATGACTATATGACTAATACTTATGATTCTTGTTATTTTTGATTAAGTGATAAAGTTACTTTAAAGCGCTATCCATTTTGCTGTTTTTGTATCAATTGTCATAGAGAGATCTTTACCTATCAATGCCTCTCTATCGGCGTTTGTATGATGGGGCTGTCCTCTGACAAACTCCTGCGCCCATGACAAACTGTCATACGTTTGCCACCTATGAATGAACGCACACTACACGTAATGGAGGGATTGCAATGGACGAAATGGTCCTGGAAACACAACAATGGCTGAATGAGACGTACAAAGGCAGACACGGGTACAACAAGGTGCCGGAAAACGGAAAAACAGGCTGGGATACCATTTACGGTCTGACACGGGCGCTTCAAATTGAGCTCGGTATTTCAGAACCCGCCGATAACTTCGGACCGACGACACAAAGATTGTTTAAACCGTTGAAAAAGCAGGCTCCCGATTCTAAGCCGACAAACATGAATTACATTCTGCAGGGGGCGCTGTGGTGTAAAGGTTTTAACCCGGGCGGATTTTCTGGCGTTTTCTATGAAAATACCGAAAGCGCTGTAAAAGAGTTTCAAAAAGCGGCCGGGCTCACTAAGCAAGACGGCATCGTCACGGCACTCATTATGAAGGCTTTGCTGGATATGAGCGCTTTTCGGTTAGTAGCGGGAGGCGACAAAAGAATCCGCCAAATCCAGCAGAACCTGAACCGGGATTACAATGACTACATCGGCTTGATGCCTTGTGACGGCTTATATGCCCGCGATACAAACAAGGCTCTCATCTATGCTCTGCAAAAAGAAGAAGGCATGAGCACAAGCGTCGCCAATGGATTTTTCGGGAACGGAACGACCAGCTTATGTCCTACCTTGACTCCCGGCGATTCACGGACAGGCTTTGTTTTGATTGTTCAATACGCGCTTTACTGTAATGGGAAATCATTTGACCCCGGTGAATTCGACGGAAAATACGGCGTCGGAGTTGTATCGGCAGTGAAAGCTTTCCAAGAATTTATGTGCCTGCCGCAGACAGGTTATGCGGACATGCCGACGATTAAAGCTTTATTATCAAGCTCAGGTGACACAACGCGGGCTGCTTCAGCTTGTGACACCGCTGCCATTTTGACGGCAGATACGGCTAAAACTTTGCGTGAGAATGGCTATAAGATCGTGGGAAGATATCTGACCGGGAATGTGCGGACAAGCAGCGGACTGACATCGAAAGCGTTAACGTCAAAAGAACTTTCCGCGATTTTCAATGCCGGCTTAAGCGTGTTTCCGATTTATCAGGACGGCGGCTATGAATCTTCTTATTTTGTAAAAGACCAAGGAACGAGAGATGCGTACAGTGCTGCATCAGCCGCCCGAAGATTAGGTTTTCCGTCAGGAACGACCATTTACTTTGCCGTCGATTTTGATGCGTATGATTATGAAGTCACGGATAAAATCATCCCTTACTTCCAAGAAATCAAGTCAGCTTTTATGAAAATGCAGGCGTTCTCAACTGCGCCGAAATATGAAATCGGGGTATACGGACCGAGAAACATTTGTATCCGGACGTCAGAAGCAGGTCTGACCAAATATAGCTTTACGGCTAACATGTCGACCGGATTCAGCGGCAACCTCGGATACCCGATGCCGAAAAACTGGGCTTTTGATCAATTTTATGAAGGAACGATCGGAAGCGGAGCGGGAAAAGTCGCCATTGACAAAGACGGATACTCCGGAAAAGACTCGGGTGCAAGCAGCGTCCATCCGCCTTCTGATCCCGTGTATGATGCAAGACTGCGCACACTGACGGACATTTTAACAACCATTCCTGCTTTAGAAAATATATCGAATCTTGCGAATGCCATGTTTGAATTCGACAAGACAGAAACCATTTATGCATCACCTGAAATGGATATTCTTTTATCTACTTCACTTTTGGCAACAGTGCCAAGCGAAGGTTCTCCCAACACAGTTACCATTACAAATGGCAAACCGGGAGCTTATATTACCGGTCTGATGGGAGATTCACAAGTCTCTTTTACAGCATCACAAATTGATTCGTATCAAAACCTGCTTAACAGTCTGAGCTTGTCAGTCCGCAACGGTTATTTAGAAGTGTATGTCAATCCGGCTGCGGGATCGCTGAATATTCAATTTAAAATTTATACACCTGATATTCCGGTCGGTGACAGTGCTACTACTGGACTAACAACTACCATTACATTTAAAATAAAACAAAAGAGCTTCAGATTGCCGGATTCCGAAGAGGTGTACTCTCCGGATTGGGATTCTGTCGTGAATACCATGGCTATTGCAGGCGCAGGAATTATTGTTATTGTAGGGATCGGTGCTTTAGTCGTTTTAGCACCTGAATTAGGAGGAGCTGCAGCCTTGTTCAGCACAGTTTTATCACTATTTCTATAATTGAACAGGCAGCTCCTTGCTCCAGGAATGCTCAATGAGTATTCTTGGAGTTATTTTTTAAGGAGGATTCGTATGAAGATTGATATGCAGACATACAAGGACACCGTTCAAAAAATAGAAAATGATTTGATTCCGCGAAGTCAAAATGACAAAGAACTGCTTACATATTTAATGAAACAAGATTCGCTCACACTGAATCAAATGAAAATGTGTTTCACTGAACCGCTCCTCACCTTCCAACATACTGTCAAAATCGTATGTACAGTCACATTCATCACGTTATATATCTTTTTTTTCAGCACTCATTTTAATGATTTGATTGAAATGGCTCTGCAGATGGTTTTTGGCCTGGCCGGCCTTGTTTGGATTTTTGCTGTATTTCCGTTTTCAAGGAAAATCCAAGTGTCTGACCGTTTCAGACAAAAATCTGAAAACACCCGTATCACCGGAATGATAGACTTTGTCCTCGAACAACGATACAAAGACATGATCAGTTAAAAACCCCTCTGCTTAAGGGGTTTTTTTATGATGCAATCCCTTCACCCCCCTTATCAAAAAAGGCTCTTCCCCTTTGGAAATAACCGGAACACCCAATTTCGTTTTCAATATAATGAGGTAGTGGATCTGCAAAGAAAGAAGGGCGACATGATGGGTATCATTAATGGCAAAATGTTCATTGACCGATTAAATCAGCTAGGAAATGAGATTTGGCTTGATGGTGAAAAGATCGAGGGACAGATTTCTGAACATCCCGCATTTAAGGGCCTTCTGGAAACGAAGCGCTCTCTTTATGATTTGCAAACGAAACCGGACATGAAAGATCAAATGACTTACAGTCTTCCCGGTAAAAAAGAACGGGCCGGGCTTTCATACCTGCAGCCGAAAACGAAAGAAGACGTAAAAAGAAGAAGAAACATGTTCGAACATTGGGCCAGACACACGCACGGAATGATGGGACGAAGCCCGGATTATATGAATACCGTGCTGATGAGCTTCGCCTCCTCTGCCGCGCTTTTGAAAGACCGTGATCATTGTTTTCCGGAACATGTTCAAGCGCTGTACGAACGCGCTGCCGCACAGGATCTTTCTTTTACGCACACGTTTATCACCCCTCAGGTGAATCGTTCACAAATGGGTGTAAACGTATCGCCGACACCTATCTCGGCAAAAGTCGTCGATAAAAATGAAAAAGGCCTTATCATACACGGCGCGCGGATTTTAGCCACACAAGGCGGCCTGACGGATGAAGTGCTCGTGGTTTCTCTGCCTAAGATGTATTTTGAATCGGATGAAGCGTTCGCTTTTTCAATCCCTTCCAATACAAAAGGAGTAAAATTCATCTGCAGGGAATCTTTCGTACTCGGAAAATCATCGTTTGATTATCCGCTCAGCTCAAGATATGAAGAAATGGATTCTATCGTTGTATTTGATCACGTTTTGGTCCCTTGGGAACGCGTATTTTTTTACAATAATTATGAGGCGGCTTTTGATTTTAATATGAAAAGCTCTTTTAACGCCTTCGCATTTCATCAAGTTATCACGAGACAAATTGTAAAGACGGAGTTTCTCCTGGGCCTCGCCCAAACGCTTGTCGATGCGATAGATGTGGGGGAATATCAGCATATTCAGGCCAAGATGGCTGAGATCATCACCGGTCTGGAAACGATGAAAGCCCTTTTGGAAAAGTCGGAGAATGATGCGGAAACAGACGAATGGGGTTATATGCGTCCGAGTGTCACTCCGCTTCGCGTGGTCAGCGCGATTTTCCCTGACATCTACCCGCGCTTCACGGAAATCATCCAGCTGATCGGGGCAAGCGGAATGGTGACTTTGCCGACTGAAAAAGCGTTCCGTTCCGACATCAGAGGAGACCTTGACCAATATTTACAGGCGGCCGAATTGAACGCTGAGGACCGGGTAAAAGTGTTCCGCCTCGCATGGGATTTGACCATGAGCCCCTTTGGAACAAGACAGACACAATATGAGCGGTACTTCTTCGGTGACCCCGTCCGCTTAGCCAGCCATCTGTACAGAAGCTATCCGAAAGAAGAACAGACCGCGGTCATCAAGGAATTCCTGCACATTCATAAATAAAACAAAGCAGAGAACGCATCTCTGCTTTTGATAGCTGGATCGGCTGCCGCCGATCCTATTTTTTATTTTGGCTGATCACCACCATCGTAATATGCGATAACGCGAAAGAGACGAGCGTGTACACGACGGCCCACCCGATAAACGAGAAATTCAATATGGTAAAGGTGCATATAAGGCAAACGGCCAAAGCGGCAGCCGGCATAATGAACGCGTTTTTAAACAGGTACGTTCCGGCGACTGACAGGATGATGATACAAAGCGGCAGAACACCGAACGCAAAATCCAATTCATCAATCAACAGATGCACTCCCTTCGCTTTTCTTAGTTCGGCCTAACACATCTTATGCCTGAGTACAAAATCGAGTACATCAAATCTTTCGCGCTCCGGCTGATATTCCCTCCGGTTATTTATTCAAAAAAATGAAAACTTTCCTTAAAGCGTTTACATTCACGCCAGACTGTGATAATTTAAGAAAGCGCTATCATATACAAGTTAATGATTTTTGGATGGAGATGAGGAGAACCAGGAAACCGCGCCCTTTCATAAGGGTGATTTCTGGTTCTTTTTGTCATTTTCAAGGAAAGGAGTCATACATACATCATGATAGACGTTCAGCAAAGGGGAGGATATGATGTTTCAATTGTTCAAGCCGGCTCCGCATATTGAGAGATTGGATGATTCAAAGACGGATGCGGCCTATAAACGGCTCAGGCTGCAGGTGTTTTTGGGGATTTTCATCGGGTATGCCGGGTATTATTTACTTCGCAAAAACTTTGCCTTCGCTATTCCTTATTTTCAGGAACAAGGGTTTTCAAAAGGGGAACTTGGCTTGGTGCTTGCGGCCGTATCAATCGCTTACGGCTTCAGCAAATTTATTATGGGGATGGTGTCTGACCGCTGCAACCCGAGGTATTTCCTTGCGACAGGTCTGTTTTTGTCAGGTGTCGTCAACATTTTATTTGTTTCCATGCCATGGGTCACGTCAAGCGTGACGATTATGTTCATTTTTATGTTTATTAACGGATGGTTTCAAGGGATGGGCTGGCCGCCTTGCGGACGGACGATGGCTCATTGGTTTTCCATCAGTGAACGCGGAACGAAAATGTCGATATGGAATGTCGCCCATAACATAGGCGGAGGTATTCTCGCCCCGCTCGTGACTCTCGGCATCGCCATGTTTGTTACTTGGAAAAGCGTATTTTTCTTTCCGGCGATTATCGCCATCGTCATTTCATTTGTGATTGTTCTTCTCGTTCGGGACACGCCGCAATCCTGCGGGCTTCCGCCGATTGAAGAATACCGGAATGACTATCCGAAACATGCGTTCAAAGACCAGGAAAAAGAGATGACGACCAAAGAAATTCTTTTCAAATACGTGCTGAATAATAAATTTCTGTGGTATATCGCATTTGCCAATGTCTTTGTTTATTTCGTGCGGTACGGTGTCGTTGACTGGGCGCCGACTTATTTGACGGAAGCGAAAGGGTTCTCTCCTGAAGATTCCAGATGGTCTTATTTCCTTTATGAATATGCGGGAATTCCGGGAACGATTTTGTGCGGCTGGATCAGCGACCGATTTTTCAAAAGCCGCCGCGCACCGGCCGGCGTGCTGTTCATGGCCGGCGTATTTATCGCTGTATTGGTCTACTGGCTTAACCCTGCCGGTCATCCGCTCATCGATAATATCGCGCTGATCAGCATCGGATTCTTAATCTATGGGCCTGTCATGCTGATCGGACTTCAGGCCATTGACCTTGCGCCTAAAAAAGCGGCGGGAACAGCAGCCGGCTTAACCGGGTTTTTCGGCTACATCGGTGGCTCTGCTTTCGCCAACGCCATCATGGGTTATGTCGTAGACCGCTTTGACTGGAACGGCGGCTTTATCATGCTTATCTCCTCATGCGTGCTGTCCATCGTCTTCTTGGCGATGACGTGGAATACGGGCAAGCGGGCGGAGCATGTGTAAGAAAACAACATAAAAGATTAATATTTTTGCAGTACAGCATTTACAACGATTTTCTACACTAGAGACAGATATTGATTTTTAAGGGGGAAGAAAACATGCGGAAACATAAGTTGTTTGCTTTGGTATTGCTTTCATTCGGTTTATTGTCATTCATCGTCACGCCTGTATCGGCGGCGGGAAAAGGAAACCTCTTGTCTCCTGACAGAATTTTAACCATTGCCCATCGCGGTGCTTCGGGGTATGTCCCGGAGCACACGATCCTTTCTTATGAAACTGCGCAAAAAATGAAGGCTGACTATATTGAGCTGGATTTACAAATGACAAAAGACGGCAAGCTGATCGTCATGCATGATGAAAAACTGGACCGCACCACAAACGGACAAGGCTGGGTGAAGGATCATACATTAGCAGAGATTCAAAAGCTCGACGCCGGTTCTTGGTTCAATAAGGCCTATCCGGAAAAAGCAAAACCGCAATACGCCGGACTTCGCGTTCCCACACTTGATGACGTGTTAAAACGGTTCGGCAGACATGCAAACTATTATATTGAAACAAAGGCGCCCGAAACATATCCGGGTATGGAAGAAAAACTGATCGCCTCACTGAAAAAATACAAACTGGCAGGTAAGCATGCGAAACTTGGACAAGTTATCATTCAGTCTTTCAGCAGGGAGAGCCTTCTGAAAATCAAACAGCTCGATCCGAAACTTCCCGCCGTCCAATTGCTTGAAGCGGAACAGATGACCTCAATGACTGACGCAGATTTAACAGACATCAAAACATATGCCGTCGGAATCGGACCGGATTACAAAGCGCTGAACGCTCAAAATGTCCGAAACATTCGCAGCCACGGCCTACTGCTTCACCCTTACACCGTGAACAGCGAGACGGACATGCGCCGTCTGCTGAATTGGGGCGTAACCGGTGTGTTTACCAACTATGCGGATATATTTCAAAAGGTTAAAAAAGAATATAAATCATAAAGCCAGCATGGGTTCGGAGATGATGCCGAACCCATGTTTTTTTGCCTGATCAAAAAACCTTGCGGAAACGTTACCGCAAGGTTTTTATCAATCATTATTCTTTTCCGGCAGCGGCTTCCGCCTGCCCGCCTTTTAATTGATCGTTGATTGCTTTGGCGTCTTTCAAATACTCAGTCTTGAATCCGCTCTTCAGCGCCCACGCATAGAAGGCAAGGGCAACGATTGCGATCAGCCCCATATCCCATCCGTACGGAATGATGTTCAGACCGCCGAATTTTTCACTTCCGAGCCATGAAATGACCATCATGCTGAGCAGATAGACAACCATCCAAACGCCGCCTTTAAAGTTTCTGCGGAATCCTTTCCACTTCGCTTTCGCTTGGTAGTAGAAATAAATCGGAAGGCCGATCAAAATGATAAACAGCACCTGCCCTGTTAACGGCCAGCGCGCCCAATACAGCACGAGAGACGCGAACACGAAGCCGAGCGGTGCAACCACGCTGAGTCCTTTCAGACGGAGAGGCCTGTACAAATCCGCCGCCGTCCTCCGCAGCGTCATTACCGTCACGGGACCCGTGATATAAGAAATCAGCGTCGCTACGGAAATGATTTCAGCAAGCACGCCCCATCCTCTGAATAAAAACAGAAAGATAAACGATACGATCAGGTTGAAAATCATCGCTTGGCGCGGCACGCCGTACAGCGGATGAAGCTTTCCGAAAATGCTCGGCATATATTTATTTTTTTCCATGCCGTAAATCATGCGTGACGTCGTAGCGGTATATGTGATACCCGTTCCCGACGGAGATACGAACGCATCCGCATAAAGAATAATGACAAGCCAGTTGATATTCAATGCGATCGCCAAATCGGCAAATGGAGAGTTAAAGTTCAGGTGACTCCAGCCGTGAACGATCATGGAAGGTTCAACCGCACCGATAAATGCGATTTGCAATAGGACGTAAATGACAGTTGCGACCAGCAGCGAACCGACAACCGCAATCGGAATCGATTTGCCGGGATTTTTTGCTTCTCCGGCCATGTTAATCGGGCTTTGAAACCCGTTAAACGCAAATACGATACCTGATGTGGCCACCGCCGTCAGCACGCTCGCCCAGCCGTTCGGCGCAATGCTTGAACCGGATGTGAAGTTTCCGCCGTGAAAACCGGTAAACAGCAGCGCTCCGATTGTCAGCCCCGGAATAATAATTTTAAAGATGGTAATCAATGAATTCGCTTTTGAAAACAAGTTAACTGTCCAATAATTCAGTAAAAAGTAAATAATCAGCAATACGGATGCGAAGCCGAGCCCCTCTCCCGTAAGTGTGCCGTTGTGAACGAGATTGCTTGTCCACTTTGCCCAGTCCCACGGCCATGAGCTCATATATTGAACAGACGCAACCGCCTCCACCGGAATAACGGAAACAATCGCAATCCAGTTTGCCCATCCTGCGATAAATCCAATAAATGATCCATGAGAATATTGAGTATATTTTACCATTCCCCCGGCTTCCGGGAACATTGAACCCAATTCACTGTAAGAAAGTGCGATAAACAAAATAACGATCATACCGATAATCCAGGAAATAATTGCGGCAGGTCCCGCAATCTGAGCCGCCCGCCACGCCCCGAATAACCAACCGGAGCCAATCATCGACCCAAGTCCGACCATCATGAGTGCAAACGTTCCCATTCTGCGATGTAATTGATTCATAAAGTTAACACCTTTCAATTAAAATATGACTCCAGCGCTATCATATATTTATAATATTATTCTGAAAATAGTTTTGTCAATCTTTATCGCATTAAAGCGGCAAGCCAAAATTAACCTTCCGATGTTTAAACAGCCGTTAAGCGGGAATAACTACTGCAAGCCAGAAATAGAAAGGAGTTTTTATCGTGAAACAAAAACTGCTCATTTCAGGACTTGCCGTGTCGACTGTCGGAGTGACTTCCTACCTGCTCAAAGATAAATCAAACCGCCAAAAGGTGATGAACTTTATCCGCAATATGAAAACATCGCTCTCCGGGAAGCAGGATATTGAATCATTCCCCGTCAACAAAGCAGGCAACCCGCATCCCGAAGATATTGAAGATAACAAAATGGTATCCGAAGGCTCCATGTACCCGGTTCAATATTATGATGACAAGAAGAAATAATCTGTTCCCGGGCTGCCCGGCCGTATCAAACGGCGGCAGCTTTTTTTATGCAGACGGCGTTTTATAGATCCGCCAATATTGGCGCGATCCTTTCTCCCGCACGGTAATGCCCAGTTTGGATATTTCCGCTTTCAGCTCTTTCGCATCAGCCTTTTCCTCCTCTTTCAGCGCCTTTTCTCTCGCTTTTAAAAGAGCATTTGCCCCAGGCTCCAAATCCGGCGTGTCCGGCACCCACCGTTTGTATTCTTCTTTAAAAGGATCTTCCGTCCCCAGCCAGACATACCCATGCGCGCGAAACGCATCAGCCGCTTTTTCAACCGCCGGCTCAAGCTTCTCCCGAAAAAGCTCCTGTCCTTCAGTGCCTAATAAGACAAGATACTTCCCATCCGTAAACACACCGGAAATGCTGTCTTTCGAAAACACGCTTTCTTCATTATATATGGTTAAGGACACCTCGCTGTCCGTCACGACTGCCACAAGACTTTCTTTAAAAGCTGCCCGCGTCAGCCACACTCCCCCAATTAAGCCGATAACGGCGGTTGCAGCCGCAGCCTTCCATCCGTGAAAGGAAGCGATTATTTCCAGCGGCCCGTGAAAAGGCAGCCAATCCAATGTTACGGCCCACTTCGCAATGACCGGCAGAAACCATCCGATGACCAGCCCCAATAATGGCGGCACCAGATAAACCAAAGCTTTTTCAACCGATGACAACTCAAGAACCGTCTGTTTTTTTATTTCGTTCATGTTTCTCCTCCGTCTGTGTTTTTCACAACTATCCATTATACAAAGGGTTGGATGATTCTGTAAACTGGTTCCGAAACAATAAAAAGCCTCCCGGCCGCCGGGAGGCTCTTTAAAATAGAAGCTCATATACTTCATTCAATTCCATCGTGCGCTTCTCATCCTGCTCGTTCTCAGCATATTTGATTTCCTTTTCAAGCACCTGATTCAACGCATCCATTTCCAGATCATTTAGATCTTTCACGAACTCGCCCTCATTTGCATAATGCTTCACCTGAAGCTTTTTATAAATCCCCCGGCACACATCATGCTCCAAGTGGTTCGAAAGCGACTCGCGCAAATATCCGAGTGTCCTGTCCATCATGTAAGCCCTCCCTTTTCTTTAGGAATAGCTTCCCGGAAAGAGAGGAAAACTATACATGAAAGCACCGGGCGGCTGTTTTAACTCTGTACCTGAATGGAGAAAAATCCGCTGCTTAACGGCGTGTACGGCCCGTTCAGCCCCGTTGCGGAGAAAGAGAACGTTCCTGAACTGACATAAGAAAGAGGAACGCTGTAATATTTAATATAGCCTGTAACGATATTGCCGTTTTTCGTATATTCATCTTCCAGCGCTTTTGACGTAAGATTTGTAATATTCGTTCCGTTGTTAAACGCCTGGATCGTATTATTGTTCGGATACCCTTGGAAATATACGGCTAAATAACCCGTTGTCCCCTTCATCGGTTTTGATGCGCTGATTTGGTTCGGACCGATATTTTCCCATTGGTAATTCTGACCGTCAGACGTCACACCGATAATACGGATTTGTGTTAAAGCAGGAGCCGGCGCCGCAGACGCTGACGGAACCCACAACCCGCTCACAAGCAACAAAGCAGCGGCGGCCGCGGCAAATAGCATAACGAGTCTCTTTTTCATGTTTCTTCCTCCTCTTAATCTTTTCGTAGAATCCTATACTATTTTACATGATTCCCAAGGAAAAAGATTACATTTCATAAAAGAGTCCGGAATATTTTGTGAACTAGATATGAAACGCTCTGGAAACGCCATTGATTATGAGAAAGATGCCGCAGATTCTTAACACGACTCTTGAGCTTCTGTCATCCTTACCGAAAAAGGTTTTTCCGAGCCAGCCGATCCATACGTTCATTGCGGCTCCAGCAAGCACTTCTATGATTCCGATGATTTCTGCCATATACAAAGCAGCCATCCTCCTAACTGTGTTTTTTCATATTACGGTTTATCAAATAGAGTGATAAAACCAATGACGCTGCACCGGCGGCAAGAAACAGGCTCAGCGTCACTATCTGCATGCTGTCTCCGCCATTGTTTTGAAATGCACCGATCGCCCATTTTTCAGGGGTAAACAATGACAGCATCCGCATGTACTCCGGAGCCGTGTCTAATGTGAAGAAAGCCCCTCCCAATAAACCCGTGACAGCTATAAAAACGGAAGCAAGCGACGTGAATTGCTTTTGGCTCTTCATGAACGGTATCACGGCCATCGTTACAGCAGTCAGCGCAAACGAGCAGGCCGCAAGCACCGCTCCAGCAGCAAAAACATGATCAGCAAAACGGATGTGCAGCATGAATGTTCCGGCAGCGAGAATCACGATAATATGGAGAAGTCCGAAAAGATACGCCGCCGCAAACTTAGAGATGGCATATGCCGTATAGGAAACGGGCGTGCTCAGCAATCTGTCGTATGTATGATTTTCTTGTTCATCTATAAATGATCGCAGGCTTTGGACTGCAACGAACCAGATAAACATCACTAAAAATCCGATGAGTCTGTCAGCCGCCTGCCCGCCTGCATAAACGTGATGGCGGTCAACGGTGACGGCGGAATGACCCTGAATATCCTTCAAGAGATCAGCTGCCGCCTGCTTTCCATCGGTGTGCAGCGTACGGGATATCACTTTTGCATCGCGGACTATTTTTTTCAGCGCGCCCGCCTGCTGCGCAATCAGCTGCTCTGTCAAAACAGCATCACCCTTTTCTTCATTCTGAATAAATGAAACGTTCAATTCATCTCCGGAAAATAATGTCTCTTCAAAATGAGAGCCGATCAGCAATCCAAAGGATATATCCTGATGATTAACCTTTGTTTTTAATACGTCCTCCGTGACCTTCGTGACTTTTATATGGCCGGCTGTCTGAATCATTTTCATAAATTGCGCTGAATAGGCGCTCTGATCCTCATCAGCTACATATACTTCCTTCTGCTGACTGCCATCCGCAGAAAAGGAAAAGAAATATGTGAGAAGGAGCGGAGCGGAAATCGTCGCAAAGATGGCAGCCCGATTTTGCAGCATCAGTTTCAGCTGATGTCTGATCATGAATAACAGCTGCATCATGAAACAGCCTCCTTCCGTTTAAACACCCAGACGGTCAAACATAAAAACACGGCGCCGATGGCGGCAAGCTCTGCCAAATCCGCCGCAATACCGCTCAGACCGGCATGCTGCGTGACACTGACATAGCTGTTGATCGCTTTGCCGTTCGGTATCAGCTCCTGCACGATTTTCAAACTGTCAGGCAAGCCGTCTTTTGCGATAAAACTTCCGCCTAAAAAACTGAAGCCATACAGAATAGGAGCCGCCATGCTTGAGACGGTCTCGTGGTTTTTTGCAGTAACCCCCCAAAGGAGCACAATACTGCCGATCGCAAATGAATAAACGATCGTCACCAGCAATACTTCAAACAAATTGCCCCATTTTACCTGATACAAGATGCTGCTTGCGATGATGACGGCAGCCATTTGCATCAGGATGGCAAACATGATTCCCAAAAGCTTACCCGCCACGTATTGGATACGTAAAACAGGCATTGATTTGATTCTGAATAACGTGTGCTGCTGTCTCTCTTCCACTATCCCGTGAATGAGCGCAAACGCGGTCATAATGGAGAACATGACGACCATTGCGATTGAATAATACTGCATCGCATCAATCGGAGCCGCGTGATTGCCGGCCGACTGTTTCGGAATGGTGACAGTCTGTCCACGTTCACCCGAAAGGCCGCTGATGATTTTGCTGACATCTCCCTTTGACAGATGTCCCGACTGCTTCAGCACCGCTTTTTCTTCGCTGAATTCCGCTTTTACTCTGGTGACAAACGAATCGGCCATCATTTCCACAATGTCTCCGTTTACAGAGCCTTGTTGGTCCGAGATGACTTTGATACTTGTTTTTTCATTGTGTTCCGCCGCTTTTGCAAAGCCTTTCGGCACGTATACAAAAACGGAGACTTTACCGCTTTCGACAAGCTGTTTCCCTTCTTGGTAACTGCCTATATCTTTTACACGGATGAGATCGTTTTGGTTCAGCACGTCATTCTTTAATTGGTCACCCAAAGAACTCTCCGCGTGATCCGCATTATAAAACGCAGTCTGAAATGGCTTCACTTTTGAATCGCCGTGAAAAACCGTTCCTAAAATGAAAATCATCAGCGCCGGAAACAGAAGCAGTTTTATATAGAAAGACTTTGCGCCGGCCAATAACCGAAAATCTAATAAGATCAGCCTGAATAATATTTTCATGACGCCCCCTATGAATCCCGCAGCGTTTTGCCGGTGAGCCGGAGGAAAATGCTTTCCAGATTGGCTTCCTCGAAATGAATGCCCTTAATGGTGATACCGGTTTTCCTGATATCATCCGCAATATCAAGGATATTGCGATCTGCCGCAGAGACGAGCATCGTAATGGTCTGCCGGCTGACAGCAGCCTCGGCAACACCGGGAATGCGGCGGATTTTTTTAACGGCATCATCATTCAGCCCCTCTGCATTCACGGTCAGGGTATCAGAGGCTTTGGCTGACTGCTTCAATTCGTCTTTCGTCCCGCAGGCAATGATTGAGCCGTGATCCATGATCGCCGCTTTTTCACAGAGGTATTCGACCTCTTCCATGTAATGACTCGTGTAGATGACGGTCATCCCTTTTTCTTGATTTAACGTCTTCACGGTTTCAAGAATGTGGTGTCTGGATTGCGGATCAATTCCGACGGTCGGTTCATCTAAAATGAATAGTTTCGGTTCATTCATTAGCGCGGCACCGATATTCACCCGTCTTTTCATGCCGCCCGAAAACTCAGATATTCTTTGATTTCGCTGTTCCTGTAATTCGATGATGTCCAGCACTTCATCAACCCGTTTACAAAGTTCCTTACCGGAAAGTCCGTACAGACTTCCAAAAAAAGCCAAATTATCCTTTGCGCTTAACGCTTGATATAAAGCGATTTCCTGCGGGACGACTCCCATCACTTTTTTTATGGCCGCAGGCTGCTCCTGTAATGAGATTCCGTCAATGCAGATTGTTCCGCCCGTCGGCGGGAGCACGGTGCTGATCATCGACACCGTTGTTGATTTACCGGCGCCGTTTGGTCCCAGCAGACCGAATATCTCTCCTTTTTCGATGCGCAGTGATATATGATTGACAGCGGTAAAATCGCCGTACTTTTTTGTCAAATCCGTTAATTCGAGCATTCGTGCAGCACTCCTTGTGTCATGTCTGCACTTATTCTACTCTTGGCGATCCTTGTTTTCTATTCACTTTCGTACTCGATATGGGTATTACTTTCGTCATATGTTTAGTGATAAAAAGGGAGAGAGGAGGGTGAAGCGGGGTTATAGCAATTTTTGCAAATATAAAGTAAGCTCGGTTCTGTTTGACACTTCAAGTTTATCGAGGATTCTGGATACATAGTTTTTCACAGTGCCTTCAGTCAGAAATAAGTCTGCGGCAATGCGTTTATTGCTTTTGCCTTCCATAATGTGTTTCGCCACATCAAGCTCTCTCGGCGTGAGAATCTCCTTCAGCTTTGACCGCGGCTCTTTCTGCACCGCAGGGATCTCCATGTTGTTCAGCGCTTTTACGACGGAAACCGTGATTTTGGGATTCAGCATCATTTTCCCTTCATAAACGGCTTGAAGGGAGGCGGTAATTTCATCTGAATCAGCATCCTTCAAGAGATAGCCGTCGGCTCCGCTTTTCAGCCCGGCAAAAATATAGTGATCATCTTCAAACGTTGTCAGAATGATGACTTTTACGGAAGGATATCGCGCTTTTACCGCTTTTGTCGTTTCGATTCCGTCCATACCGGGCATTCTGATATCCATCAAAATCACATCGGTTTCGGTTTGAGAAAGCAGCCGGAGAACCTCTTCGCCGCAAGAAGCCTCTCCCGATATTTGAATTCCTTCGTGAAGACTCAGAATCATTTTCAGCCCCTCTCTCACAATGGACTGGTCGTCTGCAATCATGACATTCACTTGATTATTCCTCCTTGCATGGAATCCTTATTTTCACGTCAAAACCCGTTTCCTTCCCGGAAGAGAAAACAGCCTCTCCGCCAAGTGCGGCCGCTCTTTTCTCAATTCCTTTCAGACCATTTGATTTTATGATCGTTCCGCAGGCTGAGCCGTTATTATGAATATGCGCCAATATCATGTTTCGGTTTTTTTGAATCCGGACAGAAACATATGAAGCATGTCCATGCTTTATCGCATTCGTAATCGTTTCCTGAACGGATTGATAAAGACAATGCTTCACATCCGGCTGTTCCGCTTCTATGGCCGCGTCCGTCTCCAGCTCGAAGCGAATGCCTCCCGCCTCTTGAAAATGACTGAAAATGTCACGGAGCTCTTGCTCAAACGCCCGCCCGGACAAAGAGCCCTGCAGCAGCGTAACCGCCTGGCGAAGCTTTAAAATAGATTCTTTCGTAAGATCATGCGCCTTATGAATGATCTGCTTCACTTTGTCCGGCTGATGCCCGGCTGTCTTCCCGGCAAATTCTAAATTCATTTTCAGAGCAGCCAGATAATGACCGAGAGAATCATGCAGCTCCTGCGCAATTCTTGTTCTTTCTTTCGTAACGGCCAGTTCCTCAATCCGGTCTGAATATTCCTTCAGTGTGTCATTAGCGGTTTTCAGCTCTCGGTTCAGCAATTCTACCTTCGACTTCTCCTGCAGGTTCTTCCGATATAAATAAATCACCGCAAACATGATGAAGTATGGCGGCACGATATCACTGACACCCGCTCCTCCGGCGTATAAAGCTGCTGCAAATGCGGCGGCATTCACCGTTAACAAAACAGCCGGAATCTGCTGATCAGTAATAAGCACCTCCGCCAATAAAAGCACCATTACGGCCTGTGTCCCCACACTATAGACATTGTACAAAAGAACTCCCGCGATAACGTTGCTCAGGAGAAAAGAGCCTTGATATACAGCCGGCCTTCTCTTCATATATAGCGGCCGCAGGCAGTCATTAGCCGTCAGCATCATCACGAGCACAGACAAAAAAACCTTCAGCTCCCCCCGGCCGGGAGGAAGCTGAAGAATCGCATGAAAGATTGATAGTAATGCAAAACCCCTGATCAGTAACTTCGTATGTGCAATCTTCATCGTATTCTCCTTACAGATGAGCGGCGGCTTTTCGCTCCACGTTCAGCACATCATACAGCTCATCAAGCGAATGAATTTCATACGTCGGGATGATCCCGGACTCATTTGCTTTCTTTCCGGGATTAAACCAGCACGTATCCATTCCCGCCATCTGACCGCCTTTTATGTCCGCGCTCAATGAATCGCCGATAATAAGCCCGTGCCCGGCAGAAAAACCGGGAATTCTCGCAAATACATAATCAAAGTATTCCTTCATCGGCTTTTGAAAACCCGTGTCCTCAGATACAAACACATCTTTAAAAAACGGATACAGACCGGAGTCGCCCAGCCGCTTATATTGTGATGTTGAGACGCCGTTCGTCACGATGTATAAATCAAATAAAGGACTCAGCCGTTCAATCAGCTCATAAGCTCCGTCTATCATCTGGTGCCCTTCTTCTAAGTATTGGCGGTACGCCTGATTCATCAGCACGCCGTCGGCTTCAAGGCCGTATTCTTTAAACAAAAGGGCAAACCGTGTATTCACCACTTCATCGCGGGTCATTTCCCCCTCTTCAAACGCCTTCCACAGCCCTTGATTTAACGCTTTATAACGGGCTTCCACCTCTGCCGTCAGCTCCAGCTTTGAACCTTGGAACAATTTTTGAAGAGCATCGGTTTCTGAAGCGGTAAAATCCAGCAGCGTATTGTCTATATCAAATAATAACGTACGGTAATGACTCATCGATGTTTCCCCCGGTTCTGCTTTTTTTAACCAGTATACCACTCGCGGACAAGCCGAAAAAGACACCCCTGTAAGAGAGGTGTCTTTTTGAATTATACAGCGTCTTCTATTTTCGATTTTTCACCAGGCATGCGCTTGCCGATACCGAACGCATAATAGCTGACCGTCACAATCGCCAGGAAAATCACCCCGACAACCAAAGAAATCCGCGTATCTTTGTTAAACCACATGCCGATCAATACCATGAGTAAGAAAGCGATCGTCAAATAGTTTGTAAACGGCGCAAAAGGCATTTTAAACGGATGCTTATCAAGCTCAGCGCCTTTCGCTCTTCTGAAACCGAGATGGCTGATCAAAATGACGAACCACGGAATCATTCCCGGCAGCACACTCGCGCTGTACACATAAACAAAGATTTTCGGAGGCGCGATGTAGTTCAGCACGACACCGATCACAAGTCCGATTAATACCGCAAGCGTACCGAATATCGGCACACCGCTCGAAGAAACTTTCTTAAAGAATTTCGGTGCCTGTCCGTTCACGCCTAACGTATAAAGCATACGTCCCGCACTGAATATCCCGCTGTTGCATCCGGACATCGCAGCGGTAATCACCACAAAGTTAATCAAACCGGCCGCCGCCGTAATCCCGACTTTCGCAAATGTCGAAACAAACGGACTGCCGAGTGAGTGAAGCTCATTCCACGGATATACGGTAACGATTACGAAAATCGCACCGATGTAAAAAATCAAAATCCGCCAGATAATACTCTGAATCGCGCTTCGCAGCGTTTTTTGCGGGTCCTTCGCTTCCCCTGCCGTAATTCCGATCAGCTCGACCCCTTGATAGGCCGCAACAACCAAAGACAAAGCAAAGAAAAATCCTGAAAAACCATTTGTAAAGAAACCGCCGTGCGACCATAAATTAGATAATCCGATCGCATGCCCTCCGTTACCGAAACCGAAGAAAATAATTCCGATTCCGGCCACAATCATCAGAATAATGGTGACGATTTTGATCATGGCAAACCAAAATTCAAACTCACCGAAAGATTTTACTGAAATTAAATTCGCCGCACCGAGAATGGCCATGGCGATAATGCCGGGAATCCATGCCGGCAGATCAGGAAACCAATATTTCATATACGAACCGACGGCGATAATTTCAGACATCCCGACGATCACCCATTGAAACCAGTTGCTCCACGCCGTCATATAGCCGGCTAACGGATGTATATACTTATGGCCGAATGTCGCAAACGACCCTGTACTCGGCTCTACATAGAGCATTTCGCCCATCGCACGCATGATAAAAAAGATAAAGATACCCGAGATCGCATAAGCCAGCAGGACAGACGGTCCGGTCCATCCGATCGTGCTGGATGACCCCATGAATAAACCGACACCGATCGTGCCGCCCAGCGCAATCATCTGTATATGACGAGCGCCTAAGCCTCTCTTTAATTCTTTGTTTGCCACTTCGCTTCCTCCTCTTAACAGCTCTGATATATGTGAAATAATGAAGCAGAAGGTGCACCTGTTGAACCTAACTCACTCTTCATTTCCCGCAATATTGGAAATATTCTATCTTCCTATCGTTATATAATCTCCAATTTCCTTATTCCATCATAATAAATTTTCGTGGAAAATACAATTGTTTTTTTCAGGCAAACACCTTACACTCTGAACCAACGGACTAAAAATAAAGCGCTTTCATTTTTATTGAATTGTGAATATTGAGATAATAACTGCCGCAGCCTCCGAGAAACATTATTTCCCAGGAGAAACGTTTTCCGCCCCCTATCCAATATTATTTTTGCTAAGCAGAATGGCGTAAAGCCTTACTCTCTTCCATTCTCCCTTGTATACGCCATAATCCTGCTTAACCCGGCAAAAATCATGCATTAATCGATAAATGCCTCATTCAGCCGCAGCAAAAGCCGGCCGAACATTTCTTTTTCATCGCCGGACCAATCGTCAAGCATACGATGATACCGCTCAAGACGCATCTTTTTATCAGCTTTTAACCTCTGTTTGCCAAGCTTCGTAATCGCAAACAGACTGACCCGCCCGTCAGAAGGATCAGAAAAACGCTGGATCAGCTCTTTCGACTCCAAGGCCGCTGCCTGGCGTGATAATGTGGAAATATCCAGCTTAAATGATTCGGCCAATTCCTTCACACGCGCCGGCCCGAATTCATCCAGCTGCCGTAATAACAAATACGCAGCTCTTTCCAGATGTCCGATTTTACGGTCGGAGTTATCCAGATAAACAGCTCTCCTGATAAAAGTGGTGAGCTCATATTCAATTAATTCAATCGGATCTTGTTTTGACAAACGCCTCACTCCTTACATTGACAACAGCAATATTAGTTGTATAATACAAACATATGCACATTTACTCAGAAAACATATAGAAATATTTTGCATACATATATTTGTATAGTACAAATATATGTGCCAAAAGTAAAGAAACTTATAGAAACATCAAGAAAGGGGGAAGCTGCTCTTCTCCAAAGAACAGCATTGTCGTGAAAGTCATACGCATCATCTTGCAAATCATTATTTTATTCGCATTTTCTTTTATCGGGGGAGCCGTTCAGCAGTTCTTTCACCTGCCCATTCCCGGAAGCATCATCGGTTTGATCCTGCTGATCATATGTTTATCGGTTAAGATCATTCCCGTCAAAATGATTGAAGACGGAGCCGGATTTTTGCTGTCTTTTCTTCCGCTGTTATTCATTCCGGCCATGACGGGCGTCATCAATTACCCGTCACTGTTTTCCGCCAGCGGGGCTGCTCTGTTTCTGATCATCGTGCTGAGCACCATCGTCACAATGATCGCTGCAGGGTACGCCAGCCAGCTGTTAGAGCATAAAGCCAATCAGAGAAAGGAGAAAAAGAAGTGCAGCAAGCATGTATCGCAATCCTTATAATTTTGTTCACGGCCGCCGCCTATCTGGCTATGGTGAAATTATATGTGCGCTTTCCATATCCCTTTCTCATACCGGTTTTGACGACTACGATTTTCATTATCGCCGTGCTGCTTGTTTTTCATATTCCGTATAAAGACTATATGATCGGCGGGCAATGGATCAATTCACTGCTCGGCCCCGCCGTGGTGGCTTTGGCATACCCGCTTTATAAGCAGCGCCGGGTGTTAATCAAGTATATGTTTCCGATCATCGGCGGCGTGTTGGCCGGTTTATTCTCCGGAATGGTCAGCGGCCTGCTATTTGCAGAGCTGTTCGGCATCAGCCGGAGTTTGATTTTGTCAATTATCCCAAAATCAATTACGACGCCTGTCGCCATACAGATTGCGTCCGGTATCGGCGGTGTCCCTTCCATGACAGTCGTATTCGTCATGATCGCAGGGTTTTCCGGCGTTATCTTAGGACCGCTGCTTCTCAAGTGGATCCGCATCCGCAGCTCACTCGGGAAAGGAATTGCATTCGGGAGCGCTTCCCATGCGCTCGGCACCTCAAAAGCAATGGAGTACGGAGAATTAACGGTCTCCATGAGTTCTGTATCCATGACGCTCTGCGCCGTGTTAGGATCGGTCTTCGGCCCCGTCGTAGCATGGATGTTTCAAATTTAAAGCCGGCGGTTCTCCGTCAGCTTTTTTCATGTGCGGATCACTTCATTTCCTTCCATTATTATGTTTCATTTGTAAGAATAATGGTAAAGTAGAAAACAAGGAGGGATTTAATGATGACTGGGACAATTCCGCAAAAGAAACTGCTGGATGGGACAAACATTCCCGCGATCGGCTTCGGTACATACGCTCTTAATGGAAACAATGGCGTTCATGCCATTACCAGCGCCATTGATATCGGCTACCGTCTGATTGATACCGCTTATAACTATGAAAATGAAGGGACGGTCGGAGAAGCCATCCGCAGAAGTTCTGTTCCGAGAGAACAGCTATACGTGACGTCCAAGCTGCCCGGGCGCTACCATGACTATGACAAAGCTGTACAAACCATCCAAGAATCTTTATACCGCGCCGGTCTGGACTACTATGACCTGTATCTCGTCCATTGGCCGAATCCGAAACAAGACCGCTATCTGGAAGCATGGCAGGCACTGATTGATGCGAAAAAATGGGGCCTGATCCGCTCCATCGGCGTCTGTAATTTCCTGCCTGAGCATATCGAACGGCTCGAACGTGAAACCGGCGTAAAGCCAGGCATCAACCAAATTGAACTGCATCCCGCTTTTAATCAGCAGCAGCAGCGCCAATGGCACGAAGAACAGGGCATCGTGACAGAATCATGGAGTCCGTTATCCCGCGCCGGCGAAGTATTAAACGATCAAAAACTCGGACAGATTGCGGACAAATACGGCAAAACCATTTCTCAAGTCATTTTGCGCTGGCATATCCAGCTGGGCGCCATCCCGATTCCAAAATCAGCATCGCCCGAGCGCCAGCTTGAAAACATCTCTGTTTTTGATTTCTCCCTTGATGAAAACGACATGAACATCATCGACTCGCTTACCCGCCCCCACGGACGCATAAACGGCCAAGACCCGGCGGAGTATGAGGAGTTTTAAAAAAACACATAAAGAAAAGCTGACGGCATCATTCGTCAGCTTTTTTCTGAATCTTTATCTAGTTCTCGCTAACAAACACAATGTACGATTTCAATATGGCTTAAAGGCCTATCAATTTTAACACTCAGTGTTAGAGCCATAAGGAGTACACCTTTCATCTATTATGGCTAACACTGAATCCTAAATGGAATATTTATTTTAAGTACTCAACTCGGCTATTTTTAGATACGTTTAGTCCTTATTTTTTCTTTAAGACGGCTGCAAAAAACTCTCCGTTATTTTTATATTCCTCGCCATTGACATCTGCATAGACTTTTTCAAGGTTAAACCCTGCTTCATTCACTTCTTTTTCTAAATTTTCAATGCTAAAATGCTGGTTCCAATAATTATAATTCACTAATTTCCCATCGTCAAAAATCAAAACATTTTTTGCCAAAGTAACATTATCAGGATATTTAATTGCAGCGTATAAGGTCAAATGTTCCTTATCCGATATCAGACTGTCCTTTTTTGATAGGAACCACATTAAATTCTCTTCAAATTTTTCATAACTCTTCTCTGATAAGACATCTAATAGAACTAATCCTCCAGGTTTTAAACCGCGATAGATGTTGTTAAGTATTTTTCTTCTGTTGGTCGGACTAAAAACACCATAGATTTGATAAATGAGCAGAGCTACATCAAATTCACTTTCGATTTCGAGATTCGTAATATCTTCAATCTTATAATCTATTTGTAAATTCATTTTATCCGCTTCACTAATAGCATAATCGATTGATTTTTTATTATAATCTACACCAGTCACGTTGTAGCCTTTTAATGCTAAATTTTGAGAATAGAGCCCCGGGCCACATCCTAAGTCAATAATTTTATTATTACATTCTATTGGTGCTATTTTTGTAATAAAATCCACAGTCTCATCAACAAATGAGCTCCCTTTGCTGCCGCCGGGTATATTCTCATCAAAATGTGATTTCAAAACAAGTTCAGCTCTATCTGGATCAAGCCATACCTCTTGTGTGCCTTCTTCAAATGGTTCAGGGTTTTTTGCCAATTCTAATAACTTTTTAATTGTTGTCACCTTCTATAGTTTTTTCATGATTTGTTAATTATAATTAAGAACTCTTGGGTGCTGATTTTAACTACAAGCACCCAAGAAATGATAAACTTAAGGCTTCTCCGACAGTCCAATACAGTGTTCATCATTTATACTTCATTAATATTTAATGAAGCAAGATTGTTTTAACAATGATTACTTACTGAAGAAACAAAACCGCTAGTTGTTGTTACTGTCCATGTCGTTGTAATTGTCGCATCCACAGCTATACCTTTACCATCTGTCTCTTTCTCTAACTTTTGCAATTCCAAAACATCATTCACTTTTCTCACCTCCTTTCGAGTGTTAACAGACATTCATTTATCATCTAATGGGGATAATATTATCAATTTATTCCAACTGGAATATCTTTCATTTTTGTTTCCGCTAAAAATTTATCTGTGTTGACCAATGGTAACCAATAAAGTGGATTGCTTTTAACAATTCCCATTAATGCTAACACTATACCTGAGCTGCCTGTATAAACATCATCAGATAATCTATAAGAAAATTGCCCCGGATAAACATAATAATCATTTTTCTCAATTAAAAAGATATTAAGCAGATCCATTACTTCCATAAGAATTCCCTCCCGCATTTTTCTATTATCAACCATAGAAGGGATTAAAAGGAAGCTTCCTGCACCATCAAATAAACCTCCACTGATTGTGCAGCGTATCTTTGATAGATTTAAAATGGCTCTAAATTCTTCTTTAAATAGATCTTGTCCACTTACATGGTTTAAAAACCAAATTGACGCAGCGACTCCAATAGACCCTCCAGAGAGATATGGCAATAATCGGTTTCTATCATCTAAAGTCTGTAATACACCGGTTACATCATCTTTTTTTGTCTTTTCCAAGTCTTTCTTTAAAAATAACTCAGCTTCCTCTAAATATCTTTTATTATTGGTTGCTGAATAAAGCGCTGAATAAAACAGAGAGACGCCAGATAACCCATCAATTAAACCTATACCTACCGCCATCCAGTCATTAACTTTTAATGACTCGTCTTTAACCTTATTTAGGTCAATCAATTTTTCTATCTCTTTCGCAAACTCCAAGTATTCTTTACTTTCCGTCTCAAAATATAAACTGATTAAGAACAGGCCTATTCCTGAAAGACCTGATCGTAAAGAAATGTTGGTTGTTTCATTTACATTACTTCTCAGAACATTCAATTCATTTAAAACAGTTTCCTTGTACCCCTTCTCATAAAGCAGAGCCAGCATTCCTGTTTTTCCAGTTAATAAACCATTATCATCGCCACTCGATAGGTTATCCACCAAAAAACTTTGAATCCAATTATCTACATTCTCAGACTTCGAGTTACATCTGGTAAGAATATAGGCAGCGCCACTCCCCCCAGTGAGAAAGTTGAATTTTCCTCCGTTCATTTCAAACTGACGAATGTCACCGTTTACGAGCCTTTCATCATCTATTAAATTGTTTTCTAGACCCTTTATCAACTTATTAATCATGGAATATAAGTTGATATCCCTTTTCTTGTTATAAAGGTTAATCTCTCGGGGAAGATATTTGTGATAACCTTTTATTTTATCATCACATTTTTTTTGCAACTCTAAAATGAAATGATAAAATGATTCTCCATAATTCATCTTTATCCAGTATAAATGGTTATCTTGCAGATACCCATCCATATCGTCTGAAGAGAGCACTGGCAGGGCTAAATATCTTATTAATCTCTTTAACCCAAACCAGTCTCTAGAACCACCTGCCTTCATTTCTTGAGAAACAAACCCGATTGTTGCCATACTAGGTTTTTCTTCAGACTCTACGGGCATTGCAGTCTCAAAATCTATTATCTTAACGGTTAAGTCTTCAGTTACCATCACATTTGCTGGCTGCAAATCACCCATAGCAACTCCGTTATTATGCATTTGATCTATCAGAGCAAAGAGTTGTAACAATATTTTTTTTATATTCTTAGCATGATTACATATACTATCGCCATCTTCATCTCTAAAGAATGGATACTCTTGTGCAATCCATTGTCTCAAATCTCTTCCTTCAATGAATTCCTCTACTAAAAAGTAATGTTCCCATTCTTGGAAGTACTCAATTAGATTGACCACGCCATGTATGTTCTTAAGCTTTTTTAAAGTATCATATTCAATTTTTTGCCTTTCTAACGCATCTCTGGGTCCTCCATCTAAACCAGCATTTGGTCTGGCTTCTTTAAGAATAACTTTCAAGTTATCTTTCTTTCGAGTCGCAAGATATACCCCCCCTGCGTTACTGTAGCTCAGTGCAGTAATGATATCATACTTCGCTAAATGGCTTTCCCCCTGTTGTTCTGAGTCGTCAGAATGATTGATCGTATTAAGATAATCATCAAAGTCTTTTACAAAATCAGGGATCTGATAAAAGGGTGTTCTTTGATCCTTAATTAAATTACCACTTTCATCCCTAATACAGTGCTCACCATGTTCATTAAAAATAAGCTTAAATCCGCCATATCTGTAAAATACATTAGTATTATTCCACCTCTTATCACTGAGTATATAGGGACCTTTTTTGAAATCCTTTGTTATTTCAGATAAGTCTTGCAACAATTCAACAAAGATTTCTTCATTAGCCGGGTACACCGTTATAAATTTGCCGGAAGAAGCTCGATTTGCATTTTTTGAATTCATGTTAATAAAACTATGCATATCCTTTAGGTGTTTAAATTCAATTTTCTTACCCATACAAAAGCGGGCAACCCTATCCAATACACTTTGTGCGTCCTCTAACAATGAAGTTAAATGAATTTTCCACCCCTGCTCTGGTAACGATACACCCTTAACATGATAATATTTCCATACTGAGTTACTATCTGAGATAACAGTATATGTATCAGGGATGTCATTCACTTCATATGTATTCATTGTCATCTCTTGTTTCCCGAAATACTCGGAATTCGCCTTCAGATATTGATGATATAGCATGTTGCCTTCCATAAAAGCCCCCCCATTTTTATATACTAAATATTAACCCTCAAGGTCACAAAGTTCTTTATATGCAAAGACAACACCTTATCCTGTTATAACTTGATCAGCATAAAATCAATACACACGCGCTAAAATTCTTTTTTATGATATATAGCTGCGGCGATGAAAAATGAAATGATATATAAGATAACGCCGATCATGAGATATATAATCGGGACATATAAAGAAGGATTTATGTGCAAAAATGACAGCGGTACTTGTTCTGCTGCATACCCAACGACACTTTGTAATCCAAAGGTAGCAAAAAGTCCCCCCATTGCCCCTCCAATCACGATAGCATCGGATTTTTCCGGGCCTATCATGTAGAGAAGAGGATAAACGATTGCACCGGCAAAGAGAACGATGAACGTTCCAAAAGAGACAATATTAAATATACCGTCAATTGGTTCATCAGAACCCAGGCTGTATACAAGGAAAATACCATAAGATATTACAGCTCCGATCACAACAATCAAAAGATAAAAGAAATAGTGACTTTGAACAATATTTGTTCTGCTGACCGGTAAAGTCAGAACATACCTGTCATAGCCTGACTTGCTCTCATACTTTATAACCTCAAGTGCGGGCATAACGACAAACAAAATAATCAGCATAGCAACAAAACGATGCATTGAAGCATCCCCAAAATAAAAAATGACTGCTGATACCAATATGGCCAACCCCGTGTATGCAAAGAAACTCCGATAAACCAAGTAATAGTTAGTCAGTAACAGACCTCTCAATGTTTTCACTCCTCGTTAAAAAGACGCTGATTTTTTCTATGGAAATGGTGTTGGCCGTTACGCCATAAGGCAATTTCTGTTGATCCGATACAAGCACACTCCAATAAGATCCATGATTCCTTTTTGCTAGAACGATATCTTCGTCAATCTCAGCCAATTGACCTTCATCAACGTCTATAACGGTATAGCTTTCAAGAACCTTATCTTTCTCTTCATTTAATAAAATTTCGCCATCTTTCATAATAATGATATGGCTGGCTATCTTCTCGACATCAGTCATAATGTGCGATGAAAGTAAAATACCTCCGTTGCTTTTACTCACAAAGCTTTTTAATTCATTTAACAGATCATCTCTTGAAGAGGGATCAAGCCCTCCCGTTGCTTCATCCAGAAGTAATAATTTTGCATTATGCGACAAAGCAACAGCTACAGATAACTTCATTGACATGCCGCGCGAGAATGTATTCACTTTTTTGTCCATAGGTAAAGAGAAAGAATGAACCAACTGGTAAAATTGATCTTGGTCCCAAGCGTCGAACAGTTTCTTAAATACATGATTCAGCTGCTTTATCGTAAGGTGCGCAGGAAGATTCATCGCATCAAATACGACCCCAATATCTTCTTTAAACTTTATATGTTTATTCAGATTCTCTTTACCAAAGATTTTCACTTTACCTCTATCCTGAGAAATTAATCCTAATATCGTTTTAAATGTTGTTGACTTGCCTGCGCCGTTATCACCGATAAAACCGACAATTGATCCGGCAGGCACATTGAATGTAACATCCTTTAAAACAGCTTTATGACCAAAAGATTTGCTGATGTTTCTGATTTCTAAAAGGTTTGACATCATTCCACTCCTATCATTGTTGTCAGGACTTTTTTAAGAATTGAACCGGATTATTGCAAAAATGTTGTGATTTTCATATCTGGTCTAGGTATTCATAATGGATCAGGAGTCGGGAAATACAAAAGGGATTTTAAAGTCTTAAGCATAATATGGAAGTGTAATCGATTGATTAGGTTTATATAATGGGATATTCATAATGAAAACTGCTGGAGGTGACTTACATGCTGGAAAAGAAAATGTGTATTCTATAATCTATATATGTAGTCTCATCAGATAACAGATTTATTGTCTAATTGAGTAGCCCGTTCAAGAGTGAAGTATGTCCAAGTAATCAGACATGGGAATAAAACACCAAACAAATACTTATTCAAAAACCAATATTTGATCGCTACCATTCTTTACTAATGGTTACATTTATGGGTTTAAACTGGAATATATTTATATTATAAAATAGGCGTTACTTCTTTTCAATATATATATGGGGATTTCTTTATAAATATAAAATTCTTCAGTTTATCAACAGGCGAACACTTCTTATTTTCATACTAAAAACCCCTCTGGTTTATCTAAAACCAGAGGGGTCAAACTTTCCGACTATATTTTAAGTTTATCGTGAATTATTTATTCCTATTCCACAGTCACACTCTTCGCAAGGTTGCGCGGTTTATCAACGTCACAGCCGCGGTGCAGCGCAGCGTAGTAAGCGATCAGCTGCAATGGCACAACAGATACCAACGGAGCAAGCGCAGGGTTGACTTCCGGCAGGATGAATCTGTCGTCTGCGTCTTCTAAGCCTTTCAGCGAGATGATGCAAGTGTTGGCGCCGCGGGCTGCGACTTCCTTCACGTTTCCGCGGATGCTCAGGTTGACGTGTTCTTGTGTCGCAAGCGCAAAGACCGGTGTTCCTTCTTCAATCAGAGCGATTGTTCCATGCTTCAGCTCGCCGCCGGCGAAGCCTTCCGCCTGGATGTAAGAAATCTCTTTCAGCTTCAGGGCGCCTTCGACACAAACGAAGTAGTCGATGCCGCGGCCGATGAAGAAAGCGTTTCTTGAAACAGTCAGGTACTCACGCGCGATCATTTCCATTTCGTCCTTCTGGTCGCAGAGAGCTTCCATGGCATTTGCCGCGATACCTAATTCTTTGACTAAATCAAAACCGATATCAACGCCGTTGCGTTCTGCTGCAACGGACGCAAGGATCGCAAGCACGGCAATCTGAGCCGTATACGCTTTTGTTGATGCCACGGCGATCTCAGGGCCTGCGTGCAGAAGCAATGTGTAATCCGCTTCACGGGAAAGCGTTGATCCCGGAACGTTTGTAATCGTCAGCGCTTTGTGACCCAGCGCTTTGACTTGAACAAGCACGGCGCGGCTGTCCGCTGTTTCTCCGCTTTGAGAAAGGAAGATAAAGAGCGGCTTCTTAGACAGAAGCGGCATGTTGTAAGAGAATTCACTCGCTACATGCACTTCAACCGGTACGTTTGCCCACATTTCAATATATTGTTTCCCGACAAGACCGGCGTGATAGCTCGTTCCGCAAGCCACGATATAAATGCGGTCCGCTTCCGCCACGGCGTCAGCGACATCGCCCGCCACGGCCAGTCTGCCGTTTTCGTCCTGATACGTTTGGATGATTTTGCGCATAACAAGCGGCTGCTCATCCGTTTCTTTTAACATGTAGTGAGGGTATGTGCCTTTTTCGATATCACTGGCGTCAAGCTCAGCGATATAAGACGCACGTGTCATGACTTCACCGTCAAGATTTTTAATCACGGCTTCGTCTTTTGTCACGATCACCATTTCTTTGTCCAAAAGCTCAACGTATTCATTCGTTACTTGAAGCATAGCCATCGCGTCAGATGCCACGACGTTAAACGTATCTCCAAGGCCGATTAACAGAGGGCTTTTGTTTTTTGCAACGTAAATGGTGTCTGTGTTTTCACCGTCAAATAATGCAATTGCGTAAGAGCCTTTTAACAGAGTCAGTGTTTTGCGGAACGCTTCTTCTGTGCTGAGTCCTCCCGCCACAAATTGCTCGATCATTTGAACGACTACTTCAGTGTCCGTGTCGCTTTTCAGTTCAACGTTTTCAAGATACTCGCGCTTCAGCTGAACATAGTTCTCGATCACACCGTTATGAACAAGTGTAAAGCGGCCGAGTGCGCTTTGATGCGGGTGAGCGTTCAGGAAGCTTGGTTCGCCGTGAGTCGCCCAGCGTGTATGGCCGATTCCCGCTTGAGATTCAACCGTGTGATCCACCACTTCACGAAGGTCGGCGATGCGGCCTTTTTCTTTGTACACATGCACGCCCTGCTCATTCGCCACAGCGATACCGGCAGAGTCATAGCCGCGGTACTCAAGCTTCTCTAATCCTTTTAACAAAATCTCTTTCGCATCAAGCTGACCGATGTAACCTACAATTCCACACATATTTTCTTCCTCCTAAAGGTGTAAAAGGAGACGAAGAAAGTCAAATTACAAGGGGACTTTCAATCGTCCCCTCCCACATGTTTTTTTGGAAGATCATGTGATTTCCCTTTGTTCGGAGAGTCGCCCCTCCGGTTTGAAGAAATCCTTACGGCTGTGATCTAAATGAATCAGCCGGGAGGCATCCGCCGAAAATTCGATAACCTCCATCCTCGTCAACTAAGCCGTTTTTCGGGCGCTTAGTTCGGGCGCTGTAATTATAAAAGATGCAAACAATCCCGCCTTTCCTGCAAGTGAAAAACAAAGGCTGAACAAGCTTGATTTTACAGCATGTGCCAAGGACGGTCAATTATTTTTTGCCGCCCCGGCATCATGTTTACTATCATTTTATGCTGATCGCACTTGTCTTGTTCGCTCTCTGCTTATAAACTTCGCTACTCCGCTCCCATTTCTGTCCGCACGACATCCACGATTTTTGTGACATATTCGTCACAAAGCTCTTTTGTTCTCGCTTCCGCCATCACGCGTACGAGCGGTTCGGTGCCTGACGGGCGCACTAAAATCCGGCCGTCTCCGTTCATTTCTTTTTCCACTTCAGAAATCACGGCCTTCACCTTAGCGTTTTCTTCTACCTTATATTTATCCGTCACTTTCACGTTCACTAAGAGCTGCGGGAATTTTTTCATTTCATCCGCAAGTTCTGAAAGGGTTTTGCCGGACGCCTTCAGCGTATTCACAAGCATGATCGCGGACAAAAGACCGTCGCCGGTAGTGTTGTAATCAAGGAAAATAAGGTGCCCTGACTGCTCGCCGCCGACATTATAGCCGTCTTTTTTCATCGCTTCTACGACATAGCGATCGCCGACTGCCGTTTGAACGCTTTTGATTTCTTCTTTTTCAAGCGCTTTGTAGAAACCGAGGTTGCTCATCACGGTCGATACGACGGTATCATCCTTCAGACGGCCTTCTGATTTCAAATACTTCGCGCATATGTACATGATCTGATCGCCGTCGACGATGTTTCCTTTTTCATCAACGGCAATGAGGCGGTCGCCGTCTCCGTCAAACGCAAGGCCGATATCGGCGTTTTTTTCTTTGACGAAAGCACTCAGCGCTTCCGGGTGTGTAGAACCGACGCCATCATTAATGTTTAATCCGTTCGGAGACGTCCCCATTGTAGATACGTCAGCATCGAGATCGGCAAAAAGGTGCGTCGCAATGGAAGATGTCGCACCATGGGCGCAGTCAAGCGCTACATGAATGCCTGTAAAATCTTCGTCCGCCGTCTGTTTTAAAAATTGCAGATACTTTTGAACGCCTTCAAAATAATCGTTCACAAGCCCGAGGTCCGCGCCTGTCGGTCTCGGCAGCTTATCTTCCGGTTCCTCCATGAGACGTTCAATCTCGGCCTCCTGCTCATCAGAAAGCTTAAAGCCGTCCCCTCCGAAAAATTTAATTCCGTTATCCTGTACGGGGTTGTGAGAAGCGGAGATCATGACGCCCGCCTCAGCATCCATGGCTTTCGTTAAATAGGATACCCCCGGCGTAGAAATAACGCCGAGGCGCATCACTTCAGCTCCGATCGATAAAAGTCCGGCGACAAGGGCTCCCTCCAGCATATGTCCGGAGATACGTGTATCACGGCCGATCAGCACTTTCGGGCGCTGCTTATCTTTGGTCAGGACATAACCGCCAAAACGCCCCACTTTAAAGGCCAGCTCTGGCGTAAGCTCGCTGTTGGCAACACCTCTTACACCATCTGTTCCAAAATACTTGCCCATTTTGTATCGCTCCTTTTTCATTCTGTTGAAGAAGAATCAGCGCTTGATCCGTCTTCATCCTGGTCTTGATTTTGATCCTGGTTTTGACTTTTATTCTGATCGCTGTCAGTGTCGTCTTCCCGGTTCTTGCTCTTGTCTTTGTCTGCGTCTCCGCTTGTGCCGTTCTTATTGCCGGAATCAGCGGAGCCGCCGTCATTTTTATTTGAACTTGTGTTTTTCTTAGAAGTCAGCTTGATCTTAACCGTGTCTTTTGACAGGGACCATGTGACGTTTTGCGGGCCGTTTACTTCAAGCTTTACAGAGTGCTCTCCGTCATCCAAGTCCGAGACATTGGCATACAATTCAATGTCCGACTTTTTCAGCGCCTTAATGTTGGCGGGAGAGCCTTTGGCCGTAATATTTATCGCCTGCGATTCAGGGTCGAGAAACTCAATCTGCTGTGAGCCTCCCAGTCCGACCGTCTTGATTGCGACATTGTCAAAATCCTTTTTGTCTTCACTGTCCACTTTAACATGAAGCGTGATTTTTTCCGGTGATACCTTAGTGACGCCCTTAGGAAGCGGGATATCGGCATTGATATCGGTATCTTTATCAATTTTGCCTAAATCAAGAGATACGCCGTCAATAAATTCCAGTGAATCCAGCACATCCTGCGGGCCGTAAACCGTCACCTCACTCGGATTCGAGTCAATACTCGCAACACTCACCCCGTCCGGAAGACTTCCCTTCCTTTCGATTTTGAAAGGAAGCTTTTTGCTCGGACTGGCTACGGGAACCGTCACTTTAATGACTGACGGTTCAACATCAACAGGAAGTGCGTTGCCGTCTTTGTCATAGACGGTCACCTTCACTTCCTTTTCAATGGTCTCATTTGCATTTTCAAGGTTCACGGATGCTTTGACAAGCGAAATGTTATCAATCACATTTTTCGAACCTGTAATCTGCACGTTTTTCGGGCTGATAATCGGCTGCTGAGGGGTATATCCCTTTTTCATTTTGCTTTTATTGTAGTATTCAACTTCCACGGGAAAACTCTCAGCCGTTTTTTCCTGAATCGTAACCGTCGTGACTGATGGGTTAATGGAGATCGTCAGTCCGTCCGATACGTTTTTCGCCTTCAATTCGACCTTATGAGTCCCGGTCTTCAGCTTATTCATATCGGCGTATATCTCAAAATTCTTCGTCTGTCTCGCCTTTTTCACCGCGCTTGTCGAGCCTTTAATCGTGACATTTACCGTCTGGGGCACGCCGGTGACGACATAGTTCGCTTCATCGTAGTATGCTTTTACAGGAATATCAGTAAGCGTAGCCTCGTCAGTCGTTGATGTCGGAAAAAAGGATTCCCCCGGCTTTTTCGGAGTCGGCGCCTGGTTGTTGTTAACCGCAACGTAAAGCAGCAGCGCCAAGAGCAATGCAATGATCTTTACAGCCCAGCGGTTGTTTAAGAATTTATCCATTTTTCTTGCCCCTCCAGTACCAGCGGTTAGAAGAAGTGTCTCTGGCGTTCTTCTTAAACTCGGCTTCAAGCATTTCTTTCAGTGCTTCTTCCGTCAATTCTCTGTGAAGGTCTCCGTTTTTGGCCACACTGATGGCGCCCGTCTCTTCAGATACAATAATGGTTAAGCTGTCCGTCACTTCACTGATGCCGACAGCCGCTCTGTGACGCGTCCCCAGCTCCTTTGAAATAAACGGGCTTTCAGAAAGCGGCAGATAACAGGCAGCCGCCGCAATCTCGTTATTTTTCATAATGACCGCTCCATCATGCAGCGGTGTATTCGGGATGAAGATATTAATCAAAAGCTCCGAGCTGACCTGCGCATTAAGCGGGATGCCCGTCTCAATATAATCGCCCATTCCCGTATCGCGCTCAATGGCGATGAGTGCGCCGATGCGGCGTTTCGCCATGTAGCTGATCGATTTTGTAATCGCTTCAATTGTCTTATGCTGCGCTTCCTCCACGGGGGTTCCGCTCCTGGAAAAGAACCGGCCCCGTCCGAGCTGTTCAAGCGCCCGTCTCAGCTCAGGCTGGAATATAATGATGATCGCTAAAAATCCCCATGTTATCGCTTGGTCCATCAGCCACTGAAGCGTGCTGAGTCCCAAATATGAACTGGCCATCCGGACCAATACGATGACGACGATTCCTTTTAAAAGCTGAACCGCCTTCGTCCCGCGTATGACCATGATTAATTTATATATCACATACCAAACAAGGAGAATATCAACGGCATTGCCGAGGTATTGCAAAAATGGGATGTCCTCAAAAGCCATTTCCTCGTCCTCCAAGAATTCAGTCATTTCGTTTTTTCCGTTATGAATTGTGCTGCATGAGCAATATGTACATCATATAGCGTGCTCATTATACCACATTTTGATTTCTCAAGTGAAATGAGCCGGCGCGGCGTTGCACAAAAAAAGAGTAAAGCGATTATACGCTTTACTCATCTTCATTCGGGTCCAAAGCGCTTACGACGCCCTGTCCCGCCGATTTCAGTTCGTACCAGACCCAGTCAAACAATTGGTTAATCTCTTCAATCTGCCCGGTGACTTGTCCGGCTGAGGCCATGTATTTTTCTCCGTTGACGACGGTCACATTGCCGTCGACTTTTCCTTCAATGAACAGCTTGCCGTTTTTTACTGTGACATCGCCCTTTACGGTCTCGCCTTCAGGGACGGTGACCGTGTGATTCTGCACGACAAGGTTCGGCTGTTTGGACACACTGAAATTGTGGTCATTATGCCAGCTGTTGAAAAAACCGCCGCCCATTAAAATCACAAAAACCGCTGCGGCTGCAATCATCGGATGAGTTTTGATCCATCGTTTTACAGAAGCGCGTTTTTTCTCTTTTGGAAGATTCGCCATAACTTTGGCAGTAAAATCAGCAGGGGCCGTGACATGCGATGTGCTTCGGACGAGTGCTACGGATTTCTCCATTTCATGAAAATGCCGTTTGCAATTCCCGCATGACTGCAAATGTTGTTTTAATACGTTTTCATCTTCAGGAAGGATATCTCCATCAAGATGCTTATGCATAAGCTGCACAATCTGTTCAGGACAGCTCATTTCATCACCCCACTTAAAGATCCCTCAATTGTTTTCTAAGAGCCTCTCTGCCTCTGTGTATCCTTGTCTTGACGGTGCCGACAGGGATATTCAGAATCTCCCCGATTTCAATTAAAGAGAGTTCGTCAATATACTTTAATACAATAACCGTTCTGTACTTGTCAGGCAGCTTTAAAATCTTTTTCTGAATTGTGTCCGACAGCTCCAATGACAATACGGCGTCTTCAGGGAGAACCCCGTCCGCGGCGATCTGCGAATACATCGTCAGCCCTTCTGCTCCCGCTACTTCTGCGTCCAGATAGTAATCAGGCTTTTTCTTGCGGATGCGGTCAATGGTCAGGTTGGTCGCAATTCTGTAAAGCCACGTTGAAAACTTTCTGTTGATATCGAAACTGTCGATATTGACATACGCTCTGATAAAAGCTTCCTGCGCAATATCTTCCGCTTCGTGCACATTGCCGAGCATGCGGTAGCAAAGCTGGTAAATCTTATCTTTATAAAGGTCAACGATTTCTGCAAACGCATTTTGATCGCCTTTTTTGACTTGCTTGATTCTTTTTTTAATCAGGTTTTCCATGTTTTATCTTACCTCTGCCCTTCACCGGTCTGTATCTATACGTTGATTGTTTTAAAAGGTTTCATTTTTTTATTACATTTATTTTACCAAATTTCAGGCAGGGTGTAGATGGAAAATACAGAATATACTGCCTTAACAGCAGCTTAAAAATAGTATATCTGATGAACAATCAAAAATCGAAACAAAATGCCGATAAAAAAAGACACCTTTATGCAAAAGGTGTCTGAGACTGGGCTAGCTGGATTCGAACCAACGCATGACGGAGTCAAAGTCCGTTGCCTTACCGCTTGGCTATAGCCCAAAAATGGTGGAGGGGGGCAGATTCGAACTGCCGAACCCTGAGGGAGCGGATTTACAGTCCGCCGCGTTTAGCCACTTCGCTACCCCTCCGTATTTTTTTGGAAAACAGTGCCGGCCAGAGGACTTGAACCCCCAACCTACTGATTACAAGTCAGTTGCTCTACCAATTGAGCTAGGCCGGCAAATATGGTGGAGGATGACGGGCTCGAACCGCCGACCCTCTGCTTGTAAGGCAGATGCTCTCCCAGCTGAGCTAATCCTCCATATGACCCGTACGGGATTCGAACCCGTGTTACCGCCGTGAAAGGGCGGTGTCTTAACCGCTTGACCAACGGGCCGCTGTGTCCGCGTCGAGCTGACAAAAGTTATTATATACAGGTTGTACCCCATTTGTAAAGAGAAAAATTATTTTTTTTATTTTCAAACTTTTTTACCCGTTTTTTAACTGAAAAACTCATCCCTCCTCTCTTATTTCATTTATGATGAAAGTATCAAAATATTGAAGGGAATGGACACAGATGATCTTAGTCAGCTCTTGTCTCGGCGGTATCGAATGCAGATATAACGGCTCTCACGCCGCTTCGGAAAAAATCCGCAGACTCGTAGAAGAAAAGAAAGCTGTTATGGTCTGCCCCGAACTTTTGGGCGGCTTCACCACTCCCCGCGAACCGGCGGAAATCATCGGCGGCACGGGTGAAGACGTGCTGAACGGAGCGGCAAGAATCGTAACGGCATCAGGCGAAGACGTTACAGCTTTATATATGGACGGCGCGGAAAAAACGTTAGCATACGCAAAAGAAATAGGCGCCGCAACGGTCATCCTTAAAGAAAACAGTCCGTCCTGCGGCAGCAGCTTTATCTATGACGGCACTTTCTCAGGAAAAAAAATACTCGGAGACGGCATCACTTCCGCTCTTTTAAAACGGGCAGGCTACCGTGTTCTATCAGAAGATGAATTGGATCAATTATAAAAAAGGAGAGTAGATATCATGGATGTAGCCCTGTCCTTTTATAAACCGGAGCATGCAGACGGGCTGAACGGGTTTGTGCTGAGTGAAGAAGATAAAAAGTTCACAGCTCTGCCGATAGATGTCCTGCCGCAGGCGCTTGTCATCCGGGATCGCTACCCGACAGTCATTTTAAAAGAAGACCGCCCCGTCGGTTTTTTTATTTTACATACCTCAAAAGAAACCATTGCTCCGTATTCGAACAATGTGTCTGCCATTTTGCTGAGTGCGCTGTCATTACATGCGCCGCATCAGGGAAAAGGTTATGCCAAACAAGCGATGCTGCAGCTCCCCGCTTTTGTTGCAAATTACTTTCCTTGGTGTGATGAAATCGTGCTTGCTGTAAACCATCGCAATCAACGTGCAAAGAACCTGTACCGGTCTTCCGGTTTTATTGACAAAGGGCGGCGCAGGATCGGCCCGATCGGTGAACAGCACATTCTGCATCATTTTTTGTGAAAGCGCTTGATTATTCATCTCATCCTTGCCGATTTTTCTTGAAACATCTATTCAGAAGCCCATATACTTCAAGTATTAACGACTTGGGAGGGTACAATCATGACAGACCGGCTTAACATTCACAGATTGACCACAGAAACCAGAAATCCGCAGACCGCTTCAATCCATCAGGCAGACACAATGGAAATTCTCCGCATCATTAACGAAGAGGATTTCAAAGTGGCTGAAGCCGTTCAGCAGGTGCTGCCCGATATTCAGATTGCCGTTCAATTCGCCCATCAGTCCTTACGGCGAAACGGCAGGCTGATTTATGCGGGAGCGGGGACAAGCGGCAGACTCGGTGTACTGGATGCGGTTGAATGCCCGCCTACATACAGCGTAAGTCCCGACACCGTCATCGGTCTGATGGCCGGAGGGGCAGACGCCTTTTTGCAAGCGGCTGAAGGTATAGAAGACAGCGAGGAAACCGGCGCTCTCGATCTCAAAACGATCGGGCTTACCGCAGAAGACACCGTGATCGCCATCGCGGCAAGCGGGCGCACGCCGTATGCGGCCGGTGCGCTGAAATATGCAAAAACAATCGGCGCCAAAACCGTCGCGCTCACATGCAATAAGAACTCCTTGATCAGCACCTTTGCCGATCACAGCATCGAAGTCATTGTCGGCCCCGAAGTGATTACAGGGTCAACACGAATGAAAGCCGCGACGGCACATAAAATGATTCTGAACATGATTTCCACGGCCGTGATGATTAAAAGCGGCAAAGTGTACGAAAATTTAATGGTGGACGTTCATGTCAGCAACGAAAAATTGAAAGAACGCGCAATCGGCATTATCCAAAGCATCACGGGCGTTCCGTACGACAAGGCAAAAGAAACGCTTGAGGCCGCAGGCAGCCATGTCAAAACGGCAATCGTCATGCTGAAGACGAATTCGGACGAAACACACGCGAAGGCACTGCTCAAAGAATCAGAAGGATTCATTGATAAAGCCATTGAACAGCACGTTTCAAGAGAAAAAGAACGCTGATCGTTCTTTGGTGAAAAATATTGTGCTTTTACGAGCCCGCGCCGTTTTCATGTTCGGCGCAGGCGCTTTTAGGACGCGTTTCAGGCATAGCTCCCCGGGAAAAATCGTACGGAAAAAGGAGGATCTCCATGAGCAAAGAGGCATTTTATCAGTCACTGGCCAAAGATATCCTGGACAATTGCGGCGGTTCATCGAATATTTCAGGCTTTACCCACTGTATGACACGCCTGAGGATTACACCTTTAGATCGGGACAAAACGGATATTGAGGCGCTGAAACGGCTTGACGGGGTAATAGGCGTCGTCGAAGCCGAAACACTGCAGATCATTCTCGGCACGGGTGTCGTCAATCATGTCGCCGACGCTTTCGCAAAACTTATGCCATCCGGAAAAAACATTGATTTAAAAGAAGCCGCCTCACGGAAAAAAGCCGATCTCAACAGAAAAAACACCACACCCATCAAATTGTTTCTGAGAAAAATATCAAGCATCTTCATTCCCCTTATTCCCGCACTCATTGCATCAGGTTTAATCACCGGTATTACGAAAGCCGTCATTCAGGCCGGCTGGCTCCCGAAAGAATCCCAAATCGCACTTATTTTAACGGTTATCGGTTCAGGCTTGTTCGCTTACCTCGGCGTCCTTGTCGGCATCAATGCGGCGAAGGAATTCGGCGGGACACCCGCGTTGGGCGGCCTTGCGGGCATATTGATCCTTAACCCTGAGATCGCCAATATCAGTTTGTTCGGAGAGAATCTGCTCCCTGGCAGGGGAGGATTAATCGGCGTTCTTTTCGCGGCGGTTTTTATCGCTTATACCGAACGGTTTATCAGAAAGCACGTCCATCAATCCATCGACATTATCGTCACGCCTACATTGTCTTTACTTATCACCGGGCTGGTGACATATGTCGTTTTTATCCCTGCAGGCGGTTTTATTTCTGATCTGATTACATCAGGTTTATTGTCGCTGCTGAATATCGGGGGAGTGCTCTCAGGGTTTGTACTGGGAGCCGCCTTCCTGCCTCTTGTCGTCACCGGCCTGCATCAGGGCTTGACTCCCGTACATTTGGAATTAATCCGATCAATCGGAGATGACCCGCTTCTTCCGATTCTCGCGATGGGAGGCGCGGGTCAAGTAGGCGCGGCCTTCGCCATCTTTATGAAAACAAAAAAAGCCTCATTAAAAAGAGCGATCGGCGGCGGACTTCCATCCGGTCTGCTCGGAATCGGGGAGCCGCTTATCTTCGGCGTCACGCTCCCGCTCGGCCGGCCGTTTTTGACGGCGTGTTTAGGAGCGGGTATAGGCGGCGCCTTTCAAGCCCATTTTCAAGTGGCGACTTTTTCAATCGGTGTCTCCGGCCTTCCGCTCTCGTTTCTCGTACAGCCGGCTCAAATCGTTATGTATATCATCGGTCTCTTCATCTCTTACGCGGCGGGCTTTGTCTTCACTTATGCGTTCGGATTTAAGGATGACATGGCTGCTGAATTTGAATAAACCGGGAGGGATCAGAATATGAAAACACTGACAGCCGCCATACTCACAATGGTCATCAGCCTCTCTTTTCTGCCGCAGCACAAAGCCGAAGCCCAATCCAAATTATACGACGCAGCAAAGCTCAGAAAGGTTGATCAAATGATTGAAAAAGACATCGCAGCAGGATTCCCCGGAGCCGTCCTCGTCGTCGTAAAGGACGGACGGGTGATCAAAAAGAAAGCATACGGCTACAGCAAAAAATATGATGGGAACACCCTTTTATCTCGTCCGAAAAAAATGAAAACATCAACCATGTTTGATTTAGCTTCCAATACAAAAATGTACGCGGCCAATTTTGCACTACAGCGACTCGTCAGCCAGGGAAAGCTTGATGTGTATCAAAAAGTCTCGGCTTACCTTCCTGATTTCAAAGACAGAAAAAGCGATCCGATTCAAGAAAAAGACCGCATACGCGTCATCGATGTGCTCCAGCATCAATCCGGTCTGCCGGCAAGCTTTTATTTCTATCAGCCGGACACCGCAGGCCCTTTATATTCACAAGAACGGGATAAAACGATCCGTTTTCTCACCCAAATCCCGCTTGAATACAAGCCGGGAACAAAACACGTATACAGCGATATCGGTTACATGATTCTCGGCTGCATCATTGAAAACATAACCGGAAAAACCCTTGATACCTATGCGGAACAAGAACTGTACAAACCGCTGAAACTGACGCACACACTGTTCAATCCGCTGCAAAAAGGTTTCAAAGAAAAAGCATTCGCAGCTACTGAACGTTTAGGCAACACACGTGACGGAGTCATCCATTTCCCTCACATCAGGACGTATACGCTGCAGGGGGAAGTTCACGATGAAAAAGCATTTTACTCAATGGGAGGGGTGTCCGGTCACGCCGGGCTGTTTTCCAGAGCTGATGATATGGCCGTCCTTCTTCAAGTCATGCTGAACAGAGGCAGTTATAAACACGTTTCTCTCTTCAATAAAAGAACGGCCGATTTGTTCACAACGGCGGCATCCTCTGATCCGACTTTCGCTCTCGGCTGGCGGAAAAACGGCAGCCCGGATATGGAGTGGATGTTCGGACCTTATGCAAGCAGGCAGGCATACGGCCATACGGGATGGACCGGCACCATCACGATTATTGATCCCGCTTATAAGCTGGGGATCGCACTTTTGACCAATAAAAAGCATTCCCCCGTCGTCAGCCCCGGTGAAAACCCGAATGTTTTTGAAGGGGATCTTTTCCCGACCGGAAGCTACGGCAGCGTCATAAAAGCGATTTATGAAGCCATTGAATGACAACCCATGTCTTTTGTCCAAACTATGACGGCAGGAGGGCACCATCATGAAACTTTTCATCTCAGCTGTATTACTGTTGTTCATTGTATTCGGCACGCATCATGCATCAACAAAACCGGACATTCCGTCACAGGCGGAACAAGCGGTATCCCGTATGACATTAGATGAAAAATTAGGGCAGATGCTCATGCCTGATTTTCGAAATTGGCAAAAAAAGGGGCAGTCATCACCTGAGGCTCTTACCCAAATGAATGACGAAGTCGCAAGGCTTATTCAAAAGTACCGGTTCGGCGGCGTTATCTTATTTGCAGAAAATGTAAAAAATACTGAGCAAACGGTACGCCTGACAGATGCCTTTCAAAAGGCGAGCCCTGACATTCCGCTATTATTAAGCATTGATCAGGAGGGCGGCATCGTAACTAGACTTGGTGAGGGCACTCATTTCCCAGGCAATATGGCGCTCGGGGCCGCTAGGAAAACAGCCTATGCGTCCCAGACCGGCGCCATTATCGGGAAAGAACTGAAAGCACTGGGCATTAATACGAATTTCGCTCCCGTTCTCGATATCAATAATAATCCCGGAAACCCTGTCATCGGCGTCAGGTCGTTCAGTTCAGACCGTGATCTGACAGCTTCACTCGGCCTTGCCTCAATGAAGGCTCAGCAAAAGCAGAATGTCGCTGCCGCCGTCAAACATTTCCCGGGACACGGCGACACGGATGTCGACAGCCACTACGGTCTTCCGCTTGTCACCCACAATCAAGAAAGGCTGCGTCAGATTGAACTTTATCCGTTCCGGCAGGCCATTCAGGCCGGAGCTGATATGATCATGACAGCCCATGTGCAATTTCCCGCTTTTGACGATACAACCTATAAAAGCAAGCTGGACGGTTCAGACATCCTCGTACCCGCCACACTCTCGAAAAAAGTGATGACTCATCTTCTCCGTAAGGAAATGGGATTTAACGGCGTCATCGTTACGGATGCATTAAATATGAAAGCCATTGCCGATCATTTCGGTCAGGAAGAGGCGGTCGTCATGGCAGTAAAAGCAGGAGTCGATATTGCCCTGATGCCGGCCCAAGTGACATCGCTGCAAACGGAAAACCGCTTTGCCCGGGTTCATTCCGCGTTAAAAAAGGCGGTACAAAAAGGGGATATTCCGCTGCAGCAAATTAACAAATCAGCGGAACGCATCATTTCCCTGAAAATAAAACGAGGGATATATCCCGCACCGAAAGAGACAAATCTGAAAAAGAAGATTGCAAAAGCAAAGAAAACCGTCGGCAGCAAAAATCACCTGAAAGCTGAAAAACAAATCGCGGAAAGATCCGTCACCGTCTTACAAAACAAAAACCGCACGCTCCCATTCAAACCGAAAAAGAACAGCCGCGTTCTCATTGCCGCTCCTTATGAAGATCAAACAGCGGCAATGGAACAAACCATTCGGCAGCTCATCAAGAAGAAAAAAATCCGGCCGGTAACCATCAGTAAAATGAACTTCGCCGAGCGCACATTTCATGATGAACACAAAAAGCTGGTATCCGACGCGGATTACGTGATTACAGGCTCCTATGTCGTAAAAAATGACCCTGTCGTAAACGACGGCGTGATTGACGATTCCGTCACAGATCCCGGCAAGTGGACGACCGCATTTCCGCGGGCCGTCATGAAAGCCGCACAATCGAACCAAAAACCCTTTGTGCTGATGAGCCTGCGTAATCCTTACGACGCCGCGAATTTTGAAGAAGCTGAAGCCCTTATCGCAGTCTACGGCTTTAGAGGATATACAGACGGACAATTCCTCCAGCCAAACATTCCGGCAGGCATTGAAGCGATATTCGGAGAGACAACACCGCAAGGCAGGCTGCCCGCTGACATTCCTTCCGTCACGCATCCGGGAACGACACTGTATCCTTATGGTTTCGGTATCAATCTGAAGACCGGAAAACCGCTTTAAACAGGAGGGCTGATTATGAAAACACATACGGCTGCACTTCTCGCCGGACTTGTCGTCATCAGTGCTATGTCGGCAGTCTCGGCGGCTTCTGACAGAAACCTTCATACCGCCAAGAAACCAAGCATCCAAACAGGCATCGACCGCCTGCTGAAAGATTATAAACAGGAACTGAAGGGAAAAAGAGTCGGGCTGATCACCAACCCGACCGGTGTGAACGCATCATTGAAAAGCAGCGTTGACGTGCTGTATGAGGCGCCAGACATCCGCCTGACGGCATTATTCGGACCGGAGCACGGTGTCCGCGGCGATGCTCAGGCCGGAGATAAAGTCACATCCTATATAGACGAAAAAACAGGGCTTCCCGTCTACAGCCTATACGGGGAGACGAGGAAACCGACACCTGACATGCTGAAAGATACAGATGTGCTGATTTTCGATATTCAGGATGTCGGAACCCGGTACTACACCTACATTTATACAATGGCCTATGCCATGGAAGCGGCCAAAGAAAAGGGCATTCCTTTTTATGTCTTGGACCGGCCGAATCCGCAAGACGGACGAAATCCGGACGGCCCGGTTCTTGAACCGGATTACGCTTCATTTGTCGGACTGTATCCGATCCCGCTGAAGCACGGCATGACGATCGGTGAGCTTGCTCTTTTATTCAATAAAGAGTTTCATATTGGCGCCGACCTCACCGTCGTAAAAATGAAGCGCTGGAAGCGGACGATGACGATTGAAGATACCGGACTGCCGTTCGTCCTCCCTTCGCCTAATATCCCGACCCCGGACAGCATATTTGCATATTCGGCAACAGGACTAATCGAAGGCACAAACGTGTCCGAAGGAAGGGGCTCGACAAAGCCGTTTGAACTTATCGGCGCGCCTTATATGAAAAGCACCGAGCTCGAAGAACGCCTGAACAGTCTCAAGCTTCCGGGCGTCACCTTCAGAGCCGCTTCATTCATCCCCAGCTTCTCCAAGCACCAGGGCAAGCTGTGCCACGGCGTACAAGTCTACGTAACAAACAGAAACACATTTGAAGCGGCAAAAACAGGGCTCTCCATTCTGAAAACCATGCATGACTTATATCCGAATGACTTTTCATTCTTGCCGACAGGCTCTTTTGACAAGCTGATCGGTAACGGCTGGGTACGCAAAAAAATAGAAAAAGGCGCTTCCATTGAAGACATCACCGGCACATATCAACGCCGGCTGGACCAATTCAAAACTCTAAGAAAACAATACCTCATATACTGACAACATCCGTGTTACACGTGTAACATTTTGTCGCATTTCACATTTCCGCTTTTTATAGGAAAACATTCATTTATTTGGTACAATTTAATTGATAACAGTTATCATTTAAATGAATGTTTCTTAAAAGGTGGTTTCTCATGAAAAACACATTATTCTTTCAGCCCATTGATATCATCTCCGCGAAAAAAACAGCCGACCTTCTGTCAGAGCATCAGCTCACTGATTCCCCCGTATTGATCTTTCATGTGAAAGGCGAGGGACAAATTGATATCGGAACAGACAGCTTTCCGCTGCAGAAGGAAACGCTCTACATCTGTCCTTGTGATGAGACATTCAATATTGCCCCTATATCGTCAGGCGGCATCCATTTGTATATCGTCAGACTCCGTGTTTTCTCCTATTCCTCAGATGATGAAGCGATGCTTCCGGATAACGGGGAAGACATCTTCCACGGACTTCAGCAAATGAATTTACAAACGGTTGATCATTTGACAAGCCGGCTTCAATCACTTTCTGAAAACGTGCGATCGGCGGATGGATTGCAGAAAATGAAATATACCGCCGACTTTCAGCAGCTGATGTACGACCTTTATGCCGCAAAAATATGCCATCAAAATAATACGAAAGCGGCGATCGAACAGACAAAACAATTCATACATGCTCAGTCCGACACAAAAATCACGCTCACCCAGCTCGCTCATATGGCGGGAATCAGTCCCAAGCATTACAGTGAAACCTTTAAAAAACTATACGGGCAGAGCGTAACTGAATATATCACAGACATCCGCATAACCAATGCGAAAAAACTGATGGCCAAGGCAAGCTGCAAACTGCGGGAAATCGCTCATCAAATCGGCTACCAGGACGAATTTTATTTCAGCCGCATCTTTAAAAAACATACCGGCAGCTCACCTACAAGCTATATGAAAAAAAGACGAACAAAAATGGCCGCGTACGGAAAAGAAACGATGGGGCATCTGATTCCCCTGCATCACGTGCCTTACGCTGCGGCGCTGCACCCGAAATGGACGGCCTATTATTACAAACAATTCTCTTCCGATATTCCGGTTCACCTGAGCGCTTACCGCTATAATGCAAATTGGGAAGACAACCTGCATACGCTGTCTCAAGCTGCCCCAGACATCATTTTCAGTCTCGATTCTGTCAGTGAAGAAGAAAAACAGCGCCTGAATGACATCACTGAAGTTTTTTATCTTCCGGCTCAAGAGAATTGGAGAGACCAGTTTCTTCGCACAGCCGCATATCTGAATGAAGAGCAGGAAGCGCGGCACTGGCTTAAAACTTATCAAAGTCTCACCCATACAGCGAAAGATGCTCTTAAACACGTGCAGCACCAGCGGTTCTTATTTGTCCGTGTATATAAAGAAAATATGTACATCGCCCATAACAACAGTATTGAGGAAGTCTTCTTCGGTGATTTAGACTTTGCCTCCGCAAAACCGGAATCTTTTGCTCCTGACGAAAAGATTTCCTTGGAAATGCTGGCGGATTGCCAGGCTGACTGCATCATGCTTTTCACTTGTAAAGAACCGGAAACGCTTCGCTATTTTCAGCGGATTCAGCAGTCCGGGATATGGCAGAACCTTAGTGCCGTCAGCAATAAACGCGTGTTTCCCATTTCATCTGACCCGTGGATTGAATATTCTCCAAGCGGACATCAGCGGATGATCGAGCAAAGCATTTCCATTTTATCCGAAGATCGTCCATGGTAATGCCGGAAATTATCCATGGTCTTATCCCTATTCATTCTCTATAATTCCAATTGATAATAGTTATCAATTGAACAGGAGGAACAATAGATGAAGAAATTGGCATTCGCTTTCATGATTTTGCTTTTGGCTTTCACGGCCGCGGCTTGCGGAAGCTCAGAAACATCTGATACAGCAAGTAAAGGAAAGGACGCTTCTTCAGATAAAAAGAAAATCGAATATCTCGGAAAAACATATGAAGTCAAAGCGCCGACTGACAAAATCGCCATTACAGGCAGCGTAGAATCAATGGAAGACGCCAAATTGCTTGACGTTCATCCGGCAGGAGCAATTTCTTTCTCCGGCAAATTCCCGGAACTGTTTAAAGATATTACAGATAAATCCGTATCAACGGGAGAAAAAATGCAGCCGAATATGGAAAAAATTCTTGAGCTGCAGCCGGACGTCATTCTGGCATCAACCAAATTCCCGGAAAAAACCTTGAAAAAATTGAGCGGCACCGCTGAAACGATCCCTGTCTCTCATATCTCATCAAACTGGAAAGAAAACATGATGCTGCTCGCCCAGCTTACAGATAAAGAGAAAAAAGCGAAAAAAATCATCGCAGATTACGAACAGGACCTGAAAAAGACAAAAACAAAGATCAACAGCAAAGCGAAACAGTCAAACGCGCTGGTTATCAGAATCAGACAAGGCAATATTTATATTTATCCTGAGCAAGTTTATTTCAACTCCACGCTTTACGGTGATTTAGGCCTGAAGGCGCCGGACGAAGTCAAAGCGGCGAAAGCGCAGGAACTGATTTCTCTTGAAAAATTAAGCGAAATGAACCCTGACCATATCTTCGTACAATTTTCTGATGACGAAAACGCAGATAAGCCTGACGCTTTGAAAGACTTAGAGAAAAATCCGATCTGGAAGAGCCTGAAGGCAGTCAAAAAAGACCATGTATACGTCAATACGATTGATCCATTAGCCCAAGGCGGAACCGCGTGGAGTAAAATCAGCTTCTTACAGGTTGCGGCTGACAAATTGACTCAAGACTAATAAAGAGTAGGTTTTTCACATGTATGCAAAACGGCGGACACACATTATTATCATTGCTTCACCGATTGCCATTGTTCTGTCACTGCTCCTTTCCGTTTTATACGGCGCAAAGCAGCTTGACATCCATACCGTGTTCTCCGCATTGCTGCACTTTAATCCGGAGAATACCGACCATCAGATCATATGGCATTCAAGAATCCCGAGGGCTGCCGGCGCTATGTTTATCGGCGCCGCCCTTGCTGTTTCCGGAGCGCTCATGCAGGGAATCACACGGAACTATCTGGCCTCGCCTTCGATCATGGGTGTGTCGGACGGCTCCGCTTTTATCATCACCCTTTGCATGGTATTGCTCCCTCAATCGACATCCATTGAAATGATCATCTACTCGTTTATCGGTTCCGCATTCGGCGCCGCTCTTGTTTTCGGGCTGGCCTCCATTCTTCCCGGCGGTTTTACCCCGGTGCAGCTTGCCATTATCGGAACGGTGACCAGTATGCTTCTCAGCAGTCTGTCGGCTGCGCTTTCGATTTATTTTCAAATTTCGCAGGATCTCAGTTTTTGGTACAGTGCGAGACTGCATCAAATGAACCTTGATTTTTTGAAACTGGCCGTCCCGTTTTTTGCGATCGGAATCATTACGGCCATGATTCTCAGCAAAAAGGTCACTGCCGTATCATTAGGAGACGACATTTCAAAAAGTCTGGGACAGCAGAAAAGAACCATCAAACTCATGGCGATGGCGGCTGTTGTCATATTGACCGGAAGCTCGGTGGCGCTCGCCGGAAAAATTGCCTTTGTCGGTTTAGTCGTTCCGCACATCACACGTTTTCTCGTCGGATCGGACTACAGCAGGCTGATCCCATGCGCGTGCATTATCGGCGGCGTCTTTCTGACCCTTTGCGACCTTGCGAGCCGATTCATCAATTATCCGTTTGAAACGCCTATTGAAGTTGTCACTTCTATCATCGGTGTTCCTTTCTTTCTTTATTTGATTAAAAGAAAAGGAGGGGATCAGCGTGGTGCGTAAAATGGCAGGAATTTATATCATTCTGATTGCTCTCATATTGCTCGTAAGTTATTTCAGCATGACAAGCGGTTCTTTTTCCGCAAAGCCGGGTGAACTGCTCAGTACGCTTTTCCGCATCCATCCGAATCCGCAATATGACATTTTGCTGTTTCAGCTGAGGCTGCCGCGCATTGTCATGGCTGCTGCCATCGGACTCGGATTGGGGATAGCCGGAGCCGTTATTCAGGCCATTACCAAAAACGGTCTTGCCGATCCCGGTATTTTGGGCATTAATGCAGGAGCCGGAGCGGGAATCGTCACGTTTATGCTTCTGTTTCAGGGACAATCTGAAGCGACGGCACTTGCCTCTGCGATGGGTATGCCTGTCTTCGGCCTCATCGGAGGACTGATGGCGGCCGTGCTGATCTATATTTTCGCCTGGCACCGGGGGCATCTGGAATCGGGCAGAATTATTCTCGTCGGGATCGCCATGAATTCCGGATTCAGTGCGCTGTCTTTATTTCTATCATTAAAAATGGACCCGCAGGATTATGAGATGGCGATGGTTTGGAAAAACGGCAGCATCTGGTCGGCAAACTGGATGACCATTACGGCAATCCTTCCGTGGCTGATCTTGTTCATTCCTCTTCTTATGGCGAAAACGTCATTGCTGGATACCATTCGTTTCGATGAGGACACGGTGAAAAGCCTCGGTGTTTCAACCAATAAAGAAAAAACCATTTTGCTCATTGCCTGCATCGCTTTGATCAGCGCATGTGTAACCGCAGCGGGCAGCATGGCATTTGTCGGACTGATCGCGCCCCATATTTCCCGCAGGCTCGCCGGGATTGAGCACAGATACTCATTACCGGTCAGCGGACTGGTCGGTATGCTCCTCGTCATATCCGCCGACTTTGCGGGCAAATTGTTCTTTCAGCCTTCAGAAGTGCCGGCGGGAATTATCCTTGCAATTCTCGGCGTTCCTTATTTCTTTTTTCTTCTGTTTAAGCAAAAAAAGGGGATGGACGCATGAGAGGCACCCTTACAGAACACCCGATAAACGGAAGGGAATGCACTGTGTATCTTCCTCCTTCCTATTCGGTTCAAACAGGGGCTTTACCCTGTGTGTACGTACTTGACGGGGGTTCTTTGTTTTTAGAACAGATAGATAAGCTTGAATCCCAATTTACGAACGGAACACTTCCCGAATTGATTTTCATCGGCATCAGACCGGCTGACAGACTCGATGAGTACACACCGTGGCCCGCGCCTTCCCTGAGCCCTGCGTTTCATGATTTCGGCGGCAAAGGGAGGCTCTTTCTCGAGGAGCTGACAAATGTCATTATTCCCACTGTTGAAGATACGCATCACATTGCTGCGCATCCGGAAACGAGAGGACTGATCGGTGCGTCATTAGGCGGACTGTTTTCGATATACGCGATGCTGCAAAAGCCTGAAATATTCGGCAGAATCGGCTGTATTTCCGGTTCCTTCTGGTATGAAAAATCAGCAGATTATGTCCGCTCCGCACCTTTGCGGCCGGCACGGCAGCGTATCTTTATGTCTGTCGGCAGCCGTGAAGCAGAGCAAAAATGTAACATCCAAAACACCATGATCGGACAAAATAAAGAAGTGCATGAAAGCCTGAGGCAAAAAGGCTTTTCTCAATCTCAGCTCTCTTTCACTGTCGAAGAGGGCGCCGTGCACCATCAAGAAGCGTTCAAACGACAATTTAATTCAGCACTAAGCTGGCTGTACGGAAAAAACCGCTCACGTGACTGAGCGGTTTTTTTCATACTTGATCACGACCGGCTTAAGTTCAAAGCGTCTCAGCAAATAGCCGAACAAAGCGGCAAGGATTTGCTGAAAGAGCATCCCGATGACGACCGGAACCGCCACTTGAGACGGAAAAAAAGACACGGCGAGAACGGCTCCGGCGCTGATATTGCGCATGCCCCCTGTATAAATCAGAGACACGATTTCATCCTGGCTCCGCTTCATCAGTCTTCCGATCAGCCAAGCCACGGCATAACCGGTCATGGCAATAAAAAATACCGTGCCTGCGATGCCCGCAAATTTGATATCCACGTGCGTGACATACGGCGCGATTTCCGAACTGTTAATGGCAATGACAATCATCAGACAGATTTTTGAAAAAGGAGACAGTGACCGGCTTATCGCCTGAGTCCTTACCGGCGGGGAAAACTGGTTAACCATCATCCCTGCGATGGACGGAATCACCACCATCTCCGCCAGCCCTTTCATCATGCCCCACACATCCATCTGAACATTCGCCCCGGCCAGGACAGACAGGCTTAATGGTACGATAAAAGGAGAAAGCACGGTATCAACCAGGATAATAGACAGCGTCAATCCGACATTTCCCTTATACATCGCAGCCCAAATCAAACTCGTAATTCCGGTCGGAATCACCACACCCATAATCAGCCCCGTCACAGTTAAAGGGTCACCGCTGAAAATCAGATGGCCGCTTCCCCATGCAAAAACAGGCATGAAAATATGCAGAACAAACAATGCCATGATCATCGGGAGCGGCTTCTCGATACTGCGCTTCAGCGATTGAAAATTGGCACTCAGACTGCCCGTAAATGTAATAAATGCAAATATCCACGGCACAGCGCCGGCCATCCAGCTGATATGCTGAGATAACAGCACACCCGCCGCCACACTAGACGGAGTCAAAAGCGGCATGATTCTCCCCAACACTTGGTTCAACTTCTGAAGCCACATCATATGCAAGTCTCCTATATACGGTTTTCAAGTCTCATTCATTATAACAATGCACACCGGCAAATTTAACCGAAAAAAAGCCCGGATATATTCATCCGGACTTCACAAATTCTATGCCATTTGTTTCATTAAATCTCGGCTTTTCTGATTTAATCCCTTTAATTCAGCCTCAATTTCGTATTCTTTACATTTGGCGACAATCTTCTCAAGAGCAGCCGCTCCAGAATCATCCCACACGTGGGCATCGGTCAAATCGATGATAATCCGTTTCACATCTTCATCATAAACGATGGCATTCATCAGTTCAGACACGGAAGCAAAAAAGATCTGTCCCGTTACCTTATAAGTTCTGACATCTTTCTGTTCGGAATGTGACACAATCTTCAGCTTAGAAATTTTCGCCGTAAAAAAGATCGCGCTTAGCAGCACACCCGCGAAAACACCCTTCGATAAATCATTTGTCAGAACGACTGTCACGACGGTAATCACCATAACGATCGAATCAGTAAGGGGCGATTTCCGCAAACCTTTAATCGATGACCAGTCGAACGTGCCGATGGACACCATAACCATCACGGCCACAAGCGCAGCCATCGGAATTTTCACGACGATACCGCTTAATACGGCAATTAAAAACATTAAAAACGCTCCGGCCGTAAAAGCCGACAACCGGCCGCGACCGCCGGCTTTCGTATTAATGACAGACTGGCCGATCATAGCGCATCCGGCCATGCCTCCGAAAAACCCGTTCACAATATTGGCGATGCCTTGTCCGCGGCTTTCTTTGTTCTTATCACTATCCGTATCCGTCATTTCGTCAATGATCTGGGCCGTCAGCAACGACTCAAGCAATCCGACGAATGCAAGCGCCAGTGAATACGGGAAAATAATTCGCAATGTCTCAAACGTCCACGGAACATCCGGTATCAAGAAATGCGGAAGTGAACTTGTAATCCCGCCCATATCACCGACCGTGCGGACATCCGCATGGAAGACCACCGCAATGATCGTCATGACAATAATCGCCACCAGCGGAGACGGTACAGCCGTCGTAACCTTCGGCAAAAGATATATGATAGCCAGTGATCCGGCAAGCATGGCGTACATGACCCATGAAGCTCCTTTGAACTGCGGCAGCTGCGCAGAAAAAATCAAGATCGCCAAAGCATTCACAAATCCGATCATGACCGAACGCGGAATAAATTTCATCAATTTCGCTATCTTACTGATACCAAGAATAAATTGAATAATACCTGTCAAAATGGTTGCCGCAAACAAATACTGCAGCCCGTAATCAGCCACCAATGTCACCATGACAACCGCCATTGAACCTGTAGCGGCTGAAATCATTCCCGGTCTGCCGCCGAAGATAGAAATAATAATCGCGATACAAAATGATGCATAAAGGCCGACCATCGGATCGACACCTGCAATAATTGAAAATCCGATCGCCTCAGGGATCAGAGCGAGAGCAACCAGAATACCGGCCAGAATGTCTTTACGGACATTCCCGAACCATTGCTGCTGTAACGTATAATCTTTCAAATGATAACGACTCCTTTTCACTATAAAAATCCGCACCCTATCAGTTGGAAACATTGATTTTTATCTGGGGAATATGAGGCAAGCTTACGGGGAAAAGGGGACACGCTCAGAGTATAATGTCGTTGAGGAAAGGAATGGTTAACAAAGAGTATCATATTAAACTTTAAAGAAATGTGCAAGACCATAAATAAGAAAAAAAACGGCTCTCACTGGAGCCGTTTCCGCTTTTATAAAAGTTCCGGATCAGACACAAGAATCGTTTTTATTGCGCTGATATCCTTTCTTTCTTTTGTCACCGGGTCGATGCCCATGAGATGATCAATGGCTTCTTCATAATTCTTCAGTTCCGTCTTTTCCGTAATAAAATCATAGAGCTGCGGAAGGTCGGACGCGCATGCTAACGCAGCCTCCATGATCTGACGGGCTTCACCTGTGCCCACAATCGTTACGCCGTTTGACAGCAGCTGGTACGGCCTGACTGTCATCTCATACGTATCATCAAAGCCCATCGGCACGATTCTGCCTCCCTTTTCAATAAAAGGATAAGCCCAATCAAGCTGATTGCCGATCGCGTCAAAAATTACATCAAATTTTCTTCCTTGATTAATCCGTTTCACTTCATCCACGGTTAATGCTTCAGGGTGGTAGACATAATCCGATATCCGGCTCGCCGCCTCGCTTCGGAAACTGCCTATTTCAGTCGCAACCGTCAATCGCGCCAGTTTTTTCACCATCATTTGCACAAGCAGTCCGATCGGTCCGGACCCCAAAACCAAGACCGAGTCCTCCGGCTGAATCGAAGCTTTATCCACAACATTCAGCACACAGGAGAGAGGCTCAACCAATGTGGCCCGCTCCCATTCCATTGAATCCGGAATTCTGTACATGAACCTGTCTTCTCCGACGTAATATTCCGCAAACGTTCCGTGTGCCCCGATTCCGAGCTGCCAATCCTCGAAGGTTTCGCAATAACACGTCAGCCCTCTCCGGCAATAATGACATTTCCCGCAAAACTGCGTAGGATCAATCACGACGCGGTCTCCGACTTTTACATTTGTCACGTCCGGTCCGATTTCCACGACCGCTCCCACCGATTCATGCCCCATAATCATATGATGGGTTGCATTCATTTTTCCTTTCAGCACATTTAAATCCGTTCCGCAGATACCGGTGCCGAAAATTTTCACTTTCACATCATTGGATTTCCGAATTTGAGGCTCGTCCACCTCTTGATATTCAAGCTTATCATTAGGAGTCCAGACCAACGCCTTCATATTTCTCTTCCTTTCTGCCCCAGCGGATTTGGTCTAACAATGTTTGATGAAGCTCCTTCGTTGATGCCGCAATACATGATTGCTGGTTCTGATAACTTAAATCTGTCAGAAGCGTTTCGTCCAAAGACCGGCCGTATGCATCCGTAATGACCACTCCTGCTTTCTTCGCCAAAAAGACGCTTGCGGCAATATCATAAGGAAACAAATGCAGCACCTCTCCGTTTCCGACCTGCTGAAAATCTGAAAGCAGCTTCGGATCATCTTTCAGCAGACGATTGCCGATATCCACATAAGCATCCATCTGCCCCGTGATAATTCGTGAAATCGAATAAGAAGCGCTGTTGAAAACAAAAACCCCGCCATTATTGGCTGACCGGTCAATCAGATGACCGTATGCATCCGTCATCAGCTGTGCCGGATGCCCGTTAAACTCAAGGCTCCAAAACATATTTTTAATATCCCGCACTCCGCTCAAATTCGGTAATTCTCCCTGATACCCCTCAAACTGAATGGCGTCGCTGTAAATATCACCGTACATGTAAGCGCCCGATTTCAATTCAAGCAAAAAAGCAAATTCGATATCCTTAATCTTTGCGTTTGGCTTATATGAAGCAAGCGCAATCGAAATACACGACATTTCAAGCCCCGCGGCGGCCGGACGCGTTCCGTCTATCGGATCTACAATTAAAATATATTGCGGATCTTCTCCAATCAGCTTCAGGCCGCCATCCTCCGTGTAAAAAGCAACCGGATGGCCCTTATCTTGAATATAATCCAGCACCGCCTCCTCAGCAGCGGCGTCTATGTTAAATTGGGCGTCGCCTCCCGGAGAATAGCCGTTTACGAGCCGGTTTTTCAGCGTGCCTTTTTGACTTTTCACCTTATGATAAACAAATTGTCCAAGCCCGATGATATAGTCTCTCACTTGATTTCCTCCAATAGCTTGCGAAGTCTGTAGCAGAGCACTTCGGCTTCACTAAGTGTAATGGTTAAAGGCGGACGGATTTTAAATACATTTCCGAACCCGTAACGGGATGTCCGGAGAATCAGCCCGTAATCCATTGCCCGTTTTGCAATATAATTGGTCAGCTCCACATCCGGTTCATTGTTCTCTTTTACAATCTCCACACCGATCATAAGACCGACGCCTCTTACCTCAGAAATAAAAGCGAAATCCTCTTTCATCGTTTCTAAGCGATCCATAATATAATGACCGACCGTCGTTACATTTTCCAAAAATCCCGGACGCTGCATGATATCTATGGTTTTACACGCGGCAGCAGCGGCCATCACATTTGAGCCGTACGTGAAGGAGTGCGTATACCCCGGAAGCCCGGTATACTTGTCCTCCGTCAGAGTGGCGGCGACTTGGAAGCCTGTGCCCCCGAGCCCTTTTGCTACCGTCATCATATTAGGTTTCACATCGAAGTGTTCCGCGGCAAACATTTTGCCCGTCCGTCCGAACCCGGTCTGAATTTCATCAAAAATCAGGGCGATATCGTGTTCATCACAAAGCTGTCTCAGCTGTTTAAAATACTCTTTAGGCGGAACGACGTTTCCACCGTTTCCGGATATCGGTTCAATAATCATGGCGGCAATTTTTCCATTGCTCGCATACTCAATAAAATCATTAATTCTTTCTACGCACAGCATACCGCATGAATCAGGTTTCTGATTATAAAAACAGCGGCTGCAATACGGATCGGGGACTTGAAGGCCAAAAGAAATTTGCGGCGGGAAAGGTTCTTTTCTGAATGAGTTGCCGGACAAAGCGGAAGTCATATACGTTTGTCCGAGGTGGCTTCGAAATAAGGAGATGACATCGGTTTTTCCGGAGTAATACTGAGCCATTTTAATAGCTCCTTCATTTGCACCGGAACCGCTGCTGACTTTAGGGTGTACTTTTGTGAGATTATCGGGGGCGATTTCTACTAGTTTTTCTGCCAGTTTATTTACGGCGTCTGTTTGAAAAGATGATGTCACATGGATCAGCTTATCGGCTTGTTCTTTAACCGTATCAATGACTTCTTTGTTACCGTATCCTAAATTCAAGTTAAATGTGGCAGAAGCGCAATCAATGTACTCATTCCCCTCTTGATCGTACAGGTAAATCCCTTCTCCGCGCTCCATTACTACATCGTCAACACTGTAATACAAGCTGTCTGGATTCGTGATTTCCTTCGTTCCCACAAATACCACCCCTATGAAATTATTAGAATTTCGCTTTTTATCGTATTAATTATTGAAAATAATGTCAACGATCTTTCTTGTAAAAAATGTTAACAATTTGTTAACGTTACCATAAGGGATGTACGAGAAAAAGTTATGTGATATAGTAACAATACTTGGATTTTTTGTAAAAACGTCATGTCATACGAGTAGAGAGAAATATTATTTTACGAATAAGGAGATAAAATGATGAAATCTCGTCTGCTGTGGATAAGCTGTTTTTCTTATGGATCGATTGCTTTTACACTTGTTATTCTGGGAGCCGTACTGCCTGAGTTACTCACACATTATTCACAAAGCTACAGTAATGGCGGTGTATTGGTATTCTCTCAGTTCATGGGCTTTCTCATCGGTGTTATTGGCATGCCATACATGGTGAAAAAGCTTGGGCGCAAAAACGTCGTTATCTTTGGCCTGGCACTCATCAGCTGCGAAATGTTCATCACCTTCCTGCCGCCCTGGCCGCTGCTCTTTCTTCTCGTCAGCATCGCGGGGCTTGGCGCCGGATTGGTGGAATCCTGTGTAGGCACGATTATCCTCACCGCTATTAAAGAAAGACAGGCTGTGGCCATGAGCAAGATGGAAGTGGCCTACGGATTAGGTGCGCTTTTCATGCCTCTGCTCTCAGGCTTTCTTATCAACAACCACATGTGGACAATTGCTTTTTTAGTATTAGGGTTATCCAGTTTTGCACTTTTAATCGCATGGAAGCAGATGAGTTTCGGCAGTATTGATCAGCTTCTCATCCGAAAAGAGGTCTCTTCCGATGACACTAAAAAAGAAAGCACCGGTTATCGGTCACACGGATTGCTGTTTATTGCCTTGGCGGGGGCTTACTTCTTCTTTTACGGAGGCAGTGAAGTTTCAATTGTACATTTTATCCCCTCCATTTTCTCTGAGAAATGGGATATCCCCAACTCTTTGGCAACGATAACAGTTACAGTGTATTGGACGGGGATGATCATCGGAAGGTTATTAACAGGCCCGGTATCAGAAAAGCTGACATATCACCGTTATCTTCGTCTCATAAGCATTGGCGGTCTGGCAGCACTTACCGTATTGGCACTAAGTAAAAACGTATGGTTCGGTTTTGCCCTTTGCTTCTTTTTAGGGCTGTTCATGGCAGGCATGTTTGCAATAGCCCTAATCATCACGAATCATTTTTATCCCGGAAAGACAGAAACGACTACCAGTATTCTGCTCGCTTCAAACGGATTAGGAGGTTCACTCCTTCCGATCGCCGTCGGTTGGAGCTTAGATGAATATCCCGCACAAACCGCGTTCTGGCTGTTTACTGCACTGATGCTCCTTATGCTGCTGATTGTGTTCAGTTTAAGAATACTCGAGACAATAAAATCAAACAATCTTCAAAATCACAACAGCAAAGCAAAATCAATGTAAACAAAAAAGCTAATGCCTTTGAAAGGCATTAGCTTTATATATCTATGTGATCTTTCAAATAAAAAAACCAGTTCATCATGAACTGGTTTAAGACAGCTTGGCGGCGTCCTACTCTCACAGGGGGAAACCCCCGACTACCATCGGCGCTGAAGAGCTTAACTTCCGTGTTCGG
>NZ_JBXUND010000005.1:0-146774 GCF_057196865.1 Bacillus sp. SYZHCR11
CGGTAGTTCAGTTGGTTAGAATGCCTGCCTGTCACGCAGGAGGTCGCGGGTTCGAGTCCCGTCCGGACCGCCATTTTTATTGTAAACGAAACGATCATGTTTTCGTTTTTTTTGTGTTTTCTTTTAATGCTGGCAGCTTGGTATCTAACCAAGCTTTCTTTTATATCGTTAAAGTCTTGGATATTGAAACATAATCCGATACACTAGAAAGAGCTGTATTTCACAAGAGCGTCAGAAAGGGAGACGGGAGATATATGGATGAGTTTGATTTGATTCACAGTATTACACCGCATTCGCATTATCATCCTTCCGTCGATGTAGGGATCGGTGATGATGGTGCGGTTTATACAGCGTCACCCCACATGCAGCAAATTGTCTGCCTTGATACAATGGTGGAGAATGTCCATTTTAAATTAGAGTATTCCTCTCCTCATGATATCGGTTATAAGGCGCTTGCTGTTAACATTAGTGACGTGGCGGCGATGGGAGGCATTCCGAAGTTTTATTTGGTGTCTCTAGCGGTTCCTTCTTGCTGGCAGAAAGCTGACGTCCAGGCAATGTATGAAGGAATGGCGGAACTGGCGAAACTATATCAAATGGATTTGATCGGGGGAGATACCGTCTCCGCTTCCGGTCAAGCCGTAATTACCGTTACTGTCATCGGAGAAGTTGAGAAGGATTGCGCTTGTCTGCGAAGCTCGGCAAGACCCGGGGATGTTGTGTTTGTTACGGGGGATATCGGCTCGTCCGCAGCAGGACTGTCTCTTTTGTTGGGAGAAACACATCCTTCTGCTTTTCATACGAGTGATTATTTTATCCAAAAACATAAACGGCCCGTTCCGAGAGTTCAAGTCGGCCGCTTCTGCTCTCAGCTTCAGCGCGCGGCTCTGAATGATATCAGTGACGGATTGGCCAGTGAGCTGCATGAAATAGCTGCGGCAAGTTCAGTTACGATAGAAATTGAAGAACAACTTCTGCCGGTGCATCCGGATTTGCCTGAGGCAGATTCTGAGTGGAAGAAATGGGTGTTATTCGGCGGTGAAGATTTTGAATTGGTTGGAACGGTTTCTCAGCAAGAGTGGATTTCGCTGCTTGATTACTGCACTCAATCGGGCATTCCGATTGCGAAGATAGGGGCGGTATCTGAACGGAAGGAAGCATGTGTTCTTTTGACAGCCAATGATCAGAGACAAATCGTCCTTGAGAAAAAAGGATACAATCATTTTAAATAAGACGGGTGACTCACTTTGAAGACATTACAATGGAGAACGAAAAACCCCGAAGAAACGAAAGCCGTAGCCAAGCTTGCCGCTTCTTTGGCAAAGCCGGGAGACATTTTGACACTGGAAGGCGACTTAGGCGCGGGAAAAACGACTTTTACAAAGGGTTTTGCCGAAGGACTGGGAATCACGAGAGTGGTAAACAGCCCGACTTTTACAATTATAAAAGAATACCATGACGGTTCGATTCCTCTATATCATATGGATGTGTATCGTATGGAGGATGAAAGCGAAGACTTAGGGCTTGAAGAATATTTTGAGGGACAAGGCGTCTGTTTAATTGAATGGGCTCATTTAATTCAGGATCAGCTGCCTGCTGAACGGTTGCAGATCGTCATCAAGAGAGCCGGTGATGAGGCAAGGGACATTACCTTTACGGCTTACGGAACACGGTATGAAACGCTTTGTGAGGAGATAAATAAACATGACAATACTGGCAATTGATACGTCAAATTACACGCTGGGTGCCGCGCTCGTTCGAGAGAAAACGGTGATGGCGGAGTATATTACATATTTAAAAAAGAATCATTCCGTGCGGGCGATGCCTGCTGTCAATTCATTGCTGAAGGATTGCGGCCTAACACCGCAGGACCTTACGAAAATAGCGGTGGCGAAAGGACCGGGATCGTACACAGGTGTCAGAATCGGTGTGACGCTGGCAAAAACATTAGCATGGTCGCTGAAGCTTCCGGTTTCCGCTGTCTCGAGCCTGGAGGTGCTGGCGGCTAACGGACGGCACTTTCAAGGACTGATCTGCCCGTTATTTGATGCCCGGCGCGGACAGGTATATACGGGACTTTATGAATATCAGGACGGCCGCTTACAATCCGTTCTTCCTGATCAGAATGTCCTTTTGACTGATTGGCTCGACATGCTGAAAGAAAAAGCGTCTCCGGTTTTATTTTTAGGGCACGATACAGCCATTCATGAAGAAACCATTCTGCATGAATTGACATCTCAAGCAGTGATAGGAACGGCTGCACAGCATAATCCGCGGCCGTCAGAGCTGGCGTTTTTAGGCTTGGAAAAAGAAGAGACGGATGTCCACAGCCTTGTTCCGGATTATTTGCGTCTGGCAGAGGCTGAAGCGAAATGGATGGAATCTCAAAAATAGGGTGATAGGGATGAAAACGAAAACGGCGATACGAAGCATGCGGCCGGAAGATATTGATCAAATTTATGAAATTAAAACAGCATCCTTTACTTCTCCGTGGACGAAGGATTCATTTTATCATGAGCTTTTGGAAAATCCGTATGCCCACTACCTTGTCATTGAAAAGGACGGCTGTCTGGCGGGGTATTGCGGAATCTGGATTATTATAGATGACGCGCAGATTACGAATATAGCCATTAAGCCGGAATATCGGGGCCAATCGTTGGGAGAAGCGCTGTTTCGCTCTGCAATAGAATTGTGCAGAGAAAAAAAGGCAAGAAGGCTCTCTCTCGAAGTCAGGGTCTCAAATCATCCCGCCCAATCCTTATATAAGAAATTCGGTCTTCAGGCCGGAGGAATCAGAAAACAATACTATACAGATAACGGGGAAGATGCGTTATTAATGTGGGTGACATTACATGAGTGAAAAACAAGATATTTATGTATTAGGAATCGAAACAAGCTGTGATGAAACTGCGGCCTCAGTCGTGAAAAACGGAAAAGACATCATTTCAAACGTTGTCGCTTCTCAAATTGAAAGCCATAAACGTTTCGGCGGGGTCGTGCCTGAAATAGCGTCCAGACATCATGTGGAGCAGATTACCCTTGTGATTGAGGAAGCTCTTTCGAAGGCGGAGATGGGCTTTGATGATCTTGATGCGATTGCCGTAACGGAAGGACCCGGACTTGTCGGAGCCCTGTTAATCGGGGTCAATGCGGCAAAGGCGTTAAGCTTTGCCCATCAAATACCGTTAGTCGGCGTCCATCACATTGCGGGCCATATTTATGCAAACAGGCTGATAGGAGAGCTTCAGTTCCCGGCGCTTGCTTTGGTTGTGTCAGGCGGACATACGGAATTGGTTTATATGAAAGAGCACGGTTCATTCGAGGTTATCGGTGAAACGCTGGATGATGCCGCAGGCGAAGCTTACGACAAAGTGGCAAGAACGATGGGGCTTCCTTATCCGGGAGGGCCGCAGATTGATAAGCTGGCTGCTGCGGGAACGGATTCCATTCCGCTTCCGCGTGCGTGGCTGGAAGAAGGGTCTTACAATTTCAGCTTCAGCGGCCTGAAATCAGCCGTGATTAACACGCTTCATAACGCCTCGCAAAAAAATGAGGTGATTCCTCCGGAGGATCTTGCCGCAAGCTTTCAGCAGAGTGTCATTGATGTACTGACGGCAAAAACCTCTAAGGCCGCGAAAGAATACGGGGTTAAACAAGTGCTGCTTGCAGGGGGCGTAGCCGCTAACAAAGGGTTGAGAGCCGCACTGCAGCAGGAATTCAGCCATTCGGGAGATCCCGAGCTTATCATCCCGCCGCTTTCTTTATGCACGGACAATGCAGCGATGATTGCGGCTGCCGGAACCGTTGCTTTTGAAAAGGGGATCCGGGGCTCGTACGATATGAACGGACAGCCCGGTTTGGAATTAACATCCTTTGATCGTCTCACGTTGTAAAACGTGAGGCTTTTTTTACTTATTAACAGATAATTCTAACATATCCACAGGATTGTGAATATATTCAGAAATCCAGTCTGGGATAAGGGACTGAAAGTTGTTAGTAAAGTGGATAAAGTCAGAAAATTTTGTGGATAGTGTGTATAAAACGCTTACTTAAATGGCTGACAAGGAGGATAGCTGTGGATAAAAAAGCACCCCTTAAAGAGGTGCTTGACTTTTTCTATTCTTCTGAGGAGAGTTCCTCCCATTCTGCTAATAAGTTTTCGAGCTCTTGATTCAGGGCTTCATTCTCCGCGTGAATGGTCTGTACTTTTTCATGATCCTGATACACGTCAGGATCGCACAGCAGCTCCTCATTGGCACTGATTTTCTCTTCGGCGGATGAGACGGCCGCTTCGATTTCTTCAATGCGTCTCAGGCGCTGCCGTTCTTTCTTCTTCCATTCTTTTTCTTCCTCGTAAGTTCTTTTCGTATCCTGTTTGACCTTGCCGGCAGGCTGAGCCTGCTCCTTTTCCTGCCGCTTCATTTCTTCCAGTTCCAGCTGCTGTGCTTTTTTCTCGGTGTAATAGTCATAGTCTCCCAAATATTCTTCTGCATGATCAGGTGACAGCTCCAGCACTCTTGTGGCGATCCTGTTAATAAAGTAGCGGTCATGCGATACAAATAACAGTGTTCCCGGGTAGTCGATCAGGGCGTTTTCCAGCACCTCTTTACTGTCCAGGTCAAGGTGGTTTGTCGGCTCATCAAGGATGAGAAAGTTTGCTTTTTGAAGCATCAGCTTGGCAAGCGCGACTCTTGCTTTCTCCCCGCCGCTTAACGAACGGACCGGTTTCAGGACATCGTCTCCGCTGAACAGAAAGTTGCCGAGGCATGTTCTGATCTCTTTTTCCGGCATGTCCGGATATTCATCCCACAGCTCGTCCAGCACGCGTTTGGACGATGTCAGTTCAGCCTGCTCCTGATCGTAATAGCCGATTGTGACATTGGAACCGTACGTGATCGACCCGGATTCCGGACTGATCGTGTTCATAATCGTTTTCAGCAAGGTTGATTTGCCGATTCCGTTCGGTCCGACGAGGGCGGCGCTTTCGCCTCTTGTAATGCCGAAGGTCAGGTTTTTCAAGAGCGGCGGCTGGCCGTCATAGCTGATGGAAACATCCTGTACGCGCAGGACGTCGTTTCCGCTCTGTTTTGTAATGTCAAAACGGAAGGCGGCGGATTTCTCATCCCCGAGCGGCTTTGCCATGACGTCCATCCGTTCAAGCTGTTTTCGTCTGCTTTGGGCTCTTTTCGTTGTAGAAGCTCTGGCCAGATTGCGGTCGACAAAATCTTGAAGCTTGGCGATTTCGTCCTGCTGTTTTTCATACAGCTTCAGGTCTTTCTCATACTGCTCAGCTTTTTGTTCTAAATAGGCGCTGTAGTTGCCGAGGTATTTTTTGCTTTCTGTCCGTGAGACCTCGTACACTTGGCTGACGACTTTATCAAGAAAGTATCTGTCGTGGGAAACGATCAGGATTGCGCCTGAATATCCCTGTAAATAATGCTCAAGCCATGTAAGCGTATCGATGTCGAGATGGTTCGTCGGTTCATCCAGAATAAGCAGATCAGGCTGGGTCAGCAGCAGTTTTCCGAGCGCAAGCCTTGTTTTCTGACCGCCGCTCAGGCTTTGCACTTTCACGGAATCGTCAAATTTTCCGAAGCCGAGGCCGTGAAGGATAGATCGGACGTCCGCTTCATATTGATAGCCGCCTTTATCCTTGAAATCCTGCTGAAGCCTGTCATAGGTTTTCATCAGCGTCTCAAGCTCCGCCGGGGCGGCCGTGGCCATCTTTTCTTCAATAGAGCGCATCTCTTTTTCCATTGCTTTCAGGAAATCAAAAACGCTCAGCAGTTCTTCTTTTATGGTAAGCTGGGATTCCAAGCCTGTGTGCTGGGCAAGATATCCCATCGTTAATTCTTTCGGTTTAATTAATTCACCCTTTTCATATGAAAGGTGACCTGCGATAATTTTAAGGAGAGTTGATTTGCCGGCTCCGTTTCTGCCTACTATGGCGATGCGATCCCGAGATCTGACTTCAAGCTTTATATTGTTTAAAATAGGATCAGCGCCAAAAGATTTGGATAGCTGATTAATTTGTAAGATCATCATATTATTTCACCTCTGTTATAATAAGTTAAGTGTAGCTTATCAACCTGCTGTCAGCAAACAATACATCAGAATTGGAACATTATAGGATAAGACATCAGGGAGAAAATAGTGTATGATCAGAAGTAAGGAGAGTTTAAATATGAATGGATTTTCTCATTTTAATGAAGAAGGCCGTGCCCGCATGGTGGATATAAGCGATAAATCTTCAACAGTCCGTACTGCCGCTGCGATATCCAGCGTACACATGAAACATGACGTGTACAGCAGAATAAAAAACCGCGAGATCGGAAAAGGAGACGTGCTGGCTGTCGCACAGGTGGCAGGAATTATGGCCGCAAAGCAGACGTCAGCGATTATCCCGATGTGCCACCCGCTTTCTTTAAGCAGCGTCGACATTTCATTCGGCTGGGAGGAAAAGGATTCCGAAGCCGTTCTTCATATACAGGCAAGCGTAAAAACGAAAGGGAGTACAGGTGTGGAAATGGAAGCGCTAACTTCCGCTTCAGTCTGCGCTTTGACCGTGTATGACATGTGCAAGGCGCTGGATAAAGGAATGGTCATCGGCCCGACCTGCCTCATGGAAAAAACAGGAGGCAAAAACGGTGATTTTAAAAGAGATGCATCTGAGTATAAAGTGGAGGACCAATCATGAACAAGGATCAATCAAAAATTCCACAGGCGACGGCAAAACGGCTGCCGCTTTATTATCGCTTTTTAAAGAATTTACACGCGTCAGGAAAGCAGCGCGTTTCATCGGCTGAACTGAGCGATGCGGTAAAAGTCGATTCGGCCACGATCCGCCGGGATTTTTCCTATTTCGGGGCGCTCGGCAAAAAAGGATACGGCTATAATGTGGATTACCTGCTGTCATTTTTCAGAAAAACACTGGATCAGGATGAAACGACGAACGTCATTTTGATCGGTGTCGGGAATTTGGGGACGGCGTTTCTTCACTATAATTTCACAAAAAATAATAACACAAAAATATCTATGGCTTTTGATGTGAATCAGAGTAAAATAGGAACTGAGGTAGGCGGTGTGCCTGTCTTTGATCTTAATGATTTAGAGCTTCACATAAAGGATGAACCCGTGGCGATTCTTACCGTTCCGGCGGTTGCCGCCCAGTCAATCACCGACCGGCTCGTGTCGCTCGGAATCAAGGGAATCCTTAACTTTACGCCGGCCCGATTGAATGTGCCGGATCACATTCGAATTCATCATATAGATTTAGCAGTAGAGCTTCAATCATTGGTTTATTTCTTAAAGCATTATTCTGTTTTGGAAGAAATTGAATAGCGAAAGGAGGAGCTGCACATGATCGGTCCTGGAAGCCTGGCGGTTATCGGTGTGGTGGCGGTGATTATTTTCGGTCCGAAGAAGCTTCCCGAATTAGGAAAAGCGGCGGGGGACACGCTTCGTGAATTTAAGAACGCTACTAAGGGATTAGCCGGTGAAGAAGAGGAAAAAAAGAAAGAAGAACAGTAAGATAGGATGACGCGTATGAGAGTGAATCAAATGACGCTTGTGGAGCATATTGCCGAACTTCGGAAACGATTGCTGATTGTGGCGTTATCCTTTACGGTTTTCTTTATTGCCGGCTTTTTTCTGGCAAAACCTATCATTGTGTATCTTCAAAAAGCCGATGAAGTAAAAGAGCTCACCCTTAATGCTTTTAACCTGACGGATCCGCTGTTTATCTTTTTGCAGTTCGCGTTTATCATCGGCATCATTTTGACTTCGCCGATTATTCTCTATCAGATTTGGGCGTTTGTCAGTCCGGGTCTGTATGAGAAGGAGCGCAAAGTAACACTCAGCTATATTCCGATTTCGATCGTGCTGTTTGTCGGCGGTGTGTCGTTTTCTTATTATATTTTATTTCCGCTGGTCGTTGATTTTATGAAGCGGGTCTCGAATGACCTGGATGTCAACCAGGTGATCGGGATCACCGAATACTTTCATTTTCTGCTGCAGCTGACGATTCCGTTCGGGCTGCTGTTTCAGATGCCGGTGCTGATCATGTTTTTAACGAGACTCGGTGTTATCACGCCGATGTTTTTATCGAAGATCAGGAAGTACGCATATTTTGTGCTGCTCGTGATCGCCGCGATGATTGCGCCGCCTGAGCTGCTGTCTCACTTGATGATTACCATTCCGCTTTGCATTTTATACGAGATCAGTATCCTGATTTCAAAAGCGGCGTATCGGAAAAGGCAGACCGGCAGTGAATCTGACCAGGACGTATCAGCATAAAAAAAGCCATTTCTCAATGATGAGAAATGGCTTTTCTTTTATTATTTTTGATTTTTCTTCACTTTAAATGAGAAGGCGAACATTTTAAACGAGATGCTGATATTATAAGCGGCGAAAACCATCAGCAGTATGGAATAAAAAGACCACATGCTTCCCGGAGAGCTTGCGGCCAAATACGTAAAGATACAGCCGACTGCGAAATAAATCAAGCCCCAAGTCATTGGGTTCCTCATACAAACAATCCTCCAATAATTAATTGCATTTGCTCACTATGCTGTTCAATATATTTTTGGGCGGGGCCGAGCTGCATGACCACGACAATGGTATTCATCATGACATGGGCGAATATCGGCACAATAATCCGTTTCGTCTGCACATACAAGAACGCAAAGGTAAAGCCCATGGCCGTATACAGCAGCAGGTGCGTGAGGTCTTGATGCACAATGCCGAAAATGACGGAACTGATCAGTCCGGCGATAAAGAAATTCGTTTTTTCATATAATACACCGAAGATGATCTTCCGGAAAATGATTTCTTCAAGAATCGGCCCGACGATAGAAGAAACGATAATCATGAGCGGCATGGCTTTAATAATGTTAAGAATGGCTTTCGTGTTTTCGGAACCGCTGCCCACATGAAAGACATACTGCTCAATCATCCCGGCGATTCCCTGAGAAAATAAAGCGAGCCATATTCCCGCGACCGCCCAGAGAACGGACATGCCGGCGGATGCTTTCTTCCCGTTTCTTAATGTCTGTTTCGGCGCGGTTCTCAAAATCAAGAGAACGATAATCAGGCAGATAAAAAAGCTTACGACGGAATAAATCCCCTGAGCCATGGTGAGATTCGCATTCGTAGGGTGCCCGCCCGCATAGCCGAATTTGTACATTAAAGGAATGCCGATCAATGCGGAAAGCTGCATGATAACATATGTCAAAATGATATACCAATACTGTTTTCTCAAATGATATGTACTCCTTTATCCTATAAAATCAACTTATTTGTTCTTATTGTAACACAAGTGAACTTGACGTGAAAAAAGGAGAAAATCAGTGCGAGAGAGAATCATGTAAGCGTGAAAATTTTTTATTCTTATGACTTGAAATTGGAAGTGAGATTCTTTATTATAATAACTGTGTTAGCACTCTTTAGAGCTGAGTGCTAAAATTACATATTCATACTATTGAGGAGGTTATTACATTGTTAAAGCCATTAGGTGATCGCGTTGTCATTGAACTCGTAGAATCTGAAGAAAAAACTGCCAGCGGAATCGTATTACCGGATTCTGCAAAAGAAAAGCCGCAAGAAGGCAAAATCGTGGCAGCCGGTTCAGGTCGCGTGTTGGAAAGCGGAGAGCGCGTTGCTTTAGAAGTAAAAGAGGGCGACCGCATTATCTTCTCAAAATACGCCGGTACTGAAGTGAAATACGAAGGTACTGAATACTTAATCTTACGTGAAAGCGACATTTTAGCTGTAATCGGCTAAGCAAATAAATATTTTTAAAAATTCGAGGAGGTTTCGTTAACATGGCAAAAGATATTAAGTTTAGTGAAGAAGCACGCCGCGCTATGCTTCGCGGTGTCGATGCGCTTGCTGACGCTGTAAAAGTAACTTTAGGGCCAAAAGGACGCAACGTGGTTCTGGAGAAAAAATTCGGTTCTCCGTTAATTACAAATGACGGTGTGACAATCGCAAAAGAAATTGAACTTGAAGATGCGTTTGAAAACATGGGTGCGAAGCTTGTAGCTGAAGTAGCCAGCAAAACAAACGACGTTGCCGGTGACGGTACGACGACTGCGACTGTGCTTGCGCAGGCTATGATCCGCGAAGGCCTGAAAAACGTAACTGCGGGAGCTAATCCTGTCGGCGTGCGTAAAGGTATGGAACAAGCCGTAACCGTGGCAATCGAAAACTTAAAAGAAATTTCTAAGCCGATCGAAGGCAAAGAGTCTATCGCTCAGGTTGCTGCGATCTCTGCTGCTGATGAGGAAGTCGGAAGCCTTATCGCTGAAGCAATGGAGCGCGTAGGAAACGACGGCGTCATCACAATTGAAGAGTCTAAAGGCTTCACAACTGAGCTTGAAGTTGTGGAAGGTATGCAATTCGACCGCGGATATGCGTCTCCTTACATGGTGACTGACTCTGATAAGATGGAAGCGGTTCTTGACAATCCTTACATCTTAATCACAGACAAAAAAATCACAAACATTCAAGAAATCCTTCCTGTGCTTGAGCAAGTTGTACAGCAAGGCAAACCATTGCTTCTGATCGCTGAAGATGTTGAAGGTGAAGCTCTTGCTACACTCGTTGTCAACAAACTTCGCGGCACATTCAACGCTGTTGCCGTTAAAGCTCCTGGCTTCGGTGACCGCCGTAAAGCAATGCTTGAAGACATCTCTGTTCTTACAGGCGGAGAAGTAATCACAGAAGACTTAGGCCTTGACCTGAAATCTACTGAAATCGGACAATTGGGACGCGCTTCTAAAGTTGTGGTAACGAAAGAAAACACAACAATCGTAGAAGGCGCCGGCGACACTGAAAAAATCGCTGCTCGCGTCAACCAAATCCGCGCTCAAGTGGAAGAAACAACTTCTGAATTCGACAGAGAAAAATTACAAGAGCGTCTTGCGAAACTTGCCGGCGGCGTAGCTGTCATCAAAGTCGGCGCTGCGACTGAAACTGAGCTGAAAGAGCGTAAACTTCGCATCGAAGACGCCCTCAACTCAACTCGCGCAGCTGTTGAAGAAGGTATCGTATCCGGCGGTGGTACAGCGCTTGTCAACGTATACAACAAAGTCGCTGCAGTGGAAGCTGAAGGCGATGCGCAAACAGGTATCAACATCGTGCTTCGCGCGCTTGAAGAGCCGATCCGTCAAATCGCACACAATGCAGGACTTGAAGGATCTGTCATCGTTGAGCGCCTGAAAAATGAAAAAATCGGCGTAGGCTTCAACGCTGCAACCGGCGAATGGGTAAACATGATCGAAAAAGGTATCGTTGACCCGACAAAAGTTACACGTTCAGCCCTGCAAAACGCAGCTTCTGTAGCAGCAATGCTCTTAACAACTGAAGCCGTTGTCGCTGACAAACCGGAAGAAAACGCCGGCGGCGCAGGAATGCCTGACATGGGCGGCATGGGCGGAATGGGCGGAATGATGTAAAAAATTATGATCCCTGTTTGACATAAGGGTTTGCCAGATGTAACACCATATCGAAGTCTCTCACAAGTTCAATGAATTTGTGAGAGGCTTTTTTTAATTTCTATTATTCAACTCAAATTCCGAAAAAATATTCTAATTTATTCAAGTTAGCATCAAGGCATACGACTTTGTTACAAATCTTTTAAAAGAAATTTATGTTCATAGGCGATTTGCTGATTTTTATTCTTTGCATCTTTTGAAGTAAGAGCAGATATTCTTATTTTGTCATACGTTTGCCACCTTTAAATGAAAGTACTTTACTAACAAAAAATAAGGAGTGGAAACAATGGATGAAATGGTACGAAAAGTTCAACAATGGGTAAATCTTGTTTACTTAAACAAGCCAGGTTATGTAAAAATCGATGAAAATGGAAAAACAGGGTGGCCTGTGATTGAGGCTTTGATTACAGGATTACAAATTGAAGAAGGAATTACGTCAACTACTGGAACATTTGGACCTGCTACTATGGCAAAATGTCCTACATTATCAACTGAATCTAATTCCTCGAATGAAAAAACAAGAAATGAAATTATGATTCTTCAAGGTGCATTGTATTGCAAGGGATATAATCCAACTGGTTTTACAGGAACCTATGGTGATGGTACAAAGGCTGCTATAAAAAAATTTCAAACTGATGCAGGGTTGTCTAACCAAGATGGAATTGCAACTCCTATAATCTTTAAAGCGTTATTAAATATGGACGCTTTTGTAAATGTAGGAGATGCCAAAATTCGTAATATTCAACAAGAGTTGAATCGGAAATATTATAAGGTCACTGGCCTTAATCCATGTGACGGTAGATACTCCCGACAAACTAATGAGGCTTTAATTTATGCACTCCAGGTCGAAGAAGGAATAGCAGAACCAACTGGAACATTTGGACCTGCTACAAAATCAAAATGCCCGACAATCTCAATGGGTAGCACAAAAGCTAATTTAGTAAAGCTCTTACAATATGCTTTGTACTGTAATAATCGTGATCCAGGAAGATTTGATGGTATCTTCGATGAAAATATGAGAACAGCACTTATTAATTTTCAAAAGTTTTCAGCATTACCTGCCGATGGAGTAGCTGGAATGCAGACCTGGGCATCTCTTTTAGTAAGCAAAGGTGACGAAGATAGGAAAGGAACAGCTTGTGATTGTGCCACACCAATTAATGCTGCCAGAGCAGCAACTTTGAAAGCCAACGGGTATACAACGGTTGGGAGATACCTTACTGGATCGTATCAGATGACGTTGCCTGAATTAGAGACTATATTTGCTGCAGGGCTTAGCGTATTTCCAATTTACGAGAGAAACTCAATTCAAGCTTCTTATTTTACAGAAACTCAAGGGGTATTCGATGCCAGAGCAGCTGTTGGTGCGGCTAAGGGATTTGGTTTTAAAGAAAATACTATTATTTATTTTACTGTAGATTACGACGCTATTGACGGTGAGGTTACCAGTCGCATACTCCCTTATTTTAAAGCAATTAAAAGGACATTTGCCCAACTCAATAGTGGTTATCAAATTGGTATTTATGGCGCGAGAAATGTTTGTAGTCGCGTGGCCGCAGCCGGTTATTCGGTCAGCAGTTTTGTATGTGATATGTCTTCAGGATTTAGCGGTAACCGTGGCTATTCACTTCCCACCGATTGGGCATTTGACCAAATAAAGACAAGGAGTATAGGGGACGGACCTGGGAAAATAGAGATTGATAATAATATCTCATCAGGCAAGAATAAAGGCGTTAATTCTATAGTTTATAATAAAGAAAATAGTAATAATTTTGTTTCCGCAACAAATAATAAGTTCTTCGAACAATTAAAAGTTTTATATAATACAGCAGTAGATTATGTTACTGAAAAGGAAGGAAATAAACCTAATCCGGTTGGCAATATTACTCAACAGGCAAATGAATTAGTTGCCCAGTATCTAAGAAAAGATGAATATGATGGTTTATTGTGGATTTTAACAGCGGATTTTATTGACACAGATTTTGTTAAAATAGCTGATAACGTATTGAAGGGACAAGAAAAGAGAATCCTGATAGATCCATTTTCTAAACTGACACTAGATGTCGCACATATGATGGCCACTTTTAATGCAATAATTCATAGTTCTGTAGGAATGATACAAGATCTTGCAGGATGGGCAGGTGATTTAATTACAGTAGGGGGAGACACTGTTCGTTATAATGCTAATTATAAAACAACTTATGATGCTGCAATAGATTTAATAGGAGGTCAAATTGGTACATTTGGAATTCAAGATTTATTAGGAGATGTAGACGCTGTTAACCTTGCTATGAATACAAGAACAGGGATTAACTCACAACCAGTTTACAAGGTATTTGAAGAATACTATACTACCGGCTATAGTAGAAGATACTCTCAATTTTTCAAAAACAGATTTAATAATTCATTTGAAGCAGTTACTAAGGATGCAGAGTACTATTTAAACACCAACAATCCTGTATGTTTGGAATTTAAACATCATTTTAATGTTAAGAATTATACCCAAGAGGATGGTCAAGTAATTGCACAAGCATTTGCAGATTGCCTTAAACAAAAAATAAAATTTGAATAATTAATTCTTCCCAAAAGTAAATCGCTGTTTTGATTTACTTTTGGGAAAAGCGTTATAATGCATATTGAGGGGGCGCATATCATTGTGATACAGTTAAAGATTATATATAAGGCAGTATTAGTAATTTTAATAAGTGCCTTTTTTTTATTGTTTAATGGATGGTATTTTCATAAATGTATTATTGATCCGCATTACTACCAATTAACAGATTTTTCGGAAGAAGATATTCAAATTTTTGAGCATTTTTATAATATTGATCTACCTTCAAATACGAAGTTTATTAAAGCTGAGCAATTTGAAACAGGGATAGGTAATTACTCTGCGATTTTGTACGTATCATTACCTGCCAAAAAGGTAAAGCCTTTAGTTTCTGACTATTCTTATATGCCTATCTTTTATAACAATAGGTATACAGTATTTTATGGTGTTAATATTACAAGCAGCAATAAGGAAACAGCACAAATTACATTTGGAGCAGACGATAGTTCGCTGAATGGTTCTTTATGGAGTAAACAAGTAAGGAATCTCTTAGAATCGAAAGGGAAGTATATTGGCGTTTCAGATGAAACTTATGTTATTTCTGCGTTTATATTTAATGTCGTTTTTATTGCATTACTTGTTTGGATCTTGAAAAAGGGCAGAAGAACTAGAGTTTGAATTAAGAAATATTTGAACTCAACAGCCATAGAATGTTGATTAGAAATAATTAAGGGGTTTGTGCGTAATTTAACTTTGTAAAGGGAAGAGTTGAGTACTCTGCCAAAAATCGCATACCCTTAGTTTTAGTGTGGTAATTGTACTTACACAGGGAACATTAGATCATTTTGTAAATACTTAAGGTTATCGCGGACAGAAAGAGTTTTCATGGCACAGATCTTATTAAATAATAAAACTAAGCCAATTTTAAATGCAGTTCAAGAGTATTATAATAGTCTTGTTTTCTAAAGATATAAGCTATTTTATAAAAATAAATTTAATAGTAATGAAATAATTCGAGACTGAATGCGAGTAATATTATGATTGGAGATAATTCTGATATTACAGCGGCAAGGGTAGCCCCAAGGAGTTCAATGCAAATGGAAGTCCCTTATTATACGGAAGAAGAGGGAGAAATTATTGCAAATGCTTTTGCTGATAAAATATTAGACCTTGTAGCAAGTGAATAGAAAATTTAGAGTAGAGTAACATACATTTTAAAAAATATGGCACTCTATATTTTAAGATCTTAAGAATATACAACAAATTATAAGTTCAATTTTTTTTTTGATTTAATGGAAGGAAAGAGAAAGGGGGAAAGATGAGGAAATATTGAGGGATAGTGTCACTTATCATGCTGTTATTCATATTGTGTCTACCCCATACCCATTTGGGCGCTTGGAATTCTAGGGATAAATGTGAGAGGTATTCTAGAGATTAAAAGAACCTAAAGGTTTGCTAAGTATCTTTCTATTTTTATTCCAGTTTGAAATAAACAAGATTTTTTTCACAAGAATCTTAAATTTGCATTAATATTAATAAATTTCTATCATACTTATTCATTCTCAGAAAGATATGGAAAAAACTCTGTTTCTTAGGAAAATATGTTATTATAATTGTGAATTTAAAATATTAAAAAGAAAAGAGGAATTCTAAAGATGAAAAAGTTAGTAATGACCCTGTTTACAGCAGCACTTTTGGGAGTTGCCATTTTCGCAGGTGGGTCAGAAGCATTAGCTATGGATTCGAAAGGTACAATCAAATTTAAAACAGATGCTAATACATATACGAAAAGAGCTACTTCCATTGTGGTTACGGGTACTTTGGCTAAGGATTTAGATAATGGCTTTTCAGTAATTATATTAAATAATAAAGGTAAAGTAATTGCCAGAAAAGATATTTTGCATAGTATTGGTTCACGTAATTTCCGTGTGAGTTTTTCAACGAAAAATCTTCCTGCAGGTAAGTATGATGTGCAAGTTGGACAGGATTGGGGAGGAAGATATTGGTCAGGTGAACTAAAACATTATATTACAGTACAGCATTAATACGGCTGTATAAGTATTAACCTCTTGTTGTTAAAAAGTTTAGCTTTAGAACTTTGTCATTCTGTGAGATATTAATTTTTTCAATAAAGGTATCTTAATCAATTTACTGTACTGATAAAGATACCTTTTTATCTTTAAAAACAACAAGGTCATGAGTGTTTTTCAAAGCTCGTACCGCTAGCCGCAATGTAGTTGTCTTTTAAATGAGAATACCCAGCTGCTCCACCTCACCCCGAATCCCAATCTCAGGCTCCCACGAATCAATCAGACGAATGGCCTTCTGATTCGATTCCATCGCTTTCGTTTTCTCTCCTTTACGATACAACAGCTGCGCCATCCCGTAATAATAGTAGATCAGTTCAACTTGATTGGCGTTGTGTTTGTCATAGAGCATTTGTTCAAAGGCTTTTTCCGCTTTTTTGAGCTGATCACACTTCACGTAAGCCATGCCCAGGTTGAAATAGGCTTCTATTGTTTTTTCGCCGCCGTATGCGGCGCTGGTTGTGTTTGCCGCTTCGTATAATGTGATGGCTTCTTCGTAGTGAGAGCGGGCGAAACTCAGGTCGCCGTGGACCAGAAGAACCCTGTGCCGGATAATGGGGGAGACGGGCTGATCTTTGATGCCTTCCAGCATTGCTGCCGCTTTGTCCGGTTCTCCGGTTTTTAACAGCAGCCTCGATTGCAGGGCGATTCCCCATACTTTCAAGTCGTCGTGATCCGGCGCGCCTGATTGTTCGAGTATCTTCAGGCCGGCTTCTATTTGCCTGAGGGCTTCGTCCGCATCATTAACTTCCATCAGCGCCCAGCCTGCCGTGTCTATCCGAAAGTAAGCTTCCCGCGTGTGTTCGCCTGATTGACGGGCGGCATCGGCGGCTTTTAATCCGTATTCGATTCGCAGGGGCAGGTTGATTCTGCTTAGAAAATGGCTGATGCGGATGATGAGTTTGATCAGGATGTCATGTTGTCCGGTTTCACTCGACCATTCGATGACCTTTAGGATGTTCGGCCATTCCTTTTTCATTTGCTCTAAATTCCGTCCCAGCAGATAGCTCCAATAGACAGAATTGGGCTGTTCCCGCTTTATATGGGTTTCCGCATAATCAATATAATAATGCGCCCAGCGGCTGCGGGCTTCTTTTGCAAATTCGTGATTTTCGGATAAGTGCTGTTCTCCGTAAGCGACAACGGTTTGATGGGCTGCATATTGAATTCTTCCTTCGCTTCGTTCCGGCTGTATTAAAGCATATGACCTCATTTGCTCAATCGCGTAATGAAACCGCCGGACGTCTAATCCGGCCGCTTGAGCCAAGCTTTTTTCATCAGGGGGCTTAGCGAAAAAGCAAAGCGTCTGCCATAGTTTCCGTGTGTCTTCATGACATCTGTCCCATGTGCGGCCAAAGAGAACTTCAAACAATTCCAATAATGAGTAACCCGCTTGTTTAAGCTCTTGTATGAGCTGGGGAGCGGGGATGTCGTCGTCTGACATGTATGCAATGCTCAGTGCCATGGCCTTCGGGTTGCCGGCGGCTGCCGAGATGAATTCATTCTTAAGGTCAGGCGATAGCCGCAGCAGCTGCTCCAGCTTTTCCCGTTTTTGCGGGAGGTTGCATGTTTGCAGACAGCGGTGCACTTCTTGATGGAAAAATTCAAGGGCATCCGTTTGTTCAAGGCCGCTCAGCTGGATGGCCGCCAGTTCCCCGAGGCCGTCCCGGTATGTCTGTTTTACGTTTTCCCGTGCCGTAAGGAGAACTTTTACGCCTTCCGGAAGACCGATGATAAATTCGTGAATGTCATGTTCCGCTGTATCAATGCTGTCAACGATCAGCAATACCGGTTTTTCGTTTGAATGAGCGGCTAATGCATTACGGACGACGAACCGTTTTTCGTTGATGGATTTGTCGATTTGTTCTGCGCGTCCGAGCTGATAGGCGATCGTGTTTAAAAAATCGCTGAAGCTCAATCCTTTCCAGTCAGCGCTGATCCAAATGATGCTGTTGAATGCAGGCCAATCTGGTGAACCGCCGGCACAAAGGTAGGCTGCTTCAAGAGCGATTGTTGTTTTTCCCATGCCGGCCCAGCCTGTGATTAAACAGACCGGTGACGGAGACAGCATCCATTGCCGGATCGCCTCTATATCAAAGCCGCGTCCGATAAAGTTCCCGGTCCGGCGTGACGGTAAGTTATGCGTGACGGGCTGTTCTGTAAGCGCATTCGTTTCATGGCCGGGTCTGTCATGAAACAGCCGCTTTACTGCTTTTTCAACATCTTCATCAGTCGGCGCTCCGAATGATCCGTCTTTCCGGCGTATTTTTGCTTTTTTTAGACAAGACGCCGTCCAAACGGGCAATGCGGGTTTGATGACGGGAATGGTGGTGGTTTCCAGAAGGCCGGTCAGCCATTCAGGATCCATGTCAGTCTTTTCGATAATGATCCAGATCATGCCGAACAGCTTTCCGTCGTCAATTCGTCCGGGAATGTAGTTTGCGCCCATCTGTCCGATCCAGCTTTTGATCGTATTAGAGGAAACGCCTATTCGGAGTGCGATTTGATCGATATAAGACTGTCCTGTTTTTTCGTTCTTTTTCCTTCTGACTTTATAATCAGGATGAAGTTTCAGCGATTTGACGGCAGGTGCCAGCAGTTCTGCAAATTGTGTCCGGTTTTCTAGTTCAGCCATTAGCCTGCACCTCCTATTAGTACTATTTTATCAATTCAGTGTTTTTTGTATATGAAAAAATAAAAAGTACAGTGCGGCTGTCCTTTTATACAGCAGGAAAGGCTGTTGAACGTATGGAAAAGCAGATAAAATAGGGGAAGTAATAGAGAAAACAAAAATGTATGCACTTACATTTCAGAGCAGAGAAAGGATTTTGCCAAATGACTCACACAGTGCCTCAAAACATGAAAGCGGCGGTTATGCACAGCACGAGAGAAATCAAAATCGAAACATTGCCCGTGCCTGACATCAATCATGATGAAGTGTTGATTAAGGTGATGGCTGTCGGAATTTGCGGATCTGATCTGCATTACTATACAAATGGCAGAATAGGCAATTATGTAGTGGAAAAACCATTTATCCTCGGTCATGAATGCGCGGGAGAAATTGCCGACGTCGGATCGTCTGTCGATCAATTTAAAATAGGAGACCGGGTCGCCGTCGAACCCGGTGTCACATGCGGGCGCTGTGAAGCGTGCAAAGAAGGGCGTTATAATCTTTGCCCGGATGTACAGTTTTTGGCGACACCGCCGGTTGACGGCGCGTTTGTCCAATATATCAAAATGCGTCAGGACTTTGTTTTTTCAATTCCGGATTCACTTTCCTATGAAGATGCGGCTTTGATCGAACCGTTTTCTGTCGGCATTCATGCGGCCGCGAGAACGAAGCTTCAGCCGGGTTCAACGGTTGCGATCATGGGAATGGGTCCTGTGGGGCTGATGGCCGTTGCGGCAGCGAAAGCATACGGGGCAGGCACAATCATTGTGACCGACTTGGAGCCGCTGCGGTTAGATGCCGCGAAAAAAATGGGCGCGACGCATGTCATCAATGTCCGGGAACAGGATGCCGGTGAAGAAATTAAAACGATCACGAATGGCAGAGGCGTTGATGCTGCCTGGGAAACAGCGGGGAATCCGGCGGCATTGCAATCCGCACTGGCTTCCGTGCGCCGGGGCGGAAAACTGGCGATTGTCGGTTTGCCTTCTCAGAACGAGATTCCGCTCAATGTGCCGTTTATTGCAGATAACGAGATTGATATATACGGAATCTTCCGTTATGCGAATACGTATCCGAAGGGAATTGAATTTCTCGCTTCCGGCATAGTGGACACGAAGCATCTTGTAACGGACCAATATCCGCTGGAAAAGACGCAAGAGGCGATGGAACGCGCCTTTCAATACAAAAATGAATGCTTAAAAGTGATGGTGTATCCAAATCGCTGAGTGAACGGGGAGGATCTTTGCATTCTCCCTCTTGCTTATCGAAAATGAAAACGGATTCTTGGGGTGGGAAATGATGATTGAAACAGAAAAAGCAGCGGCAGTAAAGACGAAACATCGCGGCCTGTCCTGGATGGAACGGATCGGCTACGGATTCGGCGATATGTCGTACAATATTATCTTTCAGTTTGTAAACGCATACTTATTATTCTACTATACAGATGTCGGCGGCATTAAGCCTGCGGTCATCGCAGCTTTGTTTCTTATCGTAAGGGTGCTGGACGCTATTTTTGATCCGATTATGGGCGTGATTCTAGACAAGACGAATACAAGATGGGGAAAGGCAAGGCCGTATCTTTTGTGGGTGGCGTTTCCTTTTGCGTTATTTACGTTCTTATGCTTTACGACTCCTCATTTCGGCGAGACGGGGAACATGGTTTATGCGTACATCACTTATATTCTGCTTGGGATGTCCTTCAGCATGCAGACGATTCCGGTCAACAGCTTAACGGGGCGAATGACGAATTCCGTGGAGGAACGGACGGTTCTGACGACGACCCGGATGATTTTGGTTTATATCGGAATTCTGTTGTCGATTTCCTGTGCGACACCGCTTGCGGACGCCATCGGCGGGAAAGATCAGGCGTTCGGATTCCAGATGACGGCGCTTATCTATGCGGCGGTGAGCATCGCATTGAATCTGTTCAGCTTCTTTACCGTGCGGGAACGGATTCAGCCTGAAAAAAGAAAAAAACAAGGAATGAAAAAGACGTTGTCTGTTTTGTTCCGAAACAAGCCTTTGCTCATTTTGGTTTCTTCATTTTTAGCTTTTGCGATCGGGTTTAACATTAAGCTCAGCACGATGGTGTACTATTTTACGTATAACGTCAGCCATAAGGAATTTGTGTTTTTAGGAACCGTGCTGTTTTTCGGCGCAGCGCTGATCAGCAATCTGTTTATTCCTTTCTTTTCTAAGAAGCGGGGCCGGAAGCAGGTCATGATCATCACGGCGGCGTTATCGCTGATTTCTTATGCGGGCCTTCAGTTTACATCGTATTCCTCGATTCCCCTTATTTTCTTTTGGCTTTTCGTTTCGGGATTTTTCACGACGCCTTTAAATACACTTGCTTGGGGAATGGTTGCTGATTGTGTCGATTATGCGGAATGGAAAACCGGAGTCCGGGCTGATGGCGTGGTGATTTCGAGCATGAGTTTCATCAATAAGCTCGGAGTTGCGTTAGCGGGGTCATTTTCGGCCGTTTATCTCGGAATCGCCGGATATGCCGCGAATACCGATCAGACCGCCTCGTCATTGAATGCGATTAAAAATATGAATGCGCTCATTCCGGGATTGTTCATTCTGCTGTCTATTATTCTTATTTCTTTTTATCCTTTAACTGAAAAAAAATATCAGCAGATGATGTCTGATCTGGAGCAAAGGGCTGCCAGATAAGTATACGTAAAATTTAAAATATTCTATGTAAACGGTTGTATTTATGACAGAAAGCACTATACTGAAACTATAATCGAGAATTGATAAATGAGTGTGATAATGTGGGAAGCCAATCTGTTATTTGTATTGGAGAATTGTTAATTGATTTCTTTTGTACCGATGTGGATGTTGATTTGACGGAAGGGCGCAATTTCTTAAAAAGTGCCGGCGGCGCACCGGCGAATGTGTCGGCAGCCATTGCTAAGCTGGGCGGAGACGCGGCTTTCAGCGGAAAAACAGGCAAAGATCCGTTCGGGTACTTTCTGAAGCAGACATTGGACGCCGTACATGTCGATACGTCTATGCTCGTCATGGATGAGAAAGCGCCTACAACGCTTGCGTTTGTTTCATTAAAACAAAACGGGGAGCGCGACTTTGTGTTTAACAGAGGAGCGGACGCTTTGTTTACGCTTGATGATATTGATCTGGAAAAGGTAAACGATGCGAAAATCCTTCATTTCGGATCAGCGACGGCATTGTTATCTGATCCGTTTTGCTCGGCCTATTTACGGCTGATGTCGATTGCGAAAGACAATGGACAGTTTATTTCCTTCGATCCTAACTACCGTGAGGATTTATGGAAAGGAAGAGTTTCAGAGTTTATAAACACCGCAAAAAAAGCCATTGCCGTAAGTGATTTTGTGAAAGTCAGTGACGAAGAGCTTGAGATCATCAGCGGTGCGAAGGATCATAAAGAAGGCGTTGCGGTTCTTCATGAGCTTGGGGCCGGTATTGTGGCGGTGACACTAGGGAAAAGCGGGACCCTTCTTTCAAATGGGAAGGATATTGACATCATTCCGAGCATTCCGGTGACATCAATAGACTCAACGGGAGCGGGCGATGCGTTTGTCGGCGCGGCGCTGTATCAGCTGGCGCGCGCGGATGAGGTTCAGACGGCAGCCGAAGATTTTGCGAAGCTGCGTGATATTGTCTCATTTGCCAATAAGGTGGGGGCGCTCGTGTGCACCAAAATCGGTGCGATTGATGCTTTGCCGAGCTTAAAAGAGGTTGAAGTATCACTGTAAAGTATGGAGGATGTTTCTTGAAAGTCATCGGACTTCGGGAAGCATCCTCTTTATTTAGGTCTGAAACCCTTTTCGATATACGGTATACTTTAGAAAGGCATCCAGTAAATTGAACCGCTGTGAAGTACATACAATAATGTTTTTATCAGTTCTGAGTAAAACCAAGTTTCTGCTGCTATCGTCATGTACAGTGTGACGGCCTGTGATATTGAACCGCGGAGGAATGTTTTTTATGAAACATGTTTTTCTTATTGTGCAATGCGCGTTTTCTGTTTTTTGTTTTCTTTGTCTCGCCGCTGTCAATTGGTATCAGGGGAGTGAGCTTGTTTCTGATTCGTTTGATTGGAATGATACGGCTAAATTCTCAAAGCTTTTGAATGGGACGGATACGATTACAAGTCCGGAACAGATTTCGCAGCTGGATTTCTTTGTGTATGCGGCGAAGCATTATCCGTTAGTGAGCGGGTTGATGATCGGGCTGTTTGTTTATTCTTTGTTCTCACTGTATCTGCTCGTGAAGAATTTCCGCCGGCACAAATGGGCTGAATGAGACTATTTTCATATAAAAATACATAAATTCAAGAGGAAATGAAACCTTTTTCGAAAAAAACAGTATATATAACTGTGAACTTGTTACTATTTAATTTTGGGAGGAAAATGAAAAATGAGTATTTTAGGAAGATTTAAAGACATTATGTCAAGCAATATCAATGCGCTGCTGGATAAAGCTGAAAACCCTGAAAAAATGGTTGATCAATATTTACGGAATCTGAACAGTGATTTAGGAAAAGTGAAAGCGGAGACGGCTTCTGTCATGGCTGAGGAACAGCGGGCGAAAAGAGCATTAACAGAATGCCAGGCTGATGCCGAAAAGATGGAAAGTTATGCGATGAAAGCGTTGCAGGCCGGCAATGAAGCCGATGCGCGGACATTTTTGGAAAGGAAAACGGCTGTTGAATCAAGACTGACTGAGCTGCAAGCGGCTTATCAGCTCGCTTCTTCCAACGCGTCTCAAATGCGCAAAATGCATGACAAGCTTGTCGCTGATATCGGAGAGCTTGAGTCGCGAAGAAATGCCATCAAAGCGAAGTGGTCTGTGGCAAAAACACAGGAGAGAATGAACAAATTGGGGTCCTCTGTGTCAAATGCGGGCCAATCGCTGACAGCTTTCGGCAGAATGGAAGACAAGGTCAACCGGGCGCTTGATCACGCCAATGCGATGGCTGAGCTGAACGCGTCTCCGAAAGACGATATTGACGAGCTGACGGCTAAATATGACAGCAATCAAAGCAGTGTCGACGATGAGTTGGCGGCGCTTAAGCAGAAAATGCTTTTCAGTAAAGATCAATAGACAGCGGGCTGCAGCTTTGTCCGATATAAAGAGAAAGTGAGAGAAACAGAATGATCATTTCTTATAAATGCCCGAACTGCGGCGATGATATGGTCTTTGACAGTTCATCCGGCATGCTGACATGTCACAGCTGCGGGCGGCAGGATCAGATTGAAAGCCTGCCAAAAGAGTATATAACGACAAGATTTTCCGAAAATGAGGCGAACGAGTACCGCTGTGAGAACTGCGGCGCGGTATTAATGACTGAGGCGGAAACGACGGCCACGACGTGCGGGTTTTGCGGAGGAGCCGCCGTTCTCGCCGACCGATTATCGGGAAATCTCGCGCCTTCGATGGTGATTCCTTTTACGATCAGTAAAGAAGAAGCCATGAGCGCTTTTAAAAAGTGGTGCCGAAACGGCCGTCTGACACCGAAAGGATTTATGACTGCCGATCGGGTGAAGAGCATAACCGGCATGTACGTGCCGTTTTGGATGTTTGACTTAAACAGCAAGGTTCAGGTCAATGCCGTTTGTACGAGAGTGCATCACTATGAAGATGGAGAATACCGGGTGACGGAGACCGAGTATTACAACGCGTACCGCGATATCAATCTTGATTATCTCAAAATTCCGGTCGACGCTTCAGAAAAAATGAATGATGAATTAATGGACAAATTGGAGCCTTACTCATACAGTGAGCTGAAGGAGTTTAATACGGCCTATTTAGCAGGATATATAGCGGAAAAGTACAATTATACCGATGACGATCTCTTTCCGCGGGCGAAGGATAAAATCAGCCATTATATTGATTCTTATATCAGATCCACCTTCTCCGGGTATACGACGGCTGACATTACGGATGAGCAGATTCAGACCGATAAAATCAGCAGCTTTTACGTACTGCTTCCGGTCTGGATGGTCAGCTACGACTATGAGCGGGCTGAGCACATTTTTGCGATGAACGGGCAGACGGGTAAGGTTGTCGGCAAACCGCCGATCAGTGCCGGAAAAGTGGCCGCGTGGTTCGGCGGCATAACCGCCGGTGCGTTTTTAGCATTAAGACTCGTCTCACTTATGATAGGAGGCGGTTTTTGATGAAAGTATCGATAAAAAAAGCGTGTCTCTTCTGCTTCGTCCTTTTTCTGATGCTGTCTTTTTCTTTACATACATCGGCGTCTGCCGCGGAACAGAAGCAATATGTTTATGACAATGCTCATTTATTAACGAAGGATGAAACGAAGAAACTTGAGGAATTGGCCGGGAAGCTGGGAGAAAAGCGCCATACCGATTTTATCATTCTTACCGCAAACGGAACGGGCGGTAAGGAGATCGAACAGTATGCCGGTGATTTTTATGACAGTCATTTTAGCGGAAGCACGGCGATATTGACTATTGATATGAAGGATCGGGAAGTATTTCTCTCCGGATATAAAAAGGCGGAGACGTATTTGAACAGCAGCCGGCTGAATACGATCAGAAATACGATCTCGTCAGATATTTCCGCAGGCCATTATGAAAAGGCGTTTCAGACTTACATCAAGATGGCTTATAAAGATATGGGGAAAAGCCCGAACGACAAGTCCGACAATCTGCTGCTCACATGGTGGTTTCAGCTGATTATCGCTGCAGCAGCGGCCGGAATCGCCGTCACCGTGATGGTGTACAATTCCGGCGGCAAGGTCACCGTCACCGGCAGCACGTATATGGATCACGATACGTCTGAAGTGCTGAGTCAGCACGACACATATATCCGGACCGACATTACAAGAGAAAAAAAGCCAGATAAAGATAATGACAGTGACGGCGGAGTCACGAGGGGCGGCACGAGTTACAGCGGAAGCAAGGGAAGTTTTTAAATTATATGTAAAGGATTTGAGCATACATGGGTTTTTTCAGAAATCAGTTAGCAAATGTGGTGGAATGGGAAGAATTCAGAGACGACATGGTTTTCTATAAATGGAACAACCGTGAAATTAAAAAAGGCAGCCGTCTGATCATCCGGCCGGGACAGGATGCCATCTTTTTATACAACGGGAAGATTGAAGGGATTTTCCGTGATGACGGCGATTATGATATCGAATCAGAAATCATTCCGTTTCTATCGACACTAAAAGGGTTTAAGTTTGGCTTTAACAGCGGCATGCGGGCGGAAGTGCTGTTTGTGAATACGAAGGAGTTCACCGTGAAGTGGGGCACAAAAAACGCCATCAACATTCCGGCGGCAGGTATGCCGGGCGGTATGCCGATCCGCGCAAACGGCACATTTAACTTCAAGGTCATTGACTATATCGGATTGATTGATAAGATTGCGGGTGTCAAAGACAGCTATTTAGTGGAGGACATTAAAATCCGGATTACGTCTATTCTCGATCAGCTTTTGATGAAATGGATCACCAGAGAAGGAAAAGACATGTTCAATCTGCAGTCGAATTCATTTGAAATCGGAAAAGGGATTCAAGAAGATCTTGATATGCAGCTGATCGGAGACGGCATGTCGATTACGGGATTCAATATTATGAGCTTTAACTATCCGCAGGAAGTTCAGGATATGATTACGAAAAACGCTTCTTACGGCATGGTGGGGGATGTGAACCGCTATCAGCAGATTTCCATGACGGACGGCATGTCATCCGGCAAAATGAGCGGAAGCGGCGCCGCCTCAGACATGGCGGGCATGATGATGGGAATGAATGTGGCAAATCAAATGATGAACCAAATGAATCAAAATCAGCAGAACCAGCCGCAGCAAAATCAAAGTCAGCAGAATCAGGGGACGGCGCCGGCAAACAGCTCGGAAGGAGCGGCTAAGCCGAAATTCTGTCCGAACTGCGGAACGAAAACGGAAGGCGCGAATTTTTGCCCGAATTGCGGACAGAAGCTTGCCTGACGATATACGAAAAAGAGGCCTTTTTTGGGCCTCTTTTTTTGTCATGATTTCATTGTTTGAACGATGAGGGATGTCAGCGCTTTTGATCCCTCAGGTATGAGATGGACGCCGTCCGGTGTGAAGTATTCAGGGTGCTGCAATGCTTTTGCGTGCCAATCGACAAGGGTCACATTTTTGCGTGACTCGGCCTGCCGGCGCAATGATTCGTTTACTTTGCTTTCCCACTGCCGCGGTACACGCGTGTTGACAAGATAGATATCGGCTTTTGAAAAGGAGCTGATCAGTGATTCAATTTGGCTGTTTGTGAAATAGCCATTCGTCCCTAACTCGATGATGACCGCTTTGTTCGGCTGATTAAATGACGCATATTCCGAAGTGAGCTGGAGTGCTTGAGAGACTTGTCTTCCTACCTTTCCGTCGATGGTGACATGAGGGAGGGACTGCCGCAGGTATGACGCAATGTCCAGCATCACCGAGTCACCGATGGCCAGCACGTCTTGCTGAGGCTGTGTTTGTTTTGAATCAGCCTTTTTTTGAGATGACCGTTCCTTTTTCTCGTCGGTTTTCTTCGTTTCTGATTTGTCTGCTGGTTCTTTCTTGTTTTTGTCTGACGCGGTATCCGTTTTTTCGCCGCCGTGTTTTTTCTTGCTGTCTTCTTCTTTTGCAGGCTGATCGTGATCGGCCGTTTTGTGCGAAGAGGCGGCTGTTTCTTGCTGATCACTCTGCGCGTACGTCCATTGCGGCTGTTTTTTCTCTTCGGCTATCCCTGACAGCCCGCCTGCAAATACGAGAATGGCGGCAAGAATGAGACCGAGCGACATTCTGCTGATGACAGAGGACGTCTTCCATTCCAGAAAGCGGTTCAGAAACACGCGGCGTAAAAATGGCCGGAAGCCCGCAGTGCGGATCGGCTGTTCAATGAAATGGTAAGATAGCTCGGCGAGAATGAAAGTGGCGCCGATTCTGACGGCGCAGTGCCAATAAACCGGATTTCCGATTTCCTGCACGGGTGTGCTCAGTACGAAAACCGGGTAATGCCAAAGGTAGATTCCGTATGATCTCGTTCCGATCCAGCGAAGCGGTTTCCATGAAAGAACATGTCCCAAAAAGCTGCTGGGATGGCATAAACATGCGACAAGAACCGCTGCGGTGATGCTGATCAAAAGCATGCCGCCCTTGTACAGGAAGGGTTCATATTCATCCGTGTAAAAGACGCAAAGCAGCAGCGCGGCAAAAGCGGCAAGCTCCGTCCCGTGAAGCAGGTGTTTCATGCTGCTCGGCAGCCGTTTGGAAGATAATCGTTTCATCGGCCACACTAAAGCTAAAGCGCAGCCGATCAGCAATTCAAATGACCGGGTATCCGTCCCGTAATAGACGCGGCTCGGATCTCCGCCGGGCACATACAACATACTCATTACGACTGCCGAACATAACGCGAGGAACATGACCGCGGCCGCAAGCCGGGCCCGTGTTTTACATATGTACATTCCCGCAAGCAGCAGGAAGGGCCATATGATATAAAACTGTTCTTCAATCGCCAGCGACCAAAGGTTTTTTAATGGCGAAGGGGAGCCGAAGCTGTCGAAATAAGAAAGTTGATGAAAGATAAACCACCAATTGCTTATGTAAAAAAGTGAGGAGACCGCATCTCCGCGTACGGTATGCAGGAGCTCGCTGTTAAACAATACGACCCAAATGACCGTCGTGATAATCATGAGATAAGCCGCCGGCAGAAGCCGTCTGATCCGGCGCACCCAAAAATCACGCAAATCAAGGGTGATGGCATTGCCTTGGGCAGGCAATATAATAGATGTAATTAAATATCCCGATAAAACAAAAAAGATATCAACACCAATGAAACCGCCGTCGGCCCAGTTAAAATTCAGATGATATGCGATAACTGCGAGGACGGCAAAGGCGCGAAGTCCATCCAGTCCGGGAATATAGCGGTGATGCAGTGACTTGTCTGACATGGTATTCCTCCAATAATGTGTGCGGAAATTCTCGCTGTTTTGCGGATAGCTATAGCTGATTTCTGTACAGTCTTCCATTTGTTCCGTTAATTAGACGCATTCGGAAGGGGATTTTGTTTCAGAAAAAATGTATGAAATGCTGTGATTTTCTTAAACTTTTCAGTCCCCGTCCGGCGTCTGTTATATGAAAAGGGTCCCTTATGCATCTTGGCTGTTGCGGGACGAAAGAAAAAATCCATGATCTGCGGATATCATGGATTTTTTTCTTTCTTTATCTGATGTAGCGGTCTCCGACAAGCAGCTTGGAGATGACGGAGGTCGGTATTGTAAACTCTGTAACGCCCATATATCCGGGTGCCGCTTCGTATTCATCAAATGAAATAACAAGTTTGTGCTTATCTGTAATATAAAAATTCTGGTCGGCGCGGATGGCTTTAAAAGGCTCCGTCATATCATCTTCTTCGACCCAGTATATTTTATTCGGATCTTCTTTCATCTGTTTTTTCATTTGTTCTTTAATATTTTCGCTGATGACTTTAATATAACGGTCATCTTTAAATAAACTCTTTAACGTAAGCACGGCCTCATTCTTTTTATCAATCGTGATGTAACGGCTTTGCGTATAAGATGAAGCTTGCGTTTTTTCGATATCACGGCGGATTGAGATCAGATCCGCTGTGTCAGTAACGGTTTCATAATCGCTGTAAATACTGAGGTGGCCTTTTTTGCTTTTTGAGGTCGCCTTCATAAATTCCTGATACAGCTCTTTGCTTTCTTTCATATAATGCCGGTTGATGCTGTCTTCGAGTTTATGATCGGAAAGTCCGGACAGAGCGGGCGTTTTCACATCAATGCTTGATTGGTTCTTTTCTTCCTTCATCTCCGTGAATGTGATGGCTTGGACGACTTTGCCGATGACGGGGATTTTAGACATGGCTTGTGCGGCATCCGGGTTGATATTGACAACGGCGGTAAATAAGACGGCCGCAGCGACTGCCGCGGATGTCGGCCACATCACGATTCGTTTTTTCTTCGGTTTTTGCTGAAGGGCTTTTTTGACAATGCTGTCCAGTTCCTTAGGAATGGGCACACTTTTATACTCTTCTCTTAATTGTTCTAATCTCTTTTCCATTAAGAAAGATCCTCCTTCGTCAGCTGAATGCGCATGAGCTTCAGCCCCCTGTAAAGGCGTGTTTTGACGGTGTTGATGTTTTCCCCCGTGATGTCCGCGATTTCTTCTAATTTCAGGTCTTCAAAGAAACGCAGAATGATAATGGTTTTATATTGATGCGGCAGGTCATCAAGCGCTTCGTGAAGGTCTGTGTCCTTGTAGTGATCTTCCTTTCCTCGGCTTAAAAACTCGATCGTTTCATCATCCATCACTTTCAGTTTTTTCTGTTTGCGGAGAAAATCAATGGCCGTGCGCACTAAAATTTTATAAAACCAGCTTTTGATCACATCGGGGTTTTTGACGGATTCGACCGATGTCAGCGCTTTTTGAATTGATTCCTGAACAATATCTAACGCGTCATCCTTGTTCTTTACGTAACTGTACGCAAGCCGGTAAAAGTCTTCCTTGCGCTCAGTTATGCACGTCACAAGCGACGCTTTGGCTGTTTCGTTCTTCATTGCTTCAAAGGGCTCCTTTTTAAAAAATACGTATCATAGGCTGCTGCCTAAGGATAGACGGGACAGGGTGAAAAATAGTTTGCGCAGAGGGGATCATTTTTAAAAGGAAAAGGAAGGAAAGACGATGAGATGAAAAAAAGAGCCGGAACGGCTCTTTTTCGGATGTGTCTGATATTCAGCTGAACGGTTTAGTTCGGTTTGACTAAGATTTTCACTTGGTTTTTCTCTTTGATTAAAGCGCCGAAGCCTTCTTCAATCAGATCGTCGAGCACGATTTTTTTCGTGACGAGCTTATCTGCTGAGAAGTAGCCCTCTTTCATCAGTGCAAGAACGGAAGGGAAGATGTCACGGTATCCGATAATCCCTTTTACGGTCCGTTCTTTGATGACGATATCGTTCGGATGAATTTCCGCTCCTTTTTCCCAGATGCTGACGATAACCGTTTCACCGGCAATGTTTGTTGACTGGATCGCCTGGCGGAGAACGACAGGAACGCCCGTTACTTCATAAGAAACATCAACGCCGCCGTTTGTGCGTTTAGCGATTTCTTCAACGACATCGTCCGTTTTTGACGGATCAATGATGATAGCGCCGAGTTCTTTCGCTTTTTCCTGACGTTCCGGTGAAAGTTCAACCGCGTAAATATCTGTGGCGCCGGCCGCTTTCAGGGCTTCAATCACAAGCAGCCCGATCGGTCCGCAGCCAAAAACTGCCGCCTTGTCGCCCGCTTTTAATTTGCTTTGGCGGACGGCGTAAAGCGCTACCGCTGACGGCTCAACAAGCGCGCCCTGTTCGTAAGAAAGCTCTTCAGGAAGCTTAAACAGCAATTCTTCGTCAACGGATACATATTCAGAAAATCCGCCGCCGCCTCCGGCTAAGCCTAAGAATCCCATTTGTTCATCAAGGTTATAGGCTCCCTGATGTCCGTGTGTGGCAAAAATCGGTTCCACGACGACACGGTCGCCGACGCTGTAATTTTTGACGCCTTCGCCCACTTCCACGACTTCTCCTGAGAATTCGTGACCCATCGTGACGGGCGCCATTTCGTTTGTTAACGGATGAGGTTCGCCGACCGGAATAAAGATCGGGCCTCCCAAATATTCATGAAGGTCGCTTCCGCAAATCCCGCACCATTTGACTTTAATTTTGACTTTACCCGGTTCTGCTTTAGGTTCATCAATGTTTTCGATTCGAATGTCTTTTTGATTGTGCCATCTTGCCGCTTTCATTGATTATCACTCCTAGTCTGATTGAAACGAGTATAGGTACATGATCAATATGAACCACGGTTAAAAGGAATAAAGTGCTTCCTAAAGCCTGATTTCTCAAAATATATCATATTATGCAACTATCAATAGGCCTTATAAAAAGTCCATATTGAATGCAGAAATACTCTATGAATATTATAACGCTAATGAATTAAATTTTGTAGTATAATTTACCATGGAATTATATAGAACAGGTAATTGTGCCGTCGTTATGTGCATGTCTCATCACGTTGTAATGAACATGTAAAGTGATTGAAATATTATAATCGTCTTCTTGGTGTATAATTTTGCCTAGAATAAAGAATCAGGAGGACGAAAGCTTGAAGAAGTTATTCTTAGCCTTATTGATTTTAGCAGGAAGCACGCTGGGAGCGATCAGTTTCTCTTCTGATGCAAGTGCTAAAAAAGTGAACGGAAATATTACATGGTATAATGGAGTCGGTAAAAAAGGATCTTCCGGTAAAAAACTGGGACACTGGGATTGCGCGACAAAATTAGGATTTGACGTTCCGAGAAACGGAACGAAAATCAGAGCTTATGCGAAAGCAAAACCAAAAAAGGTTATCACAGTATATAAAAATGATGTAGGCCGTCTGCCGAATGCCGTATTGGATGTCAGCCCGAAAGCGTTCAAAGCGCTCGGATATCCGTTAAGCAAAGGAAGAGTATCCGGACACTACAGCTATTAAAATAGACCATCTTAAAAAGCAAGGACTCTGATTCTTGCTTTTTCTGATTGACGGAGAGATTGATAATGAAGAAGAAACGATGGATCTGGATGTTGCTTGCCGCCGTTTTGGCGGCGGCGGTCATCGCGTCCGTTTTACTGATCAAAGGAAAAAGCGACGGCGGCGGAAAAGCCGTTGTCTCCGGCGGCCATGACAAGCTGCTTGTTTCCATTACAGACAAAGATCTGATGACGAAATATTACGAGGACGGCCGCGTGCTGTACGAGGAAAAGCTTTCGGCATATCCGGCGTTTGCGCTGGATGACGCCCATCAGGTGCTCTATTTTGTCGGGAATAATGACGAAAATGAGATGCGTCTGTATAAGCTTGATCTGAAGACGAAAAAGAAGACGGTGCTTTATAAAGGAACGGCAAGCGCTGACAGTCTGTTTTTATCAAAGGATCTGACGCACATTTATTTCCGTCTCGGAAAAGCGGATGAAGATATTTTCCGTCTCGCATCTTTTGATTTGAAAACGAAACGTTATGAAAATCTGTATCCTGCCGCCGATGAGAAAGACGACAGTGTAAGCAGCTTCTTTTATAACCGCAGCCAAAACGATTTTGCGCTTCTGCATTATTCCGTCAAAGAGGATTATCAAAAAACGGATGAGGCAAATGAGAAGGGGATTGACCCTGAACCGACGAATATCCGGTTTGCAGCAGGAGCTGGCGAACACCTTCAGGACCTGACAAACCTTGAACAGTTTATCAGCGGCGTGGCGGTGTCACCGGACGGAAAGAACCTTGTCTTTACATCTTATACACAAAAAGGGACGGAACAAAAAGCGTCCATCCGTCTGATGAATGTCAAAACGAAAAAAGATAAAACGATTATCTCAAACGGGAAGGACTTCGCTCCGCTGATTGATGCCCAGCCTCAGTTTTCTAAAGACGGCAGCATCATTTATTTCATGGCGGAAGCAAAAGGCGCTAAGCGACTGAAGGATGAAACGGGGCGGAATGCGAAGGTCCGGACCATTTATGCTTATCATTTGGATACGAAAAAATGCGAAAAAGTCTGGGAAAATGACCACGGCATTATCAATAGTTTTTCCGTCATCCAATCATGAAAAAAACACTCAGCGCCCGCTGGGTGTTTTTTAATGAACAAAGCTGGCTGCGGCTGAGGCGAGCCATTTGAAAAAACGGAGAATCGGAACGGCAAAATGAAGCGTTTCGATGAATGACTGTGCGGCAAGGTTCATTTTCCGCCGTTTTGCCATTTCCTTCAGATCTTTCTGCTGCCGATCGTTTTTCATGTTCATTGCTCCTTTGCATCATAAAAGGACATGATAACGCAAAGGCCTCTCATGAGACATGGAGGCCTTCTCTATGTTGAGACTCGTAAAAGGGAGGTCTAACTTGATGCCGTTTGATTATTGTTTTGGAGATTTACCAACGAACGGACGCCGTCGATCATTTTACTGCCGCAAAGGGGGCAAGTCGGGGTATCACTGCCGGCAAAATTCTTTCTGCTCCAGCCGATACAGTCCTCTTTTGTGCATTCCCACGTACTGACATCTTCTTTAGGCAGCGGTTCCTGATTACGTTTGTTGTAGTAAGACATAAAGTCACTTCTTCCCTTATGAATTTTCGTGCACTCCTTCATTGTCTCATACTTTTCCCTAATCTCCTAATTCCTTTTTCTATCCAGATTTCCAATGAGGGTGCATCGTCTTCCTGTTATTACAGTATATGCAAAAAAGCGCCTTCTTATTTTTTCTTTTTGGATAAATAAAAAAAGCCCCTTCTGGAGAAAGGGGGGGATGTTTGTTTACTGCTTATCCGTGACGTCCATCGGTCTCATCATGTCGTAATCTTCGTGCTCTAAAATATGACAGTGCCATACGTAGCGTCCGCTGTAAGGAGCGAAAGTCGCCGCGATTCTGATGACTTCCCCCGAGTGCGCCTGCACGGTGTCTTTCCAGCCTTTTTCACTTGGAGGAGGCGGGACGGCGGGGCCTGTATACACAATGTCGCCGAATTTGTTATAACGCTCTAAGTCAAAGGGACGCCGGTCAAGGATTTGGAAGGAAACAAGGTGCAGGTGTATCGGATGGGTTCCCCCCATCGGATTGATAATCGACCAGATTTCCGTTGCGCCGAGCTTCGGCGCTTCTGTCACAGGATCATGCCATCGCTTGTTATTCAGCGTCAAAACGGGCCGGCCGTATTTGTCTTGCGTATTTGTGAGTTTAAGTGTCCTGATGTTGTGTATTCTTTTTGATGTTACATTAGGCATTGTTGAAAGATATTTAGGCTTCCGGCTTGTGTCTTCTCCCTTCAGCGGTTTTGTGACGCGGAATTGCATCACATTGGCGTCTGTATCCGGATCGACGTCGCCCCCGCAGCCGGTGCCGTTCGTTAAAATGATATGTTCTCCGTCAAAGGCGGAGAAATCGATGAGCACATCATACCGCTCGGCCGGGGCTAAGCTGATAGATTGTGTTTTGACAGAGCGGGGAAGCAGTCCGCCGTCAGAACCGATTTGGATAAACTTCCCGCCGTTATTGAGCGAGAGAGAAAATGTTCTCGTATTGGAGGCATTAAGAATGCGGAAGCGATATGTCCGCGGTTCAACTTCCATATACGGCCATGCTTTTCCGTTGACAAGAATGGTATTTCCGCAAAAAAACGGGACGATGGAAGGGTCGGGCAGCGTTTCGGAAGGATTAGCAGGTCCGCTTGGATAAGACAAGGAACCGTCGTCATTTAACGTGCGGTCCAAAATCATAAGCGGTACGTCGTACTCTCCGGAGGGAAGCTTCAGCTGCTTTTCTTTTCGCTCGCGGATGATATACATCCCGGCAAGCCCGGCGTACACATTGAGCCTCGTAATCGCCATGGCGTGATCGTGATACCATAACAGAGCCCCGCGCTGTTTGTTTGGATAATGGTATACCTCTTTCTCAAAATAAGGACCCGTTTCCTTAAAATCCTTTGTGAACCAGGCTTCCGGGTAGCCGTCGCTGTCCGGCGGCGTTGCTCCTCCGTGTAAATGGACGACGGTTTTGACATCGGGTTCCTGATGGCCGCTTTCTGAATGGTGAATGGTATGATCCACGGGCAGAAAATGCTTATCCGGCAGGTCATTCATCCATTTAATATAGACGTTTTCATCTTTGTTCACGTCGATCGTCGGGCCGGGAAACAAACCGTTATACCCCCAAAGCCGGGTCGGCGGGAGATCGCGGTGCAGCTTGTGAAAGCATTCCTTCATGGTGACTTCATAATACGTGCTGCCGTCTGATTTCTTCTGCGGCTGGAGTGTTTCGATAATCGGCAGTTCATCTGCAAATTTTTCTAGTGCCATTTTTCATCCTGTCCTTATCATTTATTGAAATCCTGTACTACAGTTAATGCTGCCTGGAACAGGTTGGTTAAAAAAACACCCGCCCTTTTTTGAGGGGGGGGTGTTTGCGGTTATTGCGCAACCCGGCTTTCGGAAGCGCTCTCTTTCGGTTTTTGTTTTTTGCGGAATACATATGAGGCAAGTACCAGCAGAGTAATAAATCCTGTCAGCAGAAATTCAGACCGCATTGAACTGATAAACAGCATAGATAACAAGATGGCGCAAATGGCGATGATCGTCAGGTAGGTTAAGTACGGATAGAACCACATTTTGATTTTAAGAGATTCAGGGTTTGTCCGTTCGATTTTCTTTCTCATTCTCAGATGTGAGACGGCGATGACGAGATAGACGAGCAGTGCGATCGCCCCTGATGAATTGACCAGGAACAAAAATACGGAGTCTGGAGAAAAGTAATTCATAACAACGGCAATGTAGGAGAAAAAGGTGCCGGCGATAATGGCTTGAACCGGTACGCCTCTTTTACTCAGTTTCATAAAACGCCGCGGCGCTTCATTTCGCTCTGCCAGTGAATACAGCATCCGTGACGTCGTATAGAGCCCGGAGTTCAGGCAGGACAGAACGGCTGTCAGGACGATGAAATTCATGATTTGAGCGGCTGCGGGAACCCCGATATGGCTCAAAACGGCAACGAAGGGGCTCTCCAAAATATTGGCTGAATCCCATGGCAGCAGTGTGACCACAACCGCAATGGAGCCGACGTAAAAAATAATGATCCGCCAAACGACTGAGCGGGTCGCCTTTGTGACGGATTCGACCGGATTTGACGTTTCTCCCGCTGCGATTGCGACGATTTCAGATCCCATGAAAGAAAAAATGACAACGACGATGCCAAGCAGAACGGAACTTGGACCTTTAGGGAAAAATCCGCCGCTGCCCGCCAGATTTTCCAGCCCGACCGGCTTGCTGCCGGGAACGATTCCGAAAATGAACGCAAATCCCGCGATTAAGAAGACAACGATCGTCGCTACCTTCACTAAGGAAAGCCAGTATTCAAATTCGCCGAACGATTTAACTGAATAAATATTCGTCAGTGTTAACAGCACGGTCAGAAGCAGACTCGTCAGCCATAACGGAATGCCCGGGAACCAGTACTGTATGATTCCGGCGCCTGCAATGGCTTCAATGGCAATGACGATGACCCAGAAAAACCAATACAGCCATCCGATCGTAAAACCGGCCCAAGGACCGATGGCGTCATGCGCGTACTGTGAAAACGAACCGCTTGTCGGGTTGACGGAGGACATTTCCCCCAGCATTCTCATAATAAAAATCACTAATAATCCTGCTAAAGCGTAGGAGACAATCGCTCCGGGTCCGGTGGAATGAATGACTGATCCGCTTCCGACAAATAATCCGGCGCCGATCACGCCGGCAATTGAAATCATGGTCATATGCCGGGTTTTTAATCCCTTAGATAAAGAGTTAGGCTGATTCATTCTTTGCCTCCTTTTGGTTTGTTTATGCTGAATATTCCGACAAGTATTATTCTATCATAAATGCCACAGACAGTTGAAAATGATGTAAGAAAATATGACATTTTTTTCTCATCCGTACAGCAGTAGTGCCGGGATGAAAGAGGAATATGCCATTGACCATTCACACGTTCATATGGAGCCTCTCCAGCTGAAATAAAGCTTCCTTTCTAAAGGGAGCTTTTTTCCTTTTTCGGACTGGAAACAATTCGCTGGAAACGTTTTTTTATACTGTTTATATTTTGTGGTAAAGTTAGGTTACGATAATTGAAATTTGAGAGATGACTAGGAGGAGAAGAATGGCTTATAAAGAAGAGCTGCATCCGCTGCTGGAGAAAGCCGTTGAGCATATTGAAAACATCATCATAGGAAAACGGGATATCGCCATACTCAGTCTGGCCGCCATTCTCGCAAAAGGGCATGTGCTGCTGGAAGACGTGCCGGGAGTCGGAAAAACGATGATGGTCCGGGCTTTGGCCAAGCTGATCGGAGCTGACTTTAAGAGGATTCAGTTCACGCCGGATCTTCTGCCGTCAGATGTGACGGGTGTCTCTATTTATAATACGAAAACAATGGAATTTGAATACCGCCCGGGACCGATCATGGGGAATATCGTGCTGGCTGATGAAATTAACAGAACCTCTCCGAAAACTCAGTCTTCCCTGCTTGAGGCGATGGAGGAAGGGAATGTCACGATTGACGGAAAGACAATGCGGCTGGCTGAGCCGTTTTTCGTCATGGCCACACAAAACCCGGTTGAATATGAAGGAACGTATCCGCTTCCCGAAGCCCAGCTTGACCGGTTTTTATTTAAGCTGCGCATGGGCTACCCGACTGCCGAGGAGGAGCTTCGGGTTCTGTCTTTGCAGGAAGGGCGCAATCCGCTTGAAACAATCGAGCCCGTCATTTCTAAAGAACAGTTCATCACCCTCCAGCAAAAACTGGAGCAGGTGCGGGTGGATGATGGAATTAAAGCGTATATCGTCGGCATTACTCAGCATACCCGCCGGCATCCGTCCGTACATCTGGGCGTCAGCCCGCGCGGTTCAATTTCATTAATGAAAGCCGCGCAGGCGTACGCGCTGCTTCATGACCGCGATTACGTCATTCCTGATGACGTCCAGTATTTGGCTCCGTATACGCTGCCGCACAGAATGATCTTGACCGCCGAGGCGAAATTTAACGATGTGACGCCGGAAGCGGTTATAGAAGACATCATGCAAACGGAAAAAGTTCCCGTTCAAAGGATGTCGGTCCGCTAATGAGAAAGAAGATGCATTGGCTTCTATATGGCTGGAAGCTGCTTATGTTGGCCGTACTGACGGCGGCTGTCTTTTCTTATGCCATGTTTCAGGGCGGATTTGTGAGCTGGTTTTTATTTTATGCGTTTTTGCCGTTTACCGTTTACGCCGGGCTGGTCGCTGTGTACCCGCTGCGGGCGTTTCAGGTGACGCGTGACGTGTCCTCCGCCCAGTTAACCTCAGGCGACAGGCTGTCTGTCACCATCAGGCTGACGAGGCGCCTGCCGTTTCCGCTGACATATATGGTCATTGAAGATGTGATGCCGGAAACGCTTGGTGAGAGGCGCAGTGCGAAACAGCTTGTGTTTCCGTGGTTTCAAAGGAAGCTGACGTTACAATATGAGCTGCCGCAGGTGCCGCGCGGAGAGCATCATTTACATACGATCAGAGTGCGGACGGGAGATGTTCTCGGGCTTTTGGACAAGACAGCGTCGTTTTCCGTAACGGATACGGTTCTGGTTTTCCCGGCGTACGGGCCTGTTCACTATAAGCCGCAGGCTGCATCCGGAGAAGAGGGTGCGGGTGCCGGTGCTCCGTTTCAGGTACACCGCACAGCAATGGCTGCGAGCGTCAGAAATTATCAGCCGGGCGACCGGTTTTCCGCACTTGACTGGAAAACATCGGCGCGTCGAAATGAGCTGATGACGAAGGAATTTGACCCGCTGCAGAGTATGAATATGATTCTCCTTTTGGACTGCAGGCCGTCCCCTTCGTTTGAAGCCGCGGTGTCAGCTTCGGCATCCCTGCTTTACACGGCGCTTGTGAAGGGCTCTCCCGCAGGATTTATTTCATTGGGGAGCGACCGGACTGTATTTCCCGTCCGGGAGGGAGAGCGGCATTTCAGACAGATGCTGCGTTACCTGGCATCAGCTTCAGAGTCGGAAGAAGCCGATGCAGGCGGGCGTTTAGGGAAAGAACTGGGTAAAGCTTCCGTTGCCGTCGTGACGGGCAGTCTTACAGAAGACCTTCTCAAACAGGCTGAGCCCGGCCGTGCTGACATGACGGTGTTTTTGGCGAAAGAAACGAATGCCGCGCTTTCGGAGAAAGAACGGAAACTCGCTCTCATCTTCGCTCAGAAAAATATTAAGGTGCAAATGATCAGGGACAAACGGGTGTCCCATGTTGTTTAGAAAGAGAGGTGGCGCGCCATGCCGCATGACGAGAACCAGGGAAGCAGGCTGAGTCTACTGCTGTTTTATTTTCTCGCTTTTTTATTGTTATGGGAATGGCTCAGGCCGCTGCACAATTTTACGGATACAAAACATACCGGTTTTTTCATCGTTTTTATCGGTTTGGCATTTCTGCTGTCATTCTTCCGGATGAGGTGGTACGTCACCGTGCCGTCCTGCATTCTGTTTACGTTGATCAGTATTCACATCCTGTTTTATAAAGGTTCTATTTTTCAGCCGGAATGGCTCGTTTCTTTTTTGCGGGACGTGATGCAAAATGCCCGCCACATCGGGACCGGAAGATGGAATGATATGAATCCGTCATTCCGCACGTTGCTGTTTTTTGTGCTTTTATGGCTGCTCGTGTATTTGCTGCATTACTGGGTGATCTATCAGCGGAAAATATTATTCTTTTTTATCATGACGGTGGCGTATATCACCGTGCTTGATACGTTTACTCCTTATGATGCCGCGTACGCCGTCATCCGGATCGTCTTTATCGGCTTTTTGATGATGGGGCTTTTGTATATGGAGCGCATCCGGCTTACGGAACACATAGCGTTTAAAAAAAGATTGATACTCAAATGGTTTCTGCCGCTGATGCTGTTTATCTGCGCTTCCGTCGTGTTCGGTCTGGCGGCTCCGAAATCAGACCCGAACTGGCCGGATCCCGTGCCGTTTCTAAAAAAAATCACAAACCACAAAGAAGTGCCCGCCGCCGAAAGCAAAATCGGCTACGGCAATCATGATGAAACATTGGGCGGTCCTTTTCAGGAGGATGATACGCCGGTTTTTACATGGAAGGGAAAAGAACGGGCGTACTTCCGGGTGGAAACGAAAGATACATACACGGGGAAAGGCTGGGTGGAGACCGATCAGGGCATGTCCTATAAACTGAACGGCGGCAATGTGGAAGATATATGGTTTGACCGGAGTGTGCAGACGAGACGGTATACGGCACAGGTGTCCATTGATGAGAATTATCTCTATAATCACGTCATGTATCCGATCGGCGTCTCCAATATTAAACCGAAGCACTCGATTCTGCTTGAAATGAACGGAAACACCGAGCAAATTACGCCGGTCAGTGAACAAGTGGGCAACATCCGTAATATGGGACGGTACACGGTGACTTTTCAGGCGCCCGTCTTTAAGCTGAATGATCTCAGAAAAGTGAAAGTGAAACGATACCGTGAGCAGAATCAATTCAATGACCGGTATTTACAGGTCCCCGACAGCCTTCCGAAAAGAGTGCGACAGCTTGCGGACAGACTGACGCGGAATCATCATAATATGTTCGATAAAGCGAAGGCGATCGAGGATTATCTCGGATCTTCCGCATTTTCGTATAATACACAGGATGTCGCGGTTCCGGAGCACAATCAGGATTATGTCGATCAATTTCTGTTTGAAACGAAAAGAGGATATTGTGATAACTTTTCATCGGCAATGGCCGTGCTGCTCCGCTCTGCGGGAATTCCCGCCCGTTGGGTGAAGGGCTATACATCCGGTGAATATAAAGGGGCAGGCGACCATAACGGCCACATTTATGAAGTCACAAACAACAACGCCCATTCGTGGGTAGAAGTGTATTTTCCCGATCAGGGCTGGGTGACGTTTGAGCCGACAAAAGGCTTCACCAATCCGACGGAGTTTACGTCAGAGCAAAATCATACCGCGGCAAAAGACAGCGGAGGCTCAGCGGGGAATTCGGATTCACCGTCTGACAAGCAGCGTCAGGAAACAAAGCCGGAAAAAGAAGAAACACCGAAAAAGCGGGATCACAGCGCGGCACCGCAGCCTGTGATCCGCAACAAAACCGCGGCACACCTGTGGCCGTATGCAGCCATCGTCATCGTAATTTCAGCCGCGGCGGCACTCGCCTGGCTGTTCCGGGCGCGCTGGATTCCGCACGTTACAGCAGCCAGATTGAAGCGGCGAACGGATGAAGACGTCTTTTTCGACGCATATGCCGCGCTGCTCCGCCAGCTGAAACGAAAAGGGTTCAGCAGGGGAGACGGAGAAACGCTCCGCGATTTTGCCGCAAGGGTTGACGAGGCGCACCATACAAACGACATGTCCGAGCTGACGCTGCGCTATGAGCGTGCTTTATACCGCAGCGATAATGCCGCAAAGCTTTGGAATGAATCGGGACAGTTGTGGGAAAATATAATTAAAAGAAGATAGTCTTGACCGCATATCGTCCTGTTGTTAGAATATATGAATGTTAAATGGGAGCCCGGGAGCGTTAAAAAGCCGGGCTTCCGGACAAGTCTTGCCGACAGAGGGCTGAACGTGTGTCCTCCGTTTTTTCTGTGTCAAAAACTTAGAGGAGATTAGGTGACAACCATGACGAAGTTAGTGAATGAAATGATTCTTGTTCTTGATTTCGGCAGTCAGTATAACCAGCTGATTACCCGCCGGATCCGTGAATTTGGCGTATATAGCGAGCTGCATCCCCATACGTTGACAGCTGAGGAAATCAAAGAAATGAATCCAAAAGGAATTATCCTTTCAGGCGGACCGAACAGTGTATATGATGAAGGATCTTTCCGCTGTGATGAAAAAATCTTTGAACTCGATATTCCTGTATTGGGCATCTGCTACGGCATGCAGCTGATGACTCATTACCTCGGAGGGAAAGTCGAGGCGGCAAGCCAGCGCGAATACGGAAAAGCGAACATTCAGATTCAAGGAACTCCTGACTTGTTCAAGGATCTTCCGGAAGAACAAGTTGTCTGGATGAGCCACGGCGACTTAGTCGTACAAGTGCCGGAAGGATTTACGGTAGACGCGACGAGCCATCACTGCCCGAACTCGGCGATGAGCAAAAAAGACAAAAAATGGTACGGTGTGCAGTTCCATCCGGAAGTCCGTCATTCAGAATACGGAAATGACCTTCTGAAAAACTTTGTCTTCGGGCCTTGTGAATGTAAAGGCGAATGGTCAATGGAAAACTTTATCGAAATCGAAATGCAAAAAATCCGCGAAACAGTCGGAGACAAGCAGGTTCTTTGCGCGCTAAGCGGCGGTGTTGATTCCTCTGTTGTGGCTGCTTTAATTCATAAAGCGATCGGCGACCAGCTGACTTGTATTTTCGTCGATCACGGCCTGCTTCGTAAAGGCGAAGCTGAAGGCGTCATGAAAACGTTCAGCGAAGGCTTTAATATGAATGTCATTAAAGTTGATGCGAAAGACAGATTCTTAAACAAGCTGAAAGGTGTTTCTGATCCTGAGCAAAAACGCAAAATCATCGGCAACGAATTCATTTACGTATTTGATGATGAAGCGGACAAGCTGAAAGGCATCGATTACCTTGCGCAAGGAACGCTTTACACGGATATTATCGAGAGCGGTACTGCAACGGCGCAAACGATCAAATCGCATCACAATGTCGGCGGACTTCCTGAAGATATGCAGTTTGAACTGATCGAGCCGCTGAACACCCTTTTCAAAGACGAAGTGCGCGCGCTTGGCACAGAGCTCGGCCTTCCGGATGATATCGTATGGCGTCAGCCGTTCCCGGGCCCTGGACTTGGCATCCGCGTACTCGGTGAAGTAACGGAAGAAAAACTTGAGATCGTTCGTGAATCAGACGCGATTCTGCGTGAAGAAGTGGCGAACCACGGCCTTGAGCGCGACATCTGGCAGTACTTCACGGTTCTTCCTGACATCCGCAGCGTCGGCGTCATGGGAGATGCGAGAACGTATGATTACACAATCGGTATCCGTGCCGTAACATCAATTGACGGCATGACATCTGACTGGGCGCGTATCCCTTGGGATGTGCTTGAAGTGATTTCAACACGGATCGTCAACGAAGTGAAACACATCAACCGCGTCGTGTATGACATTACGAGCAAGCCGCCTGCAACGATTGAGTGGGAATAAATGAAGATAAAAAACGTCTCTTTTAAAAAAGAGGCGTTTTTTTTTCATCTTTTTGAAACCGTTTTGCCCCGATTCATATCTAACAGCATAGGAGGTGGATAAGGTGAAGGAAGAACGATTGATCAAAAAGGCGAAAAAAGGTGATGCCGCAGCCTTTGAAAAACTGATCACAACCCATCAGGAGACTTTATATAAAACAGCTTATCTTTATTTGCATCACAAGGAAGATACACTGGACGCTGTTCAGGAAACGGCTTACAAGGCTTTTCTTCATATCGCACAGCTGAAGGAGCCGAAATATTTTAAAACGTGGCTGATCCGGATTCTGCTTCATACGATTTTTGCGATGAGGAAAAAGCACGGAGACGTCATTCCGTTTGAGCCGCAGCACGATACGCGCGCGGAGAATAAGAACATTGAAGAATACATAGATCTTCGGAATGCTCTGGAAACGCTTGACGAACATATACAGCTGACCATTCAGCTTTATTATTTTCAAGATTTCTCGATTGGTATGATCGCTGAACAGACCGGTATGGCGGAAGGCACTGTAAAAACGCATCTCCACAGGGCGAGAAAAGCATTGAAGCAGGAACTGGAAAAGGAGGATAAACACATATGGAAAAGCATCAAATGAAGCAATTGTATCAGGACATTGACGTGCCGAAAGCTGAGTTGAAAAACGTGATACACAGCGCTGCTGTCCGTGCCGGAAAAGAAGGCGCCGTCAGACGGAGATGGGGACGAAAAGTGATAAACGGCCTCGCGGTTGCTGCTGCTCTGTTTATTCTGTATCTGTCCTCAGGCTTGTTCATGCCCTCCGTTAACACCGCTATGGGAAACATTCCTGTTGCCGGACAAATTTACAGTCTGTTTCAGGATAAGGCAGGTTCTGCGCTGTTTAAAAGCAATTTGGTGACAAAACTGAACGAAAAAGCGGAATCACGCGGAATCACGGTGAAAGTGAAAAGTGTGTATTACGACAGCGGACAGCTCGTTTATAACTTTATCGTTGATAATTTGAAATCAGATGAGGAGAGCATCTCTTTTCAAGTCGATTATAAAGATCCACGGAATATGTTAGCAGAGGATTATGACAGCAGTGATATGAAAAAAATGAAAGACGGGCGGTACGCGGGGCAGCTTCGCCTGTTCACGGACGGCTCAAAGCTGAAAGACGGTGATAAGCTTCCGCTTGTCATTACACAAATCAAGGATATCCCCGGAAACTGGCGCTTTACACTCCCTATTAAAAAACAAAAGTCCGTTTCTCTTGAAGGAACGAAAGCTGTGAATGTAAATCACGGATTATACCGCTTTTTCGATATCCGGGCGGAAAACGGAACGATGGGATCGGCCCTCCTGTATTCTATCGACTTCTATGATGCAGCCAAAAATGATGCCATCTCGATTGACGAAGCAACGGATGATGCTGGAAACCATTATGAAATGACGATGTCGAATATTGAACTTGGCGGCAGGAAGAATCTTCCCGGCGGCGGGAAAAGAATACGCGGCCAAACTCAATTCAGCAAACCGATAGACCCGAAAGCGAAAACACTTTTCATAACGGGCGATATAAAAACAGAATCAGAGCCGGGAGAAATCGTGCCTCTGAAAACAAAACTGCCCGTCAGTTATAAAACGAAACATCATCATGTCGGCATCACCATCAAAAAGATCAAACAGCAAGACAGACGGGTAATTGTCGATTATCAATTCAGCGGAATTGATGTAAGCAAGGCGGATGAAGATCAGCTGATGAATGTCGGTGAATCAATCGGTCTCGGCAATACGAAAAAAATGAAAACTTGGCCATCGCTTAATGAGTATGAAAAAGGCTATTATCTGAAAGGGAATAAGGCGAAAGTCACGAATCTTAAAAAGGGTGAAATGGAATCCGTTTTTGAATTAGATGATTCATCCGATAAAGACTATTCATTGCGCGATTTCTCATTCGATTCATATGCTTTGTACGTCAATCAAACGGTTATGAACTTGCTGGCGGATGACAAGGGGATCACATTCGCGGTGCCGGTTCGGCCTGCGAACGGAAAATGATGCCGGGAAGGCGGCCCTTGCCGTCTTCCATTTTTGGTCAATTAACGAATAAACCAATTTTTTTTAACTGGATTGTTCGTTTTTTTATTGAGTTTTCAAAATTGAATTGATACAATAGACTCAGAAATCAAATATGCAGATATCGTATAATGGCGGGGATATGGCCCGCAAGTTTCTACCAAGCTACCGTAAATGGCTTGACTACGGATCAATCTCAATCGTTTGATATAAATAATCCATTCTTATTTATTCAGACTGAACGTATGTAGTCAAGCGTCCCAAATGTATTTGGGGCGTTTTTTATTTGGCGGATAACGGGCAGAATAAATGGGAGAGAATGAAGGAGGCAATTGGCTTGAAGCAATTTTTTCAGTTTGATGAGCTGGGGACAAGCTATCGTAATGAAATCATCGGCGGTTTAACGACCTTTTTGTCAATGGCGTACATTCTGTTCGTCAATCCGCTGACATTGTCTTTAAACGGTGTGAAAGGATTTCCCGAAGCATTAAAAATTGATCAGGGCGCGGTGTTCACCGCTACAGCCTTGGCATCTGCGGCCGGCTGTATTTTAATGGGGCTTATTGCAAAGTATCCGATCGCGATTGCGCCGGGTATGGGATTAAATGCGTTTTTTGCCTTCTCTGTCGTACTCGGCATGGGGATTTCATGGCAGGCTGCGCTTTCCGGCGTCTTGATTTCCGGAATTATCTTCGTGGCGCTTTCACTGACGGGATTGCGGGAAAAAATCATTAATGCGATTCCGCCTGAGCTGAAATTGGCGGTCGGCGCGGGTATCGGTTTGTTTATCACATTTGTCGGTTTGCAGGGTTCGGGCATTATTGAAGCGAACTCATCGACTTTGGTGTCTATCGGCAATATTCACAGCGGCCCTGTGCTGCTGACGGTTTTCGGTGTTATTGTGACGGTCATTCTGATGGTGCTTCGCGTAAACGGCGGCGTGTTTATCGGAATGCTTTTGACGGCGGTTGCCGGTATGATCTGCGGGCTGATTCCGGTTCCGACACACATTGTCGGCAGCGTGCCGAGTCTTGCGCCGACTTTCGGACAGGCGTGGATGCACCTTCCGGATATCTTCTCCGTACAAATGCTGATTGTCATTTTAACTTTCCTGTTCGTCGGATTTTTCGATACGGCCGGTACGCTGGTAGCTGTAGCGACACAGGCCGGGCTGATGAAGGAAAACAAACTTCCGCGTGCGGGAAGAGCGCTTTTGGCGGATTCAACATCAATCGTTATCGGAGCCGTGCTCGGTACGTCTACAACGACTTCTTATGTTGAATCCAGCTCAGGCGTTGCGGCGGGGGCGCGCTCCGGCTTCGCGGCTGTTGTGACGGGCATTCTCTTTTTGCTGGCGATGTTTTTCTCGCCGCTTCTGTCAGTTGTCACCACGAATGTGACGGCTCCGGCTTTAATTATCGTCGGCGCGCTGATGGTGGCGCCGCTCGGTAAGATCGCCTGGGATAAATTCGAGGTGGCTGTTCCGGCATTTTTAACGATGATTATGATGCCGCTGACGTACAGTATTGCGACGGGGATTGCGATCGGTTTTATTTTCTACCCGATTACAATGATCTGCAAAGGAAAAGGAAAAAGCGTTCACCCGATTATGTACGGGCTGTTCGTCATCTTTATCCTGTATTTCATCTTCTTGAAATAACGGAAAAACCGGCTGGGGAAAGCCGGTTTTTTGTTTTTGTCCTATTCCGTAAAACCAATACATAATATAAAACGTCATGTGGGTGTCCGGGTGAAGAAAACCGCTTGACTGTTTAAGGCCGCTTCGGTACCTTATATAAGTGTTTTATTTTCTTGCTAAACAAATTCCGCCGTATTTTTTTGATAGGAGTTGCTGACATGACGGAAGAAAGAAAAGAAACGTTGGAAGAAGAAAAACAGCATCAGGGAACTGATGAAGAACCGCTGTCGAGAATGTCCAGAAATGCGGGACGTTATCAAAAGCAAAAGAAAAAAGAAAAGGAACGGCGCCCGGCTCCGGCTTTTACGGAAAAACTCGCTTCTGCATGGGCCGCGGTCAAACGTTATTGCCGTTTCGCGCTGCGCATTTTGACATCACCGGTGAAGGTCGTTGGGGAAGACGGCTTTTCCCGCTTTAAATATGCTCTTATTTCAATGCTTGTATTCAGTATCTTTTTCTCAATCGGAAATTGGTTTCAGCTGAGGGCAAGCCAGCAAAGGCCTCTCGGATACGGGGAGCGGCATCATACGTTTTTTGACGGCTTTACCGTCGTTCTCGTGTATACGCTCGTCTTTTTTGCCGCTGCGGCCGGCGCGGTCTGGCTTGTATCACGTTATATGATGAAGCAGAAAATTACGATGCGGGATGCGGCCGCGGGGGTCGGATCGCTTTTGGTTCCGGCTGTCGCCTGCTCTATCGTGTGGATGATTTTCGCGATATTGAATCTGCCGGTCATCACCGTGGTGTTTACGGCGCTGACCTTGTTTCTGGCCGCCTCGGCGATGGTGCAGTTTGTGCAGATTCTATACAAATCGGCTGAAAAGCCTGCGGCTGACGTGATGTACTGTATTTCCGCGGCGGTCATCATCATGCTCGTTTTTACGGCTGTGACATGGCCGCTCATTTCCGAGTACTTTACTGCTTCGCTGATTCCTTTATAAGTCGAAATTTGTCTTTCACAATGTTTACAAATTTTTCTAATGAAGCGTGTTGTTTTGAGGACCCGGCCGAGATATGATGAGAGCAACAGCAATTCGAAAGCGGCACTACTCTTTATGATTCGGAAAGGGATGATGAAGATGGCCCCGTTGTTGCGAGAAGCCATTAATCGGAAAAAACAGCACCTGAGGACAAAACTGATCCGCTCAGGGTTTTATCAAGACCATGTTCAGGAACTGTCCGGGTACACGCTGAGTGAACTTGAGAAGGAATATGAAGCCGTCAAACGATTGAAAAAAGCCGAGCTTCACTGATAAGAGCTTGAGAGTCTGCCTTGCGGGGCGGGCTTTTTTTTCTTTTGAAAATGATGAAAAGAGGGTAAACTATCCTTAATTGAAAGATTGGCTTTTCAAAGTCAGAGGAGGGGAATCAGTGATGCAGACAATTTTATCCAACAGTATAGGTATGGTTCTCATTATTCTCATCATTAACATTATATATGTCTCTTTCTTTACGATCAGGATGATTCTGACATTAAAGGGACAGCGCTATTTCGCCGCAGGCATCAGTACAATTGAAATCCTTGTGTATGTGACCGGTCTGAGTCTTGTGCTCGACAATCTGAATCAAATTCAAAACGTCATTGCCTATGCGCTCGGCTACGGCCTCGGCGTCATAGTGGGAATGAAGATTGAAGAAAAACTGGCGCTCGGCTACATAACAGTCAACGTCATTACGAAGGAGCTTGATCTGGACCTGCCGAAACAGCTCCGGGAAAAAGGATACGGTGTTACAAGCTGGGTTGCGGGCGGACTTGAAGGAGACCGGACCGCCATGCAGATTCTGACGCCGCGCAAATATGAGCTTCAGCTGTATGATACGATTAAAACGCTTGATGAAAAAGCGTTTATCATCGCCTTTGAGCCGAAAACGATCCACGGCGGATTCTGGGTGAAAGCAGTGAAGAAGAGGAGAATTAAGGAATGACAAAGCCAAAAAAGAAACGGTTTGAAGTAACGGAACATGAAACGATTGACACCATTCTCACTTTAATGAAGGAAGAGGGTTATATGCCCGTCAGGCGGATGGAAGAGCCCATCTTTACAGAAAAGAAAGAAAATGGATCAATTCAAGTCGTTCCTTGCGGGAAAAAAATCGTATTTGAAGGGAAATTGATCTAAACACGAACATTAAAAGAAAGAATTTTTATATCGTTCGATAATGTCGTTGACATTATCCAAGTCCGTTGTTAAGATAAACATGAAATCAAAACACGACCTCATATAATCTTGGGAATATGGCCCATAAGTTTCTACCCGGCTGCCGTAAACGGCCGGACTATGCAGGAAAGTGATAAACAGCTGACATGGATATCGCAGAAGCGAACGACTGACGATACGCGCGCCATGCCCGGTTTGTATTGCTTCCTCATAGTTGCAATATAAGCCGGGCTTTTTTTTCTGAAAAACAAAGCATGAGAAGGTGGGAACAGAATGCAGCCGCTAGCAGGAATCATCATGGGAAGCACCTCCGATTGGGAGACAATGAAACATGCATGCGACATACTTGACGAACTTCACATTCCTTATGAAAAACAGGTAGTATCCGCGCATCGGACGCCTGATTTGATGTTTGAATATGCAGAAAGCGCCAGAGACAGAGGCTTAAAAGTCATTATTGCCGGAGCCGGTGGAGCGGCGCATCTGCCGGGTATGACGGCGGCCAAAACGACACTTCCGGTGATCGGCGTACCGGTTCAGACAAAATCGCTTAACGGGCTTGATTCTCTTCTGTCTATCGTACAGATGCCCGGAGGCGTGCCGGTCGCGACGACGGCGATCGGAAAAGCGGGCGCAGTGAACGCGGGTCTGTTAGCCGCGCAGATTTTGTCGGCATTTGACGGTGACATTGCGGATAAACTAGAGGCGAGAAGAAATGCGACAAAACAAACGGTGCTGGAAAGCAGTGATCAGCTTGTCTGATAAAAAAACGATTTATCCCGGCGCCGTCATCGGCATTATCGGAGGCGGACAGCTCGGAAAAATGATGGCTGTCGCCGCAAAACAGATGGGCTATAAAGTCGCAGTCGTCGATCCCGTGAAAGACTCGCCATGCGGACAGATCGCCGATATTGAGATTACCGCCCAGTATAATGACCGTGAAGCGATTCAAAAATTGGCCGGAGTCAGTGACATCATTACGTACGAATTTGAAAATATCGATTACGAGGCGCTCAACTGGCTCAAAGAACATGCATATCTTCCCCAGGGAAGCGAGCTGCTGCTTATCACCCAAAACAGGGAAACGGAAAAAAAGGCGATTCAGTCAGCAGGCTGTCAAGTCGCTCCTTATCGGATCGTAAACAGCGGACGGGAGCTTGAGGAAGCTGTTCAGGCACTGGGGCTCCCGGCGGTGCTGAAAACATGCCGCGGCGGATATGACGGCAAAGGCCAATTTGTCATTAAGGAAGAAGGACAGACAGACGAAGCGGCCGCCCTGCTAGAAAACGGCACGTGCATACTGGAAAGCTGGGTATCGTTCCGGATGGAGCTTTCCGTTATCGTGACGAGATCGGTGCACGGTGAGATTTCAACCTTTCCGGCTGCTGAAAATATCCACAAAAATAATATTCTGTTCCAAAGCATCGTGCCCGCGAGAGCGGAGGAAACGGTTCAAAAGCGGGCAGAGGCGCTTGCCGTTCAGCTCGCGGAGAAATTGGAGCTTGTCGGGCCGCTTGCGGTGGAAATGTTCGTCACAGAAGACGGAGACCTTTTGATCAATGAACTGGCGCCGCGTCCTCACAACTCCGGGCATTATACGCTCGACCTTTGTGAAACGAGCCAATTCGAACAGCACATCAGAGCGGTCTGCGGACTTCCTCTCGGCAGAACCGATCTTCTCAAACCGGGAATGATGGTGAATCTGCTCGGTGAGGAAGTGAAGCTTGCGGAGGAGCATACGGAGCTTTTAAAAGAAGCCAAACTGTACCTGTACGGAAAACATGAGATTAAAAAAGGCCGCAAAATGGGGCATATGACATTTTTGCGGAAGCCTGATGAAACATGGATTCAGGACATCACGAACATATGGATGAAAAGAGACGGAGGACGAGCATAATGATCGAACGTTATTCAAGACCTGAAATGTCCGCGATCTGGACGGACGAAAACAGATACCAGGCATGGCTGGAAGTCGAGATTTTAGCCTGTGAAGCCTGGGCTGAGCTTGGCGTCATTCCGAAAGAAGACGTCAAGGTCATGCGCGAAAACGCGTCTTTTGACATCAACCGCATTTTGGAAATCGAGCAGGATACGCGCCATGACGTCGTTGCATTTACCCGCGCGGTTTCAGAATCATTAGGCGAAGAAAGAAAATGGGTTCACTACGGCCTGACGTCAACAGATGTCGTGGATACCGCTCTTTCCTATCTATTAAAACAGGCGAATGAGATCTTGCTCAAGGACATTGAGAGATTTGTTGACATTATAAAAGAAAAAGCGAAAGAACATAAATACACGGTCATGATGGGCCGCACGCACGGCGTACACGCGGAACCGACGACTTTCGGCCTGAAGCTCGCGCTTTGGCACGAAGAAATGAAACGCAACCTTGAACGTTTCAAGCAGGCAAAAGAAGGGATCGAAGTCGGGAAGCTTTCCGGCGCGGTCGGCACATATGCAAATATTGATCCGTTCGTAGAGCAGTATGTCTGTGAAAAACTCGGGCTGAAAGCGGCGCCGATTTCCACTCAGACATTACAGCGCGACCGTCATGCGGATTACATGGCGGCACTGGCTTTGATCGCGACGAGCATTGAAAAATTCGCAGTGGAAATCCGCGGTCTCCAAAAGAGTGAAACACGTGAAGTGGAAGAGTTTTTTGCTAAAGGACAAAAAGGCTCATCGGCTATGCCTCATAAACGGAATCCGATCGGGTCGGAAAATATGACAGGCATGGCGCGCGTGATCCGCGGGTACATGCTGACGGCATACGAAAATGTACCGTTATGGCATGAGCGTGATATTTCTCATTCATCAGCTGAGCGCATCATTCTTCCTGACGCGACAATCGCGCTGAATTACATGCTGAACCGATTCAGCAACATCGTCAAAAACTTAACGGTATTCCCGGAAAATATGAAACGCAACATGGACCGCACACTCGGTTTAATCTATTCTCAGCGCGTGCTGCTCGCTTTAATTGACACGGGTCTGCCTCGTGAAGAAGCATATGACACGGTTCAGCCGAAAGCGATGGAAGCGTGGGAAAAACAAGTTCCGTTCCGCCAGCTTGTCGAAGCGGAGGAAAAAATCACGTCCCGCCTCACACCGGAACAGATTGCCGATTGCTTTGACTACAATTATCATCTGAAAAACGTCGACTTGATCTTTGAGCGTTTAGGTTTATAGAAGAAGCCAGCCGGAGGCGGCTTCTTCAGCCGCCGTAGATTGAATATTCCCAACATTCGGGTTAGGAGGCCTTCCGTGAATATTGTGAACAATAATCTTCTTTATGAAGGAAAAGCGAAGCGAATTTATCAAACTGAAGACGAACAGATTCTCCGCGTGGTCTACAAGGATTCCGCAACAGCCTTTAACGGTGAGAAAAAAGCGGAGATCAGCGGAAAGGGCCGTCTGAACAATGAAATTTCAAGCCTGATTTTCAAACATCTGCATGCCAAAGGAATTGACAACCACTTTGTGGAGCGTGTTTCAGAATCAGAGCAGCTCATCAAAAAAGTGAGCATCATTCCGCTTGAAGTCGTGGTCAGAAACATTGCCGCCGGAAGCATGTCGAAACGTCTCGGCATCCCGGAAGGAACAGAGCTCCCGCAGCCGATTATCGAATTTTACTATAAGGATGACGCACTCGGCGATCCGCTCATCACAGAAGATCATATCCGGCTCTTAAAAGCGGCGGCTCCTGAGCATGTCGAAACGATCAAATCGATTACAAACCAGGTGAATCAAGAACTTCAGCATATTTTTGAAGACTGCGGGGTCAGATTAATAGATTTTAAGCTGGAATTCGGCTTAGACGCAGAGGGACGGGTGCTTTTAGCGGATGAAATTTCTCCTGACACGTGCCGTCTGTGGGACAAAGACACAAACGAAAAGCTCGATAAAGATTTGTTCAGACGGAACCTGGGAAGCTTAACCGACGCATATGAAGAGATTTTCAAAAGACTGGGAGGCATTCATCATGTATAAAGTGAAAGTTTATGTCAGCTTAAAAGAAAGTGTGCTCGATCCTCAAGGAAGCGCAGTGCAGCATGCATTGCACAGCATGACCTACAATGAAGTGCAGGATGTGCGCATCGGAAAATACATGGAGCTGACGATCGAAAAATCTGACCGCGATCTTGACGCGCTCGTGAAAGAAATGTGTGAAAAGCTCCTTGCCAATACAGTCATTGAAGACTACCGATATGAAGTTGAGGAGGTTGTCGCACAGTGAAATTTGCGGTGATTGTGTTACCCGGCTCCAACTGTGATATTGATATGTTTCACGCCGTAAAGGACGAACTCGGCGAAGAAGTCGAGTATGTCTGGCACGAGGAAACAAGCCTTGACGGATTTGACGGCGTGCTCATCCCCGGCGGGTTTTCATACGGCGACTACTTGAGATGCGGCGCCATCGCCAGATTCGCAAACATCATGCCGGCCGTGAAAAAAGCGGCTGCCGAAGGAAAACCGGTTCTCGGCGTCTGCAACGGATTCCAGATTCTGCAGGAGCTCGGACTTCTGCCCGGCGCCATGAGACGCAACAAAGATTTAAAGTTCATATGCCGCCCGGTTGAATTAATCGTACAGAACGGCGATACGTTATTCACATCTTCCTATGAAAAAGGACAATCGATTACGATTCCGGTTGCCCACGGCGAAGGCAATTTCTACTGTGATGACGAAACGCTTGAAAGATTAAAAGAAAACAATCAAATCGCCTTCACATACGGCGGCGATATTAACGGAAGCGTCAGCGGCATTGCCGGCGTCGTGAATGAGAAAGGCAACGTATTAGGCATGATGCCTCACCCTGAGCGCGCAGTCGATGAACTGCTCGGCAGCGCAGACGGTCTTACATTGTTCCGGTCTATCGTGAAAAATTGGAGGGAAACTCATGTCGCTACTGCTTGAACCAAGTAAAGAACAAATAAAAGAAGAGAAACTCTATCAGCAAATGGGTGTCAGTGATGACGAGTTCGCACTCATTGAATCTATTATCGGAAGATTGCCGAACTACACGGAAATCGGGATTTTTTCCGTGATGTGGTCAGAGCACTGCAGCTATAAAAACTCAAAACCGGTTTTACGCAAATTCCCGACTAGCGGCGAACGCGTGCTGCAGGGTCCCGGAGAAGGCGCGGGAATCGTTGACATCGGTGACAATCAGGCGGTCGTGTTCAAAATTGAATCTCATAACCACCCGTCAGCGCTTGAGCCATACCAAGGTGCTGCGACGGGAGTGGGCGGCATTATCCGTGACGTTTTCTCAATGGGCGCCCGTCCGATAGCTGTATTAAACTCTCTTCGATTTGGTGAACTCACTTCACCTCGTGTGAAGTACTTGTTTGAAGAAGTAGTGGCGGGAATCGCGGGATACGGAAACTGTATCGGCATCCCGACGGTCGGCGGAGAAGTGCAGTTTGACGCAAGCTATGAGGGCAATCCGCTTGTCAATGCAATGTGCGTCGGCTTGATTGATCATAAAGATATTAAAAAAGGCCAGGCGAAAGGTGTCGGCAACACGGTCATGTACGTCGGCGCTAAAACGGGCCGCGACGGCATACACGGCGCTACTTTCGCATCAGAAGAAATGTCAGATTCATCTGAAGAAAAACGTTCCGCGGTGCAGGTCGGCGATCCTTTCATGGAAAAACTTCTCCTGGAAGCATGCCTTGAAGTCATCCAATGCGATGCCTTAGTCGGCATTCAGGATATGGGGGCGGCCGGTCTGACAAGTTCGAGTGCTGAAATGGCAAGCAAAGCCGGCTCCGGCATTGAAATGAACCTTGATCTCATTCCGCAGCGGGAAACGGGTATGACCGCTTACGAAATGATGCTTTCCGAGTCTCAGGAACGCATGCTTCTCGTCATTGAACGCGGACGTGAACAGGAAATTGTCGATATTTTTGATAAATATGACCTTGAAGCGGTTTCCGTAGGTCATGTGACGGATGATAAAATGCTCCGCCTCCGCCATAACGGAGAGGTTGTTTGCGAACTTCCGGTCGACGCACTGGCGGAAGAAGCGCCTGTATACCACAAACCGTCAGCAGAACCCGCGTACTACCGCGAGTTTCAGGAAACAGAAGTTCCCGCGCCTGAAGTAAAAGATGGGACAGAGACGCTTTTTGCCCTGCTGCAGCAGCCGACAATTGCCAGCAAAGAGTGGGTGTATGATCAATATGACTACATGGTGCGCACAAATACGGTGGTCGCTCCGGGCTCTGACGCGGGAGTGCTCAGAATCCGCGGCACGAAAAAAGCGCTGGCGATGACGACGGATTGCAACGCCCGTTATTTATATCTTGATCCAGAAGAAGGCGGAAAAATCGCCGTTGCCGAAGCGGCGCGCAACATCGTATGCTCCGGCGCCGAACCGCTTGCGGTCACGGATAATCTGAATTTCGGAAACCCGGAAAAACCTGAAATTTTCTGGCAGATCGAAAAAGCGGCCGACGGCATCAGCGAGGCGTGCAATGTTCTCAGCACACCCGTCATCGGCGGTAACGTATCACTTTATAATGAATCGAACGGAACGGCCATCTACCCGACGCCTGTTATCGGCATGGTCGGCTTAATTGAAGATACCGCTCATATTACGACACAGCATTTCAAACAAGCGGGAGATCTTGTATACGTGATCGGCGAAACAAAACCTGAGTTTGCCGGAAGCGAACTGCAAAAAATGACAGAAGGCCGCATTTACGGCAAAGCGCCGCAAATCGATCTTGATATAGAGCTGTCACGCCAAAAAGCATTGCTTGACGCGATTAAAAAAGGTTTCGTTCAATCCGCGCATGACGTATCTGAAGGCGGCTTAGGCGTAGCGATTGCAGAAAGTGTCATGACGACGGAAAACCTTGGCGCCAACGTGACTGTTGAAGGGGAAGCGGCATTATTATTCTCTGAATCTCAATCACGCTTCGTCGTTTCGGTCAAAAAAGAACACCAAGCGGCGTTTGAAGCGGCTGCGGCTGATGCGGTTCATATCGGTGAGGTAACGGCTGACGGACTTCTGGCGATTCAAAACCAGGACGGACAACAATTGGTTCACGCGCAAACGAAAGAACTTGAGCGCGCGTGGAAAGGAGCTATTCCATGCTTGCTGAAATCAAAGGCCTGAATGAAGAATGCGGTGTGTTTGGCATCTGGGGACATGAAGAAGCCCCGCAAATTACGTATTACGGCCTCCACAGCCTCCAGCACAGAGGACAGGAAGGCGCGGGAATTGTCGCGACTGACGGTGAAAAACTGACGGCGCACAAAGGCCAAGGGCTGATCACTGAAGTATTTCAAAACGGCGAGCTCAGCAAAGTAAAGGGAAAAGGCGCGATCGGGCATGTTCGTTACGCAACGGCTGGAGGAGGCGGATATGAAAATGTTCAGCCGCTCCTGTTCCGTTCGCAAAACAACGGCAGCCTCGCGCTCGCCCATAACGGAAACCTGGTCAACGCCACACAGCTGAAGCAGCAGCTTGAAAACCAAGGGAGCATTTTTCAGACTTCCTCCGATACGGAAGTGCTGGCTCATCTGATTAAACGCAGCGGACACTTTTCGCTGAAGGATCAAATCAAAAATTCGCTATCTATGCTGAAAGGCGCTTATGCCTTTTTAATCATGACTGAAACAGAGATGATCGTAGCGCTTGACCCGAACGGACTCAGACCGCTGTCAATCGGCATCATGGGCGATGCTTATGTGGTCGCTTCAGAAACGTGCGCATTTGATGTTGTCGGCGCAACGTACCTTCGTGAGGTAGAGCCGGGCGAAATGCTGATCATCAACGATGAAGGCTTGAAATCAGAGCGTTTTTCCATGAATATCAACCGTTCCATCTGCAGCATGGAGTACATTTATTTCTCAAGACCTGACAGCAATATCGACGGCATTAACGTGCACAGCGCCCGGAAAAACCTCGGGAAAATGCTTGCCCGGGAGTCCGCGGTTGAAGCGGATGTCGTCACAGGCGTGCCTGATTCCAGTATTTCTGCGGCCATCGGCTATGCCGAGGCGACGGGCATCCCGTACGAACTCGGTCTCATTAAAAACCGTTATGTCGGCAGAACGTTTATCCAGCCGTCACAGGCTCTCCGTGAGCAAGGCGTCAGAATGAAGCTGTCCGCCGTCCGCGGTGTTGTCGAAGGAAAACGGGTCGTCATGGTTGATGATTCCATCGTGCGCGGGACGACAAGCCGCCGGATTGTCACAATGCTCAGAGAAGCGGGGGCGACAGAGGTGCACGTCAAGATCAGTTCACCGCCGATCGCTCATCCGTGCTTCTACGGTATCGACACATCAACCCATGAGGAGCTGATCGCTTCTTCTCATTCCGTGGAAGAAATCCGTCAGATCATCGGTGCCGACACGCTTTCTTTCTTAAGTGTAGACGGATTGTTAAAAGGAGTCGGCCGAAAATTTGAAGACACCAATTGCGGACAATGCCTCGCTTGTTTTACGGGCAAATATCCGACGGAAATTTATCAGGATACAGTGCTTCCTCACGTAAAAGAAGCGGTGCTGACAAAATAAAATGTGAAAATGACATAAAGGCAGCGGGAATTCAGGCTGCCTTTCTCTTTCTGCCTTTTTAGGAGAAACGAATTGACAAGGAGTGATAGGGATGTCTGATGCTTATAAAAATGCCGGAGTTGACATCGAAGCCGGATACGAAGCCGTCAAACGAATGAAAAAACACGTGGAGCGCACGAAAAGGCTCGGCGTTATGGGAAGCCTGGGCGGTTTTGGCGGAATGTTTGATCTGTCAGAGCTTCCGTATCAAAAGCCTGTTTTAATTTCCGGAACAGACGGTGTCGGCACCAAACTGAAACTCGCATTTTCAATGGATAAGCATGACACGATCGGCGTCGATGCGGTCGCGATGTGTGTAAACGATGTGCTTGCCCAGGGAGCGGAGCCGCTGTTTTTCCTTGATTATTTGGCGGTCGGCAAGGCTGATCCGGTGAAAATTGAGCAGATCGTTCAGGGTGTGGCGGACGGATGCGAGCAGTCAGGATCAGCGCTTATCGGCGGTGAGACGGCGGAAATGCCGGGGCTGTATACGTCTGATGAATACGATATTGCGGGCTTTTCAGTCGGCGTCGCGGAAAAAGACGAAATCGTCACCGGTGAACATATCGAAGAGGGGCATCTCTTAATCGGACTTACTTCAAGCGGCCTTCACAGCAACGGATTTTCCCTGGTGAGAAAAGTGCTTCTTGATGACGGCGGACTTGATTTGGATACTGTCTATGAACCGTTTGCGCGTCCTCTCGGAGAAGAATTGCTGGAACCGACGAGGATATACGTGAAGCCGGTGCTCAAGGCGGTGAAAAGCGGTAAGGTGGACGGCATGGCGCATGTGACAGGCGGAGGATTCATCGAGAATATCCCGCGGATGCTGCCGGACGGATTGAGCGCGGAAATTGATCACGGATCATGGCCGATCCCGCCGATTTTTCCGTTTCTGCAGGAGCACGGCAAGCTGAAAGAAGAAGAAATGTTCAATGTCTTTAATATGGGCATCGGTTTTGTCCTTGCCGTTAAAGAAGAAAACCTGACAGACGTCATCAGCACGCTTGAAGCTCAGGGCGAGAAGGCTTATCTGATCGGCCGGGTCAAGCGGGGCGAAGGCATTTCTTTCGGCGGTGCGGCTCTTTCATGAAAAAGTTTGCGGTATTTGCTTCAGGAAACGGATCGAACTTCGAGGCCATTGCCAAACGCATGAGAGAAGAGAAGTGGGATGCGGAGCTCTCGCTTCTCGTGACGGATAAGCCTCAGGCAAAGGCGGCGGAAAGGGCGGAGGATTTACATATCCCGTCATTCGCCTTTGAACCGTCATCTTTTGAAAACAAAGCGGCCTTTGAACGGGCCATTATTGAACAGCTGCGCCTGCACGGGGCGGAATTAATCGTTCTCGCCGGCTATATGAGACTGATTGGAGATACGCTGCTTGAAGCATACGGAGGACGCATTATTAATATACATCCCTCGCTTCTTCCGGCATTCCCTGGGATTGACGCTGTCGGACAGGCGTATCGGGCCGGTGTGAAAGTGGCGGGCATTACCGTTCATTACGTCGACGAAGGCATGGACACCGGACCGATTATCGCGCAAAAAGCATTCGAAATACAGGAAAACGATACGCTTGAAGACATAGAGCATACAATACACGAGCTTGAGCACAAATGGTATCCGAGCGTTGTGAAGCGGCTGCTGGGACTAAATAACAGAGGTGAAAAGGCATGACAATCAAACGCGCACTAATCAGTGTTTCTGATAAAACAAATCTCGTACCTTTCGTAAAGGAACTGACAGAGCTCGGCGTCGAAGTCATTTCGACCGGAGGAACAAAAAAACTTCTTCAGGAAAACGGTGTGGATGTCATCGGCATTTCAGAAGTGACCGGATTTCCTGAAATTATGGACGGACGGTTAAAAACACTCCATCCTAATATTCACGGCGGTCTGCTTGCCGTAAGAGACAATAAAGAGCATATGGCGCAGATCAATGAACACGGCATTGCACCGATTGACCTTGTGGTCGTCAACCTTTATCCGTTTAAAGAAACGATTTCAAAAGAAGACGTAACATACGATGAAGCGATAGAAAACATTGATATCGGCGGTCCCGGCATGCTGCGCGCCGCATCGAAAAACCATCAGGATGTGACGGTCATCACAGATCCGGCCGATTACAGCTCCGTGCTCAATGAGATGAAAGAACACGGCGGCGTTTCGCTCAAAAGAAAACGCGAGCTTGCGGCCAAAGTATTCCGCCATACCGCGGCATACGACGCATTAATCGCTGATTACTTAACACGCGAGGCCGGTGAGAAAGACCCTGAGCAATTCACTGTTACTTTTGAGAAAAAACAGTCGCTCCGCTACGGTGAAAACCCTCACCAAGAGGCGGTTTTCTACCAAAGCGCACTTCCTGTCTCCGGTTCCATCGCAGCGGCAAAACAGCTTCACGGCAAAGAGCTTTCTTATAACAATATTAAGGACGCGGATGCGGCCGTTCAAATCGTCCGGGAATTTACAGAACCCGCAGCTGTTGCCGTTAAACATATGAATCCATGCGGAGTCGGTACGGGAGCTTCAATTGAGGAAGCATTCAATAAAGCGTATGAAGCTGATAAAACCTCCATTTTCGGCGGCATCATCGCGCTGAACCGTGAAGTTGATCAGGCAACGGCTGAAGCCCTTCACGGCATCTTTTTAGAAATCATTATCGCCCCTTCTTTCAGTGAAGAAGCGCTGAACGTGCTGACGGCGAAGAAAAACCTTCGTCTGCTCACGCTTGACGTGACCGCATCAGGAAAGAAAGAAAAACAGCTGACTTCCGTACAGGGCGGTCTTTTGATTCAAGATTTAGACATCCATGGATTTGATGACGCCGACATCAGCATCCCGACAAAAAGAGAGCCGAGCGAGCAGGAATGGGAAGATTTGAAGCTGGCCTGGAAAGTCGTCAAACACGTGAAATCCAACGCGATCGTCCTTGCAAAAGACCATATGACGGTCGGTGTGGGCGCAGGACAGATGAATCGCGTCGGTTCAGCCAAAATCGCCATTGAGCAGGCCGTAGAAAAAGCAAAAGGCAGCGCGCTCGGATCAGACGCGTTTTTCCCGATGCCGGATACAGTCGAAGAAGCCGCAAAAGCCGGTGTCACGGCGATTATCCAGCCCGGCGGATCGGTCCGCGATGAAGATTCGATTAAGAAAGCGGATGAATACGGAATCGCCATGGTATTCACCGGCATCAGACATTTCAAACATTAAGGGGGGAACGAAGCGTGAATGTATTGATTATCGGAAAAGGCGGCAGAGAGCATACATTGGCTTGGAAAGCGGCGCAAAGCCCGCTTGTTGACACGGTGTACGCCGCGCCCGGAAATGACGGTATGACAGACTGCGCGACGCTGGTCAACATTGGAGAAAGCGATCATGCCGCACTCATTGCGTTTGCGAAAGAACATCATGTCGGCCTGACGATTATCGGCCCCGAAGTTCCTCTGATTGAAGGGATAGCCGACGAGTTTGAAAAAGCCGGACTGCTTGTTTTCGGACCGTCTGAAAAAGCGGCTATTATTGAAGGAAGCAAACAGTTTGCCAAGGATTTAATGAAAAAATACGGCATTCCGACGGCGGAGTACGAGACGTTTACTTCATTTGAAGAGGCGAAAGCATATGTACAGCAAAAAGGCGCGCCGATTGTCATTAAAGCGGACGGGCTTGCCGCCGGAAAAGGTGTCACAGTCGCGATGACGGAAGAAGAAGCGATTGAATGCCTGCACGATTTTCTTGAGGATGAGAAATTCGGGGAGGCGAGCGCATCTGTTGTCATTGAAGAGTTTCTCGCCGGCGAAGAATTTTCTTTAATGGCGTTTGTAAAAGGGGAGACCGTCTATCCGATGGTCATCGCTCAAGATCATAAACGCGCCTTCGATGGAGACAAAGGGCCGAATACGGGCGGAATGGGAGCCTACTCACCGGTGCCGCACATTTCCGATGATATCGTCAGAAGCGCAGTCGAAACGATTGTGAAGCCGGCGGCAAAAGCAATGGTGAAAGAGGGGCGCTCCTTCACGGGCGTGCTGTACGCGGGGCTGATTCTGACGGAAGACGGATCAAAGGTCATTGAATTCAACGCGCGCTTCGGAGATCCGGAAACACAGGCCGTCGTGCCGAGAATGGAATCGGACCTCATTCAGGTGCTCTTAGATCTTCTGCATGAGAAAGATGTTGACCTAAGATGGAAGGATACGGCCGCGGTCAGCGTTGTCCTGGCTTCTGAAGGCTATCCGGAAGGCTATGCGAAAGGGACGCCGATCGGCAGTTTGACGTCCGCTGAAGACGGGATCGCCGTTTTTCATGCCGGAACGAAAAAAGACGGCGGACAATTTGTTACGAACGGCGGCCGGGTCGCCAATGTCACGGCATTTGCTGAGACATTTGAAGCGGCGAGGGATAAAGTGTACAGCGCCGTTTCGGGGCTGACAAAACCCGGACTGTTTTACAGAAGCGATATCGGCGCCCGTGCGCTGAAAGCATCGCAGCGATAAAGAGGAAACCCCCGCGTCTTAAAAGATGCGGGTTTTCTTCTGAATGACGACTAAGATTGTCATGCAGTCTTGAATTCTGTCCCGGCTTTTGTGATGCCGGGATCGCCGGCAGATTCTTCTCATACTCGCGGGACAGGAGAAAAAAATAACAAGCCGAAACGGCTTGTTATTTTTCTTGCTGATGGCTGTCATCCTGATTCATTCCGGCTTGGAACATATATGTCACCGGACAGAAGCGGAGGATGCCGGACGCCGCTTTCATCGCGCCCATCATCATACAGAAGAGATGCATCTTGCACCAAGGTTTTCTCGTGTATTTTGCTGAAGCGGCAGACAAAATGGTGAGGCCGCAAGTGATGCGCATAACGGCGTTTAATAAACTGATATTCGGTTTCATCATTTCAGCTCCCTTAGAAAAAGTTTTTCATTCATCTTCAATAATTTGTAACGTTTTAGCCGTGCGATAATTGTGCGGATGTGATACGATGGGTCTAATATAAGCGAAGGAGAGTATGTGAATGTCCGAACGTACCTTTAACTGGAAAAATAAAGACATCAGATCACAGGCGGATGTTGTAGACTCAAAGCTGCTTCCAACGCTACTTTTACGGGATGCTCTCGTATTAAATCCTTTTTTAAAACAATGGCTGAAAAAGAACGTCTGGATTTACGGAGACCGAATTGTATATGTTGGTCATGAGCTTCCTGATGCAGCAGAGCACATTCATACCATAAATTGTGAAGGAAAATACATTGTGCCAGGTTACATTGAACCGCATACACATCCTTTTCAAATATATAATCCCCAAACGCTCGCCGAATATGTGTCTCAATTCGGAACAACGACGTTTGTTAATGATAACTTGTTTTTTCTTTTGCACAGCGGTAAAAAGAAAGCGCTTACTATATTGGAAGAACTAAAAAAACAGCCGGTGCAATATTTCTGGTGGTCCAGATATGATCTGCAGACTGAAGTGCTGAATGAGGACCAGCTCCTTTCTTTTGATGTCCGCAAGCAATGGATTGAGCATCCGGATGTCATTCAAGGCGGAGAATTGACCGGATGGCCGCGCCTCATGGACGGCGATGACTTGATGCTTCATTGCATGCAGGCGACAAAGAAACTGCGCAAGCGGATAGAAGGGCATTTTCCCGGAGCTTCTGAAAAAACACTGACGAAGATGAAACTGTTCGGGGCTGATTCTGACCACGAGGCGATGAATGGCGACGAGGTGATGAGACGGCTTGAATTGGGTTACTATGTTTCGCTCAGACATTCATCCATCCGCCCTGATCTGAGAACGATTTTGCAGGATCTCCATCAAAAAGGCTTCCGGCATTATGATCATTTCTTTTACACGACGGATGGAGCGACGCCGCATTTTTATAAAGGCGGCATGACGAATGAATTAATCAAAATCGCTTTGGAGGAAGGGGTTCCGGCGATTGACGCCTACAATATGGCCTCCTTTAATATCGCGAAATATTATCAGATGGATGACTTTCTCGGTGTGATCGGTCCGGGCCGGCTTGCTTCATTGAACATTCTCGATGACCCGATGAATCCGGACCCGGTCACGGTGATCTCCAAAGGCATCCTGCTGAGGGAAGACGGCCGAAATATGAATGCGTTTACAGAAACGGATTGGAAAAAGGGCGGTCTTGTCCCTCTTGAGCTTTCATATGATATGACGATGGATGATTTACAGTTTTCAATGCCGATGGGTGTGATAATGCGCAACGCCGTCATTATGGAGCCGTATATGATTGCGATTGATAATTCTGTTGACCAGCTTTCTTTTGATCATGATGAATGCTATCTCACGCTTCTCGATAAGCATGGAAAATGGCGGGTCAATACAATGCTGAAAGGTTTTGCCGATCGGGTGCAGGGCTTTGTCAGTTCCTACACGACAACCGGAGATATTATCGCTGCCGGAAAAAATAAAGAAGATATCCTGCTCGCTTTCTCACGGATGAAAGAAATCGGCGGCGGAATCGTGCTTGCCGAAAACGGGAAGGTTCTTCATGAGATTCCCCTCGCTTTAAACGGTTCTGCATCCGCGGAGAATTATGAAGAAGTGCTTGAGAAAGAGCAAAAACTGAGGACGCTGCTGGAGGAGCGGGGCTACCGATTCTGCGATCCGATCTATACGCTGCTCTTTTTGCAGAGCACACACCTGCCTTATATCCGCATTACGCCGAGAGGAATATTCGACGTGATGAAAAAAACTGTACTCTTTCCATCGATAATGCGTTAAAATATAAAAGCAGGGAGCCGACATATGAAAAGATGGAAAACCGTTTGTATGCTTTGTTTTGCGTTTTTGCTGCTTGCCGCCTGCCGGCAGAACAATGCCGATCAGGTGCAGCCGAAAGAAGCGGAAGCTCCTTTAACGGGGCTGAAAACTGAGCAGAAGCTTGCAGAACGCCGTCCGATTGCAGTCGCAGTGAACAATCATCCGAAGGCGAGGCCCCAATCCGGGCTGTCAAAGGCGGATGTTGTCATCGAAGCGCTCGCGGAGGGCCGGATTACGCGGTTTCTCGCGATTTTTCAAAGTGAGATGCCGGAAACGGTCGGGCCTGTGCGGAGCGCGAGGGAATATTTTGTCACGCTCAGCAGCGGGTTTAACAGCATATTTGTCCATCATGGCTGGAGTCCCGGCGCTAAAAAGCAGCTGGAGTCCGGAACTTACGATTATATAAACGGTTTGGATTTTGACGGCAGCCTGTTTTGGAGAGCCGATTTCAGCAAGCCGCCCCACAATTCCTACACGTCGTATGACAATATCAGGAAGGCGGCGGAACAAAAAGGATACAAGCTGAACGGAAAAACAGAACCGCTCCCATTTCAGACATCAGATGCAAAACCCGGAAACGAAACCTACAATATTCGGATAGATTATGGAACACAAAACGTTACAAATCTTGTCGAATACGATTATGATAAAAAAGCTGATGCTTATACAAGAAGCTCTGATGGTGTGAAAGCGACAGACCGGGAGACCGGAAAGCCTTTAGCCATGCACAACATTTTTATTGTTGAAGCCGGCCATCGCATGACAGACAAAGATGGAAGGCGGGCCATCGATATTCAGTCAGGGGGGAAGGGCCTCCTGCTTCAGCACGGCGATGTTATGGAGTCAGACTGGGAATATAAAGACGGCCGTATTCTGCCCGTAAAAGGCGGTGAGATTCTTCCGTTTGTGCCAGGAAAGACATGGATTAATATCGTGCCTGATCTCGATGCAGCTTCCATTAGTAAAGGAGAAGGTGTTTGACGATGCAAATCGATAAATTACGCGGAAAAGAACTGGACCAGTTATTTTTATCTATTTTATCGCTGAAAGATCTGGAGGAATGCTATCGTTTCTTTGACGATCTTTGTACGATTAATGAAATCCAATCGCTGGCGCAGCGTTTGGAAGTGGCGAGAATGCTCCGCGAAGGAAATACGTATCACAAAATTGAAAGCGAAACGGGTGCTTCCACAGCGACGATTTCCCGGGTGAAGCGCTGCTTAAATTACGGGAACGACGCCTATGAAATGGCGCTTGACCGCGTAAACAAAGGAGAATCCTCCTCAGCTACGTAAAAAACCGCTCTGCCGATGACGGCAGGCGGTTTTTTTATGCGTGCTGATTCAAAAGGCCGGGAAGTTCCCTCAGGCTTCCGTCTTCCTCCCGGTATACGATGTGTTCAGCTGAGAAATGAATCGGCGAGCTGATACCCGCCGCCGCGGCAAGATGAAACAGCCCTTCACGCAACGAGAGCACGTAGTTGCAGACGCGATGCTGTTTATCCTCGATACTGAGCGCGCGCTGAAGTTTTGGATCGGTTGTCGCCACTCCGACAGGACAATGATTGGTGTGGCATACTTGAGCGCGGATACAGCCGACTGAAAACATCATTCCCCGGGCAATATTGACAAAATCCGCGCCTAACGCGAGGGCAACGGCAATCTTATCGGGAGTGAGCAGCTTTCCGGATGCGAAAATTTTCAGCCTATCTCTTATACCGTATGTCTTCAAAAGGCCGTCAACAAGGGGGAGGCCGGTCAGAATCGGCAGGCCGACGGAATCCGCCAGCTCATGGAAAGAAGCTCCCGTTCCCCCTTCACTGCCGTCAATCGTAATAAAGTCGGGAAGTTTGCCTGATGAACTCATACAGGAAATAAGGTCTTCAAGGTCTTTGCGGCTGCCCGGGACAATTTTGATGCCGACCGGTTTTTCACCGACAGTTCTTAATTTCTCAATGAAATCAAGCATGTCCGGAACATTTGAGAACTCGTTGAAGCGGTTTGGACTGTCAATGGATTGTCCGGGCTGCACATTTCTGATGGCGGCAATTTCTTCGGTCACCTTTGAACCGTCAATATGACCGCCTCTTGCTTTAGCCCCTTGCGCAAGCTTTAATTCAAAGGCTTTAATCTGCTCGAGGCGGCTTTTTTTCTTAAATTCTTCCCATGAAAATTCTCCATCTTCAGTGCGCACGCCGAACAGCCCGGGGCCGATTTGGCAGATAATATCCGCGCCGCCTTTCAAGTGATACTCAGACAGGCCGCCTTCGCCTGTATTCATCCATGTGCCGCCGGCCTGGTGCAGCCCTTTTGACAGGGCGGTGATTGCCCGGTCGCCAAGTGAGCCGTAGCTCATCGCTGATTGTCCGATTAACCCTTTTACATAAAACGGTTTCTTGCATGTGTCGCGGCCGATCACTTGCACATCGTCCGGATGCAGGTAATAAGGGTCCGCTTTTGCTTTTTCGCGGTGTTCGCTGCGTTTCAGCAGGTTGTCTTTGTCAATCTTGTATACCATCGTGTCGATCTTCGGCGTCTGATCTGTGCGCAGCTCCTCCCTTTGTTTCGGGAAGAGGGCGTTACGGATATAATAGCCCGGCTGATCGAAATCCCGTTCTGAGCCGAAGCCCATCATTCTGCTTTTATACTTTCCCGACATGACCGTCTGTTCATATTCTCTCCGGGAAAACGGCTGTTCTTCGTTATCATTGCTGAATAAATACTGCCGCAGCTCAGGTCCGATTTTTTCAAATATATAGCGCAGTTTTCCCGCTGCGGGATAATTGCGCAGCACTGAATGTTCTTCCTGCTTTTCGTCTCTTATGTAAATCCAGAGAAACAATGCGGCGGGAACTAAAATAATAAAAATCAATATACAAATCAGTACGATAATGGCTTGTTCCATTGAGATCAGACTCCTTGCCTTTTTTCTCTTTGACATTCCACATTTTGTCTGTTTTCAAACATAGCCGTTTCCCGTCCGGCGGAGCGCAATCTTTTTTTGTGAATCAGGTGAATGACGTCTTTTTCCGTTTTTCCGGGCCAAACGAATTTGTTATAATGTTTAAATGGCAAGAAACGAATGGAGGAACGAAAACGCATGTACGATGTTAACGAGTGGAAGCATGTTTTTAAACTCGATCCGAATAAAGATTTACCGGATGAACAGCTGGAACGGCTTTGTGAATCAGGGACTGACGCCATTGTGATCGGAGGAAGCGACAATATCACCGAGGACAATGTGCTGAGACTGATGTCAAAGGTGCGGCGGTTTTTAGTGCCGTGCGTACTTGAGGTGTCGACGATTGATTCCATTGTGCCCGGGTTTGATCTTTATTTCATTCCGAGTGTGCTCAACAGCAAAAAGGCGGACTGGATTGTCGGCATGCATCATCAGGCGATGAAAGAATACGGAGAGCTCATGTCAATGGAGGAAATCGTGACGGAGGGCTACTGCATCGTCAACCCTGATTGTAAGGCGGCCGCTTTGACGGAGGCGGATACACATATAGAAACAGAAGATATTCTCGCCTATGCGCGGGTCGCGGAACATTTGCTTCATCTCCCGATTTTTTATCTGGAATACAGCGGGATGCTGGCGGACATAGAAACGGTGGAGAAAACGAAGGCTGTGCTGGACAAGTCCGTTCTGTTTTACGGAGGCGGCATTAAAGACGCGGAAACGGCGGAACGGTTCGGCCGTCATGCCGATGTCATCGTTGTCGGAAATGCCGTATATGAAGATTTTGATCAGGCGCTCAAAACGGTGGCGGCTGTAAAGACAAAGTAGCCAAGCGGACGAAATTGATTTATGATAGAACATATGTTTGATAGGCGGTGAACGGATATGAATTACATTAGCAATCAATTATTAAGCGGATTAAATCCCGTTCAGCAGGAAGCGGTCAAGACGACGGACGGTCCGCTGCTTCTGATGGCGGGCGCGGGAAGCGGAAAAACACGTGTGCTGACGCACAGAATCGCATACTTAATGGCGGAAAAACACGTGGCGCCATGGAACATTCTGGCGATTACATTTACAAATAAAGCCGCCAGAGAAATGAAGGAGCGGGTGGAGAGCATTCTCGGACCCGGCGCGGATGAAATCTGGATTTCCACCTTCCACAGCATGTGCGTGCGGATTCTGCGCAGGGATATTGACAGAATCGGCATCAACCGAAACTTCTCCATTCTTGATACGGCTGATCAGCTTTCCGTTATTAAAGGGATTTTGAAAGAGCGGAATATCGATCCGAAAAAGTTTGATCCGAGAAGTATTTTAGGCTCCATCAGCAGCGCAAAAAACGAGCTGATCGAACCTGAGGAATTCGCAAAAACGGCCGGCGGCTACTACGATCAGGTCACGAGTGACGTGTATACCGATTATCAGAAAAAACTGCTGAAAAACCAATCGCTCGATTTTGATGATTTAATCATGACGACGATTAAGCTTTTTGAGCGTGTGCCGGAAGTGCTTGAGTTTTATCAGCGCAAATTTCAGTACATTCACGTAGACGAGTATCAGGATACGAACAGGGCGCAATACCTCCTTGTGAAGCAGCTTGCGGCCCGTCTTGAAAATATCTGCGTCGTCGGTGACTCCGACCAGTCCATTTACAGATGGCGCGGGGCGGATATCGCGAATATCCTTTCCTTTGAAAAAGATTACCCGAGCGCAAACGTGATTCTGCTCGAGCAAAACTACCGCTCAACAAAGCGGATTCTGCAGGCGGCTAACGAAGTGATCAAAAACAACTCAAACCGCAAGCCGAAAAACCTGTGGACGGAAAATGACGAAGGCATCAAGCTTTCTTATTACAGCGGCGACAATGAATTCGGCGAAGGCCAATTCGTCGCGGGCAAAATTTATGAGCTGCACAGCTCGGGCCGGCGGAAGCTTTCCGATATCGCAATTTTATACCGGACAAACGCCCAGTCGCGCGTCATTGAGGAAACCCTTTTAAAATCCGGTCTGAACTACAATATCGTCGGCGGAACCAAGTTCTACGACAGGAAAGAAATTAAAGACATTCTTGCATACCTGCGCCTTGTGTCAAACCCGGACGATGACATCAGTTTTACGCGGATCGTCAATGTGCCGAAGCGTGGCGTCGGCGCCACTTCGCTAGAAAAAATCGCGTCATATGCGGCGATGAACGGAATGTCAATGTTCCAGGCGATCAAACAGGTTGATTTCATCGGCGTCAGCGCAAAAGCGGCAAACGCGCTTGACGGCTTTGGCGCGATGATTGAAAATCTGACGAACATGCAGGATTACCTGTCCATTACGGAACTCACGGAAGAAATTCTCGAGAAAACGGAATACAGAGAAATGCTGAAGGCCGAAAAATCAATCGAAGCCCAAAGCCGCCTTGAAAATATCGACGAGTTTCTTTCCGTGACGAAAAACTTCGAACAAAAAAGCGAAGACAAGTCTCTCGTCGCGTTTCTGACCGATCTGGCGCTGATCGCGGATATTGACCAGCTCGACCAGAAGGAAGAAGAAGCAGGCGGAAAGGATGCCGTCACTTTAATGACACTGCACGCCGCTAAGGGGCTTGAATTTCCAGTCGTGTTCTTAATGGGCATGGAAGAAGGCGTGTTCCCGCACAGCCGCTCCCTGATGGAAGAAGCCGAGATGGAAGAAGAACGCAGGCTCGCATATGTAGGCATTACGAGGGCGGAAGAAGAACTGTATTTAACGAATGCCAAAATGCGAACCTTATTCGGCCGCACCAATATGAATCCGGAATCCCGCTTTATCAGGGAAATACCTGGCGATTTATTGGAGAACCTAAATGAGAAGAAAACACCTCGCATGCAGCCGGGACGAAAAGTGCAGCCGAAACGCGGGCCCGTATCCCGTCCCGTTTCCTACGCGAACAAAACAGGCGGCGACTCGCTCAGCTGGGCGGTCGGCGATAAAGCGGGCCATAAAAAATGGGGCACCGGAACGGTTGTCAGCGTAAAAGGAGAAGGCGAAAGCACCGAGCTTGATATCGCATTCCCGAGCCCAGTCGGCGTGAAGCGTCTGCTTGCAGCTTTTGCGCCGATTGAAAAGCAGTAACCTGAAGAGGAAAGGAAGAACATGATGGACAAAGAAACAGCGAAACACCGGGCAGAAGAATTGCGCCGCACCATCGATCAGTACAGTTATGAATATTACACCTTAGATGAACCGAGCGTGCCGGATTCCGAGTACGACAGACTGATGCAGGAGCTGATTGCCATAGAGGAAGAGCACCCGGAACTCAGAACGCCTGATTCGCCCACACAGCGGGTCGGGGGAGCGGTGCTTGAATCTTTTCAAAAGGTGCAGCACGGCACGCCGATGCTCAGTCTCGGCAACGCATTTAACGATGATGATCTCCGCGATTTTGACCGCCGCGTCCGTCAGGCTGTCGGTGACGGCGTCGCTTACAATGTGGAGCTGAAAATAGACGGTCTTGCTGTTTCTCTCCGTTATGAAGACGGCTATTTCGTCAGAGGCGCGACAAGAGGAGACGGAACGACGGGCGAAGATATCACCGAAAACTTAAAAACGATCCGCAACATTCCGCTGAAAATGAAACGTAATCTTTCCATAGAAGTGCGCGGAGAGGCGTACATGCCGAAACAGTCATTTGAAGCGCTCAATGAGGAAAGGCTGAAACATGAAGAGGAGCCGTTCGCCAATCCCCGGAACGCGGCTGCGGGCTCACTCAGACAGCTCGATCCGAAAATTGCAGCGAAACGAAATCTTGACATCTTCGTCTACAGTATAGCGGAGCTTGACGAGATGGGTGTGGAAACACAGAGTCAGGGCCTGGATTTTCTGGATGAGCTCGGTTTTAAAACAAACCAGGAACGGAAAAAATGCGACACGATAGATGAAGTCATTGAAATGATCGAAGAGCTGCAGGCGAAGCGGGCCGATCTCCCTTATGAAATTGACGGAATCGTCATCAAAGTCGATTCGCTCGACCAGCAGGAAGAACTCGGGTATACGGCAAAAAGCCCGCGCTGGGCGATTGCTTACAAATTCCCGGCTGAAGAGGTCGTGACAAAACTGCTCGATATCGAACTGAATGTCGGAAGAACGGGCGTTATTACGCCGACCGCCGTTCTGGAACCGGTAAAAGTCGCGGGAACGACGGTCTCAAGAGCATCCCTTCATAACGAAGATTTAATTAAAGAGAAGGATATCCGCATTCTCGATAAAGTGGTCGTCAAAAAAGCGGGCGACATCATCCCTGAGGTCGTCAATGTCTTAATTGAACAGCGGACCGGGGAAGAAAAAGAATTCAATATGCCGACCAGCTGCCCTGAGTGCGAAAGCGAACTTGTCCGCATTGAAGGGGAAGTCGCGCTGCGCTGCATTAATCCGGAATGTCCGGCGCAGATCAGAGAAGGCCTGATTCACTTTGTCTCACGCAACGCGATGAATATTGACGGACTCGGAGAACGTGTCATCACACAGCTTTTCCGTGAACATCTCGTCCGTAATGTCGCTGATTTGTATAAGCTGACGAAAGAACAGGTCATCCGGCTTGAGCGGATGGGGGAAAAATCAACTGACAATCTGATCAGCTCCATCCAAAAGTCGAAAGAGAATTCGCTGGAACGCCTGCTGTTCGGTCTCGGCATCCGTTTTATCGGCTCAAAAGCGGCCAAAACACTGGCCATGCATTTTGAAAGCCTGGAAAATCTGAAACAAGCCACGGAAGAAGAGCTGCTTGCGGTAGATGAAATCGGCGAAAAGATGGCCGATGCCGTTATCACCTATTTCCGCAAAGAGGAAATGCTTGAGCTTTTGAATGAACTTGAGGAACTCGGTGTGAACACACTCTACAAAGGCCCGAAAAAAGTAAAAGCGGAGGACAGCGACTCTTATTTTGCCGGCAAAACCATCGTGTTAACCGGAAAGCTTGAAGAGCTGTCCAGAAATGAAGCCAAGGCGCAGATTGAAGCGCTCGGCGGAAAGCTGACGGGATCTGTCAGCAAAAAAACAGACTTGCTGATTGCCGGAGAAGCGGCCGGAAGCAAGCTGACAAAAGCGCAGGAATTAAACATTGAAGTATGGAATGAAGCACAGCTATTGGGAGAGCTAAAGAAATAAGAGGAGTGTTTTCTATTGAAAAAGATGTTGGCATTGGCGGCGACGGCAACGGCGGCAGTACTCATGCTGTCGGCCTGTTCGCCGAGTTTCGGGGGAAAAAAAGAGGAAGAGATCACGCAGAAAACGGCAAAGTCTTCTGAAAAAGCGATCATACCGAAATATAATATCTCTGATTCCTACTATAAAATGGTGCTCCCGTTTAAGGCCGGAAAAGCGCGCGGCCTGACCGCGGACCGGCTGAACACGAGGCTGGACATCGATGAATTCGAGACGGGGCTGATGCGGCTCGCTCAAGACACGTTCCCGACGGATGACTATTTGTATCAGGAAGGCCAGTATTTAGATGAGGACACGGTACTCAGCTGGCTTGACCGCAAAAAAGAGGGCAGTGATCTGAAAAAGGCGAAAAAGGCAGACGCCAATTTCCAGAATCTCGGCTTAAACCCGGTGCTGCCAAGCTCGGGATCAGCAAAAGAGAAAAACGAAAACAGCCCGATTTACTTAGCGTCCATGCTTGAGCAGGATTACTTAGTAAGAAAAGATAAAAATTCCATCCAGCTTGGCGGTGTTATGATCGGTCTCGCTCTCAACTCTGTATACTATTACCGCGAAAACACAGGTGATCCGCAGCAGGAAGTGGAGCTCAGCGACAAAACGATCCGCAGCCACGGTGAAGAAATCGCACAGGAAGTCGTTAACCGCCTTCGGAAAATGGATAACCTGAAAAATGTGCCGATTACCGTCGCCCTTTATAAACAAGCGCCGAAAACATCAATCGTACCGGGGAATTACATTGCGAAAACAGAAGTCAAGGCCGGCTCATCCACCATTTCAAACTGGGATGATGTCAAAGAAAAGTACGTCTTCTATCCGGCGGATACAGACACGGCAAAGAAATACCCTGATGATTCCGAAGTGTTTAAACGCTTCAAAAACGCCATCGACAGCTACTTCCCGAATTACACCGGAGTTGTCGGAACGGCAATGTACGAAAACGATGAAATGAGAAAAATGAAGATTGAAATCCCGATGCAATTTTACGGGAAAAGCGAAGTCATCGCCTTTACCCAATACTTAACAGGTGAGCTGATGGATTATTATTCAAAAGGCTCAGTTGATGTCGAAATTAACATTACCTCGTCTGACGGGCAGGAAGCGCTGATCGTCCGCAATGCGGGTGACAAAGAACCGACCGTCCATATTTACGATTAACCAAGATGCCCTTGTTCATTTCTGTATGAGCAAGGGTTTTTTAGTGTGAATATCGTTGGAGAGAGGAATGAGGTATGTTAAGATATTTGTATAATTAGGAATTAACAGGAAAACACATTTCATTTCTAAGCGGATGTTACGAATCTGCTGTGAAAAAAGAAGGGCAGGAATGTTGATGAATGACATTTGCTGAGTACACACACCGCCTACAAATGTTATGAAAAGGGTGAATCAGCATGCATAAAGATATTAAAGCGATTTTTGAGGAAGATAAGGTGCTGGCTGAGGCCGGTGAAATATATGGATTTACCAAGTTTCAATTTATTGCGGACGCAGAGAACTACGTATATGAAATTGTGAAAGATAACGAACCGTATATTTTAAAAATTACGCATACGATCAGAAGAACACCGGAATATATTCTCGGAGAAATGGAATGGCTTCATCATCTGGCAAGGGGAGGGCTTTCAGTAGCAAAGCCGATTCCTTCATTAAATGGCAAAGATGTCGAAGAAGTGCCGGACGGAAAAGGCGGAGCGTTTTTATTAAGAGTCTATGAAAAAGCGCCCGGACGCAAAGTGGAGGAATCAGACTGGAACGGAACTCTGTTTTACCAGCTTGGAAAGTACACGGGGAACATGCACCGGCTGACGAAAAGCTACCGTCTGAGCGATCCGGCATATAAAAGGCAGGAATGGGATGAAGAGGAGCAGCTGAAGCTGAGAAAATACGTGCCCGCAGATCAGCATCTCGTATTTGAGCGGGCGGATGCTCTAATGGAAAAACTGCGCCGTTTGCCGAAGAATCCTGAAAACTACGGCCTTGTGCACGCCGATCTGCACCACGGCAATTTCAATTGGGACAACGGAAAAATCACTGCATTTGATTTTGATGATATCGGCTACAATTGGTTTGTGAATGATATCAGTATTCTGCTGTACAACATGTTGTGGTATCCGGTCATCCCGTATGAAGACAAGGCCGCGTTTACGGGTGAATTCATGACTCACTTTATGAAAGGCTACAGGGAAGAAAATGACCTTGATTCCGCATGGTTTGAACACATCCCGGATTTCCTCCGGCTGCGCCATATGCTGATCTACGGATTATTGCATCAGGCGTTTGACCTCAATTCACTCGGGGACGAGGAACTCGGGATGCTGAAAGCCTTCAGGCGCGATATCGAAAATGAAACACCGATTACGGAGTATCAATTTTCTGCATTCGTATAAATATAAAAAAACGCCGGCTGAATCCAGCCCGGCGTTTTTTTATAACGTATCACATTTCACTCCGACGACGCCCTGAATTTCTTTAATATCATAATAGACGTCAGTGGTGTAGCGGTTTTTATGAACACTGACTTTCACTTCCATAATCGGAAATTCTTTTTCACCCAGGTCATCAATCCGGACGGAGTGAATGCGGAGCTGTTTGCTTTTCATTTCCTTTAAAATCTCGGTCATTTTGTCTTTATCGGAAAGAGACATTCTCACGCGGATATCCTTTTCCTTCAAGCGGTTGGGACCGATTTTTCTGATCAGCCACGGAAGAAATTCGACACTGATCAGGATAAACAAGAGGCTTGCGAACGCCTCTTTATAAAAGCCGGCGCCTGTAGCCAGACCCAGCCCGGCAGCGCCCCAGATGATAGCCGATGTCGTCAGGCCGGATATGACGTCATTGCTTTTACGCAGGATCACGCCCGCGCCGATAAAACCGACGCCGGAAATGATTTGGGCGGGAAGGCGGAGCGGATCCATCATGATACGGTAATATTTTGGGAAATGATATGCCGCATTAATGCTGACGATCGTCAGCATACAGGAGCTGACGGCGATGACGATACAGGTTTTCAGTCCGAGCGGTTTGTTTTTCAGTTCGCGTTCAAGACCGATGATCATGCCGATCAGCGTGGCAATGCCCAGCTTTAATAAAATGTCTGGTTCGATAGGCCAGCTCAATTTGCACAGCACCTCCGCAATTTTTCTTATAATAAATTGATATGATTTTCTCACAGTATTTATAGCAGGACAAGGGCGGAAGAAAAAAGCCGTCAGGGATAAAATCTGACGGCTTTTTGTCTATTTCTTGTTTTTCAAAAGAGCTTCCATCCGGCTGAACAGCTGATAAGAAGCATCGGCCGGTTTTTTGGTCAGCAGGCTGACGGCAATACCGGCAATCAGACTGAGGAAGAACCCCGGAATGATTTCGTATACGCCGGTTGAAGCGGCAAGCCCTGTCGTAATCCAGATTAAAACGGCCGCGGCCCCGGTAATCATCGCCGCAAGCGCTCCCCATTCATTCATCCGTTTCCAGTACAGACTGAGCAAGAGCGCCGGGCCGATAGCCGAACCGAAGCCAGCCCACGCATATCCGACCAGATCAAGAATGGTGCTGTTCGGATTCATGGAAAGCAGGATGGCGATAACGGCCACGATCAATACCGACAGGCGTCCGGTCATGACCAATTCTTTATCGCTCGCTTCCCGTCTGAAAAAGGCGCGGTATAAATCTTCCGTAATGGCGCTTGCCGTTACGAGAAGCTGTGAGGAAATGGAACTCATGATCGCCGCTAAAATCGCGGACAGCAAGAAGCCCGTAATCAGCGGATGGAACAAGATTTTAGAAAAAATAATGAAAATCGTTTCCGGATCTTTTACGGAGACCCCGAAGTGATGAGAATACGCAACCCCGATAATCCCGGTCAGCAATGAGCCGACAACTGAAATAAACATCCAGCTCATCCCGATTCTGCGGGCGGGTTTTAAATCTTTCACTTCTTTAATCGCCATAAATCGTACGATGATATGAGGCTGGCCGTAATAGCCGAGTCCCCATGCCAAATAAGAAATAATGCTAATGACGCTCGCGCCTTTAAAGATATCCAATAGTTTCGGGTTAACGGCGTTGATCGAATCAATCGTCGTTGAAACGCTCCCGAGCTGGGTAAAAGCAACGATCGGCACAAGCACTAATGCCGCAAACATGATCGCTCCCTGTACAAAGTCAGTCAGACTGACAGCGAGGAAACCGCCAAACAGCGTATAAAGCACAACTACACCCGCCGTTAAAAACAAACCGAATTTGTAGTCGGCGCCGAATGCCGATTCAAATAACCTGCCTCCGGATACCATCCCGGACGATGTGTACAGTGTGAAAAAGATCATAATAATCACGGCGGAAACAATTTTCAGCAATGATGACGAGTGGCGGAATCGTTTATCGAAAAAATCGGGAATCGTAATCGCATCATCCGCAACTTCCGTGTAAGCGCGCAGCCTCGGAGCAAGCAGCAGATAATTTGAATACGCGCCGATCGTCAAACCGAGCGCCAGCCATAAGGTCGATAACCCCGTTGCGAACATTGCGCCGGGAACTCCCATCAGCATCCATGCGCTCATATCCGCCGCACCTGCGGACAGCGCCGTTACGAACGGACCGAGTCCTCTTCCGCCCAGCATGTAATCATTAATATTCGTTGTCTTTCTGAATGCGTACCAGCCGATTAACAGCATGGCGGCAAAGTAAATGCCAAGAGATATAATTAATTCAATACTCACGTTTTTGAACCCTCTCTTCTTTCATGTAAATGTTGCATCACCTCTGTAGATTAGTAGTGCCGGAATATGTGCCGGCGATCCAGCCTGCCTTTAGTCATCTTTCGATGGGGATTGCATGATTTAGTGCCGGCTATGGTTACTAAACCTAACAAAGTATCCCCGATCAATCAACTCTCGAAACCTGGCCCGCTCAAGGAAAAAATCCCCGCCAACCTAGAACAGCTTAAAGATGAAAACGCTACCAATAAATTATAAAAGTAAAAATTTTCTGACATATAATTCGTTTCTCTTTCTCCCCGATTTAGGATAAAATAGAGAGGGTTTCATCATGCCTCAGAAGGCGGCGTTTTGTTGCTTTAGAGGGCTCGTTTTTGATATGATCAGTATTATATGACGAAACGGAGAATTATGCGGAGGTGGATCTTATGTCACGAATTTCTATAGAAGAAGTAAAGCATGTCGCTCATTTGGCGAGACTCGCCATTACGGATGAAGAAGCTGAAATGTTCACAGAACAGCTTGACAGCATCATCTCGTTTGCCGAGGAGCTTAATGAAGTGGACACGGATAACGTGGAACCGACAACACACGTGCTGAAAATGAAAAACGTAATGAGAGAAGATGAAGCGGGTAAAGGCCTTCCGGTCGAGGATGTCATGAAAAATGCTCCCGATCATAAAGACGGCTATGTCCGTGTGCCATCTATTCTGGATTAAAGGAGGGAGACAGTATGTCATTATTTGATCACAAAATCACAGAACTGAAACAAATGATACATAAAAAAGAAATCAAGATTTCCGATCTTGTTGATGAATCTTACAAACGGATCGCATCCGTGGATGATAAGGTGCAGGCGTTTTTACAGCTTGATGAAGAAAGAGCCCGCGCTTACGCGAAAGAACTTGACGAAGCGGTTGACGGACGGTCTGAACACGGTCTTCTCTTCGGAATGCCGATCGGCGTCAAAGACAACATCGTGACCAAAGGGCTTCGCACAACATGCTCAAGCAAAATCCTCGAAAACTTCGATCCGATTTACGATGCGACGGTTGTGGAACGCCTTCAAGCCGCTGAAGCCGTCACAATCGGGAAGCTGAATATGGACGAGTTCGCGATGGGTTCTTCTACTGAAAACTCCGCGTACAAAGCGACGAAAAACCCTTGGAATCTCGATACGGTTCCCGGCGGATCAAGCGGCGGTTCCGCAGCTGCGGTTGCAGCCGGAGAAGTGCCGTTTTCACTCGGATCTGATACGGGCGGCTCCATCCGTCAGCCGGCTTCTTTCTGCGGCGTCGTCGGATTAAAGCCTACATACGGACGCGTGTCACGTTACGGTTTGGTTGCTTTTGCGTCTTCACTTGACCAGATCGGACCGATCACAAGAAACGTAGAAGATAACGCATTCCTGCTTCAGGCGATTTCAGGCCCGGACAAAATGGACTCTACGAGCGCCAATGTCGAAGTGCCGGACTTTCTTTCTTCATTAACTGGCGATATTAAAGGCTTAAAAATCGCCGTGCCGAAAGAATATCTCGGAGAAGGCGTCGGCAAAGAAGCGAAAGAATCGGTTTTAGCCGCTTTAAAAGTGCTTGAAGGCCTCGGAGCGACATGGGAAGAAGTATCTCTGCCGCACAGCAAATACGCGCTTGCAACGTATTATCTGCTGTCTTCTTCCGAAGCGTCTGCAAACCTTGCGCGTTTTGACGGCATCCGCTACGGCTACCGCTCAGACAATGCGGACAATCTGATCGACCTTTATAAACAGACACGCTCAGAAGGCTTCGGCAACGAAGTAAAGCGCCGCATCATGCTCGGCACCTTCGCGCTCAGCTCCGGCTACTATGACGCGTATTACAAAAAAGCGCAAAAAGTGCGCACGCTTATTAAAAAAGATTTTGAAGACGTATTTGAGAAATACGATGTCATCGTCGGACCGACAACGCCGACACCGGCATTCAAAATCGGCGAAAAAACCAGCGATCCGCTCACAATGTACGCCAACGATATTTTAACGATCCCTGTCAACCTCGCGGGTGTGCCGGGAATCAGCGTGCCGTGCGGATTTGCGGACGGACTGCCGCTCGGACTGCAAATCATCGGAAAACACTTCGATGAAGGCACTGTATACCGCGTCGCTCATGCTTTTGAGCAGGCAACAGATCATCATAAAGCGAAACCTGAACTGTAAGGGGTGAAATGAAGTGAACTTTGAAACGGTAATCGGACTTGAAGTCCATGTGGAATTAAAAACAAAATCTAAAATTTTCTCAAGCTCACCGACGCCATTCGGCGCGGAAGCGAATACCCAAACAAGCGTCATCGACCTCGGCTATCCCGGCGTGCTGCCCGTTTTGAACAAAGAAGCGGTCGAATTCGCGATGAAAGCCGCAATGGCTTTGAACTGTGAAATCGCAACGGATACGAAGTTTGACCGGAAAAACTATTTCTACCCGGACAACCCGAAGGCATATCAAATTTCTCAATTTGACAAGCCGATCGGCGAAAACGGCTGGATTGAAATCGAAGTCGGCGGAAAAACGAAAAAAATCGGCATTACCCGTCTTCACCTTGAAGAAGATGCGGGAAAACTGACGCATACGGGCGACGGCTATTCCCTCGTTGACTTCAACCGCCAGGGCACGCCGCTTGTCGAGATTGTATCTGAGCCGGATATCCGCACACCTGAGGAAGCTTACGCATATCTCGAAAAGCTGAAATCAATTATCCAATACACAGGTGTTTCCGACTGTAAAATGGAAGAAGGTTCACTGCGCTGTGACGCCAACATTTCCCTCCGTCCGATCGGCCAGGAGAAATTCGGCACAAAAACGGAGCTGAAAAACCTGAACTCCTTCGCGTTCGTGCAAAAAGGACTTGAGCATGAAGAGAAACGCCAAGAGCAGGTGCTTCTGTCAGGCGGAGTCATTCAGCAGGAGACGCGCCGCTACGATGAAGCGACGAAAAAAACCATTTTGATGCGTGTCAAAGAAGGTTCGGACGACTATCGTTATTTCCCTGAGCCTGACCTTGTCGAGCTCTGCATTGATGACGAATGGAAAGAACGCGTAAGAGCAACCATTCCTGAGCTTCCGGACGAGCGCCGCAAGCGTTATATCGAAGAGCTCGGTCTGCCGGCTTATGACGCAATGGTTCTGACGCTGACGAAAGAAATGGCTGATTTCTTCGAAGAAACGGTCAATAAAGGCGCGGAAGCCAAGCAGGCATCAAACTGGCTGATGGGTGAAGTGTCAGCTTACCTGAATGCCGAACAAAAAGAGCTTGAGGATGTCGCACTGACTCCTGAAGGCCTTGCCGGCATGATTAAGCTGATTGAAAAAGGAACCATCTCGTCCAAAATCGCGAAGAAAGTCTTTAAAGAATTAATTGAAAAAGGCGGCGACGCAGAAAAAATCGTTAAAGAAAAAGGCCTCGTGCAGATTTCTGACGAAAGCGTGCTTCTGAAGCTGGTAACAGATGCGCTTGACAGCAACCCGCAGTCAATTGAAGACTTCAAAAACGGAAAAGACCGCGCGATCGGCTTCCTTGTCGGGCAGATTATGAAAGCCTCAAAAGGACAGGCCAACCCGCCGATGGTCAACAAAATCTTACTTGAAGAAATCAAAAAACGATAAAAAAAGCAGCCGCCTGAAAGGGCGCTGCTGATACGGAGACCGGTAAGCGCCGGTCTCTTTTTTTATAAGCTGAAATAGGTTTCAATGGAAGCCCGCAGCGTTTCAATCTGCTCATTTCCGCTGCCTGCCAAGTTGGACAGCATTCCTTTAATAATCGGTTTTCGCGGCTCTTCCTTTGCGTATTCCTCTTCAATGACTTCAAGCGATACGAGGACGTCCTCAGGCAGCCCCTGCTGTGCTTTTATCTTTTGAATATCCGCAAGCAGCCTTTCTCTGTCCGCCGCGGGCTGAGTGAAGATATCCTCCGGCAGCAGCGGATCGGGATTGTCTCTTATCAGTCCCGTAATCAGATCATCGATTCTGGCAATCAGAAAGGCCGCCACGTTTTCCGTCCGGAATGCCGTATGTTCATTAAAAATCAAGAAATGAATATAGGAGCTCACTATTCCTTGCGCCATAACGGACGCATCCGCTATAAACGGTATGACGGCATCTCCGTAAACGGAGAGCAAAGCATCCCGGTACAGCATGTTAAATTGAATATTGGCCTCATGAAAATACTGTTTGACCTTTTGATTTTCAGGAATGACCTTTTCGCTCAGCAAGAGAATGATAAAGTCCTTGTGCTCCATAAATTCCTGGAATTGATAAGCGATTTGTTTTCGGAATACGTCCTTAGGCGGTTTATGCTGATGTTCTGTTTTGATTTTCTTTATTTCTTCCATAGACATGCCGATGTAATACTCACATGCTGAGAGCAAAAGGTCTTCTTTTGATTTGAAATGGAGATAGAAGGCTCCTTTTGAAATTCCGCATTCACCGGCGATTTCCTGAATGGTTGTTGAAGAAAACCCTTTTTTGGCAAATAAATGGATGCCTGTTTTTATGATTTTCTCTTTTTTTTCGTTCATGACGTGCTTCCCCTTAATCCTGAAAAATTTAGAAAAATTTACTGCCTTATTAGTTGACGATGTTGAGTTATACCGTTTAGTATTATATAGAATGACCAGTCAGTCAATAAAAATTAACGGAGGACATGATGAACCACATTATTAACTTTGTACTGAAGAACAAATTCGCAGTTTGGCTGATGACGATTATCGTTACTGTAGCAGGGCTGTATGCCGGTCTGAATATGAAGCAGGAATCCATACCGGACGTCAACATGCCTTACCTCTCAGTAAATACGACTTATCCCGGAGCTGCTCCGAGTCAAGTTGCGGATGACGTGACAAAACCGATCGAGCAGGCGGTGCAGAATTTAGAAGGAGTGAGCGTCGTAACGTCCACATCCTCTGAAAACGTCTCATCGGTTATGATTGAATATGATTACAACAAGGATATGGACAAGGCGAAAACCGAAGTCGCTGAAGCGCTGGACAGTGTCAGCCTTCCTGATGACGCGAAAAAACCTGACATTTCCCGTTACAGCCTCAACTCTTTCCCGATTTTGACGCTCAGTGTGACAAGCGGAAAAAGCTCGCTTGAAGATCTGACCAAAAATGTGGAAAACACTCTCGTTCCTAAGCTTGAAGGCATTCAGGGCGTTGCGTCCGTGCAAGTTTCCGGACAGCAGGAAGAGCAGGTGGAATTCTCTTTCAAAGACAAAAAAATGAAAGAGTACGGACTTGATGAAGATACCGTCAAGAAAGTGATCCAAGGCTCTGACGTCAATACGCCGCTTGGATTGTACACATTCGGCAACAAAGAAAAATCAGTTGTCGTTAACGGAAATATTACGTCAATTAAAGATCTGAAAGAGATGAGAATTCCGGTCACATCTTCTTCTGCCGCTCAAGGTCAAGCGGGCGGAGCCGGTGCGGCATCTGCGGCGGACGCTCAGGCTATGCAGCAGGCACAGCAAAGCGCGTCAGCAGGGGTGCCGACAGTCAAGCTTTCTGACATTGCCGACATTAAAGATGTGAAAAAAGCTGAATCCATTTCCCGCACGAACGGAAAGGACAGTATCGGAATTAATATCGTAAAAGCCAATGACGCCAACACGGTAGAAGTGGCCGATGCGATTAAAGATGAACTGAATCAATACAAAAAAGACCACAAAGGGTTCAAGTACAGCTCGACTCTTGATATGGCAGAGCCGATTACAGAGTCAGTGGATACGATGTTAAGCAAAGCGATTTTCGGCGCGATTTTTGCGGTCGTGATCATTCTCTTATTCTTAAGAGATATTAAATCAACGATGATTTCTATCGTTTCCATCCCGCTGTCACTGCTGATTGCGCTTCTTGTGCTGAATCAGCTTGATGTCACATTGAACATAATGACGCTCGGTGCGATGACGGTCGCCATCGGACGGGTAGTTGACGACTCGATTGTCGTGATCGAAAACATTTACCGCCGCATGAGGCTGAAAGATGAACCTTTACGCGGGAAGCAATTGGTGCGTGAAGCGACGAAAGAAATGTTTAAACCGATCATGTCATCAACGATCGTAACCATTGCCGTATTCCTGCCGCTTGCCATGGTCGGCGGACAGATCGGCGAACTGTTTATGCCGTTTGCATTAACAATCGTCTTCGCGCTTGCCGCATCACTGTTGATTTCGATCACACTGGTGCCGATGCTAGCGCACAGCTTATTCAGAAAATCGCTCACAGGCGCACCTGTTAAAGCGAAAGAGCATAAGCCGGGCAGATTGGCCAATTTCTATAAAAAAGTGCTGAATTGGTCATTAAGACATAAATGGATTACATCTATCATCGCGGTTCTGATGCTTGTCGGCAGTTTGTTCCTCGTACCTCTGATCGGCGCGAGCTACCTGCCAGCGCAAGCGGACAAAACGATGCAGCTCACATACACGCCTGAACCGGGCGAAACGAAAAGCGAAGCTGAAAAAGCTGCGCAAAAAGCGGAAGACATGCTGCTTAAACGCAAACATGTCGATACCGTTCAGTATTCTTTAGGCTCGCAAAGTCCGCTCGGCGGAAGTTCAAACGGCGCATTGTTCTACGTGAAATACGAGGATGACACGCCTGATTTTGACAAAGAAAAAGACAATGTCTTAAAAGAAATCAAAAAAACATCCAGCCGCGGCGAATGGAAATCACAAAATTTCAGTTCGTCAGGCAACAACAACGAATTAACGTACTATGTGTACGGAGATTCAGAGTCTGATATTAAAGGCACGGTCAAAGACATCGAAGGCATTATGAAAAAGCAGAAGGATCTGAAAGACATCAACTCAGGCCTTTCCAGCACATATGATGAGTACACGTTCGTCGCGGACCAGGAGAAACTCAGCAAGCAGGGTCTGACGGCTTCGCAAATCTCCCAAGCCCTGATGTCCCAAACATCACAGTCTCCTTTGACAACGGTGAAAAAAGACGGCAAAGAGCTTGACGTCAACATCAAAACAGAAAAAGATCAGTATAAGAGTGTAAAAGAATTAGAGGATAAAACCATCACATCGCCTGCAGGTCAAGAAGTAAAAATCGGCGATGTGGCGAAAGTGAAAAACGGCACGACATCCGATACCATTTCCAAACGCGACGGCAAAGTGTATGCTGACGTAACGGCAACCGTCACTTCTGACAACGTCACGAAGGTGTCATCAGCCGTTCAAAAGAAAGTTGACAAACTGGATCACCCGGACAATGTCTCCATTGATACCGGCGGTGTATCAGCGGATATTGCTGATTCCTTTACGAAACTCGGCTTAGCGATGCTTGCCGCAATCGCTATCGTATACCTCGTTCTTGTGATCACGTTCGGCGGAGCATTAGCGCCGTTTGCGATTCTGTTCTCGCTTCCGTTTACAGTCATCGGCGCATTAGCCGGCCTGTATGTATCCGGAGAGACGATCAGTCTGAACGCCATGATCGGTATGCTGATGCTGATCGGAATCGTCGTCACAAATGCGATTGTCTTAATTGACCGCGTCATCCATAAAGAAGCGGAAGGCCTATCGACGAGAGAAGCGCTCCTGGAAGCCGGCTCTACGAGATTGCGTCCGATTCTGATGACGGCGATCGCGACAATCGGCGCCCTGCTTCCATTGGCATTGGGCTTCGAAGGCGGAAGCCAGGTCATTTCTAAAGGACTCGGTGTCACCGTTATCGGCGGTTTAATCAGTTCGACTCTGCTGACTCTTCTGATTGTGCCGATCGTATATGAAGTATTAGCGAAATTCCGTAAGAAAAAACCTGGAACGGAAGAAGAGTAAGACAGCGGGCCTTGGCTCCTTAAACGGAGCCGGGGCCTTTTTTCTTCTGGCAATTCCTGTACATATTGTTGCGATTTTCTCAAGTCATAGTATAATTAAAGGTTGTTAGTGTTAATAATGGATCGGATACTCTTAAGTAGGATGATGAGATAATGAAACGTGCACGCATAATATACAATCCGACTTCAGGACGGGAGCTTTTTAAGAAAAATCTTGCCCAAGTCCTGCAAAAATTTGAACAAGCCGGTTATGAAACCTCCACCCATGCCACCACATGCGCGGGGGATGCCACCCACGCCGCAAAAGAAGCCGCTTTGCGGGAGTTTGACCTGATTATCGCAGCCGGCGGAGACGGAACGATTAATGAAGTCGTCAACGGTCTTGCGCCGTTAGACAAACGCCCGACACTCGGCATCATTCCGGTCGGCACGACAAATGACTTCGCCAGAGCGCTGGGCATTCCGAGAGAGAATATACTGAATGCCGCTGATACCGTCATTAACGGCGTAGCCCGCCCGATCGACATCGGACAGGTGAACGGTCAGTACTTTATCAACATCGCCGGCGGAGGCCGTCTGACGGAGCTGACGTATGATGTGCCAAGCAAACTGAAAACGATGCTCGGCCAGCTTGCTTATTATTTAAAGGGAATGGAAATGCTGCCTTCACTTCGACCGACAGAAGTCGAGATTGAATATGACGGCAAGCTGTTTCAAGGGGAAATTATGCTGTTTTTAGTGACGCTGACCAACTCGGTCGGCGGATTCGAGAAGCTGGCCCCTGATTCCAGCCTGAATGACGGCATGTTTGATTTAATTATTTTGAAAAAAGCCAATCTCGCGGAATTTATCAGAGTCGCGAGCATGGCGCTCAGAGGCGATCATATTAACGATCAGCACATTATTTACACAAAAGCGAACCGTGTGAAAGTCAATGTATCAGAAAAGATGCAGCTGAACCTGGACGGCGAATACGGCGGCATGCTGCCCGGCGAATTCGTGAATCTGTACCGGCATATTCACGTCATCATGCCGAAGGAGAAAGCGGAACAGCTGGATGACTAATACGCGGACAAAATCCTAAAACAGTATTCGTTTTAGGATTTTGTCATCTTTTCAGCGTGATCGGAAACCTTTGAAGGCTGACATTGAATTTGAAGGTTTGCCAGCACGCTGAAACAAGGCTTTTGGTAAAACGAGAGGTGATTATAGATGAAAATGAAACCCCCGATAGAAAAAAATGAATACTATGACGTGACTTTTGAGGATTTGACGCATGAAGGAGCGGGCGTCGCAAAGGTTCAGGGCTTCCCGATCTTCGTGCCGAACGCCCTGCCTGAGGAAAAAGCGCAAATCAAAGTGACACGCGTCAAAAAAGGCTTCGCTTTCGGCCGTTTGATCGAGCTGAAGGAAGAAAGCCCGCACAGAACGGATGCCCCGTGTCCGATCTACAAACAATGCGGCGGCTGCCAGCTTCAGCACATGACCTATGAAGGCCAGCTCTTGTTTAAACAGAAACAAGTTAAAGACGTCTTAGAACGGATCGGCAAGCTGGACCTCTCAAAAGTTACCGTGCACCCGACGCTCGGCATGGAAGACCCGTGGAACTACAGAAACAAAGCGCAGGTGCCGGTAGGAGAAAGAGAAGGCGGACTCGTCGCCGGATTCTATCAGCAAAGAAGCCATGACATCATCGACATGAGCGCCTGCCTGATTCAGCAATCCAAAAACGACGAAGCCGTCCAAGCCGTCAAAGACATCTGTGCAGCATACGGTGTCAAAGCTTACAACGAAGAACGCCACAAAGGCTGGCTCCGCCACATCATGGTCAGATACGGCGTCGTCACGGGCGAAATGATGATCGTCTTCATCACAAGAACAGGCGATTTTCCGCACAAAGCGAAGATCATCGAAGACATCACAGCGCAATTCCCGCACGTCAAATCCATCGTGCAGAACATCAACCCAAATAAAACAAACGTCATTTTTGGGGACGAAACAAACGTCATCTGGGGCGAAGAATACATCTACGACCTCATCGGAGACGTCAAATTCGCCATCTCCGCCAGATCGTTCTATCAGGTCAACCCGGAACAGACAAAAGTGCTCTACGACAAAGCGCTTGAGTACGCGGAGCTGCAAGGAGAAGAAACCGTCATCGACGCCTATTGCGGCATCGGAACCATTTCTCTCTTCTTAGCGAAGCAGGCGAAAAAAGTGTACGGCGTCGAAATCGTGCCGGAAGCCATCGAGGATGCGAAACGCAACGCTGAGCTGAATGGCATCACAAACGCGGAATTCGCAGTCGGAGAAGCGGAAACCGTCATTCCGAAATGGTATGAAGAAGGCATCACGGCAGATACGCTAGTCGTCGACCCGCCAAGAAAAGGCTGCGACGAAGCCCTCCTGCGGACGATCATCGACATGAAACCGAAGCGGGTGGTGTACGTGTCCTGCAATCCAGGAACGCTTGCAAGAGACCTGCGGGTGCTTGAGGATGGCGGGTATCAGACGCTTGAAGTGCAGCCTGTGGATATGTTCCCGCATACGAATCATGTGGAGTGTGTGGCTGTGCTGGAACTTAGGGAAGGCAACTAACCTAATGGTTTGTTGCCTTTTTATTATTCATATAGCTATTTAACAATCTAGCTTGGGAATTAAGAATCAAATTTCACAAATACTTATAACGGGCATTTGTATTTTGGAATATCAACATGACTAACTGTTTGTTGTAAAAAAATTTAAGCATAATTCTTTTGTTGATAGTTCGCTTCGTTAATATTATTCTCTGAATTAGAATGGAAGCTTTTTAGGATTGTTTGTGTTTTAGAATGAGGATTATATAAATTTAATATGATATAATTCTATATGCCCTTACTGGCTTACTTTTTTTGTATTGAAAGGTTGTTAAAATATATGAAATACCCTATTTTTTCTTTTTTTTCGGGTTCTGGCTTTCTTGATTTAGGATTTGAAAATAGTGACTTTGATGTAGTTTATGTAAACGAGATTCATGAGCCTTTTTTAAAGTCTTACAAGCATTCAAGGAAAATGCTGAAAAAAGAAGCACCTCGTTTTGGTTATCATCAAGGAGATATTACAGACTTATTAGAACAAGAACAATTAAGAGACTATATACAAGAATTAAAAATTGATAATGATATATTCGGTTTCATTGGAGGACCTCCTTGTCCAGATTTTTCCGTTGGAGGAAAGAATAAAGGAAGGGAAGGGGAAAATGGAAGGTTATCAGGTACCTATATAGATTTGATATGCTTACACAAGCCATCTTTTTTCTTATTTGAAAATGTGAAAGGTCTTTGGAGAACAAAAAGGCACCGAGAATTTTTTGAAGAAATGAAGAAGAGGTTACATGAAAATGGTTATATAACAACAGAAAGGTTAGTTAATTCGTTGGAGTACGGTGCGCCCCAGCATAGAGAAAGAATTATACTTTTGGGTTTCCGAAAGGAATTAGTTAGCCAAATTGGATATCTTAACAATAAGAATATTATAAATCTCCCGGAAGGAATTTTTCCGTGGGGGAAATATACCAAATATACCATGGACTATATAAATTGTAGCCCGTGGCCAACTACGGATGTTTTTGAAGAAGACTCTGTTAGAAGAAAACCGCTTGGTGTTAAAGAAGATTTAACTGTTGAATATTGGTTCAATAAAAACAAAGTGGAAAATCATCCTAATTCCAAACAGTATTTTACTCCAAGAGCTGGCTTAGCAAAATTTTTGGTTATCGAAGAGGGAGATGATTCGAAGAAATCCTATAAAAGACTCCATCGATGGAGATATTCTCCTACAGCTGCATACGGGAATAATGAAGTCCATTTACATCCTTACAAAGCGCGAAGAATTTCAGTAGCGGAGGCATTAGCAATTCAATCATTACCACATAACTTTGAAATACCACAAGACATTTCATTAACAGATGCTTTTAAAACAGTTGGGAATGGAGTACCCTATTTAGCTTCTTTGGGAATTGCAGAATCTATACGTGATTTTTTAAGGAAGGAGTAAAGTGATGAAATTAACTGCATCCGATATTGTAGCTTATATAGATCAATTACCTAAAAATAGAACGTACACGTACATTAATCCAAAAACTAAAGGCATAATTAAAATTGTTGAAGTTAGAAAACCAGAAGGTCCTATCCTTTTTAAGAGATACAACCCTAATAAAGGCGAAACACTTTTTATGGCAAAAGAAGAGTCTATTTCTTCTGAAATGGTCTGGAGAGTCGCTAACTCATTTTTTCCAAACCAGCCTATTAACATTGACCGCATATTAGGTGGAAGTTATAATACACGATCAGTTTTAGAAACGCTAATTGCACATACTCCTCAATTTTATTACTGTTATCCAGGAAGAATAGAAAGTATTAGAAGTAAATCTATCATCAAAAAAGGACATAAACACCTTATGTGGTGTCCTGAAAATCCTCATGTATCAGGTCAAATGTATAAAACAGAAACAGATATTGTAGTTTCGGAAGTTCCAAATGTAGACGTTTTCTATGATAGGGTATTTTTACCGGAAGAAGTTATAGATACAGAGCTGGATATAAATTTACAAAGAAGACATTCACAAATTCAAGTAGCTTTAATTAAAATAGGTCAGCAATTGGGATTTCGGACTTGGATTGCTCAGAATGATAAAGGAGTAATATATAATAATAAACCAGTTGGAGAAATGGACAGCGTAATAAGATCGTTACGTGATGAGCAGTTAATCTCAGCATTTGAAGAAGCTTATAACGCAGCTAAGTTTATAGATTGTATATGGTTTAAAAATGGGAATTTAATGCCAGCAGTAATGGAGGTGGAACACAGTACTGGAGTCAGAAGCGGTCTTACTAGAATGAAAGATTTGCAAAATGCAATCCCATCTTTTCTTACTAGGTATGTAATTGTAGCACCTGATGAAGACAGGAACAAGGTTTTCAAAGAGGCAAATCGTTCTCAATTCCATTCTTTGGATGTAAGGTACTTCCCGTATTCTGCAGTAGAAGAGTTATATTCGCTATGTCAGCGTAGAAAGATTCAAGGAATAACCGAGAAATTCTTAGATAGTTTCATGGAACCAACTTTTGGTTTAATAGGATAACTATAATTATTTATAGAGGAGGTTTTCTTATGTTACGAGATCAAAATGAAGATTGGATCGAGCCAGAAGAATTGGATGAACAAAGTGAATCGGGAGAATCGTTTGAAGAATTTGATATAACAGCTTCTCCAAATGATTTTAATATCAAGACGTTATTTGATTTTATAGAATCAGGAGTAGTAAAGATTCCAGGTTTTCAGAGAAATTATGTATGGGATCAAAATCGAGCATCTAAATTAATTGAATCAATAATAATAGGTTTACCTATACCGCAAATATTTCTATATGAGCGGTTGAGAAATAAGTTTTTAGTTATAGATGGTCAACAGCGTTTAATGTCAATATACTATTTTATAAAAGGCAGATTCCCTAAAAAAGATGTAAGAAGTGGATTAAGAGAAATATTCGAGCAGACTGGGAAAATTCCAGATGATATTTTATCTAACAATGATTACTTTGTACCGTTTAAATTAAAGTTACCTGAAGTTAGAGAAGGTGTCGAGCATCCTTTGAATAAGTTGACATACTCTACTCTTGGTGAATATAAACCTACATTTGATCTACGTACTATTAGAAATATTATTATTAAACAGAATCAACACGATAATGACTCTTCAATCTTTGAAATATTCAATCGTTTAAACTCAGGGGGACAAAACCTCAATACACAAGAGATTCGTTCTAGTCTGTATTATTCTGATTTTGATATTATGTTAAGGAATCTTAATCAAATCCCTCGATGGAGACAATTATTAGGAAAAGAGAACCCAGATTTAAGAATGCGTGATATTGAAATATTATTAAGAGGATTTGGTATTTTATTAAATGGTGATAATTATAGACCATCTATGGTTAAGTTTTTGAACAGTTTTGCACGTGAAGCTAAAAATTTTGATAATGCTAAAGTCGATTATTTGGAAAAGTTATTTGTATCGTTTTTGGAAGCTACTTGTGAATTAGATACAGATTGCTTCAATACAAAAACTGGAAAATTCAATATATCAATTTTTGAAGCAATTTTTAAAGCAACTTGTGCACCTTATGTCGAAGATCAAGAGTTGGTAAGTCGTACTATTAACCCTGATTCTGTTAAAAGATTAAAAAGTAATAGTGACTTCATAAATGCAACTCATCATAGCACTGCCAGAAGAGATATAGTTCAGAAGAGGTTGTCAATTGCAGATAACATTCTAAATGGTGAATCTTAAGGGTGAGGACTGATGAAAGAAACTATAGTCGATGCAGTTTATAAACAAAATTATAATTTATTAAAGTATCTAGAGATGCAAAAAGAAGTTTCTTTTCAGCAAGATATGGACAATAAGTTAAAGAAAGTTTTACTTGTATCCGCAGCAAGTTTTTTTGAGACAAGTATTACAGAATTATTGGTGAAGTTTTTTAATATAAAGGCAGGAAACAACCCAGAAATTGTTGCATTTCTAAAAAACAAGGCTATTAGTAGACAGTACCATAGCTACTTTGACTGGGAAAAAAGTAATATCAACAAGTTTCTCGGTCTTTTTGGGGAAGAATTCAAAAAACAGGCTGCTAAAGATATAAAAGAACAAGAGTTAGATCAATCAGTTAAAGCATTTTTAACTTTGGGGAACCTAAGAAATCAACTTGTTCACCAAAATATGGCTACTATTTATATTGAACAGACTAGTGAGGAAATATATTTTCTATATAAAGAAGCTTTAAAGATGATATCATTTATTGAAAGTAAGCTAAAGTAATTATAAGTTAGTTGTAAATAATAGTATAAAATAACAAAAAGTGAATTATCTAATAGTTTAGAAAACAAGACGCAGCCTAAACTGCGTCTTGTTCTTAACCGGGCATTTCGTTGAATCGTTTGCAACTTTGCTTGTCATGTTTCTGGGCACCACATATACTTCATTTCCTAAGAAAGAACTGATATAGCTTACACCGATCAAAGCAATTACAGCGCACAAAGTCAGTTTAAACATACAAACAATCCTCTCTCTGAATTTGTTTGCGAGCGAACTATTTTTTGAAACAGATAACAGAATCACCTTTCTGCCCAGAATAGAAATGACCTTCATATACGTATTCACATTCTTGCTCACATACATGACAGACTGTATTTTTTTACTGATTGGTTAAATGCTATGGGTTTGGATTGTATTTTAACATTGGATGTAACATGGTTTATCTTCCTAATATTCGCTTTTAGACTGTATGTACTGTTCTAGAAAAGTTCTTACCGACTCTCTCTTAGGATATGTCCCTAAGTGTTCATAAACCCAAATTGCTTTCCGTTGAGAGATTGTGTATTGAGACTGTAAAACATCCTCGTAATCGTATTCTATTGATAATTTTCCGTTTATCTCTAGCTGAAGTGTCAAGTTCGTCCAGATATCCTGGTTATTTTCTTTGAACTCATCTCGTAATTCCTCAAATGAGTCATGTAATTGTAATAATAATTCGTCATAAATGTCCTCACTAACATGAAAATGTTCAGGAATATTATGAGAATAGATATAATCCTCACTTTGAGGAGGATTGAAATAAAAGAAAACTTCAGAAGAATCGTCGAGTATTTCTGCATAAAGAATGACCTTTTCCCATTCAGAAGGAATGATTTCGTTAATGCCTTCTGCTATCTGTTGATATAATTCACCCATTTTTTCTGTTTCCATGCTAACCTCCAGTTCAAAATTTATAGATTTAGGTAGCTAATTAAAAATTCTTGATCTTCCTCGTCTTCAGGCAAAATTCCAAGAGTTTTGTACTCCCATAATGCAATTCTTTGATACCCATCAAGCTCAGATGCCAAAATATCATCATCATTATAATCAAGTTGGAATTGACCGTTGCTCTCCAATGTCAATGTAAGGTTCGTCCAAACCTGATCATTATTATTTTTGTGCTCAGCTCGTAATTCCTCAAAAAGTTCACGGATTTCTCTTAATAAAGTTTTGAAGATATCTTTACTTACACTGTATCGGACAGGTATATCTTGCGAATAAATCAGTTGACGTTTTTCTGGTGTCTTGAAGTGAAAGAGAACCATGGTAGAGTCATCTAATACTTCTGCATAAAGATATATTTTTGTCCATTCACAAGGTATGATGTCATTTAATTTATCACCAATAATCTGGTACAGATCTTGCATTTTCTTATTTTCCAACCTTTCACCTTCAATCGTCGAGAAATCCTAGTTATAAAAAATAGCCCAGCAGGGAAGTGCTGAGCATTTTTGATTTATAGACCGAAGTAGTTTATTACAAATTCTTTATCGCTCTCATCTTCAGGCAATATCCCTAAATTTTGATATTCCCATATCACTTGTCGTTGTGTTCCGTTTAAGTCTGAGGCGATGACATCGGTGTAATCGTAGTCTATTAAGAATTTGCCAGTGTTCTCTAGTTTAAGCGTTAAATTGGTCCAAATATCTTGGTTGTTTGCTTTAAATTCTTCCCTTAACTCCTCGAATAACTCTTGAAGTTCAATTAATAAACTCACGTATATTTTTTTACTAACATCGAATTGTTTCGGTATATCATGAGAATAGATATTCTCTTCACCTTGTGGTGTATTGAAGAAAAAGTAAACTTCTGATGAATCATCTAATATTTCCGCATAAAGAATGATTTTTGTCCATTCAGATGGAATCATTTCATTAAGCTGTTCTGCTATTTGTTGATATAACTGTCCCATTTTCTCAGTTTCCATAGGTTTAACCTCCAGCTTGGTTTTTTATTGTCACGAATTTTGTTTTATTGCCAATCGTATATTCGATTATGAATTTTGTGGGTCTTAAAGAGTCGCCTTTATATAGAGATTCTATGTTAACATTAACTCTTTTAGGAGGTTCTTCTTTAAGAGCCTTTGCCCATTCTTGCTCCATTTCATACCACCGGCCGCCGCTCCTATTAATCTGAGAATTCATCGGCACGATGTTGTCGAATTGGCCTGAGCCTTTGAATTGGGTGGCGATTAGGTGACCTCCGTCGTCATCTGTCAGACGGTCTGGTTTACCTGCTTTTGACTGTGCATATTGGTTGCGTTTTGCTTCTCCCAGCTGCAAGTCTGCTTTGACACTTGTAATTCTACCATAGTTGTCAGTAGTGTACGTGTAGCCTTCTTTTGTTTTATAGATGACATTCGGCTTTAATACTTTCTTTCTGGTCCATTTCGCAAAATGCTCGCCGTATTTGACCGTTACCGGCGGTACATGCGGTGCCGGTGTCCGTCTGCCGCTTGCGGAGGTTCCGTACGGTTTCGGCAGGATGGCCTTGGCGAATTTCTGAAGTCCTTCTTTAAGTGTGACCCCGTTGACTGCGTTGTAAGGAACGCCTGCCAGCACTAAGTCGTGACGCGGATGATACGGGAGAATATCAGCCAGGGTGAGATCTCCGATTTGATTTAACTTGGTTTTGACACGTTTTTTTGATACTTCTATGCCTGTGTTTACTTTTTGTTTGATGTGATCAACGGTTTGTTTTGAGACCGTTATCGCTTTTTGTGCTGTGGCGGATTTGCTTGCTGCTGTTTTGACTTTGGTTGTCACTTTGGCGGCTGTTCCTGTTTTTGAGACGGCGCCGACGCCTTTTGTGCCGACAACTGATGTCACAACGGTGCCCACTGCATATGACACCCATCTTGCTCTGGAGTAGGTGTCGCCATTCACCATGTCTTTTTGGTACGATTCTTCGATTGCCGCTGAAATGGCTTCGTACGTCTTGATCGGGTGAGCCACCGCTCCTGTAATGGCTTCAACCGTTCCGCCCGGATCTGTGACCATATCCCATAGGCCTGTGACCGCGTCTTTTCCGGAATCATAAAGGCCGACGGCAACGCCTTTGAAACCGTCTGTAAGTTCACGCGTGTTTTCAATTTGAGTGAAGTAGCGCTGCTGTTCTTTTGTCAGGTTTTTATAGCCGATCGTTTTGGCCATTGAGTAGAATTCATCAGCATTCGCATAATCGTAGTTTTTCAGTCTTTCTTTCAGTTTTTCAATCTCTCGTTCCTTCGCTTCCTCTTTCTTCATCTTCAAATAAGCGTCCGAATGTCTTGCAATCTCGCCTTTCTTCTTATGGATGTCGCTTTCTCGGTATGCCTTGGCGTTATAGTGAAGCGGCGTGGCGCTTTTTCCTTTGCCCGTGGCGTTTTGGAGCTGCTGAAAGTCGGCTTGGATGAACTGTTCGTTTGCTTCGGTTTCTGTGTATTCTTTCGTTAGATCGTGATCAAGCTTGCCGAGCTTATGTATCGTTTCGCTTCTTTTTTTGTCAGCTGAAGACAGCTTCTGATCCGTGTTTTCGGTTGAAAACAGATCAAGCGAGATGATGTCTTCGATCTCTCCGAGGATGGAGCGCATGTCCTTTTTCTGCTCTTCCATAATCGCCTTTGATTTACTGAGGGCGTGGGTGAGCTCATGCTCCAGAAATGATTCCTCCACATGCGAATTGGAAAGTCCGGCATCTTCGACCTTACCGGGAAGGCTTGTGAGAAATGCGATTTTCATGTCGATCAGATCAAGCCAGCTGTCTGTGACGCCGGCGTGGTCTTTGAAAAAGGCTTTGATGTTGTCAGCGCCCCGGCCTGAGAAATCATTGTCACCAAGATCAGCCATACCTTGAAACGCTTTTTTCAGATTGACCATCTGGCCGCGCAGTTTTTTGTATTCACCCGCGCGCTGTTTGGCGGCGGCCAGGAGGGTGGTTGCTTCGAAAACTTTCATGACCATATCCTTTCATTCGAGGGTTTATAGAGGGAAAGATTAAGAAACTTATCAGAGACTGTGCAAACATAGGAATAGGGTTTCTCTGAATCTATAAAGCCTCAATATTCTTTTCGATTTTTTGAATGACTTGTCCGAGCCATAGTATTGGGGATATTCCGTAACTATTGATATCTACACCATCTGCAGACTCATCTATAAAATTATTTTTTTCTTCATCTGGGTAATCGCTATTTATAAACGTTTTGAGTGCTACTACATCGTTTTCTTGTTCTTTTTTAGGTATCTCTGCTAAGTATTCTTCAAGAGCTGACTCAGGAGTGTCTATATCTTGATGGAAAGTCCCTCCTAAAAATTGAAATACAGGTTCAGAAATATTTGTTTCGATCATTGTTCTCACCTCTTGGGTAGGCTGTTTGCTTCAAAAACTTTCATGATCATATCCTTTCTTTTGTTCGATATCAAAATTTTACCACGGGAGTCAGGATATACAGTGTAGGAAATAGGTAATAAGAATAAAATGAATCTTTTGGCTTGCGACTTCCTTCCTGTATGAAGGGAGGCTTTTTATGTTTTGTACAATAATCCTCAAATTCGGCTTACTGCGCTCCGGTGATTTTAAGCGTGCCTGTTTTTTCTAATGTCTTACACTCGAAACAACCCAACCGCTGAGGTATAATAGAAGCAGAGTATTTATCATACAGATTCAATTCGTGAAAGAGAGTGGAACAAAATGGGCCGTAAGTGGAACAATATTAAAGAAAAGAAAGCATCAAAGGACGCAAATACGAGCCGGATTTACGCGAAGTTCGGCCGTGAGATTTATGTGGCGGCAAAACAAGGCGAGCCAGATCCGGAATCGAACCAGGCGTTAAAAGTGGTGCTTGAGCGCGCGAAGACGTACAGTGTGCCGAAAAATATTATTGAGCGTGCGATTGAAAAGGCGAAAGGCGGCGCGGAGGAGAACTTTGACGAGCTGCGTTACGAAGGTTTCGGGCCGAACGGTTCAATGATCATCGTTGATGCGTTAACGAATAATGTAAACCGCACGGCGCCTGAAGTGCGCGCCGCATTCGGGAAAAACGGCGGAAATATGGGTGTGAGCGGGTCTGTCGCTTACATGTTTGATGCGACCGCCGTTATCGGCGTTGAAGGCAAGACGGCGGATGAAGCGCTGGAATTGCTGATGGAAGCTGATGTGGACGTGCGCGATATTTTAGAAGAGGATGACAGTGTTATCGTGTATGCTGAGCCTGATCAATTCCATGCCGTGCAGGAGGCATTCAAAAATGCCGGCGTTGAAGAGTTCACGGTTGCGGAGCTGACGATGCTTGCGCAAAATGAAGTCGAGCTTCCGGAAGATGCGAAAGCTCAATTCGAAAAGCTGATCGATGTGCTGGAAGACCTCGAAGACGTACAGCAGGTTTATCACAATGTAGATTTAGGCGAATAAAGACAAAAAGGCCGGGGCGGCATAAGTTCCGGCCTTTTTATTTTGCTTATGCGGCCGGCCTGTATCGTATTTCTCCGTAAGCAATTATTGATTATTTCGCCAAAACTGGGCGGATGCCCATACGTTTCCTTCCGCATGTCATAAACTGGACTGTAACCTATGTGAAGGAGCGATAAATCATGAATGAAAGAAGACCGATTTACGGCGGAGGCTATGGCGGCTACGGAGGCTACCCGGGGTACGGTTTTGGCGGCTACGGCGGCTACGGCGGCTACGGTGGCTACGGCGGCTTCGGAGGATATCCGGGATACGGTTTCGGCGGAGGCTACGGCTACCCGGGGTACGGTTTTGGCGGTTACGGCGGTTACGGCGGTTTTGGCGGCTACGGCGGCTTCGGAGGATATCCGGGGTACGGTTTTGGCGGCTATGGCGGAGGCTACGGCGGCTACCCGTTCCATCACCATCATCATCGGGACAGCCAATATATCTGACCATTCGGGAAAAGCACTCTTGGAACAGCAAGAGTGCTCTTCTCATGTTCTTGCAGCTGTGGTACGATTGGAGCAAAATCATCAAGTACATATGACATTTCTGTAAATCATGAGCAAGTTGTTTATAAACTGAAAAGCATGATCTGTAAAAATCTCTTTATCGGGAGGTTTTACATGTGAGAAGTGAAGACGAAATGATGAAATTGATTCTTGATATTGCGATGAAGGACGAGAGAATCCGTCTTGTCACTTTAGAGGGATCAAGAACCAATAAAAATGTACCGCGAGACAAATTTCAAGACTATGATATTTCTTATTTTGTGACCGATATGGACTCTTTTATATCTGATGAAAGCTGGCTGGATCAGTTTGGCGAAAGAATGATGATGCAAAAACCTGAAGATATGGAACTTTTCCCTCCGGAACTCGGAGACTGGTTCTCCTATCTCATGCTTTTTAAAGATCATCATAAAATCGACTTAACTTTGATCCCTCTGAGTCAAACAGAGGATTATTTTACACAGAGTGATGGTTTGGCGGAAATATTATTAGACAAGGATGACCGAATCAACAGTAAGATGATTGCGAGTGATGAACAATATCATATAAAGAAACCGACCCCCGGAGAGTTTGATGATTGCTGCAATGAATTTTGGATGGTTTCGACCTATGTGATTAAAGGATTAATGCGTAAAGAAATACTGTTTGCGCTGGATCATATGAATGACATTTTAAGGCCTAATGTTTTGCGTATGATTGCGTGGAATATCGGGATAGAGCATCAGTTTTCATTAAGTGTAGGGAAGAATTATAAGTATATTCAACATTACATGAATGCGAAGGATTGGGAAATTCTGCTGAATACTTATGTCGGCAATACTTATGAAAGCGTGTGGAAGGCATTGTTTGACTGCCAAGGTCTCTTCAGAGCATATTCAAAGTCAGTGGCTGTTTTATTGAGATACGAATATCCTGAATATGATCAGCAAATTACGGAATATACATTGAAACATTATCAGTGCTTTCAATCAGATTTTTCATTATGATTTTTTCACTTCAAATTCCAGATGAGCTGCATGGAGTCCGTTTTTAACGGGCTTTTTTATTTTCTTACAGGGCATAAATGCCGATACGGATTCATACCTATTAAGGTCATGTGTTTAGGAAAGGAGGATCGTAATGAAAGAAAATCAGCCGTTTACACCGGTCAAATCCTATAAACCCTTCCACAGCCGGTTTGATCCCTGCCCGCCGATCGGGAGAAAATACTACAGAACGCCGCCGCATCTTTATATGCGGTTTCAGCCTTATCACTTGGAGCAGTTTTCTCCGATGGAGGCATTAAGAAAAGGGACCCTTTGGAAGGATCTTTACGATTTCTATGATAATCCTTATCGGGGGGGAAGCGAATATGGCGAAAAAGATTGATGATGAATACTATCGGCTGCTGGAGCAAATTCAGGCGGCGGACTTTGTCTTGGTGGAGCTGACGCTTTATCTGGATACGCATCCCCATGACCGTCTCGCGCTTCAGCAGTTTCATGAATATTCCCGGTACTCAAGACAGCTGAGAAAGCGGTTTGAGCCTGAGTACGGACCGCTTCTGCAATTCGGCGTGAGTCAGGCCGGCGCTCAATGGGACTGGGGCCGCGGTCCTTGGCCATGGCAAGTATAAGGAGGGATCTGTAAATGTGGGTATATGAAAAAAAGCTGCAGTATCCGGTTAAAGTGAGTACGTGCAACCCGATGCTGGCTAAATTTCTCATTGAACAATACGGCGGGGCGGACGGCGAATTGGCCGCAGCGCTCCGGTACTTAAACCAGCGCTACACGATTCCTGACAAGGTGATCGGCCTGCTGACGGATATCGGCACGGAGGAGTTTGCGCATTTAGAAATGATTGCGACGATGATTTATAAGCTGACAAAAGATGCGACACCGGAGCAGCTGCGTGATGCAGGGCTCAGTGATCATTACGTCAACCATGACAGCGCGCTGTTTTATCACAATGCGGCCGGAGTTCCGTTCACAGCGTCTTACATACAGGCAAAGGGAGATCCGATTGCTGATTTATATGAGGATATTGCGGCTGAAGAAAAGGCGAGAGCGACGTATCAATGGATTATTGATATTTCCGATGATCCTGACCTGAATGATTCACTCCGTTTTCTGCGTGAGCGTGAAATCGTTCACTCTATGCGTTTCAGGGAAGCGGTTGAGATTTTAAAAGAAGAACGTGATAAGAAGAAAATTTTTTAAACGGCCCTCAAACATGACGGCTGTTTTTTTCCTTTCTGCGTTTGGTCTATAATAAAGGTGTCGAATATTCTGATTACAGGAGGATTTTATGACACCATTTACGATTACGGAGGAGAAGGCGGGGGCATTCCGGGTCACCTCCGCCCGGAAGGATGATGAAGAAGAGGTCATGGATCTGCTCGTGCAGGCGGCAGAATGGCTTCGCGATAAAGGGTCGAACCAGTGGAGCGGCCTTCTGCAAGGGGAAGATACCCACAATATGCGGGAGGCGATCGCCAAAGGGTATGTTTTTTTATTCAGGCAGAATGAAGAGCTGGCCGGCGTCGTCATGCTGCTTCCCGAAGCAAGCGGGTGGGACAGACGTCTATGGGGCGATGAAGGACATGAGGAGTCCGTATATCTCCACCGGCTGGCGATTAACAGGCGGTTTGCAGGGGCGGGGCTCGGCCGGACAATCATGACTTGGGCGGAGACGGGTGTGTCTTGTCCGGGAAAAACGAAAATCCGGCTCGACTGCGTGTTCGGAAACAAGGCGCTTCAGTCGTTTTACAGCAGAATGGGGTACGAATCAAAAGGACTCGCGCCGGGTTATCATTTGTTTGAAAAAAAGGTGAGCAAATAAAAAGCTCCTCATGACGGAGGTGCAAAAGACATGGGGTTTTTTTATCTGATCTGTCTGGCCGCATTTTGTCTTAACTTTGCCGTATCGGCTGTGCTCCGTAAGAAATGGCCGAAAAAGATGTGGCCTGAGTGGCTTTTGGCGGTGCTGGGCCTGACTGCTTTCGGTACGGTTGTTTACAGCATTTTCGGTGTCGGCGGCTGGGAAGGCATGGGCTTGGGGCTTGCCGCGATGTTTGCGGGTTCCGGAGCGGCCGCCGGTTATGCCGCTGAGGTATGCTTACGGGTCGTCAGATCGAATCAAAAACAGTAAGCAGAAGTGAAAAAAACGCAGCCTCGGCTGCGTTTTTTTGTGTATTGCCGGCCGCTGTATAGAAAACAGGCGAATGTCCATAATGGTAATGACTTTTAAGAAGAAGGTGCAAATATGGGACATTTACTTACAGTGGCTTGGGAGTTAGTATGCGGCTTGGGTATTTTATTTGTGATTTTAAAATTGCTTGGAAAAACTCAATTCTCGCAAATTACGCCGTTTGATTTTATTTCCGCGCTCATCCTCGGCGAACTGGTCGGAAATGCGGTGTATGATAAAGGCGTCAGGATTATTGAAATCATTTTTGCTTCTCTGTTATGGGGGGTTTTAATTTATCTCATCGAACTGATTACGCAGAAAGTAAAAAGCTCCAGAAAGCTGTTGGAAGGCGAGCCGAGTATTATCATACATAAAGGAAAACTGAAATATGATGTGCTGAAAAAGAATAAGCTGGACATTAATCAATTGCAAAGCCTTCTCAGACAGGCGAATTGCTTTTCTATACAGGAAGCGGAGTACGCAATTTTAGAAACAAACGGGATGGTCAGCGTCCTGCCGAAATTTCAATATGACACGACGAAGAACGGCGACATGCAAATAAAGCCGAAGCAGGTCTCTTTGCCGGTCACGCTGATTATTGACGGCGAAGTGCTGTATGAAAATCTGAAAGAAGCCGGGCTGGAAGAAAAGCAGCTGAATCAGGAGCTGAAAAAGCTGAACATCAAAAAAACGGAGGACGTGCTGTATGCGGAATGGAAGCCCGATAAACCGCTGTTTGTCCTGCCGTTTGAGGAGAAAAAATAAAAAGAGCATTGCCCTGGGGCAAATGCTCTTTATTATTTTTCGTGTACGCCTGTTTTAACGGCTCTGACATGATACATACCGACATCCGTCCCAAGCATATAATCAGGTTTCGGCTTGCCTTGGTTTGCTTTGTGGGCCGCGATGTGGTCTTCGCTTTTTTCCCATTGTTTCCAATGGTCTTCTGACTCCCAGCGGATTAACACGACGACTTCTTCATCACCGCGGCGGACTTTTTTTTCCAGGATCGTTACGTCTATCAAACCTTCCTGCTTTTCAATCACGCCTTCTGAACTGAAGCGTTCGATTACTTTGTCGGCATGTCCTTCTTTTACGGTCATTTTTCTGATTTGCACAAACATCTGGCAGCTCTCCAATCCTTTTTACGCTTTATCCAACATTTTAAATGAAAATGATTCTCAAAGTCAATTAAGATGCCTGACGGATTACGATTTCAGGAGAAAGACATGACCATCCTCATCTTTAAATTGCACGAAGCTGCCCCATTCCATTTGTTTCGGTTCATCTAAAAAGGTGATGCCGTTCCTTTTCATCTGTTCATATGCGGCAAAGACATCTTCACACTCAAATACGATAGAAGCCTTCATATGCTCGGCGCCTTTCATCATCGATTTCGGATAAATAACCAAATGAGTGGCGGCCCCTTTGGGCGCTACCTCAAGCCAGAAGGCGCCCGGTCCCATCGGATGCTCGGCGACGGTTTCAAACCCCGCTTTTTCCGTCCAGAATGTTTTCGCTTTTTGCTGATCATCAGTGTATACGGCGACTGTCGCGATTTTTTTGATCATCATACTGACCTCCTGTTTCATTTCTTTTATAGTGTATCCTCCTGCCGAAAAAAGCAATCAAAAGCTTTAATGTGCAGGTTTTTTTAATTTCTCTAGTGCGATCGGCGATTCCGATTTATAATTTAGACAAAAGTACATATTCTTGAAAGAGGAGACGGCAGTGAACAAAGACCAATTACTTCATGATTATATTATTACACATTCGGCAGAGCTGACGGAAAAATGGCTCAAGCTGAGACGGAAGCTGAGAGGGCGTTTTTATTCTGCGGATCAATTAAGTGAGGAAATGAAACGGCTGCTGATCGAGCAGCATACCTTTACAAACACGGTCATCGCAAGCGCTTTTTTGGAAGATCCGGCCGTTTTTCAGCATAACAAAGAAAAATGGGCCGCTCAGGTAGCGAAAAGCAGAGTGGAGCAAGACGCGGAGGTTCATGAGGTCGTTGAGGCGATCGGCAATTCAAGAACCGTCTTTTGGGAGGCGGTCACCCGTTTTATGGATGAGCATCAGGACATTGTAACAAATGAGGATGCCCGCCGCTGGAATTACCTTGTCAACGGCTCGTTTGATCAGCTGATGACGGATTTTACTGAACAGTTTCAGAAATTAATGATCGCGAGGCTGTCATCTCAGCAGGAGCTTATTTCCGAATTGAGCTGTCCGGTTATTTTGATCGCGGATACGATAGGCACTCTGCCGCTCATCGGCGCGATTGATACGAGACGGGCGCGTGTGATTTTGGAGTCGGTGCCGGAAAACTGTGTCGCCAAACGGATCACAAACCTTGTAATTGATCTGTCCGGTGTGCCCATTGTCGATACGATGGTGGCGCAGCAATTATATATGCTGTCGAAAACGTTATTTCTCCTCGGCATCAGAACCGTGTTTTCCGGCATTCGGCCTGATGTGGCACAGACTTCTATCCAATTGGGACTTGATTTTTCAGAGTATCAAACTTACGGCTCTCTGGAGCAGGCGCTCGCCAGCATGGGTGTCACATGTGTTATCGAGGAAGCAAAAGCATAGAAAAAAGGTGCTCCGTCCAGAGGCGGGGCGCTTTTTTTGTCAGCGGAAAACAATTTAAACATGTCGGAACGTGAAAATTGCGTTCTTAAAAACAGCAATATGACGCCTTGGGGGCGGGCGTCGGCGACACGGTTTATGTCAAAGCGAAGGAAGTGAAAGTTTTCGCAAAAACATATCCGAAAATTGTGTAAATGCTGTTGATTTCTGAATGAAAACATAATAGTATAATTATATATTTCTTATCAGAATAGTATGAATTAAAACACTCATTGTCAAAAGAAGAACGGCCAGACATAAAGGGGGAGCATGATGACGTCCAAAGGAAACGTAGATCCGCATGTGATCGAAAAGATTATCAGTGCGCTGGAAACGCTCGATTTCGGGACTGTTCAGATTACGGTTCATAATTCCCAAGTGACACAAATTGATAAGGTGGAGAAATATCGATTTTCCCTGAAGAGCAAAGAAGTAAAACAATCTTAAAAAACAGCCAATGACAGGAGGCGGTACATATGAAGCATTCAACTGTTCCTTTCCGGGAGAGCCGGTATCTGCACCTGCCCGAAGTGCGCTTTCTGCATTGGTGCACGAAGCAATACGGCATAAATAAAGGCGTGCTCAATACAATTGACGGCTGGTTTTATGATGCGGGCGTCATTCCGATTCCCGTCAGGCGTCTTTATGTGCTGGCATTCCTTGATTTCGTGAAAACGCCGGGGCAGAAGGGGAATATCCGATTCGGGCACGGCGGATTGACGAAAAAACTGCATGATTTCATGGATATGCAGGAGTGCGCAGCAAAACGTCAGGCCTGACATCCTTAAAATCTTCTTAAAATCATGCAAATTTCTCCCATTTTATTTATAATAGACCTATCACGATCATTTTTTGGGAGGACTTTTGACATGCAAACTGCTGCTTATGAGAGCAAACAATCTATTATGCAGCGCATTATCACGGTATTTGTGTTTACACTGTTAGTTGCGACAATCGGCCTGTATACGGGCCAGTTCATTCCGCCGGCATTGATGCTGCCGCTGTCGGTCTTGGAGGTCGTCATGATCATTGCCGCATTTTGGCTGCGCCGAAAAAAAGCCGTCGGATATGTGTTTGTCTTTTCATTCGCTTTTATTTCCGGAATGACGCTGTTTCCGATCATCAGCCATTATGCGTCCGCAGCCGGAGCCTATGTCGTATTGGAGGCATTCGGTTCTTCGTTTGTCATTTTTGCGGTGCTCGGTACGATCGGCGCTAAAACGAAAAAGGACTTGTCGTTTTTATGGTCCTTCTTGCTTGTCGCTGTTATCGCGCTTCTCGCAGTGGGGATCTTTAATATTTTCAGCCCGCTGAATTCCGCCGCCATGATGGCGTATTCCGTCATCGGAACAATTGTGTTTTCAATGTACATCTTATACGATCTGAACCAGATCAAGCACCGGGACATCACGGCTGACCTGATTCCTTTGATGGCATTGACGCTTTATATCGACTTTATCAACTTGTTTATCAACCTGCTTCGGTTTTTCGGGATTTTAAACAGTGATGATTAATCGCGCGAAAAAGGCGCCCTGCTAAGAGGGGCGCCTTTTTATGTTCTGTCTCCGGAAAACAGCAGAAGCTTATCAAATAAAACTTCAAGCATTTTTGTCAATTCCGCTTTTTCTCCAGCGGTGAAGCTTTCCATGACTCCTGAAATGTTGGAGAAGTGGCCGGGAAGAAACAGCATCAGCTTTTCTTTTCCTTCCCTTGTAAGTTCGATGCTGATTTTTCGTCTGTCACCGGTATGCCGGCTGCGGTTTACAAAGCCGTCCCGTGCGAGTCCGTCGATCAATCCGGTGATGGTCGCTTTGGTGACATTGGATTTTTTCGCCAGCTCCGTCGGACTCAGGCTGTGGCCGGGTTCGTCAAACAGAAACATTAAAATTTTGAATTTCCCTTCGGACAATCCGTGACTTGAGAAATAATGCTCCATGACCTGATTCATTTTTTTAGACATATCAAATAACGTCAAAAATGTTTTCAATGATTCAGCATCCATATCGGCGTAAATCTCAGCGCGTCCGGCAATCTGCGAGTAATCCGGCAAATGTCTCAATTCCATTTTGTAAGCCTCCGTACCATTTTAGTGATTCAAAGTATAAGCTTGCCGGATTCAAAAGGCAACCTATAAAGATTGACAGTTTTTCAGCCAATATAGTAAGGTGGCTAATAGTTAACAAATGATAAATAAATTGAGAAGGCGGTATCGTGATGAACCATGAAGTGAAAAAGATCATCATAGCGGGCGGAGGGATCGGCGGCCTGTCCGCAGCGATTTCTCTCGGCAGAGCGGGTTTTGAAGTGACCCTTTGCGAGGCGGCGTCCGGCATGCGAAAAAGCGGAGCGGGCATTCTTCAGCCTCAAAATGCGCTTCGGGTGCTTCGGGAAATCGGTGTGTATGATGAATGCTGTCAACACGGCTTTCAAACGGAATGGCTGAAGCAGCATGATGAAAACGGAACGCTGCAGTTTAAAGTGAGTGAGGCGTTTTTAGATGATTCATTGCCGGGGCGGAATAATATATTGCGTCAAACGTTAAACAATATCCTCAGGAAGCATGCTGAGGCGGCGGGGGTCACGATTCTGCCCGGTAAAAAAGTCGTGTCTTACGAAGAAACGGCAGATGAAATAACGGTGCATTGTGCAGACGGAACCGCGACGACGGCTGACATCCTCGCCGGCTTTGACGGCATCCGCTCCGCTGTCCGCGATCACATGCTGCAAAGGGAAGTGAAAACAGAGTATCTCGGCATGGGAGCGCACAGATTTTACATTTCTTTTCCCGAGCCGGTTTTTCATGATTCGGCACTGATGTATAAAAAGGGGCAGACGCAGGTCGGGGTCGTGCCGCTCTCTGAAAAAACAGGATACGTATTTATCATCCGGCCGTATGACGCTGACTTCAGGGATGACGAGGACACACGTTTTGAACGGGTGAGAGACTTGCTGCGCGGAATTCCGGGAGTGAAGTTTGTGACAGAGAATATGTCAAAGGAATATCCCGTTTTGTTTCATAAGATTGAGCAGATGGCGGTCAAAGAACCGTGGCACAGAGGCCGCGTCGTTCTGGGCGGGGATGCCGTCCATGCAGGAGCGCCGACATTGGCGCAGGGAGCGGCGATGGCGATTGAAGACGCGATTGTGCTTAGTGAAGAACTGCAAAAACACGAAAACCATGAAACTGCATGTCAAGCATACTTCGAAAGACGGGCGGAGCGGGCATTACAGGTGCAGAATCTCTCATCTGAAATCGTCCGCCGCGAGATAAAGGGAACGCCCGGCGTCCAAGACATCATCGGTGAATGCTATCGATTGCTCAAAGAGCCTTATTAAATACAGAAAGTCCAGAACATGGCGTCTGGACTTTTGTCAGTCTTGTTCAGATTTATTCCGTATCCGCTCAATCACCTCATGCAGCCCCTCAGGCTTGTGAAACTCCACCGGCGAACTGCCTTTTTCAAACGAGATCGTCTCCGCCTCAATGAGCGCGACATAGCGCCCGTTCACTTTTGCGAGATGGATGGATTCGCCGAAATCAGCCAGTAATCCTTTAATCTCTGTTTCTCCGACTTTCATTTTCAGCTCGGCTTCCGGCGTGTGTTCAATGATCTGCGCGGATGCCTCGATGACTTGATGGGTGTCGAGGCGCTCCTGAATTTCCCGCTTTTCACTCGCTTCCCAAATTTCAATGTCGTGCTCAAACTGCTGAAGCTCTTCGCTGTTTTCTTCAAAAGTTTCATACACGTGCTCCTGCACCATGTTCATGACTTGGTTTTTCATGATTTCCGGCATCGATTCGCCATATTCGACAAATTTGAGAAAATCTTCGAAATAACGGGCGTGCGAGGCCTGGTGGATTTTCAGCTCATGCTCTTCCGTCATGCCTTCTTCCGGCATATACGGATATTGAATGCTTTTCATGTTTTTTGTCGTGATGGCCATTTCGACCTTTTTAATGAGAGACGAGGCGTCTGAGATGCGGGCGACCTTCGGCTCGAAATCGCATTTCATCATAAAGACGAATTTGTCCTCAAAATATTTGCGCGGAACGGCCGAAGCCACGATAAAAACACCGCCGCGCACGGCGCTCGTGTCAAGATAAGTACGGACGAACTGTTCGCTTGCCTCGATAAATGCTTCCTTCGTATCCGCAAGTCTGGCGCGGTTGAAAAGGTTGTAATTCGGATTTGAATCAAGCTCATGGCCCGGCTCCGTGATAAAATGGCCGATTTTTGTGGGGACCTGCTCGGATTGCGGATGCCGTTCAGCTTTCCGTTTGACGATTTTCTTCAATTCCCCGTCAAGAAAATCCTTCAGCTCGCTTTCTTCAAATTCGTCTGTGTCAAGGGTCTGGAAATGTTTGAACTGTTTGTTTGCCTGTTCGTCTTTTCCTTCCACTTGAATGACATAAAACGATAAAAACTTGATTTCAAAATCCATATGTGAACTCACCTTATTTCTGTATTTAACAAGCCTCTCCAGTATAGAAAAAACCGTTATCAATCGTCAATCCGGGGATTGATCCGTAACGGCGGATAATTGGCCGGTGAAAAGGGCACTGTAGTTGGAAGGAACGCATCAATGTGTAAGAAAGGGTGTTATTCATGAAGGAAACAGGTCCGATTCCGCAGCCGAAGACATTCGGTCCTCTCGGCAATCTTCCTTTGCTTGATAAAGACAAGCCTACAATGTCGCTGATCAAACTGGCAAACGAGCAGGGGCCTATTTTTCAGCTGCATACCCCGGCGGGCGCCATTATCGTCGTGTCCGGACATGAACTGGTGAAAGAGGTATGTGATGAAGAGCGGTTCGATAAAAGCATTGAAGGTGCTTTGGAGAAAGTCCGGGCGTTTTCCGGTGACGGGCTGTTTACAAGCTGGACGCATGAGCCTAACTGGCGAAAGGCGCATAATATTCTGATGCCGACCTTCAGCCAGCGCGCGATGAAAGATTATCATTCGATGATGACTGATATCGCGGTGCAGCTGATTCAAAAATGGGCTAGGCTGAACCCGGATGAGGCCGTTGATGTGCCTGCCGATATGACCCGCCTGACGCTCGATACGATCGGGCTTTGCGGCTTTAACTATCGGTTTAACAGCTATTACAGGGAAACGCCTCATCCGTTTATCAACAGCATGGTGCGCGCCCTTGATGAAGCGATGCACCAAATGCAGCGTCTCGATGTTCAGGATAAGCTCATGATCAGGACGAAGCGCCAATTTCATCATGACATTCAGGCGATGTTTTCGTTAGTAGACAGTATTATCGCAGAGCGCCGGTCAGGCGGACGGGATGAAAAGGATCTGCTGGCCAGAATGCTGAATGTGGAAGACCCGGAAACGGGCGAAAAACTTGATGATGAAAATATCCGGTTTCAAATCATCACGTTTTTAATTGCCGGCCACGAAACGACCAGCGGCCTGCTTTCCTTTGCCATCTACTTTCTGCTGAAACATCCCCGTGTTTTGGAAAAAGCCTATGAAGAAGCCGATCGGGTTTTGACCGATCCCGTTCCTTCTTATAAACAAGTACTGGAGCTTAGTTATATCCGAATGATTTTGCAGGAGTCATTGCGCTTATGGCCGACCGCGCCTGCGTTCAGCCTTTATGCGAAAGAGGATACGGTGATCGGCGGGAAATATCCGATCACGCCGAAAGACAGAATTTCCGTCTTAATTCCCCAGCTTCACCGTGATAAAGACGCGTGGGGAGACAATGCGGAGGAATTTTATCCGGAGCGGTTTGAACATCCTGATCAAGTGCCTCACCATGCGTACAAGCCGTTCGGAAACGGTCAGAGGGCGTGTATCGGTATGCAGTTCGCCCTGCATGAAGCAACTCTTGTTCTGGGGATGATTCTGCAGCATTTTACCTTTATCGATCACACCGATTATGAGCTCGATATTAAACAGACACTGACGATTAAGCCCGGCGACTTTCATATCCGGGTGCGGCCGAGAAACAAAGGAGCCGTTGCGGCAGCTCTCCCGGCGGCTGAAAAAGCGGCGGAAGACGTCGAAAAAGAAAAACGGGAAACAAAAGGCGCATCCATTATCGGGCTTGATAACCGACCGCTTCTGATTTTGTACGGCTCAGATACGGGAACCGCAGAAGGCGTGGCGCGGGAACTTGCCGATACTGCCGGGATGCACGGCGTCCGGACTGAAACGGCGCCTTTAAATGACCGGATCGGAAAACTGCCGAAAGAAGGAGCTCTCTTGATCATTACGTCCTCTTATAACGGAAAGCCTCCGAGCAACGCGGGACAATTCGTTCAATGGATTGAAGAAGTCAAACGCGGGGAGCTGGAAGGTGTCCGATATGCCGTCTTCGGCTGCGGTGATCATAACTGGGCGGCGACATATCAGGCTGTGCCGAGACTGATTGATGAGAAGCTTGCCGAAAAAGGGGCGGAACGCTTTTCTGCCCGAGGCGAAGGGGACGTCAGCGGGGATTTTGAAGGAAAGCTTGATGAATGGAAAAAAAGCATGTGGACGGACGCCATGAAGGCATTCGGTCTCAAGCTGAATGAAAATGCCGAAAAAGAGCGAAGTGCGCTGGGCCTTCAATTTGTCAGCGGGCTTGGCGGGTCTCCGTTGGCAAAGACGTATGAGGCGGTTTACGCATCCGTTGCGGAAAACAGGGAACTTCAGGCGCCGGAAAGCGGCCGGAGCACAAGGCATATCGAAATCACTCTGCCGAAAGAGGCTGCCTATCATGAAGGGGATCATCTCGGCGTGCTGCCGGTAAACAGCAAAGAGCAGGTCAGCCGTGTTCTCCGCCGGTTCAATCTGAACGGGAATGATCAAGTGCTGCTGACGGCCAGCGGACAGAGCGCGGCTCATCTCCCGCTCGATCGGCCCGTCAGGCTGCATGATCTTCTGAGCAGCTGTGTCGAATTGCAGGAAGCGGCATCAAGGGCTCAAATCCGGGAAATGGCCGCTTATACGGTCTGTCCGCCGCACAAACGGGAATTGGAAGATTTTCTTGAGGAGGGCGTCTATCAGGAGCAAATCTTAACATCGCGCGTCTCAATGCTCGATCTCCTTGAAAAATATGAAGCGTGTGAACTTCCGTTTGAGCGATTTCTGGAGCTTTTGCGCCCGCTGAAGCCGCGGTATTATTCGATTTCAAGTTCGCCTCGGAAACATCCCGGGCAGGCCTCAATTACCGTCGGCGTCGTTCGCGGCCCCGCCCGGAGCGGTTTGGGTGAGTATCGCGGTGTCGCTTCGAATTATTTAGCGGACCGCCGCCCTGAGGATGGTATCGTGATGTTTGTCCGCACTCCGGAAACACGATTCCGGCTGCCGGAAGATCCGGAAAAACCGATTATTATGGTCGGTCCCGGCACAGGAGTCGCCCCGTTCCGCGGATTTCTGCAGGCTCGGGCAGCGTTAAAAAAAGAAGGAAAAGAGCTGGGGGAGGCTCATCTGTATTTCGGATGCAGAAACGATCATGATTTTATTTACCGTGACGAGCTTGAAGCTTATGAAAAAGACGGAATCGTGACGCTTCATACGGCTTTCTCCCGCAAAGAAGGCGTACCGAAAACGTATGTGCAGCACTTAATGGCGAAAGACGCCGGCGCTTTAATTTCCATCCTCGGCCGGGGAGGGCACCTCTACGTATGCGGCGACGGCAGCAAAATGGCGCCCGATGTAGAGGCAACGCTGCAAAAAGCGTATCAGTCGGTCCGCGAAACAGACGAACGGCAAGCGCAAGAATGGCTTTTGGACCTCCAGACAAAAGGCATTTACGCAAAAGATGTTTGGGCGGGGATTTGAGCGATGTGATGAAAAGGACTGGATGACTCCGGTCCTTTTTTTACATCACCCAAAAAAAAACCTTCAAGTTTTTCAGTCCCTTTGCATACAATAACTTCAGCCCGCCTGTTGGGCGGCTGTCTTTGATATTCATTTTTCGTTTTTAGAAGTTTGTGTTATTCTTATATTTGGTATCTCCTATTTTCAGACCGGGTCTGATAAGGTACCTTTTAATGCCAGAAAAAAATGTGAAACGAAGAACGGATATCCTGCGTCTAATGGCTGGCGGGATAAGATGTTCAATAGGCATGACACGAATGATAAATATATCGTTTTTTAAAATGGTGTGTTTATGGGGCTGTGTGATGCTTTCGTTTTGCTCGGAAAGCAGGAATTGAAGCAAAAAGTAAGAATACAGATTTAAAGTGTTTAGGAAAGTAGAGGTTGCCATGAAGAAATTATTTTCTTACAGACTTAGTTTTTTTGTACTGGCTATTATTTTGTTTTGGGCCAAAACGTATTTAGCCTATCATGCTGAATTCAACCTTGGGGTGAAGGGTCCGACGCAGCAGTTTCTGCTTGTGATCAATCCGTTCTCAAGCGCCATTTTCTTTTTAGGACTGGCATTGTTTGCGAAAGGCCGCAAATCAGCGATTATCATGGTGATTATTGATTTCATCATGACGTTTATTTTGTATGCCAATATCCTATTCTATCGATTCTTCGATGATTTCTTGACATTCCCGAACTTAAAGCAATCCGGTAATGTCGGAAATATGGGAGACGGCATCTTCAGCATTATGTCCGGCCATGATATTTTATACTTTGTTGATATTATTATTTTAATCGCGCTTCTGGTGTGGAGACGTGAGCTGAAGGAATTCAAGCTGAAAAAACGGTATACGTCATTAATTATCGTGACGGGTATTGTGTTGTTCTTCGTGAACCTGGCGATTGCCGAAGAGGACCGCCCGGAGCTGCTGACAAGAACGTTTGACCGCAATTACATTGTAAAATACTTAGGCCTTTATAATTACACGATTTATGACGGCGTACAGACGGCGCAGACGGAATCACAGCGTGCATATGCCAGCAGTGATGACCTGACGAGCGTTGAAAACTACACATCGTCGCATTATGCGAAGCCGAACGCCGAGTATTTCGGCAAGGCCAAAGGCAAGAACATCATTAAGATTCACCTGGAGAGCTTCCAATCATTTTTGATCAATTACAAACTTGACGGAAAAGAAGTCACGCCGTTCCTGAATAAACTCGCCCGCGGCGGAGAGGACATGACGTACTTTGATAACTTTTTCCACCAAACGGGCCAAGGTAAAACATCTGACGCCGAGCTGATGATGGATAACAGTCTGTTCGGACTGCCTGAAGGATCAGCCTTCGTGACAAAAGGGGAAAACACGTATCAATCGCTTCCTGCCATCCTTGACCAAAGTGAGGGCTATACAAGCGCCGTTTTACACGGTGACTACAAATCATTCTGGAACCGTGACCAGATTTACAAACATATCGGCTACGATAAATTCTTTGACGCCAGCACATACGATATGTCTGATGACAACCTTGTCAATATGGGACTGAAGGATAAACCGTTCTTCAAAGAATCTATACCGAAGCTTCAGTCGCTGAAACAGCCGTTCTACGCGCATTTGCTCACGCTGACGAACCATTATCCGTTTACGCTTGATGAAAAAGACGCAACGATCGAAAAAGCGAAAACGGGCGACGCGACTGTGGATGACTATTTCCAGACGGCGCGTTATCTTGACGAAGCGCTTGAACAGTTCTTTAAAGATCTGAAGTCATCCGGTTTATATGACAACTCGGTGATTATGCTTTACGGAGACCATTACGGAATCTCTGAAAACCATAACCGCGCGATGAAAGAAATTCTCGGCAAAGAAATTACGCCTTATCAAAACGCGCAGAATCAGCGTGTGCCGCTTATGCTTCGCATCCCCGGCAAAAAAGGCGGGGTGAACCATACGTACGGCGGTGAAATGGACGTTGTGCCGACGATCCTTCACTTGGAAGGCATCGATTCTAAGAAATATATTAATTTCGGCACCGATCTCTTCTCGAAAGACCATGATGATACGGTGACGTTCCGCAACGGAGATTACGTCACGCCGAAATATACTTCCATCTCCAATGTCGTATACGATACGAAGACAGGGAAAGAACTGAAAGGCAATCAGGAAACGAAAAATCTGAAAGCCAGAGTCACAGAGCAGCTGAAGCTGTCTGACAGCGTGATGTACAAAGACTTGCTCAGATTCCACAAATTGAGCGACTTTACGCCGGTTGATCCGTCTAAATATCATTACGGCAAAGAAAAGCTGAATCAGGATAATAAATAATAGAAAGAGCCTTACGGAATTTCCGTGAGGCTCTTTTTTTGTGTATCTTCACCAATCTGAAAAAAGAGAGAGCTTTTGGTCACAAAGGGCGCCAATCTCTCATATCTTACAGTAGATTTTGAAACCGGTGGTAGAGAATCGGACAAATTATCGGGTTGGTTTCTCTTATACGGGCGGTTTCGAATCCAATATTCACAGAGAAGAGGGGTAGAGATGAAAGCAGTCATTCTCTGCGGCGGAAAAGGAACGAGAATGAGCGAAATCACCAATGAACGTCCCAAACCGCTCGCCATGATAGGCGGCAAACCGATTCTATGGCATATTATGAAACTCTATCAATACTATGGCGTGAACGAATTTATCCTGCTTCTTGGTTTCAAAGGAGAGATGATTAAGGAATATTTCTTAGATTATGACTGGAAGAATCACAGCATGACGCTGGACAGCTCTACCGGAGAAGTGCGGATATTGGGAACATCCGAGCCGTGGAAAATCACTTTTTTAGACACGGGGGAACACACGCAGACAGCGGGGCGGCTTTTACAGGCGAAGGACATCATCGGTGATGAAACCTTTCTTATGACGTACGGGGACGGACTGGCGAACATCAACCTGTTTCATCTGATCAGCTATCATCAATCAAAAGGGGCTGCGGCAACCGTCACCGGTATAGAAAAGACCTCGCAATTCGGAACGCTGACGGTTGAAGACGGTATGGCGAAAAGCTTTTCTGAAAAAACCTCAAGTGACGGCATCATCAACGGCGGATTTTTCGTGCTCAGCCCGAAGGTATTTGATTATCTGCCGAAAGACAGGGACGTCATGTTTGAAGAAGAACCGCTGAAGGAGCTGGCAAAGGACGGCGAATTGGCGGTATACCGGCATTACGGTTTCTGGACGGCGATCGATACGTATAAAAATCTGCTGGAAATCAACAAGATGTGGGACCGGGGACAACATGTATGGAAGGTATGGTGATCAAGTTTGAGTTTCTGGAAAAATAAAAATGTGTTTGTGACGGGATGTACAGGTCTTTTAGGAAGCTGCTTGGTGAAGGAACTGATCGATCAGGGGGCTAATGTGACGGGACTTGTCCGTGACACTGTGCCCAAGTCGAACCTGTATCAGGGAGAACAAGTGAAGCAAATGAATATCGTGCAGGGCGCGCTTGAAGATCTGGATGTGATTGAGCGGGCGCTGGGCGAGTATGAAATTGACACGGTCTTTCATTTAGCCGCTCAGGCGATCGTCGGCGTCGCAAACCGCAATCCGATTTCCACATTTGAAGCCAATATTCTCGGCACATGGAACATCCTTGAAGCGTGCCGCAGGCATCCGCTCATCAAGCGGGTGATCGTCGCGTCCAGTGATAAAGCGTACGGCGACCAGCCGACACTGCCGTACGATGAAAACATGCCTCTTCAGGGCAAACATCCGTATGACGTATCAAAAAGCTGTGCCGATTTATTAAGCCACACATATTTTAATACGTACGGACTTCCGGTCTGTATTACGCGCTGCGGCAACTTGTACGGCGGCGGAGATTTGAACTTCAACCGGATTATTCCGCAGACGATTCAGCTCGTGCTGAACGGTGAAGCGCCGGAAATCCGCAGCGACGGCACATTTATCCGTGATTATTTTTACATCGAGGATGCGGTCGAGGCATACCTTTTGCTGGCGGAAAAGATGGAGGAGCTCAATCTTGCGGGAGAAGCGTTCAACTTCAGCAATGAGATTCAGCTGACGGTGCTGGAACTTGTAGAAAAAATTCTTAAGGCGATGGACAGTGACCTCAAGCCGAAAGTGCTTAACCAGGGAAGCCACGAAATCAAGCACCAATATTTATCAGCGGAAAAGGCGAGGAAGCTTCTGAATTGGACGCCCGCGCATACCATTGATGAAGGATTAGAAAAAACGATCGAATGGTATAAAGCCTTTTTTCAAAAGTAACAGAAACAGAGGTGAGAGAAAGACGTGACAAGCGCATATTGCACAGTTTTATCAAAAGGAAGGCTGTATCAGGCTATCGCTTTGTTCGGCTCATTGAAAGCGGTTCAGGCGGACGCCCCCATTTTTACTTTGTGTATGGATCAAGACACCTATGACGTGCTTCAGGCAATGCGTCCGGATAATGTCACCTTGATTCAGGTGTCCGCACTGGAAAATGAGGAGCTCCTTGAACTGAAGCGGACGAGGGATCAGAGCGAATACTGCTGGACGGTGAAGCCGGTATTTCTCGAATTCGTGCTGGACGGACATCCGGAATTAGAGCGTGTCACGTACATTGATGCCGATTTGTTTTTCTTCGCTGATCCGCGCGCGATTTTTGACAATCAGCCGGATTGTTCGGTGCTTCTGTCACGGGGCGATATCGTCATTCCCTCATTTGAAAAACAGGAAATCGACATGCTGCAGCGTCTTTTAGGCCGGTATAATTCCGGTTTTCTCAGCTTCAAAACCGACAGTGCCGGCACAGATTGTCTCAGATGGTGGAAAGAACGCTGCCTTGAAGAATGCAAAAATGCGCCGGGCGAAGGAAAATTCGGAGATCAAGGCTACTTGGATTACATGTCCGGTCTGTTCCCGAACGTGTGTGACATCACCACGCCCGGCGTGAATATCGGCCATTGGAATTACGGCCGCCACACGTTTTCATGGAAGGACGGGCGTCTTGTGCTCGAAGACGGAAATCCGCTGATTTTCTATCATTTCAGCGGATACCGGATCGTCACAGCCGGCGACATTCGGCAGATTCATGAGACAGACCGGACCGACCTGCCGTTTGTCCATCAGCTTTATCAGGACATTCTGAAGCGGGTGATCGGGACGGTCAGCGACGTCTGCCCGGAGTTCAGCGGCTTTGCATCTGAGGATGATAACAAATAAATGATCATATACAGGAAGTGAACGAAAAGTGAAGGCAAGCGTCATTGTTCCCGCATATAATTCCAAGGAGAGGCTTTATAACAGCCTGCTGTCCCTGAATGAACAGGAATGCACAGAGCCGTTCGAAGTGATTGTGGCTGACAACGGTTCGGAAGACGGAACCTTATCCATGCTTGAATCATTCAGCGCGAATTTTCCGCTGATTTTTGTGAGAATTAAAGAAAACAGAGGGATCGCTTACGGCCGGAATCAGGCGGTCCGCAATGCCAGAGGCGATATTTTGATTTTCCATGACAGCGACATGCTTGCCGAAAAGGATTTGGTGGCGAAGCATATCAAGGCTCATGAGAACCGGGACGATCTTGTCGTATGCGGTATGTTCTGGAAGCGGATTTACAGCTTTTATTATGACCGTTTTGAAAAAGAGCATAAGGAAAAACTCGCCGAACTGTATGAAGAGCTGACGGGCGATAAAGAGCCGCTCCTTGATGAAAGTGACATCAGAGACGGAAGCTTTCTTGAACGATGCTTTGATTTAGATACCGACTTTATCCGGGTGCTGAAAAGCATTTTGGAAAAATACGGAGATGATTTGAACGGCTACCGTCTGCCATGGCGTTTTTTCATTACGAACAATTCATCAGTTAAGAGGCAGCACGTGGCAGATCTCGGCCTGTTTGATGAAGGCATTGTCAGATACGGCTTTGAAGATTATGATCTCGGCATCAGGCTTCATCAGTCGGGAATGAGATTTCAGCTGCGGCGCGATATCATGAGCGTCCATCAGGAGCATCCGAGCAACTGCGCTTCCGTTGATGACATCAGGGCGAATATCGCGTACATGTGCGACAAGTATAATGACATTCATTCGCTTGACGTGCACCTCGCGTTTAACGGCCCGTTTGACGCGGAGTTAACCAACAGCATAATGGCAGACATCGAAGTGCTGCTTGATTATGAGAAATATGAAAGCCTGCTGCACATTTTTCTCGAGCTGCTGCACGCGGTTAAAGACCGCAACCTTGATCCGGACTGGAAGACGAAAAGCCCGCGGATCACGGCGAACAGCTTCCAGCTGCCGGAGGTCGGAAAGCTTTTGGCAAAAGCGGAAAAAAAACTGGGCGTCACGCACTTTGCAAGGGCGTTCAAAGCGCTGACTGCTGATTTACTGCATGTGGATCTTAAATAAATTGGATGTGATATGGTGAGTAAATATCATTTTTCAACCATTGTTTCCAGAACGCATATCTTTAAACTGATGCCGATGATTCATTCTCTCCATGAGCATTGCCGGGATTTTCATCTGTATGTGCTGTGTGTCGATCAGAAAGCGTACGAACTGCTTCAGCAGGTGCCGTGGGAACATGTCACGGCGGTTCAGCTCCATGAAATGGAGGACCCGGAGCTGCTTGAAGCAAAGGGCGGCCGGACATTTCATGAATATTGCTGGACGCTGAAGCCGGCTTTTCTGTTCCATGTGATGACGGAGTATGATGAAGCCGAATATTTTGCCCATTTGGACACCGATCTCTTTTTCTTCGCAGATGCGGGCGAGCTGTTTGCGGAAAAGCCGGATGCTTCCCTTTTTCTGACGGATCACCGCAATTCAGAACGGTTTGCGTCTTATTACAAGCTGACGGGGCAGTACAACACCGGGTTTGTCGGCGCGCGGAATACCGGGGAAGCGTATCGGGCGGTCTGGCAGTGGAGACAGGATTGCATCTCCTATTGTACGGTGGAGATGAATGAAGAAAAAAAGACATACGGTGACCAAAGGTATGTTGAAAAGTGGCCCGCGCAGTTTGAACACGTTCATGTCACGGAGTCGATCGGCGCGAATGCGGCGCTGTGGAATATTGAGCAATATGACGTCAGCCTGCGCGACGGGGCTGTATATGTCAATGACACCCCGCTGATTTTTTATCATTTTTCAGGCTTTACGCTCGTCACGGAGAACGAATTCAATCTCTGCTGGTACTATCACATTGATGATGAGGCGACAGTCAGTATGATTTATGTCCCGTACATCAAAAACGTAAAAAAATGGATTGATGAAATTCAAAAAGCGTTTCCTGATTTCAGAGACGGGTTTATTCCGAAATATGCGGTTCCTGACACTCATTTTTATACGGTTGAAACATAAAATCCCTGCCTTTTCGGCAGGGATTTTTTTATGAATGCCATTCTTTTAATGTTTTGTCGCTCGGCAGGACAAAGGCGAGCAGACCTAAAACGGGCAGAAAGGCGACGGCTGTCATGGTCGGCGTCAATCCCGCTGAATCAATAAGAGCTCCGAGCGCAACCGCTCCGATCGCGCCCATTCCGAAGGCGAGCCCGACCGTAAGCCCTGACATCGTTCCGATTTTGCCGGGAACAAGCTCCTGCGCGTAGACAACCGTCACGGAGAAGCTGGACATCAGAACAACGCCGATCAGCGCCAGTACGCCATAGGCGATGACAGGTCCCGCAAACGGAAGGAAAATCGTCAAGGGAGCCGATGCCGTCATGGAAACGATGATGACGTTCCGCTTTCCGAAACGGTCTGCAAGCGGCCCGCCGAGAAACGTTCCGACAGCTCCGAAAAATAAAAAGACGAAGATGTAGCTCTGTGCCTGCTGAATGCTGACATGATAGGCATTCATCGCATAGAACGTATAGAAGTTGCCGATCGCGCTCACATACCAGGAACGCGCGAAAATTAAGAAGATAATCATGATAAGTGCAAGAATAATCGGTTTTGTAATCACGGTCTGCACAGCGGCGGCCGGTGATTTTTTACTTGCGGCGCGCAAATGAATCAGGCGGCCTTTATACCATTTGGCGATATAAATGAGAAACAGCACAGCGATTGCGGCCACTAGCGTAAACCAGACAGAGCCGAATTGACCGAGCGGAACGAGAATCAGCGCGGTAATCAAGGGCGCCATCGCCTGGCCGGTATTCCCTCCGACTTGGTAAATCGATTGCGCCAATCCGCGCTTTTCGCCGGCGGCCATGTAAGCGACACGCGATCCTTCAGGATGAAAGACGGCGGAGCCAAGGCCGATAAAAAAGACACAGCATAAAATCGTCAGAAAAGACGGGGCGAACGCGAGACCTAAAATGCCGAGCATGCTTGCGGTGAGTCCGAGCGGCAAAGCATACGGCATCGGGCGTTTATCCGTATACCAGCCGATGACGGGCTGCATCACGGAAGACACCATATTCAGCGTAAAGGCGATAATTCCGAGCTGCGTAAATGTAAGATTCATGGAACGTTCCAAAATCGGAAACATCGCCGGAATCACCGCTTGCAGTGAATCGTTCAGCAGATGACAGATCCCGATAATGAACAAAATAGAATACATGGTTGTCTCGGGACGATGGACAGGTTTTTCTTTAAGCGGGGCGGCAATTGCCAAAGTGATTCTCCTCCTTTTTATGTAAACGAAGCATACACCATATTATTCATAAGGTGAATGAATTATCAAGGGCAAAAAAGGCTCTTCTTTCTCAAACAGAAAAAAGAGCCTCCCTTTTTATTTATTTAACAAACTGTGTTTTCTCGAATACATCATATATACCACGATCCCGGCGGCGATCCAGATGACAAAGGCGAGCCATGTCACGCCCGGCAGGCTGCTTGCGAGATACAGGCATAAGCATGCGCTGATGATCGGCACAAAAGGCACGAAAGGAACACGGAAGGAAGATTTGATCTCCGGATGTTTCTTTCTTAAAACGATGACGGCGATCGCAATGACTGTAAAGGCCGCCAAGGTTCCCATATTGACGAGATGCGCCAAGGTTCCCAGATCAATAAAACCTGCGATCCCGGCGGCAGCGATCCCCGTCACCCATGTGTTTTGAAACGGTGTTTTAAAACGCGGATGAACCTTGGAAAACATGCGGGGCAAAAGGCCGTCTCTGCTCATCGCAAATGTAAGGCGCACCTGAGCGTAAAGCAGAGCGAGCATGACCGTTGTAATCCCGATAATCGCGCCGACGGAAATAATGCCTGCTATTTTGTTCTGGCCGACAAATTGGAGCGCGAAAGATACCGGATCTCCGACATTCAGCTTGGTGTACGAAAGCATTCCTGTCAGGACGAGCGATACCGTAATGTAAAGAACGGTGCAGATGGCAAGCGCGCCGATGATTCCGACAGGCATTGATTTCTGCGGGTTTTTCACTTCTTCCGACGCGTTTGACACGGCATCAAATCCGAGATACGCGAAGAAAACGGTCGCGGCGCTCGTGATGACGCCTTTCATTCCGAACGGCATAAACGGCGACCAGTTTTCCGGTTTCACGTAGCCGAAACCGACGACGATAAACAGCAGAATGATCGCAATTTTCATCAATACAATGACATTGTTAAAGCGGGTGCTTTCTTTCACGCCCCTTGAAACAATCGCGGTAATGACCAAAATAATGATAACGGCCGGCAGGTTGAACACGGCACCCGTTTTGCTGCCGGGTGCGGCGGTCAGCGCCTCCGGAAGATGCAGCCCGAAGCCTGCAAGAAGCGACTGGAAATAGGATGACCAGCCGGTTGCGACGGCGGCGAGCGCGATAACATATTCAAGCATTAAGTCCCATCCGATTAAAAACGCGAGACACTCCCCGAGAGTGACATATGAATACGTATATACGCTGCCTGAAATCGGAATGGATGAAGAAAATTCCGCATAACAAAACGCGGCGAGCGCGCAGGCAAGGCCCGCGAGCACAAACGACAGAATCAAAGCCGGTCCTGCGCCTGTCGCGGCCACAGTCCCGGTAATCACAAAAATCCCCGTGCCGACAACACAGCCGATTCCGAGCAAAACCAAGTCAAAAGCGCTTAACGAGCGGGACAGGCTGGTCTGTTTGCTCTGGGCCTTTAAGTCGGCCAGCGGCTTTTTCCGAAATAGTAAAGACATATGGGCCCTCCTGAAAATTCATAATATTCTTATCATTATATACACTGACGTTTGTATTATATTGTCGAAATTTCTCGCAGTCAATTAAAGAATTTTCCACTTTAAAAGGACAAAGCTAAAAAGCGTCGATGCACGGAAGGAAAGGGAATTTTATTGTGAAATAGTTCAATTTTCTCACCTTAAGACCGATACAAAAGATGACTCATCAACTAATTTCAAGTTTCGGTGAAAGGGAGATGTTTACATGTTTCAATATGAAGAACTAAATAAGCAGTTTATCGGCGGCCGATGGAGGGATGGGAGCAGCCGGAACGTATTGGAAAACAGAAATCCTTATACTCAAAAAGTCATCACCTCATTCCGAAAAGCGACGCCTGATGACGTGGATGCGGCATATCGCGCCGCGGCTCTTGCGAAACAAGAATGGGACAAAGTAAACCCTTTTAAAAAGCGGGCCATTTTGGAAAAAGCCGTTTCTTTCATTGAAGAGCACGAAGAAGCGATTATTTACTTAATCATGGAGGAGCTTGGCGGAACACGGCTGAAGGCTGAGTTTGAAATCGGACTTGTCAAAAATATGATAAAAGAAGCCGCAACATTTCCGGTGCGGATGGAAGGGAAAATTCTCCCGTCCACGATTGACGGAAAAGAAAACAGGCTGTACAGAATACCTGCCGGAGTCGCGGGGGTGATCAGCCCGTTTAATTTCCCGTTTTTCCTTTCGATGAAATCTGTTGCGCCGGCACTTGGCGCGGGGAACGGCGTCGTGCTGAAGCCTCATGAAGAAACGCCGATCTGCGGCGGAACGCTTATCGCGAAAATTTTTGAAGCGGCCGGCGTACCGGACGGGCTGCTGAATGTCATCGTGACGGATATCGGGGAGATCGGCGACAGCTTTGTTGAGCATCCCGTGCCGCGGATAATCTCATTTACAGGCTCAACCGGAGTGGGCAGCTATATCGGACAGCTTGCGGTCAAACACTTTAAAAAACCGCTGTTGGAGCTTGGCGGAAACAGCGCGCTGATCGTGCTTGAGGATGCTGATCTTGAATACGCCGTCAATGCGGCCGTATTCAGCCGGTTTACGCATCAAGGACAGATCTGTATGTCGGCGAACCGCGTGCTCGTTCACACATCTGTTTATGACAAATTTACAGAGCTTTACGAAGCGAAAGTGTCATCGCTGAAAGTCGGCGATCCGATGGACCCTGATACGGTTATCGGTCCTTTAATCAATGAGAGACAGGCGGAAGGCCTGAGACGGTCTGTCGAAAAAGCGATAGAAGAGGGAGCGGTTCCGGTGCTGTCCGGCCGATTCAGCGGAACGGTCGCTGAGCCTGTCATTTTAAAAGATGTGAAACCTGAGATGAGCATCGCGAAGGAGGAGCTGTTCGGACCGGCCGTCTGTATCATGCCGTTTGAAACGGAGGATGAAGCGGTAAGCATCGCAAACGCGACACCGTTCGGTTTAAGCGGAGCTGTGCATGCGGCAAACGTGGAACGGGGCGTTGAGTTTGCTAAGCGGATCGAAACCGGCATGATTCACGTCAACGATACGACCATTAATGATGAACCGAACGTTGCGTTCGGCGGCGAGAAACAATCAGGTCTCGGCAGGCTGAACGGCGAATGGAGCCTTGAAGAATTCACCACGCTGAAATGGATTTCGGTTCAGCATGAAAAACGCCAATTCCCATATTAAGAAGGAGTGAAAGAAATGAGTATACAGACGGAGCAGCAAACGCACAGCCTGCTTGACGCTTTTGTCAAAGTTGCGCCTTTTTTAAACAGCCTGATCCAAGATGACATCACCATCGGAATTTATGATACAGAAAAATTAATCGTGAATATTCCGGCTAAAACGTTTTCTCTTAATGTAAAGCCGGGAGATCCGCTGCAAAAAGGGGACATCATTACAGACGCGATCCGCATGAATCAGAAGAAGACAAGCATGGTGCCGAAAGAGCTGTTCGGATTTCCGCTGATCGCCAGAGCGATTCCGCTTCATGATGAAAACGGAAAAGTCATCGGCGGCGTCGGTCTCGGCACGAGCCTTGAAAAATCAGCCAAGCTTCATGATGTCGCTGAAAGCCTGTCCGCCGTCGTGGAACAGACCGCTTCGGCGATCGCGGATATCTCAGAATCCATCAGCGGTTTCTCAGCACAGATGACCGGGATTTCCGCTCAGGCGAAACAAGTCAGTGAAAGCGCGGGAGAAATCGCCGACATTTCCGTCACTGTCAAGGGCATCTCGGATCAAAGCAATCTGCTCGGTTTGAATGCGGCCATTGAAGCCGCGAGAGCAGGAGAATCCGGCAAGGGCTTTTCCGTGGTGGCGGATGAGATCCGCAAGCTTGCCACTCATTCAAAAGACAATGTCGGCCAAATTGACCAGATTACGAAAAAAATCCACAGCCTGCTGAAAGGGCTGGAGGACTCAATTGAATCCATCAACCAGAACACGGACGGCCAAGCGGCGGCGGTAGAACAAATTTCTGCCACGATGCAGGAGATTTCAGGAAGCGCCCAGCATTTAGCGAAAATGGCTGAAAACGTGCTCGGAGAATCATAAAAAAAGGGAGCTTACGGGCTCCTTTTTTGTTTTCCCTTATCAATCGGAAACTGCACTTACACGTTTGATCCGTCATGCTCAGGGGTACACATACGAATACATCACCAATGATAAAGGAGAGTCTTGTATGTCTGATGCAAATCTGCACAACCCGCTGACGAAATATGATCATGATGAATTTCCAAAACAATATCAAGAACCGCCCGGTTTGCAGAAAGAGATGAAGCCTGTGCCGGACTGCGGTGAAACAAGCTATAAAGGAGCCGGCAAGCTGAAGGGAAGAAAAGCCCTCGTCACCGGCGGCGATTCAGGTATCGGCCGGGCCGCCGCAATTGCTTATGCCCGGGAAGGGGCGGATGTGGCCATTAACTATCTGCCTGAGGAACAGCCGGATGCCGAAGAAGTGAAAGCGTTAATTGAAAAAGAGGGAAGAAAAGCCGTTCTGCTGCCGGGAGATTTAAGCGATGAAGCGTTTTGCGGAGAATTGGCGGAAAAAGCGTATCAAGAGCTTGGCGGTCTTGATACGCTCGCTCTTGTCGCCGGCAAACAGCAGGCAGTGGATGATATCAGCGATCTTACTACAGAACAAATCTATCAAACATTTGAAGTCAACGTATTCTCACTGTATTGGCTCGTCAAAGCCGCGCTTCCGTATCTGCCGGAAGGCGCGTCTATTATCACGACAACGTCCGTAGAAGGGTATAATCCAAGCCCGATGCTGTTGGATTATGCTGCGACGAAACATGCCATTATCGGTTTTACCGTCGGCCTAGGAAAGCAGCTGGCGAATAAAGGAATCAGAGTCAACTCGGTAGCGCCGGGGCCGATCTGGACACCGCTGCAGATTTCAGGAGGACAGCCCGGAGAAAACATTCCGAAATTCGGCAAGGAAACACCGGCCGTTCCATTACAGCGTGCCGGACAGCCGGCGGAGCTGGCAGGAATTTATGTCTTTTTGGCCTCAGAAGAATCGAGTTATGTGACATCCCAAATTTACAGTGTAAGCGGAGGAATTCCGACAGCGTAATCAAAAAGGAGCTGCCCTTCATACGGGGGCAGCTCTTTTTTTTGATGTTATGTGCCGAGCACGTTTTGATTATACAGGACACTCGGATGTGACGGATGATAGGAGGCGGCTTTGTCGTTATGAATCTTCGCTTTTTCTCTGTCGCCGAGCTGCCAGTGGCAGACGCAGAGCTGCAGATGGGGGTACCAGGTGGAATATTCGAGCTGGGTAAAGCCTGCATCACTGCTTTTGGCGGATAGGGCGAGCTCATACCAAAACACGCCCTGCCGGTATTGCCGTTTCTCCGCAAAATAGTCGCCGAGCCTGCAGCAGAACTCCGGCCGCGGACAATCGATCAGAAATGATTTTAAGAGAGACGTCATGGCGGCCTCTTCATGGCCGACCGCCCTGTAGCAATCGGATAGATATTGGCACGTTCTGATCTCGTCTTCGATCCAGCACTGTTTTGTGGAAAGAAAATGGTGATAATACGTGATGGCGCGCTGATATTGGCCGTGATCCTTTAATTCATTCGCGAAGTAAAACAAATCGCGCGGTGTCATCGTTTCACTGTTTTCCGCCATTCTCTCATAAATCTTCAAGTTGCGGTCCGAGGGAGGCGAGTGCTTTTTCTCGGATTTCCGGTGTGTGACGGCAATATCGGTTTCTATGATGTTTCCGTATACCTCAAGATACTCATGCACGGCTCCGATCCAGCGGAACCCTTTTTCACGCTTGACGAGTCGGTTGCGGCGGTATCTGAAGCTGACCTCTCCCCGATCATCAAAGCCGACGTGATAATACATGGATACCGCGTCCACCTCTTTTGAAAGCGACGCCTTCAGTTCAATCAGCTTTTCACGGTCCTTTTCCGTCAGCATATCGTCGGCGTCCAGCCACAGAATATAATCCATTTCCGCTTTCGAAAACACAAAATTACGGGCGGCCGCAAAGTGATCGATCCATTCAAAATCATAAATCTTATCCGTATAACGGGCCGCGATTTCTTTCGTCCGGTCGGTCGAGCCCGTATCAGCAATCACAATTTCATCCGCAATGTCTTTGACGGAATCAAGACAGCCCGCAAGCACTTCCTCTTCATTTTTCACGATAACGCACAAACTGACGCTGATCATGTCATCACCTCTTCCCCTCCAGTGTATAAAAGGAGAGGCGGAAACATTCTTCGGACAAAATGATCTCTTCCAAGAAATTTGTCTGTCCTTTTACTAGTTTTATTCCAGCACCTGATTTAAAATGAACACATGAACTTACGTGAGGATTGATAGGAACCATGAGCATCATAAAAGCGGAAAACCTTTATAAAACATACGGAGATAAGACATTATTCGACCATATCTCCTTTCATATTGAAGAGAATGAAAGAATCGGTTTAATCGGCCCGAACGGAACGGGGAAGTCTACGCTTCTGAAAACCATTGCCGGCCTTGAATCAACGGAGGAAGGCGAGATTACGGCTTCAGGAAACGTGCATATTGAGTTCTTGCATCAGGACCCTGAGCTTCCGGCCGGACAAACCGTTCTTGAACATATTTATTCCGGCGGATCAGCCGTCATGAGAACGATGAGAGAGTACGAAAAAGCGCTTCAGGCGCTGAATGAAGAACCGGAAAATGACCAGCGCCAGAAACACCTGCTTGATGCGCAGGCCCGAATGGACGCGAATGATGCGTGGGAGGCGAATACGTTAGCCAAAACGGTTTTAACCAAACTTGGCGTCACCGATCTGATGAAGGATGTCAGCGAGCTGTCCGGCGGCCAGAGAAAGCGCGTCGCGATTGCGAAAAACGTCATCCAGCCGGCTGACCTGCTCATTTTGGATGAACCGACAAACCACTTGGACAATGAAACGATTGAATGGCTGGAAGGCTACTTATCGCAATATCCGGGCGCCGTTATGCTTGTCACGCACGACAGATATTTTCTGAACAGGGTGACGAACAGAATTTACGAGCTTGAGAGAGGCAGCCTTTATACGTATAAAGGAAACTATGAAGTATTCCTGAAAAAACGGGCCGAACGGGAGGCGCTGGCAGAGCAGAAAGAAACAAAACGCCAAAACCTCCTGCGCCGCGAATTGGCGTGGCTCAGAAGAGGAGCGAAAGCGCGCTCGACGAAACAAAAAGCGAGAGTGGACAGAGCGGAGGCGCTCAAGGAGCAAAAAGGGCCGGCAGTCTCCGGATCACTCGATTTCGCGATCGGTTCCCACCGTCTCGGAAAACAAGTAATCGAAGCCGATAACGTCGCCATTACCTATAACGGCCAAGCGCTGATCAGCCAGTTTAATGAGCTTGTCATCCCGGGGGAACGAATCGGCATCATCGGGCCGAACGGAATCGGGAAAACGACACTTTTAAACAGCCTCGCCGGCAGAATTCAGCCTGACAGCGGCAATATCACCATCGGGCAGACGGTCCGGATCGGCTACTACACCCAGGATCACAGCGAAATGAACGGCGATATGAAAGTCATTGAATATATAAAAGAGACGGCTGAAATCGTCAAAACGGCGGAAGGCGATGTCATCACCGCGGAACAAATGCTTGAGCGTTTTCTGTTCCCGCGTCCGATGCAGCAGACATATATCAGAAAGCTGTCAGGCGGGGAAAAACGCCGTCTGTACTTGCTGAATGTACTGATGCAGGAGCCGAATGTGCTGTTTTTAGATGAGCCGACCAATGATCTGGACACAGAAACATTAAGCGTGCTCGAGGATTATATCGAACAGTTCCCGGGCGTCGTCATCACTGTATCCCATGACCGCTATTTCCTTGACCGCGTCGTGGACCGCCTGATCGTATTTGAAGGACACGGTGTCATTTCCCGTTTCCAAGGTTCATACAGTGAATACATGGAACAAGCAAAAGCGAAGAAGACGGCGGTAAAACAGCCGGCCGAAGAGAAAAAGGCGGAAGAAGAGCCGAAGAAAAAGCGCAAAAAGCTTTCGTACAAGGATCAGATCGAATGGGACGGCATCGAAGACAAAATCGCCGGCCTTGAAGAAAAGCATCAGCGTCTGGAAGCGGAAATCGCTGAAGCGGGAAGTGATTTCGGAAAGATACAAGAACTGATGGCCGAACAGGCAAAAACGGCTGAAGAGCTTGAAGCGGCGATGGAACGCTGGACCGAATTGTCACTGATGATTGAAGAACTTGAGAATTAAGAAAAGCCGGTACGGCCCCCGAGAAGACGGCGGGTCATACCGGCTTTTTTTATCTTACACAGATGTCTCCCGGCGCTTTAAAGACAAAGGTTCCGTCCAAGCCAAGTTTATCCGGCATAAAAAGTTTACGTTTACGTTAAGGTTCAAATGGTGTATAATAGAAACAGATACGACAAGAGGGGGATTCACCTTGGAATGGATGAAGATTGATCAAGTTGCCAAGCGAAGCGGATTGACAAAACGAACCATTCGTTTTTACGAGGAGATTGGTTTGATTCCTGCTCCTAAACGGACAGAAGGCGGCGTCCGGCTTTACTCTGAAGATGATATGGAGGAGCTCGAAAAAGTCACCAGCACAAAAGAAGTGCTCGGTTTTTCCCTTCAGGAACTTCAGCAGTTTATGGAGATGAGCCGTCAGCTGGAATTAAACAAAGAGGGGTACTTGTTGTCACTGGATCCGAAGGAACGGAAAGAAAAGCTGGAAGAGATTCAGCACGCTTTGAACCACCAGCTTGAGATGATTGATGAGAAGATCAGCACATTTCAGCATTTTAAAACGCGCCTTAACGGAATGAAAGAAAAAGCTGACCGCGCCATTCAATCAATCGAATGATTTTGCTGTAAACGCTATGGATATAGCGTTTCTTTTAATGGATAAAACAGGAGGTCTGGTCAAATGGATACATCATCACAACAGAAAACAGGCTTATTCAGCCAGCCGAAAGCCGTTTGGGCGGTTGCGTTTGCCTGTGTGATTTCCTTTATGGGAATCGGTCTTGTCGATCCGATTCTTCCGGCGATCGCCGCACAATTACATGCTTCACCTAGTGAAGTATCTCTGTTATTTACAAGTTATTTGCTCGTTACCGGTTTTATGATGTTTTTCTCCGGCGCGATTTCCAGCCGGATCGGCGCAAAATGGACGCTGCTTCTCGGACTTATTTTTATCATCGTGTTTGCCGCTCTCGGCGGAAGCTCAAGTTCAATCGCTCAGCTTGTCGGCTATCGCGGCGGCTGGGGACTTGGGAATGCTCTCTTTATTTCAACCGCGCTTGCTGTCATCGTCGGTGTATCTGTCGGCGGCAGCGCCAAAGCCATTATTCTGTATGAGGCTGCACTCGGACTGGGGATTTCCGTCGGGCCGCTTGCCGGCGGAGAGCTTGGCAGCATTTCATGGCGCGCTCCGTTCTTCGGAGTGTCTGTCCTCATGTTCATAGCGCTTTGCGCGATTTCACTCATGCTGCCGAAGCTGCCGAAACCGGCGAAACGCGTCGGTGTGTTTGATGCGATGAAGGCGCTCAAATATAAAGGCCTTTTGACAATGGCAGTATCTGCATTCTTATACAACTTTGGATTTTTTATTTTGCTTGCTTATTCTCCGTTCGTTCTGGATTTAGATGAACACGGTCTCGGATATGTCTTCTTCGGCTGGGGCCTTCTGCTGGCAATTACGTCAGTCTTTATGGCGCCGCTCGTGCACAAAGCGCTGGGCACAGTGCGTTCGCTCGTCGTTCTCTTTATCGCCTTTGCGGCCATTCTCGTTATTATGGGGGTCTGGACTGACCATCAGATGTTGATCATTACATGTATCGTTGTTGCCGGTGCTGTCCTCGGTATGGTGAATACGATCATGACAACCGCTGTGATGGGGGCTGCGCCGGTTGAACGTTCAATCGCGTCTTCAGCCTACAGCTCAGTCCGCTTTATCGGCGGTGCGCTCGCTCCGTGGATTGCGGGAATGCTGTCAGAACACTTCACCGCAAGCACACCATATACAGTAGGCGGGATTGTCGTTTTTGTCGGCATGCTTGTTCTTCTTATGGGACGCAAACATCTTGCCGGAATAAAAGCCGGACATTAAAAAAAGGAACTTCCGCACGGGCGGGAGTTCCTTTTTGTGTTTACAGCACTTTCGTCGTCCAAGATTCACAATTCCATGTTTCCGTCGCGATATCCATGTAGAACTCGGGTTCGTGGGAAATCAGCAGAATGGAGCCTTTGTATTCTTTCAGCGCGCGTTTCAGCTCTTCTTTCGCATCGACATCCAGGTGGTTTGTCGGTTCGTCAAGCACGAGCAGGTTTGTTTCTGAATTGATCAGCTTGCACAGTCTGACCTTCGCTTTTTCTCCTCCGCTGAGAACGGAGACGCGGCTTTCAATGTGTTTGGTCGTCAGGCCGCATTTGGCGAGGGCGGCGCGGATTTCGTACTGGGTAAAGGAAGGAAATTCACTCCACACTTCTTCGATGCACGTATTGTTATTGGTTTCTTTCACTTCCTGTTCGAAATAGCCCGTGTATTGATGCTCGCCGCGCTCCACCGTGCCTTCCAGCGGCTGGATTTCACCGAGCAGGCTTTTTAACAGCGTCGTTTTCCCGATGCCGTTTGCGCCGTACAGGGCGACTTTCTGTCCGCGCTCCATTCTGAGATTGAGCGGGCGTGACAGCGGAGTATCGTAACCGATGACTAAGTCCTTCGTTTCAAAAATGAGCTTGCCTGACGTTCTCGCAGGCTTGAAATGGAATTCCGGTTTCGGTTTTTCGGCCGCCAGTTCGATCATATCCATCTTATCAAGCTTTTTCTGACGGGACATCGCCATATTTCTCGTGCTGACGCGGGCTTTGTTGCGGGCGACGAAATCTTTCAGCTCAGCCACTTCCTGCTGCTGTTTTTTGTAGGCGGCTTCGAGCTGCTGTTTTTTCACTTCGTAGACTTCCATAAACTGATGATAATCACCGACATAACGGGTCAGCTCCTGGTTTTCCACATGATAAATCAAATTGATTACGCTGTTTAAAAACGGAATGTCGTGAGAAATTAAGATGAACGCATTTTCATATTCCTGCAAATAGCGTTTCAGCCATTCAATATGCTGTTCATCAAGGTAGTTCGTCGGTTCGTCCAACAGAAGGATTTCCGGCTTTTCCAAAAGCAGTTTGGCGAGCAGCACTTTCGTCCGCTGTCCGCCGCTTAAGTCAGTGACGTCGCGGTCTAGGCCGACTTCCTGCAGGCCGAGGCCGCGGGCGATTTCTTCAACTTTGCTGTCAATCACGTAGAAATCATTGTTTGTCAGGGCGTCTTGAATGACACCGACATCTTCAAGCAGCTGCTCAAGCTCATCAGGGTCCGCTTCGCCCATTTTGTTGTAAATCTCGTTCATTTCTTCTTCCATCGCAAATAAGTAATGGAACGCATCCTTCAGCACGTCGCGGATCGTTTTTCCTTTTTCAAGCACGGTATGCTGATCGAGATAGCCGACACGCACGTTTTTCGCCCATTCAACCTTACCCTCATCAGGCTCAAGCTTTCCGGTAATAATATTCATAAACGTTGATTTACCTTCGCCGTTTGCTCCGATTAAGCCGACGTGTTCCCCTTTTAAAAGACGGAACGATACATTGTTAAAAAGCGCACGGTCACCGAAGCCGTGGCTTAAATCTTTTACGGATAAAATACTCATCATTACACCTCTATCGTTATCAGACACGCTTTTTTTATCATGTGTCTTTCTCATTTATGATTATAAAGGAGGAGACCGTTTGTTAAAAGGCTTGGAAGGAAAAAGAAAATTGCGTTTGCCGCGTGCATTTGAGATACTATGGAGTAGATTTTAAGAATTGAGGAGAACGACATGACCCAAACATGGCCATTTTTACAGCATACACAACCATTTATCGCCGAAAACTGGGAGGCGTCAGGCTTTCAGGAGCCGACCGTTATTCAGGAAAAAGCCGCTCAGGTGATCATGGAAGGGAAAGACGTCATTGCCGAATCCCCGACGGGAACGGGAAAAACATTGGCGTACACGCTTCCGGTTCTGGAGCGGATCAACCCGGAACAGAAACATCCGCAAGTGATCATTTTAGCGCCGTCCCGCGAGCTTGTGATGCAGATTTTTCAAGTGATTCAGGAGTGGAAAAAAGGCTCCGATCTTCGCGCTTTGTCTTTGATCGGCGGGGCAAACGTGAAAAAGCAGGTGGAGAAGCTCAAAAATAAACCGCATATCATTGCAGGCACACCGGGCAGGGTGCTCGAATTGATTCAGGCGAAAAAGCTGAAAATGCATGAAGTCAAGACGATCGTTCTTGATGAAGCGGATCAGCTCGTGACAAAGGAACACCGCGAAACGATGAAAAAAATCATTAAAACGACGCTGAAAGACCGACAGCTTTTAAGCTTTTCCGCTACGCTGCAGCCGGAGACAGAAGAGGTGCTGAATGCCATCGCACATGAACCGGCCGTTTTGAAAGTGGCGCGGAATACGGCGGAAAAAGCGCGCGTCACGCATCAATATCTCGTCTGCGATCAGCGGGATAAAGTGAAGCTATTGCAAAAGCTGTCACGGCTGAACGGCATGCAGGCGCTCGTGTTTGTCAGAGATATCGGAAATTTAAGCGTCTATGCGGAAAAACTCGCCTATCATCACGTGGATCTCGGCATCCTGCACGGAGAAGCGAAAAAAATGGAGCGGGCAAAGATATTATCAGCGTTTGAAGGGGGAGAATTTCCGCTGCTTCTGGCGACTGACATAGCGGCGCGCGGACTTGATATCGATGATCTTCCGTACGTCATTCACGCAGACATCCCGAATGAAGACGGATATATCCACAGATCCGGCCGGACGGGGCGGGCCGGTAAAGAAGGAACCGTACTCAGCCTTGTCACGCCGATGGAAGAATCCAAATTGAAAAAAATGGCCAAATCACTCGGAATTGAGCTGAAAGAGGCCGTTTATTCAGGCGGAAAATTATCTGAGAAATAAGAAACGGAGGGCGGGAAGCCCTTCTTTTTTATTGTGAAATAATAGAAAAGGTTCAGGCGGGGGAGTGGGAAGATGGGTTCAATAGACCGATTTCAAATATTGAAGGAACGTGGGCTGGAAATACTCGAACACTGGTTTAAGAACGATAACATCAGACGGAGAATGGATGCGATGCGGCCACTAAATGCGTGGTATGCACGATTGAATAAAGATGAAGACGATACTGTCATTATGGCATATGACGGGCAGCTTCCGGCAGGTATAGTCTCTATAGAGTTTGTGGAGGAACGGGCGTATATCGGATTGATCGTCAATCCTTTGTACCAGCTTCAAGGGTACGGAAAACAGATCTTGCAAAAACTGCTGACTGATCCTGGGTTTACCAGCGTGTAGGAATGGGCGGCAAGCATCGAAAAAAGACAATCAAATCAGTTTAGCCTGCTTTCAAGCAGCGGGATTCAATTTGAAAGATACGGAGCCTGATGAAGACGGCTTTCTTACTTTGATTCTTCGCGGCTGATGCGAAAAAGCAGAAAAGGAGGGGGCAAAGCCCTCCTTTTTTTCATCATGTTAACTTAGATCACTGACTTTGATGATCTGTTTGCCTTTGTTTTCTCCTTTAAACAGGCCGAGGAACGCGTCTGGAATATGGCTGAATCCTTCCGTAATCGTTTCTTCATAATGAAGCTTCCCGTCCTTGAGCCATTCAGCCAATTGTTTCGCGCCTTCGGAAAAGCGGTCAGCATAATCACTGACGATGAACCCCTGCATCAGCGCTTTTGTTTTGATCAGCTTCGGCTGTACGCGGGGGCCCATGTCTTCCTCTTCACTTTCGGTATTATATGAAGAGATCGCTCCGCATACCGGAATGCGGGCGAATTCATTCAGCAGGTTTATCACCGCATCTGAAATCGGTCCGCCGACATTGTCAAAATAGACATCGACGCCGTCAGGGCATGCCTGTTCAAGCGCTTTTTGAATATCATCCGCCGTTTTGTAATTAATGGCTTCATCAAATTGAAGCTCCTCTTTCAGATACGCGATTTTTTCGTCAGAACCGGCGATGCCGACAACCCGCGCGCCTTTGATTTTTGCAATCTGCCCGACCGTTGAGCCGACGGCGCCCGCAGCCCCTGAAACGACGACGGTTTCGCCCTTTTTCGGACGGCCGATATCGAGCAGGCCGAAGTAAGCGGTCAGTCCGGTCATCCCTAAAATGCCGAGATACGCCTGGGCGGGTGCGATATCCGTATCCAACTTGCGGAGGGCGGACTCATTGACGGCTGAATATTCCTGCCAAGCGAGATTTCCGATCACAACATCTCCTTTTTTCAGCTTATCGCCGTCTGTCAGAACTTCGGCAATCACTCCGCCTGTTATGGCTTCATCTAAAGCGAACGGCTCTACATATGATTTTGTATCCTGCATCCGTCCGCGCATGTACGGATCAACGGACACATAACTCGTTTTCACAAGCACTTCGCCGTCTTTCGGTTCGGGAACGGCAATCGTTTCAAAGCGGAAATCGTCATGGACGGGAACGCCTTTGGGGCGTCTTGCCAATTGAATCTGCTGCTGATTATTCGGCATACTGAATCCTCCTTCAAGATAAGTGGTTGTTCCAAATGTAACACGAACCATTTCCCGAATACAAAATCAAACCGTCCGCCGGCAACAAAAAAAGAAGGGCCCGGGCCCTTCTTTTCTTATATGCGTATTTAAAAGAATAACCGGTACACATCGGTGTTTTTCTCATGTTCCAAATATTCATAGGCATTCGTTTTTGAAGAATGAAGCATGTCAGAGGTAATCACGGGCTGAAGCGCGGTCAGATAAGAACCCAGCTTATTTTCAATTTCTGTCGGCAGAACGGATTCGATATCACCGATATTGATAATGATAGAGAAAACGAAATCGATATTAATATGAAAAGTATCTTCAGCGAAGGCCGTAAGCTCTTTTATTCCATCCGGGCAGCGGGTATGCCGGCGGAATACCTGCTTCACTAAATCACTGACAACCCAAGCGTTAAATCGCTGTTCCGGTGAAAAGTAATGAATAGGAACCACCTCCCTGCTTAATCGGCTCATGAAGATTTTTATTTTTCTGATAAAGGTTACTTTCCCTACTGTAACATGTCCCGCCGGAAAATATCCACCGACAATCTGCCCGTTTTTTCCCGGAACTCTCTTTCTTTTGTTTGACCTTTGGTTGAGCGGGTAAACATCCAATATACAAAAACAAAAGGGAGGACTTATCAATGAAACCGGTAGTAAGAGAATATACAAATGATCAAAAACTGATGCAGGACGTAAAAGAGCTTCAGCAATTGGGTGTCGCAAAAGAAGACGTATATGTGCTTTCACATGATGACGACAGAACGGACCGTCTGGCGGATAATACTGATGTCAATACCATCGGAGCGAAAGAAACGGGCATTAAACACGCGGTCGGCAATATGTTTAATAAAAAAGGCGACGAGCTCCGCAACAAAATTCACGAAATCGGCTTTTCAGAAGAGGAAGCATCACAATTTGAAAAACGCTTAGATGAAGGAAAAGTTCTTCTGTTTGTCACGGATAACGAAAAAGTAAAATCATGGGCGTAAGCTGAACAGATCCCAAGGGGTTTTCGGTCCCTTGGGATTTTTTTGCGGTTTCCGCAATAAAACCGAAAGGCACATGCTGTACATTTTCGGTGCCGTTTCTCAACTGATTTGATACAATCCAATTGTAATAAATTGGAACATAGAATCAGGAGGAGCACAATTCATGAAAAAAATGTTACTTATGCTGGCGGTTTGTTTATGTATGATCCCTGCGGACGTCTATGCCGCTGACCTGGGACGGCAGACGTTAGGAACAAATGACGGCTGGGGAGCCGCTTCCGGCGGGACAACCGGCGGCGCGAAAGCCTCTTCATCGAATGTCTACACCGTATCAAACAGACAGCAGCTCGTTTCTGCATTAGGGGGAAGCGCCAACAGCACGCCGAAGATTATTTACATACAAGGCACAATCAATATGAATACGGACGACCGGAATAAAACGCTCGGCTTTAATGATTATAAAGATCCGGCATATGATCTCAACGCTTATCTGAAGGCGTACGACCCGGACAAATGGGGGAAAAAAGCGCCGTCAGGCACCCAGGAAGACGCCAGACAGCGATCTCAAAAAAACCAGAAAGCACGGGTCGTGATTGACATTCCTTCAAATACGACGATCATCGGTTCGGGTTCAAATGCCAAAGTGACAGGCGGAAGTTTTAATATAAAGAACGGCGTCGACAATGTCATCATCCGCAACATTGAATTTCAAGACGCTTACGACTATTTTCCGCAATGGGACCCGACGGACGGCAGCAGCGGCAACTGGAACTCGGAATATGACAATATCACCATTAACGGCGCGACGCATATCTGGATCGATCATTGCACCTTTAATGACGGATCGAATCCCGACAGCGGTTTTCCCTACTATTACGGGAGAAAATATCAGCACCATGACGGCCAGACGGATATAGCCAACGGGGCGAATTATATTACATTGTCCTATAATAAATATCATGACCATGACAAAGGCTCCGTCATCGGAAACAGCGACAGCAAGACGTCGGATGAAGGAAAACTGAAGGTGACCATTCACCATAACTATTACCAGAACATCGTCCAGCGCGCACCGCGGGTCCGGTACGGGCAGGTTCATATTTATAATAATTTTTACGCAGGCTCTAAAAGCGCCGCATACCCGTTCAGCTATGCGTGGGGCGCAGGCCACGCGTCAAAAATATATGCACAGAATAATGTCTTTGAAGTGCCGGGACTGGCTGCTGATAAAGTCATCAGCGTCTTCAGCGGCGGAAAAGCGCTTCATGAAGACGGCACTCTTTTAAACGGCGCCGCAATTAACGCGTCAGCTGCCAACGGATTAAGTCAGTCCGTCGGCTGGACACCGTCATTGCACGGTTCCATCGGCTCATCATCAAATGTAAAATCAGATGTTATATCTAAAGCCGGGTCGGGTATATTAAAATAATAAACAAGAAGCACAAAGGAAAATATTCCTTTGTGTTTTTTAATTAACAAAAACGTTTATTAACTTAGTTAAGTAGTAAAATGGGATAGGGGGATGGAAGACAACAAAATAGGAGGAGACCTGTAATGGCTTCAGAAAAAGACGCAAAAAAACAGCAGGCAGTAAAAATCATTCCTTTGCTTATTACTGTTGCTGTGGGATTAATCATTTGGTTTATTCCCGCGCCGTCCGGACTTGAACCTAAAGCATGGCATTTGTTCGCTATTTTTGTCGCAACAATTATCGGCTTTATCTCCAAGCCCTTGCCAATGGGCGCAATTGCAATTTTTGCATTGGCAGTCACCGCGTTAACGGGAACGCTATCTATTGAAAATACGTTAAGCGGATTTGGAAACAAGACAATCTGGCTGATTGTCATCGCCTTTTTTATTTCCCGGGGATTTATCAAAACCGGGCTTGGCGCCAGGATTTCTTACGTATTCGTACAACGGTTCGGGAAGAAAACACTCGGCCTTTCTTATTCACTGCTGTTCAGTGATTTAATTTTATCACCTGCCATTCCGAGCAACACGGCACGGGCGGGCGGCATTATTTTTCCTATTATCAGATCATTATCCGAAACTTTCGGATCAACGCCGGCAGACGGAACAGAGCGGAAAATCGGCGCTTTCTTATTAAAAACCGGTTTTCAAGGAAACTTGATTACGTCTGCGATGTTTTTGACGGCAATGGCGGCGAATCCGCTGATCGCCAAGCTGGCCCACGATGTCGCAGGGGTGGACATCACATGGACAAGCTGGGCAATCGCGGCCATTGTACCGGGATTGGCGAGCTTAATCATTACGCCGCTCGTCATTTATAAGCTGTATCCGCCGGAAATTAAAGAAACACCGGACGCGGCTAAAATCGCAACGGAAAAATTGAAAGAAATGGGTCCGTTTAAAAAATCCGAACTCTCCATGGTTATCGTCTTTTTATTGGTGCTTGCGCTGTGGATTTTCGGAGGAAGCTTAAATATCGACGCAACGACGACGGCCCTGATCGGATTATCCGTTTTGCTTTTGTCACAGGTATTAACATGGGAGGACATCAAAAAAGAACAAGGTGCATGGGATACGCTGACTTGGTTCGCGGCGCTTGTGATGCTGGCGAATTTCCTGAATGAGCTCGGCATGGTGTCTTGGTTCAGCAATATGATGAAATCATCTGTTTCCGGTTTTTCATGGATTGTGGCATTTATGATTCTGATTGTCGTGTATTATTACACGCATTACTTCTTTGCGAGCGCAACCGCGCATATCAGCGCCATGTATGCGGCATTTCTCGCCGTCATCGTGGCGGCAGGCGCTCCGCCGCTGTTGGCGGCGCTCAGCCTGGCGTTTTTCAGCAACCTTTTCGGTTCGACGACGCATTACGGCTCAGGAGCGGCTCCGGTCTTTTTCGGAGCGGGTTATATCTCGCAAAGCAAATGGTGGTCCATCGGCTTTATCCTGTCAATCGTCCATATTGTGACATGGCTTGTGATCGGCGGATTATGGTGGAAAGTATTAGGGTTATGGTAGAAGAAAAAAGGCAGACTCAGGTCTGCCTTTTTTTATTTCTGTAAGGAATGGGAAGGGCCTGCACACGATGACTTCAGTGCGAATAGAATATTGCCGGGGTGATATTATGAGCAGCGGCCGTAATCAATACATGATATTGAAACAGAAACCTTACAAATATATGAGCAGACATATGAAACGCCGGTATGAACAATTACCATGTGAACTCGAAAGTCCGGAAACAGGGACGGAAAAACGGTTTCCGTCTTCAGATGAAAATCGATCTGCCTTGTGCGTACCCGGGCTGCGAGGTCCGGAAGGCAAAAGAGGACCCGCCGGCTCCCGCGGTCCGCAAGGGGAGGCGGGTCCGCCGGGTCCGCCCGGTCCCCCGGGGCCTGAGGGGCCGCCGGGAGCGGTTCCTGCGGTAGCTTTTCAAAATACAGCAGACCTAATGACGCTTCCGTTAGAAGGAACACCGATAAACGTGTTAAGCGCAGTGATAGCTGCGCCGACAGATCAATTGGTGAAAACGGACGCCGTCATACAAGTAAATGTGGAATTAGATCCTCTTGCGTCTCATTTCTCATTGGTCTTAGCTGTCGAGCTGCAAAGAAATGGCGTAACGATACAAACACAGAGACAAGAGCGGAACCTCTTTTCTTCAGGCGGACAAATCATAGGAATTCCTTTTACGTACATCGACGAAATGAAGGCGGATGAAACAGCCGCGTATCAGCTCTATTTATCCGTCCTTTCTTCGAACTACGTAACACAAGTCGCAGCAGCAAACCGCTCCCTCATTGCGACGGGATTCCCCATTCAAGGATCGGATTAAGGTGATGAAAAGAAATCACCTTTTTTATTTAGGTTGTCAAAACACAGCCCGTATTAATATGCTGTCTTAATAAGTAAGACGGTCAACAACGGGAAGGAGAGGGAAAAAGATTGAATGAATAATCCGATTATAAACGGAAGCTTTGAAACCGGCACATTAGCGGGGTGGAGTTCGGCAAATACCCAGATTAACAGTTTGTTTGCACATTCAGGGAGATATTCTGCGCAATTTATTGGAGCTCAGCCATATGCTTACCTCAGTCAAATCGTTCCCATTTCAGCCAAGTCAGTGACTCTATTCGTATCACTCGCAACGCTCGGAAATGATCCAAGTCCCCAAGTCACTCTCCAGATCATCTATGTCAGCGCAGCAGGTGAACAAATCAGTTCCATTCAAGAAAATATTACACCCGGAAATTTGCCGAACGTGCTCTTTCACACATGGTCTGAAATCTATAAAACAAGCAGTGTGCCTTCTGGCGCGGCCTCTGCCGTCATTGTATTAAGTAAAGTTTCTTCCGGCACGGTTTTAATAGACGATGTTTCATTGGCGCAAACCGGGGGTGAACCTGGCGTAACAGGAATTACAGGTCCCACTGGAGTGACGGGCCCAACAGGAGTGACCGGCGCAAGAGGAGCGACGGGAGTAACTGGTGCAACCGGGGCAAGAGGAGCGACGGGTGTAACCGGTCCAAACGGAGTAACTGGTCCGACAGGAGTAACTGGAGCAACCGGCTCGACTGGTGTAACAGGAGCGACCGGAACCACGGGCTCAACCGGAGTGACTGGAGTAACGGGAGCAACAGGCCCAACTGGTGCGACGGGATTAACTGGAGCAACCGGCTCGACTGGCCTAACTGGAGTAACAGGTCCAACCGGATCAACAGGTACAACGGGTGTAACAGGAGCAACCGGGGCGACAGGGATAACCGGTTCAACCGGATCGACAGGATCAACTGGTTCAACCGGTTCAACAGGAGTGACTGGGGCAACGGGGATAACCGGATCGACAGGATCAACAGGAGCAACAGGTCCAACAGGGTCAACTGGTTCAACCGGAGCAACCGGATCAACAGGCTCAAATGGAATAACAGGAGCAACAGGACCGACAGGATCAACCGGAGTAACTGGAGTAACAGGGGCAACCGGCCCAACCGGAGCAACGGGGGAAACAGGCGCGACTGGCTCAACAGGGCCAACAGGATCAACCGGAGCAACGGGACCAACCGGAGTGACTGGAGAAACAGGCCTAACGGGTGTAACGGGTCCAACAGGAGTAACTGGGACAACGGGGATAACCGGATCGACCGGGGTAACGGGACCAACCGGACCGACAGGAGCAACCGGCTCAACTGGTGCGACGGGATTAACTGGAGAAACCGGGGGAACAGGTTCAACTGGTTCAACAGGAGCAACGGGAGCAACGGGATCAACCGGTCCAACCGGGCCAACAGGGTCGACAGGATCAACTGGACCCACGGGAGAGATCGGTCCAACGGGATCGCCAGGCTCAACCGGAGAAACCGGTGCAACGGGAGTGACTGGAGCAACAGGTTTAACTGGCTCAACAGGCCCAACTGGTATAACCGGATCAATAGGACCATCAGGAATAACGGGAACAACCGGCCCAACCGGAGCAACGGGGGTAACAGGCGCAACTGGCTCAACAGGGCCAACAGGAGTTACTGGCGCAACCGGATCAACAGGCCCAACCGGAGCAACAGGTGCAACCGGAGAAACCGGCTCGACCGGGGATACCGGAGCTACTGGAGTAACCGGCTCAACAGGGGCAACGGGGGTAACTGGAGAGACCGGTCCAATCGGAGCAACAGGTTCAACCGGAGAAACCGGAGAGACTGGCTCAACAGGAGCAACCGGAATGACTGGAGTAACAGGAACAACCGGCTCGACTGGTGTAACAGGCCCAACGGGTTCAACCGGGCCGACGGGAGTAACCGGATCAACCGGAGCAACGGGTGTGACGGGAGCGACCGGAGTAACAGGGGTAACGGGATCGACAGGATCAACCGGCCCAACCGGCTCAACTGGTTCAACGGGAGTGACAGGTTCAACCGGAGTAACGGGATCAACAGGAGCAACCGGGTCAACTGGAGTAACAGGTACAACAGGCCTAACGGGTGTAACGGGTCCAACAGGAGTGACTGGGACAACGGGGATAACCGGAGCGACTGGGGTAACGGGTGTAACCGGGGGAACGGGCCCAACCGGACCGACAGGAGCAGCCGGCTCAACCGGCTCAACTGGTGAGACGGGAATAACTGGAGAAACAGGCGCAACCGGGGGAACAGGACCAACAGGTTCAACCGGAGAAACAGGTGTGACTGGCCCGATCGGGGTCACGGGATCGACAGGATCAACCGGGGCGACGGGGATAACCGGCTCAACCGGAGTAACAGGTCCAACGGGGGAAACAGGCGCGACTGGCTCAACCGGTCCAACAGGAGTTACTGGCGCAACCGGAGAAACTGGCCCAACAGGAGTGACTGGTGCAACAGGATCAACCGGCCTAACTGGGGTCACGGGCTCAACTGGAGCAACAGGTTCAACCGGATCGACTGGCTCAACTGGTGTAACTGGTTCAACCGGAGAAACCGGCCCAACGGGAGAGGCCGGTCCAACCGGATCAACAGGCTCAAATGGAATAACAGGAGCAACAGGACCGACAGGAGCAACCGGAGTAACTGGAGTAACAGGAGCAACCGGAGTAACTGGAGTAACAGGAGCAACCGGAGTAACTGGAGTAACAGGGGCAACCGGCCCAACCGGAGCAACGGGGGAAACAGGCGCGACTGGCTCAACAGGGCCAACAGGAGTTACTGGCTCAACCGGAGAAACTGGCTCGACCGGCTCAACCGGCTCAACTGGAGTAACCGGAGCGATCGGTGTAACTGGGTCAACAGGAATAACCGGACCGACTGGCTCAACGGGAGCAACCGGCCCAACCGGAGCAACGGGTTCAACCGGAGAAACGGGTGTAACAGGGCCAACAGGAGAAACCGGAACTACGGGCTCAGCCGGAGTAACAGGTGCAACGGGAGAAACCGGAGCTACTGGAGTAACCGGCCCAACAGGGGCAACGGGGGTAACTGGAGAGACCGGTCCAATCGGAGCAACGGGTTCAACCGGAGAAACTGGTTCAACAGGAACAACCGGGGCGACGGGAGTAACCGGATCAACAGGAGTAACAGGTTCAACCGGTGCAACGGGATCGACAGGAGCGACTGGGGTAACTGGGACAACAGGAGTAACCGGTGCAACGGGAGAAACTGGCTCAACCGGAGAAACTGGGGCAACAGGAGAAACTGGGGCAACGGGGATAACCGGCCCAACAGGTGTAACAGGAGAAACCGGAGTAACTGGGACAACGGGAGAAACCGGCTCAACCGGATCAACTGGCCCAACCGGATCAACTGGCCCAACCGGAGCAACAGGTGCAACCGGAGAAATCGGCTCGACCGGGGATACCGGAGCTACTGGAGTAACCGGCCCAACAGGGGCAACGGGGGTAACTGGAGAGACCGGTCCAATCGGAGCAACGGGTTCAACCGGAGCAACCGGAGAAATCGGCTCGACCGGGGATACCGGAGCTACTGGAGTAACCGGCCCAACAGGCACAATCGGTTTAACCGGAGTAACCGGTCCAACTGGCTCGACCGGGGATACTGGAGCTACTGGAGTAACTGGTCCAACTGGTGTAACGGGAATAACTGGTGTAACAGGCCCAACTGGAGCAACGGGATCAACAGGTTCAACAGGAGCAATAGGACCGACTGGAGCAACCGGAGAAACCGGCTCGACCGGGGAAACCGGAGCTACTGGAGTAACCGGCCCAACGGGGATAACAGGAGCGACTGGCGCAACAGGAGTAACCGGTGCAACGGGATCGACAGGAGCGACCGGAGCAATTGGTTCAACCGGACCGACAGGCTCAACGGGAGCAACCGGCCCCACCGGAGTAACGGGTCTAACTGGTGTAACGGGATCGACAGGAGCGACTGGGGTAACGGGAGTAACCGGCTCAACTGGTGCGACGGGATTAACTGGAGAAACAGGCGCCACAGGATCGACAGGCCCAACCGGCGCAACAGGGCCAACAGGTTTAACAGGATCAACAGGAGCAACCGGAACCACGGGCTCAACTGGAGTAACAGGAGCGACAGGAGAAACCGGCGCAACAGGGGCAACGGGGGTAACTGGAGAAATCGGACCAACTGGCTCAACCGGTGCAACTGGAGAAACTGGCTCAACTGGCTCAACCGGCGCAACCGGAGTAACGGGTCCAACTGGCGCGACTGGCTCAACCGGCGCAACCGGAGTAACGGGTCCAACTGGCGCGACTGGCTCAACAGGAGAAACCGGTGCAACTGGATCGACTGGCGCAACCGGTCCAACGGGTGTGACTGGAGCAACGGGAGAAACCGGCTCAACTGGCGCAACGGGTGCATCCGGGGCGACCGGCGCAACGGGAATAACTGGAGAAACCGGAGCAACTGGATCGACTGGGGTAACTGGTGTAACCGGAGCAACAGGCTCAACTGGTTCAACGGGAGTGACAGGAGCAACTGGTTCAACGGGAGTGACAGGCTCAACTGGTTCAACGGGAGTGACAGGAGCAACTGGCTCAACTGGCTCAACCGGCGCAACCGGAGTAACGGGTCCAACTGGCGCGACTGGCTCAACCGGCGCAACCGGAGTAACGGGTCCAACTGGCGCGACTGGCTCAACAGGAGAAACCGGTGCAACTGGATCGACTGGCGCAACCGGTCCAACGGGTGTGACTGGAGCAACGGGAGAAACCGGCTCAACTGGCGCAACGGGTGCATCCGGGGCGACCGGCGCAACGGGAATAACTGGAGAAACCGGAGCAACAGGATCGACTGGGGTAACTGGTGTAACCGGAGCAACAGGCTCAACTGGTTCAACGGGAGTGACAGGAGCAACTGGTTCAACGGGAGTGACAGGCTCAACTGGTTCAACGGGAGTGACAGGAGCAACTGGGGCAACGGGGGTAACTGGAGCGACCGGTCCAACCGGATCAACTGGTTCAACGGGAGTAACTGGAGCAACCGGATCAACTGGTTCAATAGGAGAAACCGGATCGACCGGTGTAACAGGGTCAACAGGAATAACCGGTGTAACTGGCTCAACCGGCCCAACTGGTGAAACAGGAGCGACGGGAGTAACAGGCCCAACAGGTGTAACAGGTTCAACGGGAGAAACGGGCCCAACCGGAGCCACCGGAGCCACGGGAGTAACAGGAGCCACGGGAGTAACTGGTTCAACTGGAATAACCGGATCGACCGGTCCAACCGGCCCAACAGGTGTAACAGGAGAAACCGGTGTGACTGGACCAACAGGGGTTACTGGCTCAACAGGAGAAACCGGCGCAACGGGCTCAACTGGAGTAACTGGGTCAACAGGAATAACCGGACCGACTGGCTCAACGGGAGAAACCGGTGCAACTGGCTCGACCGGGGATACTGGAGCTACTGGAGTAACTGGTGCAACAGGAGTGACTGGGTCAACCGGAGAAACCGGCCCAACTGGGGTCACAGGGTCAACAGGAATAACAGGAGCAACCGGCTCAACAGGTTCAACCGGAGAAACCGGCCCAACAGGTGTAACAGGAGAAACCGGAACCACGGGATCAACCGGAGTAACTGGGACAACGGGAGAAACCGGTGCAACTGGAGTGACTGGAGCAACGGGGTTAACCGGATCAACAGGCGCGACGGGATCAACCGGAGTAACTGGGACAACAGGAGAAACCGGCGCAACGGGCTCAACTGGAGTAACTGGAGCGACCGGTGTAACTGGGTCAACAGGAATAACCGGACCGACTGGCTCAACTGGCTCAACGGGAGAAACCGGAGCAACAGGGTCAACTGGTGTAACGGGAGTGACTGGTTCAACTGGAGCGACTGGGGTAACTGGTGTAACGGGAGTGACTGGTTCAACTGGAGCGACTGGGGTAACTGGTATAACCGGGGGTACGGGAACAACCGGCCCAACCGGAGCAACGGGGATAACCGGCGCGACCGGAGAAACCGGTCCAACTGGCTCGACCGGGGATACTGGAGCTACTGGAGTAACTGGTGCAACAGGAGTGACTGGTTCAACCGGAGAAACCGGAGCGACCGGTGTAACAGGGTCAACAGGAATAACAGGAGCAACAGGCTCAACAGGTTCAACCGGAGAAACCGGCCCAACTGGGGTCACGGGCTCAACTGGAGTAACAGGAGCAACCGGAGAAGCCGGCCCAACAGGTGTAACAGGAGAAACCGGAGCAACGGGCTCAACTGGAGTAACCGGTTCAACGGGTGTGACTGGAGCAACGGGTGTGACTGGAGCAACGGGTGTGACTGGAGCCACAGGAGTAACGGGATCAACAGGAGCCACAGGAGTAACGGGATCAACAGGAGCCACTGGAGTGACTGGGGCAACGGGGATAACCGGAGCGACTGGCGCAACAGGAGTAACAGGTTCAACCGGAGAAACGGGTCCAACAGGTGTAACAGGACTAACTGGAGCAACGGGAGTAACAGGCCCAACCGGTCCAACGGGTGTGACTGGAGCAACGGGTGTGACTGGAGCAACGGGTGTAACTGGAGCAACGGGTGTAACTGGAGCAACGGGTGTAACTGGAGCAACGGGTGTAACTGGAGCAACGGGTGTAACTGG
>NZ_JBXUND010000005.1:146822-149536 GCF_057196865.1 Bacillus sp. SYZHCR11
CAACGGGTGTAACTGGAGCAACGGGTGTAACTGGAGCAACGGGTGTAACTGGAGCAACGGGTGTGACTGGAGCAACAGGAGCCACTGGAGCCACTGGAGCCACTGGAGTAACAGGAGTAACGGGTGCAACCGGAGTAACCGGGGTGACTGGCCCAACTGGAGTAACGGGATCAACCGGAGTAACAGGAGTAACAGGAGCAACTGGAGTAACGGGAGCAACCGGAGTAACTGGTTCAACCGGAGTAACTGGTTCAACCGGAGTAACAGGATCAACCGGAGTAACAGGAGTAACGGGAGCAACCGGAGTAACCGGGGTGACTGGAGCAACTGGAGTAACGGGAGCAACCGGAGCAACCGGAGTAACAGGAGCAACGGGATCAACCGGAGTAACAGGAGCAACGGGAGCAACGGGAGTAACAGGAGCAACGGGAGCAACGGGAGTAACAGGATCAACCGGAGTAACAGGTGTGACTGGAGCAACTGGAGTAACAGGAGCAACGGGAGTAACGGGAGCAACCGGAGTAACAGGAGCAACGGGAGTAACGGGAGCAACCGGAGTAACCGGGGTGACTGGCCCAACTGGAGTAACGGGCCCAACCGGACCAACCGGCGCCACAGGCAGTACACCAACCTTGCTCTTCACAAGAACCAACGGGCCGCTCACTGTTTATCCGCCGTTAAATACAGAAGTTCCCGTTGCTACGCTGGCAATCCCAGTTAATGCTTTGCAGAATGTAAAGCTGGATTATGCACTCAGTGCCGCGTTAACAACTGCAGCGAATTCAAACTTTGTTTTTGAAGTGAGATTATATAGGGGAGCAGTGCAAATTCATACAAGAACTCTGTCGCGAACCAGTACTCTCGCAGCTACGGATAGTTTTTCGATTGCTGATACAACAGTGGATACTGCGCCGACCGCAGGAACGAACACTTACCAGCTCAGGGTTATTTTCACAACTGCTAATAATTTAACGACAGCAACTGCACTCAATATCGATTTTAACAGCATAAGTTTTCCGACAACCTAATACAACAGCAGACTGATATTTTAAAGATGAAAGACCTGACTTATGCACAGTTAGGTCTTTTTTCTGTAAAATGCTGTGCATGATGCAGTCTTAACGAACATTTGAAAAATTGCCCAATAGAAGTGGGGTTTTGCCACACCTTTTTTCTCTGTGGAAATATTATGAAAATAGAGGTGGTGTAATGAGAAAAGGAGATACTTGGTATAACAGATACGACTCTTGGGATTACGACTGCCGGAATTGTAATGAGTGCTGCTGTCATTTTCAACATAAAAGAAGAAATCAAAGGCGCAGTTATCAAAATCGGGCACATTGCTGTGAAGGATTCTGTTGCGAACCCCCTTGCTGTCATGAAAGATGGTGTCCATGCTGTCATCCAAATCATTTTCACGTAAGAGGATTCACCGGAGCAACGGGGTGCACCGGAGCAACAGGACTGACCGGAGCAACAGGACTGACCGGAGCAACAGGACTGACCGGAGCAACAGGGCTGACTGGAGCAACGGGGTTCACTGGAGCAACAGGGCTGACCGGAGCAACGGGCTCGACCGGGAATACCGGAGCGACTGGGGTAACCGGTGCCACTGGAGTCACTGGAGATCCCGGCGCCACGGGAGTAACGGGAGCCACCGGGGTAACAGGCGCTACCGGGATCACCGGAGTCACTGGAGTAACGGGATCAACTGGAGTAACCGGAGTAACTGGGGTAACCGGAGTAACAGGAGCCACCGGGGATACTGGAGCCACTGGGATAACAGGCGCTACCGGAGTAACAGGAGCCACCGGGGATACTGGAGCCACTGGGATAACAGGCGCTACCGGGGTAACCGGAGCGACAGGAGTAACGGGAGCGACAGGAATAACAGGAGCCACCGGGGTAACAGGCGTAACCGGAGCGATTGGAGTAACGGGAGCCACTGGAGTAACCGGGGATACTGGAGCTACCGGGATAACGGGCACGACCGGAGTAACGGGAGCGACAGGAATAACAGGAGCCACCGGGGTAACAGGCGTAACCGGAGCGATTGGAGTAACGGGAGCCACTGGAGTAACCGGGGATACTGGAGCCACTGGGATAACAGGAGCTACAGGAGTAACGGGAGCAACCGGGGTAACAGGTGCTACAGGAGTAACGGGGGCAACCGGGGTAACAGGAGCCACCGGGGTAACAGGCGTAACCGGAGCGATTGGAGTAACGGGAGCCACTGGAGTAACCGGGGCTACTGGAGCAACTGGGATAACAGGCGCTACCGGAGTAACGGGAGCCACCGGGGTAACCGGAGCGACTGGAGTAACTGGGGTAACCGGAGTAACAGGAGCCACCGGGGATACTGGAGCCACTGGGATCACCGGAGCTACCGGAGTAACTGGGGTAACCGGCGTAACTGGGGTAACCGGAGTGACTGGAGTAACAGGAGCCACCGGGGCTACTGGAGCCACTGGGATAACTGGAGCCACTGGGATCACCGGAGCTACCGGAGTAACTGGGGTAACCGGCGTAACTGGGGTAACCGGAGTGACTGGAGTAACAGGAGCCACCGGGGCTACTGGAGCCACTGGGATAACTGGAGCCACTGGGATCACCGGAGCTACCGGAGTAACTGGGGTAACCGGAGTAACTGGGGTAACCGGAGTAACTGGGGTAACCGGAGTAACTGGGGTAACCGGAGTAACTGGGGTAACCGG
>NZ_JBXUND010000005.1:149636-159594 GCF_057196865.1 Bacillus sp. SYZHCR11
AGTGACTGGAGTAACAGGAGCCACCGGGGCTACTGGAGTAACTGGGGTAACCGGAGTGACCGGAGTAACAGGAGTAACAGGAGTAACGGGAGTAACGGGAGTAACAGGAGCTACAGGAATAACGGGAGCTACCGGGGTAACAGGCGCTACCGGAGTAACAGGAGCGACAGGAATAACAGGTGCAACTGGGATCACCGGAGCTACTGGAGTAACTGGGGTAACCGGATCGACCGGAGTAACAGGAGCCACCGGGGCTACTGGAGCCACTGGGATAACTGGAGCCACTGGGTTCACCGGAGCTACCGGAGTAACTGGGGTAACCGGAGTAACTGGGGTAACCGGAGTAACTGGGGTAACCGGAGTGACCGGAGTAACAGGCGCAACCGGAGTAACCGGGGCTACTGGCGCTACAGGAGCCACTGGGATCACCGGAGCGACTGGAGTAACAGGAGTAACAGGAGTAACAGGAGTAACGGGAGTAACGGGAGTAACTGGGGTAACCGGATCGACCGGAGTAACGGGAGCAACCGGAGCCACCGGGGCTACTGGAGCAACAGGCGCCACCGGGATCACCGGAGCAGGCGCGATCATTCCGTATGCTTCTGGTCTTCCCACTGCCGTGACGACCATTGCCGGCGGATTAATCGGAACGGTGAGCCTTGTCGGGTTCGGCAATTCTGTGACGGGCGTCAATGTCGGAGGGGGAGGCGCAATTGATCTTACCGGGGCTGGAGGAACTCTGCTGAACTTTGCTTTTTCTGCTCCGAGAAGCGGAACCATTACATCAATTGCCGCTTATTTCAGTACAACCGCAGCATTGTCGCTTGTCGGCTCGACTGTTACGATAACCGCACAACTATACAGTTCTACTGTGCCGAACAATACGTTCACGCCGATCCCCGGAGCATCCGTCACTTTAGCTCCTCCCCTCACCGGCATATTGTCAATCGGCAGCATCAGCAACGGAATCACGACAGGGCTGAACATTGCGGTAACTCCTCAAACCCGGCTGTTAATGGTATTCTCTGCCACTGCGACAGGCCTTTCGCTTATTAATACAGTGGCGGGATATGCAAGCGCGGGGGTTACGATTTCTTAAGTGAGAACGGCCAGACTGGTGCGGATCATCTAAGCTAAGCTTGGAGAAGATATCATTTTTTCTTCAAGCTTTTTTGTTTTTACGTCTTTCTGTAAAGGCTGACGGGAATTTCCCGACAGCCGGCAGAAGTATTTACATGCCTTTTGAAGTTAATCAGTATCTTAATGAAGACGTTTTTAGTGAGATCAAATCATCCGTTGTGCCGGGAGTGTGAATCATCATCGAAACAGCGGTGCCCTCATCCGGGGTGCTGGTGATCGTCAATTCGCTTCCGCAAAAATGCTTCAGCCGCCGATTGATATTTTTCAGGCCGACACTGCGATTAACATCAGAAGACAAAATATCTTTCTGTATGTCCGGCATGATGCCGGTTCCATTATCCTCCACTTTGATAAAATACGTGTTTTCGCCTTGTTTTTTCGCTGTCAGCTTTATCCGTCCGCCGCCTCTTTTCTTACTGATCCCGTGATGAACGGCGTTTTCCACCAATGGCTGTATCATTAAAGGCGGAAGGGGGAAGTCAATGTCCTGTTCAATATCAAAAAGGATATCAAGCCGTTTGCCGAAGCGTGTTTTTTCTATAGAAAGATATGACGTAATGATAGAAAGTTCGTTTCTGAATGAGCTGATGTCCGAAGTGTTTTGAAAATCAAAACTCATCCTTAAATAGTTTGTAAATGCAGCAGTGGTTTCCCTTGCTTTTTCAATATCCAAATGGCTGAGCGCGATGATCGTATTTAATACATTGTAAAGAAAATGAGGCTTAATCTGCGACTGAAGAAATGCCATTTCTAAATTTGTGGCTTGGTGAGCCGTATGCTTCATCAAAATTAAATTTTTAATACGCGCGGTGAATTCAGAGTAATGATAAGGCTTTTGTAAAATGTCGTTTGCTCCGGCATGAAACGCCTTGTATTTGTCATGGCTGATAATGGCTGCCGTAACGATAAGAACCGGCAGATCGACCATGCTGAACCTTTCGCGGATGTTTGTGCAGACTTCAAAACCCGTCATGTCAGGCATCATCAAGTCTAATATGACCAAGTCAAGCTTCGAGGAAGTGACAGCTTGAAGCGCCTCTTTTCCGCTTTTTACTGCGATTACGTTATAAGGAACACCTTCCAGCATATCAATTAAAATTTTCAAACTCTCGATATTATCGTCGACAATCAGAATCGTCGGAGCATCGATTTTCTCTGAGTGATAAGGCGTGACCAGCGAAATATCCGGTATTCTCTGTCCGGGCTGTGATTTAGGAAGTTCGGTCTTTGCTTCCGGTAAAGAAACAATTTGAGCGGCGGGTAACGTAAAATGAAAGGCTGATCCTTGCGCCGCCGCTGACTCCGCCCAGATGTCCCCGTTTTGGAGCTTGACGAGCTGTTTCACAATACTTAAACCTAAACCCGTTCCATCTTCTTCCTTCCCTCCCGCTTGCTGAAAAGAATCAAAAATGGTTTCAAGATCAGCCTCAGGAATGCCGCTGCCGGAATCGGTCACGGTTATTTGAATCATTTTGTCATTCAGGTTTTCGGCGGAAAGAATAATGTTCCCCTCGGATGTGTACTTGATTGCATTTTCAATAAGATTGGTTAAGATTTGCCGGAATCGGTTTTCATCTGCAAGCACCAAAGGGAGATCGTCCGGCACATGATTAAGAATCGCGAGTTTTTTATGTTTGGATAAAAGCCGGTAGAAGTTCATCTCACTGCATATGACGGCATGCACATCGACGGGAACCGGACGAATCTGCAGCATCCCCTGCTTCATTTTTTCCAAATCAAGAATATCATTTACGAGATCGGAAAGTCTGTAGCCCATACGGATGATCAGCTGCATATTTTCTTTCTCTTCCTCTATCGTCTTCTTTTTTCTGCCGGCTACAAGGGTTTGGCATATATTAATAATGCTGTTCAGCGGCGTCTTGAATTCGTGTGAAGTTTTGGCGATAAATTCATCTTTCAGTTGGTCCATTTTGACTAATTTCCGTGAGAGGACTTCATTGTCCCGGAAAGCTCCGGCGAATTGCTGCGCCATCAGGAGAACCACCGCCAATAAAGCGATGACTGTCGGCAATGAATAGATCGAATTAAAAGAAAAAGCTGTTTTGCCGCTGTAAGCTGAAATGGTCGTAAGAATCACAAAAGCGCTCATCGAGACGGATGCGAGTGTAAGGTACGTGCTTCCTTTTATTTTTCTTATGGCGGCAATCGTAAAAATATATGTAATATAAAACAGAGTCGTAACGGCCAGCACAGAATGTAAAATGTATGAGAGGTGATCAATGAAACTTCCGGACATAAAATCAGTGATCAAGATGATCCCGGATAAAGCGGTTAAAATGGTGATCGTCGTTTTTGAAACAATTTCTCTGTATGCATAAAAGAGATAAAGAAAAACCGCCATGCTGACAAGCACGGTTGAGATGATACGCAAGGAATTCAGCAATGAAAATGAAATAGACGGAAAGAGGAGAAAGATAATTCTTTCTTTCCCGATCATAAGAATAATGGCTGAAAAAAGCAGACACATCACGGAAAAGAACAATAAATGTTTATCCTTTGTCCGTTGCAGAAAAAAGCCGAGAAAATATAAACCGGTAATGAAAAAAGCCGTAATCATAATGGAATCATTAAAAAAGGAAATTTGATTCTCGCGTATAATTTGTTCTTGAGTCCCAAACGTTATCGGTTTTGCGATCCCCCAGCCGGGAACTTTTCCGAAATTCGAAAAATGCAGGACAAGTTCATTGTCACCCTTGCGAAGCCTGAAAAAGCTGCTGTACGGTTTGTTCTGCGCCTTAAAATCAGCTTTTTCTGAAGGATTGCCGCTCTGTCCGATTATTTTTCCATTAAGATAAAGGCGGTTTGAACTGTAGATATAAGATGTGCTGATCCCCAAAACCTGATTGTCTTCATTTGATCGGATTGTCAGTTTGTACGTTCCGTAATCCACGTCGGCCGTTTTTCCGAACAGCTTCACATTGACAGGGACATCAACGAGTACGGGATTTTTTCCTTTTGCTGAATGAAGCGCCTGCGGTGACAGCATCTGATTTGGATATAGAATCCATTTCCCGTTCAGCTGGACATTTCCATCCTTTTGAAAATCCCAATTTTCCAGATTGATCACGCCCTGTTCCGCTTGAGGGAGGGATGATCCTGAAAAATGATCCATGGCCATAAAAATCATAAAGAAAGCAGCATAGCCGCAAATAATCGTAATCGAAATAAATTTTTCTTTCACATCATTACTCCTTTATCCCATTCAGGGGCATTCTATTATCCTATTTAATGTATAAATATTGTAATCACAAACGTTATAATACAACAAGAGAAAGAAAAAGAATCCAACTATATAGGGCATTGGGCATGGTATAATTGAAATTATTTTCAGATATATCTATATTGACGGGTGGGATGCGGTTTGAAAGCGTTAATTGTGGATGATGAGGAACTGGCATTGCTTCATTTTAATCGTATGCTTGAGCGGACAAACGCCTTTCAATCTATTATAACGTTTCAAGATCCGGCGGAAGTTCTGGAGCATTCGGAACTTTCAGCAGCTGATGCGGTGTTTCTTGACATTGAAATGCCCGGGATAAACGGTATTGAGCTTGCTGAATCGATTCAGGAGGTCAATGAAAATATCCAAGTTATTTTTATCACCGCTTATAATGAATTCGCGATCAAAGCGTTTGAATTGAATGCTGTCGATTATCTATTAAAACCGGTTGACAATGCCCGGCTGCTGACAACTGTTGAGCGGATCCGAATGAATAAAAAACTCAGGTCGGCGGACGGGAATACCGGGACGGATTATGTTATACAATGTTTTGGGAACCTGGACTTTTATCAATCGGTAAATGGTGTCAAAACATACATAACAGTCAAGTGGAGAACATCCAAAGCCCGTGAACTGTATGCATTTTTACTTCTTAATCAAGGGCGCACGGTCAGTAAAGACATGCTGATGGAGATGTTTTGGCCTGCTTATGATATATCAAAAGCAAGCACCCAGCTCTACTCGACAATATATCAGATACGGAAATTAATCGGTCAGCTGCCCTTCAGCCAATCAATAGAAAATACTGATATAGGATACATTCTCCGGCTTTCCGGGGTAAAGATTGATACAGTTGAATGGGAAAAAACATTCAAAGAGGCTCCTCCGCTCAGCGCAGCTGCACTAACCCGGCACATGAACATGGTCATGTCATATGAGAACCATTATCTCATGGAGAATGGCTATCTGTGGGCAGAGCCGGAAAAAGCGCGTCTTGCCCATCTGTGGCTCAGCAAAGCGTACGAACTGATTGGTTTTCTCATCCAAGAGAAGAACGATCGTCAAGCGATGGACGTTTGCCTGCAGGTTGAGAAAATAGAGCCCGGTGACGATAAAATTATACAATACAAACTGCAGTTATTTAATAAACTGGGAAAGGTAGAAGAGGCGATAAAGGAATACGAACGATATAAACAATTAAAAGATAAAATCAATTGACGATTGAATGACCGGACCGGCTGATGCCGGTCTTTTTTTGTGCGCTATTTCTGAAATGATCCCATGTACAGAATTTGTATAGGCCGATTTCATACAATGTAGTTTGGTTCGGATAAGGAGAATCCCATGCTTACCGGCTTGTTCGAACGTAAATCTATATAAAAGGGGAGGAATAAGACATTGGGAGTGAGGAACTTTTCGTTCAGCCCGAAAAAAAGCAAAAGGCTGAGGGCGGCATTGATTTCATGCTTCACGCTGTTTTTCATCTTCAGCCAAGTTGTCAGCTTTACTCCGATCGCAGCCGCTTCCGGATCACAACATAGCGAGAGCGGGTTCTTTGATTCAGTTGCAGTCAAAGACGGCAGACAGCAGACCGTTGACGGATCAAAAGCCGGTGAACCGGCTTTAACACCGGGAGATAAAGTGACACTGACATACGAATGGTCACTAAAACACAAAGAAGATGCAAGTGACCGGAATATCACCGTAAAGATTCCGGAAAGTTTTACATTAGATAATGATGCCGAAGGTGAGCTGAAATCAGCTGATCGGGTGATCGGTATATATAAAGCTGAAGCAAACAGAAGCACGCTGGAAGTGAAAGTGAACGATGCTGAAGCGGATGCCGGGGATGCCAAAGGCTCCATTACACTGTCGGCGAAGTTTACTCCCGACATAACAGATGAGACGAAAATGGCAAAAGCTCTTTTTCAACTGGATGCCGGCAAGACCCAGCAAGTGTTAATACCTGTGAAGAAAGACGGAACAACGGATTCCGATACAGAAAAAAACACCTCTTCAACACCTGCTGAACCTCAGGATAAGACAGAGAAAAAATCAGCATCTGCAGACGGCGGGGATAAAGCAGAACAGGCAACGAAATCAAAACCTTCTGCTAAACGCAGTCAATCAAAAATGGTGATTACAAGCAAATCTGCCGCTAAAAGCCTTCAATCAGGCGGAAACCGGATTACGCAAAATATTTTAACTGATGTGAAATTGACGGATGAAAAAGGAAAACCATATGACAAAAACAACCGTGCGAATACGAACTCTCCGGCGAATATCACCATCCAATGGGCGATTCCGAATGAGCTGGGGAAAACAATAAACGACGGTGATCGATATGAATTTGACCTGCCTAAAGAATTTATTATGCATAATGACATTACGAACCAGCCATTGACCGACGGCGATAGTACGTACGGAACTTTTTCCATTAATACGAGCGGCCATGTCATCATGACGTTTAACGGCGAGGTAAAAGAAGATTCTAACGTCAAGGGGTCATTGTATGTAAACACCCAATTCAATCAGAAAGAAATAAAAGGATCAACCACACAAAAGATTAAGTTTCCGGTTAACTCTGATACGCCGGACGTAACGGTTTATTTTAAACCGAATGTCAATAAAACCATTGAGAAATCAGGGTCATTGAATAAAGGCATTAATCCCGGAAAGGTAACGTGGACGGTTGACCTTAATAAAAAGGAAGAAGAAGTTAAAAATGCGAAATTGACTGAAAGCCTTCCGGACGAATTGACTTTCCGCTCTGTGAAAGTGTATGAACTTGATGTGAATATTGACGGCTCGGTGAGTCAGGGAAATGAGATAACTTCAGGTTATACCGTTGGCGAAAACGGTAATGTCACCTTCGCCGGGACAATTGATTCAGCCTACCGGCTCATATATGACACGGAAATTAAAGATGAGGCAAAGCCGGGTAAAGGCGGAAACATCACGCTGACAAACAAGGCGGCATTCAGCGGAGACAATGCGGAGCCGATTTCTGCGGAAGCTTCCGTAACAGCGGGTTACGGAAAAATGATAGAAAAATCTTCGACAGGTTATAAAGGAGAAACCCAAACGTTCAGCTGGGCTGTTATGTACAACTACGGTGAGAAAAAGATTGATCAATCCAAAGCCGGCATCAAGGATACGTTCGGATCAGACGATCTGCATCTAGTTCCCGGATCATTGAAAGTCCTTCCGATTACATTCAGCCAGAACGGCAGCGAACAAGAGGGCGCCCCATTAAAAGAGGGTGATGATTATACGCTGACTGATAACGGGAACGGCTTTGAAATAAAATTCAAGCAAACTGTCACAGGAGCATATAAGATCATTTATCAATCTCAAGTCAACGATGGGGTCATTATTGACAGTCCTGTCAAATACACCAATACAGCAATGACAGATACGGGGGACTCAAAGGAAACTCCGGGAACCGCCATTCAGCAGAATCTGATCAAACATTATTCAAACGCAGACTATGAGAAGAAGACGGTTGATTGGACAATCACAGTTAACAAAAACGGTTACACAATGAAAGACTGGACGCTGGATGATCAATTCACCAGCGGAGGCCTGGCGCTCATTGACGATTCATTTAACATGCAAGACACGACTGAAAACAAAACGCTGAAAGAAGGAACGGATTATACATTAACAAAAAAGCCCGGAAATCAAGGCTTTACAATAGCATTGATCGGGGACTACGCAGAAACAAACAGTCAGTTTAAGATCACGTATAAGACAAAATTCAACGCTGACTTTTCAAACGAAACGATTAAAAATACGGCGGAGTCGACATGGACCGATAAAAACGGCAACAAACGCACAAATAAGGAATCGAGCGGCTTCACACCGAACAATCAGACGTCCCATAACGGATTCAAAAACGGCTCATACAACGCCGTTTCAAAAGAAATCACATGGAAAGTCGGCATCAATTACAATGGCGAACCTTCAAAACATCCTTATATAAAAGATACGATCACAGATGGTCAGCAATTTTTGCATGGGTCGGTTGCTGTTAAAACGTATACCATCAGCAAAAACGGCTCTATCACTGAAGGAGAGGCGCTGGATCCTTCAAAATATGAAATAGAAGAGCTGTCAGACGGCAACAAAAATACGTTAACCGTACATCTCAAAACAGATGACGCTGTACCATACCTGATTGAATTTAAAACGTCATTAAAAGGCCAGGTCATTAAACAGAATCAATACACAAACAAAGCAGAGTACTTTAATAATGACCATGCAGACCGAACGCTGACGGGTTCAGTTTCCGTCGCAAACGGAGGAAACCTGATTTCTAAAGGCGGCAAACAGAACGGAAACAATATCGATTGGAACATCAATGTCAATGCCAGCCAATCGACACTGGATGACGTAAAAGTCAAAGACACACCGGATGAGAATCAAATAATAGATGAAGATTCTTTTAAAGTATATCAAGCAAAATATAATGAGAACGGCGTTATGAAAGACAGCAGCGGAAATCTTATTCCGGGTGATGTGCGGCTTGAGAAAGATAAGGACTATAAATTAGATATGAAAACTGACAATGCCACCGGTGAACAATCATTTGTCCTTACCTTTACAGGCGGCTATAAACAAATCGACCGTGCGTATGTCATACAATATCGTTCTCTCATTAATATTTCCGGCAGCAGCGGTCAGGTCAACAACAAAGTGTCGATATCAGGGACGAATGTTGAGGAGCAGACCCAAGAGAACAACAGCTCAGTGTTTGTCGCTATTTCAAGCGGCGGCGGCTCAGGGTCAGGGGAGAAGGGAAGCCTGACGATATCTAAAACAGGATCAGACGGAACATCTCTTTCAGGAGCAGACTTTCAATTATGGTCTAAAGACGGCAAGCAGCTGCTGCGTACGGGCACAACAGACGATGCCGGTAAACTTACGTTTGGGAATATCCGTTACGGAACCTATGTACTGAAAGAAATAAAAGCGCCGGACGGCTACACCATCAGCGATGCTTATGTAAACGGGGTCTCCGTTACGATTGACGGCAAATCCTCCGTAGCAGGAGCACTCTATAAAGTCATAAATCAAAAAAATAAGGTGACGCTTATCAAAAAAGACGAAAACAATAATCCTTTGGCCGGTGCTGTATTTAAGCTTGAGAAAAAATCAAGCGACGGTACCTATACTCTGATAAAAAATAATATTGAAAGCGATAAAAATGGGAAAGTTGAGATCAACGGTTTGCCCGCCGGATACTACCGGCTGATGGAGACGAAAGCCCCATCAGGGTTTATCGTAAACACAAAAGCCATTCACTTCTCAATCGCAAAGAACGAAAAGAATCAAGTACCTGATGTTGAATTGGGATCAATGGTGAATTATAAAGGAAAAGCCGCTTTAACGAAGAAAGATGCAGACGGCGGGAACCTTGAAGGCGCAGTTTTCAAAATCGTCGATAGTGATGGAAAAATAGTTCAGGACGATCTGGTTTCAGATAAGGACGGAAAAGTAGAAACATCCGGCCTTGCCCCGGGTCATTACGCCTTCATCGAAACGAAAGCGCCTGACGGCTATGTGTTAAATACG
>NZ_JBXUND010000005.1:159694-274419 GCF_057196865.1 Bacillus sp. SYZHCR11
AGAAAGTGGAGTTTACCATCTCAGAAACAGCGGAAGGAAAGCCGGAGTCAACTGACGCAGGAACGGCCGTCAACTATAAAGGCTCTGTCCGGCTGACGAAGGAAGATGCGGAAGGCCGAAACCTTGAAGGTGCAGTCTTCAAAATCGTCGACCGTGATGGAAAAACGGTTCAGGACGATCTGGTTTCAGATAAAGACGGAAAAGTAGAAACATCCGGCCTTGCACCCGGTCATTACGCATTCATTGAAACGAAAGCGCCTGACGGTTATGTGTTAAATACGGAGAAAAAAGAGTTTACCATCTCAGAAACAGCGGAAGGAAAGCCGAAGCCGTCTGAGACCGGCACCTTTGTCAACTATAAAGGCTCTGTCCAGCTGGTTAAGAAGGATCAAGACGGAAACGTTTTAGACGGTGCAGTATTTAAAATCATTGACAGTGATGGAAAAACCGTAAGAGAAGAACTGATGACAAAAGAAGGCGGCAAAATTGACGCCGGCGGTTTGGCGCCCGGAGACTATCAATTTGTTGAAACAAAAGCGCCGGATGGTTATCTGCTGTCAACAACCCCTGTGCGGTTTACGATTAAGGCTGAGAACAGCGGAAAACCGGATCAGGCTGCCCTGACTGCAGTTAACATCAAGAACAGTGTTGTTCTCACAAAATTGGATCAAGGTGACAAACGGAAAGTCCTGCAAGGTGCGAAGTTTAATCTGACAGATGCAAACGGCAAAGTGCTGAGAGAAGGTCTGACGACAGATGAGCACGGACAGATTGTTGTACGGGGACTGAAAGCAGGAGAATATCAATTTATCGAAACAAAAGCGCCTGAACTTTACAGTTTGGATCAAACGCCAATATCATTCAAGATCACAAATACCGACATAAAACCAGTCGAAATCAGTGTGGAGAATACACTGACGCCGGGTGATGTAACACTGACAAAAGTGGATCATGACGATAAAAATAAGGTGCTGGAAGGTGCTGAATTCAAGATAACGGATTCTGCCGGACATCCGGTAAACACCGGCGGCAGCAAAGAACGGCCGGCGGTATGGAAGACGGATCAAAAGGGCCGGTTTACGGTGAAAGGATTAGCGCCCGGACAGTATCGATTTATCGAAACAAAAGCGCCTGACGGCTATCAGCTGAACGAAAAACCAATTGAATTCACAATTGAAAAAGGACAGTCAAAAGCTGTTGAGGTCGTCGTTTCTAATAAGAAATTAAAAAACCCCGCACCTGGGAAAGACACACCGAATCATCAAACGAATCAAGGCGGGCATCACCCTGATACCAATGGTAAAACCAATCACCCGAATACAGGCAAAAACCTGCCGAAAACCGGTGATACGGACGGTATGATGCCGGTCACGGCCGGTATTCTGCTGCTATTAGCCGGCGGAGCCGCGGCTGTTGTATCAAGAAAGAAGAAAGCAAGGAATAGATAGACGTTATCGCACCTGATCATGTAAGAATCGATCAGGTGCTTTTTTAAAAAGAGAATCATTTCTCACCAAATACTCACCGCATGACGTACAAGAAAGGAATTTTCTTCATGGTTAAAAAAATGATCATTGCCGTTCTTATTTTGTCCGGGCTGCTTCTCATTTCCTCTCCTCTCATGAAAGGCTGTTTGATCGCGTACCTCAGTAAAAGCCAAATTGAATCGGAATTGACCGCAGAACAGGCGCGAAAAAATAACATGAAAAAAGCGGACTATGAATTTGAATCCATTCATCCGCCCGGTTTCAGGGAAACAGTTCAGTCAAGTTTTAATCGCAAACCGAAACCGATAATCGGACGGATAACCATCAGCAGCATCGATTTAGACCTTCCGATTTTAAAAGGCACAACCAATGAAAACCTGCTGATCGGCGCGGCAACTATGCGTCCGGATCAGAAAATGGGCGAGGGAAACTACCCGTTGGCAGGCCACCATCTGAAGCAGGAGAACCTATTGTTCGGCCCTCTTTTACACATAAAAAAAGGTGCGCAAATCGTGATTACCGACTTTAGAAAAGACTATATTTATTCTGTAACATCAAAAACCATGATTTCAGAAATAGAAGCAAACGCAATTCAGGAGACAAAAGATAAAGAGATTACATTAATCACATGCGACAAAGCGGTAAGAACCGAAGGACGCCTGGCCGTCAAAGGAAAATTGATTGATATTTCCGGTCATTCAAATGTATCTCAGCCATCATAGAGAAACACTTTGTCAACTGAATATACGTCCGTTGTGAAACATCCCGAGACTGGCTCCTGTCAGTCTTTTTTTGCGCAGCGATTATAAAAAGTTCATCCTTCTTATCTCTCTTGAGGGAAATTATACCAGACTGCACTTTTTGAAAGAAATGACAAGAGAAAAAGATCACGAAAATTCTCAAAAATGAGAAATAAAGATTTAAAAAATGGTATGATTTTAGGAGGAAAGGACGGCTGGTGCTGTGTTGGAAGCGAAGCGGTTTTATGTCTCTCTGCAAATGAAAATCGCCGGATTAATTACGGCTTTATTAATACTTGTCATCGGAACGCTCACGGTTATATTTGCCTTTCAGCAATTAAAGGAAGGGCAGAAGCAGGCTGAACAGTTGGCGGTGCAAACGGCAAAAACCATTTCATATATGCCTCCCGTAAAAGAGGCGTTCCGGCTTGCGGATCAAGAGGCTTTTACAAAGTTAGACGTCATTGAACAAATGAAAGAACAGGCAGGCGCGCACGCCGTCTACATCACTGATCAAAAAGGGCATGTTGCATTTCATTCGGCCCGAAGCAGTATTCCGAAAGAAAATCAAAATCTGCAAAATAAAACCGTCATGTTCGGCGGGTCTCCGGTTTCCGACGGAATGAAGGCCGTCCGGGGAAGCGCCCCGGTTATTTTGGAGGAAAAAAATCATAACGAAGTCGTCGGAACGGTGACAGTCGAATTTCTACAAGATGAGATAGAAAAAGATATGAAGGCGCATTTGCGGCATTTAGGCTATTTTGCATGTTTGGTGTTTCTTATCGGCATCGGGGGAGCGGCGGCGCTCGCAAAAAGCATCCGTAAAGATACACTCGGCCTTGAACCGCATGAAATTGCAGCGCTGTACAGGGAACGCAATGCGATGCTCCTTGCGATGAAAGAAGGGATTATCGCCGTAAACAAAGAAGGCGCGGTAACCATGATGAATTTATCTGCGGCTGATATGCTGAATCTTCCGGAACCGATGATCGGAAGGCATATAAAAGAAATCATGCCGGGCGCAAAGCTCATGCCGGTGTTGGCAGGGGGAGAATTACCGCCGAACGTGGAGGTGCGTGCCGGAGATAAAGTATTTATCTTAAACGTGAAAGAAATGAAGCAGAACGGACAAGTATACGGAGCGGTGATCAGCTTCCGCGAAAAAACGGAGCTCAAGAAACTGATTAACAAGCTGACTGAAATGAAAAAATACTCGGAGGATCTCCGGGCGCAAACGCATGAATTCTCGAATAAGCTTTACGCGATACTCGGTCTGTTAGAGCTGGGAGAATATAATGAAGCCATTGAACTGATAAAAGAAGAGTACGCCATCCAGAATGAACAGCACGAAATCCTCTTTCAAAACATTCATTCACAGCGGGTTCAGGCCATACTATTAGGAAAAATGGGAAAGGCGTCTGAGAAGAAAGTGAAGCTTTCAATAGATGAAAACAGCTTTTTAGAATCGCTGCCGGAGCATGTGGGTTCATCCCAGCTCATTACGATCATCGGAAATCTTATTGATAACGCTTTCGAAGCCGTCGCCGAAAAAGAGAAAAAAGAGGTATCCTTTTTTATGACCGATATCGGCAGGGATATCGTCATCGAAGTGGCGGATTCAGGAGACGGCGTGCCTCAGGAAAAAACAGAAACGATATTTGAAAAGGGCTACTCTTCAAAGGGGACAAGGAGAGGATACGGCTTAGCCAATCTGAAAGAAGCCGTCAGTGAATTGCAGGGAGCGATTGAGATTTCGCAGCAAAAGAGCGGCGGTGCCGTATTTACGGTGTTTATACCGAAAGAAAGGCCAAAGGGGGAATCGGTGTGATTAACATCGCGATTGCAGAGGACGACTTTCGAATAGCGCAAATTCACCAAAAATTTATCGAACATCTTGATGGATTCAATGTCATTGGCAAAGCAATCAATGCCAAAGACACCATATCGCTGCTTGAGAAACGGCAGCCTGATCTGCTGCTTTTGGATATTTATATGCCGGATGAGCTGGGAACAGATCTGCTCCCGCTTATCCGCGGCCGTTTTCCTTCCGTTGATATCATCATTATTACGGCTTCTGCCGAAACAAGGCTGCTGCAGGAAGCGCTCAGATCAGGCGTTGCCCATTATGTCATAAAACCGGTGTCGGCACATAAATTTACAGAAGTGCTTTTGCAGTACCGTGAAAAAAGAGAATGGCTGCACTCACAGCCGGAGCTGAGCCAGTCCGTGATCGACATGTTTTTCGGAAGCGGTCAGAAAGAACAAAAACAGCACAATGATCTGCCGACCGGGATTAATTCGATTACGCTTCAAAAAATCAAAAACGCGCTCAGAACGGCTCAAAAAGGGATGACGGCTGAAGAACTGGGAGAAAAAATGGGTGCCTCCAGAACAACGGCGCGGCGCTACGCCGAGTTTCTCGTTTCTCGGGAAGAAGCGCTCGCTGAATTAGAGTACGGCATTATCGGCAGGCCGGAACGGAAATATTATTTAGCACATGAGTAAGGGATGGGAGAAATGAAGCGGTTGGGAGTGCTTCTTGTCATGCTGGCGGCGCTGGTTTCTTTTGACGGACGGCAGGCGGCGGGCATCCGTTCAGCTGAAGGGCCGGTTGAAATTGTCGTCCCGGCAGCGCCTCAAGGGGGCTGGGACGTAACGGCAAAAGCTTTGCAATCGGTAATAGAGCGGAAGCAAATATTAGGCCGGCCCGTAAAGATCATCTATAAACCCGGAGGAGGCGGAGACAGCGGCTGGAAATATGTAAACGAACGAAAAACGGATGTCATCAGTATGAATTCAAGTCTGCTGTTAAGCAATGAAATTTTGGGACAAAGCCGGCTGAAGGCAGCTGATTTTACGCCTTTGGCCATTATCGCAAAAGAGTGGCAGACCGTCGCTCTTCCGAAGAATTCAAAGATAAAAAGCGGAAAGCGGCTGCTCGGCGATATTAAAGCAAATCCGGGCGGCATAAAAATCGGATTTGCGCCCGGCCTCGGAAATGATGACCAGCTCTCCTTTGCGAGAGCGGCGGAAATGGCCGGAATTTCTCCGTTTGATATCCGCTTTTTTCAATACGGAAGCAGTAATGAAGTCATTGAAGCTCTTATCAGTCACGAGATAGACGCCGCCTCAATGACCATTTCAGAAGCGAGAGACGCCTATCGGAAAGGGAAAATCACATTGGCGGCCGTTACGTCTGACAAAAGGCTCTCCGGCTTCAGCGATGTGCCGACATGGAAAGAGCAGGGGGTGCCGTTTGTCTTTGCGCACTGGAGAGGCATCATGGGGCCGAAAGACATGACCGGAGGCGAGATCGCCTATTGGGATCAGGCTTTGAAACAGATTACTTCATCCGCGGAGTGGAAGCAAATGTTGAAAAAACGGGATTGGGAGAGCTTTTATAAAAACAGCAGCGGCGCAAAACGCTTTTTAGAAGAGCAGACCGAGTTTTATAAAGAGATGATGAGCAGCGAAAAATAAGCCTTCCGCATATTTGCGGAAGGCTTTTGATTTATAAATGAACAAAATGAACGAAAAGGTTATAAAAAATTAAAAATCTTTAAAATCCAAAATATTTACTTCAATATCCAATTCTCATAAGATAGCAAAAAGGCGGATAAAGGGGATCGGGCCTTTAAAATGTAAGCGTATTCATGATGAGGGGGACATACTGTGTTAGCAATCTTAGGCTTTCTTATGATGCTTGTTTTTATGGTGCTGATTATGACAAAACGGCTTTCAGTGTTAACGGCGCTCGTATTAACGCCGATCGTGTTTGCGCTGATTGCCGGGTTTTCTTTTAACCGGGTCGGCGAGATGATGATCTCCGGTATTGAACAGGTGGCACCGATCGCAGTGATGATTATGTTTGCGATTCTTTATTTCGGCATTATGATTGATACCGGTTTATTTGATCCGATGGTGTCGCGTATTTTAAAGCTGGTTAAAGGCGACCCGCTCAAAATTGTAGTCGGAACAGCCGTTTTGACCATGCTTGTCGCACTGGACGGAGACGGCTCGACGACGTATATGATTACGACAAGCGCAATGCTGCCTTTGTATATCATGCTCGGAATCCGTCCGATTATTTTAGCGGGAATCGCCGGGGTCGGCATGGGTATCATGAACACGATTCCATGGGGCGGCGCGGCGCCGCGTGCGGCGAGTGCGCTCGGCGTTGATCCGGCAGAGCTGACGGGGCCGATGCTGCCTGTCATCGCGAGCGGAATGGTGTGTATGATTGTGGTCGCTTATGTACTCGGAAGGATGGAAAGGAAAAGGCTCGGGGTGATCGAATTAAAGCAGCCGTCCCATACAAATGAAACGGCTGCGGCTGCGGAAGATGAATGGAAGCGGCCGAAACTGTGGTGGTTCAATTTACTGTTAACGCTTTCTTTAGTGGGATTTTTAGTGTCAGGAAAAGTGAATTTAACCGTGCTGTTCATCATTGCGTTTTGTATCGCGCTGATTGTCAACTATCCGAAACTTAATGATCAAAGGGAGCGCATTTCAGCCCATTCGAGCAATGTGCTTGCGATCGGTTCGATGATTTTTGCCGCAGGCGTGTTTACCGGAATTTTAACGGGGACGAAGATGGTTGATGAAATGGCCATTTCCCTCGTATCGCTTATTCCGGAACAGATGGGAGGTTTTATTCCGGCGATTGTTGCCTTAACGAGCGGTATCTTTACGTTTCTGATGCCTAATGACGCCTATTTTTACGGTGTGCTGCCCATTTTATCTGAGACTGCCGTGGCGTACGGTGTAGATAAGGTGGAAATCGCCCGCGCTTCGATTATCGGCCAGCCGATTCATATGTTAAGCCCGCTCGTGCCGTCGACGCATTTATTAGTCGGGCTTGCCGGGGTCACCATTGATGAACATCAGAAATTTGCGATGAAATGGGCGGTTCTTGCCGTTATCGTCATGACGGCCTTTGCGCTCATCATCGGCGCAATCACGATTTTTTAACATAAAACACCCGGTTCGTCGCACACTAAAGGCATCAGAGGAGGTGCCATGATGAGTGATCCGTTTATGCCGCTTTTTTCAGTGAGAAGCGGCGCCGGTTTTAAAGCGGCGGACGGCGTTTACGGACTGACCGTGCAGATTGCGAATGTTTACTTTATCGAAAATCCCTCAGCTCCGCGGGAAATCATTCTGGTTGACGCGGGAATGCCTCAATCGTCGGAGATGATTACAAATGAAATGAAACGCCGGTTCAAAGAGGGGTATGAGCTGAAGGCGGTCATTTTGACACACGGTCATTTTGATCATGTCGGTGCGATTGAAGAACTGCTTGAGCTTTGGAATGTGCCGGTTTACATTCATGAAAAGGAGCTTCCGTACGTCACGGGGAAAGCGGATTATCCGCCTGCCAGGCCCGATGCGAAAAAAGGGCTTGTCGCAAAGCTGTCACCGCTGTTTCCGCGCCATACGATCCGCATTCCGTCCGTTCAGGCACTGCCTTCAGACGGTACCGTTCCGTTTCTTGAAGAATGGAAATGGGTGCATACGCCCGGTCACACCCCCGGCCATATTTCATTATTCCGGGATAAAGACCGCGTGCTGCTTGCCGGTGATGCCGTGATCACTGTTGAACAGGAATCGCTTGCGGACGTTGTCATTCAAAAGCAAGAGCTTCACGGTCCGCCCGCCTATTTTACAGCGGATACGCAGACGGCGGCCGCATCCGTTCAGAAATTGGCGGAACTGGAGCCGGAAGCGCTTTTGACGGGTCACGGAATTCCGATGACGGGAAAAAACTACCGTGAGGATTTGCTTACACTGGCTGAAAAACTGCATTCCGTTTTGTAAAACACCTGCGAAAATCACAGGTGTTTTTTCTTCGCAGTTTCCAGTATGATACAAAAAAACCATTGTGTTCACACCTAAAAACGATACAATGGGAAACAGATGTAAATTGAAGGAGAGAGTTTTTTGAAACATACGGAAATACTTTGGGATGAGGCGAAGGATTTTATTGATGTCTGCTATCACGAACTCGGAATGGAATCGCAAATCAACGCGCGACTGCACGCGATAAAAGATGAGATAGATCGGACGGGAAGTTACGTCCATACGGCGGAAGAGCTTGAACACGGGGCGAAAATGGCGTGGCGCAACAGCAACCGCTGTATCGGGCGTCTGTTCTGGCAATCGCTGAACGTCATTGACCGGCGCAATGTGAACACGAAAGAAGAGGTGCGTGACGCATTATTTGAACATATTGAAATCGCCACGAACGGCGGAAAAATTAAACCGACGATTACGATTTTCCCTCCTGAGAAGAACGGGGAGAAACAAGTGGAAATCTGGAATCACCAGCTCATCCGCTATGCGGGATATGAGACTGAAAAAGGAAGAGTCGGTGATCCGGCATCATATGAGCTGACGGCTGTCTGCGAAAAACTCGGCTGGCGCGGGAAGCGGACCGATTTTGATATTCTGCCGCTGCTTTTCCGGATGAAAGGGGACGGGCAGCCGGTCTGGTATGACCTGCCTCAGACGCTCGTGAAAGAAGTGCCGATCACCCATCCGGATATTGAAGAGTTTGCCGATTTAAATCTCAGGTGGTACGGGGTTCCGATTATCGCCGATATGAGGCTTGAAATCGGCGGACTGTCGTACAACGCGGCGCCTTTTAACGGATGGTATATGGGAACTGAAATCGGCGCAAGGAACCTTGCTGACGAAAAGCGGTATGATATGCTCAAAAAAGCCGCTTCGGTCATGGGGATTTCCGCCAGCCTGAATACCGACCTGTGGAAAGATCAGGTGCTGGTGGAACTGAATAAGGCAGTGCTCTATTCATACAAAAAACACGGTGTCAGCATTGTCGATCACCATACGGCCGCGAATCAATTTAAACGCTTTGAAGAACAGGAACAAGACGCGGGCAGAAAGCTGACGGGCGACTGGACCTGGCTGATTCCGCCGATCTCGCCGGCTTCCACCCACATTTTTCATAAATCATATGACGATACGATTGTGAAGCCGAATTATTTTTATCAGGACAAGCCTTATCAGTAACTGATGGAAAAGGTGCGGTACCCTTTCAGACGGTGTGATTCTTCGATGGTTACGTTTGTGACATTTGAGAAGGGGCTGCCTTTTCTGACCGCTTCGGCAAATTGTTTTAACGATTCTTCAGGGCCTTCGGCAAGGATTTCCACCCGGCCGTCATCACGGTTTTTTACCCAGCCGGCTATCTTATGTCTGTCGGCTTCCATCTGGACGAAGTAGCGAAAACCTACGCCCTGAACCCGGCCGTCTGCAATCATATGATACTGAAGCATGGAAAAACCACCTTTTTCTTACTATGATAAAGGAAAGGTAGGATATTTCGCAAAGGATGTGAACGAGATGACGCAAGACTATTCTGTCTTATCTATCAATCTCGGAAAGCCCGCAATTCATGAATTTGCCGGCAGACAAATCAATTCAGGCATCATCAAGCGGCCCGCAGATTCTCCCGTCATGCTGTATAAAACCCATTTTGACGGGGACGGGCAGGCTGATCTGAAGCATCACGGAGGTCCCGATAAAGCGGTGTGCGTGTATCCCGCCGAGCATTATTCATATTGGGAAACAACGCTCGCGAGAAAACTTCCCGCCGCCGCGTTCGGAGAGAATGTAACGGTCAAAGGACTGGCCGAACAAGACGTGTGGATCGGCGACATCTTTCAGCTGGGTGAAGCCGTCGTTCAAGTAAGCCAGCCGCGCCAGCCCTGCGTCAAACTCGCGCTCAAATATGGCATCAAAGATATGGTGCTCCGTGTACAGCAGACGGGATTTACCGGCTTTTATTTCAGGGTGCTTGAAGAAGGATATGTCGATCCGCGTCCCGTCCTCAAGCGTCTGTCGAGAGGCAAAGAAAGCATTTCCGTCTGGTATGCGAACGAAGTGAAATACCGTGATTCAGACAATCTGTCAGCGATTGAAGAAATACTGCGGGAAGAAGCGCTGTCAGAAAGCTGGAGGGAGTCCTTCCTTAAAAAAAGGGACAGGCTCACTAATGTATAGAAAAAAAGCCGTGCTGCACTGACAGCACGGCTGATTTACGTTATGCTTGTTTCTTTGTTTCCAGCAGATTGGCAAGGAAGTACTTTTTGAAGCTTTGAAGCTTTCTTCCTTCATAGTGGGTAATTCCTTTTTTCTTTAACTCTTCTACATACCAGCCTTTACTGCCATAATGCATGTCAGAAAACTCCTTTCTCCGTTCTCCCGCTGGGGAGGTTTCTTCAGTTTTTGCCAAACTTTTGGCATTGTAACATCTATAAAAAGACGCTGAAAAGGGATAATGCAAAAACTGAGCCTTTCGATTCAGAGATGTAAAGCTTTCTTACATATATATGTAAAGGGCGGTCTTTTCATGCTTAATGGCCGGTTAATTTTAACAGCACCGTTCCGAGTGTCATGATTCCGAAAACGACGCCGAAATAAATCAGCATCCCCTTCTTTTTCTTCACCCCGTAAACGGTGAGAATGATGCTTTCAATAAAGAAAATAAACCCGAAGATAATAAACCACATGTTGAAAAATGGCTCCTTTCACAGACATATGTCCAGTGTAGCACAACTCTTATAACGGAGCATAAAAAAGCCGGGCACTGTATCAGTGTCCGGCAAGTTTGACGAGAAGCTGGGCCAAATGCTGTTTTTCATTATCATCCGCGATGTCCCACAGTTCTTGTAAGAGTTTTTCTTCCGCATTGCGGGGCTCCTCGTGTTTGGCGAGATAGTCCCCGAGGATGGCGGCGCTTTTGATGATTTTGCTGTCATCCAGACCCAGTTTTTTTCCGGCGGAAATTTTCTGATGAAGGTACGCCTTAAATTCCTCGAAATCCTCTAAAATCTGCTGTTTCGTTACGCCGTGCATGGCGTGTATTTCGTTTTCGATTTTGATTTTTTCTTTATCTTTTTTCATGCGTCTCCCTCCTTCGGGTTAGTTGTTGTATACCTGTTCGGGAGGGAGATGAAACATTACAATGCAGTTAAAATAATCGGTTTGTCTTTTGTGATCACGATGGTGTGTTCCACTTGGGCGACAAGGCTTTTATCCGGCGTTTTATACGTCCAGCCGTCTCCCGCTTCAACAATCGTTTCCGCTTTCGTGGAAATAAACGGCTCAAGCGCGATCACGGTTCCGTTTTTAAACAGCGCGTTATCAAACGGATCGTAGTAATTCATGATGTGGTTCGGCGCTTCATGGAGGTTTCTGCCGATTCCGTGGCCCGTCAGCGTTTTAATGACGGTAAATCCGTTGGAGCGGGCTTCATGGTAGACGGCTCTGCCGATCTGGTTTTGACGTTTGCCGGCTTTTGCCTGATCCAATCCTTTCTGAAATGCGGATGCCGCGCAGTTACAAAGCTTTTGCAGACGTTCATCGCCTTCTCCGAGCACAAATGAAATGCCCGTATCGGAATAAAAACCGCCGAACTCCGCCGAAATATCGATATTGACAAGATCTCCGGCTTTTAAGATTTTAGAGGCGCTCGGAATGCCGTGAGCGACTTCGTCATTTACGCTGATGCATGTCACGCCCGGGAAATCGTATTCCTTCTCCGGAGCGGAAGCGGCTCCGTGCTCGTCAAGCACCGCCTTTCCGATCAGGTCAAGATCTTTCGTGCTCATGCCGGGCTCGGCTTTTTTCTTCATTTCTTCACGCGCCAGCGCGACGATTCTGCCGATTTTTTTAAGGCCTTCTAATTCTTGATCGTTCGTTACAATCATTGTCATTCCCGCTTTCTATTTTTAATCATCTGATTCAAGCTTACCACAACTGGTTTATAAATAGAAAACCAACAAGCCTTATGTGAATAAATGAAGGAAAATTGGTATAGATCACTAGATAACTTATGTGGTATATTTAAGAAAAAAGAAGGGGGATGGGTAAAATGCTTCAATTTTTGCAAAAACTCGGAAAGTCTTTTATGCTTCCGATTGCCGTTCTGCCCGCCGTTGGTATTATTTTGGCCATCGGCAGAGAGGACTTATTAAATATTCCGTTCATTTACGCGGCGGGGACCGCGGTATTTGATCATCTGCCGCTGATTTTCGCGATCGGAATCGCGATCGGGATTTCGAAAGACAGCAACGGGGCCGCCGCTCTGTCGGGAGCCATTTCTTATATCATGCTGGACGCGGCTGTAAAATCAATCAATTCGACAAATAATATGGCCGTTTTCGGAGGGATTATCGCGGGGTTAATTGCGGGATACACGTATAATCGCTTTAAGGATACGAAGCTGCCCGAATATCTCGGGTTTTTCAGCGGGCGCAGGCTCGTTCCGATTGTAACGGCGCTGATTACCATTATTTTGGCGGGTATCTTCGGATTTGTGTGGCCGCCGATTCAGTCGGTGATTACGTCCTTCGGGGAATGGATGATCGGGCTTGGCGGGATCGGCGCCGGGATTTACGGGATTTTTAACCGGCTTTTGATTCCATTCGGTCTTCATCATGTGCTGAATAATATTTTTTGGTTCCAGTTTGGCGATTTTCACGGAAAAACGGGAGATCTGGCCCGCTTCTTTGCGAAGGATCCGACGGCGGGGACTTATATGACGGGATTCTTCCCGATTATGATGTTCGGGCTTCCGGCCGCTTGTCTGGCAATGATTGCCGCGGCTAAGCCAAGTAAGCGCAAAGCGACGGCCGGAATGATGATCGGTCTCGCGCTGACGGCATTTATTACCGGAATTACAGAGCCGATTGAATTTGCATTTATGTTTTTATCACCGCTTTTGTACGGGGTTCATGCTATATTAACCGGGTTCTCTTTATTTATCGTGAATGTTCTCGGAATCAGGTCAGGTTTTTCATTCTCGGCGGGGGCGATCGATTATCTCCTCAGCTACGGCATTGCCGAAAAACCGCTTTTGCTGCTCGTTATCGGGCTTTGTTATGCGGTGATCTATTTTGTCGTCTTTTATATGCTCATCAAAACGTTAAACTTGAAAACGCCGGGACGGGAAGATGATGAGGAAGAAGTGCTTAGTGAAGATACGGCCGGTTCCGTCGAAGAACATGCCATGCTCAAGGGGCTCGGCGGCAGGCAAAATCTCGAAACGATTGATCACTGTGCGACCCGCCTCAGGCTGACCGTGCAGGATACGTCTCTCATTAATGAGGCGGCGCTTAAAAAAGCGGGAGCAAAAGGGGTTATCAAAACTGGGAATAAAACGGCGCAGGTCATTATCGGGCCGAACGTCGAATTTGTCGCGGAAGAGCTGAGAGAGGCCGTCCGCCTTGACGATCAGAAGCAGACTTGAAAAATCCGGATCACCTATGTGATCCGGATTTTTTTTGAACATATATCAAGTTTCACATAATGTACAAAAAACAATGTTTCCTTCTATGTTAAGATTCATGTAGAACAAGTATGGAGATGATGTAAGGTGACATGGATTGCAGTTGTTTCAATTGTTGTCATAAGCCTGATTAAGATTGTGCTGACATGCCTTCCTACCGGAGCGGTGGAATGGATCCTCCGCAAGTTTGAAACCCATTCAAAGCTCAGTGACGAGTCCGCTGCCGTTTCCCTCGGCGGAAAACGTCTGGAAGGCGAAGACAAACGACGGGTGATTGATGATTTTAACGAAGCCGTGTTTATCGAACGGCATTATATATACCCAGGGGATGAAGAGCGTTATCTTCATCCGCAAAACGGAGCCGATCCGCTTGTCATTAAGACGAGAAAAGGAAAAAAAGATGTGACGGTGTTTGTATACAGCTACGAAGATCATGTAGATGTCGTCAAGCAGCAGAAAAAGAAAGTCGTCGCTTATTCAGTTCTTTCCGACAGCCTGCAAAAGCGCACTATGGCCGCCGCCGGGAGCTGAACATAAAAAAGCCAGATCATATCAATGATCTGGCTTTTGTTTATTCTTTTTGATCGTCTGCTGAGGAATCTTCACGCTTCGTATAATCGAATTGTGACGGATCCACTTTCTTGAAGCCTTTCGGCTGATAGAAACGAAGCAGATCGCCGTTGATGATCTTATCAGACATTTCAAGCTCAGTCTTGACGAGAGAGTCTTCTTTTTTGTCGACTTCTGAATCATCTAAAAGTCTTCCGGTTTTCGTATCGTAATACTTGCCGGACACTTTCGTATAGTTCGGCGAGATGAAGTCTCCGTTACGGAACGGAATGACTTCTCTGTGCTCTTTCGATAAGATATCAGAACCTGACATGAGATAATCTTTCGTATCGACGCCGAGCAGATGAAGAACGGTCGGCGCGACATCGACTTCACCGGCAAATTTATGATTGCGGCCGCCTTTCACGCCGGGAGCGTGGATAAAGAGCGGCACCCGCTGAAGCTGGGCATTGTCGTATTCAGTGATCTCATCTTTGCCGAGCACTTTCGCCATCGCTTTATTATGGTTTTCGGAGATGCCGTAGTGGTCTCCGTACATCACGATAATCGACTTATCGTACAGGCCGTCTTTTTTCAGGTCATTAAAGAACTGTTCAATTGATTCATCCAGATAGTTCGCGGACTGGAAGTAATTATTGACGACTGAATCGCCAAAGTCTCCCGCCGGGAAGTCCGTGTCTTCTTTATCCATTCCGAACGGGAAGTGGTTGGACAGCGTAATGAACTTCGTATAGAACGGCTGCGGCAGGCTCTTTAAGAGCGGCATGGATTCTTTGAAATACGGTTTGTCTTTCATGCCGTAGTTTTTCGTATTTTCTTCGCTCATGTCATAATAAGCGGAATCGAAAAACTTATCGATGCCTTCCGATTTGTACATTTCGTTACGGTTCCAGAAAGTCTGCGTATTTCCGTGGAAAGCGGCAGACGTGTACTTTTTGCCTTTTAAGATCGCAGGAACGGACTGCAGCGTGTTTTGCGCTTTATTGACGAAAACCGAACCTTGCGAAAGCGGGTACAGAGAGTTCTCCATCATAAATTCCGCATCAGATGTTTTACCTTGTCCCGTTTGGTGGAAAAAGTTATCAAAGTAGAATGTTTGATTATCGTGCGCCAGTTTGTTTAAAAACGGCGTCACTTCCTTGCCGTTAATTTTGTAATCAATGATAAAGGACTGCAGAGACTCTAATGAGACGTAGATGACGTTTTTTCCTTCGGCTTTTCCGAAGTAGACGTTATTCGGCACGTCATAGTTGGCCTTCATATAGTTTTCCACATCCGTTACATCGCTTGAATCGGCAAGCGCGCGCTGGCTGTTTGATTTCACATTCTGCACGGCATCGTAAATCGTAAAGTTGTACGTGCCCAAGTATTTCACCAGATAGTTTCGGTCAAATGAGCGTGTCAAAAGCTCGGGACGGTCGGATTCCGCGACGGCGAGGTTGATCAGGAACACAAGCACGGCGGAAGCCAAAACGATTCTGAATGATTTCTTCGCCGGTTTTTCAGCCGGTTTTTTCATCTTAAGGGCCAAAATAATCAAAATGACGGTATCCAGGAAGTAGAAGGCGTCTGTCCATCTCATTAACGAGAACGCGCTGTCTCCGAGCTGGCCGCCGTTTGTCTTTGCCTGCATCATGACCGGGATGGTAATGAAATCATTAAAGAATCTATAATAGACGATGTTTGCAAAAAGCAAAAAAGACAATAAAAAATGAATCACAATAATGGCTGTCTGCTGTAATTTCTTCTTGAAAAGAAGCCCAAATCCAAGAAAGAACAAGCTGGAGCTCAGCGGATTCACAAAAAGCAATATTTTCTGGATCGTGTTGTCTATGCCGAGGTTAAAGTTTAAAATATAAGCGACATATGTTTTCACCCACAATAACACGACCGCTATCAAGAAGAAGGCAAGTCCTCTTTCTTTTATAAATGTTTTCATTGTTACACTCCTTTTTTCCGATCACGGTTTACACGGAACGATAGAAAAAACGAACGTAATCAATATACCATGAAACCAGCAAATAGAAAAGGTGGAAAAGGCTCATCGGAAAAAGGGCGAAAAACGCTGTCGCAGCGGCGGTTGATCTGTTGAATGACAGCTTTAAAAAACACAAATGGCACAAACTGGGATGTGAATTTCCGTATGATCACACCCGATTCTATTGAAGAAAGAGGTGAACAGTGATGGATATTGCGCATATCGTGGCTGAAGATAAAATCAAGCGCGCCATTAAGGATGGAGAGTTCGCCGGCATCAATGGAATGGGAAAGCCCCTGCCGAAAGACGATGCCGCACATCTTCCGGAGTCGCTCAGAATGGGCTACCGCATATTAAAAAACGCCGGAATCGCCGAGGATGAGGGCGCGCTGAAGAAAGAGCTGATGACGCTCGATTATTTGATCGCCAAGTGCCGCAATGAACAGGAGCGGGATCACCTGCGGAACAAACGGACGGAAAAACAAGTCAGACTCGACAAACTGACGGAGGAGAAAGCCATGTTCTCAAAACCCGCATCTTCTCATTATAAGGAGAAAGTATACAGACGGCTGGGCCGCCCGTAAGCCGGCTCTTTATATTTTTTTCTGAAAAGGAATGTGCTCCATAAGGCGCGGGTAGGAAATGTGGAGCAGGCCGTTTACGCACTGCGCCTGTAACAGGTGGGGCTCAGCCGGTTCAGGAAGCTCAATCGTCTCATCGATTTCCCCGTAATACCGGTTTTGGCAGACGCCCATGTTCTTCGGAAAAAGGGGTGTGATGTTTCCTCTTATATGCAGCCGTGTTCTTGACAGCAGCCTCAATGTCAATTCTTCTTCGTAAACGCCGGGCATTTCCACAATGACAAATGTGTGCTGTTCATCCTGATAAATATCATAAGTCAGGGTGTTTTTTTGTAAGGAGAAAAAATCTTCGGGAGATTTCCGTTTCAGGACATTGGTCCAAAAGTCGCTGGGCTTGTGCTCGTTTGTAATCTCAAGCCACTTTCTCATTTTTTCGATATCCACTTCGGCAGAACCTCCCTATATTTGATTTGCGATCGGCATTGACGGGTTGGCGATCTGATCCTGATCGCTCACGTCAGGGTCAAGATGGCCCGAATTCAAACATCCGGCGGCCGGCGAAAAATCCCCTAAAGAAAAGTTCGCGCCGACAAATTTGCTGTTGGCGGTGTGGCTGTTTTGTACGGTCTGACCGATATCGACGTTTCCGTTTTGCGTTGCTCCGTTTACTTTTATATTGACGACGTTAATTTGGTAAGGCATTCATAAAAACCCCTTTAATCTATAATGGGCGGCACCGGCGTAATATTTGCGGTATCTGCGGTTCCGATGGCTGTCTGGTCGTTGACATCAGGATCATTTAACAAGTTCTCCATCATCGATTCTATAGGTGACGTATCGCCGAATGAAGAGTTCAGTCCTTGTGATTTGTTATTTGTGGTGGGACTGTTGTATGCCGCTTCCCCAATCGTAATAGATCCGTTGCCAGAAATACTGTTAATCTTCAAATAGTACAGGTTGATAACAGTGGATGGCATCTCTTCACACCTCTTTAACTTAGTTGTACAGTACTGTATGCTTTTTGTGCTCCTGTTGTGAATTCCGCCCGGACATGTTCCCGACCAAACAAGAAGTCAAGGCCCGGTTCCGGCGGGGCTTTTTTTGTTTCAGGGTCTTTCGCAGTATATTTGTGATGAAAGCGCTATAAAAATAGATTGACGACATGTATATACATCATTACAATAGAGTCATAAACATGTATATACAAGTTTTTTGAGACAAAATGAAAACGGTTACGGAGGGGTTGGCATGGGTGAGTTTAACCGGGCTGCGCGGCAGATCGCTGAAGCTGTCGGCGGAATCGAAAATATTGAGGCGGCGACTCATTGTGTGACGCGTTTGCGGTTTGCATTAATAGATGAAACCAAGGTAAACCAAAAAATGCTTGATGCAATAGACATTGTCAAAGGATCTTTTGCGGTAAACGGGCAGTTTCAAGTCGTGATCGGGCAGGGGACGGTCAACAAAGTATATGCGGAATTAGTGAAGGAAACGGGGATCGGGGAAGCGTCCAAGGATGACGTGAAGAAGGCGGCATCGCAAAACATGAATCCTTTACAGCGTGCTGTGAAAACGCTTGCGGACATCTTTATTCCGATCTTGCCGGCGATCGTCACGGCCGGGCTTTTAATGGGTCTGAACAATATCTTAACGGCGGAAGGCATTTTCTACAGCACGAAATCGATTGTTCAAGTGTATCCGCAATGGGCGGATCTTGCCAATATGATTAATCTGATCGCGGGGACGGCCTTCGCTTTTCTGCCGGCTTTAATCGGCTGGTCGGCAGTGAAGCGGTTCGGAGGAAGCCCGCTTTTGGGCATCGTGCTCGGGCTGATGCTGGTGCATCCTGATCTGTTAAACGCATGGGGATACGGGGCCGCCGAGCAGAGCGGCGATATTCCGGTGTGGAACTTGTTCGGCCTTGAGGTGCAGAAAGTCGGGTATCAAGGTCAGGTGCTCCCGATTCTGCTGGCGTCTTATTTACTTGCCAGGCTTGAGCTCTTTTTGACGAAACGGACGCCGGAGGGCATTCAGCTGTTGGTCGTCGCGCCGGTGACGCTTTTGGTCATCGGTTTTCTATCCTTTGTTATCATCGGTCCGATCACCTTTGCGATCGGTAACGCGCTGACGGCGGGATTGATTGCCGTTTTCGGCCAATTCTCCGCCATCGGAGGCCTGCTGTACGGAGGGCTGTATTCGGCGCTTGTCATCACGGGGATGCATCATACGTTTCTCGCGGTCGATCTTCAATTAATCGGATCAAAGCTCGGCGGCACATTTTTATGGCCGATGCTCGCATTGTCAAATATCGCTCAAGGATCGGCGGCTCTGGCCATGATGCTCATTACAAAAGATAAAAAACAGCGGGGGCTTTCACTGACGGCCGGCATTTCCGCATATTTGGGCATTACCGAGCCGGCGATTTTCGGCGTGAATCTGCGTTACAAATTTCCGTTTGTGATCGCCATGATCAGCTCGGGGATTGCGGGGATGTTCATCTCCGTCAAAGGCGTTCTCGCAAGCTCGGTCGGTGTCGGCGGCGTGCCGGGGATCTTCTCCATTATGAGCCGGTACTGGGGCCCGTTTGCGATCGGAATGCTGATTGTGCTGATTCTCCCGTTTGCGGGAACATACGGGTATGCGCGGCTGAAACGGCAAAAATAGAAAACCTGCGGGGCGCCTTCTATCAGGCTGTCCCTTTTCCCTTTCCATTCAAAACAATACAGGCGGTGAAGAAAAATGAAAACAGACAGCACACCATGGTGGAAAAAGGCAGCGGTATATCAAATTTATCCGAAGAGCTTTAATGATACGACGGGAAACGGGATCGGTGATCTGAACGGTATTATCGAGAAGCTTGATTATTTGCAGAAGCTTTTGATTGATGTCATTTGGCTTACGCCGATTTACGATTCGCCGCAGAATGACAACGGTTATGACATTCGCGATTACTGCACCATTTATGAAGAATACGGAACGATGGAGGATTTTGAACGCCTTCTCGATGAAGCGCACAAAAGAGGAATAAAGGTCGTCATGGATCTTGTCGTAAACCATACATCAGTCGAGCATCAGTGGTTCAAAGAAGCGGTTTCGTCACCCGACAGTCCGTATCGGGATTTTTACATTTGGAAAGACGGAAAGGAAGACGGCCGGGCGCCGAACAACTGGGAATCAAAATTCGGCGGTTCCGCTTGGGAGCTCGACCCGGCCTCAGGCCAGCACTATCTGCATTTATTCGATGTGTCGCAGGCCGATTTGAACTGGGAAAATGAAGAGATGAGAAAACAGGTTTACGACATGATGCATTTTTGGTTCCGAAAAGGGATCGACGGCTTCCGGCTGGATGTGATCAACCTCATTTCTAAAGACCAATCGTTTCCTGATGCCGAGGATGGTCGTGACGGGCGCCCTTATTATACGGACGGGCCGCGCGTGCACGAATTTCTTCATGAGATGAACCGGGAAGTGTTTTCGAAATATGACAGCATGACGGTCGGTGAAATGTCCTCGACAACGGCTGACCACTGCATCCGGTACACAAACCCTGAAAATAAAGAACTCGATATGACCTTTAACTTTCATCATTTAAAAGTGGATTATCCGAATGGTGAAAAATGGGCGCTCGCTCCGTTTGATTTTCTGAAGCTGAAACGGATTTTAGCGTTTTGGCAGACGGAGATGCAAAACGGCGGAGGCTGGAACGCATTATTCTGGTGCAACCATGACCAGCCGCGGGCCGTATCCAGATACGGAGACGATGGCGTATACCGGACGAAATCAGCCAAAATGCTGGCGGCGGCCATTCATATGATGCAGGGCACGCCTTACATTTATCAAGGTGAGGAGATCGGCATGGGCAATCCGAAGTTCGATGACATCGGCTCATACCGCGATGTCGAATCACTGAACATTTACAAAAAGATGAAGGAAGAAGGCGTGTCAGAAAAAGACATTATCGCCATTTTAAAAGAGAAATCAAGAGACAATGCAAGAACCCCCGTTCAATGGAACAGCGGGCCGAACGGCGGCTTCACGACGGGAACGCCTTGGATTCCGGCGGCGGATGATTATCGGGACATTAACGCGGAAGCGGCTTTGCGGGACCCGGATTCAATTTTCTACCATTATCAGAAGCTCATCAAGCTCAGAAAGGAATATGACATCGTGACTGAAGGAACGTTTGAGCTGCTTGCTGAAGATGATCCGGCGGTTCTGGCGTACGTCAGACACGGCAAGGATGAAAAACTTCTGTGCATCAACAACTTCTACGGGAAAGAAGCGGACTTTACGGTTCCGCTTAAAGACACGGACGGCTGGCGGTTTACGGTGCTGCTGACGAATGATGAACCGAGGGGAGGGCGGCCGGAACGATTGACGCTCCGTCCGTATGAATCGATCGTTTATCATCTGACAAAAGCGTGATACACTAATCTGGGTGGTCATGAATGAAAGTGAATAAATATATCACAATCTATAAAGATATGGTGCGGCAGATTGAAAGCGGCCAGCGGAAGGCTGAAGACGTTCTTCCGTCTGAAAATGATTTATGCGATCAATACGGCACATCACGAGAAACCGTCCGTAAAGCGCTCAATATGCTGGCGCAAAACGGCTACATCCAGAAAATCAAAGGCAAAGGCTCCGTCATATTAGACAGAGAAAAAATGCGCTTTCCCGTCTCAGGCCTGATCAGCTTCAAAGAGCTTTCGGAAACGCTCGGAAAAGAGACGAGAACGGAGGTTCACCGTCTCGGGCTGATCCTGCCTCCCTCGGAAGCCGCAAAAGAGCTTGGTACAGAAGCGGATGAAAAGGTGTGGGAAGTCGTCAGATCAAGACGGATTGACGGAGAACATATTATTTTGGACAAGGATTACTTTGTGAAAAAACATGTGCCTCTATTAACGAAGGCGATTTGTGAAGATTCGATCTATGAGTATCTCGAAGGAGAGCTCAGCCTGTCCATCAGCTACGCGCAAAAGGAAATTGTCGTGGAGCCGGCGGGGGAGGAAGACTGGAAGTATTTGGATCTCGGCGGGTTCAGCCATATGGCGGTCGTGAAAAACCGCGTCTTTTTGGAGGATACCAGCCTCTTTCAGTACACGGAAAGCCGGCACAGGCTCGATAAATTCCGTTTCGTCGACTTTGCGAGAAGAGAAAAATAAAAACGGACTGCCGCGGCAGCCCGTTTTTTTGTCAGTATCAAAATGAATACTATCCAACAAAAATGTGCGTACTGGTACTTTCAAAAATAATGGCTACAATAGTACATAACGAGATAAAAAGGAGAGATCATGAATGTCAGATAAAAAACAGCAGATCATCGAAGCGTATCAATTCAGACACGCTACAAAGGAATTTGATCCTGAGAAAAAAATTTCAGAAAGCGATTTTGAATTCATTTTAGAAACGGGAAGATTATCCCCAAGCTCACTCGGTTTGGAGCCTTGGAAATTTGTCGTCGTTCAAAATCCGGAGCTTCGTGAAAAACTCCGCGAGTTCACATGGGGGGCGCAAAAGCAGCTGCCGACCGCAAGCCATTTCGTACTTCTGCTTGCCCGGACGGCAAAGGATATCCGTTTTGACGCCGACTATGTCAAAAACCACTTGCGGGAAGTCAAAAAAATGCCGGAAGATATGTATGAAGGCTATATCAGCAAAACGGAAGACTTCCAGAAAAATGATTTCAATCTGCTTGAATCAGATCGCGCGCTGTTTGACTGGGCATCCAAACAGACTTACATCGCCCTCGGCAATATGATGACAGCCGCTGCGCAGATCGGCATCGATTCCTGCCCTGTTGAAGGCTTCAACTACAAAGAGATCCACCGGATTCTTGAAGAAGAAGGGCTTCTGGAAAACGGAAGTTTCGACATCTCTGTCATGGCCGCATTCGGCTACCGTGTCAGAGAACCGCGCCCGAAAACAAGATCTGCCTCAAAAGACGTTGTAAAGTGGGTATAAGATAAAAAAAGCTGCCGGGCGTGTCCCGGCAGCTTTTAATGTTTATTTGGTTTTGCTAAAAAACAGGCGGTGATCCAGGACGTAACGGGAATGATGATGCCGATCCCGATTCCGGCGCAAAGAATGGTGACGGCTTCCGCACTGAATACTTTTGAGTTCACTATTTTTTCAGCTGAGTATGATAAGTCTTTAAACCAGATAATTAAAGCCAAATAGCTGCCGAAAAAAGCAAAGAATAACGTATTCGTATTCGTTCCTAAAATATCTCTCCCGATGCTTAATCCGAATGTGTACAGTTCTTTTCTGCTCATGGACGGATTATGACTGTAAATCTCCCGCATGGGTGAAGTAATGGAAATCGCGACATCAGTAATCGCCCCAATCGTGCCCATGATGATCATAGCTGCGGTAACCTTCACAAAATCCACCCCGACAAACAGTGTGAATATGCCGATATCCCCCAATTCTTCTTCACCGAATCCCTGAATCGAAGTATGTTTTGTTACGGACATAATAAAAAACAGCAGCAATGCAATGGTCAGCATCGCAGAAATAAAGGCGGTTACGGTTTTGACGTTTCCTCCATTAATATAAAAAAGAGTAATGCTGCAAATCACGGCGGAAGAGAGCAATGTTAAAACAATCGGATTGATATGCGGATCTGTCATGAAAATAATGGTGAGAAAGAGAACCCCGAAATTTAAGAATAACGCAATAAAAGACCTCGCTCCTTTTTTTCCGCCGATAATGACCATTAATAGAAATAAAATCGCCGCGAGAATTACGATGACATTCATGAGCTTGCCTTCTTTCGTTTAATAAAAAAGACAGAAGCATACAGACTGGCGGGTATGGTTAATACAATTCCGATCCCCCCGGCCAATGCTCTGGCTATTTCCAAGGAAATGTTCATAGAAAGAGTGAATCCTATCGGGGAATCATTTTTCAAATACAAAAGCATCATCGGAATAGAGCCGCTTATATAAGCAAAAAACAGAATATTGGTCATCGCTCCCATGATGTCTTTTCCGATCTCCATCCCGGAACGTCTGAGAGCTTGTAATGAGATACCCTTGTTTTCTTCATATAATCCGAAGACAGATGACGTCATGGTAATGGCTACATCCATGACCGCTCCCAGTGATCCGATAAATACCCCGGCCATAAACACCGTGTGATAAGGGCGGGTTAAATACTGCATTTCCTCATATCTGAGACCTTTCTCTCCGGTTGCCAGCATCACCAGATACGTAATCAGCAGGGAAACGAAAGTGCCTGCGAGCGTCGCGGCTATGGCGGCGTATGTTTTCGCGTGAAAACCGCTGACAAGCAGCAATGATATGACCGTAAAGATGAGAATACAGATACCGCAGATAAAAATTAACCCTATATTAGGATGCTTCCTGTACAAATCTAATGCAAACGACAGTAAAACGGCGTTAAACATCAGGCTGACGATCGAAAAGAAGCCTTGTTTTTTTCCGACGATAAGCAAGGTGAAGATGAAAACCCAAGCGATCAGCAAAAGCTGTTTATCCCGTTTTTTATCTATAATGCTTCCCGATATATCTTTGTTTGATGGTTTCCCTTTATCAATAGAAACGAATACTTCATCGCCAATCGAATATTTCTGATCATTCGCTCCGGATAAAGAATACTGATTGGACAAATGAATGAGCTGCCCTTTCTGACTGCCGTTTTCAAGTCTGGCAGTGATCGTCTGATTGAAAATCTTATCTTTGTTTTTATGCATGTCCTGTACGTCAGACTGGTGTTCCAATGTTGTTTTCGTCACTCTGGCAATCGGCCGCTCATAAAAAGAAGCGTTGTGAGTGACAAAAATGATCGAGCTGATAAAACAAAGCGCTGTTATCACGTAAAACAGCTTTTTCTTGTAAGACATGCGGATTCGTTTGTTTCCTGTAATCTTCAAAAAAAGTCCTCCAAACAGGCGGCGCCGTGTAAAAAAGAGGCCCCGCCGTGAAGTGTTAAACGATGCGGATGCAGTCTTTCGCGAATAACGTTCATATTTTATCACTCGGCCGTACGGCTGTCGACTCAGAGGGGGACCGGCAGAAAAAGCTCTCCTGATATCAGATCAGGAGAGCTCTTGGGATGAACCGCCCGATAAAAGCGGTCTTTTTATGCTTCGTTCACTTTTTTTGCTTTTCTTCTTTGGTACAGATACAGTGCCGTTCCGAGCGCGCTGATGAGTAACCCGGCAAGAAGGATGGAATACATCGTTGTGGCTGTATCAGGAAGCAGGCCGCCCGGCGATACTCCGTCCTGCGCAGGGCCGGATGACGGTTTTTGTCCGCTTGGCTGCTTTCCGGAGCCATGATCTCCGCTTGTCGGCGGCGCGCTCTTCGTGTTTGCGTTTAATATGGTGTATTCACTGAAATGATTTGTATAGCCCGTGACGAGATCGTGTGAAACCGAACCGTTGTCTGTTTTTGTATAGACGTTCTTTTTCCGGTCTACATGATAAATACCGGGCTGTTTCGCCTTTTTCATATTCTCAATGCGCAGGGTGAGCTTTACCGGCGCTTTGAATGTTTTGATGTCTTTGTTTTTCTGCTTCATTGTAAAGTCGTATACATTTGAAAGCGCCGCCCCGCTAACTTTTCCTTTCGGCGCCACGCCGAATCGTGTATCAGCTGAAGCGGCGTTTGCCATAGGCATTTTCATGCTGAACTTGTCATGCAGGATCGTAAGGGAAGAATCCGATGTTCTGTCCTTTAACAGGCCGATTTGTTTTTTGGTCACGCTGAGATCAATCGGCTTTTTGGCGCCGTCATTCTTATCGTAATACACGATCGGCGTGTTGGCGTTTTTGGCATAGACGGCAAATGCGCTGTCATCTTCAAGCGTCCACGAACCGTTTTTTTGTTTTGTCGGCAGGTACACTTCCTGCGCGCGGCCGTCAACTTTCGGTTCCACCGCTTTTCCCGCTTTTTCAAGCTGCTCAACGAAGACCTCATAGTCGGCAAAGCCAAGGTCTTCTTTATGGGACGCTTCGTTAAAGACGGAATATCCGTCTCCGCCTTCACCGACAAAGTTACTGGTGGCGACTCTGTATGTCTTCTTATCAGAAATCGGCTTTACACTGCCGTCATCCTGTACGGCCGAAGCTTGAAGAACACGGTGTCCCGGCTTTTTATTCAGTGTAAACGTGTATGTTAAACCGGCAACTTGAGGGAAGGCGCCGCCTTGAGCCTCAATTCCGCTTAATCCTTGTTCCAGGGCTTGTTTGATCTGTTTTCCGGTTAAATCCGCGACGTAAAGCGTGTTGCCGAACGGCATTACATTCAGCACGTCGCCGAGTGTGATGTCTCCTTTATCAATGCCCGCGCGGATGCCGCCCCCGTTTGTGATCGCGATTTGGGCGCCGGCCGCTTCCTTCGCTTTTTGCAGCATGCCGTCCGCGATGAAGTTTCCGAGATTGGTTTCTTTGGAGCGGACATGCTCGCGCCGGCCGTCAAGTGCGACCTTCGTTGAACCGACTTTTTCATTTTTAACTGAGACGAGCTCTTTTTTAAACGGATCAAGCTCTTTTTTCAGATCCGGGTCTTCTTTCGTCTGCTCATTCACCGGCAGCGCTTGAAGAGAGGATTGTTCCGGCAGGACGACGCCGTTTTTGTCAAATGCGACATCGACACGGCCTAAATATTCGCCGTATTCTTTTGCCTGGGCGACGATGGTCGGCTCTTCGTTTTTGACAATTTCCATTTTATCTACAAGCGTATGCGTATGTCCGCCGACGATTAAGTCAATGCCTTTTACTTTTTTGGCAAGATCGAGATCACGCTGATGCCCGATATGGGTCAGGGCGATAATTTTATTGACATGTTCCTTATTCTGTATTTCTTTTACCGTATCTTGTGCGGATTGGAAGGCATCATGAAAGACAATGCTTTTTCCCGGGCTTGATGTGACGGACGTATCTTCTGTCGTCAAGCCGAATACGGCGACTTTTTCTCCGTTTACATCAAGCAGAATATATGGATAGATGCCTGCTTTTTTCTTTTTGCCTGCCGTAAATGTGTCTGCTTTTTTCATGAATGGTCTGAGTTTTGACTCTTTGGACACATCGACATTTGAGCTGACGAGCGGAAAGTCAGGCGCTTGAAAATTGTATTTCCCGGATGGGTCAGACGCGCTCCCGTTACCGCTCAGGAAGCTGGCGAGAGCATCCGGACCTTTATCAAACTCATGATTTCCGAAGGTCATTGCGTCGTAGCCCATGCTGTTCATCAATTTTAAATCAGCCAGCCCCTGCCACTTTGTGAAATAGAGATCGCCTGAGAAAACGTCTCCCGCATCCAGCAAAATACTGCGGTCGGTTTTGCTTCTGATTTCTTTGATTTTCGTCATCCGCCTCGCCGCGTTATCAAGGTGGGCGTGCGTGTCGTTTGTATGCATAACGGTGAGTTTCCATGCGTCATCTTTCGGCGGATCTGTGCCCGGTTCATCATCTTTGAATTGGAGCTTGTACTGTCCGTAGCCCGCGTTTTGTGATTCACCGATATAGGCGACGTCATCTGCGCGGTCGGCAAACGGCTTTGCGGCCAAGGAAGATTCAAATGTCAGGTTTGTCCCTTTGACCGGAAGAATGGACCAGTTATGATCAGCCTGCGGATTAATCGTTTTCTGCTGGATGATGTAATCCATTAAGACCTGCCTGTTCTCATCGGCAGAAGAGTATACGATTTTGTCATTGCTTAAGTGAGGGAATCCTCCGCCGCCTGAAGCGCGGTAATTATTTGTGACGATCAGAAATTCCTGCTTGGCGCTGACGGGCTTTCCTTGATAAGAAAGGTTGACGATCCGGCTTGCATCGGGATGAATGACTGTTCCGTTTTCGTTGTATTTCGCCGGTTTTGTGACATCGACCTGATAGGTGACACCGTCAATGACATCAAAATTGTATGAGCGGTAGGCGTCATTTAAAAGCGCTTGGCTGCCGCCTTTTGCCTGATCGATCTGATTAAATTGCCCCGCGGACATTTCGAGCCAGTCTTTCACTTCGCTTCCGTTCAGCTTGACGATCTGAACCGTGTTGTCATACAGGTACAAATCGCCGATGTTTTTGATGGCGAGGTCACCTGCGGAAATGTTTGTATAGTAGTTTGAACCGTTCCGCCCGCCGGCTTTAAACGGAGCGCCCGCCGAGAGGATGGGCAGATCTTTATATTCCGTATCTTTCATCTTATTTTCGGCGTACCATTTTTGCGCATCCGTCACGATTTGAATGGACGGATCATCTTTGACTTGGGCGAAAAAACTGTTGATATCGGCTTTTGTCTGGCCGACGGGTTCTCTGATGTATTTCAAAGTGCCTTCGTGCGCTTTTTTGACGGTATTGACGACGGTTTCGTTTTCCGAAGTCACATTGCCGGCAATCGGCTTGATGCTGCCTTTTGCATCTTCCACATGCCACGCGCTGTCTGTTTTTTCAAGCCGGAGGTCGATGACGCCCGCATATTTGCCCCAGCTGCTTGACATAACAACGGGGATGCCGTTAATCGTGCCTTTATCGACGTCGAATTGAGCAGCGCCTTTGTATTCGGCATCAGGGAAAAGCCCGTGCTGATGGCCGGATACGATCGCGTCAATTCCGCTGACTTTCGTTGCCAGGTCAAAAACGGCGTTTTCCGCTCCGGAAGACTGCGCTTTTTTTTCGATACCGCTGTGGGCGAGGGCGATGACGATATCGGCTCCTTCAGCTTTCATTTTCGGAACGGTTTTCTTTGCGGATTCCACAATGTCCTCGACCTGAACGCGGCCTTCGAGATTTTTCTTATCCCACGTCATGATCTGGGGAGGAACAAAGCCGATATAGCCGACTTTTAGCTGATGCTTGCCGCCGTTTTCATCCGTGACGGTTTTGTCTTTTATGACATAAGGCGTATAACGGTTTTCGCCGCTTACTGTTTTCACATTGGCGTTAACGATCGGATAATCAGCGCCTTTGATTGTCCCGTCCAGGAATTCAAGCCCGTAATTAAATTCATGATTGCCGAGTGTTCCTGCGTCATAATGCAGACTGTTCATCACTTCAATGATCGGATGGGTCTTTGCGCCTGAAATGATATCATTTTTCTCATATTTTACGGCGTATTCTCCGAGGGGATTCCCCTGAATCAGGTCTCCGTTATCGACAAGCAGCGTATTCGGGTTTTCGCGCCTGTGCTTCTCAATAAGCTGAGCCGTTCGGGCCAGCCCGAATTCCGTTGTCGGTTTGTCGCTGTAGTAATCGTAGTCCATCATGTTAGCGTGAACGTCAGTTGTGGCTAAAATGCTGAGATTCACACTGGAGGATTTGTTTTCTTCTGCTTTAATGGGTGATGTTGGGAGGATCAGACTAAGTATCATAACTAGGGGCAGCAGAATACGGAGTGTCATATTGACGCTGCATCGTCTTTTCTGTATTCTCACCTGTTCTCCACCTTTCAACAAATTTTGTCATGCAGTACCATTGTAAGAATATTTTGTGAAAGTTTATATAGATTTCATGATGATTCTTGTGAAAAGATAAAAAATGAGGATAATGACCTATGTAAAACAGGCGGGCGGTAAACGCGTTACCTATGTTTGATGTTAGTGTGGCTGGGGTACATGGATTTATGTAGACTTCATCAAGCAGGAGGTAGTAACTATGGGTAAAAAAATTGCAGTTGTATTAACGGATTACTTTGAGGATGTCGAGTATACTGAACCTGCGAAAGCTTTTAAAGATGCGGGTCATGAATTAACCGTAATTGAACAGGAAAAAGGAAAAACAGTCAAAGGAAAACAAGGGGAAGCGGAAGTGAAAGTGGACGCGTCCATCGATGATGTGAATCCGAAAGACTTTGACGCATTGCTGATACCGGGCGGATTCTCTCCTGACATGCTGCGTGCGGATGACCGTTTCGTCCAATTTGCCAAAGCGTTTATGGATGATAAAAAACCGGTGTTCGCCATCTGCCACGGCCCTCAGCTTCTCATCAACGCGAAAGCATTGGACGGGCGCAAAGCGACAGGATTTACTTCAATCCGAATCGATATGGAAAACGCGGGCGCGAATGTGGTGGATGAAGAAGTCGTCGTCTGCCAGAACCAGCTGGTCACAAGCCGCACACCGGATGACATTCCGGCATTCAACCGCGAATCATTAAAACTGCTTGCGTAATATAAAAGCGGAGCGCCGTATCAGGCGTTCCGCTTTTTTTGTGAAGATTCCCGGATGACCAGCTCAGGCGCCAGAATAATGCGTTGTTTTTTGTGCTGGGAATTGGTGATTTTATGATGCAGCAATTGAGCCGCTTCTTTTCCCGACTGCCGCGGAAAGGAAGAAACGGTTGTAAGCGGAGGATAAGAAATTTCAGCTTCCGGCACGTTATCAAAGCCGACAATGTCAATATCTTCGCCCGGAACGAGCCCGGCTTTTCTGATCCCTTGCATGACGCCGAACGCGACCAAATCACTGAAGCAGAAAATCGCGGTCGGGCGCTCAGACCGGCGGAGGAGCTCCGTCACGGCGTCACAGCCTGCTTCGCGGGTCGGCGCGCTGTCAATGACATATTCATTTTTCACTTCCAGATCCGCTTCACGGAGCGCTTTTTTAAACCCTTTCATACGCTTCGTCCATGTTGATGAGTGCTTCACGCCGCCCAGAAACGCAATCTCCTGATGGCCTTTCTCAATGAAATGACGCACTGCCTTATAGGTGCCTTCCTCATAATCGGCTCCGACAAAATCACAGTTGGCATCGGCAATCTCCCTGACGGCGAGCACGACCGGAATGTCAAGCTGCTCAAGGCGGGAAAGGGTTTCCTCAGCCGTCCCTGAAACCGGACACAAAATCAATCCGCCGACCCTGTGCTCCAGCATGGTCGAGATCAGCTGCTCCTGCTTGGCGACGGAATCAAATGTCGTGCCTAACAGCACCGTTAATCCGACTTCCTCAAGCGTATTCTGAACGCCGATCAGAAACTCTGAGAAAAACGTATTGGAAATGTCAGTGATAATCAATCCTACCGTTGTGGACGTCTGTGATCGTAAATTCGCGGCGACCCGATCATATACGTACCCCAGCTCCCGCATGGATTGCAGCACTTTCTCACGGGTCGCTTCTGAAATTCGGGGATTATTGCGGACAATTAATGAAGCGGTGGATGTTGAGACGCCGGCATGTTCGGCGACCTGCTGCAATGTCACCCGGCGTTTTTTTTGCTGTTTCATACGTCGCATTCCTCACTTGGTTTTATTCGTTACATCCATTATAAGCGTTTTAGCGCATGAGAAGAAAGAGAGAGGAGGGAGAAAAAGATAAAGCGCCGGAAGACGGATTGTCCTTCGGCGCTTCTGTCACAATAGGTTATTCAAACATTTGCTCTTTAATATACTGAACCGGCATTTCACGGCCTGTCCAATATTCAAACGCCATGGCGCCCTGCCAAAGCATCATGCCGAGACCGTTAATGGTGTTGCAGCCGGCCGCTTGAGCTTGTTCAAGCAATTTCGACGTAACGGGGTTGTAAACGACGTCTGTCACAATCAAATCCGGACGGAGCATGGATGTATCTTCAATAACGCTTAAGCCTTCAAGCGGTTTCATGCCGACACCTGTTCCGTTTGTGAAAATATCGCTTGAAGCGATTTCAGCACGCAGCGCATCTTGATCTTCGAGCGGGAAGACTTTCGCTTTACAAGAAGATCCCTTCATTTCTTCATTGATGATGCGGACATTTTCTTCCGCTTTTTCGAAAAACGCGTCATTGCGGGCGAAAATAGAGATTTCTCCGAGGCCTTCCAATGCGGATTGAATCGCTATCGGAGTGGCGGCCCCGCCGGAACCGACCAGCGTCATTTTTTTCCCTGTGATATCGATGCCGTGTTCTTTTAAGTTGCGGACGTATCCCATACCGTCAGTGGAGTGTCCGATCAGTCTGCCGTTTTCATTAACGACTGTATTTACCGCGCCGGTGAATTTCGCTGAATCCGCGAGTTCATCGAGATAAGGGAGAATGTTCATCTTGTTCGGCATCGAGACATTGAAGCCTCTGACATTTAAGGCACGCATTCCCGTTACCACATCTTCCAGCTGTTCATTGCCGACTTCAAACGCGAGGTAAGCGTAGTTCAATCCTAATTTTTTAAACGCCAGGTTGTGCATCGCCGGAGATAAAGAGTGTCCGATCGGTGTCGCGAATAATCCGATAAGCTGAGTTTTTCCGTTAATCCGTCCTAATTCTTTCTTCATGATGTATTCCTCCGTTAGTCCATTCATTTGTTTTTCAACCCGCTTTGAGGGCAAAAAACGCTGATTACATATGTTTATTTAAAATGCTGAGTACGCTGCGCAATTCCTCAACGGGAATCTGCCCGGGCGCTGATGCTTCTTTGCCCGCGCCGAACGTGCACGCTGAGCCGAAGACTTCGCCGGCCAGGCGGCTGATCAGGCCTGTTCCCGCCATTGACATCGTGATGATCGGCCGGTCCGCGTATTGTGTTTTCATCGTGTGAGTGGCATCCAATAAGACGAAAACATCTTCCGTGCTTTGCGGCATCACCGCGATTTTCGGAATGTGCGCGCCGTACGCCTGCATGTTCCGCAGCCGGGAAATGATTTCTTCTTTTTTCGGTGTCTGATGAAAATCATGATTGGACATGACGACATATACGCCGTTGTCTTCAGCGGTTTTCACAATTGATTTGACTTCCGCTTCTCCCGTAAACAGCTCAACGTCTGCAAGGTCAATGTGTTTTGTTTCGATGGCGGTTTTAAGCAATTCAATGTAAAAGCGGTCATCAATAACTTTATTTCCGCCTTCTTTATGGGTTCTGAATGTGAAAAGCAGCGGTGTTGCGCCTGCGGCTTTCCGCAGCTTTTCAAGCATGCCTTTTACGGCGTCCAGGCTGTCAACATGCTCGTATACATCCGCCCGCCACTCAATGATATCCGGGCGAAGCCCGTTGACGGCTTCAATTTCTTTGAGCAGTTCTTTCTCTCCGGCCGCCATCAGCGGCACAATGATCTTCGGAAGCCCTTCGCCGATGACCGTGTTTCTGATCGTGATAGAATGCATGATAAATCCTCTCCCTTAAAAAATAGTCAGGCTTTCATCACTTGCTTAAAGCGGATTCCGATAAACAATGCGAGAAGGGCGCTGACGGCCGCAATTCCGATATCAAGCAGAAAAACAGGCGTCAGGCCGGCGGCTTTGGATATCGCTCCCGTTACAAGCGGAATGACAATAAAAGATAAGCTTGATGCTATATTAACAAAAGATGTGATTGTACCTTTATTTTTAGGGAATAAAACAGCCATAACCGTCATCGCCAATTGCAGAATGCCCGCAGTTGAAAGTCCGATGACAAAGGAGCTGATGACCGATACGGCCGGCTGCTGAATAAAAATCAGAGCAAGCAGCGCGATTGCCGCGATCACAGGGTACAGCACCATAACCGTAATCGGCTGAATCACTCTGTTTAACAGCACAGCCAGCAATAACACGGACACAAGCGCCCCGATGCTGTAATAGCTCAACAATTTGACGGCCTGCACCTCAGGCATGCCCAAAACGGATTGCCCGAACTTAGGAAGCCATACTTGAACGAGCATAAACAGCGCCGTTGATGAAAAGCCTAACAGAATGATCGCAACGCCTTCGCGCCATATCGACGGCTGTGATGTGAACGCGTCATCAGACGGAGAGGCTTCCGTCCGGCCGCCGTCTTCTTTTTGCTTATGATTCGGAAACGGAACTTTCAACAGAAAAAAGCCGTTCAGGAAGAAAATAATGCCCGGTACGAAAAACGTCCAGCCGTAAAACAAATGCCTGTCCGCAATAAACGCGATAAAAAACGGAAGCACCGTCGCGCCGATTGATACAAATGCTTTGATTAACACGGTTGCAGAGCTTGCGTTTTTCGGAAATCCTTCAATAAGCGCCGGATATGTCCCGGAATCCAAAAAGGAATTGGCGATCCCGGCGAAAATGGCGAAGATAAACGCGGCCGTATAGTTTGTCGAAAGCGGAATCCCGATTAGGAAAATCAGATACAGAAAGGCGCCCGACACGATAAACGGCCGTCTCCCGAATGTATCCGAAAGCTTCCCGGCAAACAGAAGCGAAATCAGCTTCCCGATCCCGATGGCGGAGACCAAATAGCTGACACCGGCTGCGGAAGTATGAAGCTGTTTTGATAATGCCTCCATATTGGATGCGATAATAATATTGATCATGCCCAGCAGGAAATAGTTAATATAAAGACCCGCTGCCATTTTGGTGTATATGTTTTTCATGATGACATCCCCTAATGCGGTTAATAAAGAATTAAATTATTTTTTTAATTGATAAAAGCACAGCACCATTCCCCTTTATTGAACCACTGCCTTTCTTTGAAAACTGTTTGAAACAACGGTTGCATAGACAAACTTGAATATCGCTGATATCACAATGAGTATATCGTTCTACTAAACAAAAAAAGATAAGCGGCCCGCTCATTTAGTATATCGTTCTACCAAGTTCACAGTTACTATACTCCTTCTTTTTATATGTGTCAAACCGATGAACTTTTATTTTTTACTTTTTTAAACCAAAAAAGACCCGCCGTTTTTCGGCAGGTCTGACATGGGTTTATTTCCTGAGAGAGGCGAGCTCCTCGGCAATGGCCTGCATTTCACTCGGGCTGAATGATGCTTTTTTCATGACCATTTGATGAAGGTATGTAAGATCTTCTATTTTTTCATCACTGAAATCTTCCGCTCTGATGACGCCGACATTGAGCATGTTGAGCTTTTGCGAAATGTCTTCAATCATTTTGTTTAACGTTTCTGTTTGTTGGCTCGGCAAATTCATGCATCCTTTCATGACCGTTTTCGTACCCTTTATTCTAACAGAATTCATTTAGAATAAAAGCTTATTTCCACAGCCGCAGAAAAATTGCTAAGATGTTGATAAGGTTTTTGATCCTCAAAATGCGGGGAAAGAATAGGGAGGTTATCGATATGATACATGTGCTGTTTGTCTGTCTGGGAAATATTTGCCGGTCGCCTATGGCAGAGGCGGTATTTTCTGATATGGTGAAGAAAAACGGGCTGAACGGGCAGATTAACATTGATTCAGCGGGAATCGGCGCCTGGCATGCGGGAAATCCGCCGCATGAAGGGACAAAGGAGATCCTGAAGGAGAAAGGGATCAGCGCAAGCGGCATCACGGCGAGGCAGGTCCGTGAGTCTGATCTGACCGATTTTGATTACGTCATTGCGATGGATGCAGAAAATATCGGACATCTGCGCAGCATGGCCGGTTATAAAAAAGCGGCGCCGCGTATTGCAAGGCTGCTTGATTATGTACCGGAGTCAGACCTTGCCGACGTGCCCGATCCGTATTATACCGGAAATTTCAGCGAGGTGTACGCTTTGGTCGAGTCCGGGTGCCGTCATTTGCTGGAGACAATAAAGAAAGACCATCATTTATAAGGGGGATTGACCGATGAAGCAGACACGCATCATGGCAAAAGCGATTCTGATCGGCGCTGCCGCCGGCGGAGCACTGTCCTTATTACATAAGCCGACGAGAGAGGCATGTTTCCGGAACATGGACGCGTGCAGGCGGCGTGCGGCATTTTACCGAAAACATCCTGAAGCCCTGAAGCAGCAGGCTTCCGCAAAACTGGATCAAGTGAAAAACATTGCCAATACCGTATCGGAAGATCTGAGTTTTTTAAACGGGCAGATCACCAAGCTGAAGCAGACGACGCCGCAGGTCATTGACCTGTTAAAAGAAACGAAGGAGCATTTTTCGAAAAACGATCATTGAGGTGGGATGTCATGAGTTTTATAAAGGAGCTGTTTGCAAGGTTTTCTCTGCATGAAGGACAAAGTAAATCGGCGGAGCTGGCGTATTTTTTCCTGCTGTCATTGTTTCCGTTGATGATTTTCATGCTGACGCTCACCGCCTATCTTCCCATATCGGCAGAAGACGTGCTCGGGGCGGTCGATCAATACGCGCCCGACAGCGCCATGTCCATGGTGAAATCCATAACGGAGCAAACGCTGAACAAGCGCAGCGGCGGGCTTTTGTCATTCGGGATTATCGCCGTCATCTGGTCGGCTTCGAATGGTATGAACGCGATTGTCAGAGCATTTAACCATGCCTACGAAGTCGAGGAAAACCGCTCATTTATCATCATTCGCCTGACCTCAATTTTTTTAACCATTGCGATGGTGGTTACGATTTTAATCGCACTGCTTCTGCCGGTGTTCGGCAGAGAAATCGGAATGCTGGCCGCGGATTTCATCGGCGCCTCGGACCTGTTTTTGCAGGTGTGGTCGGTTGTCCGCTGGGGTATCAGTCCGCTTATCCTTTTAATCGTGTTTACCGCGCTTTACATATTCGCGCCGAATAAAAAGCTTTCCCTCCGTTTTGTCCTGCCGGGAGCTGTATTCGCGGCAGCCGGCTGGATTATCGTCAGTATGCTGTTCTCATTTTACGTCGGCACCTTTGCCAACTACAGCGCCACATACGGGAGCATCGGGGGAATTATCGTCCTGATGATCTGGTTTTACCTTACGGGAACCCTGTTGATTTTAGGAGGAGAAATCAACGCGCTTTTACATAAACGTAAAAAGCTTCCTGATGAAAATCCGTACCGCGGGAGCAAGCTATAGAGGAACGGATGACGTTCAAGCTGAAAAACGGAGGGAATCGGCTATGACCAAGCATACGAAAAAAGGCGGAAGCCATAATAAACAAAACTCAAAAAACGGCCCGAAGAATAAAACAAGCGGAAGCGCCAACGGGCAGAACGGATACCACTAGAAAGAAGCCGCCTGGCTCAGATCAGGCGGCTTTTTTATGTGGCCGGAAAGGAATGGGATTCGGAAGCGGGGCTGTGCTTTGTTTTCCCGAAGACGAGCGCAAGCCAAATACAGACCAGAATCACCGTAATAAAGTAAAACAAGTTGGCGCTTTCAAACCGCTGCATATACCAGCCGCCCGCCACCGGGCCGATCATGCTTCCGAGACTGAAGGAAATGCCGCAGAGCAGGTTGCCCGCCGGCAGCAGATGGGACGGCAGCAGGTCGCTCATATAGCTGATGCCGAGGGAAAACATACTGCCGACCGCCATCCCCGCCGTGAAAAAGCAGCAGCCGATGACAGAAGGCGACGGAAACAGTCCGGCCGTCAAAAAGCAAAGGGCACCCGTTAATAAGATGACGAGCAGGACACGTTTTCTCCCGAATCGATCGCTTAATAAACCGAGAGGGAACTGGAATACAATACTTCCGATGGCAAAAGCGGGCAAGATCAGCGCGACGGCATCCACGGATATGCCTAAACGAAGGGCGTACACGGGAAAGCTTCCGTTCAGCGCCGTTTCTAAAAAACCGTACCCGAAAGCCGGGAGAAAAGCGACCCAGCCGAAAAGAAGGGCGCGGTAAAACCGTTTTGCGCTGTTGTCCCCGGATGTTTCATCCGGACCTTGCGCCGGGTACTCGTTACGTAAGGCAAACACAAACAGCCAGGCACAAAGACTGATACAGCCGGATACGATAAACGGAAGGGACGGACTTGTTTTCACAAGAGGGACCATGAACGGGCCGACAGCGAATCCAAGCCCGAAGGACAGTCCGTACAGCGAAATGTTTCTTCCTCTGTTTCGGGGCGTTGACTTGGAAGTCACCCACGTTTGGGTTGAAAAATGCAGCATATGATCCCCGATTCCGATAAGCAGCCGAAGAAAAAACCATAACCATATGGATTGAAGCCAAATAAAACTGAATAAGCTGATGATAACAAGAAATCCGCCCATGACCATCAGAGGTTTGAATCCGAGCTTGCGCAGCGGGGCCTCCATAAACGGCGACGCCAGAAGCACGCCGATATAAAGGCCGGTTGCGTGAAGTCCGTTTATGGCTGCGGATTCTCCGTTCGTTTCAAAAATGACGGAGATCACCGGCAGAAGCATGCCTTGGGAAAATCCGGAGATGGAAACAAGCAGAACCAAAATAAAGAAGTACAGTCGTGACATCGCGTATTTCTCCTTCTTCAGTATCTTTCTTGATCGTACACGGATTTGCCGCGTCCGGCAACCTGAAAATGCCAATTCGGGCTGCCGAGGAAGTGTAATTGAAGGAGTTTTTGAGAAGGATATAAAAAGACTTATTCGAAAAAAGGAGCCAGGCAGATATGAATCGGATTTTTTTCTTTACGGCTGCGGCGGGAGTGCCGCTTTCAGTCATCGGCGGCCTGATGCACTGGCCGTCAGCGGTTTTGTTTATTATTTATTGCTTGACGATTATTGCGCTTGCAAGTTATATGGGGAGAGCGACTGAATCTCTTGCCATTATCGCGGGACCGCGGATCGGCGGTCTGCTGAATGCCACGTTCGGCAATGCGGTAGAGCTGATTATATCGATTTTCGCCTTAAAAGAAGGGCTGACGGGCATCGTGCTTGCTTCACTGACCGGTTCGGTGCTCGGCAATCTTTTGCTCGTCGCGGGATTGTCATTTTTTATCGGCGGTTTGAAATACAAGCGGCAGGAATTCAATATTCATGATGCCCGGCATAATTCAGGCCTGCTGATTTTTGCCATTATCGTAGCTTTTGTCATTCCCGAAGTGTTTTCCATGGATATGGGGGAAAAAAACAAGCTTGATTTGAGTGTCGGCATCAGCATCATCATGATCCTTTTGTACGTGGCAGCTCTTTATTTCAAGCTCGTCACTCACCGCGGTGTTTATCAGCCGAATCAGCCGGAGGCAAAGGAAGAAGAGGAGCAGCCAGAGTGGTCGGGGAAAAGAGCGACAGCCGTCTTATTTATTTCAACTATTATTGTCGCCTACATATCTGAAAACCTTGTCCATACGTTTCATGCGGTGGCTGAACAGTTCGGCTGGAGCGAGCTGTTTATCGGGGTGATTATCGTCGCAATTGTCGGAAATGCCGCAGAGCATGCGTCGGCGATTATTATGGCGTACAAAGACAAGATGGATGTCGCCGTTGAAATCGCGGTAGGTTCGACTTTGCAGATCGCCATGTTTGTAGCCCCGGTTCTTGTGATCTGTTCTATCTTTTTTCCGGTCAATATGCCGCTTGTATTCACATTGCCCGAGCTTGTGGCGATGATATCATCCGTCCTTTTGATGACGATGATTTCAAATGACGGCGATTCGAACTGGTTTGAAGGGGCTACGCTCCTTGCCGCTTATGTCATCATGGCGATCGGTTTTTTCCTGCTTTAACCTGTAAAAAATGCGGATAACAACGATTGCGGAGGAAAAGACTAAAGGAAAATGCTATAGAAAGAGTGATATGATGAGAAAGCTGTTTCATGCCACACTGATTCTGCTGTTATCCTTTAGTTTTTTCGCAATGCCGTCTGCCGGTGCAAAGAAACCGTTTAAGGTTCCCAACTCTGTTGTAAGCATTTCAAAGGAAAATACGTATCCGAATGCTTCACAGGACCAGCCGATGCTTCAGCCGAGCAAACTGGCAAAGGAATTGTTAGATACATCCGAGATCAACATCGAAAATCCGCATCTGATAAAAATGCTGAATGAATCCTCGGTTTCCGGTTCACCGCTTGCCATCGGCTACCGGGCGACAATATTTCTCGGGAAATGGGCGCTCGGCTATCAATCGAACGAAACGGTCGCCAACTGGGAATATAAAAAAATCAATACGAACAGAGCGGATAACCGGGGCGGACAGCAAACCGCGGTTATCTCATACGCCCAGGAACAGCAGTACAAAATCAAAGGCGGGCTCACAGCGAAAGTGCCGAACGCAGAAGACGTAAAAAGTATGATGATGCAAAAAGCGATGAAGAAAACAAAACTGCCGCTCGCGTTTGAAACGGTTATCGGCGCAGGCACAAAACGCGATCAAACCTACAAAATTTCTCCGCAGCGGCTCGGCTACCTGCACGCCTACGCTCCGGCCGTTAATGAAAAAGGAAAAGTAACATACGGTGAAGTGTATTTGGTGCTGAAAGGCAGCAAGCGGAAACTTGTCGTCAAAAATGTGACTTCGCAAGGAATCGGGGCTTGGATTCCGGTTCAGGATCACGTCACATTCGGTTTTCAAATGACAGCGCAGCCGAGATAACTAAAAAAAGCTGATTCCGGTTCGGGAATCAGCTTTTTTGTGTGTGATACATTTCCTCAAGCAATTGCACATTGTTGTTGTACAGCTCCCGGGCAAGAACGCGTCTCACCGCAAGGCTTGCCGAGAAGTATTCTTTATCTTGAACCATGCCTTTGACGGTAAATTCTATGCCTCTCGTCAATTTGTTCAGGCTCATGATTCCATGCACTTGAAACGGCTCCGCCGCATTAAGAAATTCATCCCGCTTCAGTGAATCGCGAAGCTCATCATTGAGCATGTCGCAGGCTTTTTCTAAGACGGCATATACCCGCTCGGGATCTTCCTTGTAACTGATCACGACGGACTCGGTAATCCGCATAAAATCAATATTATAGTTTTGAAGCTGTCTGACCTCACCGTTTGAAATGGTAAGCAGCTTGCCGGTCCACTCACGGATCTGGAGGGAACGGAGCCCGATTTCTTCGACTGTGCCGTTGAACAGATTGTTAATTGTCACGTAATCGCCTTTATGAAGCTGGCGTTCGTATATCAAAAAGACACCGGCCAATATGTCCTTGATTAACGACTGGGCGCCGAAACCGATGACGATACCGGCAACACCCGCCCCGGCTAAAATTCGGCCGAAATCATGAACGAATAACGAAATGACGTAAAAGATAAAACCGATCGTCGCCGTATACTGGGTGATGGATCGGACGAGGCTTTCAATCGTTTTCCCTTTCCGTTCCTCCAAGAAATCTATGCGTTTAAATAACACCTGGACAAAGCGGTTGATCAGAAAAACACCGGCGTAAAGCACGAGAGCGACGATGATGATCTCAACCACTTTGCTTTTCAAAATGTCCGTAATTGTCGTTTCCATCTTCTGTTAACCTCTGGCTTTTCGTAATGAAAAATCCGTGTCCTGATAATAACTGTTTTTGACAAGGACGTTCGGTCCGAGGCACCGGACGTTTGTGCAGCGGCAGTTCAGCTCTTTGCTCAGCTTCGTCTGTCTCCACTTGTCATATGCATCGGGAAGGCTGTCTGTTTTAATATTGCCGAGCGGCGGTGTATCGCCGAAATCCGTGACAATGATATTTCCGTCAAAAATGTTGACATTCAGGCGGGAGCGGCCGTCAGGGTCGTTTCGCACCGTAACGTTTTTCGCTTCCCGCAGGCGGCGGAGGAGCTTCTGGTCTTCTTCATCAGGGCTGCATGCGTAAAACGGGAGCGTGCCGAACAGCATCCATGTCTCTTCATCGCGAATGTCGAGCAGATGATGAATGGCCTGTCTCATGTCCTTCAGGCTGAGTGATTCAAGCGCGCTGGCGAAATCACTCGGATACATCGGATGGACTTCGTGCCGCTGGCATTTCATTTCTTCCGTAATCTGCCGGTGAATATGTTCAATATGCGGCAGCGTCCGCTTGTTCAGCATCGTTTCCGCTGAAACCATTACGCCTGCTTTGACCAGCGTGCGGCTGTTTTCAATCATTTTGTCAAAATAGCGCGCCCGCTGTTCAAATGTCGGTTTCTTCTCCATCATCGCAAATCCGATGTCGGCAAAGTCCTCGACCGTTCCCCAGTTGTGGGAAATGTGAAGAACGTCCAAATAAGGAATAATCCGTTCGTAGCGCCCGATATCAAGCGTCAGGTTTGAATTGATCTGTGTGCGCACGCCTCGTTCATGCGCATATTTCAAAAGCGGGACGACGTATTCCTTTACCGATTTCAGCGAAAGCATCGGTTCGCCGCCCGTAATGCTGATAGAGCGCAACAGAGGAATTTCATCAAGCCGCTTTAATAAAAGGTCGATCGGCAGCGCATCCGGGTCTTTCGGCTGGAGCGTGTACCCGACGGCGCAGTGCTCGCATCTCATATTGCACAAAGTCGTCGTTGTGAATTCAACGTTCGTCAGTTTCATATCTCCATACTGGTCGACATCCATGTACGCTTCCCAAGGATCGTACTCCGGTGTGATCGGACGCAGTGCTGTGTTTTGTGTCATGACTATCTAACTCCTTTATAAATGGGCATACTAACGTCTGCCAACTGTTAATTTTAGACCTGATCTGCCAAGATCGCAAGTAGCGGAACCATTGAAAAACGCCAAAAAATACGCTACCATTATAAAAAATGAATGGAGTGGAAGTATGGGGAATGCAGTAAACAGCAAAGATCAGCAGCTCGATTACCTGAAGAACAGACTCGATATGTTTATGAATGTCATTGATTCATTAGACCCTGAATCAACGGATGTTGAAGATATAGACCGGCTCATCGGCATGCTTGATGATCTGGAAGCAAAATACGAACGCTTTAAAAAAGATTGGGAATAACCCCCGGCGGATGCCGGGGGTTTTCTTTTTCCATAATGCGGCTGTATAAAAGGGCAGGGCCTACTGCAAAATAAGGAAAAATGCAGAAGGAGTGCTGGTCATGAAATGGTTTTGTTCAATTTGCTGCATGGCCGTTTTACTTGCAGGAGGCATCAACAGCGCAGAAGCGGTGCCGAATGAACGGATAAACTGGGGATTTAAACGCAGCGTCAATCATCAGCCGCCCGATGCCGGCAGACAGCTGGACAATCTGGTCAAAAAATATGATGCCTTTTATTTGGGCAATACGAAAGAAAAGACCATCTATTTAACGTTTGATAACGGATATGAAAATGGGTACACCCCGAAAGTGCTTGATGTGTTAAAAAAACATCACGTCACGGGCACTTTTTTTGTCACGGGTCATTTTGTGAAAGAGCAGCCTGATTTGATTAAACGGATGTCAAAGGAAGGCCATATCATCGGCAATCATTCTTTTCATCATCCTGATCTGACGACAAAAACGGGCGATCAGATTCAAGACGAACTCGATTCCGTCACGGAAGCTGTGTACAACATTACCGGAAAGCGGGACAACCTGTATCTCCGTCCGCCGCGCGGCGTATTCAGCGAATATGTCCTCAAAGAAACGAAGCGTCTCGGCTACCAAACGGTTTTCTGGTCCGTCGCATTTGTCGACTGGAAGGTTAACGAGCAAAAAGGAAAACAATACGCCTATGATCACATGATAAAGCAGGCGCATCCCGGCGCGATCTACCTTCTTCACACCGTTTCAAAGGACAATTCAGAAGCTCTGGACGATGCCATTACCGATTTGAAAAAAGAAGGCTACACGTTTAAAAGCATTGATGACCTGATGTTTGAGAAAGAAATGAAGCTGCCGCGCCTGTAGAAAACACCTCTCCTGGTAATGGAGAGGTGTTTTGTTATTTGATACATTTAATCAATGCCGCCCAATCCAAATCTCCGAAGCCTTGTGCGATCCCGCTTTCAAAATGGCTCTTCGCCAGTTCGGCAAGAGGGAGTTTTGCGGAAACCTGTTCAGCGGCGGCGAGCGCCAGATTGGTATCCTTGAGCCCTAAAGACATTTTGAAGCCGGCCGGCTCAAATTTCTCCTCAGCCATGATCGTGCCGTAATTTTGATAGACGGGAGAGCCAAAGAGCGCGTTGGCGATTTCTAGAAATTGTTTTTGTTCTAAACCGAACTTATCCATCATTAAGAATGATTCAGATAACGCCTCCAGCATAGAAACGAGCAAGAAATTGACGCTGATTTTCGCGGCATTGGCCGTTTTTGTTTCTTCACCCGTATCAAATACTTGCTGACTCAGGATGTTAAACAGCGGTTCGGCCTTTTTCTTCGCTTCTGCCGGTCCGGCTGTGATGATGCGAAGCTCGGCCTTCTCAGCGGCATCGGGGCGGCCGAGGACGGGAGCGGCAATAAAGGACTGCCCTCTGCCCGAATGTGCGGCGGAAAGCTGTTCTGACAGCGCCGTACTGATCGTGCTCATTGAAATATGAATGCCGTTTTCAGATAACCCGGCAATAATGCCGCAAGCTCCGAACGTCACGCCTGTTACAGCTTCATCGTCTGACAGCATTGAAAGCACAATGTCCGCATGTTCAGCTGCCTGGCGGGGCGTTTCGGCATATTCGGCCCCTTTATCCAGCAGGTCAGCCGCTTTTTCTTTCGTCCGGTTATATACAGTCAGGCTGTATCCGGCTTTCATGATATTTTCGGCGATGGGGCGGCCCATATTGCCGAGTCCGACAATGGCAATCTTCATTTGACAGTCCCTCCAATGAAAAGTTTTCCACCATTATACATGCAAAATGGTTAATCTGCTGTGTACAGGATTGCCACTTTCAGTTCCGGTTCTGAAGACCATCCGGAGTCTGATGCGGCTGTCCCCTTATAAAATCCGGTAAATCGGGTTTTGATGATTGTTTTTGAACGGGGTTTTACAGTGAATGTTTTTGATTTGAATGTGACGTCCTTTATGTTTTCTGATAAATCCGGCGTGACAGAAATGGTTTGTTCCCCTTTTCCGTAATGATTGATATAAAGCGTGCAGCTCATGCCCGCTCTTTTTCGCTCAATCAGATGACTGCATTCGCTGCGGTGCTTCAAATATTCGACAGACTCTTTTTCGGGCGCGAACTGTTTTAAGGAAAAAGCGGCATATTCGGTGGCAGGACTGATACCGGAAGCGGCCCCCATACTGAGAAAGATCAGAAACAGCCCCGCCGCGGGAAGCGTCCGCCTGAACGCGGCGGCACACCAGATTAACGCCGCAAAGTAAAGGACGACCCCGGGAATGACGGAGATATGGGCTCCGTCTTCAGACCAGGAAGAAAAGCCGAGCGACTCAAAGATGTAATCAGACACCGTACAGCCGTTATACAGCGGGGCAATGGACATAACACTGAATAGCAGGAGGACAGAAGAAATGATTTTATGAGAAAGGATGGTAACGGCGCACACCTCTTTACGTTTTTTTCCAGACTATCATGTTTTCTCAAAAAAAAGAACAGCCGGCAGCCGTTCTTACTTGAAAATATTAAACCAGCCTTTGCGGGCGAACCAAAACAGCATGGCGGCGACAAGAACGGCCATGACGCCCAAAACGATAAAATACCCGTATTTCCAATGAAGCTCAGGCATGTTATCGAAATTCATGCCGTAAACCCCCGCGATGAACGTCAGCGGGATAAAAATGGTCGAGACGATGGTTAATGTCATCATAATGGCGTTCATCCGGTTTGAATTCAGCGTCACATAGCTGTCCCGCAAATCTGACGTCATATCACGGTTTGACTCGATCAGCTCGGCCAGTTTTAACAGATGGTCATAAATATCGCTGAAATACGCCTTCGTTTCACGGCTTTCTTTTACATGGTCAAGGCTCAAAATCCGGTACATTAAATCGCGCATCGGAATGATCGTCCGTCTCAGATTCAAAAGATCAGTCCGCAATTCAAACACTTCATTCATTAAAGTGCCGTAAGATTTATGTGTTCTGCTGTCTTCAATTTCATTCAGCCGGTCTTCAATTTTGTACAGCACGGGGAAATATTCATCGACAAGCTGATCCATAATCATATAAGTGATGTGCCCCGGCCCTTTTTTGGCTAATCCCGGAGAAGCGAAAAACCGTTCTCTCACCCTTGAGACGCCGGGGGATTCGTGCAAATGGAAGCTGACGATGAAACGGTCGGACTGAAAAATGTCCACCTCTTCCATTTCCAGTGTGTCCGGGTTCAAGGCGTGGAGCACATAAAAACGGTAGCCGTCATAATGGTCGATTTTCGGCCGCTGCATGTGCTGAAAGCAATCCTCGATCGCAAGCGGATGAAAGTGAAAATAATCCCGCAGCAGCTCGGTTTCATGCATCTCAGCGCCGAAAAAATCGATCCAGTACCATGCGATGTCCGGTTGTTCTGTACGTGATAGGGGGATATTATCTAATATCTCATTATGTGTTGTGATTGCGGTTATATGTATCATAAACAACCCTCCGCCTGCCATTATATCATGCGGCGTTATGAAGAAAAGTATACGAATTGCCGCCCGCCCGCTTCATGATATACTTGGACAAAAAGGGGTGGAGCATATGTGGAAGGAAACGGTTTCGGTCACGCCGCCGTATCATTTTGATAAAGTCCTTGAGAGGCTGTCGCTCGATCCGCTGAATGCGGTCGATCTTCATGCAAGATCAATCAAAGTGCCGCTCAGAACACGGGACGGCAAACTGTCCGTCATCACGGTTCAAGCGGAAGGCACCGCCGCAGACCCGGTCTTCCTCGTCAGCGGAGAAACGGACCGCGAGGAGATGATTGAACGGATCAAACACATTTTTCAATGGGAACAGCCGCTTCAGCCTGTGCTTGATCATTTCTCAAAAACAAATCTGTCGGCGCTTTTTGAGGAGCATGCGGGAACCCCGCTCGTCTTGGAATATGACGTCTACAACTGTCTCATGAAATGCATCATCCACCAGCAGCTCAACCTGTCTTTCGCATTTACCTTAACGGAACGGTTCGTCCATGCCTTCGGCGAACAAAAAGACGGCGTCTGGTGCTATCCCGAGCCGAAAACGATCGCGGCGCTTGAGTATCAGGAATTGCGGGAGCTCCAGTTCAGCATGAGAAAAGCGGAATATGCGATTGACATTTCACGCATGATTGCAGACGGAGCGCTCAATCTGGCGGAACTTACCCATTTATCGGATGAAGACATTATGAAAAAGCTGATCACCATCAGAGGCATCGGCCCGTGGACCGTCCAAAACGTCCTCATGTTCGGCCTTGGCCGCCCGAATCTGTTTCCTTTGGCGGATATCGGCCTGCAAAATGCCATCAAACGCCGCTTCGCCCTTGAGGATAAACCGTCAAAAGACGTGATGCTTCAGGTAAGCAGCGAATGGGCGCCGTATTTAAGCTATGCGTCCTTGTATTTGTGGAGAAGTATTGAATGAAAAACCGCTTTGATCATTTTTTGGAAACTTCCAGTGAAAAACATGAAGGAACCGCCGGCTGCATGTTATACTGAAAAAATGTGATATTTCAAATCAGCCGCTTTCCCAGGAGAAAGGCTTTATATAGAAACGGAGAGAAAAAAACGTGAATCAACATCAAAAAAAGGCGCCTACCGAATTGAAAATCGGGCAGACATTTCCGCTGACCATCAAACGTCTCGGCATTAACGGAGAGGGCGTCGGCTATTTTAAGAAAAAAGTTGTCTTCGTTCCCGGCGCTCTGCCCGGGGAAGAAGTCGTTGCCGAAGCGACAAATGTGCAGCCGAAATTTTCAGAAGCACGCGTCAAAAAAATCCGCAAGCCGTCTGAACACCGCGTCACGCCGCCATGCCCGGTCTACGACCAGTGCGGCGGCTGTCAGCTTCAGCATCTGGCATACACCCAGCAGCTTCGCGAAAAACGCGACATCGTCATTCAGTCTCTGGAACGTCATACGAGATTCAATGTCGAAGAAATGAACATTAAAGATACGATCGGAATGGACAACCCTTGGAATTACCGGAACAAAAGCCAGTTCCAAGTCGGACGCTCGCAAAGCGGCAGCATCATTGCCGGCTTATACGGACTTGATTCCCATAAAATCGTCCCGATTAAGGAATGCATTGTCCAGCATCCGGCGACAAACAAAACAACGGGTATCGTCCGCCGTATTTTGGAAAAACACAACATATCCGTTTATAACGAACGGACCAAAAAAGGCGATGTCCGCACCATCGTGACGAGAGTCGGTTTTGAAACAGGCGAAGTGCAGGTCGTGCTTGTCACCGCGAAAGAGACACTGCCGAATAAAGACGAGATCGTCAAAGCCATTCAGAACCGGCTGCCGGAAGTGAAATCGATTATTCAAAACGTCAATGGCGCGCGCACATCCGTCATTTTCGGTGACAAAACAAAAGCGCTGGCAGGAAGCCATGCCATTCAAGAAGTGCTCGGTGACGTGTCATTTGAACTGAGCGCCCGCGCCTTCTTCCAGCTCAACCCTGAGCAGACGGTCAAGCTGTATGACGAAGTGAAACAAGCGGCTCAGCTGACAGGAAAAGAAAAAGTCGTAGACGCGTATTGCGGCGTCGGTACGATCGGCATGTGGGTTTCAAGCGGAGCAAAAGAGATCCGCGGCATGGACGTCATTAAAGAATCAATTGATGATGCGAAGAAAAACGCCAAAAAACACGGCATCAAAAACGCGGCATATGTCACGGGAACAGCCGAACACTGGCTCCCGAAATGGACGAAAGAAGGCTTCCGTCCCGACGTGGTCATCGTCGACCCGCCGCGAACGGGCTGTGACAGAACATTTTTAGATACCATCAAAAAAGTAAAACCGAAACGCTTCGTCTACGTATCCTGCAATCCTTCCACACTGGCGAAAGACTTGCAGGCGCTGTCGAAAGACTATCGCGTCGAATATATTCAGCCTGTTGATATGTTTCCGCAGACGGCCCATGTGGAAGCTGTGGCGAAGCTTGTGTTGAAATCGTCTAACTAAAAAGAACATTTCCCAGTCATAAAATAGTTTACCTATTAAGTCCTGGATTTCGGTAAAATAAACAATACCGATTTCCGGGTCTTTTTCATGTGCAGACCTTGTCCTGACTGTCTTTTCTCGAAGATCATTATTTTAACTGATGAAAAGATTTGGAAAAACGTGAGATAAGCGAATGAAAACAGCTAATTTTGAACAGAAAAAGTATGAAAATGGGGGTTCGGGAGGAAAAGTCTAATATATGTTAAAAAGAATTTATGTTTGCTGCAGTTTATTTGTAACTCCATCTTACAACTCTTTGTCTCTCTGACACTTTCTCGTTCTCTCAGCTAAAAAGACGGAGCCAAAGTTGTGTAAGGATGGGAAAAGGATGAACGAAGCTTTTTCTCAAAACCAATATTATTTCGAAGACTGGATCTAAATAGAGCCGGTCTTTTTTATTTTAGAGGATCCAAGCCTGTCCTAATAAGGTTTTTTCGGTTTCCTGGTACCTTTTCAGTATTATGACTCTCAAGAACCGTAGGATTCCCTCTTTGAAACTTTAATATAATTTTATGGAAATTCGCTTGTCTTTTTCCACAAACTATATTATAGTAAAAATGTCACTGCCTCATTATTACTTAAATGTTATTTTTTGTTTTTAATGATATGAATCTTTTCCACCAATTTTATCTTAAACTGATCTTTTTTTCAAATAATTTATGAGGTGATAATCATTATGAAAAATTTAATTTCAGGCTATACTGCTTATACTTCTCCAGTAGAAGTTCAAAAAAGTGCTAACGAAGAAAATCAACTAGGTAATGTTGGTACTTCGCTCTCTCTGTCTGTCTCAGTTTCATACTCTGTATCATGGAGTTGGTCCGTTAGTTTTTAATTTCTTAGTTAAAATGATAAAGAGAGTGTTAATCAAACCTATAATTCATTAATAGAATCATAGGTTAAACACTACATACATTTTAGTAAATGAGGCGGTGATCATATGAATGAGTATAGTATTTATAAGAAATTTCTATATTTGTTAAATGATAAAAAGGATTGTGTGTATCAGGATGCAGCGAAACTGGTATCTCCAATAAAAAAAGAAACTGAAATAAGAGCTTTGTCGGACATTATTAAAGGCCTGAAATTAGGTTCAGTACGATACACTTATGACGACAAGAATAATGTAATAAAAATATCTGATCAACAGATATGCGGTGAAATAAAGTTAAAAACTGATTCCGATGGATTTCTGGATAAAATGTTGATTATTCCTCATACACCAGATATTTCAAATGTTAAATCTCTTAAGGATGCTTTCCTGAAATTAGATGCTTCATTTAAAATAATATTTTCTCATAATGGGGAAAAGGAGTCCTTTGTAAATGGAGAGCAGAAAAACTTTGCAATTTCTTCTTTGGTGAAGATTGCTATAACAAATGCAGTTTATGAAGCTGTAAATGAAAAAGTAATAGATTTAGATTCAAAAATAGAAATATTCTCCGAGGACTTAAGTGTCCTTACTGCAGGATTATCAGAAAAAGATGTAGGAAAACATTACAGCATAAAGGAATTATTATCATTAATGCTGCTTGTCTCAGACAATAGTGCAATGGATATTTTACTGAGAGTCATTGGAAAAGACAGAATTAGGAACTCTTTAAAAAATATAGCCTCTGAAAATCATATAACACTCTCCAATCTTAATATCAACCCTACAAAAGAAATCTTTGGAGATGCATGGTGCTACGATCATTCACCGGAATCCACATGGAGGGATAGGGCTCTTAAAAATGTAGCTTGGGTAAAAGGTCTTGATTACTTTATCCCTTTAGAAATGATAGTGATACTAGTTAATAAAATTATCAAAAACGACTGGGTGCCTTGGGATGAACTAAAGCAAACACCTGTCATAATATATAAAGGTGGTTCAGCTCCGGGAGTATTATCAGCATTGTGGTCAACTCGTCATATTGAAGAAGGGGAATTATCTTTAGTTTTTTCACTGAATAGGACATATCCTTTAACAATAATTGAAGAACTATACATATTTGAATGCGCTAATAAACTTCTTACGAACATTGGAATGCTTAATATATCAGAAATGAGGGTGTGAGAGATGGAACTAATAGGAAGTGGACGTAATGTATCATATAAAGAGATTCATAATAATAAGTATTTTTTTAAAAAAAAATTACTTGGACAAAAAGAGGATGTTTTCAGAAGGTACAATAACCTACTAAAATGGGATAGAGTGCTAGAAGGGGCGATTGATGTTAATTCATTAAGAATAACAAATTCAGATTCAAATGATTTTACCCTTCAGTACGAGTGGATTGAAAATGCTGAATCATTACAAGGTCTGCTTTCCGAAGCAGTTGATAACATGGATGAGTTAGTAAATAAAGCAGCCGTTATATTGGCGAAAATACATTTGCTTCCTGATGAAAAGAATGGAAGTGAAATTCATAGACAAAACTGGTACAGACCTGTTTTAGCTTTAGAGATAGAAGAATATGCGAACTGCACAGGAGCAGAATTAGAGCTTTTTTCACTTCTCCAACATGATGATGAATTGCTTAATGCTTTATTTAATCATTACAATGACAAAGAAAATATGATGGGGATGTGTCACGGGGATATACGGTTAGATCAATTTCTGTATGATGGTGAGAAAGTATGGATAATAGATTTTGAAGAATTTCATTACGGTGATATATTAAGAGATTTAGCAGGACTCATAGGTTGTATTTTCTTTGAGGCATTATTGAAAACATTTTCTTCAAGTATACAGGATTCTTCTGAGCCGAAAGAGATTGATAAAGATTTTGTCGAAAGAGGTAAAACTTATTTAGACAACTGTGAATCCGTTATGCATTCTGCTTTTAAGGCTTATCAAGACACAGTTAGCTACAAAGTAGATAAAAAAAGGCTGGTAATTAATATAGGCTGGTTTGTGATAGAGCGTATTATGAGCAGAGCGAAATTTTCATTTCGTTTATCGGCTATGGATAAAGCAATATTAGGAGTTGGCAGACAGGCTATTCTGTATCCGGAATACATGCAAGATCTTTTTGATACTAAGTGATCTGATTTAAAAGATAGAGGTGAATAAGATGAAAACCGATACAAATACGATTAATGAATTATATAATTTAATCTCCCTTAAGCCTGATCTGGATACTATTATAATTAAGGGCGAAAAGTATTCTGAAGTACTTAAGAAACCCAAAAGTCAACTTGTTCAATGGTTATATTGTACATTGCATACTGGTAATTTATCATTGATGGATAACATAGAAAGATATCACAGTTCTAACTTAGATGATATGATTTCTAACAGTGTGAAAGATCCTACATTGTTAGTTCCTGCGAAAGATGTTAAAATAAAGGAAGTCTCTTTAGTTGAAGTGGATGCGGTTAGAATAAATAGTAAACTTAATTCTGAGGGTACTGTATGTTTGCCATGTTTTCGTCCTAACTTAACTCCCGGTTTCTTTATGTTTGTACATACTAAGTCTGGGCGGCACGGCCAGTCTGTTAAACGTCACTATATAGCTGCTGATCATCCGAATTATGCCATTTCGGTTTGGAGTAAATCAATAACAAAATTAGTAAAAGAAAAATTAAGTTTTTCAGGGAAGATTTTATCAAACACATCAAGTTACCCAAGAAATGATGCTATTGTTTTTTATAGCAGTGAGGATTCTGATAAGGTTGAAAAAATATTAACCGATATAGTTGTTGAACATCCAAATAAAGAAATGCCAGGTTCCCTGCTTTACAAAAAGATTGCTTATAATTTATACACAGCTGAAGAACCAATTGTTAAAAACGGCGTACAGCAAAGTTTCGGTGAGAATAGATGCAGTGCAATCGCTGATGCAATTCAAGACCATTTTGTCACAAATGTAGATTTTAAATTACTTTTAAAGCAAAGGTTAAAAGCATATCACATTGATCCGGAAGACTTGTCAAAAAACATTCTTTATTCCAATTCTTGATAATCGATTGTTGACAAACTCACCTTTGAGATATCATATATTTGCGACCTTTATTGAAGTTTGATTTTTAAAGCATGTGTCGGCTCTATTAACATTTGAGTAACTTCTAAGTTATTTGTTCTTGAAAAAGCCCCGGCCAGGGGCTGTTTAACAATTTGGGCTTTACACCTGCCGCATAGCTATCATACAAATGCCTTGGAAGTTATTTCAGAACACAACTAGCTATATTCAAAAACGTATGATTCCAAAGGTGGAAATAGTATTTCTATCAAGATTGCTTATAGGTAGGTTTAAAGTATAACCAATATACTTTAATTAATATTACATTAAAAGAGAAATATATATCTTAAGTGTAGCTGCAACTTATGTCGTTAAAATGTTATAACAATCGGTTTATATATCATAGGCGTCCCTTTTTCTTGATACAGTGTTTACCCCAAGGGCTAAGAGTTATGAAGTGCACCCCATTTGCTGAGGTTAATGGATATTATTTGTCAAAGGAAGTTGGATATGGAAGTAAAAATAATTATACCTATCATAGTGCTGATTCTAATCTACTTTTATTTTTGTTTTAGTGATTTAATTAAAATTAACAAGACGAATTTATTCTCTAAATGGGTTTGGGCGATTATTTGTTGTATATCAATTCCATTAGGGGGGGTCATATACTTTATTTGGGGACGCGGAGGTTTAGGAAATGAAAACAGATGAAATTATAAAAATTGAGAACTTGACTGTTTCTTTTGGCGATTTTACCGCATTAAATAATATTTCCTGCTCCATAAATGAAAATTCGGGAGTAGTAGGCTTAATAGGGCCCAATGGTGCGGGTAAAACAACATTAATAAACACTATTCTAGGACAAGTGAAAATTTCAAATGGGAATGTCTTTTGTGATCATAACGACATTGCTTACTGCCCTGATATGCCTTCATTTGAACCATATCTAACTGCTGAAGAAGTTTTAGAACAATCATTGAGGCTTAAACGCAAAAATATTAAAAAGAATAGTGAAAATATTGACACTATATTAAGTTCTGTTGGATTAAAAGACGCTAAAAACAGATTTGTCGGATCATTTTCTAGAGGGATGAAACAACGACTTGGTATTGCTTCTGCAATTATACTAGAACCTAAATTAATTTTCTTAGATGAACCAACAAGTGCTTTGGATCCGTTTGGAAAAGCAGATATACTTTCTTTAATCTCTAATATTGCTCAAAGCTTTACAATAGTTATTTCGAGCCATTCATTAAATGATATAGAGAAGATTGCTGATACACTCTTAGTGCTTAATAAAGGAAATTTATTGTTTAGCGGCAAGTTAATAGATTTTTTAAGTGAAGGCAGTTTGTATGCAGAGGTTGAGATTAAAGATTCCACTTCATTAGATTATGTTCTAAGTTATTTTAGAGATAATGGAGTAGATGTGTTTACAGAGTCACAGAATCCAAGAGTTATAAAGTTCCCGAAAGAGTATTTCTCGTCTGTACTGTCTATATCAGCTAACATATCACAATACATACAATCATGCAGCAATAAAAAAATGAGTTTGGATGATGCTTTTTCAAATTTGGTACGGTCATTTAAAATATCTTAGGAGTGATTTTAATTTTTAGGATTGAATTTCTACATTGGCTAAGAAGTAAAAGAATGTTGGTATTAATAGGTGTATTTATATTCTCAGCTCTAACCTCTCCATTGTTTACATACTATGCAGGCGATATTATTGGTAATTTAAGTGGATCTAATGATGCTAAATTGATATTGCCAGACCCGCATTGGCATGAATTAATTGCTTCTTATTTTAAAAATTCCTCCCAACTGGTTATGTTAATTTGTGCTTATCTGGTTGCCGATATGTGTGCGTTCGGTAAAGATAAATCTTTACAGCATTTTTATAAAAGCCGTGGTGAAAATGCCTGGATAGTGTTTTGGCCTAAAGTACTAGTAAGTGTAGCAATTACTTTTATTGGCACGGTAGTTGGGAGTATTTTTGCTTCATATGAAACCTGGGTCTTCTTTGATGATTTGGATTTTGAAAACCTTATTGCTGCATTTGCACTTCAAATATTTGGGTTTTTACTCTTCGTAATTGTTAGTGCCACAATTTCAATATGGCTTAATTCACCATTTGTATCAGCATTAATAGTAACAATGATTGTTTTCATATCCAGTTTTTTGAAGGGTGTTCATCAATTTAACAATTGGTCCCCGACTACTTTTCTCTCACCAACGGATGTTTTAAAAAATGGAATTGAGTTCGATGCGTTTGGTTATTCAATGATCATTAGTATTTTAACACTTATAATTTGTCTAGTATTCATCTATATAAGACCACTTAGATATAAGAATAGATAAATAATGAAATCAAAATAATTGCTTACTTGAGAAGATCGATAGGAGTGCAAATTTAATGATAGCAGAAGTGATTAACTTAAGTAAAAAGATGAATGATCGTGAAATTATTAAAGACTTATCTTTTAATGTAGAAACGGGACATACTTTTGCAATTCTAGGTCCTAATGGTGCTGGTAAAACTACTACAGTACGTTTACTTACCGGCCTGTTATCTCCCACGAACGGAACAGTTAAGTTGTTTAATGAACCCCTTACCCAGAAGAATAGTGCAGCATTGAGAAATAGGATTGGTGTTCAAAGTGATGGTAATTTATATGAAAACCTTACTCTTGTTGAAAACTTAAATATTTGGGGAAAGTTTTATGGCATGAGCGCAAATGATAGAAAGAGAAGGATTAAAGAATTACTTAAGGTTTTTGAGTTAACGGATCGTTCCAGATCTAAGTTAGGTACTTTTAGTAAAGGGATGAAACAGAAGGCAGCTTTGGCTCGAGCTATGCTGCATAAACCTGAACTATTAATACTGGATGAACCCACTTCAGGACTTGATCCAGTGACGTCTGAAAATCTAACAGACCATCTTCGAGAGATGGTTAAAAATGATGGTACATCAATAATAATATGTACTCATCAATTACAAGGGTTAGAAGAATTAGCAGATGATATTGGTATTATTCAAGATGGGTGTTTTAAAACATCAGGATCTGTAGAAGACGTGTTAAAGGAAGAATGGCCTTATTTCGAATTTGATATTAAATCTTCGCCCATCGAGAAAACAATCAGCACAAGCAAGACATTTGGTAAAGCAGAGCAGAGACATAATAATGGCCAAACATATGTCCGTGTACGTTTGAATCGAGCAGATGATATCGCTTTATTAATCAGGCAATTGATTTTAGAAGATATTAAAGTATATTCAGTTGCAGAAGTGCAGCATACAATTAAGGAATTATATTTTAATAAGATAGGTGAATTGCAGTCATGATTAGAAATCGTAACGTAACCAATTTAATCAATAAGGACTTATTAGAAATCAAGAATGATAAGGCAGCAATAGCTTCCCTTTTGGTTGTTCCATTTATATTCAGTGTAATATTACCATTAGTTGTCCTTTTGGGCGGCACAAGTAGTATACCTACCACTTCTATAGGCGGAATAAGCGTATTTCTTGAAAGGTTGCCAAAAGAAATGGTGCTTCAGCAAGGGTTAAATCAGGAAAAATCAGCTGCATATGCGGTATTAATGTATTTTTTCAAACCTTTATTTCTCTTGATTCCAGTTATCATTTCGACAGTCATAGCTAGTTCAAGTTTTGTTGGCGAAAAAGAAAACAAAACTGTTGAAGGTTTATTATATACACCTTTAACTAATAAAGAACTAATGCTTGGAAAGATTCTTGCCTCTGCTATACCTTCCATGATTATTACATGGTTATCAATGATTGTATATGGAGTTATTTTAGATACGTTTGGTTTTTATGTCTTTGGTGAAATGATATTTCCTGATATAAACTGGTTAATTATTGGGCTCATCTTAGATCCATTAATAGTCTTTTTAGCTATTTCACTAATCATTACAGTTTCTCAACGTGTAAAGACAAGTAAATCGGCACAATCTGTTTCCGTAGTTATGGCATTACCTATTATGGGTCTTATTATATCTCAAGCAGCAGGTGCCATGCTATTTGGTATTAAAATTTCATTATTATTGTCATTAGTGTTAATAATAATTGACATTGTCGTATTCCTTATTATTTCCAAAAGATTTAATAGAGAGAAGTTTATTATGAGAATATAAAACATTACAAAATAATCTAATGCCGGGCGGGACAAAAATGAAAACTTTATCATTAATTAATACTAATTTAGTTTCAGATTCTGATATCCAATTATTGTCACCAGTAAATCTGACGGGTACTGATTTACATTTCGGAATAGTGGAGGTTGACGAGCCACATTTTGATCCAAACCATGAAGATAACCGAAACTTTGTACTAGTTAAAGTAGATGCGTTTTCATGTAATTATAGAGACAAAGCATTAATATTAAAATCAGCTTTGAAGATGGCTGGAAGTACAGGGATAGATTCACTTCCTTTTGCTTTCTTTGGTTCAGATTTTGTCGGCAGAATCATAAAAAAAGGTACTGATGTAGATCACTTTGATATAGGAGACAGAGTTATCCCTGATTGTGCTTATCCTGAACCGCCATTCCCTGGTGTTGCACCAGGCGTTGTAACTAACGAAGCATCGAAAGGATGGTTAAGATTACACAAATCTAAGCTGGTAAGTATCCCCGATTTTATGGATGATGAAATTGCAGCTTCCTATTCTATAGGAGGACAGACCTCCACAAGTATGATAAGGAAGACAGGTGTTCAAAAAGGTGAGAAAGCACTTGTTCTAAGTTCACGGTCTAATACTTCAATGTTTATTTTAAATGGTTTAATCTCAAAGGGTATTGAGGCAACAGCGCTCACGACATCAGACTGGACAGAAGATGAGAAAAGACTCATTTCTCCTACAAGATTATTTAAAATAGAAAGAGGAGCGGCTGACTGGTCTAAATATTCTGATTTGGGTAAATTTGATGTGATCTTTGATCCTTATTTTGATTTACATCTTATTAAAGCAATTGATCTATTAGAACAAGGCGGACGTTATATTACATGTGGATATAAAAATCAACATCCGCATTTTGTTGAAGCTAGTGACAAGAAGACTGATTCAGAACGAATACACCAAAGTATGCTTACTCTAACAATTAATAATTTATCAATTATAGGTAATTGTATCGGCACATCAGAAGATCTAAATAAGTCTATAGAAAAATTTGATCCGAATAAATTTATTGTTCCAGTTGATAATACATACTCAATAGAGAATGGAGACAAATTTATAGATAGAACTTATAATAGAAATACTCGTTTAGGAAAAGCGGTAATGATATATAGGTAAGTGAAGATTGATGATTTATATCATGTATACTTGTTAGAAAATGAACAGTGATGTTGCAAGATCAGAAATACAATTAAAAGGAAGTTGTATTGATAGTGATACTGGAATAATTAGATTGGAAGTCTTTTCAAGTATTACTTAAAACATGTTATCATAAGCATATAAAGATTTTATAAAGAACACTTATAACCCTCTATAGTTTGCGGGATCACTAAAAACGGAGTCTAATATAGTAGTAACCGACAGCAAAAGTTGGCGAAGCTTGTCTTGAAATCGTCTCACTAAAAATAAACAATTTCTCACCAGATCTGGATTTCGGCAGAATGAACATTGCCGATTTCCGGATCTTTTTCATGTGCAGATTATTATTTTAACTGACGAAAAGAGTTGAAAAAACGTGAGATAAGCGAATGAAAACAGCTAATTTCGAGCAGAAAAGTATGGGAAGAGGGTGCGGCAGGAAAAGTCTATTTCAACTCGAACAGTGGAATGCGGGTTGAAGGGTCTAATTTAGGAAAAGTACATAGTAAGCGGGAAGAGATTTTACTACTCCGAAAGTGCCGGCATAACTCTATCCAGTTCTCAAATCCGTTATATTGGCAGCCAATAATAAAAATTGATCGTTTCTTAAAAAAGAATTGTTATTAAACAGTTAATACTCTAACACCTATCGTTCGATGATAATCATTGAAGGTTGGAATTAAAACAGTTCATATACAGACTTATGAAAGTGGTGAGAAAAGAAGTTGGCACATCTGCTGCTTCGTCATATAATGATTTTAGATAGACAATTACTAAAAAAGTGCAGAGAAGGAAACTGATTAAATGGATAAAGTAAACAAAAAACGACCATTATTTAAAAGAAGTTGGTTTCACACGTTGTTGGCATTTTTAGTATCACAGCTTTATTTTAACTTTGTAGAATTAACGGGATGGGGTCCTAATTATAGAGAAATGAATGGATTCCCAGCAAATATAGCTGAACTGGATTTCTTTCAAACATATCTTTCATTCTATGATAATCCATGGTTTAATATTGTCACTGTTTTCTTGGGGGTTTTCACTGTTATACAAATCATTAAAGGTATAACAAAGAATATCCGAAATGAAAGCAATAACTTCTGATGCCTTATTTAATATGAAAGAACATGAACACTTTCTAATTAATCTTATGAATGAAGACTGCGGCACTTAGTCAGCAGTCTATTTTATTGGTTTTGGATCAGGATTACCGAAGCGTAACCTTATACAAATATATATAGGTGATTGTATAAAGATATTAACATACGGGGTTTAAAAGCCGATCAACCCTTAGTACATATACTGTATAGAGCCAAGCCACTTGCGGCGTTGATTATTTCTAAACCATGAGTAAATCCGAAAAGATCCAGATTGAAGTTCTTGAATTCTGTTAAGTTCGAGTTTATTTTCCCATGCCATCCTCTTTACTCCATGTGATTCACAAGCGGCAAGTTAAGGCTTTTTCTTTTTACATTCTTTTCAGTACTCAGATATACCCCCCAGCCCCATTTGCTTAATCAACTTATTTCTTGAAATTTGTTTTATGGTAATAGGGAGAACTCATATGATATTCTATTTAGGTTGGAATCCTTTTTATCCAAAAAGAGCAAAAGTAAGGCCGCTAAGAAAGATGAAGGTCAGCGCTAATCTTAATAAACCACAATATAAATAAAAATTAGGTGTAGATAATCATCACACTTTTTCTCTCTCAAACCCTTTTAAAGGTGAAGGAGTTGACTGAGTTGATCAGAAATAAACGATATGGGGTTAACTATAGCGGTAGTCTATTACGTTAACTCAATTAATGTGTTCTACTCCAGTTTGCTTTTTTACTTTTAACGTGTAAAAAGTGAAATGTTCAAAATTTACTATCGTTTGATAAGAAGTGCTGACACATGCTATAAGTGTAAAAGAAGCATGGTCAGTTTTTAATTTTGGGATAAAGGTTTCACTGTATCCCATCATGAAAGGATTTGGATTTGTTATGACAGATAATTTCTGGCGTGAATTACCGCGGCCATTTTTTGTACTGGCACCAATGGAAGATGTGACGGATGTCGTTTTTCGCCATGTTGTGAGTGAAGCAGGCAGACCTGATGTGTTTTTCACAGAGTTTACAAACTCAGAAAGCTATTGTCACCCGGATGGGAAGGATAGTGTGCGCGGCCGTTTGACTTTCACGGAGGATGAACAGCCGATGGTTGCCCACATATGGGGAGATAAGCCTGAAAACTTTCGCCAAATGAGTATTGGGATGGCGGAATTAGGGTTTAAGGGCCTGGATATCAATATGGGCTGTCCTGTCCCTAATGTGGCGGGGAATGGAAAGGGAAGCGGCCTGATTTGCCGTCCTGAAGTTGCAGCCGAATTAATACAGGCGGCGAAAGCAGGAGGTCTGCCGGTAAGTGTGAAGACGAGACTTGGCTACACGGATGTTGACGAATGGCGCGGCTGGCTGACACACATACTGAAACAAGACATTGCGAATCTTTCCATTCATCTGCGTACAAGAGCGGAAATGAGTAAAGTAGATGCGCATTGGGAGTTGATCCCGGAAATCAAGAAACTTCGTGACGAGATTGCGCCGGATACCCTTTTGACGATCAATGGGGATATTCCTGACCGTGAAACCGGCTTGAAACTCGCTGAACAATACGGTGTTGACGGGATTATGATTGGACGAGGCATTTTTACTAATCCGTTCGCCTTTGAAAAGGAGCCGAGAGAGCATAGCAGTAAGGAATTGCTTGATCTTTTGAGATTGCATCTGGATCTTCATGATGAATATTCAAAAGCAGAAGCCAGAGCATATAAACCGCTCCCCCGCTTTTTCAAGATATATCTCCGCGGGTTCCGGGGAGCAAGTGAATTAAGAAATCAATGCATGAATACAAAGTCAACAGATGAAGTGCGTGCATTGCTCGATGACTTTGAGAGAAAGTATCTTGATGGGATGGAGCAAGAGTGACATAAACAACTCATCATCCGGCCCGGAGTTCGGTTTGAATTCCGGGCCTTTTTGTGTGCAGCTTTTACCCAGACAGATCCATGGCCGGTTTCGTCATGCAGAAATAAACGAATAATGGTACATTGATAGAAGATACATCATAAAGGGGGAGAGAAAAATGAAACGACTGTGCATCATCCCCTGCGGCAAGAAAAAAATTTGGGATGTCCATTCAGATACAGGGCCGGTAAGGGCGGAAGACGCTTATCTCAGCCCGTTTCATCAGGCATGCGAGCGATATGCGAAAGCATTTTTCGATGAGTGGGTGATTTTGTCGGCGAAGCACGGATTTCTTCGTCCGGATGATACTGTTCCCGGAAATTACGATGTCACTTTTGGAACCGGTCACCCGGAGATCATGGAAGCGGACGAGCTGCGCCGTCAATTTCATGAAAAAGGCTTTTCCGACGTCGAAGAGCTTGTCATGCTTGGCGGGAAAAAATACCGAAGCGTTCTAAACGCCGTCATCGGAGAGCATCAGCATATCACCTGGCCTCTGTCATCGTATAAAGGCATTGGTTACATGCTTCAAGCACTGAATCGGGCTGTTGAAGAAAAGGATGAACTGCAGCGCGTGGATATGAAAAAAAGAGTGTAACCATTCAAACGCCGCGATGGACTGTATGCGGAAGAATGAAGCAATAAAAGATTTCCGAGGAAATAAATACGTCGATCATTGTCAAAGACAGGGTGATGCCCGGTCTTTTTTGTATGCCATAAAACGAGACAAAGGGAACGGATCGAGACAAAATGAGACACCTGTCTCAAACTGTCTCCATTGAAAAAATAAAAACATTCATTTTACGGGATTCAAAGGCTGGCATGCTTCTTGCATTTATAAGTGTGAACCCTAAATAGAAGGAGGCGCACAAAATGGAATTGTTAAAACGAGAAGGCTTGTCATTAACTGAGGAAAAAGCGCTGTGGATGTACCAAAAGATGCTGGAAATCAGGGGCTTTGAAGACAAAGTGCATGAACTTTTCGCGCAAGGAGTGCTTCCCGGATTCGTCCATTTGTATGCCGGTGAAGAAGCGGTAGCTGCGGGGGTGTGCGCTCATTTAGATGATGGCGACAGCATTACAAGCACACACAGGGGACATGGCCATTGTATCGCCAAAGGCTGTGATCTGGACGGCATGATGGCGGAAATATTCGGAAAAGCGACCGGACTGTGTAAAGGCAAAGGCGGTTCTATGCACATTGCGGATCTTGATAAAGGCATGTTAGGCGCAAATGGAATCGTCGGGGGCGGATTTACGCTCGCATGCGGATCAGCGCTCACGGCTAAATATAAACAAACTAAAAATGTAAGCGTTTGCTTTTTCGGGGACGGAGCCAATAACCAAGGCACCTTCCATGAAGGGCTGAACTTAGCGGCAGTATGGAACCTTCCTGTCGTGTTCATCGCCGAAAACAACGGCTACGGCGAAGCCACGACATTTGAGTACGCGTCAGCCTGTGATTCAATCGCCGATCGGGCGGCTGCCTACAACATGCCGGGGGTCACGGTGGACGGAAAAGATATTTTAGCGGTTTATCAGGCAGCCGGGGAAGCGATAGAAAGAGCAAGAAACGGCGGAGGCCCGTCTTTGATTGAATGTATGACTTACAGAAACTACGGCCATTTCGAAGGCGATGCCCAAACTTATAAAACAAAGGATGAAAAGACTGAGCATCTTGAAGAAAAGGATGCTATCCAAGGCTTTAAAAACTATCTTCTAAAAGAAACAGATGCAAATAAATTGTCAGACATTGAACAGCGAGTCAGCGAATCGATTGAAAAAGCCGTCTCGTTCAGCGAAAAGAGTCCTTATCCGAAAGAGTCTGAGCTGTTGACAGACGTCTACGTGTCATATGAAAAAGGGGGAATGTGAGATGGCGAGAGTCATAAGCATGTCGGACGCGATCAATGAAGCAATGAAGCTTGCGATGAGAAGAGACGACAATGTGCTTGTAATCGGTGAGGATGTCGCCGGGGGAGCGGCGGTCGATCATTTGCAAGATGATGAGGCATGGGGCGGTGTACTCGGGGTCACAAAGGGTCTCGTACAGGAATTCGGGCGCAGCCGAGTGCTGGATACACCGATTTCTGAGGCGGGCTATATGGGTGCGGCCATGGCTGCGGCATCCACGGGGCTGAGACCGATTGCCGAGCTGATGTTTAATGATTTTATCGGAACGTGCTTTGACCAAGTGATTAACCAAGGGGCGAAATTCCGCTATATGTTCGGCGGTAAAGCGCAAGTGCCGATCACCGTCCGCACCACATACGGAGCCGGGTTCCGGGCAGCCGCTCAGCATTCGCAGGCGCTGTATGGCCTGTTCACCAGCATCCCGGGGCTGAAGACGGTTGTGCCGTCCAATCCGTATGACGCCAAAGGTTTGCTGCTGGCGGCAATAGAAGACAATGATCCGGTATTCTTTTTTGAAGACAAAACGTCCTACAGCATGAAGGGCGAGGTGCCGGAAGATTATTATACAATTCCGCTCGGAAAAGCGGATATCAAACGCGAAGGCAGCGACATCACGCTGTTTGCGGTCGGCAAGCAGGTTAATACCGCGCTTGAAGCGGCTGCACAGCTTTCTGAGAAAGGCATCGACGCCGAGGTGCTTGACCCCCGGAGTCTGTCTCCTCTAGATGAGGAAGCGATTTTCACATCGTTAGAAAAAACAAACCGGCTGATCATCATTGACGAAGCCAATCCGCGCTGCAGCATCGCCACGGATATTGCTGCGATTGTCGCCGATAAGGGCTTTGATTTGCTTGATGCACCGATTAAGCGGATTACAGCGCCGCATACACCGGTGCCGTTTTCGCCGGTGCTTGAAGATCAATATTTGCCGACACCAGACCAAATTGTCAGCGTCACGCTTGAATTGCTTGGCGAGCCGGCAATGAATTAAAGGAGGGATACAGAATGGCTGTAAAAGTAGTAATGCCGAAGCTGGGAATGGCGATGAAGAAAGGTGAAGTATCCGTCTGGAATAAAAAAGTCGGCGACCCGGTAGAAAAGGGAGAAAGCATCGCCAGCATCAACTCGGAAAAAATAGAAATGGAAATAGAAGCGCCTGAAAGCGGCACGCTTCTTCACATTAAAGTCAAAGAGGGAGAAGGAGTCCCGCCGGGAACGCCCATCTGTTATATCGGGGAAAACGGCGAAGAAGTGCGGGAGAAGGAGGCGCCGGCTCCTGAAAAAGCAGGGAAACCGCAAGCTGAACCTGAACATATTCCCGCTCCAAAAGCCGGGCAAAAGCGCAAACACCGCGTGAAAATATCTCCCGTTGCCAGAAAAATGGCGGAGAAAGCCGGGTTGAAAGTCGATACGCTGAACGGGACGGGGCCCGGAGGCAGAATCGTAAAAGCTGACGTCATCAAGGCGATGAAGACAGAAGCTGAACCGCAGTCTTCGGTTCAGACAGCACAGCCGGAGGGAAAACCGGCTTCAGCGATGAGAAAAGTGATTGCAGACCGAATGCACAAAAGCCTGCAAAACAGCGCCCAGCTGACGCTGACGATGAAAGCGGACATTACGGAGCTTGTAAAATGGCAGCAGCAGCTCGCCGACAGCGCGAAAAAGCGGAGCGGTGTTAAACTGACGGTCACACATTTCATATCCCGGGCCGCGGTGCTTGCGCTGAAACAGCATCCTGAGCTGAACAGCTCTTATCAAGAGGAGCGGATCATCACCTATCCATATGTCCACCTCGGGATGGCGGTTTCTCTTGAAAACGGTCTCGTCGTGCCGGTGATCCGGGATGCGGAAAAGCTTTCATTCCTTGAGCTTGCGGATCACATCAGCACATCGGCACGCCGGGCGCGGGAAGGCAATGCTTCCGGAGATGATCTGCACGGATCGACATTTTCTATTACAAATCTCGGGGGTTACGGAATTGAGCATTTCACCCCGATTCTTAATCCGCCTGAAGCCGGTATTCTCGGAGTGGGCGCAAGCTATGAAACGCCGGCGTTTAAAGGAGATGAGCTTGTCAAAAGCATCATGCTGCCGCTGAGCCTTACCTTTGATCACAGAGTATGTGACGGCGCCCCGGCTGCGGACTTCCTGAAAACGGTCAAAGCGCTGCTTGAAGAGCCTGCCGGTTTGATTTTATAGAGAGAGGTGAAAAAATGAAACTAGCCATTATCGGCGGCGGGCCGGCCGGATATGCAGCTGCCGTGACTGCCGCGCGGAGAGGAGCAGAAGTCGTTCTGATCGACAAAGGGCCGCTCGGAGGCACTTGTCTCAATGAGGGGTGCATCCCGACAAAGTCGCTTTTGGAAAGTGCGAATGTGCTCGATAAAATCAGGCATGCAAATACATTCGGCATCGAACTGCCGCAAAACATTACACTCAATTGGAACCGCATGCAGGGGCGCAAACGGCAAATCGTCAGCCAGCTCGTGCAGGGAATTCAATACTTAATGAAAGCAAATCAGATTAAAGTCATCAGCGGGACAGCCTCATTTCTCACAGAGCAGACATTGCTTGTTGAAGAAGAAGGAGGCGCAAAAGACATTCTGGAAGCGGACCGGATATTGATTGCATCCGGATCTGAACCGGCGGAGCTGCCGTTTGCCCCATTTGACGGCGATTGGGTAATCGACAGCAAAGATGCGCTTTCTTTACAGAAAATCCCTTCGTCTCTGCTCATTGTCGGGGGAGGTGTGATCGGCTGCGAATTTGCCTCTTTATTCAGCCGGTTTAAAACGAAAGTGACGGTGATTGAATCGGCTGACCGGCTGCTCCCGGCAGAAGACAGGGAAATTGCCGCCGTTTTCGAAGACTCTTTAAGAGACAGCGGGGCTGATATTCAGACAAAAGCCGCCCTTCAGCGGATTGACAAAGAAAGGAAAACCGCCGTGTGGACAAAAGACGGAAAAGAAATTGAAGCTCAGGCTGATCACATTTTGGTTGCAATCGGCAGAAAACCGCGTTTGCAAGGGCTGAATTTGGATCAAGCCGGCATCCGGTATTCTCCGCGCGGGATTGAAGTCAATGACCATATGCAGACCAATGTGCCTCATATATATGCGTGCGGCGATGCGGCCGGAGGAATGCAGCTCGCGCATGCCGCCATTCATGAAGGAATCACAGCCGCCGCGCATGCCTCGGGAAAGGATAGCAAAGTCAATATGCGGGCGGTGCCCCGCTGTATTTATACATCGCCGGAAATGGCAGCTGTCGGGCTGACGGAAACACAGGCGAGAGAGACATACGGAGATGTGAAAATCGGAGAATGCTCATTTTCTGCTAACGGAAAAGCGTTAATTAAGCATCAGCACGGCGGCAAAATGAAAATCATTGCCGAGCCGGAATTCGGAGAAATCGTCGGGGTGTCAATGATCGGACCGGACGTGACGGAATTGATCGGTCAGGCGGTCATGATGATGAACGGTGAAATGACGGCGGATATGTCGGAGCACTTTATCGCGGCGCATCCGACTCTGTCAGAAACGCTTCAGGAAGCCCTGCTGAATGTCACCGGACTTGCGGTGCATTCCGTATAACCGGAATACCCTTTCTCAGATGAGAAGGGGTATTTTTCGTTGAAAGCGCTTTACTTTTCCCCTACAATATATGAAAAGATGGTCTGAACAGGGGGGAGCGAATACAATGAATGTCATTCGGAATGATTTTAAAACCTGGAAGCGCTTTGTGAAAGAAGGCGTGCTCGATGAATCCCGTATTCAGAAGCGGGTGGCCGCCTCATGGCACCGCTGCAAAAAAGCCGACGTCAACCCTTATCTAGAAAAGGGACCGAATGTAATGCCGGCAGATCATTTAGAAAGGCAGGCCGAAAAGCATGCGTTATTTTTAGCGGCCTTAACGCCGCACGCAGAAAGAATGAAAACGGCGATGCGGGAAATGGAAATGATGGTTCTTCTGATTGATTCTGACGGCGTTGTCCATTCAGTTGACGGCCACCCGCGCACCATTCATGAAGCGAACCGCATCAATTTCTTAAAAGGCGCCCGCTGGACGGAAACGGCCGTCGGCACGAATGCGATCGGGACGGCTCTTTATACAAATGAACCGGTCATGATACACGGCTCTGAACATTATTCGCTCGCTTCTCATCAATGGAGCTGTTCCGCCGCGCCCATCCGTTATGAAGACGGGCGGCTGGCGGGTGTCATTGATATTTCCTGCCCCGCCGCCCGCGCTCAGCCTTTTATGCTCGGAATTGCCTCCTCCATCGCTTATACGGCGGAACGGGAGCTTGCCCTAAAGATCAAAATGACAGAACTTGACATGATCAGCAAATTCGCCGGGCTTACCCGGTCTCACGATCCGATCGTGCTTTGCAATGAAATGAGCCGGGTTATCGCCGCAAGCCGTCCCGTTCAGCATTTTACCGGACATATGCTGCGCGAGCTTGAGGAACAGGGCTATCATATCAAGCGGACGAAGCGGGAGGAGAACGGCTTCACATGCGTTTACTTATCCAAACGGGAAGAAAAGCCGTCGTTTATATTTCATGGTGCGGCAGGCAAAAGCCCGTCATCCCGACATATGCTTGAGCAGCTGGAGCTTGTCGCCCGAACGGACGCAACCGTTTGTCTTACGGGAGAAACCGGGACGGGAAAGGAGATTGCCGCCCGGGCGATTCATAACAACAGCTCCAGGAAAAACGGCCCGTTTGTCGCTGTTAACTGCGGGGCTGTCCCCGAAAAGCTGATTGAAAGCGAACTGTTCGGCTACTCGGAAGGCGCCTTCACCGGGGCCAAACGGAAAGGACATAGCGGCGCTTTGCAAAAAGCCGATAAAGGCACGCTTTTCCTCGATGAAATCGGAGAAATATCACACTCCATGCAGGTGGCTCTGTTACGGGTGCTGCAGGAGCGGAAAGTCACCCCGGTCGGCGGGACAAAAGAGATTCCCGTTGACATCAGAATCATCACTGCCACCCACACTGATCTGAGACAGCTTGTCGAATGCAAAAAGCTGAGAGAAGATTTATTTTACCGGCTTCACGTCTGTCCGATCCACCTCCCTCCATTAAGAGAACGCACCGAAGACATTCCCGGACTCTTCCTTGAATTTCAGCGAAATCGCGGCTGGCGGGGGGAGCTTCCTGTTGACTTTTTAGACGTATTAAAGAGCCGGAAATGGCCGGGGAACATCAGGGAATTGTTTAATGTATTTGAACGTCTTTCCGTCATGTTCCCGGACGGACGGCTGTCAGGGCGCCCCATCGCAGCCCTGCTTGAAGCGTCAGGTCTTAAAGAAGCGGCCGAGTCTTATGAACAGGAAGAAGCGTCCTCTGTCTCCATCCGGGAGCACATTCAGAAAAACATCATCGTAAACGCGCTTGAATCAGCGAAGGGGAATGTCACGCTGGCTGCTAAAATGGCCGGAATCCCGCGGAGCACGTTTTACAAACGCCTTAAAAAATTCAAACTCACCGCCGGACAATTGTAAGAAACAAGCATACTTCTCTTGGCTGCCGGACACGTTATGTGTGAGGCCTAAAGGAGGTTTGAGACGTGAATACACAGCGTGCGAAAGACATTTCGGAATCCGCCGCCATGGCGTATGTGACGTATGAAGGAGTCCCGATTTATATTCAGCATGTCAACGAAGACAAGGAAACAGCCAGGATTTTTCCGATCGGAAATCCACAATTTGAGCAGGAAGTGCTGCTTTCTGATTTACAAGAGCATTTTTGAGAAGGGGTCTGCTGATGACAGCAGGCCTTTTTCGTACCTGTGGGAACTTTCCCGCTTTTTGAGAAAAATAACTAAAAATGATCAAATGATCTAACTCCTTCAAACCCGGTACAGATCGGACCCTCTCATGATATAAATAAAATGTAAACGTTATCAGAGGAGGGCTTCACATGACAGACAAATCATTCTCAATCGTTATTGCAGGCGGCGGCAGCACATTTACCCCCGGAATTGTATTAATGCTTTTGAATCACCTGGAAGAGTTTCCGATCAGAAAGCTGAAACTTTATGACAATGATAAAGAAAGGCAGGAGCGGATTGCGGGTGCGTGTGAGGTATTCATAAAAGAAAAAGCGCCGGACATTGAATTTTTGGCGACTGATGACCCAGAGACGGCTTTTACGGATGTTGACTTCGTCATGGCGCATATCCGCGTCGGAAAATACGCGATGCGCGCGCTCGATGAACAAATCCCGCTGAAGTACGGCGTGGTCGGCCAGGAAACATGCGGGCCGGGCGGAATCGCATACGGCATGCGCTCTATCGGCGGTGTTCTTGAGATTCTTGATTATATGGAAACGTACTCGCCTGACGCATGGATGCTGAATTACTCCAATCCGGCGGCGATTGTGGCCGAAGCTACACGGCGCCTCAGACCGAATTCAAAAATATTGAACATCTGCGACATGCCGGTCGGAATTGAGGATCGCATGGCGAACATCCTCGGATTATCTTCACGAAAAGAAATGAACGTCCGTTACTACGGCTTGAACCACTTTGGCTGGTGGACGTCCATCACGGATCGAGAGGGCAATGATTTAATGCCGAAGCTGAAAGAGCATGTCCGTGAATACGGCTACGTTCCGAAGACGGAGGCCGAACAGACTGAAGCAAGCTGGAATGACACCTTCAAAAAAGCGCGCGACGTACAGGCGGCTGATCCGGATACGCTTCCGAACACATATCTGCAATATTACTTATTCCCGGATGATATGGTGAAAAAATCAAATCCGAACCATACGAGAGCCAACGAAGTCATGGAAGGGCGCGAAGCTTTCATTTTCAGCCAATGCGATATGATTACGCGCGAACAATCATCGGAGAACAGTGAAATTAAAATTGATGATCATGCTTCCTATATCGTCGATCTTGCCCGGGCCATCGCTTATAACACCGGGGAGAGAATGCTGTTAATCGTTGAAAATAACGGTGCGATCGCAAACTTTGATCCGTCAGCCATGGTTGAGATTCCTTGTCTCGTAGGTTCAAACGGACCGGAACCGCTCTCAGTCGGGAACATACCGCAATTTCAAAAAGGCCTGATGGAACAGCAGGTGTCTGTCGAAAAACTGACGGCTGAAGCGTGGGAAGAGCGGTCATTTCAAAAGCTGTGGCAGGCGCTGATCCTGTCAAAAACAGTGCCGAATGCCCGTGTGGCAAGACTGATTCTTGAAGATCTGATGGAGGCTAATAAGGACTACTGGCCTGAGCTTGATGTAAGCCCGTCTCCTATTTCCTGATGACAATCTTCCCCGTTATCTTTATCTGTTATTCTATATAATAGAAAGAAAACGGGGGGATTTTTGGGATGAGTCTTGAAGAACTGGTTAATCAGCATTACGCGAAATTAAATGACAACGATTTTTATATTTTAAAATATATATTGAATCATAAACATACGTGCTACCATCTCGGTATCAATGACATGGCGAAAGCCTGTAATGTCTCTCGGTCTTCCATCCTGCGGCTCGCCCAAAAACTGGGCTTCAGCGGCTATAGTGAATTGCGTGTTTTTCTGAAATGGGAGGATCAGCCTGAAGAGGGCGAGAATATGACGTTTGAAAAGCTGCTGGATGATATTGAAGCCAATGTAAAATACGTGAAGTCAAAAGATATGACGGAGATGTGCCGGCTGATAGATGAAGCAAAACGGATTTTCGTTTACGGATCGGGGACGGCTCAGAGGGTGTGCGCCCGTGAGCTGCAGCGGATGTTTGTATCCCGGCGGAAGTATCTGATTTTAATTCAGGACATCACAGAGTTTAATATCATGTGTGATGATTTTAAGGTTGATGACGTATTCATCATTATTTCTTTATCAGGCGAAACACCCGAATTAATTCCGCAGGTAAGGACCCTGTCCGCAAAGGGAGTTCCGTTTATTTCAATCACCAATCTGAAAAACAACGTACTGGCGCAAACGACGCCGTATAATCTTTATGCGACCAGCAAGCCGGTGACGTTAAGCGATAAAACGGAAATCGTCGCATTTGCCCCGTTTTTTCTGGTGGGCGAAGCGTTATTCCGTGCATATGTTGATTATAAAGAGCTCGAAAATTTTGATAAATAGCGGGAGGTCACGTGAAATGATGCAAAAAGTCCAGCGCTTCGGCAGCGCTATGTTTGTGCCTGTTTTATTATTTGCATTTTCCGGTATTATTGTCGGTCTGAGCACGCTGTTTAAAAATAAAACGCTGATGGGGCCGCTGGCTGATCCTGACGGGCTTTGGTATCAATGCTGGTACGTCATTGAACAGGGCGGCTGGACCGTCTTTAATCAAATGCCGCTCCTGTTTGCGATCGGCATCCCTGTCGCCTTAGCGAAAAAAGCGCAGGCGCGGGCTTGTTTGGAAGCGCTTACAGTTTATCTGACATTCAATTACTTTATCAATGCGATTCTGACGGTTTGGGGCGGGGCTTTTCATGTCGATATGACTCAGGAAGCCGGCGGAACGAGCGGGCTGACGATGATCGCCGGCATCAAAACGCTTGATACGAATATTATCGGCGCCATCTTTATTTCATCTATTGTCGTGTATTTGCACAATCGTTATTTTGATAAAAAACTGCCGGATTTTCTGGGGATTTTTCAAGGATCTTCCTACATCGTTATCATTTCTTTCTTCATTATGATACCGATTTCACTTGCGGTGGCATACGTATGGCCGATGGTTCAGTCCGGAATCGGATCGCTGCAAAGTTTTCTCGTTTCTTCCGGGGCGATCGGCGTGTGGATTTACACATTCCTGGAGCGGATTTTAATTCCGACCGGCCTGCATCATTTTATTTACTCGCCGTTTATTTACGGTCCGGCTGTGGCTGAAGGCGGTATCGTCACCTATTGGGCCCAGCATCTCGGGGAATACTCTCAAAGCGTCAAACCGCTGAAAGAATTGTTCCCGCAGGGGGGCTTCGCGCTTCACGGCAACTCGAAAATCTTCGGCATTCCGGGAATCGCGCTCGCTTTTTACGCCACGGCTTCAAAGGAAAAGAAAAAAATCGTCGCCGGCCTTTTGATCCCGGTCACCTTGACGTCCATTGTAGCGGGGATTACAGAGCCGATTGAATTTACATTCCTTTTTATCTCGCCGTTTTTATTTGCGGTTCATGCTTTGCTTGCCGCTTCCATGGCAACCGTCATGTATATGGCAGGCGTCGTCGGAAATATGGGAGGCGGTTTGATCGAAGCTGCGACCTTGAACTGGATCCCGCTGGCGTCAAGCCACGGTTTGACGTATGTATACCAGATCATCATCGGGCTGTGTTTTACCGCTGTTTACTTTTTCGTCTTCCGTTTCCTCATTCTCAAATTCAACATCGCCACACCGGGCAGAGAAAAAGAGGAAGGGCAGGAAACAAAGCTCTATTCGAAAAAGGAGTACAGAGAACGGAAGCAGGCTTCAAAAGAAACGGCTGCGGCAGACGAAACACAGCGGGATACAGCCGCTTTGTATATTGAAGCGCTGGGCGGAAAGGACAATATTACGGAGGTCACCAATTGCGCCACCCGTCTCCGCGTCACTGTCGCTGATGAATCAAAGGTCAAAAGTGACGCCGATTTCAGAGAGCTGGGAGCCCACGGCGTCGTCAGAAAAGGCAGGGCGCTTCAGGTCATTGTCGGATTAGGCGTTCCGCAAATGCGGGAGCGCATTGAACAGCAATTGGATCAATAAGGTCAAAACCTTCCCCTCCCCGGGAAGGTTTTATCTTTTTCGCAGATTATTGAAAAAACGGCACACCAAATTTCTTTATTCATTTGCCGGAAAGGCATAAAATAATAATATTGAACAAAGGATTTGGAGGCTTACACATGTCAAAGGCTTTATCATATGTAAAACCGTATTCCCTTTTGGCGGGAATCGCTCTGTTTTTCATGCTCATCGAGCTTGCGGTAGAGCTGATACAGCCCCTGCTGATCGGGAAAATCATTGACGAAGGAATTTTAAAGCAGGATCTCGGTACGGTTTGGCTGTGGGGCGGGGTGATGATCGGACTGACCGCTGTTTCATTCGCATCGGGAATTTTAAATTCATTCTACTCCGCCCACATCAGCCAGAGCTATGCGTATGATACGCGAAAAGGGCTTTTTCAAAAAATTCAATCCTTCTCTTATTCGACGTTTGCGCAATTCTCATCTACGTCGTTTATCACCAGGCTGACAAACGATGTGACGCAGGTCCAGAATATGCTTTTCATGAGTCTCCGGTTTATGCTCAGGGCGCCGTTAATGATTGCGGGGGGCATTATTCTCTCGCTGACCGTCAATGCGAAACTCGGGTTTTTTCTGCTGATCACGGTGCCGGTTTTGCTTTTGTTTTTGCTGTGGGTGCTGAAAAGAGGCGGCGCGCTGTTTCGGTCCGTGCAAAAGCGGCTTGATCAGGTCAACACGATCATGCAGGAAAACCTGACGGCGATCAAACTGATTAAAGCGCTCCTCCGTGCAAACCACGAAGTGAAACGTTTTTTGAAATCGAATACGAAGCTGATGGAAAAAACGGTTTCCGCTTTTCGTCTCGTGGAAGCGGCGATGCCGATTTTAATGCTGCTGATGAACAGCTGCATTTTGTTTATCTTATGGTTCGGCGCCAAAAGCATTGCTCAGGGCGGAGCGCAGGTCGGCGATGTCGTTTCCGTCATTAACTATGCGACGCGGATTACAGGCGCGCTGTCCGTCCTGCCATTTCTCATTATGGTATTTTCCCGGGCGAAGGCTTCCGGGGAAAGAATCGTCGAGGTGCTGGAAACAGAAGGCGGCGAGGGAACGGGGCACGACCCGGCGCGGGCGCTAGCAGGCCGGATTGAGTTTCGCGAAGTGTCCTTCCGCTATCCGGACATGGAAAAAGACGCGCTGCATCACGTGTCCTTTTCAGCCAGCCCGAAAGAAACGGTTGCCATTATGGGCGCGACAGGTTCAGGGAAATCAACGCTTTTTCAGCTGATTCCGCGCCTGTACACGGCTGATTCAGGCAGTATTTTCATAGACGGCAAACCGATCGGTGAATTCTCCGCTTGCGGGCTGCGCAGGGAAATCGGCTATGTGCCGCAGGAAGTGCTTCTGTTTTCGGGCACAATCCGTGAAAATATCGCCTGGGGACGGGAGGATGCTTCACTAGATGAAGTAATGGAAGCGGCCAAAGACGCGCAAATCCATGACACGATTATGAAGCTGTCAAACGGGTACGACACGGTGCTGGGACAGCGGGGCGTCAATTTATCAGGCGGGCAGAAGCAGCGGATTTCCATCGCGCGCGCTTTTATCAGAAAGCCGTCCCTCCTGCTGTTAGATGACAGTACGAGCGCCCTCGATCTTCAAACGGAAGCGAAGCTTTTACAAGCGATCAGATCCTATGCATGCACGACACTGATTATTACGCAGAAAATAACAACCGCGATGAAGGCTGACACCATCTTATTGCTTGAAGACGGCGAATTGCTGGCAAAAGGCACGCACAAAGAGCTGATGGCACAGTCTCATCTGTACCGGCAGATTTATGAATCACAATTCGGAAAGGAGGGAGCTGACAGTGGAGAAAGACATTCGTAAACCTTTCCGATATCCGAAAATACCGCTCAAATCAAATGAAGGCGGCAGAAAACGCGCGAAAGCAAAAGATACAAAAGGCACGCTGCGCAGAATCTGGTCGTATGTAGCCGAGAAAAAAGGGCTTTTAACCCTTGTGATCATCATGGTAGTCATAAGCGCCATATTCGGCCTGCTCGGACCGTTCGTCATCGGGAAAGCAATTGATCATTTTATCGTCGGACGGACGACGGACGGATTGGCGGGTGTACTGTTCATACTGTTTGGGATTTACCTCGTGCAATCATTGTCCTTATGGTTTCAAAACTATTGGATGATCAATATCTCGCAAAGCACCGTGTTTAAAATGCGGAGCGAGCTGTTCACCCATCTGCATGAGCTGCCGATACCGTTTTTTGATAAACAGCGCCTCGGCGATTTGATGAGCCGGATTACCAATGATATCGAAAATGTCAGCTCCACTTTAAATACATCCGTCATTCAAGTGCTGTCGAGCGTCATTACATTCGTCGGCACAATCGCCGTCATGCTGTACATGAGCCCGCTTTTAACATTGATCACGCTTTTGATTATTCCGATCATGCTTTTGAGCATTAAATGGATCACCAACCGGACGGGACTCCTGTTTAAGCAGCAGCAGAAAAACCTCGGCGAGCTGAACGGTTTTATTGAAGAGTCGATATCAGGAGCGAAGGTCATTAAAGCCTATTCGAGGGAAGACCGCGTCATGGAGCAATTTTTAGAAAAAAACGCGGCGTTACAATCATCAGGGTTTTGGGCGCAGACAATTTCGGGATTCATTCCGAAAGTCATGAACTCTTTAAACAATTTAAGCTTTACGATTATAGCGGCGGTCGGCGGGCTGTTTGCGCTGAAGGGGTGGATTTCGATCGGTTCCATCGTCGTATTCGCAGAATACTCGCGGCAGTTCACGCGCCCTTTAAATGATTTGGCGAACCAGTTCAATACGATGTTATCGGCCATCGCCGGGGCTGAGCGGGTGTTTGACGTGCTGGATGAAAAAGAGGAGCGGGAAGATGAAGAGCATGCGACGCACCAGCCGATCAAAACGGGAGAGATTGAATTCCGAGATGTCTCCTTCGGCTATCAGGAAGACAGCCTGATCTTAAAACATCTGTCCTTCAGCGTTCCGAAAGGACAGTCAATCGCCTTCGTCGGACCGACCGGAGCGGGTAAAACAACCGTTACGAGCCTGATCGCCCGTTTTTACGAGCCCAATAACGGAAAAATCCTCATTGACGGAACGGACATCAAAAAACTGACGAGGTCCAGTCTGAGAAAAAATATGGGGTTTGTCCTGCAGGATTCCTTTCTCTTTCAGGGCACCATCAGGGAAAATATCCGTTACGGCCGTCTGGATGCATCTGATCAAGAGGTGGAGGCAGCCGCAAAAGCCGCCAATGCCCACGGATTCATCGAACGGCTCCCGAAAGGCTACGATACCGTCCTTACCCAAAACGGCGCGGGCATCAGCCAAGGACAAAAACAGCTTATTTCCATCGCGAGAGCTGTGCTGGCGGACCCGGTGCTGCTCATTTTGGATGAAGCGACGAGCAACATTGATACGGTGACGGAAGTGAAAATACAAGAAGCGCTCGGCCGTTTAATGGCGGGCAGAACAAGCGTCATCATCGCTCACAGGCTGAACACGATTCAAAAAGCCGATCAGATTCTTGTGCTGAAAGACGGCGAAATGGCTGAAAAAGGAACCCATGCCGAACTTCTCAGCCAGAACGGGTTTTACCGGGAATTATATGAGAGCCAGTTCCGGGAATCATAGGTAGGGAAAAAGACCTCCGACAGAGTGCGGAGGTCTTTTTTTTGCGAAGACAAATAGTACTTTTAAGTTATTTTCGTTAAATGTAACAAAATTACTTGACGTAAATAAGTTATGTATATATACTAGCTTACATAAAGTAAGTGATAATAATTTTCAAGGAGGATTTTATGAATAAATCATTCGAAACAGGAACACTGCTTTTAAGGGTTGTAACAGGTATTATCTTTTTTGTTCACGGTTTATCCAAGTTTCAAGGGTTGGAAGGAACTACGCAATTTTTCCAGAGCATCGGGCTTCCGGCCTTTATGGTCTACGTCATCGCGACGATTGAGCTTGTCGGCGGGGTTCTGATCTTTTTCGGTTTGGCGACGCGCATTATCGGCGTTCTGTTTGCCGTCACATTAGTCGGCGCCATCTTCACGGCGAAGCTTTCCTCACCATTTATGGGCGGATCGGAATTTGATTTCATCTTACTGGTTGCGTCAATTCACTTAGCGCTTTCAGGAAGCCGTCTGCTTTCATTGGATCAGCTCCTTTTCAAATCAAAAAAGGGAGAAACTTTTTCAGCATAAGAAAGAAGGCGTTCAAATGACCGGCATTCATCAAGATACAGCAATCGGTTATGTCAAATTGACCATTAAAAATATGGAACGCTCGCTCGGCTTTTACCAAAATGTCATCGGCCTTCAAGTCATCTCGCAGACAGATCGTTCTGCAGAACTGTCAGCAGACGGAAAACGCGTCCTGCTGGTGCTTGAAGAAAATCCGAGCGCCATCGTTCTCCCGGAGCGGTCTGTCACCGGCCTTTACCATTTCGCGATACTTCTGCCTGACCGGAAAGAACTCGGCATCGCATTGGCCAGGCTGATTGAAAACGGCATCGCGCTCGGTCAGGGGGATCACGCGGTCAGTGAGGCTCTTTACTTGTCTGATCCGGACGGCAACGGCATTGAAATATACGCCGATCGTCCCCGCAGCACGTGGCAGCGCGATGCAGAGGGCAATTATGTCATGCAAACGGCGCCCGTCGATGTGGACGGGCTTTTGGAAGAAGCCGGAGCTGAACAGAAAAGCCGTCTCCCGGAAGGAACCGTTATCGGCCACATCCATCTTCATGTGACGGATTTACAGGAAGCCAAAGCGTTTTACACCGATATCCTCGGTTTTGACATTGTCGGCAATTACGCGGGCATGTCCGCTCTGTTTGTTTCGGCGGGAGGGTATCACCATCACATCGGTCTGAATATATGGGCCGGAAAACATGCGCCGCCGAAACCGGGAAATGCAAGCGGGCTGGATTATTACACCATCGCGCTGCCGCATCAAAAAGAGCTGTCACGTGTGACAAAAGCGCTGACCGATGCCGGCTTTGAGATCGAAGAAAGAGAAGAGGGCGTATTCGTCAAAGACCCTGTATCAGGGGCGGATATCGCATTTACACTGTAAGAAACAACCCTTGCCGTCTAACCGGCAAGGGTTTTTATTTTTCTAAAGGCTCGGGAAAGAAGAACGTCGATTTGCAATATACACCCGGCTTTTGTGTGACTGAAGAGAGCGAACATCTCAGTGAGGCGCAAACATGACGCGTGGAGCCCGCCATCGCCGGCCCGAACTCAGGGCATCCGCTGGATTGAAAAAGGTGTCCGTTCGGCGGATCAGGGAGCTGTATGGGCAGACTTTGAATAGAAAAAGGGAAGAGCCGCATCCGGTCACATTTTCATATACAATTTACAATTGTGTGAAAAATGCCCAAAATAAATTGTGCTTCCTGATTCTTCCTGATATGATAAGCCGAAAAAGGAGAACCTCCACAAATGAATTCAAATGCAGCACAGACGGAACAGTCTATGAAGCATAACGGAAACCGGATGACGGTCAAGGACTTTATCATTCTTGCCAAACCGGGGATTATCATCTCAAATTCACTCGCCGCATTGGGCGGATTTTGGATCGCGTGGCTTCAGTCGGAAAGGACGGGCGGAGGGCCCGGTATATTTGCCGCCATGGGGGCTGCCATGATCGGAACGGCGTTAGTCATGGCGTCAAGCACTGTTTTTAATAACTTCTTTGACCGCGGCATGGACGCAAAGATGGCGCGAACCCGCACCCGCGCCAGCGTCACGGGAAAAATACCGCCGACGGTCATGATCCTGTACGGCACATGTCTCGGCGCATGCGGATTCATCATGCTTGCTTCGCTTAATGTACTGACCGCCGTTCTTGGCCTGCTTGCATTTTTGCTGTATGCCGTCGTTTATACGCTTTGGTTTAAAAGACAATCCGTCTGGAGCACATTTGTCGGCAGCTTTCCGGGGGCGGCTCCGCCTTTAATCGGTTATTGCGCGCTGGCCGGGTACATTGATATGCCCGCGATTTTGTTATACGCGATTATGTTTTTGTGGCAGCCGCCGCATTTCTGGGCGATCGGAATCAGGCGAAAGGAAGAGTATCGTGCCGCCGGCATTCCGCTTTTGCCGATCATAAAAGGCAATCGCGTCACAAAAATAAAAATGCTGCGCTATATCGCCGTTTTGACTGCGGTTTCGCTGCTCGTTCCTCTTTATATAGACGTCAGCCCGTTTTATACCGCGTCCGCTCTCCTGCTCGGGGCCATCTGGCTGTACCGGAGCGTCAAAGGCTTTCAGGCGGCGGATGACACGCAATGGTCGAAGGGGATGTTTTTTTATTCGATTGTTTATTTCAGTCTGCTTTTTCTTATTTTAATGGCTGATTCGTTTATCAATGTGATTCTCAGAACGTAAACAGGCGGCCTGCAGATACAGAGCCGCCCCGTTTTGTTTATGCTTTTTTGATGAGAGCCAAAATATCTTCAAGCCAGGAAATATAATTCCGTTCCCGCTCAAGCGCTTTTGTCAGCACGAGATAATGGCCGAAATCAGGAGAAGAAAATGAATCCGCCTCCGCGGACGATGTCATCAGTTCTTGATAACTGTTTTCCAGATCGGACAATTTCTCCTGCCGCTTTACGAGCTGATCGGTGAATAGCTCATCCGCTTCTTCCTGCGTCAAAGCTGAGATGAAATAAGCCTTCAGCATAAATTCATCCTTCACCGTTTCCGGAATCGGGTCTTTTTTCGTCAGCCAGGCAGCAAGCTCCAGCTCTCCCTTGTCAGTCAGCGTGTACATTTTTTTCTCAAGCTTCGTTCCTTGAATCGCAGTGCGAAACGTAATAAATCCCTCAGCCGTCAGTTTTTTTAATTCCGGATAAATCTGGCTGTGCTTTGCGCTCCAAAACTGGCCGAGCTCTTCCTTAAAATAGCTCGATATATCATATCCGCTCAATTCGCCTTTTCGCAAAAGCCCTAAAATCGCGTACTTTAAAATTCTCATGTTGTCCTCCAAGCCCATTCATTTGACAGCTAGTATACCATACGGCCGCTCAAAAACGCAGAAGCGCCGGATGCTTGTCATTGAATCCGCGGCGCCAAAATCAGCAAAAATATGCAGCAAGGGGTTATCGAAACGGCAGCAGAACTGGAAAAAGCCTTTATCGTGTCTATGCCTCATTCGTATGACATCATGATATAATCATTGTAAAAATTAATAAATACTGGGAGGGACATATGAAGACGGTGATTGTGTATGCAAACCCGGATGAGAACAGTTTCAATGCGGCTCTCGTAAAATACGTCGCCATGGCTTTAAAGGACAGCGGCCAAAGCTATACGGTCATTGACTTATACGCCGATCAATTTGATCCCGTGCTGAAGTACGGCGGCGAAAAAAAGCGCTCTGACATGAACCGGGACGCTGAAACGAAGAAATACCGGAAACTGATGAAAGAAGCGGATCATCTCATTTTCATCTACCCGCTGTGGTGGGGAGGCGTTCCGGCGATTATGAAAGGCTTTTTTGACAGAGTGCTTGTCGCCGGAGAAGCCTACACATATGAAAACGGCCGCGTAAAAGGACTGCTACGGGCAGAGACGGCACAGGTCTTTTATACGGCGGACTCCCCGGGCTGGTACTTAAAGTGGTTCCGGAAAAACTCGGACTGGATTACGCTGAAAAAAAGCATTCTGCAATTTTGCGGCATTCAAAAAGCCGAGCGGAACCTTTTTTCTGTCGTCAGAACGAGCACCCCCGAACTGCGGGAAAAATGGCTGCGCCAAGCATACGCCAAAGTCCGGCGCGCTTGTGAAAAAGGAGCGGCCGCATGCAGATAAAAGAAATTTTCGTGATTCGCTGCCTGTCCTGTTTAAGTGTCGTTCTGCTTCACGCAGTTTCAATGGTGCTGATGATTCAGGAAGAGTCCTTAGCCAGTGCCGCCCATACGGTTGATGCATTTCGGACCCTGTTGATGTTCAGCACGCCGGCGTTTATCTTTATTTCGGAATTTCTGCTTGCCAGGTCATACCCGAAAGGCGTTCCAGCGGGTTTTTTAAAGAAAAGGGGCAAAGTCATTTTCGTGCCGTTTCTGTTTATTGCCGCGGTGGATGCCATTTTAATGAAAAGCGTGGCGGAAGAAGGAGCCGGATTCGTTTCAGTGATCGGTAAATTTTTAGAAAATGTGTTTTTAGGAAACTTCATCGGCTACTTCATTCTTGTGATCTTTCAATTTTACATTCTCCATATGCTGCTGCACCGCTGGCTGAACAACACATCCCCCGTGGGGGTGCTGTCTGTTTCGTTTATCATCAACGCCGTCTATCTGGCTTACTTTTCCATCTTTCATCCGCCGGCATCATCGGGGCTTGATTCTATTTTTCCGTTCTTTTGGGTTCCGTTTCCGGGCTGGGTATTTTATTTCTGTCTGGCATTTTATTGCGGAAAGGAATATCCGCGTTTTTTATCGCTCATCAATCAGTACCGTTATGCGGTTTACTTCAGTGCGGCCGTATCGGCAATATTGATTGTGGCCGTTTCATATATCAGCGGCGGCTCCATTTCCTCTAAGCGTCCGGATATTATGATTTACGCGGTCAGTATGATCTTTCTGTGTTTTCATCTGTTTTCAAAGCTCAAAAAAGTGCCCGCGATTGTGATGATGATCAGCAACTATTCGTTTTCAATCTATCTGCTGCACTCCTACTTTTTAATCAGCGGATATCTTCTGGAAGGCTATTTGCGGTCAATGCCTTTAGCGGCTGCCATCCTTCTTTTATTTTTGATCTGCACGCTCGGTCCCATTTTCGTATCGTGGGGGTGCAACCATTTCAGATACGGATACCTGTTTGTCGGGAAAGTGTATCAGCCGAAGCAGACCAAAAGAAATACGGCGGCGCATCAAGGCCGCACAGTCTGAAAAAAAGGCGGCGCTTCGGCCGCCTTTTTGATACGGGTCCGCTTTATCCGGCACGAGGACGGATAGTTGTACATCCTGCATACAAAGCCCCCGCCTGCGGCTGTTTTGACGGATGCATTTATGACAAAATAACGCCACCGATTTTCTCCCTTGTGAAGACCGATATATTGTATACTTATAGGAAATACTTTCAAAAAAAGTGAAAAAGAGAAAAACTGTGAGCTTGGATGAACGACTAAAAAGGAGCGGGGACATTATGAATGACTGTGTCAAAACATTCGGAGAACTTCCGGCCGAACTTTATTCCTTTGCGGGAGGAAAAGGAAGCATTCTCTCTAAAATGTATCAAAGCGGGTATCCTGTGCCTGAAGGGTTTGTGATTTTGCCGTCAGCCTTTCAGGACGGACAGCTCCGCCATCAGGCGAGAGAGGCTGTTGATCAATATGTGAATTCCATCCGCAGCCGCCATGCATCTGCGTTGTTTGCCGTACGCTCATCCGCGCTGAGCGAGGATTCCGCTCAGGCTTCCTTTGCCGGAGAATTCGATACGGTGTTGAATGTCAGAACAGATCAAGACATGTCCAGGGCGATTGATGAAGTCCGCCGGTCGGTACAGTCAGAAAGAGTAAAAGCGTACAGCGCCGTTCAGGGAATGGAAGATGAGCATGAAATCGCAATCGTCATCCAGCTGATGATACCGTCTGAGATATCCGGAGTGCTGTTTACCGCAGATCCGATTACGGGGAGCAGGCGGGAGATGACAGGCAATTACGTCTACGGTCTCGGGGAGCAGCTCGTTTCCGGGGAAGCCGATGCCTATTCTTTTAAACTGGCACGGCCCAAGAAAAAATATGACGGCCCCGGGGAATTTCGCAAATATGCGTCAAAGCTCTATAAACTGGCGAAAAAGCTGGAAAAAGATCTTGGAGGGCCGCAGGATATTGAATGGGCCGCCGCGGGCGGGACATTGTATATTCTTCAATCCCGCCCGATTACGACCTTACAAGCCGGAAATCTGGAAACCTATGAATGGAACGATTCTTTCAGCGGTGATTTTTTATGGACAAACACAAATATAGGAGAAGCGATTCCCGATGTGATGACGCCGCTGACATGGTCGCTCCTCCGGAATCTGGATGAAGAGTCGGGCATCATTCCGGGCTATTATGTCTGGTCCGGCAATATTTGCGGCAGAGCCTATAACAATATGAGCCAGCCTCTTTCCGTTCTCGCCGCTTTCGGTCTGAATCCGAAAGGCGGAAAAATTGGAAAAATGATGAGCGATACATTGGGAGAAATCCCGGCGGAAATGAAGATACCTTTATATCCGTTCTCAAAGTATGAACTTTTGAAGATCATCCCGAAAAAACTGAAACCGTATCTGTCGAAAATGAAGCAAGCGAAAAAAAACATGTCCTCCTACTTGGACGAATCACCGGAGTGGTGCCGGAATATTGAGGAAAAGCTGAAACGCGCCGAAACGGAGCAGGCATTATTAGCGATATGGAACGATGAGATCTATCCGTATTTATGCAACGCGTGGTTTGCGTTAATATCCGGCGGGCGTGATTCTGCGCAATCCTCTTCGTCGTTAACCTCTCAATTAACAAAACTCGCAGGCATAGAAGATGCGAATCTCCTGCTTTCCAATCTGAGGGGAAAAGGCGGACTGGCCAGCCTGGAGCCGATTATCGGCATTGATCAAGTCATGAAAGGCCGTATGAGCGAGGAAGAATATCTCAGGAACCAAGGCCACCGTGGCCCGCATGAATACGAACTTTCCATACCGCATCCGGGAGAAAACCGGGATTGGCTGACGAAGCAGATCAAAGAACACAAGGAGTCGGGTATTGATGCCGAACAACTGCTTTTGAAACAGCAGCGGGCGCATGAACAGGCCTTCCGAAGATTTGAAAAAAAGTTTCCTCATAAGGTCAAATGGCTCAAAGCCAAAATGGAAAAAGCGTCAGAATACGCGAATATTAGAGAAACAACCAGATCCGAATTTGTCAGAGTGTACCGGACAGCCAGAGCATTCGCGCTCAGAGCGGCGGAAATGACCGGCATGAAGGACGATATTTTCTTCCTGTATCTGCATGAAATAACCGATCTGCTCGCGGGGAAAGAGCCGGCGGTTGCGTCGATTCAAGCGAGAAAGCAAAACTATGAAACCTATAAAAAACTGCCGCCGTTTCCATCCGTTATTAACGGAAGATTCAATCCGTTTAAATGGGCTGAGGATCCTGACAGAAGAGCGGATTATTACGATGCTTTTATGCCTGCGGAAACGGATGATGCGCATACTTTAAAAGGTTTCGCGGGAGCGGCCGGGAGAGTGGAGGGCATTGTCCGTGTCCTTGATGCTCCGGAAGACGGTGATTCTTTTGCGGCGGGGGAAATTTTAGTGACGTCGACAACCAATGTAGGCTGGACCCCGCTTTTTCCAAGAGCGGCTGCCATCATAACGGACGTCGGCGCCCCTTTGTCCCACGCGGCGATCGTCGCCCGGGAACTGGGAATTCCTGCCGTTGTCGGGTGCGGAAATGCAACGTCAAAACTGAAAACGGGGGATAGGGTGGCCGTTGACGGCGGGCAAGGCATCGTCCAGCTGGAACCGCGGCAGACTCCGGTCACTTCTGAAGAGGAAAATGGTAAACTGATAGAATAGAATCATGAGAAAGGAGCCGCGCATGAATAAAGCAGTTATTAACGGGGAGCAAATCAGAAGTATGAGCGACCTGCACCAGACATTGAAAAAGGAACTTGCCCTTCCTGAGTACTACGGTGAAAACCTTGACGCTTTATGGGACTGTCTGACCGGATGGGTGGAGTACCCCCTTGTTTTAGAATGGAGACAGTTTGAACAAAGCAAGCAGCTTACAGAAAATGGCGCCGAGAGTGTGCTTGAGGTCTTTCGTGAAGCGAAAGCGGAAGGCTGCGACATCACCATCATACTTTCATAATACGAGCAGCGGGAGAGAGACAAAAATGGAAAAACAAACCCTCAGCCATCCGATCGGAGAGTATCAGCCGGCTGAATCGATTTCGGCCGGACAGAAACAAGAATGGATTAATGCGCTGGAACACGCTCCGGCTAAACTGAACCAAGCTGTCAGAGCGATGTCGGCCAGTCAGCTTGATACGCCGTACCGCGAAGGGGGATGGACTGTCCGCCAAGTGGTTCACCATCTGGCGGACAGCCACATGAACGGCTATACCCGGTTTAAATTGAGCTTAACGGAGAATGAACCGGAAATCCGTCCTTATGATGAAAAAGGCTGGGCCGCTCTTCATGATTCCAAAACAGCCGCTTGCGGGGATGCGCTTGAGCTGTTAACGATCCTGCACAGAAGATGGGCCGCTCTTTTGCGCTCCATGACGGAAGCCCAATTCAAACGGACATACTTCCATCCTGTATCTAAAGAGACGGTTACGCTGGAACAGGCGCTCGGGCTATATGTCTGGCACTCTGAACATCACATCGCCCATATTACTGAGCTTTCCCGGCGGATGGGCTGGCATCTGTCTTAGAGGATGCCGGCTTCCGGAAAAACGCCAAAACAGCCGCAGATACAATCGTGCATAATGAAATGACGGCGGCTGCCGTATAAAGATGGTGGTAGCCGCTGGAAATGCCCGCTTCAATCGCATCAGAAACCGCTTTTTTGACGGCGGGAACGGGGATTCGGCTTACCTGCTCCTGCAACGAAGAAAGTCCGCCGCCGATATCGGGCGTTTGCGCCTGATCAGCGGGAATGCCGCTTTTCGTTAAGCGGTTTTTAATGTCCTCTCCGATCCGGTCAAAGCCCGCTGTAATGAAGCCGGCATATAAAGCCGGAGCGAGCGTCAGCCCGACCTGCCTTACGAGTGACAGCGTGCCGAGCGCTGTTCCTTTGTTTTGGCCCGCCGTTTCTGATACAAGCACATTCAGCGGAGCCCCGAGCAGAAATCCGAAACCGATCCCCGCAATGACACTCGCCGTGACAAATTCCCATTTATCCGTCACCCATAACGGAAACAGGCTGAAGCCCGCAAAGGCGATGGCGCCTGATACAACCGCGGAGAAGACCGGTCCTTTTTTATCCGTGACCGCCCCGCCGAGCCACGCTCCGATGCCTGACGCCAACGCAAGCGGCGTCATCCAATAACCCGCTTTCTCCGCCGATACGTGCAAATATTGCTCCGCATAAGAAGGAATAAAAATGACCGCAGCGAGCAGCCCTCCCGATAAAAATCCGATGACAAGCGTCCATTGAAACACTTTATTTTGCAGCAGCGAGTAGGCGAGAATCGGATCGCCCCCCCGGTTTTCAACCCGCTTTTCGACCTTAAGCAGCACCAGAAAGAGAAGTGCCGCTCCCAAAAGATACCCGTACACCTTTACGTCCATTATGCTTTCTGACAGCTTCGCCCCATCGAGATTCGTGATACCGATCATACAAGATAAGATCGCAAGAGACAGCAGCATTGTGCCGGCGAGATCAAGCCGTTTCGCCTCAGGCTCTTTCGTTTCAGCGATAAACAAACCGCCGCACACAACCAAAGCGGCGGCAATCGGCAGGTTAATCAAGAACAGCCAATGCCACGATCCGGTTACATCAAGCAAAAAGCTCCCGATATTCGGTCCGAGGACGGCCGCCATACCGTTCATCGCCCCTAAAAGCCCGAGAGCTTTCCCCTGTTTCTCCTTCGGAAGCACGGCCAGCACATGCGAACTCCCGATTATAAAAATTCCGCCGCCGCCAAGCGCCTGAATGAGCCGTGCCGCCAAAAACATCGGGAAGCTCTGACTGAGTGCGACAAGCAAAGAGCCGAGTCCGAACAGGCCGACTTCCATCATAAACAGTTTTTTCCGCCCGTATCGGTCCGACAGCTTGCCGACAATCGGCACACTGACACTGAGTCCCAGTGTGTAAAGGGTCACTCCCCATGATCCCCATGAAGGAGAAACATCAAAAGAGCTGTTAATCGTCGTCAGAGCAGCGGAAATAATTCCGTTGTCCAGCGCCGCCATGAACACACCGATCGTAAAAAGAGTGATGGCCCGGCTCTGGTTTTTTTCTGTTTGCAATGGATCCGGCATACTGATCAATCCTTCCGTTTTTAATTCACTTCGAATATATTATTCACTTAGAGTGAATTAAATGTCAAACAAAAAAAGGCCGCCGATACCGGCAGGCCTTTTTCATCTCTATGCCTGTTTGGAAGAATCAAGGGCTCTTGCCAAGATGGCAAGTCCTTGATTGACCGTTTGTTTTTCTTCAGCGGTCAGCGTTTCCAATGAACGCTTCAATTTTACATGTCCTTTTTGATAAAGGCTGCGGAAAATATCTTTCGCGTTTTCCGTTAATTGAACGACGACTGAACGGCGGTCTTCTTCTGACGGAGCGCGTGTAATGAAACATGATTTTTCTAAACGGTCAAGGAGCCCCGTCGTATTTGAAAGAGAAGCGCCCATTTTCTCCGCTATGTCACTCACCTTAAGCGTCCCGTGGTTGTTCAGAAGCATCAGCACCTTCATTTGCGGCATGCTCATATCAAGCTTCATCCACTCCGACACATCGCCGAGTCCCGCCGAGGTCATCACTTTCATGTACAGCACCCAAATATCCCGTTCCTCAGGAGAAAAAATATCGCCGCCTAATACCGTTGTATCATGCAGATTATAATCCATCGTCTCACTTCCTCATTCATACTCCTGCATACCATATTACTGATTTTAATCAGAGAAAGAAAGTTGCAGACGAGTTTTGTTTGAATGTGAGGTGGTAGTGTATAATATGTTGGAGATTATTGGGGGAATTATAATAAATAAGCTATTTTATGATGATTGGAGAGAACATTGCTGACTAAAAAGAATGCCTTATCGATATTAAAAGTATTATTTCCTATTGCAGTTTTGCTTTTAGTCATTTATCAGTCCAAAAAGGAATTGACAGACCTTTCTTTTAAACGAACGCTGTATATTATTAACGGGATTGAGCGTTACGATTTATTTATTCTCGTTCTGCTCGGTCTCCTTGCCGTCAGCGCGATGTCCTTTTATGACTTTGTGCTGAAACGGACGCTTCGCCTCAACATTCCGAATTGGAAAGTATTCAGGGTCTCCTTTATCGCCAATTCCTTTAACAATGTCCTTGGATTCGGCGGTCTGGCGGGCGTCGGGCTGCGGACGATGCTTTACAAAGAGCATACGAATGACGTAAAACGCCTTGTCGCAGGCATCGCCTGGCTTACGTCCTCAGCGCTGCTCGGGCTGTCCGTCTTCAGTATCCTGACCATTGCCCGCATTCTGCCGGTCGGTGAGATTACAGGTGAGAAACCGTGGCTATGGGCTGTAATCGCCGGAGTGGCGCTTATTGTGCCGGCAGCCTTAATCGCCGCTTGGATCAACAATAAAAAAGCTCGCGCAGAAGATGGTGAAGCAAAACCGAGGCATCCGGTTTTTTCTTACATCGGGGCATCGTTTGCCGAATGGTTTGCGGCGGCTGTCGTCATGTATTATTCCCTGTATGTCATGGGGATTCACGCGGATGTCCGCCATGTATTCGGTGTATTTGCCATTGCCGCTATCGGGGGAATCATCAGCCTTGTGCCGGGAGGATTCGGTTCGTTTGACCTTCTGTTTCTGCTCGGCATGCAGAATATGGGCTTTCCGCAGGAGGCGGTTGTGACATCCATCGTCATCTACCGGATTGTGTATTCATTTATTCCGTTTGTGTTCGGGCTGTTCTTTGCGGCCGGCGATTTAACGGAAAATACGCTTAAACGGCTGGAATCAAATCCGAAGATGGCGCCCGCCGTGGAAACGACGAACGTGCTTCTCGTATTCCAGCGCGCCATCTTAATCAGAGTGCTTTACGGTTCGCTGTCGCTTTTGGTTTTCATGGCGGGAGTCGTTGTGCTGGCGTCCGTTGCCCTGCCGATTGACAGGGAGACGGTCATCCCGCATATTCCGCGCCCGGCGCTCCTTGCGTTTAACGCGTTATCGTTAAGCGCGGCTTTGATTCTTTTAATCTTGCCGATTGAATTATACAAACGGACGAAACGTTCTTATTCAATGGCGGTTGCCGCGCTGGTCGGCGGTTTTGTGTTCAGTTTTTTAAAAGGATTGAACATCAGCGCGATCTTTATTCTGCCTGTCGTCATCGTATTGCTGGTGCTGTTAAAGCGGCAGTTTATCAGAGAGCAGGCATCGTATACGCTCGGCCAGATGATTTTTGCGGCCGCTCTGTTTATTATCGCCTTGTTTAACTACAATCTCATTGCCGGCTTTATCTGGGATAAAATGAATCGGCTGCTGCGCCACGATTATTTCGTTCATAACAATTCGCACATTACATATGCCACGATGACGGCCATTATTGTTGTGCCGCTGTTTTTCCTGTTGTTTACGGTCTTTTATCATAAAAGATCGAAGCCGATCGGAGAAAAGGCCGACCCTGAACGGCTGAAGTCCTTTTTGGCGGAAGAAGGCGGAAACGCCCTCAGCCATCTCGGCTTTCTCGGGGATAAGCGGTTTTATTTCTCAAGCGACGGCAAAGCGCTTTTATTGTTCGGCCAGATTTCCAGAAGGCTTGTCGTGCTCGGTGATCCGTCAGGACAGAGAGACTCTTTTCCGCTTGTGATTGAGGAATTTCTGAATGAAGCGCATAAGCAGGGGCTGAGTGTCATGTTTTATCAGATCGAACGTGAAGATCTGGCGCTGTACCATGACTTCGGCTATAACTTCTTCAAGCTCGGAGAAGAGGCGTTCGTGGATATGGAAGCATTTACGCTGTCAGGTAAGAAAAAAGCGGGGCTGCGGGCGATTAACAACAAATTTGACCGCGAAGGCTACACATTTCATGTCGGGGAACCGCCGTTTTCCTCCGAGTTTATCGCCAAGCTGAAAGACATATCGGACGAATGGCTCGGACCGAAAAAAGAGAAAGGTTTTTCTCTCGGTTTCTTCGACCGGGATTATCTGGAACAGGCGCCGATTGCTTACGTGAAAGACGCGGAAGGGGAGATCATCGCTTTTGCCAACCTGATGCCGATGTATCAGGAAGGCGAGATATCAGTCGACTTGATGCGTTATCGGAAAAGTGCGCCGAACGGTATTATGGACGCGCTTTTCATCCGTCTGTTTCTCTGGGCGCAGGAAAAAGGCTATACCACCTTTAATATGGGCATGGCGCCTTTGTCAAACGTAGGAACGGCTTTTACATCTTTCTGGTCGGAAAGAATCGCGGCCGTCATTTTCAACAACGTCCGGTATATGTACAGCTTCAGCGGGCTGCGGGCCTTTAAAGAAAAATACAAACCGGAGTGGCGCGGGAAATACTTGGCGTACCGTAAAAACAGATCGCTGTCCGTCACGATGATTCTCGTCACCCGCCTGATCGGAAAAACCAAAAAAAGACGCCGTTAAAAGGCGTCTTTTTTTTTTTTTTTTTGAAGAATTAACCAAAAATTCTAAATTTACTCTGTTATACTGAATAACATGATCATAAGGTGAAAGGAAGGCTGATGAATGAAACAGGCAACCGTGTTTAAATATGAAGCGTTTACCGATATTCCTGTTTTGGGAAATCCCGCGGGAATCGTCTTTAACGGAGATGATTATTCAGATGAAGAGATGCAGATGATCGCCGAAATGGCAGGGTACAATGAAACCTCATTTCTCTGCAAAAGCGGAGAAGCCGATCTGCGCATCCGCTATTTTACACCCGGCCACGAAATGAATTTATGCGGACATGCTACCGTCGCCTCTCTTTACGCATTAATTGAAAAGGGAAGGCTTCAGGCTGATCAGACATATCAAATTGAGACAAAAGCCGGTATTCTTCCCGCAAAAGCCGCTGAACGAAACGGCCGGGTATACATCACGCTCGAACAGGCACCCCCGCAATTTCTGCCGTTTACGGGAGACAAAGAAAAGCTTGCGGCCTCGCTCGGGATTACGGCTGAGGATTTTCACAGCGAGCTGCCGATTGTTTACGGATCAACGGGGATCTGGACACTGATTGTTCCGCTGAGATCACTTCAAGCATCACGGAATATGGTGCCGGACAACGCACAATTCCCCGCTGTTTTGCGCGATCTTCCGAAAGCGAGCGTTCATCCGTTTTCTCTGGAAACCGTTCATCCGGAAAGTGATCTGCACGGACGCCATTTTTCTTCCCCTTTCTCCGGAACGACCGAAGATCCCGTCACGGGAACCGCTTCAGGCGTTATGGCGGCCTATATGCGGGAATACGGAGGCTCTGAAGCCGAATGCCTCACGATTGAACAAGGCCAGGAAATCGGGAAAGACGGAAAAGTGGAAATCAGGATTACAGAAGATAACGAAAAGATGAAAATCGAGATGACGGGAACGGCCGTGTATGCCGAATCAATCAATTTTCAGCTTCCGTAACGGTTTACAAAAGACGGTCGTATCCGTTATATTATAAATGATAATCATTTTCAATTGAATAGGAAGGTGAATCGGCATGCCGAAAACCGAACAACTACATCAAAACGAAAGTCTTGCACATACAATCAGAAACAGAAGATCCATCCGGTCGTTTAAACCGGAAACCGTACCTTCTGAAGTTATATTAGATATGCTTGAAACGGCCGTTTACGCGCCGAACCACAGACTGACGGAGCCATGGCGTTTTATCTACGCAGCAAGCGAAGCGGGAAAAGCGAAGCTTGCGGACAGCTACGTCTCATTTTTCAAAAAAATAAAAGATGATTTCAACGAGGAAAAAGAGCGGAACATGAGAAAAAACCTCAGCGCCGTTCCGGGATTTTTGCTTGTCGTCTTAAAAGAAGATGAAAATGAATTTACGAGAAACGATGATTTCGCGGCGCTGAGCGGCATGATTCAAAACCTTCAGCTGCTCGCACATGAAAACGGCATCGGCATGGTCTGGAAAAGCGGCCGCATCATGTATGACAAACAGGTGCACCAAGACTTCGGTCTGGCAGACAATGAGCGCTTCGCCGCCATCATTCAAACGGGCTATCCGGATGAACAGCCTAAGGCGAAAGAACGGACGCCGGCAAAAAGCCTGTTTACCGAGTTGTAAAAAAATCCCCGTCTCTATACAGAGGCGGGGATTTCGTATTAGCGGGTTTTGCTTTTAGCTCTGTTGTCAGCGGCTTTCATCCGCGCCTGCGCTTCGCGGTCAGCGGAATCAGCAAGCTCGCTTGAATATTCCTCGTACGTGCCGTCTGTTTCGCGTTTCAAAGCATCCGGAACTTGAGGAAGTTTTTGTTTGTTTTTATCACGGTTTTTGTGAGTATGATTTCTGCCCATATCAATCGCCCCCTGAAAAAAGTGATATCAAACAAACATAGTATCTGCCCGGTCCCGATATTTATTCAGTTTATTTCCGTTTGGCTGCTCTTTCCGCTTTTTTGAATTCACCGGAATAAAGGACTTCCTGCATTTTTTTCAGATTGGCTCCCTGCTGATGTTTTTCGCGCTTCTTTTCCATAAAAGAAGACCCTCCTTCAAAACAGAATACCAATAGGATTGGCTTTTATTTCCGTTTTTATGCAGATAAGATATCCTTTAAAGCCAACTCAAGTTCTTCATACGTAAATTGAAAACCGGATGTCAGCGCCTGCTTAGGCAGGGCGCGCTGGCCTTTTACGATCAGCAGGCTCATTTCTCCCAAGGCCTTCTCCAGAAAAAATTCCGGTACGGGAATCCAATGGGGGCGGTGCAGAACGCTTGCGATCGTCTTTCCGAATTGCTTCATTTCTACGGGATTCGGCGATGTTACATTCATGGGACCGGACAAGTCATCATGCTCCGCCGCAAAAGCAATAAGTTCCGCGGCGTCATCGACATGAACCCATGACAGCCACTGCCGTCCAGAGCCGACGGTGCCGCCCGCTAACAGCTTATAAGGGAGAACCATGAGCGGCAGGGCGCCTTTTTCACCGAGCATCACGCCGAATCTGGCATATACCGTCCGGATGCCGAGCGCTTCAATTTTCTGGCCTTCACGCTCCCACATATGAGCCGTATGACTGAGAAAGTCTTCATTTGACGTATCGGACTGCTCAGTGAACGTTTTCTCTGTGCTTGTGCCGTAAATGCCGACTGCGCTTGCCTGAATCAAAGCCCGGGGTTTTTTCGGCTGCTGCTTCATAATCCGTCTGACTTCTCTCGTCGCTTCTATTCTGCTTGAAATGATTTGTTCCTTCGTTGTGTCCGTCCAGCGGTCAAAGATGGATTTGCCGGCGAGGTTCACCCATACATCAATAGGGGGAAGCTCGCGCTCAGGCGCCGCGTTTTCGGCCAGCCATTGAACATATGTCACATTTTTTTGTTCGGTTTCTCTCTGTTTTCTTGATAAAATATAGACATGATGTCCCCGGCGGGTAAACACACCTGTCAGATGCCGGCCCAGAAAACCAGTGCCGCCTGTCATCGCGATATTCATATCCATCTCTCCTTACACGTTTATACATATACTGTACCTCATTTGCCAAAAAGAAAAACGCCTGAACATCGGGGCGGGAAAGGAGACCGGGATGCCGTTTATTACAAAAATATCGACCCAAAAGAAAAATACCGAGCGCTTCAACATCTTTCTTGATGAGAAATATGCATTCAGCGTCGATGCCGACGTGCTTGTGCGTTTTGACCTGAAAAAAGGGAAAGAACTGGACGAGCTTGACATTCTTGAAATCCAGCACGGTGATGACGTGAAAAAAGCCTTTAACCGCGCCGTAGAATTTTTATCATATCGGATGCGGTCTGAAAAAGAAGTCCGGGATCACCTGAAGAAAAAAGAAACACCGGACATGGTCATTTCTGAAGTCATCCATAAACTGTACGATTACCGCTACTTAAATGACAAAGAATTTGCCGAAGCCTATGCGAGCACCCACAAAAAAACAAACGGCAAAGGCCCTGACGTCCTGTTCCGCGAGCTGAAAGCGAAAGGAATAGACGACGATACCATCAAGGAGACGCTCAGCGCGTTTACATTTGATGAGCAGATACAAGAAGCGCTGAAACATATCGGCAAAATCCTCAAAAAAGACAAAAAGCTGTCCACAAAAGAGATCAGACAGCGGGCGCAGATGCAGCTTCAGCGAAAAGGTTTCCCTTTCGACGTCATCAATGCCGCTCTGGAGCAGACGGAGTATGAAAATGATGATGAAGCCGAGATGGAAGCTCTGAAGGCTCATGCGGAAAAAGCGATCAGGAAATACCGCTATGACGGCAGCTATGAAAGCGGAATGAAGGTCAAACAGTACTTATTCAGAAAAGGATTCTCGATTGACGATATTGATCAATTCTTGCAGGAAGAGGAGTAAACTGAAATGGACAAACGATACAGTCAAATGACGCCTCATGAACTACAGACAGAAATTGCGGGACTGACGGAAAAAGCGCGTAAAGCGGAACAGATGGGCATTGTAAATGAACTGGCCGTGCTTGAACGGAAAATTACGATGGCCAAAGCTTACATGCTGAACCCGGAAGACTTTCGGCCCGGCGGGGTGTATCAGATAGAAGGTTCTGATGACACTTTCCGCATTGATTACATCAACGGCGTATTCGCCTGGGGACACAGATCTTCTCCGTCTGACGGGGAAGAAGCACTGCCGATTTCCGTTTTAAAAGAAAAATAATAACAAAAGAGGCCGGTTCCGGCCTCTTTTTCTTTTCGGGCACATTCGTTTCAACCTTTCAGTAAAAAATGATTGAATTCATTTTTGATATCTTTTAAGATGGAATTCGTTGTTTTTTAATAAAAAGGAGGCGATTTGCGTTGAATATCAAAATGAAACAGCCATCTGTGAAATTAATGATTTTTGTTTTAATGATTTGCACATTTTCCATCGGGTATACGGAATATGCTGTTATGGGTATTCTGACGTCGATTGCCGATGACTTTCATATACATGTATCTTCAGCGGGCATGCTTGTTACGGCGTACGCGGCAAGCGTCTGCCTGACGGGCCCGATCGTAACTATTATCGCGGTTAAGCTGCCGAGAAAGCCGGTGCTGCTAGGGTTGATGGGCATCTTCGTGCTTGCCAACCTGATGAGCGTCTTTGCGCCGAACTTCGCCGTGCTGGCGATTTCCAGAATTTTATCCGCATCCATTCACGGAGCTTTTTTTGCGATCGCCATGGTGTTTGCGAGTGAAATGGTGCCGCCTGAAAAACGTTCCGCCGCCGCGGCTTCCATGAACGGCGGATTAACCGTGGCGCTGATGCTCGGCGTTCCGTTCGGCTCTTATTTAGGGGATGCCCTTAACTGGCGGGCCGTCTTTTTCATTATTTCTGTTTTAGGCCTGATCGGGCTGATCGGACTGATGCTGGTCGTACCGAACCGAAAACCGAAAGTGATTCCGATGCTGATGAATGAATGGAGTGTCTTTAAGCATAAACAAGTGATTTTTTCCTTTGCGATCACCATTCTCGGCTACTCAGGCGTCTTTATCGCTTACACGTTTATTGAGCCGATTTTAAGAGATTCAGCGGGGTTCGGCACAGTCGGCATTACAGGCGCATTATTTGCCTACGGTCTCGGCGGAGTGGCGGGGAATTTCTTCGCGGGGAAAGTGCCGCTCAAACTGCTGACGCGCACGATGATCGGTGTGATGATCGGCCTGATCGGCGTCTTGGCGATTTTTCCTTATATCGCTGTTTTTCCCGCCGCAGCCGTTTCAGCGACATTTTTGTTCGGCGCATGTGCGTTCGGCACGCCGCCGCTTTTGCAGACCAAGGTTATTTCTTCCTCTGAAAACGGCACGACAATAGCCGCTGCGGTGAGCGTTTCCGCCTTTAACCTGGCAAACGCGCTCGGCGCCTGGATCGGCGGTTTGATTCTCGGGGGAACGGGATCTTACTCATGGCTGTTTGCCGGCGGTGCGCTGATGACGGCTCTCGGCCTTGTGCTTTCCACGTTCGCTCATCTGTCTGAGAAGAAAGATGTTTATGAATACCAAGTGCATAAAGGATAACAAAAAGCTTGCAGGGGATATTCCGCCTGCAAGCTTTTTTCAATGTTTCAACGTAATGCTGATCACCGTATGTTTATCGCTCTCAGCTAAGGAAATATTCCGGGTTTCCGGTACCCCGTCTTTTTCAAAAACAACGGCATAGGTTCCTTTCGCGCCGCTTTTCCATGTCATCTCGCCGTGGTGATCAGTCTTGCCTATTATCTCTCCGCGGTCTATATTCGGCTGATGATCTGACTCCGCCGCTTTCATCACGGTAACCGTCACACCGGCCGCCGGTGAACCGTCTGCATTCTCAACATGGAGCGTAACGGGCAGTGCTTTTTTGGCGGCGGAATCATCCGCTTTGCCGCATCCGCATAAAACGGCTGCCGCGAGAAAGAAGACAAAAGCTTTATTGATTTGACCAATATTGAATGTTGTCGAATACACTGTTTGTCACCCTTGTTCCCAGATTGTAAGACGACCCGCCGTTTGTATGAATGGCAATGGCGGTCTGGCCGGTGTCGCTGTAATTGCGGTAAACGGGCGATCCGCTCTGGCAGCCGAACGTATCTGTCGTGTAAGTGAGTTTATATGTCTCGGCAGAACGTATCGGCTTGCTGTCCGACCACATGGAACCGGACACTTTGTCGCACGGATACCCTGTCACGGTTGAGGAAAGCCCGGCCGGACTGGAACTGTTGGTCGTCCGATAGCCGTACCAGCCGACAGTATTCCCGGGCGACCCGTTTACTTTGATTGCGCCGTAGTCATAGTTTGTGTCACCGTTTTCTGTCCACCCTTTGACACTGTAGAAGGTCTTGCCTGAATAAGAGCCGTACGGGTACGATGACCCGTTGCGGCCGGGAGCTGCCGTAATTTTCGATGCCCAGCCGTTTTTCTGATCATACACGCAATGTCCCGCCGTAACGATCGTGTCAGCATTGACAAAAAAACCGGTGCATCCGTAGGTGCTTGTGCTGCCGCTGTATGTAACGGTCAGCTGTGCTGTCGCGCGATATGGAAATGATGTTGTGGGAGAAATTCTGATTCGTTCGTCTGTCCCAATAATACTGGAAGGCTTTAATGACTTGATGTCAGCTTTGCTGTTTTGTGCAAGCTGTCTTTTGGTGAGGCCCGTTCCTTCATAAGCGGGGGATGTCTGTGTTGTTTGTACAGGCTGATTCTGATTTGCGTCAAACTCCTCACCGCTGTTTGATACAGATGTCTGCGGGCTGCCCGCTGCTTCTGCTGAAACAGCAAATAATGAAACTGACAGTAAGAATGCGGTAAGGCTCAGCAATCGTTTTGAAACTGTCTTCATTTTATAAAACCCCTCCTTTTTTGTCTACCGGCTTGCGGTTTAACATTTAACATATTATGGAATTAATTTAGCGTTATGACCGCAAGAGGATGTTTTTTTCCGCAAAAAAAAGACCGGGTCATTCCCGGTCTCTTACGGTGTGTGTTATCGTCTGCCTGAAGCTCTCATGCGCTCTTGCGGGTGCGAATTAATTGAACCGTCCGCTCGTTTAGAAGCGTAGTCATCCTTTGCCCGCGGTTCGCCTTCAAACTTATTATTGTTCTGATTAGGAAATCCTTTTGCTTTGTTCCGGACCATTTGTTTTCCCCCTCGGCCAATATCAAAAGGTTGCGCCTTCTGGACTGAAGACGTAAAGTTAGTATATGCCTGTGACAAGCTGCGTAAAAGCAGCAGGTTTTCCCAAGGAAAGGAGACAGAGACATGAATACATATATCGACAAACTGACGAATTTGCTGCTTGAGAAAAATGACATGCTCAGCTATTTGCAAGCGCGGACTTGGGTTGAGCTTTTATGGGGAGATTTCGAAGCGACTTACGCAAAAGCCGGCCGCCCGTATCAAGGAGAGCAAATGACGGAACGCGTCGTCAAGGAATGGATCGAATCATACGGCAGCAAGCTCCATATGTTCCAAAGCGTTCGGGAAGACGTTTCTCATTATTTGGATCAAAGCAGGGGTCTCCTGCATTAATATAGCAGTGCGCCCGCCGGATACCGTCCGGCGGTTTTTTCTTTTTATAAAAGAAATGGGAAAATCATGTTTGACGACCGGCGGAATGTGGAAATGTGTAATAACTTATAAAATAGCGGGGAGGAACCACAATGAACATGAAAAAGGGGTTAACCGCATTTATTCCGGCCGCAGGACTTTGCTTATTTTTAGCCGCAGGCACCGTTTTTTTTGATCCGGCAGCGAATGCCGCAGCAGTTCATCAGACAAAAATAGACACCGCAGCAGATACATATATCGTGAAAGCAGGAGAACTTAATGTCCGCAAAGAACCCAATAAACAAGGGCGGATTATCGGCACGCTTCGTTCAGAGGATTCCGTAAAGGTTAAACGGCTTCAAGGAGCAGATTGGGCTGAAATTGACTACAAAGGTCACAAAGCCTATATTTCCACGCATTTTCTGATGAAGCAGCCGGTGAAGGCGGTGACCGCGAAACAAACCGATTTTTATACGCCGACTTTGGAAACCGGCAAAAAAGAGTCCGTTAAAGCGGGTGAAACCGTCAATGTGCTCGGCTGGGGGTTCAGCCATGACGGAGGGTTTGACCGTAAATGGGCGTACGTCACATACGGCGGGAAAGCAGGTTATGTGAAAACGGCCGACTTAACTCAAAAGTAAAGATTCAGGCGGGCGAATAAGCCTGCTTTTTTTCTGAAACCTTTCGCTTTTCCTTTCGTAAAAGATGAAAAGGAGAGTGACGGATATGATAATGGTAATCGGCGGCCTTCTGATGGCTGCGGCAGGCATTTCAGTCGCGTTTTTTCCGCCGAAGTCGATCAACAGCCTGTACGGATATCGGACGAAGCGCTCTATGGCGGATGAGTCGCAGTGGAAAGAAGGCAATCGATTCAGTGCGCTCCTCATGATTCTGTTCGGCCTTATTTCGGCGGCAGCTGGATTTGCGGTCAGCCTGCTTATCCGGCAGACTCAGCCGTTCGCCCTGATCGTTCAGGCCGTATTGTTGATCGCGATCAGCGTACTGATCATCGTCTTAACTGAAAGAAGATTGAAACAAACGGGGAGGAGAATCGATGAATGACATTACGTTTCACATGATCGAAACAAACGGAGTGACGCTGCACACGGCTTCAGCCGGTCCGAAAGACGGTCCTTTGGCGGTGCTGCTGCACGGGTTTCCGGAATTCTGGTACGGTTGGAAGAGTCAGATCAAACCGCTGGCGGATGCCGGATACCATGTTGTCGTGCCTGATCAGCGCGGCTATAATCTCAGTGGCAAACCGGAGGGCATTGAAAACTATACCATTGATACGCTCAGAGACGACATTATCGGGCTGATCACTCATTTTACAGATGACAAAGCCGTCGTCATCGGACATGATTGGGGAGGAGCCGTGGCCTGGCATTTGGCATCCACGCGGCCGCAATACGTTGAAAAATTGATCACGGTCAATATCCCGCACCCGGCGGTTATGCGGAAGGTCACACCGTTCTACCCGCCGCAGTGGAAGAAAAGCTCTTATATCGCTTTCTTTCAGCTTCCGGAAAAGCCGGAACGGAGATTGTCTGAAGACGATTACCGCGTATTGGATCACGCGATCGGCTTATCTGAACGCCCGGCGCTTTTTTCACGGGAAGATGTCGACAGCTACAAAGAAGCATGGGGCAGAAAAGGAGCGCTCACGGCGATGCTGAACTGGTACCGGGCGATCAGAGCCGGCGGTTTAGGCCCTGCCGTTCCGCTTAAAATGCCCGTTCCGTACCGGTTAATATGGGGCGTCAACGACCGCGCGCTGAGCAAAAAGCTCGCCAAGGAAACAAAACGGATGATTCCAAACGGCGACTTAATCTTCATAGATGATGCCTCACATTGGGTCATTCACGAAAAACCGCGCATCGTCAGCCATTTGATTCATGAATACCTTCAGCAATAAAGTCTGTCCTCCGTACAGACTTTTTCTTTTTTTTCTCATATCTGCCGAAAAACATGACAAAATATAGATCATATGCAGAAAAAAATTTCTTTCCCTGTAACAAAAAAAGGGTTTAAACGTCATTAAAAAAAGGAAAAGCCTTACTGAAGTTTTGCGGACAATTCCTTTAAGGCCGTCCTAAAAAAAGAATAATACAAAGAAGGTGCCTTCATGAAACAAAGGTTAATCTCAATTATTATTCCGTCTTACAATGAAGGGAACAACGTCAAGCTCATCCATGAATCTTTAAAAAAAGAATTTCAGACGATTCATTATGACTATGAAATTTTCTACATCAATGACGGAAGCGCGGATGACACCCTTCAGCAGATTAAAGAACTGGCCGCCAGAAACCATCGCGTCAAATACATATCTTTTTCCCGCAACTTCGGGAAAGAAGCGGCCATTTTGGCAGGATTTGAACACGTGCAGGGCGAAGCGGTAATCGTGATGGACGCCGATCTGCAGCATCCGACCCATCTGCTGAAAGACTTCATTCAAGGCTATGAAGAAGGGTATGACCAAGTCATCGCGCAGCGCAACCGAAAAGGGGACAGCCCCGTGCGTTCCGTGCTTTCTTCCCTGTATTATAAATTTATCAACAAAGCCGTCGAAGTGGACTTGCGTGACGGGGTCGGAGATTTCCGCCTGCTGAGCCGGCAGGCCGTTGATGCCCTTTTGAAGCTGAGTGAAGGGAACCGTTTCTCGAAAGGGCTGTTCTGCTGGATCGGGTTTGACCAGAAAATCGTATTTTATGAAAATGTCGAAAGGAAGAACGGCACGTCCAAATGGTCATTCAGCAATCTGTTCAACTACGGAATGGACGGTGTCGTCTCCTTCAACAACAAGCCTCTCAGGGTATGCTTTTTCACCGGTATTCTGATATTGCTTCTGTCGATGGTTTATATTGTAACGACCTTTGTTCATATTCTGACACACGGCGTGTCCGTACCCGGATACTTCACCATTATTTCCGCCGTGCTGTTTTTAGGGGGCATCCAGCTTTTGAGTCTCGGCATCATCGGAGAATACATCGGCCGGATTTACTATGAAACAAAAAAACGCCCGCACTATTTAATTAAAGAAGCGAATATAACGTACGGAGAACAAAATGAAACGAATTATACAAAAAAGCGCAAGTGGAACCATTAAACAGCCGCCGCTGTGCGCAGGGTCTGGGGACGTTGTATGAAAAAAAATAAATGGATCTTGCCGGCAGCCTGTTTGCTGGCTGCGGCAGCCGCTCATATTTTTTTCTTGAAAGAGTGGTCGGCAGGCCGCTATATGACGGGGTCTGGAGACGGGATCGCCCAAATGGCGGTCTTCAAAAAGCTGCTGTTTGATCAATATATGAACGGCAGGCTGTTTTACAGCTATTCGTTCGGACTGGGCGGGGGAGTGTACAGTCAGCTCGGCTATTATTTCTCTACTTCTTTTCTATTCCTGTTTATCTCCGCCGCTGTCCGCTTTTTGCAGCTTATTCAGCTGACGGGTGAGGCTGATGCGCTGTTTTGGGCGCAGGCCTCCGTTTTTATCAGCATCGCCAAGCAGAGTTTCATCATATTCACGGCGGCGTGTGTGTTCCGCTATTTCGTCAAACGGACGGTGCCTGCTTTTGCCGGCGCCGTGTTGTACGGGGTCTCGATTATCTACTTCCGGCATGAGGTGTATTGGGACTTTTTCACTGACAGTATGGTGTGGCTGCCGCTGCTCGTGCTCGGCGCGGAAAAAATCATCAGGGAAAAAAAGCCGGCGTGGTTTATCTTCGCCTGTGCGCTGACATTGATCAACAACTTTTATTTTGCGTATATTAATCTGATTTTCATCGGCATTTATATCTTATTCAGGTGGATGATCCCCCTTGAAGGCAATGAGGCGAAAAGGCTCGCTCAATGCAGGATATTTATTCTGTCGGGCCTTCTCGGGTTCGGCATAAGCGCAGTTTCCTTTATCCCTGTCGTATACGGATATCTTCATAATCTGCGGCCGCCGTATTCAGAGCAAATTGCATGGCTTGATTTTTCCGACAACATTTTATTTTCAAGCCGGATAATCATTCTGCCGGCGGTTTTTTTACTTTTTCTATTTATATTTTCTTTATATAAAAACCGGCTGTTCCGGCTGTTTGCGGGAATCAGTCTGCTGTACATTCTGTTTCACTTCAGTCCGTTTGCGGCAAGCGCCTTTAACGGTTTTTCAGCTCCGCAAAACAGGTTTGAATACGTCCTGTGCTTCACGATTGCCGGAACGGTTGCAGCAGGGCTTTCTAAGCTTTCAGACATCAGCATGAAGAGTATGCTGATATCCGCCGTACTCGCCGTTCTGCTCTATTGGAGCCAAGTGAGACGGTTCAGCCTGGATATTTCTGATCAGGCCAACCTGCCTATCCTGCTCCTTCTGGGGCTGACCATTGCCGCTTTCCTTGCAGCAAAGACAAGACTGAAAGGCGCGGTGTCCGCCGTCTATGCCGTCATTCTCTTGACGGCGGTGCTGACGGCTAATACATATGAAAAATATGCGTTATCAGAAGGCGGGAAGATTTATACGGTATCGCATACCTTTATGACGGGTCCTGACTATAAGGGCAAAGAACAAACAGAGCTCATTCAGCGCCTGAAAGAAAAAGACCCTGATCCGTTTGCCCGTTTGGATTGGATGAACGGTGTTTTCAATAACACCCCGATCATATACGGGTTCAACGGATTCAGCGTATACTCAAGCATACTGAACAGCAATCTGCTGTCCTTTTACTGGAACGACCTCCGGATTGACATGGGCAGAGAAAGCGTCAGCCGTTATGCGACATTAGGAAACAGGGCTAATTTATACAGCCTGCTTTACGGAAAATATTATATGACGGAAAAAACAAACGGGGCCGGCGTGCCGTACGGGTTCAAAAAAATCATGGAATCATCCCATTATGCGGTTTATCAAAATCAATATATGCTTCCGTTCGTACGGACAGCTGATCGCGTATATAACGAGGACGGTCTGAAAAAAGCGCCCGCCCTTGCCAGAGAACGGGCAATGCTTGACGGGATCATCACGGAATCAAGCGCAGCCAACACGAAAAAAGCGCCTGAGGCGAAAAATATGATCCGTCAGGCAAAGGTAACGGCCGACCATGCCGATTATCAAGACGGCATCCTGACGGTAAATGAAGACGGCGGCGGCCTGATCATTACGCCGCAAGCCGCTAAGATGGACGGCGGCGATTATTACGTCAGCTTTTATTTGAAGAATAAAGCGAAGGACCAGGGCTTTACATTAAAAGTGAACGATTACACAACAACGAGAAAATCGAATCAATCCATTTACAAAACAGGTGTCAACGATCTTACTGTCAGAGTGCCGAAAACAAAAAACATCCAAATCCGTCTGCCGAAAGGATCGTATCAGCTTGACAGACTGGCGCTTTACGAAGAACGGTACGATACGCTGAAAAACGCATACCGAAAAGCGGAAAAAGAACCGCGGGCCGATCTCAGATGGCGCGGAAATACGCTTCATATCTCGTATGAAAACAAAACCAGCGCGCCGTATATCATGCTTCCGATTCCATATGAAAAAGGCTGGGAGCTGAAGATAAACGGCAGAAAAGAGCAGATTGAAAAAGCGGATTATTCCTTCATCGGATTTAAAGCGCAAAAAGGAAAAAACGATATTCAATTAACGTATTACCCGCCGTTTTTTAAACCCGCGGCCGCTCTATCGGTGATCAGCCTCGTGTTTGCCGCATTATATGTGAGAAGACAAAAAAAGCCCGGCTCTTAAACAGAGCCGAGCTTTAATTTTTTCTGCAGTTTTTCCTCGCTGAAAATCCAGCCCGTGTAGGAAGAGAGAAGCTCTAAATCATGACTGAGGTGGACGATGGCGACAAAAGGATAGTGGCCTTTGCTCCGGTAGCGCAAATCAATAAAGCGCACCTCATAATGATCTTTAAAAGTATCGACCTCCCACCTGTAAACGGGGGAAAATGAAAGAAAGGCTGCAATATTTTCGTCCTGTTTCGCGGCCTTCATCACATCGGTTTCCGGAACGGGCACGCGGTTGAATGTATCCAATATCACGACATGGCCGTCAAGGCTTCTGCCGACATAAAAGGCATGCGCCGTCGTCACGGCGATACGCCACTGCCTGAATTTCATCGTCGGCGAAATAATGATGGTTTCAATCTCCTCTTCAATCATTTCGCGCAGCCTTCGCTTTATCCGCAGCTGCATCAAAAACCGGACGGCGTAATATCCTGCAAGGATGATATAAAGCATCAGAAATGTCACGCCCGGATGACCTCCGATATACCAAACGGCAATCGCGGCCAAATGGCTGACGAAAATAAACGGATCAAAGGTATTGATTAAACCGAGAGCGATCCATTTTCTCGAAAACGGACGGATGGCCTGTGTGCCGTACGCGTTAAAAATGTCAACAAACACATGCAAAACGACAGCCAGAAGCGTCCACAGCCACAGGTGCAAAAAGTTCGCTTCCGGATAAAACATAAACAAAATGCCCGGAATCAGAACGGACCAAAATAATACGGCGGGAATGGAGTGCGTGAATCCTCTATGATTTCGAATATAAACGGCATTATTTTTCAGCTTCAATATGGTATCAATATCAGGTGCCTGAGAGCCGGCAAGCGCGGCGATCATAACTGCCTGAGACATGGGGGTGTGCATGCCGACGGCAGGATCAAGAGTTGCGATTCCGCCAAGCGCGATACCCATGACAACGTGAGTGCCAGTATCCATTGTTGACCTCCTAGCAGGCGTTAAAAAACAGCCGCCCGCATATTTCGCATTATAAGATATTCCCCATTTTCTGTTTGCCCAATCATGGCGTTTATCCGCCGTTCTCATATGTTTCCGCTTTTTCTTTATCACTATTTAATGTAACATATTATCGTAACGTGCCCTTAGTTTACACCAAAATACAGTGTCAAGAAAAGCGGAACCCGAAACATCTGAGGAGAAGATATGAACGCACTTGAAGAAAAAATGAAACAAAAAGATATAGACAAATTTCGCGAGGACTTAATTACATGGTTCGAAAGAGAACAGAGAATTCTGCCGTGGAGAGAAAATCAGGACCCGTATCGGGTGTGGGTGTCAGAGGTGATGCTGCAGCAGACGCGCGTAGATACCGTCATTCCTTATTTCCGGCGGTTTGTTGAGCAATTTCCGACCGTTTCGGCGCTCGCTGAAGCCGATGAGGAAAAAGTGCTCAAAGCCTGGGAAGGGCTAGGTTATTACTCCCGTGTAAGAAATCTGCAAAGTGCCGTAAAAGAAGTACATGAGCGGTACGGGGGAGTCGTCCCTGCCGGGGAAAAGGAATTTGGCGGACTGAAAGGCGTCGGCCCTTATACAAAAGGCGCCGTGCTCAGCATCGCATACAACAAACCGATTCCCGCCGTAGACGGCAATGTGATGCGTGTCATGTCGAGAATTCTTTCCATATGGGACGATATCGCAAAACCTAAAACCAGAACCATTTTCGAACGGGCGGTATCCGCTTTCATTTCTCATGAAAAACCATCTGAATTCAATCAGGGTTTAATGGAGCTCGGCGCGATCATCTGCACCCCGAAATCACCGTCATGCCTGCTTTGCCCCGTACAAAAGCACTGTTCGGCATTTGCGGAAGGGACAGAGCGGGAGCTGCCCGTTAAAAGCAAAAAGAAAAAGCCCGGAATAAAAACAATGGCAGCCGTTGTGCTGACAGACGAACAAGGCGATGTCTATATTCATAAACGGCCGCCAAAAGGCTTGCTCGCCAACTTGTGGGAGTTTCCGAATACCGAAACCCAGAAAGGAATCAAAACCGAAAGAGAGCAGCTTGAAGCCTATTTAGAAAAAGAGATGGGAATAACCGCTGAAATCGGGGAGCTGGAAGGCATCGTAGAACATGTTTTCACCCATCTCGTCTGGAATATTTCGGTCTTTTTCGGTAAAGTAAAACAAGTGTCGGATACAACGGAATTCATACGGGTCACAAAAGAGGAGCTCAAGGAATACGCATTTCCCGTTTCCCATCAAAAGATATGGAAAATGGCGGAAGAAAGCGGCCGCTAAAAAGCGTCAGTCATAGCTGACGCGAGTGCCGTGGCCGTAATCCGCTTCATTCCGTTTCAGTCCGCCGCGGGCTTCGATTTCCTGAATCAGTTCCCGGTATTTGGACTGGCCTTCTTCGTTTAAATACGGCATAATTTGCTGGAAGGCATGATGGAAATAGGCGAGCTCTGAATCTCTCCAATCTTGTTTGGGCATCATGGCCAATTCGCCCATATCACGTCCGACATACATATAAAAGACCCCTTTCAACAGATATTGCTTTTATTGTTTGTTGAATGAAAAGAACTATACACAGCAAGGAGCTGAGGAAAAATGGAACAAAATAAATGCGCACTGATCACGGGAAGCAGCCGAGGCGTCGGGAAAGCAGCCGCCATCAGACTCGCGGAAAAAGGATACAATATCGTCATCAATTACGCCCGCAGTAAAAAAGCGGCATTAGAAACCGCCGAAGAAATTGAAAAACTCGGCGTTAAAACGCTCGTTATTAAAGCTAATGTCGGCCAGCCGGCAAAAATCAAAGACATGTTCCGCCAGATTGACGAAACATTCGGCAGACTGGACGTGTTCGTCAATAATGCGGCTTCAGGCGTGCTGAGACCGGTTATGGAACTCGAAGAAACACACTGGGACTGGACGATGAATATCAACGCGAAAGCATTGCTTTTCTGCGCCCAGGAAGCGGCAAAGATGATGGAGAAAAACGGAGGCGGCCACATCGTCAGCATCAGCTCGCTCGGCAGCATCCGCTATCTTGAAAACTATACGACGGTCGGTGTCTCAAAAGCCGCTTTAGAATCGTTAACCCGTTATCTGGCGGTTGAGCTTTCTCCGAAAAACATCATCGTAAACGCGGTGTCAGGCGGAGCGATTGATACGGACGCGCTGAAGCATTTCCCTAACAGAGATGAACTGCTGGAAGATGCCCGCCAAAATACGCCGGCCGGCAGAATGGTCGAGATTAAAGATATGATCGACACGGTGGAGTTTTTAGTTTCTTCAAAAGCGGACATGATCCGCGGCCAGACCATCATTATTGACGGCGGACGCTCTCTGCTCGTATAAGTTTTAAAAAAAGATGAATAGCCTTATCGTCTCCTGCGCATTCTAAAGTGCGTGGAGGTGATAACAATGGCAAACTCAAAATACAGCAAAACAGACGTTCAGCAGGTGAAAAGACAAAACCAGCAATCAGCTTCCGGTCAGGGTCAATACGGCACTGAATTCGGCAGTGAAACTGATGCGCAGCAGGTTAGAAAGCAAAACCAATCTGCTGAACAAAACAAACAGCAAAACAGCTAATCACTGAAACGAAAAAGCACTTCATCTTCGGATGGAAGTGCTTTTTTCTGTTGCCAAAACGACAAAACTTGTGATTCCTCTACAGAATGAGTCAAAGGGTTTTCCGGCGTAAAATCGAAATGGTAAGGAGTATCAACCTAAAGCCTAAGGAGGAACCCGATGTCAGAGTTTGAAAAGCTTGTAAGTGAACAGATGAAAATCATGGATCAGCTTCTCGAGCTGCAGTCAGAACTTGACCGCTGCCGGCAGGTGGAAGCGGAACTCATCAGTCTGGAAAGAGATGCAAAGCTGGACAATGTACAGGACGAAATTGCGACAAAGCGAAAAGACCTGGCCGGCATACAGGAGTTATTCCAAAGGCAGACAGAGCAAGTCATCCAGTCTTATCGCAGCACGGAAAAGCCGTCTTCCTATGTGCAGAAATGAATGTGCCATTCCGGAAGCGGAGTGGTTCTTTTATTTTCATTTTTTAATTCGTAACGTTATAATAGTGAAAAGACTTGTCGGAAAGCAATTGCGGCTGCATTGACTGCAGGGCTTTACAGAAAGTAGGGGAGAAATATGGGATATCCCAAGGAAGGAGAAACCATTCAAATTCACAGCTATAAGCATAACGGGCTGCTTCATCGAATTTGGAATGAAACGACGATTTTAAAAAGTACGGAATTGTGTATCATCGGAGCCAACGACCGGACAATGGTGACGGAATCCGACGGACGGACGTGGGTGACGAGAGAGCCGGCGATCTGCTACTTTCATGCCCGTCAGTGGTTTAACGTCATCGGAATGCTGAGAGATGACGGGGTACACTATTATTGCAACATCAGCTCGCCGTTCGCTTATGACGGAGAGGCCATCAAATATATTGATTACGATTTGGATGTCAAGGTGTTTCCGGATATGACGTATAACATTCTTGACGAGGATGAATACGATGACCACCGCAAATCAATGAATTACCCTAAAGAGATCGACAGCATTCTGAAGGAGTACCTGAATACGCTGCTGCACTGGATTCATCAGCGGAAAGGACCGTTTGCTCCGGAATTTGTTGATATGTGGTATGAACGGTATCTGCGCTATACAAAATAAAGAATACAATAAAAAACCTGTTGGGGTGTCAACAGGTTTTTCACATGGGCTCACACGCCTTAAAGAGAGAGGGGGATAAAGTGTGGGCGTAATCAGACGCTATATGCAATTTGTAAAACCTTATAAAAAACAAATTTTTATCACAGTGTTAATCGGCATTATAAAATTCTCCATCCCGCTGGCTCTCCCGCTTCTGTTAAAATACGTGGTCGATGACATTATTCAAGGGAGCGGAACGGCAAGCGCTAAAACATCATCGCTATTCACGATAATGGGCATCATGTTCGTGCTGTTTTTAATTCTGCGTCCCCCGGTAGAGTACTATCGGCAATACTTCGCACAATGGACGGGCAGCCGGGTGCTCTACGATATCAGGGGGGTATTGTTTGATCATATTCAGAAATTGAGCCTGAGGTTTTATGCCAACACGAGAACGGGCGAAGTCATTTCCCGGGTGATAAATGATGTCGAACAGACAAAAGACTTTGTCATAACGGGACTGATGAATATCTGGCTTGATATGATGACGGTGCTGATCGTCATCTGTATTATGTTTACACTCGATGTGAAGCTGACATTGATATCTGTCATTTTGTTTCCGTTATACGGAATTTCAGTGAAATACTTTTACGGCCGTCTCCGAAAACTGACACGTGAGCGTTCTCAGGCACTCGCCCAAGTTCAGGGACATTTGCACGAAAGAGTTCAGGGGATGCCCGTTATCAGAAGTTTCGCCATTGAAGATTATGAACAAGCCAATTTTGATGAAAAAAACGGACATTTTCTGGACAAAGCGATCCGTCATACGAATTGGAACGCGAAAACGTTCGCAGTTGTGAATACCATTACGGATTTGGCGCCGCTGCTTGTTATCGCGTTTGCGGGTTATTTTGTCATAAACGGCCCGCTTACGGTAGGGACGATGGTTGCGTTCGTCGGCTATATTGACAGAATGTACAATCCGGTCAGAAGATTGATCAACTCATCGACGACGCTGACCCAGTCGATCGCTTCAATGGACCGCATATTTGAATTTATCGACGAGCCGTATGAACTGACTGATAAACCGAATGCACTAAAAGCTGACGGCATTAAGGGTGAAGTTGAATTCCGAAATGTCTCGTTCCGTTATGAGGAAGGAAAAGAAACGATTTTGCAGGACGTTTCCTTAAAGGTGACAAAAGGGGAAACCGTCGCGCTCGTCGGGATGAGCGGCGGCGGAAAATCGACGCTTGTCAGCCTCATACCGCGTTTTTATGATGTATCCGGCGGCAGCCTGCTGATTGACGGCGCAGATATTCGCGATTATGAAGCGAGAAGCCTCCGCAATCAAGTCGGAATGGTGCTTCAGGATACGTTTCTGTTCAGTGAGACGATTCGTGAAAATATCGCTATCGGTAAACCGGGAGCGTCTCTGGATGAGGTGGTTGCGGCTGCGAAAGCGGCAAATGCCCATGAATTTATTATGAACTTACCCGAAGGCTACGAAACCAAAGTCGGCGAACGGGGCGTCAAATTGTCAGGCGGGCAGAAGCAGCGGATTTCGATCGCCCGTGTATTCTTAAAAAATCCGCCGCTGCTGATCTTGGATGAAGCGACATCGGCTCTTGATCTTGAAAGTGAACACTACATTCAGGAAGCGATGGAAAAGCTTGCGAAAAACCGGACGACTTTTATCGTCGCCCACAGGCTGTCCACGATTACGCACGCGGATAAAATTGTCGTCATGGAAAACGGCGCCGTCGTCGAAACCGGCACGCACGAGGAATTAATGGCCCAAGGCGGCCAGTACAGACACTTATTTACGATTCAGAATTTGAACTGATACAAAAACGTATGCCGTCCCAATGGGCGGCATACGTTTTTTTGAATGCAAAAAAACCCGGTTTTACGGAAGCACCGGGTTACTCTTCGTCTGTTTCTAATTCGCTGTCTTTCGGGTGGTATGTCTGAAAACTCGTAATTAGTGTATCGAGATGCTCCAGCTGCTCGCGGTATTCCGCAACCGCAGCCATAATGCTGAGCATATTGTAATCAAGCAGTTCATCCTCGCAGTTCTGCTGATTTTTCAAGAAAGACTTCGTCAAAAGCTGTTTATATCTTATGCTTTCTTCAGCATCGTCATCATGCGGTTTGATCTTGCCGACCGTCCGCATCAGAATCCTTTCGTGCCAATGAAGCAGATAATCAATTTCTTCTGTCAGCGTCTCCTGAAATTCCTCCGGCATATGATAAATCTCGTTTTCATAGCGGTGCAGCTTTTTCAGCGTATCAAGCGCCCGATTTGCCGTAATAATCGCCTGTCTGAATAAAACAAGCTTGCGCGACTTTACATACGTCGTTTTCTTAAAGTAGCTTCTCTCCTCTTTATAAAGAAGGTACGTATGATCAAGCTTCATCATTTTTTCCTTCAGCTTCTCAATATCCTCTTTCAATATCGAGTGTTCCGTGGACTGACGCATCGTCAGCCTGATCCATTTCATGATCTCATCGGTATATTCAACCGTATGATGAGTCAGCTTCGTTTCGTATTTCGGCGGAAGAAACACAAGGTTCACAATAAAAGAAGACAGCACGCCTAAAATAACGGTGCTTGTTCGTATCAGAGCGAACGTCAGGAAGCTGTTTCCCGGTGTTTCTAAAATCGCGATAACCGTCACGAGCGCAATCGAAATGGTGTGTTCAATTTTCAGTTTTAACATGATCGTGATGACAATCACTGCGGTCAATCCGATCATAATCGGACTCGGTCCGAAAATCAGTCCGAATACCGTAGCGATGACAGCGCCGATGATATTTGCCTGAACCTGATCAATAATGATAAGAAAAGACCTGTAAATAGAGGGCTGTATGGCAAATATAGCTGCAATCCCGGCAAAGATCGGCGACGGAAGTCCGATCCATGATGCTAAGTAGAGCGCGAGCGTAATCGCAATCCCTGTTTTAAAAATGCGGGCACCAAGTTTCATTGGTTTGTGCGTGCATTCCTTTCTCTAATAAATTATGTGCCGAACGAACGGCTGACACTTACATTTCCCTGTCGGCTGATTTGCTAAACAATAAAGTAATATACAGGGATCATACCAATTATTCAAGGTCTTTTTTTGAAAAAACCATTATCTCACAAATCGGACAAAAAGAAAAAGCGGAAGCCCCGGGCTCCCGCTTGTTTCAGAAGTTATTTTTTCATATGTCTGAACGCATCTTCAACGGCTTGTAAAGTGGCGTCGATATCCTCTTCAGTATGTGCGGTTGTGATAAACCAAGCTTCATACTTCGACGGAGCGAGATTGATGCCGCGTTCAAGCATCAGCTTGAAGAACTGGGCGAATGCTTCTCCGTCCGTATTTTCCGCCTGCTCGTAATTGACGATTTTTTCATCAGTGAAGTAAACCGTGAGCGCGCCTTTTAAACGGTTGACGGTGATGGTAATGCCATGTGTCTCCGCATGGGCGAGAATGCCTTGCTCAAGTCTGGCGCCGAGCTCATCAAGCCGCTCGTAAACGCCTTCTTCCTTCAGCACTTCCAGGCAGGCGATGCCTGATAGGATAGATGCCGGGTTTCCGGCCATCGTGCCGGCTTGATATGCCGGGCCGAGCGGAGCAACCTGCTCCATGATCTCTTTTTTGCCTCCGTAAGCGCCGATCGGCAAGCCGCCCCCGATAATTTTACCGAGCGCCGTTAAATCAGGCTTCACTTGAAGAAGATCCTGCGCGCCTCCGTACATAAAACGGAACGCCGTGATCACTTCATCATAAATGACGAGCGCGCCCGCTTTATGGGTCAATTCATTTACCTGTTCTAAAAATCCTTCTTCAGGTTCAACGATGCCGAAGTTGCCGACGATCGGCTCGACGAGAACCGCTGCAATTTCTGAACCCCATTTATCCAGCGCGGCTTTGTAGCTTTCAATGTCATTGAAAGGAACGGTAATGACCTCATTGGCGATGCTTTTCGGCACGCCGGCGGAATCAGGGGTGCCGAGCGTAGACGGGCCGGAACCCGCAGCGACAAGTACGAGATCAGAATGGCCGTGATAGCAGCCGGCGAATTTAATGATTTTTGTGCGGCCTGTATAAGCGCGTGCAACCCGGATCGTTGTCATCACCGCTTCAGTGCCTGAGTTTACGAATCGTACTTTATCAAGTGAAGGAATGGCCTCCTTCAGCATTTTGGCGAAAGTGACCTCATGTTTGGTCGGCGTCCCGTACAGCACGCCGTTTTCCGCCGCTGTTTTAATCGCTTCAGTAATATGCGGATGGGCATGTCCGGTAATAATCGGACCGTAAGCCGCTAAATAATCGATATACTGATTCCCGTCTACATCCCAGAAATAAGCGCCGTTCGCTTTTTCCATCGCAACGGGTGAACCGCCGCCTACCGCTTTATAGGATCTGGACGGGCTGTTCACGCCTCCGACGATATGCTCTAACGCTTCCTTATGAAGTTCAACTGATTTTGTATACAAAAAATGACCCTCCTAATATCTCCTTACATCATGTTCTATTGTAGCATGCTTCATTGCGAGCACAACGGGTTCATGCTTCCAGAAAAGAGCCGGGGGATAACGGTTGTAATCTTAACGTGAATTGGATACGCTTAATAAAAAACCCGGAGGTATAAGAAATGACGATTGAAATCGGACAAACAGCACCGGATATGAAATTAGTGAATGACAGCGGGGAAGAAGTAGCATTGACGGATTTTAAAGGGAAGTACGTCGTTCTCTATTTTTATCCGAAAGACATGACACCCGGATGCACGACGGAAGCATGTGATTTCCGTGATCAGCACGAAAGTTTCGCGGGACTTGATGCGGTTATCATCGGAGTAAGCCCTGACAGCCGTGATAAACATGAAAAATTTAAGCAAAAACACGATCTTCCTTTCCAGCTCCTCGTTGATGATGAGCACAAACTGGCGGAAGCTTTTGATGTGTGGAAGCTGAAGAAGAATTTTGGGAAAGAATATATGGGTATCGAGCGATCCACTTTTTTGTTAGACAAAGAAGGCCGTCTTGTGAAGGAGTGGAGAAAGGTAAAAGTGAAAGATCACGTTGCCGAGGCGCTTCGCAAATTGGAACAAATTGCGTCTAATTAATGGACAAATGCTGAACTCACGGGGTTTTCTTCAGATTACATTTGACAGGAGACCGGAAAAAGATGTACACTAATTATAAACATTATAAAGTAAGAATCTTTTTTAGAAGAGAGGTGCATGACGGATGGCTGCACATGAATTAAAAGAAGCCTTAGACACGTTGAAGGATACGGGAGTCCGGATTACTCCTCAACGTCATGCCATTCTGGAATATCTCGTGGATTCTATGGCACATCCGACAGCGGACGATATATATAAAGCCTTGGAAGGGAAATTCCCTAATATGAGTGTTGCGACAGTGTATAACAATTTGCGTGTATTCCGGGAAGCGGGGCTTGTAAAGGAACTGACGTACGGAGATGCGTCCAGCAGATTTGACTTTGTCACCTCTGACCATTATCACGCCATTTGTGAAAGCTGCGGAAAAATCGTGGACTTCCATTATCCCGGGCTTGACGAAGTGGAACAGCTTGCTGCTCACGTCACAGGGTTTAAGGTAAGCCACCACCGTTTGGAGATTTACGGCGTCTGCCAAGAATGTTCCAAAAAAGAAAACCACTAAACGAAGCTGACCGCTTTGATACGGTCAGCTTCGTTTATTTTACACTGTTTTTTCTGTTATAAGACTCATCGAACGCTTTGCCTTCCAATCCTTTATCCAATGTAAGAGGCTCTCTGCAATGCATGCACATATCCACTCTGCCCAGAATCTTCGTTTCTTTCTCGCAAGCGGGGCACATTACCCGGACCGCTTTTGTGGACAGCATGCCGATCCAAAAATAAACGGCGGTGCTGAGTCCGATCGACAGCAAGCCGAGAATCATAAACAAGCTGGCAAGCAAAACAGACTGCTTAAAGAACAGCCCGATGTACATAATGATAAACCCAACGAAAACCAAACTTAACGCAAACGTTCTGATCTTATTAATTTTGCTTGAGTATTTCGCCATGTCCATCCCCCTCTCGTTTAACTATAGCACAAAACAGATGGCATATTCTTCATGTTTTCGTAAGAAAAGGGAGGAATAAATATGGCACCTGAAAGGAAATTTGTTATAATAGTGCAATGTGTTTAGAAAAAAGGACTTTCATGTTTTATCATAGAAATGTAGAAACAATAGCTAGTGAAACAATCGCATTGGAGGAATCGTAATGGACAATCTTCTCCGTCCAATTTACCAAGAAAGAGCAAGTCATCCCGATACGCTGGCCGTCCTTATGATTGAGAGAAGGAGTAAAGCATCATCCATCACGGATAACTTTGATGCGGTCATGCTTGTCATTGTCAAACAGGCTGATGAACCTCTTTTTATAAAGCATTATGAATTCGAACACAAAACCGCTTCTTTACATATTGTAACGGATGCTCTGCTTCAGGAATGGATTCTGCTTGGGACAAATAGAAGAGTCATAGATTGGATCATCAACGGCAAAGTGCTGTTTGACCGCAATGAATATATATCTGAACTCAATGACCGGCTCAGCACTTTTCCTTTCGCCGAGCGGAAATTAAAGATCGGAATGGAATACGGCAAGCTGATCAGAAGATTTGTAGAAGGAAAAGCGTTTTTTGAAGCTGATCATTTTCTGGATGCATATTATGCGGTAGTGCACGCTCTTCACCACTTGGCCCGCATAGAAGTGATTGACCGGGGGTTTTATCCCGAAACGACAGTCTGGAACCAGGTCCGTCACATTGAGCCGCAGGTATATAAGCTATATTCCGAACTTGTCGAGAGTCACGAAAGCTTGGAGAAAAGGCTCGAATTATTATTCTTAGCAAATGATTTTCTCATCCATTCAAAAGCTGAAATCGGTTCTGCGCACCTTTTTCAGGTGATGAAAGAAAAAGAAATGTGGCAGTTTGGAGAATTGCTTCAGCACCCTGAACTGGTGCACTTCACCCAAGATCTCGGTGTCATGCTTGATTACCTGACGGAAAAAGGCTTTGTTGAAGTATCTCAAATAGAGACCAAAGGGCAGGAAGTATATCATCGAGGATATTCTTTCAAAAAAAGTGTTGACGCTGAATCATAGGCATGGTATATTATTAAACGTCGCTGATGCGCTTCACCAAAAAGCTCACAGCGGCGGAGAAATAAAAACAAAAAAAACATTTGACAGCAAATCGCTGAAATGTTATACTGAAAAAGTCGCCTCGAGATGAGGTTGAGATGATCTTTGAAAACTAAACAAGACAAAACGTACCTGTTAATTCAAAGTTTTAAATAAATCGCACAGCGATGTGCGT
>NZ_JBXUND010000006.1:0-60106 GCF_057196865.1 Bacillus sp. SYZHCR11
CGAACACGGAAGTTAAGCTCTTCAGCGCCGATGGTAGTCGGGGGTTTCCCCCTGTGAGAGTAGGACGCCGCCAAGCTATCATTACGGTAAAGGCAGCTCATCATGAGCTGCCTTTTTTGTGTTTTTCTGCATACGTTATATAGTATGAGAAAAGTAACGATATGGCTTTTTGCAAAAGCAGGTTTTATGCTTGTGTAAAGTGGAAATAATAGAGATAGAGCGATACAGTTGAAAAATTTTGCGAAACACCTTATAGTAAGATTAAAGTCAAATATAGTCAAAGTCAATAAAGGAGGGGGTTGAGTGGGACATAATATTTCTGACATCATTGAACAGTACTTGAAACAAGTATTAGATCAAAATGGCAAAGAAATTTTAGAGATCAAACGCAGTGAAATCGCTGATAAATTTCAATGTGTTCCTTCCCAAATAAATTATGTCATCAACACCAGATTTACAAGTGAAAGAGGATATATTGTTGAAAGTAAACGGGGAGGCGGCGGTTATATTCGTATTATCAAAATTAAAATGAATAACGAAGTCGTCCTCATCAATAATATTATTTCGCAGATTCATACCCACTTGTCCCAGGCAGCCTCTGATGACATTATTCTCAGACTGTTAGAGGACGGAGTTATTTCGGAAAGAGAAGCTAAAATGATGGTGAGTGTAATGGATCGTTCAGTTCTATATATTGATTTGCCCGAACGGGATGAACTAAGAGCCAGAATGATGAAAGCAATGCTCACATCTTTAAAACTAAAGTAAGCGGGTGAAAAGATTGATTTGTCAAGAATGCAATGAGAGACCGGCCACTTTTCACTTTACGAAAGTTGTTAATGGAGAAAAGCAAGAAGTTCATATTTGTGAACAATGTGCAAAAGAAAATAGCGATTCATACAGTATAAGTGGAAACCAAGGGTTCTCGATTCATAATTTATTATCAGGGCTGCTGAATATGGAGTCCTCATTTCAAAACACCGGTTCTCAAATGTTCGGCTACTCAGAGCAAGGCACAGCTTGTAAGAAATGCGGTATGACGTTTCAGCAGCTGAGAAAAACAGGGCGTTTCGGCTGTGCGGAATGTTACGATACGTTCTACAGCCAAATTACGCCGATCTTGCGAAAAGTTCACAGCGGGAATACGGTGCATGCCGGGAAAATTCCAAAACGAATAGGCGGAAACCTGCATGTAAGACGGCAAATGGAAATGTTAAAAAAAGAACTTGAATCTTTAATACACCACGAAGAGTTTGAAAGAGCAGCGGAGGTCAGGGATCAGATCCGATCGTTAGAGCAGGAATTAAAAAGTACAGACAGTGAGGGGGAACAAGGGTAATGTCGCTCAAGCATTTTATTCAGGACGCACTAAGCAATTGGATGAAGCAAAAGGGACCTGAAAGTGACATTGTACTCAGCAGCCGTATACGGTTGGCCCGAAACTTTGAAAATATAAAGTTTCCCGCCCGGTATACGAATGAAGAAGCCTCATCCATCATTCAGCAATTCGAAGATCATTTTTCAGGTAAGGAACTGCCTGATATCGGTCAATTTCATTTAATCAGAATGAGTGAAGCTCAGCCTTTGGAAAAACGGGTGCTGATGGAGAAACATCTGATCAGCCCGAATTTAACGGAATCTCCTTTTGGCGGCTGTCTGCTTTCTGAAAATGAAGAAGTCAGCATTATGTTAAATGAAGAAGATCATATCAGAATTCAATGCCTCTTCCCCGGCTTCCAGCTTCTCAATGCCATAAAAGCGGCAAACCAGGTTGATGACTGGATTGAGGAGAAAGTGGATTACGCCTTTGGAGAGAAGAGAGGGTACTTAACAAGCTGTCCTACAAATGTAGGGACGGGACTAAGGGCTTCAGTCATGATGCATTTGCCGGGCCTTGTATTAACTAGGCAAATGAATCGAATTATCCCGGCAATTAACCAATTAGGCTTAGTTGTTAGAGGAATTTACGGTGAAGGCAGCGAAGCATTAGGAAATATCTTTCAAATTTCAAATCAAATCACACTCGGAAAATCAGAACAGGACATTGTAGATGATTTAAACAGTGTGGCTGCCCAGCTGATTGAGCAGGAACGTTCAGCCCGAGAAGCGCTTTACCAAACTTCGAAAATTGAATTGGAGGACCGGGTATTCAGATCTTACGGCGTTTTATCCAACTGCCGTATGATTGAATCAAAGGAAACGGCGAAATGCCTTTCTGACGTTCGGCTGGGGATAGACCTTGGGATCATCAAAGGGCTATCAAGCAATATACTTAATGAACTGATGATTTTGACACAGCCGGGTTTTCTCCAGCAATATTCGGGCGGTGCATTACGGCCGAACGAAAGAGACGCGAGAAGAGCGGCGCTTATCAGGGAAAGGCTGCATTTAGAAATGAGTGCAAATAGACAGGAGGATGATTCGATATGATGTTTGGAAGGTTTACAGAGCGAGCTCAAAAGGTATTGGCACTGGCACAGGAGGAAGCACTGCGCTTAGGCCATAACAATATTGGAACTGAACATATCTTATTAGGTCTGGTTCGTGAAGGAGAAGGGATTGCGGCTAAAGCACTCCAAGCACTCGGACTCGGTTCGGATAAAATTCAGAAAGAAGTGGAGAGCTTAATCGGACGGGGACAGGAAATGTCTCAAACGATTCATTATACGCCAAGAGCAAAAAAAGTCATTGAGCTCAGCATGGATGAAGCCAGAAAGCTAGGACATTCTTATGTGGGAACAGAACACATACTTCTCGGATTGATCCGTGAAGGAGAAGGCGTGGCGGCGAGAGTTCTGAATAATCTCGGTGTCAGCTTGAATAAAGCGAGACAGCAAGTGCTGCAGCTTCTGGGAAGCAATGAGACGGGGTCTTCTGCATCCGGTACCAACAGCAATGCAAACACGCCGACGCTTGACAGTCTGGCGCGTGATTTAACTGCGATTGCGAAGGAAGACAGTCTTGATCCGGTTATCGGGCGAAGCAAAGAAATTCAGCGTGTTATTGAGGTATTAAGCCGCAGAACGAAAAATAATCCCGTTCTTATCGGAGAACCGGGTGTAGGTAAAACTGCGATTGCTGAAGGCCTCGCACAGCAGATCATCAATAATGAAGTGCCGGAAATTTTACGTGATAAACGCGTAATGACGTTAGACATGGGTACGGTTGTAGCCGGTACGAAATACCGCGGAGAATTTGAAGACCGCTTGAAAAAAGTAATGGATGAAATACGTCAGGCCGGCAATATTATTTTATTCATTGACGAACTGCATACACTGATCGGAGCGGGGGGAGCAGAAGGTGCGATTGACGCATCGAATATCTTAAAACCTTCACTGGCCCGCGGAGAGCTTCAATGCATCGGTGCCACAACGCTTGATGAATACCGTAAATATATCGAAAAAGACGCGGCTCTCGAGCGCCGTTTCCAGCCGATTCAGGTGGATCAGCCGTCAGCCGATGAAAGCATTCAAATTTTAAAAGGGCTCCGTGACCGCTATGAAGCGCATCACCGCGTATCCATTACCGATGAAGCGATCGAAGCCGCGGTTAAATTGTCCGACCGTTATATTTCTGACCGCTTCCTTCCGGATAAAGCGATCGATTTAATTGATGAAGCCGGTTCAAAAGTGCGTCTCCGTTCTTTCACAACGCCTCCGAACTTAAAAGAGCTTGAGCAGAAACTCGATGAAGTTCGCAAGGAAAAAGACGCTGCCGTTCAGAGCCAGGAGTTTGAAAAAGCGGCTTCCCTTCGTGATACGGAGCAGCGCCTGAGAGAACAGGTGGAAGACACGAAAAAAACCTGGAAAGAAAAACAAGGCCAGGAGAACTCCGAAGTTTCTGTAGAGGATATCGCGATGGTTGTATCCAGCTGGACCGGGGTGCCCGTATCTAAAATTGCCCAAACGGAAACAGATAAGCTTCTCAATATGGAAAGCATTCTGCATTCCCGCGTCATCGGCCAGGATGAAGCCGTTGTAGCCGTGGCAAAGGCTGTCAGACGTGCAAGAGCCGGACTGAAGGACCCGAAACGTCCGATTGGTTCATTCATCTTCTTAGGCCCTACAGGCGTTGGGAAGACAGAGCTGGCAAGAGCGCTGGCGGAATCCATTTTCGGTGATGAGGAAGCGATGATCAGAGTGGATATGTCCGAATACATGGAGAAACACTCGACTTCGCGTCTTGTCGGTTCTCCTCCGGGATATGTCGGCTATGATGAAGGCGGCCAGCTGACAGAAAAAGTGAGAAGAAAACCTTACTCTGTCGTATTGCTTGATGAAATTGAAAAAGCACACCCTGATGTGTTTAACATTCTCCTGCAAGTGCTTGAAGACGGACGCTTGACTGATTCAAAAGGACGCACTGTGGATTTCCGCAACACGATCCTGATTATGACGTCAAACGTCGGGGCGAGCGAGCTGAAGCGCAACAAATATGTGGGCTTCAATGTCCAGGATGAATCACAAAACCATAAAGACATGAAAGACAAAGTCATGGGAGAGCTGAAGCGTGCCTTCAGACCTGAGTTTATCAACCGGATTGACGAAATTATCGTCTTCCACTCCCTTGAGAAAAAACATCTTACAGACATCGTGTCGCTTATGTCTGATCAGTTAACAAAACGTCTGAAAGAACAAGATCTCTCTATCGAGCTGACGGATGCTGCCAAAGCAAAAGTAGCAGAAGAGGGCGTCGATTTGGAATACGGCGCACGTCCGTTAAGAAGAGCGATTCAAAAGCATGTGGAGGACCGATTATCAGAAGAACTCCTCAGAGGCAATATTGATAAAGGCCAGCACATTGTTCTTGATGTTGAGGACGGCGAATTTGTCGTAAAAACAACTGCTAAAACGAACTAATATAGTGACAAACATGAGGCATACGTAAGCGAGTGTATGCCTCACTTTGTTATATAGAGAAATATTCGATAAGGAAGAGGTCTTACAACATATATGGCTAAATCAAAAACAAAATTCATCTGCCACTCATGCGGTTATGAATCCGCAAAATGGATGGGAAAGTGCCCGGGCTGCGGGGCTTGGAATACAATGGTGGAAGAAACCATAAAAAAAGCGCCGGCGAATCGGCGGGCGGCTTTCTCCCACTCCGTTCAAACCGTCCAGAAACCATCACCCATTACATCAATTGAAACATCAGAAGAACCCCGCGTTCAAACAAAGCTCGAAGAATTCAACAGAGTGCTTGGCGGCGGCGTTGTGAAAGGCTCGTTAGTATTGATCGGCGGCGATCCCGGAATCGGAAAATCCACGCTCCTTCTCCAAGTATCCGCACAATTAGCAGATACGGCCGGCAGCGTGCTTTACATTTCAGGGGAAGAATCCGTGAAGCAAACGAAGCTGCGCGCCGACAGACTTGGAATCAACAGCCAAATGTTACATGTTTTATCTGAAACCGATATGGAGTATATTTCGTCTGCTATACAAGAGATGAAACCCGCATTTGTTGTCGTAGACTCCATTCAGACCGTTTACCAAAGTGATATCACCTCAGCTCCCGGCAGTGTATCACAAGTAAGAGAGTGTACGGCCGAATTGATGAAAATCGCGAAAACAAACGGCATACCTATTTTTATCGTCGGACACGTCACAAAAGAAGGATCGATCGCAGGGCCGAGATTGCTTGAGCACATGGTCGATACCGTTCTATACTTTGAAGGAGAGCGGCATCATACATTCCGTATTTTGCGGGCCGTAAAAAACCGTTTCGGCTCAACAAATGAAATGGGCATCTTTGAAATGCGGGAAGAGGGGCTTACGGAAGTGCTCAACCCTTCTGAAATTTTCTTGGAAGAGCGTTCTGCCGGGGCATCGGGTTCGAGTATCGTTGCGTCAATGGAAGGAACGAGACCGATTCTGGTTGAAATCCAGGCGCTCATATCACCGACCAGTTTTGGAAACCCGCGCCGCATGGCTACAGGCATTGACCACAACAGGGTATCGTTAATTATGGCTGTGCTTGAGAAGCGGGTGGGTCTTTTGCTTCAAAATCAAGATGCATATTTAAAAGTCGCCGGCGGGGTCAAACTGGATGAACCGGCGATTGATTTGGCAGTAGCCGTCAGCATTGCCTCAAGCTTCAGAGATACACCGCCGAATCCCGCAGATTGCTTTATCGGTGAAGTGGGACTGACAGGAGAAGTCCGCAGGGTGTCAAGAATCGAACAGCGCGTAAAAGAAGCGGCGAAACTCGGCTTCAAGCGCATGATCATACCTGAGGCGAATGCAGACGGGTGGACAATACCAAAAGGGATTGAGGTTGTCGGAGTAGCAAATGTTGCAGAAGCGCTTCGTACTTCATTAGGAGGATCATAATAGATGGAAAAAGAGAAAAAAGGGGCGAAACAAGAGCTTGACCTGTCTGCAATTCTGCAGTTCGTTGCACCGGGCACCCCGCTCAGAGCCGGGATAGAGAATGTACTTCGGGCAAATACAGGCGGCCTGATTGTTGTCGGGTACAATGATAAGGTAAAGCAAGTCGTGGATGGCGGTTTTCATATTAATACATCATTTGCGCCCGCTCACTTATACGAGCTGGCCAAAATGGACGGTGCCATTATTTTAAGTGATTCCGGCCAGAAAATTCTTTATGCGAATACGCAGCTTATGCCGGAGGCGACCATTTCTTCTTCAGAAACGGGAATGAGGCACCGTACGGCGGAACGGGTGGCGAAGCAGACCGGCTGTCTCGTCATCGCCATTTCTGAGCGCAGAAATGTCATTACGTTATATCAGGACAGCATGAAGTACACACTAAAGGACATAGGTTTTATTTTAACAAAGGCAAATCAGGCCATTCAAACGCTCGAGAAGTATAAAACCATTTTAGACAAAACAATTACGGCTCTAAACGCATTAGAGTTTGAGGAGCTTGTGACATTCAGTGACGTGCTGTCTGTCATGCATCGGTATGAAATGGTGCTCCGAATAAAAAATGAAATCAATATGTATATTAAAGAACTCGGAACGGAAGGCCACTTAATCCGTCTGCAGGTGATTGAACTGATTACGGACATGGAAGAAGAGGCGGCACTTTTCATCAAAGACTATGTCAAAGAAAAAATCAAAGATCCGTTCGTGCTGTTAAAAGAGCTCCAGGATATGTCCAGCTATGATCTGCTGGATGATTCCATTCTGTTTAAACTGCTTGGATACCCGGCTTCTACGAATCTTGATGATTATGTGCTCCCGAGAGGCTACAGGCTGCTGAACAAAATTCCGCGTCTGCCGATGCCGATTGTTGAAAATGTGGTTGAGGCGTTCGGATTTTTGCCAAGCATAACGGAAGCCACTGTAGAAGAGCTTGATGATGTCGAGGGTATCGGCGAAGTGCGCGCCCAAAAGATCAAAAAAGGCTTAAAACGCCTTCAGGAAAAACACTATATAGATAGACAGCTTTAAGTATCGCTTAAACCTGTCGGAATCCGGGTATATTATTGTTAGTTTTTGTTTATTCTGAATTTGTAGGCTCTGACAGTCTGCTGAAAAAATGCTACTTAAAAGGAGGTGGAGGTATGTTAAAACGAATAGTTCAGGCGTTCTTCATTATTGTGGGCGGCGTTGTCGGTATCTTTTTAATACCTGAATTGTTTGTGCTGTCAAATATACAGGACATACCTTTAATAACAAACGCATATACGTCTGCTGCAATTGGTGCTATTATCTTTTTTCTCATCAGTATATGGACGACAGAATATGTGATTAATTGGGTAAAATGGATTGAAGATTCTTTGCTGAGAGCTCCGGTGCCGGATCTGTTATTCGGGAGTCTCGGATTGGTTTTTGGACTTATCATCGCATATCTCATTGTAAACGTGATTCCGCTGGACAATATTCCGTACCGTATATTCAGCACCATCATTCCGGTCTTTCTGGCTTTCTTTCTCGGTTATCTGGGCTTCCAAGTCGGATTTAAGAAAAAGGATGAACTGATCAGTCTTTTCTCCATTTCTGCAAGAATGCAGAAGAAAAAGGGAAGTGCTGATGAGGAGCAGGAAGAACAGGATAAAAGGCTGAAAATCTTGGATACAAGTGTTATTATTGATGGGAGAATTGCAGATATTTGTCAGACGGGCTTTTTAGAAGGCGTCATTGTCATTCCTCAATTTGTGCTGGAGGAATTACAGCATATCGCTGATTCTTCAGATGTTTTAAAACGTAACAGAGGACGCCGCGGACTGGATATCTTGAATCGCATTCAAAAGGAACTGGATATTACGGTTGAAATTTATGAAGGCGACTTCGAAGACATTCAGGAGGTTGACAGCAAGCTTGTCAAACTTGCGAAGCTGACATCCGGTGTCGTTGTGACGAATGATTTTAATTTAAATAAAGTATGCGAGCTTCAAAAGGTTGCGGTACTGAATATTAATGACCTTGCAAACGCGGTGAAGCCGGTTGTGCTTCCGGGCGAAGAGATGAATGTGCAGGTGATTAAGGACGGGAAAGAGCATAATCAAGGTGTGGCTTACTTAGATGACGGCACAATGATTGTTGTGGAAGAAGGCCGCAATTATATAGGGAAACATATTGATGTGCTCGTAACCAGCGTACTGCAGACAGCGGCGGGACGAATGATTTTTGCCAAGCCCAAGCTGCTTGAGAAAGCTCTTTAAGAGGGAGTTCATATGGAGTATGTTGTCGTTATTCCGGCTGCCGGACAAGGAAAACGGATGAAGGCCGGGAAAAATAAGCTGTTCATCAGCTTAAAAGGTGCGCCCGTTATTATACACACACTGCGGGTTTTTGAAAGCCACGCACCCTGTCAGAAAATAATCCTGGTGATAAACGAGAGTGAACGGGAAGATTTTCGCCAGCTGCTGGCCCAATTTCCGATTCAGACGGAAATTGAGCTTGTTACCGGAGGTGCGGAGCGTCAGCACAGTGTATACGAAGGACTGAAAGTGATTGATAAGGAATCGGTCGTGCTTGTTCATGACGGAGCGCGCCCGTTTGTCACACATCAGCATATCGATAAGCTCGTTGAAACAGCAGAGGAGGCGGGAGCGGCTGTCCTGGCTGTTCCTGTGAAAGACACGATAAAACGGGCGGAAGGCTCCCGGGCTGCGGAGACCTTTGATCGTTCAAGCTTGTGGGCCGTTCAAACGCCGCAAGCTTTTCGTCTTTCTTTATTGAAGACGGCGCATATGGAAGCGGAAAACAAAGGCTTCTTAGGTACGGATGACGCCAGCCTCGTCGAGCGTCTTGATGGATATCAGGTGAGTATCGTTGAAGGCAGCTATACCAATATTAAGCTGACAACGCCGGATGACCTGATATTTGCGGAAGCAATCATGAAAGCGGAAAGTGGGAATCATAATGTTTAGAATCGGACAAGGATTTGATGTGCATCAATTAACGGAAGGCCGTCCGCTCATCATCGGCGGAATTGAAATTCCTTATGAAAAGGGACTGCTCGGACATTCAGATGCTGATGTATTGCTGCATACAGTCGCAGACGCGTGTCTCGGAGCGGCAGGTGAAGGAGATATCGGCAAGCATTTCCCGGATACTGATCCGGAATTCAAGGATGCTGATTCTTTTAAGCTGCTTCAGCATGTCTGGAACATTGTAAAAGAAAAAGGGTACGTACTCGGAAATATAGACTGCACGATTATTGCGCAAAAGCCGAAAATGGCGCCGCATATTGATGCTATGAGAAAACGGATAGCGGAAGGCCTTGAGGCGGACGTCTCTCAAGTAAACGTAAAAGCGACGACGACTGAAAAGCTCGGGTTTACCGGAAGAGCCGAAGGAATTGCCGCTCAGGCAACCGTTCTGATTCAAAAAGCCTGATCATTGTTTTGATGCCGGGTCTATTTGGTGGTAGAATAGATACATATATTCGGCTAGAGGCTACAGACGAGATGAAAGGAAGTATTTGAACATGGGAAATGAAGTACGCGTTCGTTATGCACCGAGTCCGACCGGACATTTGCATATCGGTAACGCCAGAACGGCGCTTTTTAACTATTTATTTGCCCGCAGCCAAGGCGGAAAGTTTATTATCCGGATTGAGGATACGGACAAAAAGCGAAATATTGAAGGCGGAGAGCAAAGTCAGCTTAACTATTTGAAATGGCTCGGCATGGACTGGGATGAAAGTGTGGATGTCGGCGGAGAATACGGCCCGTACCGCCAGTCTGAGCGTAACGACATTTACAAAGAGTACTATGAAGAGCTTCTTGAAAAAGGGCTTGCTTATAAATGTTTCTGTACGGAAGAAGAACTTGAAAAAGAACGTGAAGAGCAAATCGCCCGCGGGGAAATGCCGCGCTATTCCGGCAAACACAGAAACCTGACTCAGGAAGAGCAGGAGCAGTTTTTAGCCGAAGGCAGACAGCCGAGCATCCGTTTCCGCGTGCCGGAAGGGAAAATCATCGCATTTAACGATATCGTAAAAGGCGAGATTTCTTTTGAATCAGACGGCATCGGCGACTTTGTCATCGTCAAAAAAGACGGAACACCGACGTATAACTTTGCCGTCGCGATTGACGATTACTTAATGAAAATGACGCACGTGCTCCGCGGTGAGGATCACATTTCAAATACACCGAAACAGATCATGATTTTCCAGGCATTCGGCTGGGATATTCCTGTCTTCGGACATATGACGCTTATCGTAAACGAAAGCCGCAAAAAATTAAGTAAACGTGATGAATCAATTATCCAGTTTATTGAGCAGTATGATGAGCTGGGTTACCTGCCTGAAGCGCTGTTTAACTTTATCGGACTTCTCGGCTGGTCTCCCGTCGGTGAAGAAGAGCTTTTCACAAGAGAACAATTCATTGAAATTTTTGATGTAAATCGTTTGTCTAAGTCACCGGCTCTGTTTGATATGCATAAACTGAAATGGGTCAACAACCAATACGTCAAAGCGCTGGATCTTGATCAAGTGGTTGAGCTGACCCTGCCGCACCTGCAAAAAGCAGGAAAAGTCGGCACTGAGCTTTCTGCCGAAGAACAGGAATGGGTTCGTAAATTAATCTCTCTTTACCATGAGCAATTGAGCTACGGCGCTGAAATTGTCGAGCTTACTGATTTGTTCTTTAAAGATGAGATCGAGTATAATCAAGAGGCAAAAGCCGTTCTGGAAGAAGAACAGGTGCCTGAAGTGCTCAGCGTATTTGCTGCGAAGCTTGAAGAGCTTGAAGAATTTACGCCTGAGCTGATCAAAGCCTCAATCAAAGCTGTTCAGAAAGAAACAGGCCATAAAGGCAAAAAGCTGTTCATGCCGATTCGTGTAGCGGTTACCGGTCAGACACACGGTCCGGAGCTTCCGCAGGCCATTGAGCTGATCGGCAGAGAAACAGCCGTCAGACGCCTGAAAAGCATTTAAATATACGATTGTTGACAGGGAAGAGTATAAAACAATGACCATTACAGAAAGAATCTTCATCGGCTGAGAGAGATTCATGCGTCATGTTTTAGAAGTGCGCCCTTAAGACCTTTGAAGAACATTTCTGCGGAAATCAGTATTTAAAGGCGGCCGCCGCCGTTACCGGCTTTTAAGTTGGGAAAACAGTGACTTGTTTTTCAAACAGAGTGGAACCGCGCGGTAAAAGCGTCTCTGTCATGTTTACATGCAGAGGCGCTTTTTTTTATAGGCGGAAAAACAGACTGGAGCGGGGAGAGAATGGGGGGAAGCATGTGTTTTTTAAAATGCTAAAAGAAGACATAGATACAGTGTTCGATCAAGATCCGGCAGCAAGAAGCTATTTCGAAGTTGTTTTAACTTATTCTGGTTTACATGCTATATGGGCGCATCGGATTGCACATGCTTTATATAAACGGAGATTTTTCTTCCTGGCGCGCCTGATATCACAGATTGCCCGTTTCTTTACCGGAATTGAAATCCATCCCGGCGCGACCATCGGGAGAAGGTTTTTCATTGACCACGGTATGGGGGTCGTCATAGGGGAAACGTGTGAAATCGGCAATAACGTGACGGTATTCCAAGGTGTCACTCTCGGGGGAACGGGAAAAGAAAAGGGGAAGCGGCATCCGACCATAAAAGATGATGCTTTAATTGCAACCGGAGCGAAGGTGCTCGGCTCTATTACGGTCGGGCAGGGTTCTAAAGTAGGGGCCGGCTCCGTTGTGCTTCGTGATGTTCCCGACTTTTCGACCGTTGTCGGCATACCGGGGAAAGTCGTCATTCAGAACGGAAGAAAAATCAAACGCGATCTCAATCACCAAGACTTGCCCGATCCGGTTGCTGACCGGTTTAGAGCATTGGAGCAGCAGATTTTTGAACTGCAGGCTGAACTGGAAGATAAAAAAGAAAGGATCAACCAAAAATGACCATTACACTTTATAATACATTGACACGGAAAAAGGAAACATTCGTTCCTCTTGAGGAAGGCAAAGTAAAAATGTACGTGTGCGGACCTACTGTATACAACTATATTCATATCGGAAACGCCCGTCCGGCGATTGTGTATGATACCGTACGCAACTATTTGGAGTATAAAGGATACGATGTTCAATACGTATCGAATTTCACCGATGTTGACGACAAACTGATTAAGGCGGCCAACGAGCTCGGCGAGGACGTCCCGACCGTTTCTGAACGGTTCATTAAAGCGTATTTTGAAGACGTGGGCGCCCTCGGATGCCGGAAAGCGGATCTACACCCCCGGGTCATGGAAAACATGGACGCCATTATTGAATTTGTCAGCGAGCTGATTAAAAAAGGCTACGCTTATGAATCAGAAGGCGACGTCTATTTCAAAACAAGGGCCTTCGAAGGCTACGGCAAGCTATCTCAACAATCAATTGATGAACTCAGATCAGGCGCGCGTATCCGTGTCGGCGAGAAGAAAGAGGATGCGCTGGACTTTGCGCTTTGGAAAGCTGCTAAGGACGGAGAAATTTCATGGGATAGCCCTTGGGGAAAAGGCCGCCCGGGCTGGCATATTGAATGCTCCGCAATGGTGAAAAAGTATTTGGGTGACGAAATCGATATTCACGCCGGCGGTCAGGACCTGACATTCCCGCACCATGAAAACGAAATCGCGCAATCTGAAGCATTAACAGGCAAGACATTCGCAAAATACTGGCTTCACAACGGATATATCAATATCGATAATGAGAAAATGTCAAAATCGCTCGGCAACTTTGTTTTGGTGCACGATATCATTAAGCAATATGACCCGCAGCTTTTGAGATTTTTCATGCTGTCCGTTCATTACCGCCACCCGATCAACTATTCGGAAGAGCTGCTTGAGAAAACAAAAAACGCGTTTAACCGCCTGAAGACGGCATACAGTAATTTAAACCATCGTTTGATTAGCAGCACGAATCTGACTGACAATGATGAGGAATGGCTCGCTAAAATCGAAGAGCACCGCACTGCGTTTGAAGAAGCAATGGATGATGATTTTAATACGGCGAATGCGATTTCCGTTTGGTTTGATCTGGCAAAGCTCGCCAATTACTACATGCAGGAAGACAATACGGCGGATCACGTCATTAAAGCCTTTATCAGCATGTTTGACAGAATCGGATCTGTTCTCGGACTTACGCTCGGCGAAGAAGAGCTTGTCGACGAAGAGATTGAAGAGTTGATTGAGAAGAGAAATGAAGCCCGCCGCAATCGCGATTTCGCTTTGTCAGACCAGATTCGCGATCAGCTGAAAAGCATGAATATCATTCTTGAAGATACAGCCCAGGGAACTCGCTGGAAGCGGGGAGAATAAGCGGATGCTTCAATTTGAACAAATCAAAGATTCAAAGCAGTTAAACGGTCTTGCGCTTGCTTATATGGGTGATGCCATTTTTGAAATATACGTCCGGCATCACCTGCTTAAGCAGGGCTTTACGAAACCGAATGACCTTCATAAGAAGGCGAGCCGGATTGTATCGGCAAAATCACAGGCAGACATATTGTTCCGCCTTCAGGACGAATCCTTTTTCACGGAGGAAGAGGAAGCCGTGCTGAGAAGAGGCAGAAACGCGAAATCAGGGACGACGCCTAAAAACACAGATGTACAGACGTACCGCCATAGTACAGCTTTTGAGGCTTTACTCGGATACCTTTTTCTTGAGAAAAGAGAAGAAAGACTGAATCAGCTGATTGCTGAGGCTATACAAGTCGGGACGTCAGGGAGGAAAACAAATGAGTCAGCAACATGATTACGTCATAGGAAAAAACGCTGTGATTGAGACGTTAAAGTCAGATCGCAAGCTGTATAAGTTATGGATGGCGGAAAACACAGTAAAAGGACAGGCGCAGCAAGTTATGGAGCTTGCTAAAAAGCGCGGCGTCACCATTCAATTTGTACCGAGGAAAAAACTCGATCAGATGGTGGAGGGGCAGCATCAGGGTGTTGTCGCCCAGGTGGCGGCATATGAATATGCACAATTAGACGAATTATATAAAAGAGCGGAAGAGAGAAACGAACAGCCTTTCTTTCTCATATTGGACGAGCTGGAAGACCCTCATAATCTCGGTTCCATCATGAGAACGGCTGACGCTGTCGGTGCACACGGCATTGTGATTCCGAAACGCAGAGCGGTCGGACTGACATCGACGGTCGCAAAAGCTTCGACCGGTGCGATTGAACACATTCCCGTCGTGAAGGTGACCAACCTTGCCCGGACACTTGATGAAATGAAGGGGCGGGGGATTTGGGTCGTCGGAACGGATGCATCCGCCCGGGAAGACTACCGCTCTATGGACGGCAAGATGCCTTTGGCGCTCGTTATCGGAAGCGAAGGCAGAGGAATGGGCCGGCTTGTGAAAGAGAAATGTGATTTTCTCATTAAACTTCCGATGGCCGGAAAAGTCACGTCTCTGAATGCGTCGGTAGCGGCCGGCCTTCTCATGTATGAAGTCTACCGGAAGCGCAATCCTTTAGGGGAATGAAGACAGATGGACATCCTGTTAGTAGACGGATACAACATGATTGGAGCTTGGCCGCAGCTAAAGGATTTAAAAGCGAACAGTTTTGAAGAAGCGAGAGATGTACTGATCCAGAAGATGGCGGAATATCAGTCCTACACGGGAATCAGAGTCATTGTGGTGTTTGACGCACATCTGGTAAAAGGCATAGAGAAAAAACAAACGAATCACAGAGTCGAAGTGATTTTTACACGGGAGAATGAGACGGCGGATGAGCGGATCGAGAAGCTTGCCCAGGCGCTGAATAATATTGCGACACAGATTCATGTCGCAACCTCCGATTATACGGAGCAGTGGGCGATTTTCGGACAAGGGGCTCTCCGTAAATCCGCCCGGGAGCTTCTGAGGGAAGTGGATACGATAGAACGGCGGATTCAAAGGCGGGTTTCAAAGATCACTTCTGAAAAACCACCGGGTAAAATCGAGCTGTCCGAAGAGGTTTTGAAAACGTTTGAAAAGTGGCGCCGAGGCGGTCTGGATTAGGTTGACGCTTTTTCGCCCATTAATGTATAATATTTCTATCTACGTGCGCCGGGGGGATCGCAGTGAATCTACAGAACAGCAAGGGAAAGTTCAACAAAGTGCAATTTTGCCAGTTGGAGGACGAGCAGGTCATTGAAAAGGTTCATGTTGGGGATAGTGATGCGTTAGATTACTTGATTACGAAGTACCGTAATTTTGTACGGGCGAAAGCAAGGTCTTATTTTTTAATAGGGGCCGACAGAGAAGATATTGTACAGGAAGGGATGATAGGCTTATATAAGTCTATCCGAGACTTTAGAGAGGACAAGCTTACTTCATTTAAAGCTTTTGCAGAATTATGCATTACCCGCCAGATTATTACCGCAATAAAGACAGCTACCCGTCAGAAACACATTCCTTTAAATTCCTATGTTTCTTTAGACAAACCTATTTTTGATGAAGAATCTGACAGAACACTGCTTGATGTCATTTCAGGCGCTAAAACGTTAAATCCTGAAGAGATGATTATTAATCAGGAAGAATTTGATGATATCGAAATGAAAATGGGAGAACTGCTGAGCGATCTGGAGAGAAAGGTGCTTGTTCTGTACTTGGACGGAAGAAGTTACCAGGAAATTTCAGATGATTTAAACCGACACGTAAAATCAATCGATAATGCCCTGCAGCGCGTGAAGCGCAAGCTTGAAAAGTATTTGGAAATAAGAGAAATCAGTCTGTAGCGGGTTTCTGTGTCATATTGACAGAATTTTTCTGACTGTGCTATTTTATTAAGATAAATGATTGTTTAGGAAAAGGTGTAACGACATGAGAAAAAAGATTACGCTGGCATGCAAAACATGCGGAAATCGTAATTATACGACAATGAAAAGCTCTGCATCAGCGGCTGAGCGGTTAGAAGTTAAGAAGTACTGCAGCACTTGCAATTCACATACAGCTCATTTAGAAACAAAATAGTGTTCGCTTTTTAAATTGTGGAGGTCTTTTACATGCGCATGATGAGTTTCTTTAAAGATGTTGGGAAAGAAATGAAAAAGGTTAGCTGGCCTAAAGGCAAAGAGTTAACGCGCTATACGATCACGGTGATTTCAACGGTTATCTTTTTTGTTATCTTTTTTGCCCTCCTTGATACAGGAATTTCTCAATTAATTCGTTTAATAGTTGAATAATGATCAGCAATACGTGCTATAATAGATCATAATATCGTTTGCCAAAACCCGTTCAGCGGGTTTTTTATTGTGTTGAAAAAAGGATTCATAGGCTCTGAGCCTATTTTTTGTTTTACACTTCATTTTTAAATGCGGGGAGGGAAGGACTGCAGAGTCCTGATAGAATGGAAAAGAATTGGTATGTTGTTCATACGTATTCCGGTTATGAAAACAAAGTAAAAGCGAACCTTGAAAAACGTGTGGAATCAATGGGAATGCAGGATAAAATTTTCCGCGTTGTCGTCCCTGAAGAGGAAGAGACTGATATTAAGAACGGCAAGAAAAAAGTAGTCAAAAAGAAAGTGTTCCCGGGTTATGTGCTTGTTGAAATCGTCATGACTGATGATTCCTGGTATGTGGTCCGCAACACGCCGGGCGTTACCGGATTCGTCGGGTCAGCCGGTTCAGGCTCAAAGCCGACTCCGCTTCTTCCTGGCGAAGCGGAAACCATCTTAAAGCGGATGGGCATGGATGAGCGGAAAACCGACATTGATTTTGAATTGAATGAGACAGTCAAAGTCATAGACGGACCTTTCGCCAACTTTACAGGATCAATTGAAGAGATTGATTATGATAAGAGCAAAGTGAAAGTATTCGTTAACATGTTCGGCCGTGAAACGCCGGTTGAGCTGGAATTTACCCAGATCGACAAATTGTAATGTGAAAAAACTTGAAATTGCTATATATTAATGATAATATAGCAAAGGTACGTCTTGGACTAATCCAAGGCAGCTAGCTTGATATTTCGTCATTCATATAAAGAATGAAACCTTGAGTGGGAGGGTTTACCCTATTACCACATCACGGACTTAAGGAGGTGTGTCTCGTGGCTAAAAAAGTAGTAAAAGTTGTAAAATTGCAAATTCCTGCTGGAAAAGCTAACCCAGCGCCGCCAGTTGGACCTGCACTAGGTCAAGCCGGTGTAAATATCATGGGATTCTGTAAGGAGTTTAACGCTCGTACAGCTGACCAAGCTGGTTTAATCATTCCTGTTGAAATTTCGGTTTACGAAGACCGTTCATTTACATTTATTACAAAAACTCCGCCTGCTGCAGTATTGCTTAAAAAAGCAGCTGGAATTGAGTCTGGTTCTGGTGAACCAAACCGTAATAAAGTGGCAACCGTTAAGCGCGATAAGGTTCGCGAAATCGCTGAAACGAAAATGCCTGACTTAAACGCAGCAGACGTTGAAGCGGCAATGCGCATGGTTGAAGGTACTGCCCGCAGTATGGGTATCGTTATCGAGGATTAATTTGTTTCTTGTCGGGTTGCGAGTTTTCACAAGTTCGCAACCCTTATTCGTGGGAGGTTATTCCGCTATAACCACATAAGGAGGAAATTTTAAAATGGCTAAAAAAGGTAAAAAGTACGTTGAAGCTGCGAAGCTTGTAGACCGTGCGAAAGCTTACGACGTCGCTGAAGCAGTGGCGCTTACTAAAAAAACAAACACAGCTAAATTCGACGCTACAGTTGAAGTTGCTTTTCGTTTAGGGGTTGACCCTCGTAAAAACGATCAGCAAATCCGCGGTGCAGTTGTACTTCCTAACGGAACTGGTAAAACTCAGCGCGTGCTTGTATTCGCTAAAGGCGAAAAAGCAAAAGAAGCTGAAGCTGCCGGTGCAGACTACGTCGGCGATTCTGATTACATCGCGAAAATCCAGCAAGGCTGGTTCGAATTCGATGTAATCGTTGCGACTCCTGACATGATGGGTGAAGTCGGTAAAATCGGCCGTGTGCTTGGACCAAAAGGTCTTATGCCAAACCCTAAAACAGGAACTGTTACATTCGAAGTAGAAAAAGCAATCGGCGAAATCAAAGCTGGTAAAGTAGAATACCGCGTTGACAAAGCTGGTAACATCCATGTTCCGATCGGAAAAGTTTCTTTCGAGGATGAAAAACTTGTTGAGAACTTCACAACAATGTATGATACAATCCTGAAAGCAAAACCGGCTGCGGCTAAAGGTGTTTACGTGAAAAACGTTGCCGTTACTTCTACTATGGGCCCTGGTGTCAAAGTAGACGCTTCTACTTTCAACGTAAAATAATATTTGACTTTAGATCAGCATTCTGATATGATTCAAAATGTTGTAAAATATAATATGTCATTTATACCGTAGACAGCAGGGGCCGTTGAGGCTTAATATCCTGCCGAGGTGTATATATATCACAGCTATTACGTTACGTATGCTTGTATATACAGCCTCCATGTCCACATGGAGGCTTTTTATATGAAATCGTCGTCACAGTCGTGATCACCTAGCGGTATAAGTGTTACACAAAATCTACAGGAGGTGTAACCATGAGCAGCGCAATTGATACAAAAAAAGTTGTTGTTGAAGAGATTGCTTCTAAACTGAAAGAAAGCAAATCAACGATCATCGTTGACTACCGCGGACTTAACGTTTCTGAAGTAACTGAACTCCGTAAACAGCTTCGCGAAGCTAACGTAGAGTTCAAAGTGTACAAAAACACAATGACTCGCCGTGCGGTTGAACAAGCTGAACTTGATGGTTTGAATGATGTCTTAACTGGACCGAATGCGATCGCATTCAGTACTGAAGATGTTGTCGCTCCGGCAAAAGTTCTTAACGAGTTCGCGAAAAATCACGAAGCTCTGGAAATCAAAGCGGGCGTTATCGAAGGAAAAGTATCTTCTGTTGAAGAAGTGAAAGCTCTTGCTGAACTTCCTTCACGCGATGGCTTACTTTCTATGTTGCTTAGCGTACTTCAAGCTCCAGTTCGCAACCTTGCACTTGCAGCTAAAGCAGTTGCAGACCAAAAGGAAGAACAAGGCGCTTAATCTGATTTTACCCTAAAATAAAACAAATGGAGGAATTTCAAATGGCTTTAAATATCGAAGAAATCATTGCTTCCGTTAAAGAAGCAACTGTACTTGAATTGAACGACCTAGTAAAAGCAATCGAAGAAGAATTTGGCGTAACTGCTGCTGCTCCTGTAGCTGTAGCTGGCGGAGCTGCTGCTGGCGGCGCTGCTGAAGAGCAAAGCGAATTCGACCTTATCCTTGCTGGTGCAGGTTCTCAGAAAATCAAAGTTATCAAAGTTGTTCGTGAAATCACTGGTCTTGGCTTGAAAGAAGCTAAAGAACTTGTTGACAACACTCCAAAACCACTTAAAGAAGGTATTGCGAAAGAAGAAGCTGAAGAGCTTAAAGCTAAACTTGAAGAAGTTGGCGCTTCTGTAGAAGTTAAGTAATCTTCACTTGCCTGTAGGGGAAGCTCGCTTTTATGAGGCGGGCTTTTTCTTTGCTTTTCTTTAAGTGCAATTAAAAAAGGAGGTTCTAATAATGAGTGAACACTATTATTCAGAAAAACCTTCAGTTAAAAGCGATAAACAGACATGGTCATTTACACTGCGGAACAGATCTTATACATTCACAAGTGACAGCGGCGTTTTCTCGAAAAAGGAAGTTGATTTCGGTTCGCGTGTCTTAATTGAAGCGTTTGAAGAGCCGGAGATCGATGGTGACTTCCTGGATGCAGGCTGCGGTTACGGCCCGATCGGTCTGTCGCTCGCCGGTGCATTTACAGACCGGACCGTGCACATGATTGACGTGAATGAAAGAGCCGTAGAGCTGTCAAATGAAAATGCAGAAAAAAACGGAATAAAAAACGTTCGGATTTATCAGAGTGATTTATTTTCAAATATTGATTCTGCTCAAACATTTGCTTCTATTCTTACAAACCCCCCAATCCGCGCCGGAAAAAAAGTTGTCCATGCCATTTTTGAAAAAAGCGCTGAGCATTTAAGGGCTTCAGGTGAATTGTGGATCGTTATACAGAAAAAACAGGGCGGGCCTTCTGCCATTGAAAAACTGAAGGAGCTTTTTGACGAAGTTTCTGTGGTTCAAAAAAAGAAAGGCTATTATATCATAAAAGCAAAAAAAGTTTGACTTGAATTTTCAGCTATGTTAATATTGTAAAATGCCAATGTATATATTTTGCATGATATGCTCAAATAATCATAGTGCATGTATAAATTATACAAACATGGGAATGCTAATAAAATCGGTATTTGTTTTTGGATGTGGTTTTCTTAATTAGAAACCCTTTTTTCTTTTGTCTTGTAAAAGTATTTCTTTATCGTAAGAGATGCTTATTACACATATAATACGCATGATTTGAGGGGTGAATCAGTTGACAGGTCAACTAGTTCAGTATGGACGACACCGCCAGCGCAGAAGCTATGCTCGCATTAGCGAAGTGTTAGAATTACCAAATCTCATTGAAATTCAAACCTCTTCTTATCAGTGGTTTCTTGATGAGGGTCTTAGAGAGATGTTTCAAGACATATCACCAATTGAGGATTTCACTGGTAACCTCTCTCTAGAGTTCATTGACTACAGTTTAGGAGATCCTAAGTATCCCGTTGAAGAGTCAAAAGAACGTGATGTGACTTACTCAGCTCCGCTAAGAGTGAAGGTTCGTTTAATTAACAAAGAAACTGGAGAGGTAAAAGACCAGGATGTCTTCATGGGTGATTTCCCTATTATGACAGATACCGGTACTTTTATCATCAACGGTGCAGAACGTGTTATCGTATCTCAGCTTGTTCGGTCTCCAAGTGTATATTTCAGTGGTAAAGTAGACAAAAACGGTAAAAAAGGTTTTACCGCGACTGTCATTCCAAACCGTGGCGCATGGTTAGAATACGAAACTGATGCGAAAGATGTTGTGTATGTCCGCATTGATCGCACACGTAAGTTGCCGGTTACGGTTCTTTTGCGTGCTCTCGGCTTCGGTTCCGACCAAGAGATTCTCGATCTCATTGGTGAGAACGAATATCTCCGCAATACACTGGATAAGGACAACACCGAAAACAGTGACAAAGCGCTTCTTGAAATCTATGAGCGCCTTCGTCCCGGAGAGCCGCCTACAGTAGAAAACGCAAAAAGCTTGCTGGATTCCCGTTTCTTCGATCCGAAGCGATACGACCTTGCGAATGTAGGACGCTATAAAATTAATAAAAAGCTTCATATCAAGAACCGCCTGTTTAACCAGCGCCTTGCAGAAACACTGGTGGATCCGGAAACCGGTGAAATTCTCGCTGAAAAAGGGCAGATTCTTGACAGAAGAACACTTGATAAAGTATTGCCATACTTAGAAAATGGAATCGGCTTCAGAAAACTTTATCCTAACGGCGGCGTTGTCGAGGATGAAGTGATGCTTCAATCCATTAAAATCTATGCTCCTACTGATGCAGAAGGAGAGCAGACGATCAATGTGATCGGCAATGCTTACATCGAAGAGGCGATTAAAAACATTACGCCTGCTGATATTATTTCTTCTATCAGCTACTTCTTCAACCTCCTGCACGGAGTGGGCGACACTGATGATATCGACCATCTCGGAAACCGCCGTCTGCGTTCTGTAGGTGAGCTCCTGCAAAACCAATTCCGTATCGGTTTAAGCCGGATGGAACGTGTCGTACGTGAAAGAATGTCTATTCAAGACACGAATACAATTACGCCGCAGCAGCTGATTAACATCAGACCTGTTATTGCGTCTATTAAAGAGTTCTTCGGAAGCTCACAGCTTTCTCAATTCATGGATCAGACGAACCCGCTTGCTGAATTGACGCACAAACGCCGTCTGTCAGCTCTCGGACCGGGCGGTTTGACGCGTGAGCGCGCAGGTATGGAAGTACGTGACGTTCACTACTCTCACTACGGCCGTATGTGTCCGATTGAAACGCCTGAGGGCCCGAACATCGGTTTGATCAACTCATTGTCATCATTTGCGAAAGTAAACCGCTTTGGTTTCATTGAGACGCCATACCGCCGCGTTGATCCTGAAACAGGAAAAGTAACGCCTAGAATCGACTACCTGACTGCTGATGAAGAGGATAACTATGTCGTAGCCCAAGCGAATGCTAAGCTGAGCGATGACGGTTCTTTCTTGGATGACAGCATCGTAGCGCGTTTCAGAGGGGAAAACACCGTTGTAGCCCGCAACCGCGTGGATTACATGGACGTATCTCCTAAACAGGTTGTTTCTGCTGCGACAGCATGTATTCCGTTCTTGGAAAACGATGACTCGAACCGCGCCCTTATGGGAGCGAACATGCAGCGTCAGGCTGTGCCTTTGATGCAGCCGGAAGCTCCGATCGTCGGAACGGGTATGGAATACGTATCCGGTAAAGACTCCGGTGCAGCCGTTATTTGTAAACACCCCGGTATCGTAGAACGGGTGGAAGCGAAAAACGTATGGGTGCGCCGCTATGAAGAAATTGACGGCCAAAAAGTAAAAGGCAACCTGGATAAGTACAGCTTGCTGAAATTTGTCCGCTCCAACCAAGGTACGTGCTACAACCAGCGTCCGATCGTCAGTGTCGGCGATGAAGTAGTCAAAGGAGAAATCCTTGCTGACGGACCTTCAATGGAGCTTGGTGAACTTGCTCTCGGCCGCAACGTAATGGTCGGCTTCATGACATGGGACGGTTACAACTATGAGGATGCCATCATCATGAGTGAACGCCTTGTGAAAGATGATGTATACACATCTATTCACATTGAAGAATATGAATCAGAAGCACGTGATACAAAGCTTGGGCCGGAAGAGATCACCCGCGATATTCCAAACGTAGGGGAAGACGCGCTTCGCAACCTTGATGACCGCGGAATTATCCGTATCGGTGCGGAAGTCAACGACGGAGACCTTCTCGTAGGTAAAGTAACGCCTAAAGGTGTAACTGAGCTTACGGCTGAAGAACGCCTTCTTCATGCGATCTTTGGAGAAAAAGCGCGTGAAGTCCGTGATACTTCTCTCCGTGTGCCTCACGGCGGCGGCGGAATTATCCACGACGTAAAAGTCTTCAACCGTGAAGACGGCGACGAACTTCCTCCGGGAGTGAACCAGCTTGTACGCGTATATATCGTTCAGAAACGTAAGATTTCTGAAGGTGATAAAATGGCCGGACGTCACGGAAATAAAGGGGTTATCTCGAAGATTCTTCCTGAAGAAGATATGCCTTACCTTCCTGACGGCACGCCGATCGATATCATGCTTAACCCGCTGGGTGTACCATCACGTATGAATATCGGTCAGGTATTAGAACTTCACATGGGTATGGCTGCCCGCTACCTCGGCATTCACATCGCGTCACCTGTATTTGACGGCGCGCGTGAAGAAGATGTGTGGGAAACACTTGAAGAAGCAGGCATGTCAAGAGACGCTAAAACAGTTCTTTATGACGGCCGTACGGGAGAACCGTTCGACAACCGTGTATCAGTCGGAATCATGTACATGATCAAACTGGCACACATGGTTGACGATAAACTTCATGCCCGTTCTACAGGTCCTTACTCACTTGTTACGCAGCAGCCTCTCGGCGGTAAAGCCCAATTCGGCGGACAGCGTTTCGGTGAGATGGAGGTTTGGGCGCTTGAAGCTTACGGCGCAGCTTACACGCTTCAAGAAATCCTGACTGTGAAGTCCGATGACGTGGTCGGACGTGTGAAAACATATGAAGCCATCGTCAAAGGCGACAATGTTCCAGAGCCTGGTGTTCCGGAATCATTCAAAGTATTGATCAAAGAGCTTCAAAGCTTAGGTATGGACGTAAAAATCCTCTCAGGCGATGAAGAAGAAATAGAAATGAGAGATCTAGAAGACGAGGAAGATGCGAAACAGGCTGACGGCCTTGCATTATCAGGTGATGAAGCGCCGGAAGAAACAGCATCTCCAGACGTTGAACGTGACGCAGTAACGAAAGAATAGTCTCTGATTGATAAAGGCAAGTGACATCGGTTAATCCGAAGATAAAAAGGGAGGTAGGCCCCTTGCTAGATGTGAACAATTTTGAGTATATGAACATCGGTCTTGCTTCACCGGATAAAATCCGTTCATGGTCTTTTGGTGAAGTGAAAAAGCCTGAAACGATAAACTATCGTACGTTGAAACCTGAAAAGGACGGCCTGTTCTGCGAACGCATTTTCGGACCGACTAAGGACTGGGAATGTCATTGCGGCAAGTACAAGCGGGTTCGTTATAAAGGCGTAGTTTGTGACCGTTGCGGAGTTGAAGTAACGCGGGCTAAAGTCCGTCGTGAGAGAATGGGGCATATTGAACTGGCTGCCCCGGTTTCTCACATTTGGTATTTCAAAGGTATTCCGAGCCGTATGGGTCTTGTATTGGATATGTCACCGCGTGCGCTGGAAGAAGTTATTTACTTTGCTTCTTACGTCGTAACTGACCCGGCCAATACACCGCTCGAAAAGAAACAGCTTTTATCTGAAAAGGAATACCGTGCGTATCTGGATAAGTACGGTAACAAATTCCAAGCCTCTATGGGTGCGGAAGCCATTAATAAACTTCTGCAGGACATCGACCTTGTCAAAGAAGTTGATATGTTAAAAGAAGAGCTGAAGACTTCTCAAGGACAGCGCCGTACACGTGCGATCAAACGCCTTGAAGTGCTTGAAGCCTTCCGTAATTCAGGAAACAAGCCGTCTTGGATGATTCTCGACGTGCTTCCGGTTATTCCGCCTGAATTAAGACCGATGGTTCAGCTTGACGGCGGACGTTTCGCAACGTCTGACCTGAACGACCTTTACCGTCGTGTCATCAACCGTAATAACCGTTTAAAACGTCTGTTAGACCTCGGCGCGCCAAGCATCATCGTTCAGAACGAAAAACGTATGCTTCAGGAAGCAGTCGACGCTCTGATTGACAACGGACGCCGCGGCCGTCCGGTTACCGGACCGGGTAACCGTCCGCTTAAATCTCTTTCTCACATGCTGAAAGGGAAACAAGGGCGTTTCCGTCAGAACCTTCTCGGTAAACGTGTAGACTACTCAGGCCGTTCCGTTATCGTCGTAGGTCCGCATCTGAAAATGTATCAGTGCGGTTTGCCGAAGGAAATGGCGCTTGAGCTCTTCAAGCCTTTCGTCATGAAAGAGCTTGTTGAAAAAGGCCTTGCTCACAATATCAAGAGCGCAAAACGCAAAATCGAACGCGTGCAGCCTGAAGTATGGGATGTACTTGAATCTGTCATTAAGGAGCATCCGGTCTTACTGAACCGTGCCCCTACTCTTCACAGATTAGGTATCCAGGCTTTCGAACCGACGCTTGTTGAAGGACGCGCCATCCGTCTTCACCCGTTAGTATGTACAGCTTATAACGCTGACTTTGACGGTGACCAAATGGCGGTTCACGTACCTTTATCAGCTGAGGCTCAAGCTGAGGCGCGCATTCTGATGCTTGCGGCCCAAAACATCTTGAACCCTAAAGATGGTAAACCGGTTGTTACGCCGTCTCAGGATATGGTATTAGGAAACTACTACCTGACGCTTGAGCGCGCCGGAGCAGTCGGCGAGGGTATGGTTTTCAAAAATACGGACGAAGCGCTTCTTGCTTATCAAAACGGTTATGTTCACCTTCATACGAGAGTAGCTGTTGCAGCGAACTCCCTTAAGAATGTGACATTTACTGAAGAACAGCGTTCAAAATTGTTAATTACAACTGTCGGTAAGCTCGTCTTCAATGAAATTCTTCCGGAATCATTCCCTTACATGAATGAACCAACGAAGAGCAACATTGAAGAGAAGACACCTGACCGTTTCTTCTTAGATAAAGGTGCTGACGTAAAAGCTGTGATTGCTGAGCAGCCGATCAACGCACCGTTTAAAAAAGGTATTTTGGGTAAAATCATCGCGGAAATCTTTAAACGATTCCATATCACGGAAACGTCTAAAATGCTTGACCGCATGAAAAACCTTGGTTTCAGATATTCAACGAAAGCCGGCATCACAGTAGGGGTTTCTGATATCGTCGTTCTCGATGATAAACAGGAAATCCTTGAAGAAGCACAAAGCAAAGTAGATAATGTTCTGAAACAGTTCAGACGCGGTTTAATCACCGAAGAAGAACGTTATGAAAGAGTCATTTCAATTTGGAGTTCAGCGAAAGATGTTATCCAAGGCAAACTGATGAAATCATTAGACGAAGTCAACCCGATCTACATGATGAGTGATTCAGGAGCCCGTGGTAACGCATCTAACTTTACACAGCTTGCGGGTATGCGCGGTCTGATGGCCAACCCGGCTGGACGAATCATTGAATTGCCGATTAAATCAAGTTTCCGTGAAGGTCTGACAGTATTGGAGTACTTTATCTCCACTCACGGTGCGCGTAAAGGTCTTGCCGATACCGCCCTGAAAACAGCTGACTCAGGTTACCTTACACGCCGTCTTGTTGATGTTGCGCAGGATGTTATCATTCGTGAAACAGATTGCGGAACAGACCGCGGTATTCTTGCAAAACCGCTCAAAGAAGGCACGGAAATCATCGAGCGTCTGGAAGAGCGTCTGATCGGACGTTTCGCCAGAAAACAGATCAAACATCCTGAAACGGGTGCTGTGCTCATTAACGAAAATGAATTGATCGATGAAGATAAAGCGCTGGAAATCGTTGAAGCCGGAATCGAAGAAGTGTGGATCCGTTCTGCGTTCACATGTAACACTCCTCATGGTGTATGTAAACGATGCTACGGACGAAACCTTGCAACCGGAACTGATGTTGAAGTCGGCGAAGCAGTAGGTATTATCGCCGCTCAATCTATCGGTGAGCCTGGAACACAGTTAACGATGCGTACGTTCCACACAGGCGGGGTTGCCGGAGACGATATCACACAAGGTCTTCCGCGTATCCAAGAGCTTTTCGAAGCGCGTAATCCGAAAGGTCAAGCGACGATTTCTGAGATTGACGGTACAATTGCCGAAATCAATGAAGTCCGCGACAAACAGCAGGAGATTGTTGTTCAGGGCGCTGTTGAGACCCGTTCATACACGGCACCTTACAACTCACGCCTGAAAGTGACTGAGGGTGATCAGATTACCCGCGGTCAAGTGCTGACGGAAGGTTCAATCGATCCGAAAGAACTTCTTAAAGTCACTGACCTGACAACGGTTCAGGAATATCTTCTGCATGAGGTTCAGAAGGTTTACCGTATGCAGGGGGTTGAAATCGGCGATAAACACGTAGAAGTAATGGTTCGCCAGATGCTTCGCAAAGTCCGTGTAATCGATGCCGGAGATACTGATGTTCTCCCTGGCACATTGCTTGATATTCACCAATTTACAGAAGCGAACAAAAAAGTGCTGCTTGAAGGCAATCGACCTGCTACAGGCCGTCCTGTCCTTCTCGGTATCACGAAAGCTTCACTTGAGACGGATTCATTCTTGTCTGCCGCATCATTCCAGGAAACAACACGCGTTCTTACAGATGCTGCGATTAAAGGCAAGCGTGATGAACTTCTCGGCCTGAAAGAGAATGTCATCATCGGTAAACTGGTTCCGGCCGGTACAGGTATGATGAATTACAGAAAAGTAAAACCTGTTTCAAACGTTCAGCCTTCGGAAGATATGGTTCCGGCTGAATAACAGAAACTGCTGCAGGAAAGGCTGTTTCGACAGCTTTTCCTCAGTATTACAATTATTCTGGCGGGGGACTGCACTAAAAAATGTCATACGTTGTTGACATCCGTCCCGCAGAGTGATAATATAACCAAGGTGCTCGAAATAAAACCTGTTACTTTGGAGGATATGTTTATGTCTTATGATAAAGTATCACAGGCCAAATCAATTATTATTGGTACGAAGCAAACAGTGAAAGCTCTAAAACGAGGTTCAGTGAAGGAAGTCGTCGTGGCAAAAGACGCGGATTCAGTTCTTACGGCTGGGGTTATCCAGCTTGCAAAGAACCAAAATACCGCTGTCTGTATGGTGGATTCCATGAAAAAGCTCGGCAAAGCCTGCGGAATTGAAGTGGGAGCAGCAGCTGTTGCCATTATGTTATAGCGTACTTTTTGTTTTTATATAAGATATCAATCTTATGTAAAGACATTGTTTTTTGCCTAATGATGAACCACCTGGGTATGTGGGTTATAAAACGTAATGAAGGGAGGAACACAACATGCCTACAATTAATCAGCTAATTCGCAAGGGACGCGTGAGCAAAGTTGAAAACTCTAAGTCACCTGCACTAAACAAAGGATACAACAGCTTTAAAAAAGAGCACACTAACGTATCTTCTCCACAAAAACGCGGGGTATGTACTCGTGTCGGTACAATGACACCGAAAAAACCGAACTCAGCACTTCGTAAATATGCTCGTGTTCGTTTGACTAACGGAATCGAGGTTACTGCCTACATTCCTGGTATCGGTCACAACCTGCAAGAGCACAGCGTTGTACTGATCCGCGGCGGACGTGTAAAAGACTTACCGGGGGTACGCTACCACATCGTTCGTGGCGCGCTTGATACTGCCGGAGTTGAAAACCGTGCGCAAGGCCGTTCTAAATACGGTACGAAACGTCCTAAAGCAAAGTAATAATAATAAATCATTAAAACTATGAAGGGAGGATATTCAGATGCCACGTAAAGGTCCTGTAGCAAAAAGAGATGTTTTACCTGATCCGCTTTACAACTCTAAGCTGGTATCCCGCCTGATCAACAAAATGATGATCGACGGTAAAAAAGGTAAATCTCAAACAATCCTATACAAGTCATTCGATATCATTAAAGAACGCACTGGCAATGATGCAATGGAGGTTTTCGAACAAGCATTGAAAAACATCATGCCTGTACTTGAAGTAAAAGCACGCCGTGTAGGTGGAGCTAACTACCAAGTGCCTGTAGAAGTTCGTCCTGAACGCCGTACAACTCTTGGTCTTCGCTGGTTGGTTAACTATGCGCGTCTTCGCGGAGAAAAAACAATGGAAGAGCGCCTGGCTAACGAAATTCTTGATGCAGCTAACAACACTGGTGCTGCCGTTAAGAAACGTGAAGACACTCACAAGATGGCAGAAGCGAACAAAGCATTTGCTCACTACCGCTGGTAGGATTCATATAATCAAAATAATAATTCCCTAATAAGGAAGGAGAAATTACCCAATGGCAAGAGAGTTCTCCTTAGAAAAAACTCGTAATATCGGGATCATGGCTCACATCGATGCCGGTAAAACGACTACTACAGAACGGATCTTGTTCTACACAGGCCGTATCCACAAAATTGGCGAAACTCACGAAGGTGCTTCGCAAATGGACTGGATGGAGCAGGAACAAGAACGCGGTATCACAATCACTTCTGCAGCAACGACTGCACAGTGGAAAGGTTACCGTGTAAACATCATCGATACACCGGGACACGTAGACTTCACAGTTGAAGTTGAACGTTCACTCCGTGTACTTGATGGTGCGGTTGCCGTACTTGATGCTCAATCAGGTGTTGAGCCTCAGACAGAAACAGTATGGCGCCAAGCAACAACTTACGGAGTACCGCGCGTTGTATTTGTCAACAAAATGGACAAAATCGGCGCAGACTTCCTTTACTCTGTAGGCACTTTAAGAGACCGTCTTCAAGCTAACGCTCACGCAATTCAATTGCCGATCGGCGCTGAAGACAACTTCGAAGGTATCATCGACTTAGTAGAAAACGTTGCGTATTTCTACGAAGATGACCTTGGAACTCGTTCAGATGCGAAAGAAATCCCTGAAGAGTACAAAGAGCAAGCTGAAGAGCTTCGCAGCAGCCTGATTGAAGCTGTAGCTGAGCTTGATGAAGAGCTTATGGAAAAGTACCTTGAAGGTGAAGAAATCACTATCCCTGAACTGAAAGCTGCTATCCGTAAAGGTACACTGAATGTTGAATTCTACCCTGTACTTGTTGGTTCTGCTTTCAAAAACAAAGGTGTTCAGCTTGTACTTGATGCTGTTCTTGACTACCTTCCTGCGCCAACTGATGTTGCTGCAATCAAAGGTGTACGTCCTGATACAGATGAAGAGATCGTTCGTCATTCTTCTGATGAAGAGCCGTTCTCTGCACTTGCATTTAAAGTTATGACTGACCCTTATGTCGGTAAGCTGACATTCTTCCGCGTATATTCCGGTACACTTGATTCCGGTTCATATGTAAAGAACTCTACAAAAGGCAAGCGTGAGCGCGTAGGACGTATCCTTCAAATGCACGCTAACAGCCGTGAAGAGATCTCTACTGTTTACGCTGGAGACATCGCAGCTGCTGTAGGTCTAAAAGATACTTCTACTGGAGATACTCTATGTGATGAAAAGGATCTTGTAATCCTTGAATCAATGGAATTCCCAGAGCCTGTTATCGACGTAGCGATTGAGCCTAAATCAAAAGCTGACCAAGATAAAATGGGTATCGCTTTAGCGAAACTTGCTGAAGAAGATCCTACATTCCGTACACAAACTAACCCTGAAACGGGTCAAACAATCATCTCTGGTATGGGTGAGCTTCACCTTGATATCATTGTTGATCGTATGAAGCGTGAGTTCAAAGTTGAAGCTAACGTTGGTGCTCCTCAAGTTGCGTACCGTGAGACATTCCGTACCGGTGCAAAAGTTGAAGGTAAATTCGTACGTCAATCAGGCGGACGCGGTCAGTTCGGTCACGTTTGGATCGAATTTGAACCGAACGAAGAAGGCGCTGGCTTTGAATTCGAAAACGCAATCGTCGGTGGTGTTGTTCCTCGTGAATACATCCCAGCCGTACAAGCAGGTCTTGAAGACTCTCTTGAAAATGGTGTCCTAGCCGGATTCCCGCTAATCGACATCAAGGCGAAACTTTTTGATGGATCTTACCATGATGTTGACTCAAACGAAATGGCGTTTAAAGTCGCTGCTTCTATGGCATTGAAAAATGCAGTCAGCAAATGTAACCCAGTTCTTCTTGAACCAATCATGAAAGTTGAAGTTGTTATTCCTGAAGAATACATGGGGGACATCATGGGTGATGTTACTTCTCGTCGCGGACGCGTAGAAGGTATGGAAGCTCGCGGTAACGCTCAAGTTGTGCGTGCGATGGTACCTCTTGCTGAAATGTTCGGTTACGCTACTGCCCTTCGTTCTAACACGCAAGGACGCGGTACGTTCACAATGTTCATGGATCACTACGAAGAAGTGCCGAAGAGCATCGCTGAAGAAATTATCAAAAAAAATAAAGGCGAATAATTGATTTTGCCACTTAACTCAAGTATAACTACTATTGTAAGATGAGGAAGTGAGAGCTTGCTTTCACTTTCTATCACTCTATACATTACTAATTAAAAGCTCTTAAGGAGGATTTTAGAATGGCTAAAGAAAAATTCGACCGTTCCAAATCACATGCCAATATCGGTACAATTGGACACGTTGACCATGGTAAAACAACATTAACTGCTGCTATCTCAACAGTACTTCATAAGAAATCTGGTAAAGGTACAGCTATGGCGTACGATCAAATTGATGGTGCTCCAGAAGAACGTGAGCGCGGTATCACAATCTCTACTGCACACGTTGAGTACGAAACTGACACTCGTCACTATGCACACGTTGACTGCCCAGGACACGCTGACTATGTTAAAAACATGATCACTGGTGCTGCGCAAATGGACGGAGCTATCCTTGTAGTATCTGCTGCTGATGGCCCAATGCCACAAACTCGTGAGCACATCCTTCTTTCTAAAAACGTTGGTGTACCATACATCGTAGTATTCCTTAACAAATGCGACATGGTAGACGACGAAGAGCTTCTTGAGCTTGTTGAAATGGAAGTTCGCGATCTTCTTAGCGAATACGACTTCCCTGGTGATGATGTACCAGTTGTTAAAGGTTCTGCTCTTAAAGCTCTTGAAGGCGATGCTGAGTACGAAGAAAAAATTCTTGAACTTATGGCTGCAGTTGATGAGTACATCCCAACTCCAGAACGCGACACTGAAAAACCATTCATGATGCCAGTTGAGGACGTATTCTCAATCACTGGTCGTGGTACAGTTGCTACTGGCCGTGTAGAACGCGGACAAGTTAAAGTCGGTGACGAAGTTGAAATCATCGGTCTTCAAGAAGAAAACAGCAAAACAACTGTTACAGGTGTTGAAATGTTCCGTAAGCTTCTTGACTACGCTGAAGCTGGAGACAACATCGGTGCACTTCTTCGCGGTGTAGCTCGTGAAGACATCCAACGTGGACAAGTACTTGCTAAACCAGGTACAATCACTCCACACAGCAAATTCAAAGCTGAAGTTTACGTTCTTTCTAAAGAAGAGGGTGGACGTCATACTCCATTCTTCTCTAACTACCGTCCTCAGTTCTACTTCCGTACAACTGACGTAACTGGTATCATCAATCTTCCAGAAGGCGTAGAAATGGTTATGCCTGGAGATAACACTGAAATGATCGTTGAACTTATCTCTACAATCGCTATCGAAGAAGGAACTCGTTTCTCTATTCGTGAAGGCGGACGTACAGTTGGTTCAGGCGTTGTTTCTACAATCACTGAGTAATCGACTCGTTCAATAATGCGGGGTCCCTTATGGGGCCTCGTTTTTTTGTTTCCCTGCTGATTCCATGTATAATAGAACGTATACAAATTTTAGGAGCAGACCGATGAACGATAACTTCAAGAAAACCAATCGTATTTCAATGCTTCAGCAATTGCAGATTAATGGCAGTGAACAAACCATTATGATTAATGGTGATGACAGGAGTAGTCCGCTGCTTTTGTTTTTGCATGGCGGTCCCGGCACGCCTCAAATCGGTTATGCGAGAAAATACCAGAATGAGCTGGAAAAGCATTTCACCGTTGTGAACTGGGATCAGAGAGGGGCGGGTCTCTCTTATTCAAAGGAAATTCCGGGTTCATCTATGACTTTGGATCAGCTGACAGCTGACACCATTCATCTGACCGAACGCTTATGCAAGCAATTCAGCAGGAGAAAAATATATATCGCCGGCTATTCGTGGGGTTCAGTTTTGGCGCTTCAAGTTCTTCAAGAGAAACCTGATTTGTATTATGCGTATATCGGTATCAGTCAGGTGGTTAATATTCAAAAGGAAGAAACGGAAGCCTACCGGTTGATGATGGAATGGAGCAGGCAACACAAACATATCCTGCTGGGCAAGACGCTGAGCTTTATCGGAGCACCTCCATGGGAGAAACAGCTGCAGCGAACGCTGTTTCTGCTTTGTATTGAAATGAGGGGAGGGGGCTTTACCCATCATCCGATCGGCGCTCTTAAAGCAGGGGGGCGAATGCTGTTTGGTGAACCGTACGGTGTGAGAGGGAGCTTCTTAGCCGCGCGGGGACAAATGTTCAGCCTGAAACACCTGTGGGAGGATCTCATTTCCTTTGATGCAGGGGAATCAGTTTCTTCTATTGTAATACCGTGCTGTTTTATGTCAGGGAGATACGATTTGACGGTTCCGGGGACGACGTCTTATGAATATTATCAGAAGGTTGATGCGCCGTATAAAGAATGGCATTGGTTTGAGAACTCAGCCCATTCGCCTCACTTGGAGGAACCGGATCGCTTTGCCGAAGTTGTCAGCCGGTTCGCATCGTTCCATCTCTGAAAGAAAACAGTCATATCCTTGATTAATCATGGTATCACCTGTATAATAATCAAAGTGTGAAAACCACAAGGTTCTTTAAATAAACCTTGCAACATGCGTCTATTTTCTGTATAATAGTGTATGTTGGTCTTTGACTGCGATGAAGTGAGAGGTTGCTGACACACCCGGCCGCTTTGCCATGGCAAGGTGATCAGGTTTTTCTCACGGAGAACTGTCTAACGTGATGTAGGCGAAAAGGAGGGAAAATAATGGCAAAACAAAAAATTCGTATTCGTTTAAAAGCATATGATCATAGAATCCTTGATCAATCTGCAGAGAAGATTGTTGAAACGGCAAAACGTTCTGGTGCCAGCGTATCTGGTCCGATTCCGTTGCCAACTGAAAAATCAGTTTACACAATCCTTCGTGCGGTGCACAAATACAAAGATTCTCGTGAGCAATTTGAAATGCGTACACATAAACGTTTAATCGACATTGTGAACCCAACACCACAAACTGTTGATGCTCTCATGCGATTAGACTTACCATCTGGTGTCGATATCGAAATCAAACTTTAATTCTAAAATATAGAATGATCTTAATAGGAGGTGTGACGAATGACCAAAGGAATCTTAGGAAGAAAAATTGGTATGACGCAAGTATTCGCAGAGAACGGTGATCTTATCCCGGTAACTGTTATTGAAGCAGCTCCAAACGTTGTTCTTCAAAAGAAAACAGCTGAAAATGATGGCTATGAAGCGATCCAGCTTGGTTTTGACGATAAGCGCGAAAAGCTTTCAAACAAACCGGAAAAAGGACACGTTGCAAAAGCGGAAACTGCTCCTAAGCGCTTCGTTAAAGAATTACGCGGCGTGGATATGGATGCGTATGAAATTGGTCAGGAAGTCAAGGTTGAAATTTTCTCTGCAGGAGAAATCGTAGATGTAACAGGAGTATCTAAAGGTAAAGGTTTCCAAGGTGCAATCAAGCGCCACGGACAATCTCGCGGACCTATGTCTCACGGTTCACGCTACCACCGTCGTCCTGGTTCAATGGGACCTGTAGATCCTAACCGTGTATTCAAAGGTAAACTATTACCTGGACGCATGGGCGGAGATCAAATCACTGTCCAAAACCTTGAAGTCGTAAAAGTAGATGCTGAGCGCAATCTTCTTTTGATTAAAGGTAACGTACCTGGTGCGAGAAAAGCTTTAATCACTGTTAAAAGTGCTGTTAAATCTAAATAAGTCTCTTAGGAAAGGAGGAAATTGATCATGCCAAAAGTAGCATTATACAACCAAAACGGTTCTACTGCTGGTGATATCGAATTAAACGCTTCTGTATTTGGAATTGAGCCAAATGAGAGCGTAGTATTCGACGCTATTCTTATGCAAAGAGCTTCCTTACGTCAAGGATCTCACAAAGTAAAAAATCGTTCTGAAGTACGCGGCGGAGGTCGCAAACCATGGCGTCAAAAAGGTACAGGTCGTGCCCGTCAAGGTTCAATCCGTTCACCGCAATGGCGCGGAGGTGGTGTCGTATTCGGCCCAACACCACGCAGCTATTCTTACAAATTACCTAAAAAAGTTCGCCGCTTGGCAATCAAATCAGTATTGTCTTCTAAAGTGAACGACAACAACATTATTGTTCTTGAAGATCTTACTCTTGATACGGTTAAAACAAAAGAAATGGCAGCTGTCCTTAAAGGATTATCTGTTGAGAAAAAAGCTTTAATCGTAACTGCGGATGCAAACGAAGCAGTATCTCTTTCTGCACGCAACATCCCTGGAGTTACAGTTGTTCAAGCTAACGGAATCAACGTGTTAGACGTTGTCAACCACGAGAAGCTTCTGATTACAAAAGCTGCGGTTGAAAAAGTAGAGGAGGTGCTTGCATAATGAAAGATCCTCGTGATGTTCTTAAGCGCCCCGTCATTACTGAACGTTCTGCTGATTTAATGACTGAAAAGAAATATACTTTTGAAGTTGATGTAAGAGCTAATAAAACAGAAGTGAAAGATGCAGTTGAAAGTATCTTTGGAGTGAAAGTTGACAAAGTCAACATCATGAACTACAAAGGGAAATCAAAACGTGTCGGCCGCTATACTGGTATGACTAGCCGTCGCAGAAAAGCGATCGTAAAACTTACTGCAGACAGCAAAGAAATCGAAATTTTTGAAGCTTAATTATCTGTAAAAAGAAGGAGGGAAATTCAAAATGGCGATTAAAAAGTATAAACCGACCTCTAACGGACGTCGTGGCATGACAACTTCAGATTTTGCTGAAATCACGACTGACCAGCCGGAAAAATCCTTGCTTGCGCCCCTTCACAAAAAAGGCGGACGTAACAATCAAGGTAAATTGACTGTACGTCACCAAGGTGGCGGACACAAACGCCAATACCGTGTTATCGACTTCAAACGCGATAAAGATGGTATACCTGGACGCGTTGCTACAGTTGAGTACGATCCAAACCGTTCAGCTAACATTGCACTAATCAACTATGTAGACGGAGAAAAACGTTACATTCTTGCACCAAAAGGAATTCAAGTAGGTACTGAAATCATGTCCGGCTCTGAAGCTGACATCAAAGTAGGTAACGCACTTCCGCTTATCAACATCCCTGTTGGTACAGTTGTGCATAACATTGAATTAAAACCTGGTAAAGGCGGACAGCTTGTACGTTCAGCTGGTACATCTGCTCAGGTTCTTGGTAAAGAAGGCAAATACGTTCTTGTCCGTCTTAACTCTGGTGAAGTTCGCATGATCCTTTCTGCTTGCCGCGCTTCTATCGGTCAAGTAGGTAACGAGCAGCACGAACTTATCAACGTTGGTAAAGCAGGACGCTCTCGCTGGAAAGGCATCCGCCCTACAGTCCGCGGTTCTGTAATGAACCCTAACGATCACCCGCACGGTGGTGGTGAAGGTCGCGCGCCAATCGGACGTAAATCACCAATGTCTCCTTGGGGCAAACCGACTCTTGGATTCAAGACACGTAAGAAAAAGAACAAATCTGATAAATTTATCGTACGTCGTCGTAAAAATAAATAACGGGGTTGTCTACGGTTCATTTCGGACCGTAGTGCAATCACGAAGGGAGGTTCCAAAATGGCTCGCAGCTTGAAAAAAGGACCATTTGTCGATGGACACTTGATGACAAAAATCGAGAAATTAAATGAAACGGACAAGAAACAAGTTGTAAAAACTTGGTCTCGCCGTTCAACTATTTTCCCACAATTTATCGGTCACACTATCGCAGTATATGACGGACGTAAACACGTGCCTGTATTCATTTCTGAAGACATGGTAGGCCACAAGTTGGGCGAATTCGCACCGACTCGTACTTACAAAGGCCACGCCAGTGACGATAAAAAAACAAGACGCTAAGAGAGGAGGCTTTTAAATGCAAGCTAAAGCTGTTGCAAGAACAGTCCGTATTGCTCCTCGTAAAGCACGTCTAGTAATGGACCTGATTCGAGGTAAGCAAGTAGGCGAAGCAGTATCTATCTTGAACCTAACTCCGAGAGCTGCTTCTCCGATCATCGAAAAAGTTTTAAAATCTGCTATCGCAAATGCTGAGCACAACTACGAGATGGACGCTAACAATCTGGTTATTTCTCAGGCATTTGTTGACGAAGGCCCAACGTTAAAAAGATTCCGCCCGCGTGCTATGGGACGTGCGAGCCAAATCAACAAACGTACGAGCCACATTACAATCGTTGTATCAGAAAAGAAGGAGGGATAAGTAGTGGGTCAAAAGGTAAATCCAGTCGGTCTTCGTATCGGAGTCATTCGTGATTGGGAATCTAAGTGGTACGCTGGTAAAGATTACGCTGACTTCCTGCACGAAGATTTAAAAATTCGTGAATTCATTAGCAAACGCCTTTCTGACGCTTCTGTTTCTAAAGTAGAAATCGAGCGTGCAGCAAACCGCGTTAACATTACGATCCACACTGCTAAGCCTGGTATGGTAATCGGTAAAGGCGGATCTGAAGTTGAAGCACTTCGTAAAGCCCTTAACAGCCTTACTGGCAAGCGTGTACACATTAACATTCTTGAAATCAAAAGAGCAGATCTTGATGCTCAGCTTGTAGCTGACAACATCGCTCGTCAACTAGAAAACCGTATTTCTTTCCGCCGTGCGCAGAAACAACAAATCCAACGCACTATGCGTGCTGGAGCACAAGGTGTGAAAACAATGGTTTCCGGCCGTCTTGGCGGAGCTGATATCGCTCGTTCTGAATACTACAGTGAAGGAACTGTTCCATTGCACACTTTACGTGCTGACATCGACTATGCAACATCTGAAGCTGACACAACTTACGGTAAGCTTGGTGTAAAAGTCTGGATCTATCGTGGAGAGGTTCTTCCTACTAAGAAGAAAACTGAGGAAGGAGGAAAATAATATGTTATTACCAAAACGCGTTAAATATCGCAGAGAGCATCGCGGAAAAATGCGCGGTCGCGCTAAAGGCGGTACTGAAGTACATTTTGGTGAGTACGGTATCCAGGCTCTTGAAGCTTCTTGGATCACGAACCGCCAAATCGAAGCTGCACGTATTGCGATGACTCGTTACATGAAACGTGGCGGTAAAGTTTGGATTAAAATTTTCCCTTCAAAACCTTACACTGCTAAACCGCTTGAGGTACGGATGGGTTCCGGTAAAGGGGCTCCTGAAGGCTGGGTAGCTGTTGTAAAACCGGGCAAAGTTTTATTTGAAATTTCTGGTGTGTCTGAAGAGGTAGCTCGTGAAGCTCTTCGTCTTGCATCTCACAAATTGCCAATTAAAACGAAGTTCGTAAAACGTGAAGAAATTGGTGGTGAATCAAATGAAAGCTAATGAAATTCGTGACCTTACCACTGCTGAAATTGAACAAAAAGTAAAGTCTCTTAAAGAAGAACTTTTCAATCTTCGCTTTCAATTAGCGACAGGACAACTTGAAAATACTGCTCGCATTCGTGAAGTGCGCAAAGCTATTGCGCGCATGAAAACTGTGATTCGTGAAAGAGAAATTGCTGCCAACAAATAATCACTGAGGGGAGGTCGTGAGCATGAGCGAACGTAACCAACGCAAAGTTTACCAAGGCCGTGTTGTTTCTGACAAAATGGATAAAACCATCACTGTTGTTGTTGAAACATACAAAAAGGATCCTATTTACGGTAAACGCGTAAAATACTCAAAGAAATTCAAAGCACATGATGAAAATAACCAAGCTAAAATCGGAGACATCGTAAAGATCATGGAAACTCGTCCATTATCTGCAACTAAGCGTTTTCGTCTAGTAGAAGTTGTCGAAGAAGCTGTTATTATCTAATAAAGTTCGGAATTCTTTTTCCGAAGGGAGGTAACAAATAATGATTCAACAAGAGACTCGTTTAAAAGTTGCTGACAACTCCGGTGCGCGTGAGGTACTTACTATTAAAGTTCTTGGCGGTTCTGGACGTAAAACGGCTAACATTGGTGATGTAATTGTTTGCACGGTTAAACAAGCAACACCAGGAGGCGTTGTCAAAAAAGGTGAAGTCGTAAGAGCTGTTATCGTTCGCACAAAAAGCGGAGCACGCAGATCTGACGGATCATACATCAGCTTCGATGAGAATGCATGTGTTATCATCCGTGACGACAAGAGCCCGCGTGGAACTCGTATCTTCGGACCGGTTGCCCGTGAATTACGTGAAAACAACTTCATGAAAATTGTTTCTCTGGCTCCAGAAGTTATCTAATGAAATAAATGCCTTACTCAAGGAGGTGCGATCAGGATGCATGTGAAAAAAGGCGATAAAGTAATGGTTATCTCTGGTAAAGATAAAGGCAAACAAGGTACGATCCTTGCTGCTTTCCCTAAAAAGGACCGCGTTCTAGTTGAGGGCGTAAACATGGTGAAGAAGCACTCTAAACCAACTCAAGCAAACCCTCAAGGCGGTATTTCTAATCAAGAGGCGCCAATTCATGTATCAAACGTTATGCCGCTCGATCCTAAAACAGGTGAAGTGACTCGCGTAGGATACAAAGTGGAAGATGGCAAAAAAGTTCGTGTTGCAAAAAAATCTGGGCAAGTCTTAGATAAATAGTATTTAAAGGAAGGGAGGTCTATCTCATGAACCGCCTTAAAGAAAAGTACAATAAAGAAATTTCACCTGCTTTAATGACGAAGTTCAACTACGACTCTGTTATGCAGGTGCCAAAAATCGAAAAAATCGTAATCAACATGGGTGTCGGTGATGCTGTTCAAAACGCAAAAGCAATCGACAGTGCTGTTGAAGAATTAACGTTTATCGCAGGTCAAAAACCTGTCGTTACTCGTGCGAAGAAATCAATTGCTGGATTCCGTCTTCGTGAGGGAATGCCTATCGGTGCGAAAGTAACTCTTCGCGGAGAGCGCATGTATGATTTCCTTGATAAACTTATTTCTGTATCTTTACCGCGTGTACGTGACTTCCGCGGGATTTCTAAGAAATCTTTCGACGGTCGCGGAAACTACACTCTTGGTATCAAAGAACAGTTAATCTTCCCTGAAATTGACTACGATAAAGTAACAAAGGTTCGCGGAATGGACATCGTTATCGTAACGACTGCTAACTCTGACGAAGAGGCTCGTGAGCTATTAACTCAAGTAGGTATGCCGTTCCAGAAATAATCAATGAAAGGGAGGCGAAATCGTGGCTAAAAAGTCAATGATTGCGAAACAACAACGTACACCAAAGTTTAAAGTGCAAGAGTACACTCGCTGTGAACGCTGCGGACGTCCGCACTCAGTCATTCGTAAATTTAAACTTTGCCGTATTTGTTTCCGTGAGCTTGCATATAAAGGACAAATTCCTGGCGTGAAAAAAGCCAGCTGGTAATCCCCAAGAATGGGAAGGAGGTAATTATATAATGGTTATGACAGATCCAATTGCAGATATGCTGACTCGTATTCGCAATGCAAACATGGTACGTCATGAGAAGCTTGAAATTCCTGCTTCTAAATTGAAAAGAGAAATTGCTGACATTTTAAAGCGTGAAGGTTTCATTCGTGACGTTGAGTTCGTAGAAGACAGCAAACAAGGTATCATCCGCGTTTTCTTGAAATACGGACAAAACAACGAGCGCGTTATCACTGGTCTTAAAAGAATCAGCAAACCAGGTTTGCGTGTATACGCTAAATCAAATGAAGTACCTCGCGTACTTAACGGTCTTGGAATCGCGATTATTTCTACATCACAAGGTGTTTTAACGGACAAAGAAGCCCGTGCAAAACAAGCTGGTGGAGAAGTTCTAGCATACGTTTGGTAAGAAGTTTAACAAGAATGGAGGTGTTTTAGTATGTCTCGTGTAGGTAAAAAACTGCTTGAGATCCCTTCTGGAGTTACAGTAACGCTGAACGAAGGCAACACTGTAGCTGTAAAAGGACCAAAAGGAGAATTAACTCGTACTTTCCATCCTGATATGGAAATCAAAATTGAGGACAACGTGCTTACAGTTACTCGTCCTTCTGATCACAAAGAGCACCGTGCGCTGCATGGTACGACTCGCAGTCTGCTTGGAAACATGGTTGAAGGCGTATCTAAAGGATTTGAAAGAGGTTTGGAATTAGTCGGTGTCGGTTATCGTGCGGCTAAATCCGGAAACAAACTTGTTTTAAACGTTGGATACTCTCACCCTGTTGAGATCGTTCCTGAAGAGGGCATCGAAATCGAAGTTCCTTCTCAAACTAAAGTAGTTGTAAAAGGTACAGACAAAGAGCGTGTAGGAGCTATCGCTGCTAACATCCGCGCTGTACGTTCTCCAGAGCCTTACAAAGGTAAAGGAATCCGCTACGAAGGTGAAGTTGTTCGCCGTAAAGAAGGTAAATCTGCTAAGTAAGACCGCTTAAAGTGAAGAAAGGAGTGACCTAAGGATGATTACGAAAACTAGCAAAAATGCTGCTCGTCAAAAAAGACATGCCCGTGTTCGTGCTAAACTTTCAGGCACAGCTGAAAGACCTCGTCTGAATGTGTTCCGTTCAAACAAACACATTTATGCTCAAATCATCGATGATGTAAATGGCGTTACACTTGCTAGTGCCTCTACTCTCGATAAAGATTTGAACGTGGAAAGCACTGGTGACAGCGCTGCTGCTGCTAAAGTCGGTGAACTCGTTGCGAAACGCGCTTCTGAGAAAGGTGTTTCTGACGTAGTATTTGACCGCGGCGGATACTTATACCATGGACGTGTAAAAGCTCTGGCCGATGCAGCTCGTGAAGCCGGACTGAAATTTTAATAAAAAAAGGAGGGACACATGATTATGCGTCGTATTGACCCAAGCAAATTAGAGTTAGAAGAACGCTTAGTTACGGTTAACCGCGTAGCGAAAGTTGTTAAAGGTGGTCGTCGTTTCCGTTTCGCAGCTCTAGTCGTTGTCGGTGACAAAAACGGTCACGTAGGTTTCGGTACTGGTAAAGCACAAGAAGTACCTGAAGCAATCCGCAAAGCTGTTGAAGATGCGAAAAAGAATTTGATTGAAGTACCAATGGTTGGAACTACGATTCCACACGAAATCATCGGACGTTTCGGTGCAGGCAATATCTTGTTGAAACCTGCTTCTGAAGGTACTGGAGTTATCGCTGGAGGCCCTGTACGTGCGGTACTTGAGCTTGCTGGCGTTGCTGATATCCTTTCTAAGTCTTTAGGTTCTAACACACCGATCAACATGATCCGTGCAACACTTCAAGGTTTAAGTGAGCTTAAACGTGCCGAAGAGGTTGCGAAGCTTCGTGGAAAATCTGTAGAAGAACTGTTAGGATAAGGAGGGAACATTAATGGCTAAATTAGAAATTACCCTCAAACGCAGTGTAATCGGTCGCCCGGAAGATCAGCGCGTTACTGTAAGAACACTTGGTTTAAAGAAAACAAACCAAACTGTCGTTCATGAAGATAACGCTGCGATCCGCGGTATGATTAATAAAGTATCTCATCTAGTTTCTGTTAAAGAACAATAAAAATAAATTATAGGCTAAGGAGGTGTCCTAATGAAACTTCATGAATTAAAGCCTTCAGAAGGTTCACGTAAAGTACGCAATCGCGTAGGTCGTGGTATTGGTTCTGGTAACGGTAAAACAGCTGGTAAAGGTCACAAAGGTCAAAACGCTCGTTCTGGCGGCGGTGTACGCCCTGGATTCGAGGGGGGACAAATGCCTTTATTCCAACGTCTTCCTAAGCGCGGTTTTACAAACATCAACCGTAAGGAATACGCTATTGTGAACGTAGACAAATTGAACGGTTTTGCGGAAGGAACGGAAGTCACTCCTGAACTTCTTCTTGAGACTGGTGTTATTAGCAAACTTAATGCAGGAGTAAAGATTCTTGGCAACGGTAAATTAGAGAAAAAATTAACTGTAAAAGCCAATAAATTCTCTGCTTCTGCGAAAGAAGCTGTTGAAGCTGCTGGCGGTACAGCTGAGGTGATCTAACTTGTTTAAGACAATCTCCAACTTTATGCGTGTGAGTGATATTCGGAATAAAATCATTTTTACATTACTCATGCTTATCGTCTTTCGCATAGGTGCGTTTATCCCTGTGCCATATGTAAATGCTCAGGCGTTGCAGACACAAAGTTCGATGGGGGTTTTTGATCTCCTTAACACATTTGGCGGCGGTGCGCTTTATCAGTTCTCCATTTTTGCGATGGGAATTACACCTTACATCACTGCTTCGATCATCATTCAGCTGCTTCAGATGGATGTTGTGCCGAAGTTTACCGAGTGGTCTAAGCAAGGTGAAGTCGGCCGCCGTAAATTAGCTCAGTTCACGAGATATTTTACGATTGTGCTTGGTTTTATCCAGGCATTAGGTATGTCTTACGGGTTTAACAACCTGGCAAACGGTATGCTGATTGAAAAATCCGGCATATCGACATATCTGATTATTGCTTTAGTACTCACTGGAGGAACTGCTTTTTTAATGTGGCTGGGAGAACAAATTACTTCCAATGGAGTAGGTAACGGAATTTCGATCATCATCTTCGCGGGGATTGTGGCTAGTATTCCGAAAACTGTTGGGCAGATTTATGAGACTCAATTTGTCGGCAGCAGCGATCAGCTGTTTATTCATATTGTGAAAATCGCTTTACTGGTGATTGCGATTTTGGCCGTTATTGTTGGTGTTATTTTCATTCAGCAGGCCGTACGCAAAATCGCGATTCAATATGCAAAAGGGCAAGGTCGTTCACCTGTTGGCGGAGGCCAGTCAACTCACCTTCCGCTTAAAGTGAATCCGGCAGGGGTTATTCCGGTAATCTTTGCGGTTGCGTTCCTTATTACGCCGCGTACTATCGCGTCATTTTTCGGAGAAAACGATGTGACAAAGTGGATTCAAGCCAACTTTGACAATACACATCCGGTGGGCATGACGGTTTATGTCGCATTAATTATCGCCTTTACGTACTTCTATGCTTTTGTGCAGGTAAACCCTGAACAAATGGCTGATAACCTTAAAAAACAGGGTGGCTATATCCCGGGGGTTCGTCCAGGGAAAATGACTCAAGATAGAATTACGAGCATTTTGTATCGACTTACGTTTGTGGGTTCTATATTCTTAGCCGTGATTTCCATTCTTCCTATCTTTTTCATTCAATTCGCTGGATTGCCTCAAAGTGCACAGATTGGCGGAACATCATTGTTAATTGTCGTCGGGGTAGCCTTGGAGACAATGAAGCAGCTGGAGAGCCAGTTAGTGAAACGTAATTACCGAGGATTTATGAAAAATTAGAGGACTGGTTTTAACCATTCCTCTAAATAAGAGAGGACGGGGGAAATCCGAATGAACTTAGTCTTAATGGGACTTCCTGGAGCCGGTAAAGGCACACAGGGAGAACGAATTGTTGAGGATTATGGGATACCTCATATCTCAACGGGAGATATGTTCCGTGCTGCTATGAAAGAAGAAACACCACTCGGACTCGAAGCAAAGTCTTATATTGATAAAGGCGAGCTCGTACCGGACGAAGTCACAATCGGCATTGTCAAAGAAAGACTCGGCAAAGATGATTGTGAAAGAGGTTTTCTTCTGGACGGATTTCCGCGAACAGTCGCTCAGGCTGAAGCTCTTGAAAACATTCTTGAGGAATACGGCAAGCCGATTGATTATGTCATTAACATTAAAGTAGACAAAGACTCTTTAATGGAACGTTTGACTGGACGCAGAATTTGCAGTGTTTGCGGCACAACCTATCATTTGGTTTTCAATCCGCCGAAAACGCCGGGTGTTTGTGATAAAGACGGAGGAGACCTTTATCAACGGGCAGATGATAATGAGGAAACCGTCTCAAAACGGCTTGAGGTCAACATGAAGCAGACTCAGCCTTTACTCGATTTTTATTCTGAGAAAGGGTATCTTGTCAACGTCAATGGCCAGCAGGACATTAACGACGTGTACAAAGATGTGAAAGAGCTTCTTGGAGGATTGAGCAAATGATTATCTGTAAGACCCCTCGTGAGCTTAGCATCATGCGGGAAGCAGGGCGAATCGTGGCTTTGACTCATGAAGAGATGAAAAAGCACATTAAACCAGGAATCTCGACAAAAGAATTGGATCAAATTGCCGAACGTTTTATTGAGAAGCAGGGTGCAATCCCATCTTTTAAGGGGTATAATGGGTTTCGCGGGAGCATCTGTGTATCAGTTAATGAAGAACTCGTTCACGGAATTCCCGGTAAAAGGGTTTTGCGTGACGGTGACATTATCAGCATTGATATCGGTGCTAAATTAAATGGTTATCATGGTGACTCTGCTTGGACATATCCGGTAGGAAACATCAGTGATGATGATAAACGACTGCTGGAAGTGACAGAGGAGTCTTTATATAAAGGCTTGAAGGAAGCAAAACCAGGTGAACGTTTGTCGAATATTTCCCACGCAATACAAACGTATGTCGAAAATGAGCAGTTTTCAGTTGTTAGGGAGTATGTCGGACATGGTGTTGGTCAAGACTTGCATGAGGATCCGCAAATTCCTCATTACGGTCCGCCAAACAAAGGACCTAGGCTGAAGCCTGGTATGGTTCTCGCTATAGAACCGATGGTTAACGCTGGCAGCCGGTATGTGAAAACATTGGCTGATAACTGGACGGTTGTAACGGTAGATGGGAAAAAGTGTGCTCATTTTGAACATACGATTGCGATTACGGAAACGGGTTTTGATATACTGACAAAAGTCTAGATGATGAAATGAATTCCATGACACATGTTTTTCATTCCGCACCTGGGCAGATTGTAGGTTTACAATTGGTCGGAAGAAAAACCGGCTAGCTGCTGTCATCGGAAGGAAGATTCATCATCGTGTACTAAAGCAGACGGAGAAAAGCGTACATTTCATTCTCCTTAGAAAAAGAATATCAATCATTCACCCTTTATGATTGCGTATCTCCGGAAGTTCAGAACAGTATAAACGAAACAGGGCGTGTGACAAACGGATAACTGAGATTTTCTCTTTTGAAATTTGTCAGAGAGCAAGTTACTGATTTGAAGAAGGGAGAACACTTGAATGGCGAAAGACGATGTAATTGAAGTGGAAGGTACGATTGTCGAAACACTGCCAAACGCGATGTTCAAAGTTGAACTCGAAAATGGCCATACGGTTTTGGCTCACGTATCTGGTAAAATCCGCATGCACTTCATTCGCATTTTACCTGGAGACAAAGTTACGGTAGAATTATCTCCATATGACTTAACTCGTGGCAGGATTACGTACCGTTACAAATAAAGCACTCCGGAAACTGAAGGAGGTTGGAAACACATGAAAGTGAGACCATCAGTTAAACCAATCTGCGAGAAATGTAAAGTTATTCGCAGAAAAGGAAAAGTAATGGTGATCTGTGAAAATCCAAAGCATAAACAAAAACAAGGATAATTAATAAGGAGGTGCCCAGAGAATGGCTCGTATTGCTGGTGTAGATATCCCACGTGACAAACGTGTTGTTATTTCTTTAACATATGTCTTCGGAATTGGCCGCACAACGGCTCAGCAAGTCTTGAAAGAGGCTGGTGTTTCTGAAGATACTCGTGTGCGTGATCTTACTGAAGAAGAACTTGGTAAAATCCGTGATGTTATTGACAAACTGAAAGTAGAAGGTGACCTTCGCCGTGAAGTTTCTCTTAACATCAAGCGTCTGATCGAAATCGGAAGCTACCGCGGAATTCGCCATCGCAGAGGTTTGCCTGTTCGCGGACAAAACTCTAAAAACAATGCGCGTACTCGTAAAGGTCCGCGTCGTACTGTAGCTAACAAGAAAAAATAAGTAAGGGAGGTACCTAAACAATGGCTGCTGCTCGTAAACAAAACACGCGTAAACGTCGCGTGAAAAAGAATATTGAGTCAGGAATCGCTCATATTCGTTCAACTTTCAACAACACGATCGTTACGATCACTGATACTCATGGTAATGCTATTTCTTGGTCAAGTGCCGGAGCTCTAGGATTCAGAGGTTCTCGTAAATCGACTCCTTTTGCTGCGCAAATGGCTGCTGAAACAGCTGCTAAAGGTTCAATCGAACACGGACTTAAAACTCTTGAAGTAACTGTTAAAGGACCAGGTTCTGGCCGTGAAGCTGCAATCCGTGCTTTACAAGCTGCCGGACTTGAAGTTACAGCTATCAGAGACGTAACTCCTGTTCCTCATAATGGATGCCGTCCACCAAAACGTCGCCGCGTGTAATTTGTTTGTATAGATTTTGTGTCCCTGTCAATAATGGGTTATGATACAGTTATTTATGAAACGAATGCACCGACTCGTTGCCTGAGCACATACGGGACTAAACAATGGGGAATTTCGGATGGAATCTCATATGATTCTATTCGAGGTTTCGACGTTTTGAAGGAGGGTTTTAAGTAATGATCGAGATTGAAAAACCAAAAATCGAAACGGTTGAAATCAGCGACGATGCCAAATTTGGTAAGTTTGTCGTAGAGCCGCTTGAGCGTGGATATGGTACAACTCTGGGTAACTCCTTACGTCGTATCCTCTTATCCTCACTCCCTGGTGCCGCTGTAACATCGATCCAGATAGATGGTGTACTGCACGAATTCTCGACAATCGAAGGCGTTGTGGAAGATGTTACAACGATAATCTTGCACATTAAAAAGCTTGCATTGAAAATCTACTCTGATGAAGAGAAGACGCTTGAAATTGATGTACAGGGCGAAGGAACTGTCACAGCAGCTGATATTACACACGACAGCGATGTTGAAATCCTTAATCCGGATCTTCATATCGCGACTCTTGGTGAGAATGCGAGTTTCCGAGTTCGCCTTACTGCACAAAGAGGACGTGGGTATACACCTGCTGATTCGAACAAAAGAGACGATCAGCCAATCGGCGTGATTCCGATCGATTCAATCTTTACGCCAGTTTCTCGTTTATCTTATCAGGTAGAAAACACTCGTGTAGGCCAGGTTGCAAACTATGACAAACTTACACTTGATGTTTGGACTGACGGAAGCACTGGACCGAAGGAAGCAATTGCTCTCGGTTCAAAGATTTTAACTGAACACCTTAATATATTCGTCGGTTTAACTGACGAAGCTCAGCATGCTGAAATCATGGTTGAAAAAGAAGAGGATCAAAAAGAAAAAGTTCTTGAAATGACGATTGAGGAACTTGATCTTTCTGTCCGTTCTTACAACTGCTTGAAGCGTGCGGGCATTAACACGGTTCAAGAACTTGCGAACAAGACGGAAGAAGATATGATGAAAGTTCGCAACCTGGGACGCAAATCACTTGAAGAAGTGAAAGCGAAACTTGAAGAACTTGGACTCGGCCTTCGCAAAGACGATTGATCTAGTTTCCATGTGAACTAGGATTTTCGTGTGTTTTTTAATTAGAAACAGCATTCCATTAAAGGAGGGGACATCACATGTCATACAGAAAACTAGGACGTACGAGTTCACAGCGTAAAGCTATGCTTCGTGATCTTACAACAGATTTGATCATCAACGAAAGAATTGAAACAACTGAAACACGTGCGAAAGAACTTCGCTCTGTTGTTGAAAAGATGATCACTCTTGGTAAGCGCGGTGACTTGCATGCTCGTCGTCAAGCTGCTGCATACATTCGCAACGAGGTTGCTAATGAAGAAAATAACCAAGATGCACTTCAAAAATTATTCTCTGACATTGCAACTCGTTACGAGGAGCGCCAAGGCGGATACACACGTATTATGAAGCTTGGTCCTCGCCGTGGTGACGGTGCACCAATGGCAATCATCGAATTGGTTTAATCACATATTTTTGTGTATCTAAAGAAGGGCGGGACAGTTTCTAACTGGATCTATGCCCTTTTTTTAGATATCAGAACTTTTTATCATGAGACAGAAAAGCAGAGCTATAGCTGAGAGGAGGTCAGGCGCCCGTGGATCAAAAACAGCTTATATCCGTAAAAGACATTCTATTCCGCTACCGCAAAGATGCAGAAAGACCGGCGCTGGACGGTGTGAGTCTGGAGGTATATGAAGGAGAATGGCTTGCTATCGTAGGTCACAACGGTTCAGGGAAGTCGACTTTGGCCAGAGCGCTGAACGGGCTGATTTTGCCTGAGGCCGGAGAAATTGAAGTCGGCGGCATCAAGCTGACTGAGGATACCGTGTGGGATGTGCGAAAAAAAATAGGGATGGTCTTTCAGAATCCCGATAACCAATTTGTCGGAACGACTGTTCGCGATGATGTGGCTTTTGGTTTAGAAAACAATGGTGTTCCGCGCGAAGAAATGATTGAGAGAGTAGATTGGGCTGTCACACAAGTCAATATGCAGGATTTTCTTGATCAAGAGCCGCACCATCTCTCCGGAGGTCAAAAACAAAGAGTGGCGATCGCGGGAATTATTGCCGCGCGTCCTGATATTATGATTTTGGATGAAGCGACATCCATGCTTGACCCGATTGGGAGAGAAGAAGTCCTTGATACTGTCAGACGCTTAAAAGATCAGGGCATGGCCACCGTCATTTCGATAACACATGACCTGGAAGAAGCCGCAAGGGCGGATAGGATCATTGTGATGAACGGCGGCAGGAAATATGCAGAGGGCACGCCTGAAGAGATTTTTAAATTAAATGAAGACTTGGTTCGCATCGGTCTTGATTTGCCTTTCTCATTCCAGCTCAGCCTGCTTTTGAAAGAAAGCGGACTGGCGTTAACGAAAAACCATCTGACTCAGGAAGGGCTGGTGAATGAGCTGTGGACATTAAAATCAAAGATGTAGAACACCGCTATCAAATGAAGACACCGTTTGAACGGCTTGCTCTGTATGATATCAATGCCGTGATAAAAGAGGGCAGCTACGTTGCCGTCATCGGACATACAGGGTCGGGCAAATCGACGCTCCTGCAGCATTTAAACGGTTTGCTGAAACCGACTAAAGGACAGCTTGAGCTCGGGAGCACGATTCTGGCAGCCGGTAAAAAGAATAAAGACCTTAAGACTCTGCGAAAAAAAGTCGGAATCGTTTTCCAATTTCCCGAACATCAGCTGTTTGAAGAGACTGTGCTGAAGGACATCGCATTCGGACCGATGAATTTCGGTGTAAAAAAAGAAGACGCTGAACGGAAAGCAAAAGAAATGCTGGGGCTTGTGGGCCTTCCGGAAGACATTTTGGATCGTTCACCGTTTGAGCTCAGCGGCGGCCAGATGCGCAGAGTGGCGATTGCCGGCGTTCTCGCGATGGAGCCGGAAGTGCTGGTTTTGGATGAACCGACAGCCGGTCTTGATCCGAGAGGGCGCCAGGACATTATGGACATGTTCTATGCGCTTCATCAGCGGGGAAACCTGACTACCGTTCTCGTCACCCACAGCATGGAGGACGCCGCCCGCTATGCTGACGAAATGATCGTCATGCACAAAGGCACCATTAAAGCGACGGGGAGTCCGCGTGACTTGTTTGTAAAAGGTGAAGAGATGGCCGAAATGGGACTGGATCTTCCTGAGTCGGTGAAGTTTCAGAGACGGCTTGAGGAGGCTCTCGGAGTTAAGTATGAAAAACCCATGCTGACCCTGCAGGATGCCGCGAGCGAAATTAAGGCTTTCTTTCAGGAGGAAAAGGACCAATGATGGACAGCATGATTATCGGAAAGTATGTTCCCGGATCATCGCTTATTCACCGATTGGACCCGCGAACAAAACTTGTCAGCATCTTTCTTTTTGTATGTATCGTTTTTTTGGCAAACAACGTACAAACGTATGCTTTGCTCGGTTTGTTTACATTCGGGGTGATCGCCTTAACACGAGTGCCGTTCAGCTTTTTGCTGAAAGGGCTTAAGCCGATTATCTGGATTGTGGCGTTTACCTTTTTATTACACATTTTCATGACGCATGAAGGATCTGTTATTTTTCAGCTTGGCTGGTTTAAAGTGTATGAGGGCGGACTTATACAGGGGATTTTTATCTCCCTCCGTTTCGTTTACCTTATCTTTATGACAACGCTGCTGACGCTGACAACAACGCCGATTGAAATAACGGATGGAATGGAGCAGCTCTTGAATCCTTTTAAAAAGGTGAAGCTGCCCGTACACGAACTCGCATTGATGATGTCGATATCATTGCGATTTATCCCGACATTGATGGAAGAGACAGATAAAATCATGAAGGCGCAAATGGCGAGGGGTGCGGACTTTACAAGCGGCCCGGTGAAAGACAGAATCAAAGCGGTTGTTCCGTTGCTTGTCCCGCTGTTTGTCAGCGCCTTTAAACGCGCGGAAGAGCTTGCGGTCGCCATGGAGGCGAGAGGCTACCAGGGCGGTGAGGGGAGAACGAAATACAGAAAGCTCGTCTGGACCGGAAAGGATACCGGAGCCATTCTGCTCATCATCGTATTAGCCGTGTTATTGTTTTTCTTAAGAAGTTAGAGGTGCTGCTGAATGAGAGTGAAATGTACCATTGCTTATGACGGGCATTTATTTAACGGATATCAGGTTCAGCCTGGAAAGCGGACCGTTCAAAGTGAATTGGAAAAAGCGCTGGCCGTCATCCATAAAACGGACGGCAGGGTGCCTGTCATCTCATCCGGCCGCACGGACAGCGATGTTCATGCTGCCGGGCAGGTTATTCATTTTGATACGCCGCTGTCCATCCCGGCTGAGAAATGGCCGTTTGCGCTCAATGCCCTGCTGCCTGATGATATTGCCGTCAAAACAGCAGAGATTGCGGATGATGGGTTCCATGCACGATTTAGCGCAGTCCAAAAGGAATATCGCTACTTTGTATATACGGAGAAACACCCGGACGTATTTAAACGACATTACGCTTACCATTTTGCATATCAGCTTAATGTGCAGAAAATGAGGGAAGCTTCAAGGCACCTCATCGGGACACATGATTTCACAAGCTTTTGCGCGGCTGATACCGCGGTTCAGGATAAGGTCAGAACGATTTACGAGCTGGATTGGACTGAGACCGGAGACGGCCTGCAGATGCGGATCACCGGAAACGGTTTTCTCTATAATATGGTCAGAATCATTGCCGGAACGTTATTGGATACAGGAGCTGGAAAATTTTCTCCCGATGATGTAAAAGCAATGCTCGAAGCGAAGGATCGCGAAGCCGCGGGGCGCACCGCACCGGGGCACGGGCTGTATTTATGGAGCGTTTGCTATGACAACTAAACCAGGTGTAACATTTTCTTGACAGAGTCTGCATAAAGTTATAAGATATCATATGGTATGTATTTCAACCCCACGATAAGCCCCGGAACTTATTGTGTTGTGAAATAGAACGTAACAGAAGTTTATGAAAAAATGACAGATCATTTAGGAGGGAATTAAATGCGTACAACACCTATGGCTAACGCAAGTACTATTGAACGCAAGTGGTTAGTTGTTGATGCAGCAGGCAAGACTTTAGGACGTCTTTCTACAGAAGTTGCATCTATCCTTCGCGGGAAACACAAACCGACTTACACACCGCACGTTGATACTGGAGATCATGTGATCATCATCAACGCTGAAAAAATCGAGTTAACTGGTAAAAAGTTAACTGATAAAATCTACTACCGTCACACAATGCACCCAGGCGGTCTGAAATCAAGAACAGCTCTTGAAATGCGTACAAACTACCCTGAGAAAATGCTTGAGCTTGCTATCAAAGGCATGCTTCCAAAAGGTTCTCTAGGTCGTCAAATGTTCAAGAAATTGAACGTATACCGTGGTTCTGAGCATCCACATGAAGCACAAAAACCTGAAGTTTACGAACTTCGCGGTTAATTAAAAAGGAGGTTACCAATTTGGCACAGGTTCAATATTACGGTACTGGCCGTCGTAAAAGTTCTGTAGCGCGTGTGCGCTTAGTTCCAGGAGAAGGTCGTATCGTCGTTAATAATCGTGAAATCAGCGAGCACATTCCATCTCCGGCTCTAATCGAAGATATCAAACAACCATTAGCTTTAACTGAAACAGCTGGTACTTATGATGTTTTAGTAAACGTACATGGAGGCGGCTTATCTGGTCAAGCTGGAGCAATCCGTCACGGTATCGCTCGTGCTTTGCTTGAAGCAGATCCAGAATACCGCGCAACACTTAAACGTGCTGGTCTTCTGACTCGTGACGCCCGTATGAAAGAACGTAAAAAATACGGTCTTAAAGGCGCTCGTCGTGCACCTCAGTTCTCAAAACGTTAATCGTTTTGGATGGCAAAAACCACAACTTCTTGGTTGTGGTTTTTTTGTATTTTTTTCTCATATCGAAGAGGTTATCCGATGTTTTTCTAGAATTGTTTGTTATACTCTATTCATTACCAATAAGGAGCGCAGTTATAATGAATAAGTTAGTCATACATAACAGCAAGGCATGGGATAAAAAAGTCGAAACAGGCAATGAATGGACGGTTGCGGTTGATTCTCATACAATTGGTGAAGCGAAAAAAGGCAATTGGAGCATCAGAATGACCCCCGGAAAAGATGTGCCGGCGGATTGGTTTCCGCCCATAGACGGTCTGAAGGTTCTTTGTCTCGCTTCAGGAGGAGGACAGCAAGGGCCGGTCCTTGCTGCTGCAGGAGCGGACGTCACCATCTTTGACAATTCGGAAAAACAGCTTGCGCAAGACAGAATGGTAGCCGAGCGGGACGGTCTTACGCTTCGGACTGTCAAAGGCAGCATGAATGATCTGAGCTGTTTTGATGATGAGTCATTTGATTTTATCGTGCACCCGGTATCGAATTGCTTTGTTGATACGGTTCTTCCGGTATGGAAAGAAGCTCATCGCGTATTGAAAAAAGGCGGGTCTTTAGTCTCCGGTTTTGTAAATCCCGTCGTGTTCTTATTTGATATGGATTTAGAGCAGGAAGGCGTACTAAAAGTAAAGTATTCCATTCCGTTTTCGGATGAAAAAGATCTGAGTAAGAAAAAGGTAAAGGAACTTATTGATAATCATGAAGCGCTTGAATTCGGCCATACGCTGGAGGATCAAATTAAAGGTCAGATTGACGCAGGCTTTATGGTTGCCGGTTTTTACGAGGACAAAGGCGGCCTCGTGCTGGATGAATACATTAATACATACTCCGTAACAAGAAGCATTAAAATATAAAAACGGCATCCCGTCAGAGGTGCTGTTTTTTTGCGGCTTTTTCCTGCGGACGGCTGATCACATTAGCCGAAACCGGTTCTATTCCAATCTCTCTGGCCCAAACCGACAGTTGTCCCATATGGTGAATCTCATGCGCAAGGATATGGCGGAGAATATCTTCTTTAGGAAAGGTTTGGTCCATCCAGTCCGGCTTAACAAGATCCGGTCCTTTGCGGGAGACCGCATGAATGACATCCTCCCGATACTGTTCAGACAGCTTTCTGAGATCCTGAATGCTCGTATAGTCAGACTCAGCGGGTAAAACATCATCTTTACCTAAAATGGCACGAGCCCAGCTGATCTCGACATCAATGATATGAAATAAAGTCCGCAAGATGCTCTCCATTCCGCCAGTCCGGGTTTTCGTCAGTTCCTCCCGGCTCAGCTTTTCACATATCATAAACCACTCGTCACGCACCGTCCAATTGTATTGAAACAGCTTTTTCATCACGTCACCTCAGCTCTTTATTCTTCCAGTTAACATGAAACTCCTTCATTTGGGAGGATTTCCACTATCAACAAAGCATGCTTTTTCCCTTTTCCTTTCAAAATAATAGTAAAAAGGAGCGTGGCTGGCAATGGCAGAAGTATTATCTTTTTCAGACGTGAAACGGCAGAAGGATTATGAGCTTGAGAAGAGTTTACTAAAGGAGCTGTCACTGACGCAGATCATTCAGTCCGTAAAAGCATGTCTCACCCCTCTGTTTCCCTTTCTTCAAGACGAAAACGGCATTCTGAGTGAAGGATGCATAGATTTTGCAATTGAAGCGTATTTATTAGGCGGCCGGTTCGGCGTCTTTGGCTATTATGGTGAGTCTTTGCAGAGGGCAAACGCACGTTCGGCTGAAGAAGAGGAAGAACTGACGGCCGATTTTTTTGAATATCTTTGCAATTGGACGCATGAGCAATATTCTTCCGTTGAACAAAAAGAAATCTATGAAGCGTCCTGCCGGTTTATCAACAGCTGGTGGACGGAAGGATTTCTGCAAAGAGAAAAACAATGTAAGCTCCGCATGAGGTAATCATAATTTCTTCCCTTGTCCCATACTTATTAATAACGGGGACAAGCGGGAGGGAAAGCTATGACAAAAAAGCTGAAATGGCTCGGTTTTTTACTTGGCTTTATCATATTATTGTGTTTATTCCGGTTTCAATTCCATAATGATGATTCCTGGCGGCCGTGGAGCCTGCCGCTGAGCGGGAAAATCATCTATCTCGATCCGGGACACGGCGGGCCGGACGGAGGCGCCACGGGAGGCAGTCACCTTGAAAAGGACATTACTCTCGAAGTGGCCTCCAGGGTCAGAGACTATTTGCAGGAGCAGGGAGCTTTGGTCATTATGACGCGGGAGACGGATACTGATTTAGCTCCTGAAGGGACGAAAGGCTACAGCAGACGCAAAGCGGAAGATCTGAGAAAGCGCGTGGAGATCATCAACCGTTCAGAGGCGGAGCTTTATATCAGCATTCATCTGAACGCCATACCGTCACCGAGATGGAGCGGCGCCCAAAGCTTCTACTATGGAAAATACGAAGAGAATGAAAAAGTGGCAAAATATATACAGGACGAATTGAGAATCAATTTGGAGAATACAACGAGAAAGGCGAAACGGATACACGGCATTTACTTAATGCAGAATGTAACCAAACCGGGCGCCCTGGTGGAAATCGGATTTCTGTCCAATCCCGCGGAAGCGAAAAGGCTCGGCCAGCCTCAATACCAGGACAAAATCGCTTCTTCCGTGTATAAGGGCGTGTTGAGATATTTTACAGAAAAAGGAGACCCTCCCGAGTAAGGAGGGTTTTTCGCCGATTCTACGTTTAAAATATATGTTATAATACCATTTGTAAACGAATACACAAAGGGTGAGGGTTCGATGATAAGAGAAGATGAAGTAAGAAATATAGTCGGAAACATGCGCGAACCTTTTCTTCATAGACCGCTGGGAGAATTGGATGCCATTAAAGAAGTAAAGGTCAAGCCGGAAAAACGGCATGTCAGTGTAAAAATTGCATTGGCAAAAACGGGGACGGCTGAACAGATGGGCATTCAGCAGGAAATCGTATCCGTTCTGAAAGAAGCGGGTGCGGAAACTGTGGGACTTCGGTTTGAAGAGCTGCCGGAAGAAACATTGGCGAAATTCAGCCGGCCTGCTGCTGAAAGCGAAACCCTGCTGAATAGGAAACATCCGCCGGTCTTTCTTGCGGTGGCAAGCGGAAAAGGCGGTGTCGGCAAATCAACGGTTTCCGTCAACCTGGCCATTTCTCTTGCGCGGCTCGGCAAAAAAGTCGGCTTGATCGACGCGGATATATACGGATTCAGCGTGCCGGACATGATGGGTATTACAGTTCGCCCGACAGTTGAAGGAGAAAAACTGCTTCCTGTCGAAAGATTTGGAGTAAAGGTTATGTCGATGGGCTTTTTCGTCGAAGAAAACGCTCCGGTTGTGTGGAGAGGGCCGATGCTGGGCAAGATGCTGAATAACTTCTTCCATGAGGTTGACTGGGGAGAGGTTGACTATATCGTTCTCGACCTGCCGCCCGGCACGGGTGATGTGGCGCTCGATGTACACACGATGCTTCCGAGCTGCAAAGAGATTATCGTATCAACGCCGCACCCTACAGCCGCATTTGTAGCGGCGAGAGCGGGATCTATGGCGATTAAGACCGATCATGAAGTTGTAGGGGTCATTGAAAATATGGCTTACTATGAAAGTGCAAAAACCGGCGAGAGAGAATATGTGTTCGGTCAAGGCGGGGGAGATAAGCTTGCAGAGGAATTGCAGGTGCCGCTGCTTGGCAGAATTCCTTTAAAACAGCCTGATTGGGACAAGGACCAGTTTGCGCCTTCTGTCTATGACAGAAGTCATCCGATCGGGGAAATTTATATGGGTATCGCCCAAAAAGTCATTGAAAAAACAGCTGAATAAAAAAGGGGCCGGGATCAACACGGCCCGGCCTTTTATTGGCTTTCTTTTTCAGAACTTGAAGCCGCTTTTTTCAATTCATCCTCGAATTGCTTTTTGAAAAGCGGGCTGGAAAGTGTCTCTGTAATTACATCTTCTAAGTAACTGCGGAACTTTTGGCTTTTCACCAGCTCATAGTATTTTTTATCCATGCCGGGGTCCTGCATGATCTGCATAAAACTTTTCTGATAATCAGGGTCTTTCATCAATTTTTTTATGATTTTTTCGTGCTCGGGCTGAAGCGTTTTTGCAAAGCTCTCGGCGAACTTTGAGTCTTCAAAGATGGTTTTCCAGAACTCCGCCCCTTTTTTAGAGGTGAGGGTTTTCTCTATTGTGCCTTTAATGGCATTTTGATCAATCACCAATGCCTCATTCATCGCATCATCATTTAATATTTCCTTAATTGCTTTTTTTCCATCATCTGTCTTTAATATATCAACAACCATTTTTTTAGTCTGGTCATAATCCATATCCGCTGCTTGGTCTTTTGGAGCACAAGCTGTTACAGATAATACAACAAAACAGCTTATCAATAGCGTTTTGGCTTTTGACATGCATAAGCTCCTTCCTTACTTGTACTTATTTTTAATATGATTCATCGGAATGGATTTATACATAACAAAATATCGCTGAACGCGATTGTCAGGGGGATGAATAAGAGATGAAAAGCCGCGGGCTTGTTCGATTTTTCTTTTCGATTTTAGCTGTGGGCGCTCTTATTACAAGCGTCGTGGGATTTGCACTGAAGTGGGGGGAGTACAAGGGGTTCTTTCTGAATTTTGAGGCCGGTCAGATTTTCTCCGTTCTGATCTGGTTTATCGGGGTAGGCATGATTTTCAGTGTGATCAGCCAGATGGGATTCTTCGTCTTTCTGACGGTGCACCGGTTTGCCCTTGAAATTCTCAGATCAAACTCGCTTTGGAATCTGCTTCAGCTGTTTATCATTCTGTTTGTCGCTTTTGATTTAATGTACGTCAGATTTTTGTTTTTCGGTGAGCGGGGTGACTCGATTGCGGGGTTTGTCTGGCTGCCGCTGGCTCTGCTTGCCGTCGGCCTGCTGACGGCGTATATAAAACAAAAGCAGTCCTCAAAAAATACGTTCGTTTCATCATTATTTTTAATGGTCGTTATTACAGCGCTTGAATGGGTTCCTGCGCTAAGAGTGAATAATGAGGACTGGCTTTATTTGATGCTGATTCCGTTGATGGGCTGCAATGCGTTTCAGCTGTTAATGCTGCCGAAGTTTGCCCAGAGGTAGTTATTTGACTTCTGATGACTTGACGTCAGTATTTGCAATCAGGTCGCCGACTGTCACGTTTTTCAGTCCTTTTTGCTTTAAATTGTGAATGATGGCGGGGAGCGCTTCTTCGGTCTGTGTTGCTGAATCAGAGGCGTGCAGCAGGACAATGTCGCCGCCTTTTATATGACTGTTTACATTTTCAATGATTTTATCAGGACCGGGATTTGTCCAATCCTGCGAGTTAACGCTGTAATGAACCACTGAATAGCGGTACTGCTGTGCAATGGCAAGAACCTTTTTATTAAATTGTCCGGTCGGCGGGCGGAGTAAATGAACATTCTTCACACCCAGCTTTTTAAATGCGGTCTGGGCCCGAAGTATATCTTTTTTTATTTCGTTGTCCTCTAGGTTGGTATAATTCTTATACGCATATCCCATGCTGCCGATTTGATGTCCGTCTTTTACCATACGTTCAACTGTGTCCGGGTGCCGTTCCGCCCAAGAAGCTGACAGAAAAAAAGTGGCGTTTTTAATACCGTTTGCTTTTAGCGCGTTCAGAATCGGAACCGCTTTTTCGTCGCCCCAGCTGATATCGAATGTTAATGCGACTTCGCCCGCTTTCGTCTCCCCTTTTGAAATAGCCTTCGGGCCGCTATCAGTTAAAAATACAGGAAGGGGGACGGCTCTCTGTATATAAAAAAAGCTGGCTGCTGCAAATGCGGCAATGATAATAATAAGCAGCTGTTTTATCCTTCTGATGTGCCACACGTAGAAGTGGTTCACTGATGACGCCTCCTTATCTTGTCCATGCTTGATTACATCGTATGCCGCGGCGGAGATGAATATAACGAAATACGTTTCAAAAAAAACGAAAAAAATACTTGCTAAATTCAGCGGATGCATGGTATATTATTAAACGTCGCTGATGGACAGCAGACAACAACAAAAAGCTTCGGAAACAACTTAAAAAAAGTTGTTGACATAAAAGAAGCTGAGTGGTAAGATAATAAAGCTGCTTCAACAAGCGGTAATGATCTTTGAAAACTAAACAAGACAAAACGTACCTGTTAATTCAAAGTTTTAAATAAATCGCACAGCGATGTGCGTAGTCAGTCAAACTACTTTATTGGAGAGTTTGATCCTGGCTCAGGACGAACGCTGGCGGCGTGCCTAATACATGCAAGTCGAGCGGACAGATGGGAGCTTGCTCCCTGATGTTAGCGGCGGACGGGTGAGTAACACGTGGGTAACCTGCCTGTAAGACTGGGATAACTCCGGGAAACCGGGGCTAATACCGGATGGTTGTTTGAACCGCATGGTTCAGACATAAAAGGTGGCTTCGGCTACCACTTACAGATGGACCCGCGGCGCATTAGCTAGTTGG
>NZ_JBXUND010000007.1:0-55070 GCF_057196865.1 Bacillus sp. SYZHCR11
GCGCCGATGGTAGTCGGGGGTTTCCCCCTGTGAGAGTAGGACGCCGCCAAGCTATCATTACGGTAAAGGCAGCTCATTATGAGCTGCCTTTTTTGTTTTTGAATAAAAACAAAACAAACACCGAAATACGGGAACGCCCATATACTAATTGCAAACTTCAAAAAGATCCAAATTGTGTATACAATCAACAGTTTAAGGGAAGGCTATTCATACGGAGGTGGGCAAAATGAATGAAACGTCCGGCCATGAAGAAACATGTATTGTGTGTGAAACCAAGAAAAGCAGGGGAATCCATATTTATACGAAATTTATATGTTTAGAGTGTGAGAAGAAAGTAGTTTCCACTCCGACCTCTGATCCGAATTATGAATTTTTCGTTCGTAAATTGAAAAGCCTTCATACACCGACGTTATATTCTTAACCCTGAAAAGGGTCTTTTTTTTGCCTGAAATCAGAGGAGTTTTTTCACTTTTTATAAAAGAACTGATACGATAAGAAGAGGAACTTGTTTAGACATGGAATGTAATAGATAATACTGATAAAAGTGAATAAATAGGAGTCGATCAAGTATGAAACCGTTTATTCAATATATGAAATGGACATTTTGCGGGAGCACAGTTTTTGTATTAGCGGGGATAACCTTCTTTACGATAGGGCATCAGCCTTTTCTGTATTCGCTTTTATACGGGGCAGCCGGCGGAGCCGCAGTCAGTGCGTCCGGCTTGTGGAATGCGAAGCGTCTCTTTTTAAAAAAACACCGGCTGACAAGAAAAGAATATGCTTATATCAAGGAAAATCTCGAGGAAGCAAAGGGTAAAATCATCCGATTACGCAGGGCGCTTTTCCGCTCGAAAAGTATACAAATGCTGAAGCAGAATGCAGAGATACTGCGGATAACCCGACGAATATATCTGCTCACAAAGCAGGAGCCGAAGCGTTTTTATCAGGCAGAGCGTTTCTATTATCAAACGCTTGATTCTGTTGTGGAACTGACGGAAAAGTATGCTTTGCTCTCATCACAGCCGCGAAAAAATAAAGATTTATCAATGTCCTTGAGTGAGACGAGGATGACTCTGGCGGATCTTTCCAGAAGGCTGGAAGAGGATCTTCATGAACTGATGAAGGAGGACATCGACGACCTGCACTTTGAATTAGATATGGCAAAGCATTCACTGAGAAAATAAGAAAGGAAGAAGGAAATGGCCAAAGACCGTTCCGATGACAGCATAGGCGCCCAAAATGACCAGACTCATCTAAAGCTTGCAGATACGCTGCCGGAAGAAAAAAGAGAAGCGGCACTTCAGCTCGCTGAAAAACTGGACCCTGGGAACATGCAAAGCATTGTTCTGTTTGGTTCACAGGCGCAGGCGAATCTTCTGGAATTTTCCCACACGATGATAGAGCACGTGCAAAGAAAAGATGCAGGAGAGATGGGACAAATATTGGCTGATCTGATGCTGAAGCTTGACCAGGTAAACCCCGATGATCTGCAGGTAAAGAACAAAGGGTTTTTCGTCCGGCTGTTTAAAAGGGTATCCGGATCTGTGCAGGAAGTGCTTTCGAAATATCAAAAGACAAGTGTGCAGATTGACCGTATCAGCAGAAGGCTGGAACATTCTAAAAATGTGCTGTTGAGTGACAATAAATGGTTAGATCAGCTGTACGCCCAAAATAAACAATACTTTTCTGATTTAACTATGTATATAGCAGCGGGTGAATTAAAATTAGATGAGCTGAAAACAAAGCTTATTCCCGAAGCGGCAAGAAAAGCCGAATTACGAGAACACAATCAAATGGCCGCGCAGGAAGTGAATGATCTTCGCCAGTTTGCCGACCGTCTGGATAAGAGGGTGCATGATCTGCTGCTGAGCAGGCAGATTACGCTTCAGAGTGCGCCGCAAATCCGTCTGATTCAAAACACGAATCAGGCACTGGCAGAGAAAATTCAGTCCTCCATTGTTACGGCTATTCCTTTATGGAAGAATCAAGTCGCCATCGCGCTGACGCTTATGAGGCAGCGGAGTGCGGCAGATGTGCAGCAGAAGGCGGCGGATACGACAAATCAATTGCTGCTGAAAAACGCCGAACTTCTGAAAACAAGCACAGTCGAGACGGCCAAAGCCAATGAGCGCGGACTTGTTGAGGCAGACACCCTCAAAAAAGTGCAGGAAAGCTTAGTCAGCACACTTGAAGAAATCATGTCTATTCAAGAAGAAGGCAGGATGAAACGCAGGCGTGCCGAGGAGGAGCTTGTTATCATGGAAGGCGATTTAAAAAAGAAGCTGCTTGATATGAGTTCCGGCCGGGATAATGGCTAGATGGCAAAAAGTCTTAGCTTTAAGTTGGCTCGCAGGCACGATATAATAAGAAAGACAGGCAAAGGATTTGTTTAAAAATGGACACACCTTTATATACAGCGCTGATGAAGCATGCGCACCGAAATACGTATTCTTTTCATGTTCCGGGACATCACAATGGAGATGTCTTTTTTGATGAAGCCAAATCTGTATATCAATCTCTTTTATCTATTGATATGACTGAGATCACGGGTCTTGATGACTTGCATCACCCGACGGGGGTCATTAAGGAAGCGCAGGATTTGGTGAGCAGATTGTACGGCTCTCAGGAAAGCTTCTTTCTCGTCAATGGAACGACCGCCGGCAATCTGGCGATGATTTTAGCTGTTTGTGAACCGGGTGAACCCATTCTGATCCAGCGTAATTGTCACAAGTCTGTTTTCCATGCGGTGGCATTGGCCGGAGCCAAGCCGGTTTATTTGGCGCCGGAAATCGATGAAAACATGCATGTGCCGGCACATGTATCTCTTTCAGTCATCGAAAAAGCGCTGGCGTCATATCCGAACGCGAAAGGACTTGTTTTGACCAATCCGACTTATTACGGACACGCCGCCGATTTGACTGCGGCAGTTAAAAAAGCCCATTCATACGGTGTTCCTGTGCTGGTGGATGAGGCTCATGGAGCTCACTTTGTGTTAGGGCAGCCTTTCCCGCCTTCATCATTGGCTATGGGGGCGGACGCCGTTGTTCAATCGGCTCACAAAACGCTTCCGGCTATGACGATGGGATCTTACTTTCATTTAAACAGCACCCGAATTGACAGAGATCGATTAACTTATTATGTAAGCAGTTTGCAAAGCAGCAGCCCGTCATACCCGATTATGGCATCTTTAGATACGGCGCGTGCTTATGTGCAGGATATTGCTGAAAAAGGGACACTTCCCGTCCATATGGAGCACATTGAGAAAATCAAACGAAGGTTCGCATCAATTTCTTCTATTGAAATAATCGAGCCTTCCGGATATGGGCTGCGGGCGGACCCGTTAAAATTAATACTTCGGTCAAAGCTCGGACATTCCGGCTATTCATTACAACGCATTTTGGAGAGTGAAGGCATTGTTGCCGAGCTGGCTGACGAGTACCAAGTATTGCTCGTACTGCCGATAGGCGGCCGGCGGATGATAGAACAGGCAGCCGTAAGAAACATACAGCAGAAACTGGAGAATACACCGCCCGATAAATTGCCGGATGCCGTGAATTGGACATTTCCGTCCATTTCGACACTTGAATATCCGCAAAATGAGATGCGGAAGTTTACAAAAGAGCCTGCAGATATAAATAAGGCGGCCGGGCGCTTGCATGCGGGGAACATTATTCCTTATCCGCCGGGAATTCCGCTGATCATGGACGGCGAACGGATAACAGAAGAGATCGTACAGAAGCTTTCCCGTTTAATCGGCATGGACGCGCATATTCAAGGCTTGTTAAACGGGGAACAATTACTTGTCTATATAGAAGAGGAGAAATCATGAGCGGTTTATTTATAACATTTGAAGGTCCTGAAGGTGCAGGGAAAACGACTGTGCTTCAGGAACTGAAAGAGATTCTGTCGGCAGAGGGGCTCCCGGTGACAGCGACAAGAGAACCGGGCGGCATCGACATTGCGGAACAGATCAGAGAAGTGATCTTAAATAAAAACAATACACTGATGGATGCAAAAACGGAGGCGCTGCTTTACGCCGCGGCGAGAAGACAGCATTTAACCGAAAAGGTGCAGCCTGCATTGAAAGAAGGGCGCATTGTGCTGTGTGATCGTTTCATCGACAGTTCGCTGGCTTATCAAGGCTATGCGAGAGGGCTCGGCATTGATGAAGTTCTTTCTATCAACCAGTTTGCAATCGGCGATACGATGCCTGATGTCACCATCTATTTTTCTATTGAGCCTGAAGAAGGGTTGAAACGGATTACGTCGAATGATTCAAGAGAAAAGAATCGTCTCGATCTTGAGGCCCTGCACTTTCACACGAAAGTACGGGAAGGATACCAAAAGGTTATGCAGCGTTTTCCGGAAAGATTCCATACAATCGACGCATCGAAAAAGAAGGAACTCGTCATTCAGGACGCACTTCAAGTGATAAATGAAGCATTGAAAAAAATTCAGTTGTGACCTGTTTCTCATAAGTTGCTATAATGAATGTAACGACAATGTTCTTTCCAACCTAAAGGGGGCCTAGAGAATGAAATTAATAGTGGCAGTGGTGCAGGATCAGGACAGCAACAGGCTTTTGAAAGTATTAACCGACCACAACTTCAGGGTGACGAAGCTTGCGACAACAGGCGGATTCCTTAAATCAGGCAATACGACGTTTATGATCGGGGTGGAAGATATCCGTGTCGATAAAGCGCTCAGCCTCATTAAAGAGAATGGCTGTAAACGTGATCAGATGATTGCCCCGGTATCCCCGATGGGCGGGAATGCGGATTCCTACGTTCCATATCCCGTCGAAGTGGAAGTCGGCGGAGCGACGGTCTTTGTCCTCCCGGTCGATGAATTTCATCAATTTTAAGGATTTGACGACGTGAAAATAAATTCTGACTTACGTACATTTATTGAGAAAAAGCAGCAGCCTGCTTATAAAGCGGCAGAGCTTTCCGGAACGTTTAAAAGTTCAATGGACAGCCAAAGCAGCAAGCTGAAATTTGATCAGCTGAGCAGGTTCTTAACGGATATAGAAACGTTCGGGAAAAGGCTGACGAAGTCGAGAAACTTCAAAGACTTAGCGAAGTTCAAAGGATTGGTAAAACGTTTTGTAAAAGAGGCCGTAGACAGCGGATTATCGCATGAGACGGAGAAAAGCTTTGACTTGTACGGCAGCAGCCGGACCCTGGGGCTTGTGAAAGAAATAGATGAAAAACTGCTTCAGCTGACGGAAGAAATGTTAGATCAGGAAAAACCGGCAATTGATTTGCTGGATCGAATCGGAGAAATAAAAGGTTTATTGATTAACCTTTACACATAGAGAGTGATACAATGGCAATATCATGGAAGGAAATGACCGGGCAGCAGCCCAGAGTGATGCGGCTTTTGCATAACAGCATTGAAAAGAAAAGGCTTTCTCACGCATATCTGTTTGAAGGCAAAAAAGGTACGGGCAAATTGGATGCCGCACTGCTTCTCGCAAAAAGCTTTTTTTGCCTTGAAGACGGGACTGAGCCTTGCGGAGAGTGCCGGAACTGTAAGCGTATCGAATCCGGAAACCATCCCGACCTGCATGTGGTTCAGCCCGACGGATTATCCATTAAAAAGGCTCAGATCCAATCGCTTCAGGAAGAGTTTTCCAAAACGGGGCTGGAATCGCATAAAAAGCTGTACATTATATCCCATGCGGATCAAATGACCACAAATGCGGCAAACAGTCTGCTGAAGTTTTTAGAGGAGCCGAGTCAAGACACCATCGCAATTCTGATTACTGAGCAGCTCCACCGAATACTGGATACCATCGTTTCGAGATGTCAGGTTCTCCCGTTCCAGCCGCTTCAGCCGAAAGCCATAGAAGAAAGACTGATTGAACAGGAAGTGAGCCCTCACATGGCCCGGCTCTTAGCAAATATGACAAATAATATTGCGGAAGCAGTCGAATTAAGTCGAAATGATGAGTTTGCAGAGTCCAGAGCGAAAGTGATAAAATTGTATGAAGTCTTACATCAGCGGAAAGGACATGCCTTTTTCTTCATTCAGGATCAGTGGGTGCCCTTTTTCAAAGAAAAAACCCATCAAGAAATGGGTCTTGATATGCTCTTATTGATATACCGTGATGTATTATCCATCCAAATTGGAAATGAAGATAAACTGATTTATCAAGACTTATTCCAATCAATAAAACAGCATGCGCTGCAATTTACACAACAAAGCGTTACGAACCAAATTCTCGCTGTTTTAGAAGCAAAAAAACGGCTTCATTCCAATGTGAATGTGCAGGGATTAATGGAGCACTTGGTGTTAACGTTGCAGGAGGGATAAGCTTGTACAACGTAATAGGCGTCCGCTTTAAAAAAGCGGGGAAAATTTATTATTTTGATCCGAATGGATTTGATATAGAACAAGACAGCTGCGTCATTGTTGAAACCGTAAGAGGTGTAGAATACGGGCAGGTTGTCATCGCAAATAAACAAGTGGACGAGCATGATGTTGTGCTTCCGCTTCGAAAGGTTATTCGCGTTGCTGATGAACGCGATCTTCTCATTGTAGAAGAAAACAAACAGGAGGCCCTGTCCGCTTTTGAAGTCTGTCAGAAAAAAGTGGCTGACCACGGCTTAGATATGAAGCTGGTTGATGTTGAATTTACGTTTGACCGCAATAAAGTCATTTTTTACTTTACGGCAGACGGACGGGTTGATTTCAGGGAATTGGTCAAAGACTTGGCTTCTATCTTTAAAACGAGAATCGAATTGCGCCAAATCGGGGTAAGGGACGAGGCGAAAATGCTCGGCGGTATCGGACCATGCGGGAGAATGCTTTGCTGCTCCACGTTCCTCGGTGATTTTGAACCGGTGTCCATCAAAATGGCGAAGGATCAAAATTTATCGTTGAACCCAACGAAGATTTCCGGTCTGTGCGGCCGTTTGATGTGCTGTTTGAAGTATGAAAATGATGAGTATGAGACGGCAAAAGAACAGCTGCCGGATTTAGGCGAAATGATTACGACGGCAAACGGCCCCGCAAAGGTTGTCGGTCTTAATATTCTGGAACGGGTGCTTCAGGTGGAACTGAAGAATCGTGAAAAAGTGATAGAATATACTTGGGAAGAGCTCTTGGAAGAGGGCGTCGTATCCGCACAAACCACAGATTAACGAGGTGTGGAACCTTGGATAAAAAAGAGTTATTTGATACTGTCATAAACCTGGAGGAACAAATCGGTTCGCTGTACCGTCAGCTGGGTGACTTAAAGCAGCATATCGGCGAAATGATTGAAGAGAATCACCATCTTCAGCTTGAAAATAAGCATTTGCGTAAGCGGCTTGATGACACGACGGAGCAAATTGAGAAGTTCAAAGCCGATCAGAAAGAAACAAAAACACAGAAGGCAGAGCAGAGTGATATAGGAGAAGGGTACGACAATCTGGCCCGGCTGTATCAAGAAGGCTTTCATATTTGCAACGTCCATTATGGGAGCGTCCGCAAGGGAGATTGCCTTTTTTGTCTGTCCTTCTTAAATAAAAAATAAGGAAAAGGCTTCCGCTGATGTCGGAAGCCTTTTTCAAAGAGTGCCGAAAGGAATAAGATTATGGTTTCATTACGTGATGATGAAAGATTGGATTACTTATTAGCAGAGGATATGAAAATAGTACAGAGTCCGACGGTTTTCGCTTTTTCATTAGATGCCGTGCTGCTGTCTAAGTTTGCATACGTTCCGATTCAAAAGGGGAACATTGTTGATTTATGCACGGGGAACGGCATTGTGCCGCTTTTGCTCAGCACAAGGTCAAAAGCCGATATCACCGGGGTTGAAATTCAGGAACGCTTGTATGATATGGCGCTTCGAAGCGTGGAATACAACGGGCTGGGCGGTCAGATCAGTCTCATTCATGATGATCTGAAAAATATGCCGGAAAGACTCGGACATAATAAATATGATGTTGTCACCTGCAATCCGCCTTATTTTAAAACACCGAAAGAGGCGGAGCAGAACATGAACGAGCATCTCAGAATCGCAAGGCACGAAATCCTTTGCACGCTTGAAGATGTGATTTCCGTCAGCAGCAAACTGCTGAAGCAAGGAGGAAAAGCGGCTCTCGTTCATCGGCCGGGGAGGCTTCTGGAAATCTTTGAACTAATGAAAGCATACCGAATAGAACCGAAACGGGTTCAGTTTATTTATCCGAAACAAGGTAAAGAAGCGAATACCATTTTGGTTGAAGGAATTAAAGGCGGCCGCCCTGATCTCAAAATTCTTCCCCCGCTCTTTGTATATAATGAACAAAATGAATATACGAAAGAGATCCGCACGATTTTATATGGAGACAAATAGTCATTTCTTTTATGTGCTGCTGTGCAATGACAACAGTCTGTATGCCGGTTATACAAATGATCTGCAAAAACGGCTGAAAACCCACAATGAGGGAAAGGGCGCGAAATATACAAGGGCGAGAAGGCCGGTTTCGTTATGCCATGCGGAATCATTTGAAACAAAACGGGAAGCGATGCAGGCGGAATACCGTTTTAAGCAGCTGACCCGAAAGAAAAAAGAGCAATATATAGAAGAAAAACGACGCAGCAAGGAGGCTGTATATGTTAAGACGTCAGATGAGTTTTAACGGAAAATCTGAAATGGGGACTCTGTACCTTGTTCCTACACCGATCGGCAATTTGGAGGACATGACCTTTCGTGCAGTAGAGACGCTGAAATCGGCCGATGTCATAGCTGCCGAAGATACGAGACAGACGAAAAAGCTGTGCCATGTTTATGACATAGAAACATCTCTCATCAGCTATCATGAACATAATAAAGAAAGCAGCGGCCATAAAATCATTGAATGGCTGAAAAGCGGAAAGAATGTGGCATTGGTCAGTGATGCCGGTATGCCGACAATTTCCGACCCGGGGGCTGAGATTGTGAGAGATTTCACCCAAATCGGCGGATATGTCGTTCCGCTTCCGGGTGCAAATGCGGCATTAACCGCGCTGACCGCATCAGGGATCACCCCGCAGCCGTTTTTCTTCTACGGATTCTTAAACAGACAAAAAAAAGAAAAGAAGAAAGAACTCGAAATCCTGAAAAAACGGCAGGAAACGATGATATTTTACGAAGCGCCGCACAGATTAAAAGAAACATTAACAGCAATGCATGACGTTTTGGGTAATCGAACCATCGCCGTCACGAGGGAATTAACGAAAAAGTATGAGGAATTCATCAGAGGAACCATCGCCGAGGTGCTTGAATGGGCAAATGAAGATCAAATCCGCGGTGAGTTTTGTCTCGTTGTCGAAGGCAATCAAGGCGCTGAACCGGACGAAGAGGAAAAGCCTTGGTGGGCGGAGCTTTCTGAGAAAGAACATGTGGAGCATTACATAAATGAAGGATCTTCTTCCAAACAGGCCATAAAACAAACAGCGGTAGATCGGGACGTACCGAAACGCGAGATTTATGACGCTTATCACATTCAATCATAAAAAAAACCGTTCTTGTGTCATAACAAGAACGGTTTTTGTATGAAATAGCTTATTTTTGGTTTTGAAGCTGGTTTTGAATTTCAGAGATGATTTGCTCAGCGCCTTCTTTGCTGAGTACCAATTTGCCGCCGGCAAGTTTAAGGTTATCATCAGAAACTTCACCAGTTACTTGGCAAGTCATGTTTGGTTTATATTTTTTAAGGATGATTTTTTCATCATCAACATAAATTTCAAGAGCGTCTTTTTCTGCGATGCCCAGTGTACGGCGAAGTTCGATAGGGATAACGACGCGTCCAAGTTCATCAACTTTACGTACGATACCAGTAGATTTCATTAACAGTCTCCTCCCGAGAGATAATTATTTGTAGTTTATATTTTTCTTCGTCATTATTCGACAAAATTCCTTACATTCCTAGCATAACAAGGTTTCCAATAATCGTCAATCTTTTTGTTTGCTATTGTTTGTAAGAATTAGTTCTTATAGTAAGTAAAGCCTTGGAAATCCTGAAATAACAGGCTTTTTGACTGCTTTTTCGAACCTATTATCCTACTGAAAATCCTTTTAAATCAAGACTTTCGAACCAAGATGTTTTATATTAGTAGATTATATACGACAAATTTCGACATGTTAAGACTTTTTTTAATTTCAATAAAAATTTTTAATTTTATTTACTCTTTTACGCGCAGTACGTATATATCCTTGATCTTAAAGGCTAAGATGGTATCATAGATAGAGGACAAATATCAATATTGTATATCAAATAAAACCGCTCTCGTCCTTTGGGCGTGAGCTTTTCGACATTCTGAATGGGAGGTTGCAACATGCCGCAAGACAATAATACTTTTTATATTACGACCCCGATATATTATCCGAGCGGAAAATTACATATCGGCCATGCTTATACTACCGTGGCCGGCGATGCGATGGCGCGTTACAAAAGATTAAAAGGATTTGACGTACGCTACTTAACCGGAACGGATGAGCACGGACAGAAAATCCAGCAGAAAGCGGAGGAAGAGAATATCACGCCTCAAGCTTATGTGGATCGCGCAGTTGCTGAAATCCAAAAGCTATGGAAGCAGCTCGACATTTCTCACGATGATTTCATCCGGACGACGGAAAGCCGGCACAAAGAAATTATCGAGAAAGTGTTTCAAAAACTTCTTGATAATGGTGACATTTACCTGGATGAGTATGAGGGCTGGTACAGCATCCCTGATGAAACATTCTATACGGAAACACAGCTGGTGGATGTGGAACGAAATGAGAAGGGTGAGGTTGTCGGCGGAAAAAGCCCTGACAGCGGCCACCCGGTCGAATTAATCAAAGAGGAGTCATACTTCTTCCGCATGAGCAAATATGCAGACCGCCTGCTGAAGTTTTATGAGGAAAATCCTTCTTTCATCCAGCCTGAATCACGCAAAAATGAAATGATTAACAACTTCATTAAACCGGGGCTTGAAGATTTGGCCGTTTCCAGAACGACGTTCGACTGGGGCGTAAAAGTACCGGGAAATCCGAAGCATGTCGTGTATGTATGGATTGACGCACTGTTCAACTATATTACAGCGCTCGGTTACGATACGGAAAATGATGAGCTTTACAAAAAGTACTGGCCGGCTGACGTCCACCTTGTCGGTAAAGAAATTGTCCGTTTTCATACCATTTACTGGCCGATTATGCTGATGGCGCTTGATCTCCCGCTGCCTAAGCAAGTATTCGCGCATGGCTGGTTATTGATGAAAGACGGAAAAATGTCGAAATCAAAAGGAAATGTCGTTGATCCGGTAACGTTAATTGAACGCTACGGCTTGGATGAACTTCGCTATTACCTGCTTCGCGAAGTACCGTTCGGTTCAGACGGTGTCTTTACGCCGGAAGGTTTCGTAGAACGGATTAATTATGACTTGGCGAACGACTTAGGAAACCTTCTGAATCGTACAGTCGCAATGATCCAAAAATATTTTGACGGCGAGATTGGTTCATATGAAGGAAATGTGACCGATTTTGATTCAGAGCTTTCTTCCGTAGCCGGTGAAACGGTTAAAGCTTATGAAAAGGCAATGGAAAACATGGAGTTTTCAGTCGCTTTATCAACGCTATGGCAATTAATCAGCCGTACGAACAAATATATTGATGAAACTGCTCCGTGGGTGCTTGCTAAAGATCAGGAAAAAGAAAAAGAATTACGTTCTGTCATGTATCATTTAGCTGAATCATTGCGTATTTCGGCCGTATTGCTACAGCCTTTCTTGACGCAGACGCCTGAAAAAATGTTTGCCCAGCTCGGAGTTGAGGATCAGTCTCTTAAAGCTTGGGACAGCATTCAGACATTCGGCCAATTGAAGAATGTGAAAGTGAAAAAAGGGGAACCGCTTTTCCCTCGTCTTGAAGCTGAAGAAGAAGTAGCTTACATCAAGCAAAAAATGCAAGGAACTGCTCCTGCTAAAGAAGAAAAGGCGGAAGAGCCGCAAGAAGCAGAGCGTCTTCCTGAAATTACGTTTGATCAATTTATGGATACAGAACTTCGCGTCGCAGAAGTCTTGTCCGCAGAACCGGTGAAAAAAGCAGATCGGCTGCTGAAATTGCAAATTGATCTGGGCTTTGAACAGCGCCAAGTTGTATCAGGTATCGCGAAGCATTACACACCGGATCAGCTTGTGGGAATGAAGATCATCTGTGTAACGAATTTAAAACCGGTAAAACTGAGAGGCGAGCTTTCTCAAGGAATGATACTGGCGGGAGAATCGGACGGCGTTCTCAAAGTTGTAGCTGTCGACCAGTCATTACCGAAAGGCACTCGAATTAAATAATAGGGGCAAAAGGTGTTTCACGTGTAACATTCCGTCGAACACCTTTTGTTTTTCAACAAGAAAGGAGTTTTTATGATGCTTTTTGATACACATGCGCACTTAAATGCCGAGCAATTTGACACAGACTTAGAGGAAGTCATTGCGCGTGCAAAGGCTGAAAAAGTTGAACGAATTGTCGTTGTCGGATTCGACAAACCCACTATCACGCGTGCGATGGAGCTGATTGAGGAATATGACTTTATATACGCTGCGATCGGCTGGCATCCGGTAGACGCAATTGACATGACAGAGGAAGATTTATCATGGATTAAGGAACTGTCCTCTCACGAAAAAGTCGTGGCGATCGGAGAGATGGGCCTTGATTACCACTGGGATAAATCACCAAAAGACATTCAGAAAGAAGTATTCCGGAAACAAATCGCTCTCGCCAAAGAAGTGAACCTTCCAATTATCATTCATAATCGTGATGCAACGGAAGATGTTGTCACAATTTTGAAAGAAGAGGGAGCGGAAGAAGTCGGCGGCATTATGCACTGCTTTACGGGGAGCACGGAGGTTGCACGGCAGTGTATGGATATGAATTTCTATATTTCATTCGGCGGACCGGTTACCTTCAAAAATGCGAAGAAACCAAAAGAAGTAGCAAAGGAAATTCCGAATGACCGTTTGCTGATTGAAACGGACTGTCCTTTCCTGACACCGCATCCTTTCCGCGGCAAACGAAATGAGCCAAGCTACGTAAAATATGTTGCTGAACAGCTCGCTGAATTAAAAGGGCTGACATATGAAGAAATTGCCTCAATTACAACCGAAAACGCAAAAAGACTTTTCCGCATGAACTGACAGAATGCGCTGTCATAACGTGTAAAAGCTTGTCCGATTCAGTGGATATGTAAAACGGTTCTACAAGCTTCCTTCTCCTCATAAGATAGGTTGTCGATATGTCTCTCTTCCTTTTTTTGCTTTGTTTTTGCATAATGAGGGATACGCTGAAGGTTTTTCATCTTCGAGATGGGAGGGTTGACAGCATTTTAGATACTCTATATAATCTCTCCGAGGAGAAGGAGGCGTTTTTCATCACACAAAAAATGAAAAAACTGTTTTCCGTAAAGCTTGGTAAAAGCAAGGTTATTCTGATTGCAGCTATTATTCTGCTGGGCGGAACCGGGACTGCATACGGGGCACATGAGCTCTCAAAACAATCAGTTTCTGTTTCCATCAACGGCAAGAAAAAGCAAATACGCACTCATGCAAAAACGGTTGGGGAACTTCTGGAAGATTTACATATAGAGACGAGAAATGAAGACCGGATTACCCCGTCTAAGCAGACAGCATTGGCAGACAACATGAATGTCGTGTATGATGCTGCAAAGCAGATCCGTGTGACAAGAGGCGGAGAAGAAAAGACTTTATGGTCAACGGCAAAAACAGTCGGCGCATTTCTGAACGAACAGCATACACCTGTGAATCAGCACGATAAAATAGATCCAGCAGCAGATACGAAAGTGACAAACGGCATGAAAGTCACGGTCGACCCGGCTTTTCAGGTCACTGTAAATGATGCGGGAAAGAAAAAGAAAATATGGACGACTTCGACTACGGTCGCTGACTTTTTAACGCAGCATAAGATGGACATGAAAGACGAAGATAAAGTAAAACCGGCATTACACGAAAAGCTCACAAAAAATCAGGCCGGCATACAAATCACTCGTATCGAAAAAGTCACCGATGTAGTTGAGGAAAAAATAGCGTATCAAGTGAAAGAAAAAGAAGATGCGTCTCTCGACAGCGGGAAAGAAAAGATCGTTCAAAAAGGAAAAGAAGGCAAACTTAAAAAGCATTTTCATGTTGTCAAAGAAAATGGAAAAGAAGTATCAAGAAAGCTTGTCAAAGAAGAAACATCTGAAAAAAGCAAAGATCAGATCATTGCGGTCGGCACAAAGCGGCACAGTCCCAAGATTGAGCAGCTCAGTGCACCTGTGAAGGCATCTTCGGGCGAAACCGGATCTTCCGGTAAAGTGATTACCGTGTCTTCCACGGCTTATACCGCAAGCTGCAGCGGCTGTTCCGGCCAAACGGCTACAGGCGTTAACCTGACAAGCAATCCGAATGCCAAAGTCATTGCGGTAGACCCAAGCGTCATCCCGCTCGGCACAAGAGTCCACGTAGACGGATACGGGGATGCCGTGGCCGCTGATACAGGCTCAGCCATTAAAGGAAGACGGATTGATGTCTTTTTCCCTGAAAAATCTTCAGCTTACCGCTGGGGAAAGAAACAGGTCAAAATAAAAATCTTAAATTAATTCCGATTCATTCAGAGGGTTTTGCGCCCTCTGTTTTTTTCGTTATAATAGGTAAAGTGTATTTTCAGTATATTAGACGTGACATGCAAGCAAAGGTTTCGTTTTGGATATAAAAAGTTTTTTTGGAGGAAGTAATGAAAATTAAAGAAATTATTGTAGTCGAGGGACGCGATGACACTGCGCGCATAAAACTTGCCGTTGATGCGGATACGATCGAGACAAACGGTTCCGCAATCGGAGACGAAGTCATCAGGCAGATTCGGCTGGCGCAGGAAACGAGAGGGGTCATCGTGCTGACGGACCCGGATTTTCCGGGGGAGAAGATCCGGAAAACCATTTCTGAAGCAGTACCCGGCTGTAAACACGCATTTCTGCCCAAACATCTTGCCAAACCGAAAAACAAGCGCGGCATTGGCGTTGAGCACGCATCCATTGAAAGCATCAGAGCATGTCTGGAAAATGTGCATGAAGAGATGGAGGCAAAGCCGAGTGAAATTTCAGCTGAAGATGTCATACAGGCCGGTCTGATCGGCGGACCGGCTGCCAAAAGACGGCGCGAACGATTGGGCGACCTGCTGAAGATCGGCTATACAAACGGCAAGCAGCTTCAAAAACGGCTGCAAATGTTTCAAATCAAAAGAAGTGATTTTATTGATGCGCTCGATGCTATGAGGCAGGAGGAACAGGATGAACAATAAAGATATCGCGACACCTATCAGAACGAAGGAAATTCTGAAAAAGTACGGTTTCTCTTTTAAAAAGAGTCTGGGACAGAATTTCTTAATTGATACAAATATATTGGACAGAATTGTGGACCATGCGGAAATTACGGATCGGACCGGAGTCATTGAAATCGGGCCCGGAATCGGCGCGCTGACAGAGCAGCTTGCCAAACGGGCGAAAAAGGTCGTCGCGTTTGAAATTGATCAGCGTCTGCTGCCCATTCTCAATGATACGCTGTCTCCGTATGACAATGTAACGATCATTCATCAAGATGTGCTGAAAGCAGACGTCAAATCCGTCATTGAAGAGCAGTTTCAGGATTGTGATGAAATTATGGTGACGGCGAATCTCCCATATTATGTGACGACGCCGATCATCATGAAGCTTTTGGAAGAACATCTTCCGTTAAAAGGAATTGTCGTAATGCTGCAAAAAGAGGTCGCTGAGCGGATGGCCGCTGATCCTTCCTCTAAGGAGTACGGATCGCTTTCCATTGCGGTTCAGTTCTATACGGAGGCCAAAACCGTCATGACCGTACCGAAAACGGTGTTTGTGCCTCAGCCTAATGTCGATTCCGCCGTCATCCGTCTCTTGCTTCGTGACGGCCCGGCGGTTGACGTCGATAATGAACCGTTTTTCTTCCAGCTGATTAAAGCAAGCTTCGCACAGCGCCGGAAAACCTTGCTGAACAACCTTGTGAACAATCTTCCGGGCGGAAAAGAGAAAAAAGCCCAAATTGAAGAAGTTCTTCAAGAAACGAATATTGACGGAAAGCGGCGCGGTGAATCCCTGTCCATAGAAGAATTTGCGCTCTTGTCCAACGGATTGCATAAAGCCCTTTTCTAAGAGGGCTTTTTGTTTTGCGTCACCACTTGGACTGCCGCTACATAGGCTAGAGGAGAACCTTATTCATTCAACTGCAAGAAAAGCTTGAAACATCAAGCGCCGCAGCGGAAAGAGGTGCATTTGCCAAGACTTCTTTCATGATGAGGCTTAGTCTATTTGTGGAGTGGGTAACGTGCAATTTCAAATAGGAGATATGGTAGCCAGGAAATCCTATCAAATGGATGTTTTATTTCGCATTATCGGTATAGAGCAAACAAGCAACGGAAATTCAATTGCCATCCTGCATGGTGACGAAGTCAGATTGATTGCGGATGCTGATTTTTCTGATTTGGAGCCTGTCAGAAAAGACGAACAGGCCATGAGAAAGAAAAGAGATGAAAGCAGGATGAATGAATCTCTCGAGCTGCTCCGCCAGGATTATAAGCTGCTTCGGGAAAAACAGGAGTATTACACGACAAATCAATATCAGCATCAGGAGCACTACTTTCATATGCCCGGAAAGGTATTGCATCTGGACGGCGATGAGGCCTATTTGAAAAAGTGCCTGAACTTTTATGAAAAAATCGGTGTGCCGGTATACGGAATTCATTGCCATGAGAAAAAAATGCCGGCGTCAATTGACGAGCTGCTTGATAAATACAGGCCGGATATTTTAGTCATCACCGGCCATGATGCATATTCCAAGCATAAGGGAGGCGTGAACGATTTAAGCGCCTACAGGCATTCCAAACACTTTGTCGAAACCGTTCAGAGAGCGAGGCGTAAAGTCCCTCATTTGGATCAGCTGGTCATATTCGCGGGGGCGTGCCAATCTCATTTTGAGTCTTTAATCAGAGCGGGCGCGAATTTCGCAAGTTCGCCGTCACGCGTCAATATTCATGCGCTTGACCCGGTATATATTGTCGCGAAAATCAGCTTCACTCCGTTTATGGAGCGGATCAATGTATGGGATGTTCTGAGAAATACGCTGACGAGAGAGAAAGGGCTGGGAGGAATTGAAACGAAGGGTGTGCTGCGTGTCGGTATGCCGTATAAATCAAATGGATGAGTGATAAAACCCGCATATATTTCGCTATGCGGGTTAATTATTTTACATATTGATACATAAATTTCCGGAACTTGTGAAAAATAACGCAGAAATCAATAGAATTTTGTCAAAATAATTTTGTTGACAATGACTTATTAACGTTGATATAATTTAAATTTTATTTGACAAAATTGGGCTCTTGTTGTACAATAAATGTAGTGAGGTGGATGCAATGGCGAAGACGTTGTCCGATATAAAAAGATCGCTTGATGGGAATTTAGGTAAACGGCTTACGTTAAAAGCAAACGGCGGCCGCCGAAAAACGATTGAGCGTTCGGGCATTTTAGCTGAGACGTACCCTTCTGTTTTTGTGATACAACTAGATCAAGACGAGAATTCGTTTGAAAGAGTTTCATACAGTTATGCTGATATTCTGACTGAGACTGTTGAATTGACATTCAATGACGATGCGGCAAGCTCAGTAGCATTTTAATGGGCAGTGAACCTTTTGTTTACTGCTTTTTGTTTTGCCTTCTAAAGCTCTTCTAATTATTCCCTCGAAAGTTTCAGCCGATTAAACGGAAGCTATAGGTGTCACATGTTTTATCGTGGCGTGCACGAATGGTGATCAATTTCTATAAAAGGGGTTGTTTCGTTTGGGCAGACGTCGTGGAGTTATGTCAGATGAGTTCAAATATGAGCTGGCGAAGGACCTTGGTTTTTACGATACGGTGAAAGACGAGGGCTGGGGAGGCATTCGGGCGCGTGACGCCGGGAATATGGTAAAGCGCGCGATCGAGATTGCCGAACAGCAGATGGCGGCTCAGAACCAAAATAACCGATAATGCAGTGGCCCGGGGGACAATCCGTTCCCCGGTTTTTTCTATCGGCTGTCAAAACCGGCGTCAATTTCGGATAAGTACCTCCGGGTCTCCAAATGTGATACAATGTTCATACTTATGTTTAGATGGAGAAGTAGGTGAAAGCTATGCGTATTTTAGAAAAAGCGCCGGCCAAAATCAATCTGTCCCTCGATGTGACGAGTAAACGCCCGGATGGTTATCACGAAGTGGAGATGATCATGACGACAATTGATTTGGCAGATCGGATTGAACTGACAGAACTGCCCGAAAACGTTATCAGAGTGGCGTCGCATAATCGCTTTGTTCCGGATGATCAAAGGAATCTGGCTTATCAGGCAGCCAAACTGCTTAAAGAACGGTTTCAAGTCAAAAAAGGCGTTTCGATTATGATTACAAAGGTGATCCCTGTAGCGGCAGGGCTTGCCGGCGGAAGCAGCGATGCGGCAGCCACGCTCAGAGGGCTGAACAGGCTTTGGGATTTAAAGCTTTCTGTCGAAGAGCTCGCGGAGCTTGGAGCTGAAATCGGTTCAGACGTGTCCTTCTGTGTATACGGAGGCACTGCCCTGGCAACCGGACGCGGTGAGAAGATCAGGCACATCAGTGCTCCGCCTCATTGCTGGGTCGTGCTCGCCAAACCGACGATCGGGGTATCGACTGCCGAAGTGTACCGCCGGCTGAACTTACAGCAGGTTCGGCATCCTGATGTGCAGGCGATGATTGACGCGATTGAAGAAAAAAGCTTCCAAAAGGTATGCGGACAATTAGGAAACGTATTGGAGTCGGTTACGCTCAGCCTCCATCCCGAGGTGGCGATGATTAAAAATCAAATGAAACGCTTCGGCGCTGATGCGGTGTTAATGAGCGGAAGCGGACCGACTGTATTCGGTTTGGTTCAATACGAATCGAAGGTGCAGCGGATTTATAACGGGTTAAGAGGTTTCTGTGATCAAGTGTACGCGGTGCGGATGATCGGCGAACAGAATGCTCTTGATTAAATCCGTATGTTAAGTTATATTATTTTTAAATTATTCGGATTTTGGGGGTAAGTTCATGAAGTTTCGTCGCAGCGGCAGATTGGTGGACTTAACAAATTATTTGTTAACCCATCCGCATGAATTAATACCGTTAACGTTTTTCTCAGAACGGTATCAATCAGCAAAGTCATCAATCAGTGAAGATTTAACGATTATTAAACAGACCTTTGAACAGCAAGGCATTGGGACGCTGCTTACAGTGCCGGGAGCTGCCGGAGGCGTCAAATACATTCCGAAAGTGAAACAGGCTGAAGCAGAAGCGTTTATACAGGAGCTGGGACAGTCTTTAGTAAATCCTGAGCGTATCCTTCCGGGCGGTTATGTATATTTAACGGATATCTTAGGAAAACCATCTGTCCTCTCTCATGTAGGCAGGCTTTTTGCTTCCGTTTTTGCGGAGCGGGAGATTGATGTGGTGATGACCGTTGCGACAAAAGGAATCCCTCTTGCTTACGCAGCGGCCAGTTATCTGAACGTTCCGGTTGTCATCGTGCGAAAGGACAATAAAGTGACTGAAGGCTCCACGGTGAGCATCAATTATGTATCAGGATCGTCTAACCGCATTCAAACAATGTCGCTTGCGAAAAGAAGTTTGGCTACGGGTTCGAACGTTTTGATTATTGACGACTTTATGAAAGCCGGCGGCACCATTAACGGCATGATCAGCCTGCTTGATGAGTTTAATGCAAACGTCGCGGGAATAGGCGTCTTGGTTGAAGCCGAGGGAGTGAATGAACGGCTTGTCGATGAATACATGTCACTGCTCACGCTTTCAACCATCAATATGAAAGACAAAACGATTGAGATTCAAAACGGCAATTTTCTGCGATTTTTTAAAGAACAGCATTTAAAGAATGGGGAGACAGAAAAATGACAAAAGCAATCCATACGAAACACGCGCCGGCAGCGATAGGGCCATATTCACAGGGAATCATCGTAAACAACATGTTTTACAGCTCAGGCCAGATTCCTCTTACTGCTGAAGGAGAAATGGTAAACGGTGATATCACAGAACAAACGCATCAGGTGTTCAGCAATTTAAAAGCTGTGCTGAAAGAAGCGGGCGCTTCTCTCGAGACGGTTGTCAAAGCAACGGTATTTATTGCTGATATGGAGCAGTTTGCGGAAGTGAATGAAGTGTACGGACAATACTTTGATGTACATAAGCCGGCAAGGTCTTGTGTGGAAGTGGCGAGACTGCCGAAAGACGCTCTCGTGGAAATTGAAGTCATTGCGCTGGTAAAATCTTAAATCTCAGAAAAGTGGTTCCGGTCTCCGGGATCACTTTTTTTATGCAGTATATGATCCCCAAATATGGTTTATCACCTAATTGTGTATGTATATCCTATATTTTCAAAAAAACTTTTTGAAACGTGCAGGAATTTAAAAAGAATCGTGGAATTGTTAGACTAATGCTTTTATATAGGGAAAAGGTGGTGAACTACTGTGGAAGTTACTGACGTAAGATTACGCCGCGTGAATACCGATGGTCGCATGAGAGCGATTGCATCCATCACGCTGGATCACGAATTTGTCGTACATGATATTCGTGTGATTGATGGAAACAATGGTCTTTTCGTTGCGATGCCGAGTAAACGCACCCCTGATGGAGAATTCCGCGATATTGCTCATCCTATTAATTCCAGCACGCGGGGCAAGATCCAGGATGCTGTTTTAAATGAGTATCATCGTTTGGGTGATTCTGAAGCATTAGAATATGAAGAAGCCGGGGCTTCTTAAACATAACAAAATGTAAGGACTGCTGATAAAGGCTGACACAAGGCCTTTTCCGGCAGTCCTTTTTTAAATCTGATTTTTCAGTAATAAAGCGATTACATAGAAAATTCTTGCACTTTTTGATGTCTTCTTGAAATCAACAGCTATTTAGGATATATTTTTCTATGGATAAAAGGGATATTGGAGGCCATTAAATGGATAAGCGGTTTGCAGTGATTTTAGCTGCCGGAAAAGGAACGAGAATGAAATCGAAGCTTTATAAGGTCCTTCATCCGGTATGCGGAAAGCCTATGGTAGAGCACGTCGCAGACGAAGCTCTGAAATTATCTTTAGCGAAGCTTGTCACCATCGTAGGACACGGCGCCGAAGATGTGAAGAAGCAGCTCGGACAGAAAAGCGATTACGCTCTCCAAGCAGAACAGCTCGGTACGGCTCATGCGGTCAAGCAGGCAAAACCATTTCTTCACGGAGAAAAGGGTGTCACGATCGTTATTTGCGGCGATACACCGCTTCTGACGGCGGAGACGATGGAAGCCATGCTGAATGAACATACAGACAAAGGTGCAAAAGCCACGGTGTTAACGGCCGTTGCCGACGATCCCGCCGGATACGGAAGAATCATCCGCAGTGAAGACGGCGCCGTTCAAAAAATCGTGGAGCACAAGGATGCTTCGGAGCAAGAACGTCTTGTGAAAGAAATCAACACGGGAACGTACTGTTTTGATAACGAGGCTCTTTTTCGTGTCATCGAACAGGTTTCGAATGAAAATGCCCAAGGCGAGTATTATCTGCCGGATGTGATCGAAATCCTCAAAGACGAAGGCGAAACTGTTGCCGCTTACCAGACTGGTAACTTCCAAGAGACGCTCGGAGTGAATGATAGAGTCGCTCTTTCTCAGGCTGAAATGTATATGAAAGAGCGTATTAACAAACGGCATATGCAGAACGGAGTCACTTTAATCGATCCGATGAATACGTACATCTCACCTGACGCGCGTATCGGACAAGATACAGTTATTTATCCCGGAACTGTGTTAAAGGGACAAGCTGAAATCGGCGATGAATGTGTCATCGGCCCTCACACTGAGATAGAGGACAGTTCAATCGGCAGCCGCACTGTGATTAAACAATCCGTTGTCAACCGCAGCAAAGTTGGGAATGATGTAAATATCGGTCCTTTTGCTCACATCAGACCCGATTCCGCAATCGGCAATGAAGTGAAGATCGGAAACTTTGTTGAAATCAAGAAAACACAATTCGGCGACCGAAGCAAAGCATCTCATTTAAGCTATATCGGTGATGCCGAAGTGGGCACGGATGTGAATCTGGGCTGCGGCTCCATCACGGTCAATTATGATGGGAAGAAAAAATATTTAACCAAGATTGAAGACGGCGCTTTTATAGGCTGCAACTCCAATCTGGTCGCTCCTGTCACAGTGGGAGAAGGCGCGTATGTCGCTGCGGGTTCAACCGTAACTGAAGATGTGCCGGGCGAAGCGCTTGCCATTGCCAGAGCAAGACAAGTAAATAAAGAAGATTATGTGAAAAATATTCATAAAAAATAATCCTAAAATCGGAGGTTTACCATGTCTAACGAATACGGAGATAAGAATTTAAAGATTTTTTCTTTGAATTCAAATCCAGAACTTGCAAAAGAAATCGCGGATAATGTAGGGGTTCAATTAGGAAAGTGCTCTGTTACAAGATTCAGTGACGGAGAGGTCCAGATCAACATAGAAGAAAGTATTCGCGGCTGTGATTGCTATATCATTCAGTCTACAAGTGCGCCGGTTAATGAGCACATTATGGAATTGCTGATTATGGTTGACGCTCTAAAGCGCGCTTCCGCGAAAACAATCAACATTGTGATTCCGTACTACGGTTATGCGCGCCAGGACAGAAAAGCAAGATCACGTGAACCGATTACGGCAAAACTTTTTGCAAACCTGCTTGAAACAGCGGGTGCGACACGCGTGATTGCGCTTGATTTACACGCGCCGCAAATTCAAGGTTTCTTTGATATTCCGATTGACCACTTAATGGGTGTTCCGATTTTAGGCCATTACTTTGAAGGTAAAGACTTGAAAGATATCGTTATTGTTTCTCCTGACCACGGCGGTGTGACGCGCGCCCGCAAACTTGCGGACCGTCTGAAAGCGCCGATCGCGATTATCGACAAACGCCGTCCCAGACCGAATGAGGTAGAAGTGATGAACATCGTCGGTAACGTGGAAGGAAAAACAGCGATTCTGATCGATGATATTATTGATACGGCCGGCACAATCACACTTGCCGCTAACGCGCTGGTTGAAAACGGAGCTGCAGAAGTGTATGCATGCTGTACGCACCCTGTATTGTCAGGCCCTGCCGTTGAGCGGATCAATAACTCTAAAATCAAGGAGCTTGTCGTAACGAACAGCATTAAGCTTCCTGATGAGAAAAAAATCGACCGCTTTAAGCAGCTTTCTGTCGGACCGCTTCTGGCTGAAGCGATTATCCGCGTTCACGAGAAACAATCTGTCAGCTATTTATTCAGCTAAACCGAAACTTTAAGGTTTAAATCCCAGTTATTGTGGGTATTGTTCTAATAGGACGATAAAACGATAATTAGGATGGTGCTGAATATGGCAACTTTAAAAGCAAATGAAAGAACAGATTTTAAACGTTCGACGCTTCGGAAAATCCGTCATTCAGGACATGTTCCAGGGATTATATACGGTAAAGAAATAACGAATACGCCTGTCTCTTTAGACAGTGTCGAATTGCTTAAAACATTGCGGGACGAAGGAAAAAACACGATTATCACAATTGATGTCAACGGAAATCAGCAATCGGTTATGGTGACTGATCTTCAGACAGACCCGCTCAAAAACGAATTGACGCACGCCGATTTTCAAGTCGTGAATATGAGTGAGGAGCTCGAGGCCGAGGTGCCGATTCAGCTGACGGGAGAGGCGAAAGGAGTCAAAGACGGAGGCGTTATCCAGCAGCCGCTGCATGAGCTTTCGATCAAGGCTAAGCCGAAGGACATCCCTCAGACAATTAATGTTGATATTTCCGGGCTTGAAATGAATGATGTGCTGACCATCGCAGATCTGACTGCTGACGGCAATTATACATTTACAAACGACCCGGAAGAAGTCGTGGCTTCCATCCTTCCTCCTAAGCAGGAAGCATTCGAAGAAGATGCAGAACCGTCTCCTGAGGAAGAGCCCGAAGGAGAAAATCAATAAGCGCTTTAAGACGTAACCCGCCCGAGGTTACGTCTTTTGTGCTAGAATGAGAAGAATTACAGCGATGTTGAGGGAGGATTTACGATGCTTGTGATTGCCGGTCTCGGTAACCCGGGAAAAACCTATGAGAACACGAGGCATAATGTCGGCTTTATGGCCATTGACGAGCTTTCTAAAGAATGGAATATTGAACTGAATAAAACGAAATTCAACGGACTTTACGGAATGGGGTTTGTTTCCGGAAAAAAAGTTCTACTTGTTAAACCGCTTACATATATGAATTTATCAGGAGAATGTTTGCGGCCGCTGCTGGATTATTATGATGCCGATCATGAAGATCTGAAAGTCATATACGATGACCTTGATCTTCCGACGGGAAAAATCAGGCTTCGGACGAAGGGGAGCGCAGGCGGACATAACGGAATTAAATCGCTTATACAGCACCTCGGAACCCCTGAATTTGACCGGGTCAGAATCGGAATCGGCCGCCCCGTTAACGGAATGAAAGTCGTTGACTATGTACTGGGAGCTTTTACGAAGGAAGAAGCGCCGCATATCAATGATGCCGTCTCAAAAACCGTAAAAGCCTGCGAAGCTTCCTTAACGAAACCATTTTTAGAAGTCATGAACGAATTTAATGCAAATGTATAAGATAAATAATGGGAGACCATACTAGGGAAAAATGATTTTTTCACATCAGGAGGTCCAACGTATGGCTTTGCATTATTTCTGCCGCCACTGCGGCTTTAAGGTAGGGAGCCTGGAATATTCAACGGTGCCGACACAGTCACTTGGATTTCAGCACTTAACAAATGAGGAAAGAAACGATATGATTTCATATAAAGACAATGGAGATGTCCATGTTCTTACAATTTGTGAAGACTGCCAAGAGGCGCTGGAACGCAATCCGCACTACCATGAACACAACACATTTATTCAATAAGAAGCTTTGGTGTAGATTCTAGACCAAAGCGTTTTTCTGTTCTTGCAGAAAATAGAGAGGAGGGCCCATATGGACAACATTCAAACCTTTATTAAAGAAAGCGATGATTTTAAATCCATTGTCAACGGTTTACATGAGGGGCTGAAGGAACAGCTGCTTGCGGGTCTGTCAGGTTCCGCGCGTTCTGTTTTTACCTCCGCCCTTGCACAGGAAACGAAAAGGCCGATTTTCTTTATCACCCATAATTTATATCAGGCCCAAAAAGTGACGGAAGATCTGACGGCGCTTCTCGGGGATCAATCTGTTTTTTTATACCCCGTGAATGAATTGATTTCTTCAGAAATTGCGGTAGCGAGTCCTGAACTGCGCGCTCAGCGGCTTGATGTCATTAATAGATTAACAAACGGAGAAGCGCCGGTCGTTGTGGCGCCCGTTGCGGCAGTGAGAAGAATGCTTCCGCCGAAGGAGCTGTGGAAAAGCAGCCAGCTCGTCATTTCACTCGGAGACGATATAGAACCGGATCAGCTGTCCGCGCGCCTTGTAGAGGTGGGGTATGAGCGTTCCGATATGGTTTCTGCACCCGGTGAATTCAGTATTCGCGGCGGAATTATCGACATTTATCCGCTGACGTCGGAGCATCCGGTGCGAATTGAACTGTTTGATACGGAGGTCGATTCCATCAGAAGCTTCAATTCTGATGACCAGAGATCAATCGAGACGCTCAAACATGTGGCGATCGGACCGGCGAAGGAATTGATCATCAGGGCGGAAGAAAAAGCCCGGGCAATGGAAAGGCTCGATAAAGGGCTTGCCGACAGTCTGAAAAAGCTGAAGCAGGACAAACAAAAGGAAATGCTTCATATCAATATCTCACATGATAAAGAACGGTTATCAACGGGACAGACTGATCAGGAACTTGTGAAGTATCTCTCGTACTTTTACGAAAAACCTGCTAGTTTGCTAGATTATACACCGGCAGACACGTTGTTATTGTTAGACGAGGTCAGCCGCATTCATGAAATGGAGGATCAGCTGCAAAAAGAAGAGGCCGAATTTACGACAAGTCTGCTCGAGGAAGGGAAAATTCTGCATGACATTCATTTATCCTTCAGCTTTCAGGAGCTTATGAGCGAAAAGCGGCGCCCGGCTATTTATTATTCATTATTTTTGCGTCATGTCCAGCATACAAGCCCTCAGAATATCGTGAATGTGACAAGCCGGCAGATGCAGAGTTTTCACGGGCAGATGAATGTCCTCTCAGGTGAAATGGAGCGCTTTAAGAAATCAAACTTCACCGTCGTCTTTTTAGGCGCAAATAAGGACAGAACCGACAGATTGGCATCCGTGCTGGCTGATTACGAAATTGAAGCCGCGAAAACGGACAGCTCCAAAGCGCTTGTGCAAGGACAGGTCTATGTCATGGAAGGCGAGCTGCAATCCGGTTTTGAACTGCCGCTGATGAAGCTGGCCGTCATTACGGAGGAAGAGCTGTTCAAAAACCGAATCAAGAAAAAGCCGAGAAAGCAGAAGCTGACAAATGCCGAACGGATCAAAAGCTATTCCGAGCTTCAGGTCGGTGACTATGTCGTCCACGTCAACCACGGGATCGGTAAGTACTTGGGGATCGAAACACTGGAAATCAAAGGCATTCATAAAGATTACCTCAACATTCATTATCAGGGCAGCGATAAGCTGTATGTCCCTGTAGAACAAATCGATCAGGTGCAGAAGTATGTCGGCTCTGAAGGAAAAGAACCGAAGCTTTATAAACTGGGCGGCAGTGAATGGAAACGGGTGAAGAAAAAAGTTGAAAACTCCGTTCAGGATATTGCCGATGATCTGATTAAGCTTTATGCGGAACGGGAAGCAAGCAAAGGCTATGCGTTCTCGCCCGATCATGAAATGCAGCGGCAGTTCGAATCTGCTTTCCCTTACCAGGAAACAGAGGACCAGCTCCGTTCCATTCAGGAGATTAAAAAGGATATGGAAAGAGAACGCCCGATGGACCGTTTGCTTTGCGGCGATGTGGGTTACGGGAAGACGGAGGTAGCCATCCGAGCGGCCTTTAAAGCGATCGCAGACGGAAAGCAGGTCGCGCTTCTTGTGCCGACGACAATACTCGCGCAGCAGCATTATGAAACCATTACGGAGCGTTTTCAGGACTATCCGATTAACATCGGTCTTCTCAGCCGATTCAGAACGAGAAAAGAATCCAATGAAACGATTAAAGGACTGAAAAACGGAACGGTAGACATCGTAATCGGAACCCACAGGCTCTTATCTAAAGACGTCGTCTATAAAGATCTCGGCTTGCTCATCATTGATGAAGAGCAGCGCTTCGGCGTAACGCATAAGGAAAAAATCAAACAGATCAAAGCCAATGTCGATGTACTGACTCTTACAGCGACGCCGATTCCGCGTACGCTTCATATGTCCATGCTCGGTGTGCGGGATTTATCCGTTATTGAAACGCCGCCGGAAAACCGTTTCCCTGTTCAGACATATGTCGTGGAATACAACGGCGCGCTTGTACGAGAAGCTATCGAAAGAGAACTGGCGCGCGGAGGACAGGTATATTTCCTGTACAACCGCGTGGATGACATCGAGCGGAAGGCCGATGAAATTTCCATGCTTGTTCCCGATGCGAAAGTGGCATATGCCCACGGAAAAATGACCGAAAATGAATTGGAAAGCGTCATGCTCAATTTTCTGGAAGGGGAATCAGACGTCCTTGTCAGCACGACTATTATTGAGACAGGCGTAGATATACCAAATGTCAATACATTGATTGTGTTCGACGGAGACAAAATGGGGCTGTCTCAGCTGTATCAGCTGAGAGGACGGGTCGGCCGTTCCAACCGCGTCGCTTACGCTTATTTTACGTACCGCAGAGACAAAGTGCTTACTGAGGTGGCGGAAAAACGGCTGCAGGCGATTAAAGAATTTACCGAGCTGGGATCAGGCTTTAAAATCGCCATGCGTGACTTGACGATCAGGGGAGCGGGGAACCTTCTCGGCGCCCAGCAGCACGGCTTTATCGACTCAGTCGGTTTTGACCTGTACTCGCAAATGCTCAAGGAAGCGATTGAAGAGCGGAAAGGCGATATTCCGAAAAGCGAACAGTTTGAGACAGAAATCGATATCGAGCTTGACGCGTATATTCCTGAAAACTATATACAAGACGGCAAGCAAAAAATCGACATGTATAAACGCTTCAGGTCAATCGCCACAATTGAGGAGAAAAATGAGCTCCAAGATGAAATCATCGACAGGTTCGGCAGCTATCCTAAAGAAGTTGAATGGCTGTTTACGGTTGCTGAGATGAAGGTATACGGAAAATATGAACGCGTCGAACTCATCAAGCAGGATAAAGACGCGATCAGATTTACCATTTCTGAAGAGGCCAGCGCACAGATTGACGGCCAGAAATTATTCGAACTCGGCAATAAATACGGCCGGCAGATCGGACTGGGAATGGAAGGGAAAAAGCTGAAAATCTCAGTACAGACGAAAGGCCGCAAAACGGAAGAGTGGCTGGAGACCGTGCTCGGCATGCTGAAAGGCCTTCAGAATGTGAAGAAAGAAACAATCGCGTCTTCATAAAAATTGTTACTCTCTGGTGTATATTACATTTGATGTGACGGATACTAATTTCAAGCGAGTGGCGGAAGCTACATAAAGTAAAGAGCTTTAGTACTTTCCCTTAAATATCATCACATGAAAGAGAGGCACCAGAGAGATGAAAGCTACAGGTATCGTACGTCGTATTGATGATCTAGGACGGGTCGTCATTCCTAAAGAAATTCGGAGAACACTGCGAATCAGGGAAGGAGACCCGCTTGAAATATTCGTTGACCGCGACGGAGAAGTTATATTGAAAAAATATTCTCCTATCAGTGAGCTTGGCGATTTTGCGAAAGAATATGCAGATGCATTGTATGACAGTCTCGGCCATTCCGTCTTGATTTGCGACCGTGACGCGTATATTGCCGTTTCGGGCAGTTCGAAAAAAGAATTTCTGAATAAAGCCATCAGCGATTTGCTCGAAAAAACGATGGATCAGCGCAGCTCAGTGGTAGAAAACGACGTGAAGTCCGCGCAGCTTGTGAATGACATTGATGAAGATATGAGCTCCTATACAATCGCTCCGATCGTGGCAAATGGCGATCCTATCGGTGCCGTGGTCATCTTTTCCAAGGAACAGGCACTTGGAGAAGTAGAACATAAAGCGGTAGAAACGGCAGCCAGTTTTTTGGCGAGACAAATGGAGCAGTAGGTCTTATTACCATTATTGAAATAAGAAAACGGGGAAAGAACAGCTCTTATACAAGTGCTGTTCTTTTTCATATTCATATGTGCTCTCTATCGGTTCGGCCGTTAGGATTGTGATATAATAAGCTCGTTTTATAGACGTAATTTTCTAGCGGCTGGAAGGAGCTTTTGGATGAACGATTCAGTTGGCGCCAAGCGGCAATCGGCATGGAAAGGTGCTTTTGTGCTCGTCGTTGCGGGCATCGTGACGAAGATATTAAGCGCCGTGTACAGGGTTCCTTTTCAGAATATTGTCGGTGACGTCGGATTTTACATTTATCAGCAGGTGTATCCGTTTTTAGGGATCGCGGTCATGCTGTCAACATCCGGTTTTCCGGTGATCATCTCAAAATTAATGAACGATTATAGCGATCATAAACAAAAAATAATGAAAATTTCCGCCCTTTATGTCACGGCGGCCGGACTTGTTCTGTTTGCGCTCATGTATGCCGGCGCGGCGCCGTTGGCCGGTTTTATGGGTGACGCCCGCCTTGTGATGCTGATAAGGGTCGCGGCGTTCGCTTTCATACTGTTTCCGTTTACGGCGGTTTTCCGGGGGTATTTCCAAGGCGTGCATGATATGATGCCGTCAGCCTTATCCCAGATTACGGAACAGCTTCTTCGGGTGGCGGTGCTTCTCGGTTTATCCTTCTGGCTTTTGAAAAGCGGCCGTTCATTATACGCGGCGGGTGCGGGGGCGGCCTCGGGATCAATTGCCGGGAGCTTTGCGGCCCTTTGTGTATTGGCTGTTTTCTGGTATAAGCGGGAAGAAACAAAGAAAGACGGCGGACATATCGAAACGGCCGTCATTGTAAAAAAGCTGCTGCTTTATTCAGTCACCATCTGTATCAGCAGTGTACTCATGCTTTTGATTCAGCTTGTAGACGCTTTGAACTTATATTCACTGCTTTCAGACGGGACGGAGAGCCATGCCGCGAAACAGCTGAAAGGTATATATGACCGCGGACAGCCGCTCCTTCAGCTGGGAACCGTGTTTGCCGTCAGTATCGCCGCGTCCTTGGTTCCTTCAATTTCAAAAGCGGTGCATGAGAACAAGCCGTTTATCATAAAAGAGAAAGCGTCATCTGCCGTCAAGCTCTGCCTTGCGGTAGGGATCGGTGCATCAGCCGGGCTTTTTTGCATTTTAGAACCGGTGAATATCATGCTTTTCCAAAACAGTGAGGGGACGCAGACCTTACAAATATTCAGCTTATCTATCTTTTTTGCCTCGATTGCGCTTACGGCAGCCGCAATTCTGCAAGGAGCGGGACATACCGTTTTCCCCGCCGTATCCGTTTTGGCGGGAGGGGCGCTGAAATGGGTGCTGAATGTTTGGCTGGTCCCCGGCTGGGGTATTACAGGAGCGGCACTGGCGACCGTCTTGGCATTTGCCGCAGTTGCGTGCCTGAATCTCCGGAGAATTTGGTCGAAGGGATGGCTGACGAATATCGGAGGCGTGATCGCCCGTCTGTGCTGGTGCAGTCTGCTGATGGTCTTCTTTTTGGTCGTATATATGAAGCTTTGGCAGTTATTTGTTCCTGTCAGCAGGGGCGGAGCTGTATGTGAGAGTCTGTCTGCGTCAATCATCGGAGGGCTATTGTTTATTTATTGTATGATAAGAATGAAGATTTTCACGGACGAAGAGCTGAGCGGTCTTCCTTTCGGCAGTGCTTTAAGCAAATTGAAAAAGAGGAGAGAAAAACATGGCAGGTAATATTACGGTCGTCGGCCTCGGCGCCGGAGACATGGATCAGTTGACAGTGGGCGTACATAAGCTGCTGACTCAGGCGAAGCATTTATATATAAGAACGAAAGACCACCCTGTGATTTCGGAATTAGAGCAAGAGACGGAAGCGGACATCCGGTATTTTGATGATATTTATGAAAAACATGATCAGTTTGAAGCGGTCTATGAAGAGATCACGGACATTCTGTTTGAAAAAGCGAAGCAAGAGGATGTCGTCTACGCTGTACCCGGGCATCCGTTTGTCGCTGAGAAAACCGTTCAGCTGTTATTTGAACGCCGGGAAGAACAACAGATAGATGTTCATACTGCTGGAGGGCAAAGCTTTCTGGATGCCACTTTTAATGCGTTGCGAATTGATCCGATTGAAGGGTTTCAATTTACGGATGCGCAAACAATGACGCCGGATGAGCTCGAACTCCGGCATCACCTGATCATCTGCCAGGTTTATGACCAAATGACGGCCTCTGAGGTGAAGCTGACGCTCATGGAGAAATTGCCTGACGACTATGAAGTGGTCATCGTTACGGCAGCCGGGAGCAAGGGAGAAAAGATGATCAAGGTGCCTTTGTTTGAACTTGACCGCAATGTAGAAATAAATAACTTAACAAGCGTGTATGTTCCGCCGATTAAAAAAGAAGAACTCCTTTACCAGGAATTTTCTGCATTCCGAAGTATTATTCGCGAGCTTCGCGGGCCGAACGGCTGTCCGTGGGATCAAAAGCAGACACACCAGTCATTAAAGAAATATATGATTGAGGAATGCTACGAACTGCTTGAGGCCATTGACGAAGAGGACACGGATCACATGATAGAAGAACTCGGGGACGTCATGCTTCAGGTTATGCTGCACGCCCAGATCGGAGAAGACGAGGGGTATTTCTCAATTGATGATGTCATCAGAGACATCAGTGCGAAGATGGTCAGACGGCACCCGCATGTGTTTAAGGATGTTAAGGTTCAGGATGAACATGATGTCGTCGCCAACTGGGAAGAAATCAAAAAGGCGGAAAAGCAAACAACATCCTCTTCATTGCTGGATGCCGTGCCGAAAACACTGCCTTCTCTTGCGAAAGCCGCCAAGCTTCAGAAAAAAGCCGCAAAAACCGGCTTTGACTGGGATGACGTTCAGGATATATGGGATAAAGTAAATGAAGAGCTGAAGGAATTTTCTGCAGAGGCTTCCGCCGAATCAGCAGATGAAATCAGCTTAAAAGCTGAATTCGGCGATGTTTTATTTGCATTGGTCAATATCGGCCGATACTATAAAATTGAGCCTGAGGAAGCGCTCGCCATGACAAATGACAAATTCCGCAGACGCTTTGCTTATATTGAGAAAGAAGCGGCAGCAAAGGGCCTTGAATTGACCGCAATGTCACTTGAGGAAATGGACAAATTGTGGGATGAAGCAAAAGAAATGGAGAGGAGATTCTGATATGAGACTTGATAAATTTTTAAAAGTATCCAGATTAATTAAGCGCCGCACATTGGCGAAAGAGGTCGCCGATCAAGGGAGAATCACCGTTAACGGGAATCAGGCGAAAGCCAGCTCAGACGTAAAAGCCGGTGATGAACTGAAGGTCCGCTTCGGGCAGAAGCTTGTCACCGTGAAGGTAAATGAATTGAAAGAAACAACGAAAAAAGAAGAAGCCGCGGGCATGTATACAATCGTCAAAGAAGAAAAACTCGGCGAATAGGCTTGTTCTAAACAAGGCTCCCGCCTCATACAATGCAGTAATAATGCTAAAAGTATCGAGGATATGGGGGCTGAATAGATGAATTCATATTATGAGCAAAAAGGTTCTTCTTCTGTTCCGGAACAGCATGATGTAACGATGAAAGGGAGAAAGCATTTAGACATTTCGGGCGTCAAGCATGTGGAAAGTTTTGATAACGAAGAGTTTTTGCTGGAAACGGTTATGGGAATGCTTTCCGTCAGAGGCGAGAATCTGCAGATGAAAAACCTTGATGTGGAAAAAGGGATTGTATCTATAAAAGGCAGGGTGTTTGACCTTGTATATTTAGACGAGCAGCAAGGGGATAAAGCTAAAGGGTTTTTTAGCAAGTTGTTTAAATGACGCTGACGACCCAATTTTATACGATGCTGGCAATGACCGGTATGGGCGCCTGGCTCGGAGCGTCGCTTGATACATACAGGCTGTTTGTCAGCCGCGCCAAAACGGCCAGATGGCTGTTATTCATTCATGACATTCTCTTTTGGATTGTACAAGGTCTGCTGTTTTTCTATGTGCTGCTCAACGTGAATGAAGGGGAACTCAGGGTATACATTTTCTTGGCTGTCTTACTGGGTATTGCGACGTACCAAAGCCTGTTTAAACGAATGTATATAAAAATACTGAAATTTGCCATTCATCTTGCGGTGTCTCTTTACCAATTCGCAAAAAAGCTCATTCAGCACGTGCTGTTCCGTCCGGTGCTTCTGCTCTTTAAGCTGCTCATCGGGCTGATCACGGTTATTTCTTTATACTCCTATCGGGTGAGTGCCTTTTTTGCGAAGTGTCTTTTTAAGATCGTAGCGTTTTTGCTGTATCCGCTGTTTTTCCTGTTGAAACAATTATTGAAACTTCTTCCTGAAAAGTGGCGTCTTACTTTCAAACGATATTTTCAAAAAAGTGCAGGATTTTTACAAAAGAGCAAGAAACTAATCATAACAATCAGATCGACCATGATACGTATTTTGAAAAGGTGAAAGGAGGACCGTCTGGTTTGAATCTATCTAGGGAACGTACAATAACTGAAATTCAAAACGACTATAAAGAGCAGGTTGAACGGCAATCCCAGCTTATGAAAAGAAGGCGGAAAGGGCTTTTCAGACGGTTGATCGTATTCGGCGCCCTTGTGTTGTTGACGGCTATTGTCTTAGCGGGTTCTCTGTGGTCACAGACCTCTTCCCTTAGCGCAAACGAAGAAAAAAAGGCTCGGCTGGAAAAACAAGTAAAAGAATTGAATGCGAAACAGGCTGATTTAAAAGATGAAATTTCCAAATTAAAGGATGAGGATTACGTCACAGAGCTTGCCAGAAGAGACTTGTTTATGTCAGGAAATGGTGAGATTCTCTTTAATGTAGAAAAGAAGAGCAAGTAGCCTTGTTGACACTTAAATTTTTATTTAGGTATAATTAAACAAACGATCTTTTTATAAGCCTAAGGAGGAGCACTTTTTTTATGTCGATTGAAGTTGGCAGCAAGTTGCAAGGGAAAATAACAGGTATTACAAATTTCGGAGCATTTGTTGAATTGCCTGGAGGCTCAACCGGTCTCGTTCATATCAGTGAGGTAGCCGATAATTATGTAAAAGACATTAACGAGCATTTAAAAGTCGGCGATCAAGTTGAAGTGAAAGTCATCAACGTTGAAAAAGACGGGAAAATTGGTTTATCAATTAAAAAAGCTAAAGACCGTCCGCAAGCCAGACCTAGAAATGATTTCCGTCCGAAAGAATCTTTTGAACAGAAAATGAACAAGTTTCTTAAAGATAGCGAAGACCGCTTATCATCTTTAAAACGAAACACGGAATCAAAACGTGGAGGGCGCGGAGCAAGAAGAGGATAACTTGCTGCTTTCTATAAATACATGGAGCATCCGTCTATCCCAGCGGGTGCTTTTTTTGTATACGCGCATGTAGTCAGAAAATTAAAACTTTAAAGTTTCTGTTGACGGAATGAAGAAACCTTTGTATTATATAACTTGTGCTTATAAGCACCTATATGGCGGTGTAGCTCAGCTGGCTAGAGCGTACGGTTCATACCCGTGAGGTCGGGGGTTCGATCCCCTCCGCCGCTACCATATATATCTGGCCCGTTGGTCAAGCGGTTAAGACACCGCCCTTTCACGGCGGTAACACGGGTTCGAATCCCGTACGGGTCATCAAGCGAATCGGCTTCTGTTGCAGAAGCCGATTTTTTCATATTTAGACAACTTTTTGAGAAATGTCGGAGGAAATACAAAAGGAAAGGGGAACAAGGGAGAAAGCGTCGAAGAGTTCTTTGGAATTGTTACCTTCTTTTGACAAAATCCTATCTGGGCTTTCATTTATAATGACAAGCAACGAATAAAACAGGTGGGGGATGAGAGCAATGGAAAAAGCGGAAAGAAGAGTGAACGGGCCGATGGCGGGACAAGCTCTGGAAAAACTGCAATCGTTTTTTGAAAAGGCGGCAAAGCTTACAGTCCATCAAGCGCATTCACTTTTTTTCTATAAGGGTTTCATTTATGTCGTGATCGGTTTTTTACTTGGACGGGCTTTCATATTATCTGAGGTTCTTCCGTTTGCACTGCCGTTTTTCGGAGCGATGCTTTTGATCAGAAGAGATAAAGCCTTCTATGCTTGTCTGTCTTTACTTGCGGGCGCTTTAACCATTTCGCCGAAACACTCTTTATTGATTCTCACAGCTTTGGCCGTCTTCACTCTATTTTCAAAAATCGGTACATATATCGTGCAGGACCGGGTGAAGATGCTGCCGATCGTGGTGTTTTTCTCTATGGCTGCCGCGAGAATCGGATTTGTTTATTTTGAAAGCGGCGCTTTTACCACCTATGATTATGTGATGGCTGTTGTCGAGGCGGGCCTGGCCTTTATTTTGACGCTGATCTTTTTACAAAGCCTGCCGATTTTCACGATCAAAAAAGTGAAGCAATCGTTAAAAATAGAAGAAATCATCTGTTTTATGATCTTGATCGCATCCGTTTTAACCGGGCTTGCCGGTGTTTCATTTCAGGGAATGCAGGCTGAGCATATCCTGGCCCGCTATGTCGTGCTGAGTTTTTCCTTTGTCGGCGGGGCAAGCATCGGCTGTACGGTCGGTGTTGTGACCGGACTGATCCTCGGGCTTGCGAATATCGGGAATCTCTATCAAATGAGTCTGCTTGCGTTTTCCGGGCTTCTTGGCGGGCTGCTGAAAGAAGGAAAGAAAGCCGGCGCCGCAGTCGGATTGGTGATCGGCTCACTGCTGATTTCATTATATGGTGAAGGGTCTGCCGGATTAATGACCACTCTTTATGAATCTTTGATTGCCGTTGTATTGTTTTTGATTACGCCCCAATCGATTACGAAAAAGGTGGCGAGATACATACCGGGCACTGCTGAGCACAGTCAGGAGCAGCAGCAGTACGCGAGGAAAATCAGAGATGTCACCGCCCAGAAAGTAGACCAGTTCTCCAATGTGTTTCATGCCTTGTCGGAGAGCTTCGCCACCTTTCATCAGACGTCTTCCGATGAGCAGGCGGAAGAAGGGGAAGTGGATCTCTTTTTAAGCAAAATCACCGAGCATTCCTGCCAATCCTGCTATAAGAAAAGCAAATGCTGGGTTCAAAACTTTGATAAAACATATGACTTAATGAAACAAGTTATGCATGAAACAGAAGAAAAGCAGTATGCCTCAAACCGCAGATTGAAAAAAGAGTTTCAACAGCACTGTTCCAAATCCAGACAGGTGGAAGAGCTGATTGAGGACGAACTTGCCCACCATCACGCCCATCTGACACTGAAGAGAAAAGTTCAGGACAGCAGGAGGCTTGTTGCCGAGCAGCTGTTGGGGGTTTCTGAGGTCATGGCGGACTTTTCTCGGGAAATAAAACGGGAGAGGGAGCAGCATTTTATTCAGGAAGAACAAATGATAGAGGCGCTTCAGCATTTCGGAATCGAGATTCAGCATGTCGAGATATACAGCTTGGAACAGGGCAATATTGATATCGAAATGACAATCCCGTTCAGCGGAGGACACGGCGAGAGTGAGAAAATTATCGCCCCGATGCTGTCTGACATTCTTGAGGAGCAGATACTTGTCAAAAGCGAACAGCACTCGGCTCATCCGAATGGCTACAGCCATGTTGCGTTCGGTTCGACCAAATCGTACCGGGTATCGACAGGCGCAGCTCATGCGGCAAAAGGCGGCGGTCTTGTCTCCGGCGACAGCTACAGCATGATGGAACTGGGGGCGAGAAAGTATGCGGCCGCGATCAGTGACGGCATGGGCAATGGGGCGAGGGCCCATTATGAGAGCAACGAAACGATTAAGCTGCTCGAAAAAATTCTCGAATCAGGTATTGATGAAAAAATAGCGATCAAAACGATCAACAGTATTCTGTCTTTACGGACGACAGACGAAATCTACTCAACTCTCGATCTTTCTATCATTGATCTTCAGGATGCAAGCTGCAAATTCTTGAAGGTCGGTTCAACGCCGAGTTTTATCAAGCGGGGAGATCAAGTCATGAAAGTGCAGGCCAGCAATCTGCCGATCGGTATCATCAATGAATTTGATGTGGAGGTTGTAAGTGAACAGTTAAAAGCGGGAGATCTGCTCGTCATGATGAGTGACGGTATTTTTGAAGGACCGAAGCACGTTGAAAACCACGACCTGTGGATGAAACGGAAAATGAAAGGGCTGAAAACCGAAGATCCGCAGGAAATCGCTGATATATTAATGGAAGAGGTCATCAGAACGCGTTCCGGCCAAATCGAAGACGACATGACGGTGGTTGTTGTCCGGATTGATCACAACACGCCGAAATGGGCTTCCATACCGGTTCCGGCGGTATTCCAAAATAAAAAGGAGATTTCTTAATCCTTTCGTATAAATCACTTTCCTTCTGGCGAAGATGGGACTAATCGTATCACCGGGAGGAATGTATGTGAATAAGGGACATTTAAATCAAGTTCTGCTGATTACAGATGGCTGCTCCAATCATGGTGAAGACCCGATTGCAATGGCGGCTTTCGCCAAGGAGCAGGGGATTACGGTGAATGTTATAGGGATTATGGAAGAAAACGCGATTGACCAAGAGGCAATGAAGGAAGTTGAAGGCATCGCCATGGCCGGTGGCGGTGTCCATCAAGTTGTATATGCGTCACAATTGTCTCAGACGGTTCAAATGGTGACGAAAAAAGCAATGACCCAGACGCTGCAAGGTGTCGTCAATCAAGAGCTTAAACAAATCTTAGGGAAAAACGTTGAAATGGAAGAGCTTTCTCCGGAAAAACGCGGCGAAGTGATGGAAGTGGTTGATGAACTCGGAGAAACAGTTCATCTGCAGGTGCTTGTGCTGGTTGATACGAGTGCGAGTATGGCGCCGAAACTGCCGACGGTGAAAGAAGCGCTGATTGATCTTTCCATCAGTTTAAATTCCCGGGCCGGACAAAATGAATTTGCCATGTGTATATTTCCCGGGAAAAGCCAGGAAGTTGAGCTTGTGCTGAATTGGACGCCGAAGCTTGAATCCCTTTCCGCGCTCTTTGCGAAGCTGTCGACCGGCGGTATCACCCCTACGGGCCCCGCTATCAGGGAAGCGACGCAGCAGTTTGAGAGAATCCGCTCAAGAAGGAGCATGTTGGCAGATGATGAACGACGCTTTAACGAGTTTGGCATGTAGTTTGGCACCGGGGACGGCAATTCAGGGCAACTGGAACGGCAAATCCTACAGATTGCTCAAACAGCTTGGAAAAGGGGCTAACGGTATTGTATATCTGGCAGAAGCATCAGACGGACAGGTCGCTTTGAAAATTAGCAGCGACAGCATGTCTGTTACCTCTGAAGTGAATGTCTTAAAATCCTTTTCAAAGGCCCGGTCGCAAACGATGGGGCCTTCTTTTTTTGATGCGGACGATGCGTTTATTCCGCAGCTGAATAAAAATGTCTCTTTTTACGTGATGGAGTACATAGAAGGGCCGCTTCTTCCGCAATATATCAGCAGTAAGGGAGCGGAGTGGATTCCGGTGCTGATGGTGCAGCTTCTTTCCAGCCTGTCAGTCCTTCATCAGCAGGGATGGGTTTTTGGCGACCTCAAACCGGAAAATCTTATTGTAACCGGACCGCCGGCTGCCATCCGCTGCATTGATGTAGGGGGAACGACAAAACAAGGCCGCGCGATTAAAGAGTATACGGAGTTTTACGACAGGGGCTATTGGGGGTATGGAACAAGAAAAGCAGAACCATCCTATGACCTGTTTGCTGTCGCAATGATCATGATTCACTGTGTCCAGAAGAAAGAGTGCAAAAAGTCAGGACAGCCGAAAGAACAGCTTCGTTCTATCATTGAAGGCCACCCGTTTCTGAACAAGTATAAGAAGGTTCTGTTTTCTGCTTTAAACGGCCAATATCCGTCTGCGGAAGCCATGAAGCATGACATCCTGACGGCGGGGCAGAGCGCCGGGAGTAAAAGGAAAGCCGCCGCCAAGCCTAAGCCGCCGCAATCAAAACCGCGGCAGGGCACTGTATCTCAAACGCGGTATAAACCTAAACAAAAACCCGCAAAGCACAATGGTTTGTTTGAAACAACACTTATTTTAATCAGCGTTCTCGCCCTTTATTTCGCTTACATCGTCTTTTTTCTCATCTAATGCCGGCCGGACGCCTGCGCTCATGCTTCTTCTTTGCTTGGAGGGAATGAAAGTGATAGGATATGTATATCTTTAAAAAACCTGCTCATTGTGAGGGGGACATTGTGAAAAGCGTGGAAGATTTTTTCAAAACATATCATCTTCAGGCGGAGGGAGAAACGATTATTGCCGGGGTCTCCGGAGGCCCTGATTCAATGGCGCTTCTCAGTATGCTGAATAAGCACTTCGGGCATTCTTCCGTTATCATAGCGGCGCATGTCGACCATCAGTTCAGGGGTCCTGAATCTGAAGAAGATATGAAGTTTGTGCAGTCATATTGCGAAGCGGAACACATCCTCTGCGAAACGGTACAGATTGATGTTTCTGCATACGCAAAAAAGAATAAGCTGAACAAGCAGGCTGCCGCGCGTGATTGCAGATATCAGTTTTTCGAAGATCTGATGACAAAACACCAAGCGAAGTTTTTGGCGCTGGCTCATCACGGCGATGACCAGGTTGAGACAATGCTCATGAGGCTTGCGAAAGGTACGCTCGGGGCAGGGCTCGCGGGAATGCAGCCCGTCCGCGAATTTGCATCCGGCTGGCTGATCAGGCCTTTCCTCTATGCGGAAAAGGATGAAATCCTAGAATACTGCCGTCAAGAAGGGCTCAGCTACAGAACGGATGAGAGCAATGCAAAAGACGATTATACAAGAAACAGATTCAGAAAGACCGTGCTTCCTTTTTTAAAACAAGAATCACCTGACGTTCATAAAATGTTTCAAAAGGTGAGTGAAGCACTGACAGAAGACGAACAATACTTGCAGTCATTAACGAAAGAACGAATGAATAAGGTTATTACAAGCAAGTCTGACACATCGGTTGAAGTCGATTCCTCTCAATTGCTTGCCCTTCCGATACCTTTACAAAGAAGAGGAGTTCAACTAATATTAAACTATCTTTATGAAAACGTTCCATCGTCGTTTTCCGCCCGCCACATACAGCAGTTTCTGGAATGGGCGGAAAATGGAAGCGCCTCGGGAGTGCTTGATTTTCCGAAAGGGCTGAAGGTGGTCAAATCATATCAGACATGTTTGTTTACATTTGAACAATGGCAATGTGAAAAGGTTCCCTTTGAGCTGCAGCTGCAAGGAGCGGAAGGCGAGACTGCTGTTCTCCCCAACGGCTTTATGATAGAGGTGGCCGATCAGGCTGACCCTCATATCAAAAATGGGAATGCTGTTTTTATGACAAGCAGAAATAAGGTGCAATTTCCTTTAACAATCCGGACGAGAAAAATCGGCGACCGGATTAAACTTAAAGGGATGAATGGCTCGAAAAAGGTAAAAGATATATTTATTGATCATAAACTGCCTCTGCGGGATCGGGACGAATGGCCGATTGTAACGGATGCGAACGGTGAAATTATCTGGCTGCCTGGCTTGAAAAAATCCATCTTTGACGATCTTGTGATTTCAAACAGTGACCGCATTGTATTACAATATAGACAGCATGAAAAGTGTAGGGGGCAAGCATTAACATGAAACAGGATATCGAAAAAGTGCTGATCTCAGAAGATGAGATCCAGCAGAAAGTAAAACAGCTTGGAGAACAATTAACAAGCGAGTACAGCGACACGTTTCCGTTGGCAATCGGTGTGTTAAAGGGAGCGCTTCCTTTTATGGCTGATCTTATAAAGCATATTGATACATATTTGGAAATGGACTTCATGGATGTATCAAGCTACGGAAATTCCACGGTTTCTTCCGGAGAAGTCAAAATCATCAAAGATTTGGATACATCTGTAGAAGGCCGGGACATCTTAATCATTGAAGATATTATCGACAGTGGGTTAACCTTGAGCTATCTCGTAGAACTCTTCCGATATCGTAAAGCGAAATCAATTAAGATTGTTACCCTGTTGGATAAACCAAGCGGAAGAAAAGCGGACATTAAAGCAGACTTCGTAGGCTTTGAAGTTCCTGACGCGTTTGTTGTGGGTTACGGACTTGATTATGCCGAGCGCTATCGCAATCTGCCTTACATCGGAGTATTAAAACCGGCGATTTATGAAAGCTGATCGGCTGCCTGCTTCCGAGATGGTTATCGGTTGTATTGGAATGATTTTCTATGGTACTATTGAACATAGTTGTGCTTACTGTGGGAGGAGGTAAGGAATGAATCGGGTCTTCCGTAATACCATTTTTTATTTACTTATTTTATTAGTAGTAATCGGGGTTGTGAGTTACTTCCAGACCTCAAACCCGAAAACAGAAAATATGTCGTACAGTACGTTTATCAAGAACCTCGATGAAGGGAAAGTTGATAGCGTATCGGTTCAGCCTGTCAGAGGTGTTTATGAGGTAAAAGGACAGCTGAAAAAATACGATAAAGACCAGTACTTTTTAACACATGTTCCTGAGGGAAAAGGAGCAGACCAGATATTTGACGCAATTAAAAAGACGGACGTAAAAGTTGATCCCGCACAGGAAACAAGCGGGTGGGTGACGTTCTTAACGACGATCATTCCGTTTGTCATCATCTTTATTCTGTTTTTCTTCCTGCTCAATCAGGCTCAGGGCGGCGGCAGCCGTGTCATGAACTTCGGAAAGAGCAAAGCGAAGCTGTATACGGAAGAAAAGAAACGCGTGAAGTTTAAAGATGTAGCCGGCGCGGATGAGGAGAAGCAGGAGCTCGTTGAGGTTGTTGAGTTTCTGAAAGATCCCCGCAAATTCGCCGAGCTTGGCGCCAGGATCCCTAAAGGCGTGCTGCTTGTCGGACCTCCGGGAACCGGTAAGACATTGCTTGCGAGAGCCTCAGCCGGTGAAGCTGGCGTTCCTTTCTTCAGCATCAGCGGATCTGACTTCGTTGAAATGTTTGTCGGTGTCGGTGCTTCCCGTGTGCGTGATTTATTCGAAAATGCGAAAAAGAATGCGCCTTGCCTGATCTTCATTGATGAGATCGACGCGGTAGGACGTCAGCGCGGCGCCGGTCTTGGCGGCGGGCATGATGAACGCGAACAGACGCTGAACCAGCTGCTTGTTGAGATGGACGGTTTCAGTGCGAATGAAGGAATCATTATTATCGCTGCGACAAACCGTGCGGACATTCTTGACCCTGCATTGCTCCGTCCGGGACGTTTTGACCGTCAGATTACAGTAGACCGTCCGGATGTCATCGGCCGTGAAGCCGTATTGCAGGTGCATGCGAGAAACAAACCGCTTGATGAGACGGTGAACTTAAAAGCAATCGCTTCAAGAACACCCGGTTTCTCAGGCGCAGATTTAGAAAACCTTCTTAACGAAGCGGCACTCGTTGCTGCCCGTCAAAACAAGAAGAAAATTGATATGCGCGACATTGATGAAGCAACGGACCGTGTCATTGCGGGTCCTGCGAAGAAGAGCCGCGTCATCTCGAAAAAAGAACGCAATATCGTGGCGTACCACGAGGGCGGTCACACCGTTATCGGACTTGTGCTGGATGAAGCCGATATGGTTCATAAAGTAACGATCGTTCCGAGGGGGCAGGCAGGCGGATACGCAGTCATGCTTCCGAGAGAAGACCGTTACTTCCAGACAAAACCTGAACTTCTCGATAAAATTGTCGGTCTTCTGGGCGGACGTGTTGCCGAGGAAATTATCTTCGGCGAAGTCAGCACGGGGGCTCACAATGACTTCCAGCGGGCAACGAACATTGCCAGAAGAATGGTGACAGAGTTCGGTATGTCAGAAAAACTCGGACCGCTTCAGTTCGGTCAATCTCAAGGCGGTCAAGTATTCCTGGGCCGGGATTTCAACAACGAGCAAAACTACAGTGATCAGATCGCTTACGAAATTGATCAGGAAATTCAGCGCATCATTAAAGAATGTTATGAGCGTGCGAAAACCATCCTGACTGAAAATCGCGATAAGCTTGAATTGATTGCTCAGACATTGCTTGATGTGGAAACATTAGATGCGGAACAAATCAAGCATCTCGTGGATCACGGAAAACTCCCTGAGCGCAATTTCTCAGATGACCATCTTCAAAAAGACGATGTGAAAGTAAACATTCTGTCTAAAACAGAAGACGAAAAGAAAGACGAGCCGAAAGAATAGTTCGCTTTCTGATATGAAAACCGCCGGCGTATACCGGCGGTTTTTTTACTGGTTCCGTTTTGTTTACAAAAGAGCCGCAGATCGTGTATGGTATTGTAGAATGTTGAAAATGTTATGATTAGAAACTATTCAAAAGTGGTGATAGAGGTTGTTACTGGTTATAGATGTGGGGAACACCAACACCGTGATTGGTGTATATCATGATGGGGAATTAGAATATCATTGGCGCATAGAAACGAGCAGACACAAAACAGAAGACGAATTCGGCATGCTGCTCCGCTCCTTATTTGAACATTCCGGACTGATGTTTGAACAGATTGAAGGGATTATCATCTCATCCGTAGTGCCGCCGATTATGTTCTCTTTAGAAAGAATGTGCACAAAATACTTTCACATCGAGCCGCAGGTTGTCGGCCCGGGAATGAAAACAGGTTTAAATATAAAATATGACAATCCGAAAGAAGTGGGAGCTGACAGGATCGTCAATGCCGTTGCGGCGATCCAGCAGTATGGCGGCCCCTTAATTGTTGTTGATTTCGGAACGGCGACGACGTATTGCTACATTGATGAAAACAAACAATACATGGGCGGTGCGATTGCTCCCGGCATTACAATTTCAACGGAAGCGCTGTACTCACGCGCGGCCAAGCTTCCGAGAATTGAAATCGCCCGACCGGATAATATCATCGGCAAAAACACGGTAAGCGCCATGCAGTCCGGCATCCTTTTCGGCTATGTCGGACAAGTTGAAGGCATTGTAAAGCGGATGAAATGGCAGGCCAAACAAGAACCGAAAGTCATTGCGACAGGGGGGCTTGCGTCATTAATCGCAAACGAATCAGACTGTATTGATATTGTTGACCCGTTTCTTACTTTAAAAGGGCTGGAAATCATTTATGAGCGAAATCGCGTGGGTCACATATAGGAGGTAAACGATGGATTATTTAATTAAAGCAATTGCATATGACGGTAAAGTGCGGGCTTATGCAGCCAGAACGACAGATATGGTAAATGAAGCGCAAAGAAGGCATGACACGTGGCCGACGGCATCAGCCGCAATCGGCCGGACGATGACAGCGTCTCTGATGCTCGGAGCGATGCTTAAGGGTGAAGATAAGCTGACAGTCAAAATAGAAGGCGGCGGCCCGATCGGAGCCATTGTCGCAGATGCGAACGCAAAGGGTGAGGTAAGAGCATACGTATCAAACCCGCACGTTCATTTTGACCTCAATGAACAAGGGAAACTGGATGTCAGACGGGCGGTCGGAACTGACGGAACACTCAGTGTCGTAAAAGATTTGGGCTTGCGTGATTATTTTACGGGGCAAGTAGAGATTGTCTCGGGTGAACTCGGTGATGACTTCACGTATTACCTTGTTTCTTCTGAACAAGTCCCTTCATCTGTCGGGGTAGGTGTTCTAGTAAATCCTGATAACACGATTCTCGCTGCGGGCGGGTTCATCATTCAGCTTCTTCCGGGGACTGATGAAGAAACCATTTCAACAATTGAAAAGCAATTATCTCAAATCGAACCGATTTCAAAATTGATTCAAAAAGGCCTGACACCGGAAGAAATCTTAGAAGAAGTTCTGGGTCAAAAACCGGACGTTCTCGAAACAATGCCGGTCAAATTTCACTGTTCTTGTTCAAAAGATCGATTCGAAACGGCCATTTTAGGACTAGGCAAAAAAGAAATACAAGATATGATAGAAGAAGACGGAAAAGCCGAAGCGGTTTGCCATTTTTGTAATGAGAAATATTTATTTACAAAAGAAGAACTGGAAGAGCTTCGTGACGAAACAACCCGCTAGCTCTTTAGCGGGTTGTTCTATTTTGTAAAAGGGATGGGGTAGATTTTGAAATCGAGAACACTTTTGACGATTATTGTAGCGGCGCTGTTGGTATGCAGTGTAGCAGTGGCGTATAAGTTAACAAAATCCCAAGCTGCAGGGTCATCTGAAGAATCCATCGCGACAATCGGTGATAAACATATCACACGGCAGGACTGGATGAAAAAGATGGAAGACGAGTACGGAAAATCAACTCTGGAAGACATGATTAATGCACAAGTAGTGGAAGAACTTGCGAAAAAGAATAAACTCACAGTTTCAAACACCGAATTGGAACGTGAATTTCTTTTAATCAAAGCGGTGAATAATTCATTTTATGAAGACAGCCATATTACCGAAAAAGAATGGAGAGACCAGATCCGCTACAACATTCTTCTTGAAGAACTGCTGACGAAGGACATCGATATATCGGATAAGGAAATGCAATCATTTTATAATAAAAATAAAGAACTGTACCATTTCGATGATTCCTACAGAATCAGGCACATTGTCGTCAAAAACAAGGAAGAGGCGGACAGGGTGCTTGCTGATTTGAAAGGCGGTTCCAGCTTTGAAGCCGTCGCCGCTGAGCGTTCCACGGACAGATACACGTCTCAGTATGGCGGAGACCTCGGCTTTGTGACAGAAAACCAGGAAAATATCCCGCAGGCATATATCACAGAAGCTAAAAATCTCAAAGAAGATGAATGGTCCGCTGAACCGATTAAAGTTTCTTCAGGATATGCCGTCATTCAGCTGAAAGAAAAGCTTAAAGCGAGAACTTTCTCATACAATGAAGTGAAGAGCCAAATCAGACGCCAGATCGCGATGGATCAATTAGGTGACAAGGCGACAGTCAAAACGCTGTGGAAAGAGGCGGGGGTCTCTTGGTTCTACGGGGAAAAAAGAACTAAATGATTGACAAAAAATTTTGAAATTGATAACTTATATTTATAATACCAATAAATTTAGTCGGAAATTGAGGTGTCCAACATGGTGCGTATTGCAAATTCTATTACTGAACTAATCGGAAATACTCCTATTGTGAAATTGAATCGCCTGACGGATGAAAACAGTGCAGATGTATATCTGAAGCTTGAATACATGAATCCGGGCAGCAGCGTAAAAGACCGTATCGGAGCGGCGATGATTGAAGCGGCTGAAAAAGAAGGAAAATTAAAAGCCGGCGACACAATCATTGAACCGACAAGCGGAAATACAGGGATCGGTCTTGCGATGGTGGCAGCGGCTAAAGGTCTCAGAGCCATTCTCGTTATGCCTGATACAATGAGTATGGAACGACGCAATCTGCTGCGCGCATACGGAGCGGAGCTTGTGCTGACTCCTGGCGCAGAAGGAATGAAGGGCGCCATTAAAAAGGCGGAAGAACTTGCGGAGGAACACGGATACTTTGTGCCTCAGCAATTCAACAATGCGGCAAACCCGGAAATTCACCGTCAAACGACGGGGAAAGAAATCGTAGAACAGTTTGGTGACGACCAGCTTGATGCGTTCGTGGCCGGAATCGGTACCGGCGGAACCATCACGGGAGCGGGCGAAGTGCTGAAAGAAGCATATCCATCCATCAAAATCTATGCGGTAGAGCCGGCGGATTCTCCAGTTCTTTCCGGCGGAAAACCGGGTCCGCATAAAATTCAGGGTATCGGAGCGGGATTTGTCCCTGAAACATTGAATACGGACATCTATGATCAAATCATTCCCGTCAAAAACGAGGATGCATTTGAATATGCCCGTAAAACGGCAAAAGAAGAAGGGATTCTCGGCGGTATTTCTTCCGGAGCGGCCATTTACGCGGCACTGGAAATCGCGAAAAAACTCGGGAAAGGCAAGAAAGTGCTTGCGATCATCCCTAGTAACGGAGAACGTTACTTAAGCACACCGCTTTATCAGTTTGAATAGAGACATACACACGGCTCCCGGCTGTATCCGGGAGTTTTTTTGTGCCTGAAGTATCGAAAATCCAAAAAACGTTTCGAATTTTATGGTTGGAAGTGAAATTCACTTTTTTCACCAGTGTGATTGCTTTAAAATAAAACTACAGTAAAACGAAGCAGAGGATTGATATGATGGCACAACGCAGACCGGCAGGAAGAAAAATACCTTTTACGAAACAAGCATTTTTACAGCGATATGAAAACCTTTCGAAATCGAGAAAACGGCATGTTCTGCTCGAAAGCGCGAGAGGGGGAAGATTCAGTATAGCCGGTCTAGATCCGATTGCGTCCGTCAGAGGGAAAGACGGAATTACAACGATCAAGCATGAGGGAGAAACACTGTTTAAAGAAGGTGACCCGCTGCGGGCCTTTCATGAATGGTTTGGAACGCTCGGAACGGAAACAAACGTTGAGTTTCCGGACTTTCAGGGCGGTGCGATTGGTTTTATCAGTTACGACTATGCCCGATATATTGAGAATTTTAAGATGCTGTCGTTAGATGATCTGGAAACACCTGATATTTACTTTCTTGTTTTTGATGATGTGGCCGTTTATGACCATGAGGAAGAGGCGTTATGGCTCATTACCCATACTGAAGCGGAAGAAGCGGATCTTGCGGAAGAAAAGCTGTCCGGCTTAGAGGACATGTGGTGTTCCCTCCAAACGGCGGACGAGCCTTTTTCACCGCTGAATCGGAATGGGGACGGATCGTACGCCGCTCCGTTCACCGAGGAAGGATTTTCACAGGCTGTAGAACAAATTAAACAATATATCGCGAGCGGCGATGTGTTCCAGGTTAATTTGTCCATCAGGCAGTCTCAGTCTTTATCCGTTCATCCGTATGAGGTGTATAAACACTTGCGAAACGTCAATCCGTCTCCTTACATGGCTTATCTCGAGACACCGGGGTTTCAAGTGATATGCGGGTCGCCGGAGCTATTGGTGACAAAGAAGGGGAAGAAGCTTGAAACGAGACCGATCGCGGGTACGCGTTCAAGAGGAAAAGATGATGCTGAAGACAAGGCTTTGGCTGATGAATTAATTCACAACGAAAAAGAACGTGCGGAACACGTCATGCTTGTTGATCTTGAGCGTAATGACCTCGGACGCGTATCGCGCTACGGCTCTGTGCGGGTTAACGAGTTTATGGCGATCGAAAAATATTCCCACGTCATGCATATCGTGTCAAACGTACAGGGAGAGCTGCAGGACGGATATGACGCGACAGACATTATTCATGCGGTGTTCCCGGGGGGCACCATCACGGGAGCGCCCAAAGTGAGAACGATGGAAATTATAGAAGAGCTTGAGCCGACAAGACGGGGGCTTTATACTGGATCTATAGGCTGGTTCGGATTCAACGGAGATTTGCAGTTTAACATTGTGATCCGGACGATCTATGCAGCCGGCGGACATGCTTTTATGCAGTCCGGAGCAGGAGTGGTTATTGATTCGGTTCCGAAGCATGAATACAAGGAATCGTTCAAAAAAGCTTTTGCGATGAAAAAGGCGTTAGAGCTGAGCGAAGAAGAGACAAAAAATCAGACGAGGTGAGCAGAGATGATTTTAATGATTGACAATTATGATTCATTTACGTACAACTTGGTTCAATATTTGGGTGAGCTCGGGGAGGAACTGATCGTCAGACGGAATGACGAGATTACGATTGAGCAGATTGAAGAGCTGGGTCCGGACTTCTTAATGATTTCTCCCGGGCCGTGCAGTCCTGATGAAGCGGGGATCAGCCTCGAAGCCATCAAACATTTTGCCGGCAGTATTCCTATTTTCGGCGTATGTCTCGGGCATCAGTCGATTGCGCAAGTATTCGGCGGCGATGTCGTCAGAGCAGAGCGGCTCATGCACGGCAAAACGTCAGAAGTTATGCATGACGGACAGACGATTTTTAACGGCCTGCAAAATCCGCTGGTCGCCACCCGGTACCATTCACTTATTGTCAAAGCGGACACGCTGCCGGATTGTTTTACGGTATCCGCTCAAACCAAAGAAGGAGAAATTATGGCAATCCGCCATAATGAGCTGCCTGTTGAAGGTGTTCAGTTCCATCCGGAATCCATCATGACCTCCTTCGGCAAAGAGATGCTCAGAAACTTTATAGAGACACACCGCAAAAAGGAAGTATCGGTGTGATTATATATTTGAATGGTCAATATATAGAGGAGAAAGAAGCGGCGCTTTCTCCTTTTGACCATGGTTATCTGTACGGGATCGGCGCGTTCGAAACGTTCAGGCTTTACAGCGGCCGGCCGTTTCTGCCGGATGCGCATGTCGCCAGACTCAACAGGGCGCTTCGGGATCTGCAGATTGCATTCGAGGTGAACAAACAGGAGCTGCTTGATATGCTTCGGAGACTGTTGCTTCTCAATGACATAAAGGACGGCAGCGCGCGTGTCCGGCTTAACATCTCGGCAGGCGTCAGCGATAAGGGGTTTGCCGCGCAGACTTATGAAAAGCCGACCGTCCTTTGTTTCGTCAACCGGCTCAATCCGGAAACTCTGCCTGTTCAAAAAGAAGGCAGGCTTCTCTCTGTCCGGAGAAATACGCCTGAAGGATCTTTCCGGTTAAAATCCCATCACTATTTAAACAACATGTACGCTAAACGGGAGATCGGGAATGATCCCAATCTTGAAGGGATTTTCCTGACCGGAGAAGGAGATGTCGCGGAAGGCATTGTCTCCAATGTGTTTTGGCGAAAAGGAGACAAGGTCTTTACGCCATCTTTGGATACGGGAATTCTCGACGGCGTAACAAGACAGTTTGTCATTGATGAATTGAAACGGCAGGGGACAGAAGTCACCGAAGGCCGATTCCGTTTTCAATCAATGCTTGAAGCGGATGAAGCATGGTTGACAAACTCCGTGCTTGAAATCATCCCGTTTTCTAAAATAGAGGAAGTGCCGCTGCCCGGAATGAGCGGGAAAACGGTGCAATTGCTCCGTAGGCAGTATCAGCAGGAAATAAACAAAATGAATGTACAGGAGGAGGAACAAAATGGCGCAGCAAACAATTGAACAGCCTAAACTGATTCATACAAAAAAAGGCGCTCTGTCCTATAAAGAGAAGACGCTCGTTATGGGGATATTAAATGTAACGCCAGACTCCTTCTCTGACGGCGGCAAATACGACAGTACGGAAAGGGCGCTTCTGCATGCGGCGAAGATGGCTGAAGAAGGGGCGCATATCATAGATATCGGCGGCGAATCGACAAGGCCCGGCGCATCACTCGTTTCGGCTGATGAGGAAATGTCACGAGTCATCCCCGTCATAGAACGGATTACAAGCGAGCTGGACATTCCGCTTTCAATCGATACGTACAAAGCGTCCGTGGCAGACGAAGCGGTCAAAGCGGGAGCCTCTATCCTTAATGACATCTGGGGGGCGAAAGGTGACCCTGACATGGCGTCAGTAGCCGCCGCACACGGAGTTCCGATTATCTTAATGCATAATCGTATGGAAAGAAACTATAACGATCTTATTCCTGATATGCTTGCAGACTTGATGGAAAGCGTAAAAATTGCCGCAGAAGCCGGCGTCACAGATGAAAACATGATTCTGGATCCGGGGATCGGCTTTGCGAAAAACTATGAGGACAATCTGGCTGTCATGAACAAGCTGGAGGTGTTCAGCGGGTTAGGGTATCCGCTGCTCCTGGCGACATCGAGAAAAAGGTTCATCGGCCGTGTGCTTGACCTTCCCCCTGAAGAACGTGCCGAGGGAACGGGAGCGACAGTATGCCTTGGCGTCCAAAAAGGCTGCGACATTGTGAGGGTGCACGATGTCAAAGAGATCGCAAGAATGACTAAGATGATGGATGCTATGCTGAACAAAGGAGGCGCGCATTATGGATAAAGTATATGTGGAAGGTATGGAGTTTTACGGATATCACGGCGTGTTCGAGGAAGAAAACAAACTCGGCCAGCGCTTCAAAGTAGACCTGACTGCCGAACTGGATTTGAGCAAAGCGGGAAAAACGGATGACCTTTCTTATACCATTAACTATGCGGAATTGTACAGTGTCTGCCGTGGCATCGTTGAGGGCGAGCCCGTTAATTTGGTCGAGACCCTTGCGGAACGGATCGCAGACACCGTCCTTGAGAAATTTGAGCCGGTGCAGCAATGTACGGTAAAGGTTGTTAAGCCTGACCCGCCGATTCCCGGCCATTATAAATCAGTAGCCATAGAAATGACGAGAAAGAAATCATGAACAATACGGCATATATCGGCCTCGGTTCCAATATGGGCGACCGTGAACATTATTTGCGCCAGGCAGTGGCCATGCTCACCCGGCATGATGGCGTGACGGTGTCAAAGATATCCTCTATATATGAAACAGATCCCGTCGGTTATGAGGATCAGGATCAGTTTCTCAATATGGCGGTTGAAGTGAAAACGTCGTTATCTCCTTTTGAACTTCTAGATGTAACACAGTCCATTGAAGCTGAATTAGGCAGAACGAGAGAGATTCGCTGGGGACCGCGGACTGCAGACCTTGACATTTTGCTGTATAATCGTGAAAATATTGAAACAGAGCGGCTGATTGTTCCGCATCCGAGAATGTATGAGCGCTTATTTGTCCTTGCGCCGTTAAAAGAAATATGTCCGCAGGCGGATCATATCACGATAAGCGCTGAAACAAACCAAGAAGGTGTAAGAGTATGGAAGCAGAAATCTGGGGTAGGCGAATTCGTGCATTCAGAAAGCTGAAAGGTTATACTCAAGAAGGATTTGCAAAAGCATTAGGTATATCAGTTTCTATTGTCGGTGAAATTGAACGCGGAAACCGATTGCCGTCAGATGCCATCATTCAAGATGCGGCAGATGTTTTAAATATAAGTGCGGACGAATTGGCCCCGCCTGAAAAATAGACAAATGAAAGGAGGGGAAAAATGTTTAAAATCGGTGATATTCAATTGAAAAACCGGGTTGTGCTTGCCCCTATGGCCGGTGTCTGCAACTCAGCGTTCAGATTGACTGTAAAGGAATTCGGAGCCGGATTGGTATGCGCTGAAATGGTCAGTGACAAAGCGATCCTTTACAACAACGCAAGAACAATGGGGATGCTTTACATTGATGAACGTGAAAAACCGCTCAGCCTTCAGATTTTTGGAGGAAAAAAGGAAACCCTTGTGGAAGCGGCGAAGTTTGTAGATCAAAACACGACTGCTGATATTATTGATATTAACATGGGATGTCCCGTACCAAAGATTACAAAATGTGATGCGGGCGCCAAATGGCTTCTCGATCCTGATAAGATTTATGAAATGGTATCCGCAGTAGTAGATGCTGTTGATAAGCCGGTTACAGTGAAGATGAGAATGGGTTGGGATGAAGATCACATTTATGCGGTGAAAAACGCCCAAGCCGTTGAACGTGCCGGCGGAAAAGCCGTTGCCCTTCACGGCCGCACAAGAGTGCAAATGTATGAAGGCACTGCGAACTGGAATATCATTAAAGAAGTGAAGCAATCCGTCTCCATTCCCGTCATCGGAAACGGTGATGTCAAAACGCCTCAGGACGCGAAACGCATGCTTGAGGAAACAGGAGTTGACGGCGTCATGATCGGCCGGGCCGCACTCGGCAACCCGTGGATGATTTACCGTACGGTGCAGTACCTTGAAACCGGTGAGTTAAAAGACGAGCCGAAAGTCCGTGAAAAAATGTCGGTATGCAAACTGCACTTAGACCGCCTGATTAAGTTAAAAGGCGAAAATGTGGCAGTCAGAGAAATGAGAAAACACGCTGCCTGGTATCTGAAAGGTGTCAGAGGCAATGCGAATGTACGCAATGAAATTAACCAATGTGAGACGCGTGAAGAATTTGTGCAGCTTTTAGATGCATTTACCGCCGAAGCAGAGGCAAAAGAGCTTCAAGATGCAAAAGTAGGTTAATATACACCCTCTATTGCTGCTCACTGCCAGCTTACCGCTGGCAGTTTTTCTGCTTTTTCGTGAAATCAAAATGTAACGGAGTGATACCAATGAGTCAAGAAGAGCAAAATCATGAGGAATTGAACGACCAGCTGCAAGTCAGACGAGATAAAATGAACCAGCTGAGAGAAAACGGCATTGACCCTTTCGGCGAACGTTTCGAGAGAACGCATCAATCTCAACAAATCATTGAAGCCTACCAGGAGCTTTCTAAAGAAGAACTGGAAGAAAAAGCGATCGAAGTGACCATTGCAGGCCGTATGATGACAAAGCGCGGAAAAGGGAAAGCCGGCTTTGCGCATCTGCAGGACTTAGAAGGTCAAATTCAAATTTACGTAAGAAAAGACAGTGTCGGCGAAGAACAATATGAAATCTTTAAATCTTCAGACCTCGGAGACGTTATCGGCATCACCGGGAAAGTTTTCAAAACAAACGTAGGCGAGCTTTCTGTCAAAGCGACATCTTTTGAACTGCTGACAAAAGCACTGCGTCCTCTTCCTGATAAATATCATGGGTTAAAAGACGTTGAACAGCGTTACCGCCAGCGCTATCTCGATCTCATCGTAAACCCTGACAGCAAACAAACGTTTATCACACGCAGCAAAATCATCCAAGCGATGAGAAGATACTTAGATGACCATGGATACTTAGAAGTTGAAACACCTACGATGCACAGCATACCGGGAGGAGCGTCTGCACGCCCGTTCATCACGCACCATAACGCGCTCGACATGCCTCTTTATATGCGTATTGCGATTGAACTGCACCTGAAACGCCTGATTGTCGGCGGATTGGAAAAAGTCTACGAAATCGGCCGCGTGTTCCGTAACGAAGGTGTTTCTACACGCCATAACCCTGAATTCACGATGATCGAGCTGTATGAAGCGTACGCCGATTATAAAGATATTATGAGTCTTACGGAAAACCTCGTAGCACATATTGCGCAGGAAGTGCTTGGAAGCACCACAATCCAGTACGGCGAAGAGCAGATTGATCTGAAACCTGAGTGGAAACGACTCCACATGGTAGATGCGGTCAAAGAAGCGACAGGCGTAGATTTCTGGAATGAGATGACTGTTGAAGAAGCGCGCGGTCATGCAAAAGAGCATGGTATCGAGATCACAAACTCAATGACGGTGGGTCATATCATCAATGAATTCTTCGAACAAAAAATTGAAGAAACACTCATTCAGCCTACATTTATTTACGGCCACCCTGTAGAGATTTCTCCTCTTGCTAAGAAAAATCCGGAGGACCCTCGCTTTACAGACCGTTTTGAGCTGTTTATCGTCGGCCGTGAGCACGCTAATGCGTTTACGGAGCTGAATGACCCTATTGACCAGAGGGAACGCTTTGAAGCGCAATTAAAAGAAAGAGAAGAAGGAAACGATGAAGCGCATATGATGGATGAAGACTTCGTTGAAGCTCTTGAATACGGCATGCCGCCGACCGGGGGATTGGGTATCGGTATCGACCGCCTTGTCATGCTGTTAACAAATGCTCCGTCTATCAGAGACGTTTTATTATTCCCTCAAATGAGACAACGCTAATAAAAGGGAAGGCGCCGTTTCTGCTTATTGCAGTACGGCGCTTTTTTAGAAACAAGCTGCTCGTAAAACTTTTTTGATTTTCTTTTAAAAAACTATTGCGCTATTATTTGTGAGGTGGTATATTATTATTCGTTGCCGCTAAACAAGGCGCTGACGAAAAAAAGAAATTTAAAAAGTTGTTGACTTCAAGAGATTGATAAGATATAATAATAAAGTCGCTTGAACGAAAGACGAAATGATCTTTGAAAACTAAACAAGACAAAACGTACCTGTTAATTCAAAGTTTTAAATAAATCGCACAGCGATGTGCG
>NZ_JBXUND010000008.1:0-22968 GCF_057196865.1 Bacillus sp. SYZHCR11
GAAAGCGCCGTCACCGGACGGAGCCAAACGATCTGTTTGAGCCGGACACCCGCTTTCCCGCCCGGCAAGCCCTCAGCGGCAAGTGTAACGGCGGCCCGGGCCATTTCTAAAGCAGCCGCGCCCGGAAGCACCGGTTTTCCATTGACGATGTGATCGGCAAAAAACGGTTCACGCCCTGAAAAAACAGAAGTAAAGCGCTGGGCGGTAAAGGTCGATGTATTCGCATGGAGCAGCGGGTGAAGCTTTTCACGTTCAGCTGAATTCCGGCTTTCAAGCTCTCCCTGAAGACGATCGGACGCCCAATACGTCTGCCTGGCAAACGGGTAGCCCGGCAGATTGCCGATTCGCGGCAAAGGTCCGCCATAAAGCAAGTCCCCTTCGATTTCATAACCTTGACAATAAAAATCTGCCAGCACGCATAACAGTTCCTGATATTTTCTATGGTCAGAATATGAAGCGCTGCACTTGCCGAGCACTTCTATTATGTGCTCCTGAATATGCTGTCGGCCTGCAAAGTGCTGCGGTACTTTTCCCGAAAACACATAAGGATGATGTTCATTAAGCTTTGCCTGCTTCCATACATACACTGCGTCATCAGCATCTTGAACCACGATGGCGGCGCGATGGTTAAAGTGATGCCGTCCTTTTAGCAACGTATAGCTGAGCTGGGCTAGATCATTTTCTTTCAGTCCGCCATTTTCCGCCCAAGTGATCATATCTTCAATTTTTTCCTGAAGGGCCTCCTTTGTTTTTGCTGATAAAGTCAGTAAATAAGCAGGGGCATCCGGATGAGGTGAAGCGCTGCGCTTATAGCTTTCCATAACGACATGGGCGTTTGTTCCGCTCATCCCGAATGCGCTGACTGCCCCCATTCGGTTTTTACCCGGCAGAGAAGGCCACGCTTTAGCCGTTTTATTCACATAAAAAGGACTCTTCTCCCAGTTGATATAGCGGTTTTCCCCGCTGCAATGCAGACTGGCGGGAATCATTTCACGGGAGAATGCCTGTAAAAGACTGATCAAACTGACAATGCCTGACGCGGCAAACGTGTGGCCGATATTGGTTTTAGTTGATGTGAGCGCGCAAAATGCTTCTTCGTTTGTATAGGCAGAAAATGCGTCATAAAGCGCGTTAATTTCCACCGGATCACCGAGTTTTGTACCCGTACCGTGTGTGACGATATATTCGATATCTTCAGGGTTGATACGGCCCCGGTCATAAACGGAAGTAAGCAGCCGGGTCTGCGCGACGCCGCTAGGAGCGGTAATTCCGTTTGTTTTCCCGTCATAATTGATGCCGCTCGCCCGAATCACCCCGTAAATCGGATCGCCATCTTCTTCCGCCTCTCTCAGCGGCTTAAGAACAACCGCCGCGGCCGCTTCCCCGGGAACCATGCCGTCAGCCCTTTTATCAAACGCGAAGCATTTCCCGTTTTCCGACAGCATTCCGGCTTTATCTATCGTTTCAAAAAAGTCCGGGGTATTCATGATATTCACCCCGGCCGCAACAGCTGTTGTGCACTCTTTATTCTGCAGGCTTAATACCGCCTGATGGACAGAAACGAGCCCCGAAGAACATGCTGTATTTATCGCCATCACAGGACCTGATAAATTCAAGTGATAAGCCAGCCGCGCCGCCAAAATACCGTTATGATGAGACGTGACATTGCCTTTGTCCTGTGTTAAAAGGTGATAATCTCCTTCTTCCGCACCCACAAACATACCGATCGTCTGCTGCCTGATGTGACTGGCGCCGTAGCCGGCGTCCTCAAGGGCCCTCCACGCTTCCTGAAGTAGCAGCCGCTGCTTCGGATCCATCGTTTCAGCTTCCCTCGGCGATATTTCAAAAAATAAAGGGTCGAATTCGTCCGCCCCCGGTACAGCGCCGAGTTTCCATTTTGAACTTGTGAAGCCTTTTTTTGCGACCGGTGCGACAACGTCCTTTTCCTGAAACAGAATGTCCCACAGCTCGTCCGCCGTGCGCGCCTGAGGAAATCGGCCGCTCATGCCGATAATGGCAATGGAATCAGCTGCCTGACTGCCCTCGGTTCCGGCGTTCAGCTTATTTCTTCCCCTCTGCTTCTTTCGCTTTTCCGTTCCTGCCTTTTCAAAGACAGATTGATCTGCGGATTCAGGTTTCTTTTCTTCATAGACATGCTCCATGACGGACTTGTGTTCCGTCAGAAAATAGCGGACGACCTTCTCCAGTGTGGAATGTCCGAAAAACAGGGCCGGGGTCACTTCAATTCCGTAGTGAGCGGACAAAGAAGAGGCGAATTCCGCCAAACTGATAGAATCAAAGCCGAAATCAGCCAGATTGTCAGCATCCGTCAGTCTGTTCTTGTCTATTTTCAAAAGCCCCGCCGCCAGTTCCTTCACATCCCAGCTTACGCATTCTTCCAGTGTAAAGCCTTTCATTTCACTCCGCCTTCCTGAAAATGGGACGTTCCTGTTTACAGAACCCGAATTCGGCCGTTCGCCTTGATCTATCTGCAGGAAGCGTTTGGCCCTCGACGGAAAACCGGCCAGGACGAGATACTGGCTGGACGGCTGGACTAACAATGTTTCAAAAGCTTCGAGTCCTTCCTCTGTGTATAAATAACGCTGTCCGCTGGATTTTAAATACATATCGGTGCTTTCCGCCGTGCCGACATGCATCCCCCCTTCTTTCCAAAGCGGCCAATTGATTGCAAGTGACTTGCCGCTTCTGAGTCCGAGGCTCACAAGTTTATCCCGGTGGCGGACAAAAGCCATTTGGAAGCGGTTCCCCATCGCGTAGTCACAAGAACCGAAGTCTCCTAAAATCGCTGAAGAAGAAGAGAAACAACAGAAGAAGTCAAGCGGCTCCCGTGACAGAACCTGATCTAACACCGCGGTGCCGCCCGCTTTTGGCGATAAGACTTGCTGAAAGGTTTGCAGATCTTTCTCCAGAATGCTTTCAGTGCCTTGAAGACCTGCAGCGTGAATGACACCGTGAATCGGCCCGCATCCTTTCTCTTTCGCTTCTTGCAAACCTTTCTCCATCTGAGCCTGATCTGCGGCATCCGCCTGCACGTAAAACACCTTGGCGCCTGATTCTTCCAATCTCTTTATCTTGTGCAGCACCGGGCCGCCTGCCGCTGATCTCCCCGTCAAAATGAGCGTAACCGGTCCTTTTTCAGCAAAATATCCGGCAAATAACAAGCCTAAACCTCCGCATCCGCCGGTAATCAAGTACGTTTTTCCGCTTTTTATCACACGCCTCTCAACAGGGGCAATATCCGTCTGCTTCATTTCCATGACGTGACGGATTTCCCCCCTGTACATGACACTGCGGAACGACTCGCTGTGAAGCTCTTCACATACGTTATGGATCAGCTTTTCAAACGGTCCTCTTTGTCCAAAATAAACCGCGGCCGTATCCGTCTCCGGCAGGATCAGTTTCAGCGACCGTTCCAGCCCGATCCATGACTCGGCGTAACTGATATCGGTATCGGTCCCGCACTGAGCGGAAAGAAGGATCCGCCTCGGTTTAGAACGCAAAGAAGCAGCTGCACGGATCACATGATACAGAATGGAATAGTCTTTCACGGCCTTTTCATCTTCAAGCGGCCATCCATACAAAACGGCATCCGCCTTGCCTGCAGCCGTTTCAATATGCCGAAACGTTTCTTGATATGCTTGTCCGTCAGTGATTTTAATTTGATAATGCGTGTTTGAAAGCTTTTGAGTTTCCTCACCCTGTGAAATAAAAAACACGCCGACTCCCGGATAAAGGGATTGTAAAGACCGATAAGCATGTTTTCTGGCAGCTTCTCCCGTAAGAAAACAGATGACCGTTTTCAGCTCTTCATGAATGGATTTCTTCAGAAGCTGCTGCGTCCACCTTTCCTCAAATATCATCATCTCGGAGTGTTCCTCTTGCCCGTGATCCTGCTGAGACGGCTGTCTCATTCTCACCCCTTTGATTTCTGCGCATACAATGCCGGTTTCGTCACAAAATTGAATGTCACAGCCGGTTTGATTCTTTTTATTCATATACATCCACATGCCGGATGAACACGGACGCATGACGCGCAGTTCTTCAACCGCTTCAGGCACGATATGGACTGACGGCTCCGTTTTTGCCAAGACATGAAAAGCTGCGTCCAGAAATTCCGGCGGTAGATGATATCCCGGATTACGGCCGCTTTCATCTGTAAGAGCAAGCTTCGCCCAAATCGCATTTTCTCCCGCATAAAGCTTTTCAATGGTGCGGAACTCCTTACTGATCGTTACACCTGATGTGCCTGGTGTTTCATAATCGAATGACAGCGGGCGGCAGTCTTTTTGTAAGGAGGCAATATCAAGCATGCGGGATGGCTGTACGTTCCCTTGACCGATGATTCCATAATGATGCAGCTTCTCTTCGTCACTGTATATTTCATAATGGATGCCTTCCTCGTCTTCAGACAGAAGGGAGAGATTGACGCCCGCACCGTGATGTCCGCCGGTAATCGGGTCAGTCCATGCTGCCGTTCGGATCCATATCTCTTTTTCTTCAGAGCTGTCTGCCGCATGATGATAAGCCGCAAGCGCCATTTCTAAATAAACGGCTGCCGACAGAACCCGCTCTCCTCTCACATCCTGGAAAACGTGTTCCCGGCCTGTAAAAGATGTATGATAGCTTTGCTCCGCCAAGGTTGACGTATTTTCATGCAGGAAAGGATGCACATATTCAGTTGTTCCTGTTTTTGGTTCTTCCCGCTTCATCCAGTAGCTTTCTTTTGCAAATGGATAAGACGGCAGACTGATACGATGCGGCAGCGCGCCTTTATATAAAGATGCCCAATCGACGGGCGCCCCGTGGACCCAGGCATTCAAAAGACTGCCAAATTGACGTTTTTCCATCCAATCACCGACTGTGCCTTCCGTCTCTGTGACAGCACTATCACTCCGGCCCGTAAACACCCCGCTTACGGAATCGGCATTATTCAGAAAAGCAGTCAGCTTCTGTTCCAATTCAGAAACAGAGTCCGCTGTCATCGCCAGCCGTTGTTCCATCTGAACCCTGCCGACTTGAAGGGTAAATGCCGCGTCAAGCAGATTTGCATCTGTAATTGTTCCGTTTCCGGCGGCATCCGACAGTAACAGAGCCCGCTCGCGCAAGCGGTCTTTATCTTTTGCCGATAAAACAAAAAGCGCCGGACGGCCGGAGTCCGCCGAAGTCATTTCAGCCGGTTCATACTCTTCTATCAGCAGATGGGCATTTGCCCCGCCCGCTCCGAAAGAAGATGTACCCGCGATTCTCGGATATTCCCGTGTTACTCCTTCAGATTCTATGACCGGCCCTCTCCATTCCTCCGTTTCCTGCTGCACGATAAAAGGAGAAGTTTCAAAATCAATTTCCGGGTTCAGCTGCTTTGAATGCAGCGACGGCACCAGATATCCGTGTTTCATCTGAAGAAGAATTTTGGTGACGGCAGCAATGCCCGCCGCACTTTCCAGGTGTCCGATATTGGATTTAACAGAACCGATGGAACAAAATTGCTTTGCATCCGTATAGCGGCGGAAAGCCTTGGTTAACCCCGCGACTTCAATCGGATCTCCCAAGGAAGTGCCGGTGCCGTGGGCTTCCAGATAGCTGATCGCTCTCGGGTCAATTCCTGCCCGCTCCATCGCGTCTGCGATCACTTCCCCTTGTGCATTCGGATTCGGAACGGTGAACCCGTTCGTTTTGCCGCCGGCGTTCAGAGCGCTTCCTTTAATGACACCGTATATATGATCATGATCTTCAACAGCCTTCTTCAACGGCTTTAACACGATACAGCCGACGCCCTCTCCGTCAACAAACCCGTCAGCCTTATCACCGAACGCTTTGCACGCGTTTGACGGCGACAGCATTCTCATAGAAGACAGTCCGATATAATGAACCGGATCTGTAATCAGGTTTACGCCGCCGGCAATCGCGCATTCAGATGCACCTGTTCTGATGCTTTCTGCGGCGAGATGAATGGCGGTTAAGGATGAGGAGCATGCGGTATCGACCGCGATGCTCGGACCGTGAAAATCAAACACATAGGATACGCGGTTCGGGATAAAGTGGTAGTGGGCCCCTGTCGGATAGTTGCCGTTCATGACACCTGCAAAGACACCAACCTTTTTACCGGCGCATAGTGAATCAGGGGTATATCCGGCATCCTCAAGGGCCGCATAAGCGGTTTCCAGAAACAGTCTCTCCTGCGGGTCCATGCGCTCCGCTTCTTTCGGGGAGATTTTAAAAAACAGCGGATCAAATTTATCAATGTCTGTTAAAAAGCCGCCCCACTTTGTATACATCCGGCCTTCCTTACCTTTTGTCTCATCATAGTAGTCCCGCCAATCCCAGCGGTCTTTCGGAATTTCGGTGATTCCGTGTTCACCGGTTTTTAACCGTTCCCAGAACTCATTAACATTTTCAGCTCCGGGATACTTCCCGGCAAGACCGACAATTGCCACTTCAAGGTGTTTTGACGGCGGTTCGGAGGCGGGCGGCGCTTTTTCAGAAAAAGATGCCGCTTGGCGCTTCGTCAATCCGGCGCTTTTTTTGCGGCTTTGCTTTTTCTGTAGAGTGTGCGGCACCTTTTCGGCTTCTTTATTTGTCTTGAAAATCCCAGCCATATCTTCCTGTCTTGAGCTGACGAGATATTCCGCTAATCCGCCGATTGTCGGATACTCGAAGAACAATGTGCTGCTGATATCAGGGACGTCTTCCCGCACGCGGTTGGTCAGCTGTACGATTAAGATGGAATCAATTCCGTATTCTTCAAGGGGCGTATGGGCTTGAACGTCCTCAATCGGCATCTTTAAGATGACGCTGACGATCTGTTTCAGATACTCTGTGCTTTTTTCAAGCAAAGAGCCTGATGATACCGCTTCAGTATGACGGACTTCTTCAGAAAATCGCGCAAGCAGTTCGCGCTCCTTCGTTTCAGCCAAGTATGCGGCAAGCTCTTCTATCGTTCGGTGTTCAAAAAACAGCGTGCTGCTGATATCAGGGACGAGATCCCGCAGCTCGTTCGTCAGCTGAACGATCAGAATAGAGTCAATACCGTATTCATCCAGAGGAGCCAGCGGATTTATCTCTTCTGCCGGCATTTTTAATACTTTTGCCGCAGCCCTTATCAGAAAAGCAGCTGTCTTTTCCGAAAGCCCTTCTCCCGCTTGTTTGATGGGGAGCTGACGATCAGAGAATGTTCGCGGTACGTTTGATTGGCGCTTTTGCGCGGTGTAAGCTTCCCTGCTCTGCCTGATGACTCCGTTGCTTTTCGCCGTGATAATCTGCTGGGTGTGCAGACGTTCGTTTTCAGCCGGAAATTGAATGGAATGAAAGCCTTCAGCCATTAAAACCGATTTCCATGTTTCCGGATAAAGACCGGGGCACCCCGGAATCCGCAGCGCCTCGTCTTCGTACAGCCACCAGCCCTCTAATAAGCCGAATGTAACATGTGTAAACGGCGTATGTCCGCCCAGTTCATTAACGAGCAGCAAACCGTCTTTTTTCAATACGGCTTTTGCCGTCCGTAAGGTTTTCCGGATATTTTTGGTGGCATGCAGCACGTTTGCGGCGATAGCGATATCGTAGGTTCTCAGATGTAATCCCTGGCCCGCCGCAGGCTTCTCCACATTAAACAGCTGATACGTCAAATACGGATTGTCCGCGCCGTATTCCTTTTCGGCATGCATTAAAAAAGCTTTTGACAAGTCGGTATAACAGTATTCCTGAATATGGTTTTGATAGGGGCGGAGCTTTTTAAACAGTGTGCTGCTCGTTCCGCCGGTGCCCGCTCCGATCTCCAGCAGACGGATGTTTGCCTCAGGATTGTTTTTAATTACATTTTCCACATAAATACACGCTTCATTTGCCATCACATCGTTGTAATAATCAGCGAGAATGTTATGCTTATAGATTCCTTCAACGAGCTCCATTGAAGAATCGGGAAACATCACGTCAGTGGCTTTTATTTTGCCTGTTAAAATGTCAGGCAAAGCTTGAATGACGGTATCCGCCAGCAGAGCCTGCGCTTTCATATCCGGATCTTTCAGCCATTCGTTTTTCTTCTTATGCCACTCTTCCCAAATCGCGGCCGTTTCACCGCTTTTAAGATCGCTGTCTAAAAGACGGATGCTTTCTTCCAGCCAGCGCTCATATAAAGGCAGACAGGAAGCCGCCGGCGCTTCGCCGGTCAGACCCATTGAACGCAGCGTCACCCGCAGCACTTGCAGCAAAAGCTGATTCAATTCTTTCATTTGATTGCTTATTTCTGTTCTTAAGGATAACTGTGTACGGTCTTTTTGTTTGTCTCCCTTACCCAAAACCTTATCCTCCTAAGAAAATTAAATTTGCGCCGTCATTTTGACAGGCAATCAGATAGTCACAAATTCATGAGGGTTCATTCCCTCGATCGGAATCGGCTTGGTCAGCTTCATCAGCCCCATGCGGGAGATCGGCTGCGTCAGCAGAGTTTCCAGCGCCTGCATCCCTTCCGCCCGGCTGATCAGTCCGAGACCGATTGCACTCAGTCTGTCAAACTCTTCAGAAATGTGATTGTCAGCCCGCTCCCAATACCCCCAGTTCATCACTTTGACCGGGCATGACAGCCGTCCGGAAAGCTCATGGGCAAATGCGTCTTTAAATGCGCACCCCGCCGCATAATGACTTTGATTCGGATTCTTAATATATGAAATAACCGAAGAGAAAAAGAGAATAAAGTCCAAAGACTCTTTCGCAAATACTTCAGCAATGTTGACGGAAATATCCACTTTCGCCGCAAGGCCGGCGTGAAACTGTGATTCTTCCATATCTTTTACGCTTTCATTCGCAAATACCATCGCTGAATGAACGACGCCGCTGATGGTGCCGTATGTGTTTTTAATCTGTTCATAGGCGCGCTGAAGCGATGGAAGATCAGAAGCATCTGCTGCTATATATTCGGGAGCCGGGCCTGATGGCCGGTACCGGTCTATTTTTTGGCGTATCCGGCTGTCCAGCGGCCGCCTCCCGATCCAGACGACTCGGGCTTTATACGTCGTCACCATATAATCTGTCCAAACCTCGCCGATGCCTCCCGCACCGCCGATGATGACATATACGCCTCCACATCGGTAAGGAACACTTTCAGACGGCCCGCTTTGGACCGGAAGCAATTGAGGCCGGTGCCATTCCTGATGTCTGCGCACCCATGCTTTACCCGTACGGTCGCGGGGCAGGCTGAATATGTCTTCTGCAGGGAAATCCCCCCCGTCTTCAAGATCGACCAGACGGATGTGCCAGCTCGGATGTTCTTTTGCGAGAGACCCGACGAAACCGTGCACACTGGAATGAGCGGGACGCACCTCATCATATTGGGTGATAGGCTGTGCTTGGTGCGTAATCACCGTCATCCCGAGCTGCTCTTTTCCATACCCGAGACTGATAAGAGCTTTGGCCGCTCTGAAAATTTGCAGCACCCCGCTTTTTTGATCATGGATGTAAGAATCAGCCGGCTGAGGGGCAAACCAGATCATATGCTGAATCTCACCGAGACGGCGGAGCCTATCGGATATCACTTCAACGGAAGCACTTTGGCTGCTATCAAATCGCACAGCTTTAGGAAACAATCGTAAAACCGCGTCCGCCTGCCCGTCTGTACCGCCTATGATGACAGCTTTTGCTTCAGAAATGGGGAAGCCGGTTTGGTTGTCTATCGGTTCCGCGTCCCATACCTGCATCAGTTTGACGGCTCCGGTAAGGTTACCCGGCAGATCGTATTGCTTGTCATCCGTTTCAGCCGGCGCACTTTCGGCCATCCGGGCAGAAAATCCTTTTATTCTTACACACACATTGCCGCGTTCATCACATATATCAATGTCCATTCTTCGCACAGCCGGTGTTTCATGCGTCACAAACACGGCCGCCCACATGTTTGGACTGCACGGATGAAAAACGGTCAGTTCATGCAATTCAAAAGGCATTAACGGCTGCTCCGGATAACCCGCTTTATCTTCATTCATAACGCCGATGGCCGCCTGAAAAGCGGAATCAATCAGACTCGGATGGAGCACAAACTGTTCGGCCTCATCACAAACGGAAGCAGGGAGCACCAATTTAGCCAAGGCTACTTTTTCCCCGCAATAAATGTGATCAATTCCTTGATGTGAAGGTCCGTATACAATTTCCGCCTTTGCAAATGCCGCATAGCAGTCTTCTTTTGACAGCACTTTTTTGCGGCAGCGCGCTTTCAGCTGTTCAATATGCAAAACCGGCGCCTCAGACAGCGGCGCAATCACAGCACTGCCTTCACAATAAATGTCTGAATCGTTTTCATTGCTGTACACTTGAAATGAAATATTGCCGTTATCCTCTAAGGAAAGACCTGTCGTCATACGCAGCGGCTCTTTTTTATGAACGGCCTGGCGTATCCAGCTGATATACCGCAGCGAAATGCCGGTTTTAGCCGTGTATTCAGCGGCTAACGGCGCGGCAGCCAGTTCAGCCGCGGCTCTCGCCATTTCAAGATAAGCCGCCCCGGGGAGAACACGCTTGTTTCGGACGATATGATCGGCTAAGAAGAATTCATCTCCGTTCAGTACCGTGCTGAATTTTTGTTCTAACAAATCTGATGTATTGCGGTGAAGCAGCGGGTGAAGCCTGCTTTCTGTATTTACGGAAGTGACGGGATGATCGGGCTCCGGTATCCAATAGCGTTCCTTCGCAAACGGATATGTCGGCAGACTCATCCTGCGCGGTTTCTCCTCCAGATACAGCCGCGTCCAGTCTATCTCAAATCCTTTTGACCACAGCTCCGCAAGTTTTTTGTAAGTGCCGCTGTCCGTCCATTTTCGGATCAGCTCCTCCGTATCCTGATCATCATTCAGGAAACCCCTGATTTCCGTTCCGTTATCAGACCGGCCTTGAAAGCAGCCGTCAATCTGCCGTTTTCGTTCTGTAAATTCGGTTAATTTCCTGATCAGGTCCGCTTGATCGTTCACTAAAAAAACAAGCCGTTCTTCCATTGCCAGCCGTCCCGTTTGCAGCGTATACGCCAGTGACCGCAGGGAAAAAGGTTCATCAGACTGCTTCTCTAAGCCGGACTGACCGAAAAGACCGGAAAGAATATTCTTATGTTTCTCATCGTTTGTCAGACATTCTGCTAAAGTCCGGACGGAAGTATGCTGTATGAGATCAGTCATGTCTATTGCCAGCCCGTATTGATCCGTCAGCCGCTCAGAAAACTGTGTCAGCTGCATGACATCCAAGCCGAATTCCTTCCAATCCTGTTCACCATCTACCGAGCCGGCCTCTACATGCAGAACTTCGGCCAGAGCACCGCGCAGCGCATTTTCCAGCTGATTTTGCATTGTATCTGTTTTGTCATGACGCGGCCCGCTTCCTTCAAGCGCTTTATCTTTGAGAAACATCAGCAGGCGGGCAGCGTATTCCTTCAGCCGCTCCGGATTTTTCGCTGATAGAGGCACGATATACGGTCTCTCTTGATTCTCCGTAATGCCGGGGTTTTTGGGCCTGTACTCTTCTAAAATGAGATGAACGTTTGAACCCGTCGCCCCGAATGAACTGATGCCTGCGCGTCTCGGACAGGAATGTTCACTGCCGTTCTCTGTATACGCCGGCTTTTTCCATGACTCGGTTTTTTGCTGCACGTAAAATGGCGAGTCCTCTAAACGGAGATACGGATTAATCGTCTCTGAGTGCAAAGAAGGGACAAGCGTTTTGTGAAACAGCTGCAAAACCGTTTTATGAAGCCCGCTGATTCCGGCGGCTGATTCCGCATGTCCGATATTCGATTTAACGGAACCGATCGCACAAAATTGCCGATCCTCCGTAAACGTGCGGTAAGCTTTAACAAGACCTTGTATTTCAATCGGATCTCCTAAAGAAGTTCCGGTTCCATGCGCTTCCACATAAGAAATCGTCCTGGGATCGATCCCCGTCTTTTCAAGACATTCAGCTATCATATCCCCCTGCGCCACTGGGCTCGGCACGGTAATCCCGCTGACGGTTCCCACGTGATTGACGGCGCTGCCTTTTATCACCGCATAAATATGATCCTTATCTTCTTCGGCTTTGTGAAGCGGCTTCAGCAGCACGGCCCCGATGCCGTCAGCTGAGACATAGCCTGTGCCGCCTTCGCCGAACGTGCGGCACAGCCCGTCACTCGAATGCATATCCATCAAGCCGTATGTGATATATTTTGTCGGGTGCAATGATAAATTGACGCCTCCGGCAAGAGCTGCTTCACATTCACCGCGTCTCAGACTTTCCGCCGCCATATGGACGGCCGTCAGAGATGACGAACACACCGTGTCAACCGCCATGCTCGGCCCGTGAAAATTGCAGAAATATGAAACCCGGTTTGCGATCGGCGCATAGTTCAAGGGATAAGGAAAGACCAGCCCTTTGGCCGCAGCTTCAGCGCCGGCGAGAGAATAATCCATATGCATCACCCCGGCAAACACACCGACGTTCATTCTCTTATTCGGCCCTTTCGGCTGAACGATTGTTTCCGGGGTATAGCCTGCATCCTCAATCGTTTCCCAGCATGTTTCTAAAAACAATCGTTCTTGCGGATCTTTAGCTTCTGCCTCCCGCGGAGAAATTCGGAAAAATTTCGCATCAAAACAATCCGGATCGTCTATAAAACCGCCCCATTTGGAAATCGGCTTGCCGGACGGCGATCGCAAATGCTCATATTTCCTCGTATCCCAGCGGGAACGAGGCACTTCCGTTACGCTGTTTTCTCCATTTTTTAAATTTGCCCAGAATTCACGAAGATTTTTGGCGCCGGGGTACCGTCCCGCCATCCCGACGATCGCAATATCTCCATTCTGCGTTCCGGCTGACGCCGATTTTTTCACGCGGTTTTGGGTCGTCCTCTTTTTTTTCCGGCGCAAAGGTTCAGCATTTGGATGCCCGCTTTGAGCATGGCCGAAACCGGCTCCGTAATGTTCGCACAAATACCCCGCCAATTCCGCGATTGTCGTGTACTCAAATAACAGCGTCGGCAGAAGCTGCGTTCCGATTTTTCGTTCAATTTCCTTTACCATGTCCAACAGCCCCGGAGAATCCAGCCCCATCTCATAGTAGCCGATATCCGGGTCAATCTCTTTCACAGGTTTGTTCAATCGGGCGGCAAGCAATTCTTTTAAATAAAGGATGCACTGTTCAGTAAGGCCGGCGGAAGCCTCCGCACGGCGGGGCTCGGAAGGCGCCGGTTCCGCTTGCGGAGCCGGGACGGCATTCCGCCCGTCAGGTTCTTTCTTTTGCCGTTTCTGATTGATCAGTTCCGGGTCCCTCACCCGTTTATTGGCGAAGTTTTTCAGTTCGCCGACTTTTCTGCCTTCCTCATTGAAAAACTCCATTGTCACGTAAACGAGATCTTTCTTACGGGTGACGGATTCTTTTTTTATCTTGGTGATACATGTCGTCTGCAGCAATTCGGCGCAATAAAATGATTCATAAAACAGCGGCAGAAATAATTGCCCCTCCTCCCTCGTCAAAGGAGCGAGATATACATTGGAGCCGATGCTGCTCGCATCTATCAATGCGGGATGAAACATCGCCTCTTCTGCATGTTCCAGCTGATCCTTTTGCACCGACAGATCAATATAAATCTCTTTTTCAGTCTGGTAGACGCTTCCGCAGCCTTTCATCATTCCTGAATGAACCAGTTCTTGATCCCTGCATTCCGCGTAAATATCCTCAAGCGGTATTTCTGCCGCCGTTTGTTTTACGGCATCCATCCGGACGCTCTCTTGGAAGCCGGCGGGCTTGACGGAATGCATTTGCGCCGCGGCATATATCTTTGTCTCTGCTGCTTCGTCACCTTGTTTTTGCCCTTTCACCTCTACCTTCCACTGCCCTTCGCCGTTCTCTGTACAGTCAACGGAAAGCAGGATTGTTTCTCCCTGTTCAGGAGCTAAAGGGTGAAAAATCGATAAGTGCCTGAGTTCAAGGCCGGCATGAAAAAAACCGTTTTCTCTGAAAGTCTGATAGATCAGGTCAATATAAGCCAGACCCGGCAGCAGTTCCTTTCCATAGGCTTTATGATGTTTCAGAACGGGATGCTGATTGTTAATAAGAAGCTGCTCTTGCATATGAACTTCCTCCATATCGACGTTCAATTTTCAGCGCAATCAGTAAGTCTTCATTTGTTTCCAAAACGTATTCGGGCGGGATTCATGTGCGTTTTCATGCAGGTTTTCAGCTTTGTCCGGACGGATGGGCCGGCGTTTTAATTCCTGTCTCGGCAAAGGCTTTCTAACCGGGGTATACGCCTCCTGCTCCCAGGCTTCCACTATGACATGGGCATTCGTCCCTCCGTCAGCGAAACTGCTGACGGCGGCAATCCGCGGTGAATCCGTCCATTCACGCAGAACGTGCGAAAAATAAAACGGCGAGGCGGACAGATCGTAATGCGTCATCGGCTCTTTGCCCGAAAGGAAAGGCACACGCATTCGGCGCGAGAGCATAAGCACTGTTTTAATGAATCCGGCAATCCCTTCAGCGCATAACGGGTGTCCGATATTCGGCTTCATCGACCCCAATTCGCAAGGCGCGCTGTTTTGCATACGGTACACCGCTTCAATCGCCCTCAGTTCCAAAAGGTCGGTTACTTCAGAGCCTGAACCGTTTGCTTCAATGTAGCTGATATCCTCCGCTTTTCTGCCGCTTTTGGCAAGCGCCTTGGCCATCACTTCTTTCTGCGCCTGTATATTCGGTGTGGCAGGCCCCGCGGTTCTGCCGTCATTGTTTACGGAAATGCCTTTAATGACCGCATGAATCCGGTCCCCGTCTTTTACAGCCTGGGCCGCTGTTTTTAAATACACCATTCCGACGCCTTCTCCCAATACGATGCCTCCGGTGCGGCGGTCAAAAATATGAAACGCAGGCTCTTCGCTTAACAGATTGCGAAGTTCGAACATCCGGTGGGTTTGACCGGATTCCAGCAGACTGACTCCCCCGACCACCGCTGAGTCGATTTCACCGCAAGAAAGCGCCTGTATCGCCATATTCATACCGACAAGCGCTGAAGAACAGGCCGTATCCAAAACGAGACTCGGCCCCTTCAAATCAAAGAACTGAGAAAGATTGGCCGCCAAGTAATTCGGGCCGGCGGCGACTATCGGATTTTTTGCATGCTTCAGACGGTTTTCGTCAGGCATACTGCCGCCGCGTCCTCCTAAATAGACACCGGCTGACCTGCCTTTCATTTCTTGTAAAGAGTAACCGCTGTCTCTGAACAGATGAAGCGCCTCTTCTAATATAAGAAAGGACTGGATATCCATTGCCTTGATGTCTTCTTCGGGAATAAGGAAAAACTCCGGGTCAAAATGCGTTACATTTTTTAAAAGGCCCGCATAATCCGCCTTCTCCGTTTTCCAGCGTTCTTTCGGCACCCTTTGAATAGCCGACGTCCCTTCAGACAGCAGCTTCCAATAAGCTTCAATTGATTCAGCTCCCGGAAAACGGCAGGACATTCCGACAACAGCGATGTCTTGCGCCGCTGCAGCGCCAGAAGGCTGAATGACAGCGGCTGCTGTTTGTTTGGGAACGTCCGGGATTACAGGCTGAACCGGTTTTGAAACGGCAGCTTTGATTTCCGGATATGCCGTTTCAAGCCATCCCGCCAGCGCAGCAACCGTAGGGTATTCATACAGCACCGCCGGGTCAAGGTCAGCTTTGATCCTCTTTCCGATCGCTCTGGACACTTGGGCAAGCATGATGGAATCGGCTCCGTAATCTTGAAACGGTGTATCAGATTCAAATCTTGACGGCTCCAGTCTTAATTCCCGGCAGCAAATGCCCGTCAGCCACTCCTCTACGCTTTCTGTCTCACCCTGTACATGCTGCTTTGTTTCGGTAAGGCCGGTTGAAAGCATCAGACGGTCGGGCTCCCATTTTTCCGGCTGAATGACGGCCGGCATAATAACAGATCCGCAATCGCCTGCCATAACGGCATCAAACAGGCTCAGCCCTTCTCTGTCAGTGATGCTTTTTAAACCGCTTTTCAGATACGCCCGGCTTTTTGATTCGCCCATACCCGTTTCTTTCCAGCTCGGCCATTGGATGCTCAGCACCGGAAAACCTTTTGCGGCCGCAAAATAATCCATATAGGCGTTAGCCATGGCATAATCGCTTTGGCCCGCTCCTAATTCCGGCATCACGCCGGACACTGAAGAAAACAGCGCAAAAAATCGGAGAGGCTCCTTGTGCAGCGCTTGATACAACAGGTCCAGTCCGTCAGTTTTAGGTTCAAGCACAGTCATCATCTGTTCTCTTGTTTTGCGGATAAAGGCGGGATGATCGAGATCTACGGCTCCCGCTGCGTGTATCACGCCTCCAATCGGTCCCATCTTCTCTTTCACCCGGCTGACGGCCTGCTCATATTCAGGGCCGGAAGATACAGACAGCACTTCCGTTCGGACACCTTTTTGTTCGAGCTCTCTGATTCTTCTCACTTTATCGGAAAACGGGGAATTCCGTTTGATATGATCATCCCACTCCGCTTTCGGAGGCATTGTTTCTTTTCCGGTAAGCACGAGTTTCGTGACTCCGTAACGTTCGGCAAAATGCCGGGCGAATAAATATCCGAGTCCCCGGGTCCCTCCGGTGATCCAGAGCGCATGGTCTTTCGGAAATGAAAATTCTTTTTCAGCTAAGCCGTTTGTTTCCTTTAACCGCGCGTGATAGCGCACACCGTTTCGGTAACACACTTCGATGTCTTCAGAATCGCGAAAAAACTCCTCTGCGATCTGGTTTGCCAGCTCGGAATCTTCAGCAGTCCGTTCTGCATCCATATGCCGCGAGCGGATATCCTTATACTCACTTTGGAGCATCCGGTACAATCCGGCCTTTTTTGCACCTGAGAGATTTATCGTTTCATTCGCAAAAGGTTCAAGCCCCTTTGTCACACAAAGCAGCTGTAGCTTTCGGCCGCGGTTTCTGTTGTCGATGAGAGACTGCAGACGATGAATCCAGCCGTCATCATGATTGATTTCCGTCCCGCATCCCGTCACATCAATCAGACCGCCAAACCGGGCCGCGTCCCCGGATATTTCCGGTGATGCAGCGTCAATGATTTCAGACTCGGGGAAATAACGGGATAGCTCAACGGCCAAATTTCCTGTCTGGTGATCAGCGGCTATTCCGATGACGCCCCGCACTTCCTTAGCCGGAACACGGCTGCTTTCTGCCCAGCTTTTCTGTAAAAAGCGGAATTCACGAAATGTTTCAGAATGTGTTTCAGCACCGCGAACATTGTCCGGCGCTGCATCGCCCGGCCAATAACGATCCTTTATAAATGGATAACCGGGAAGGCTGACGCGATGCGGCAGGCTGCCGTTATAAAGCTCTGACCAATCAATCTTCAGCCCTTTTACCCAAAGTTCCAGAAGCTTCGCGAATTTTTTTCTTTTCATCCATTTACGGACGGCTTCCTGCATATCTTCATCCTTAAAAACGGCTAGAATATCTTTATACTGTTTGCTTTTTCCCCTGAAGCAGCCGTCTGTTCCGCCGTCAATAAAACGCTGCAGTTTTTCCGCTAACTGCTCTGTCGACGTCACGATAAACGCCGCACGTTCTTCCATCGCTTCTCTTCCGGTTTGAAGGGTGTAAGCCGCATCCCGGAGGCTGCGGTCTGTGACGTCATTTTTTCTGATCGCTTGAAGAAGCTGCTGCGACCGCTGCTTCAGGCTGGCCTCCTGTTTGGCGGATAATAAAATGACTGCGGGATCTTCATCTGTGAATGGCTCAGAAATCTCCCTATCAGGTTCAATATATTCTTCTATCAATATGTGGGCATTTGCCCCGCCCGCGCCAAAAGAAGAGATTCCCGCGATTCTCGGAATCTCTTTCTGCGCTCCGTTTTCCTCAATGACCGGCCGTTTCCAGTCTGCCAATTCACGCTGCACCGCAAACGGCGTCCGGTCAAATGCAATATTCGGATTCAAATTTCGGCAATGTAATGAAGGGGCCAGCTTTCGTTTTTGAAACTGGAGCAGCAGTTTTGTTACACCGGCAATGCCTGCCGCGGCTTCCAAATGCCCGATATTGGATTTAACTGAGCTGATGGCGCAAAAGCCTTTATCTGACGTTTTCGTTTGAAATGCGCGGGTCAAACCGTCAATTTCGATCGGATCTCCGAGTTCAGTGCCCGTGCCGTGGGCTTCGATACAGCTGATCATCCGCGGATGTATTCCTGATTTTTCAAGCGCGCCGGAAATCACGTCAGCCTGGGCGCTCGGACTCGGCACTGTATACCCGTTTGTTCTGCCGCCGTGATTGATATGAGTGCCGCGAATCACCCCGTAAATATGGTCCTTATCAGCCATCGCTTTTGACAGCGGCTTTAACAGCACGGCCCCGACGCCTTCCCCGGGAACAAACCCGTCCCCGCCTTCACCGAAACTTTTGCACGTTCCGTCTTTTGAAAGCATTCGATAGGCGCTGAGCTCCGCATAAGCCGAAGGATGCGTATACACATTCACACCGCCGGCAATCGCCATGTCACATGCGCCGCGAAGGATGTTTTCACACGCTTCATGAATTGCAGTCAGCGAAGACGAGCACATCGTGTCGACCGGCATGCTCGGCCCTTTCAGATTAAGAAAATAGGAAACTCTGTTGGCCGCTGAACTGAACGACGTTTTCGGCTGCAGGGTGCCGCCGTTTTTCCAGTACATTCCGTACCCGTTTTTCGTAATGCCGGCAAAAACGCCGACCCGGCCGTTATACAGATTCTCAAGCTGTTCCTTCGTATAACCGGCATCCTCCAGCACCTGCCAGCACATTTCAATAAAGAGACGCTCCTGCGGGTCCATATTCAAAGCATCACGGGGTGAAATTTGAAAAAACAGCGGATCAAAGAAAGCGGCATCTTTCAGAAACCCGCCCCGCTTACTGTAACTTTTCCCTGCTTTCACGGCCGCTTCGGGATCAGGGTTGTAGTACTTGTCCTTTTCCCAGCGCTCTTCGGGAATTTCGGTCACACAGTCTTTTCCGGCCGCTAAGTTATCCCAGTACTCTTCAAGTGTTTCAGCTTGCGGATAACGTCCGCTGACTCCGATAATCGCAATCCCTTCTTTTGTCTGTTTCTCATTGGAAAAAGCAGGCCGTTTTCTTCGCTTGATAAACGACGGAAGCACCGGAAAATCTTCATTTGCCAAAACCTGTTCTGATATGCCTGAACGGTGCTCATCATCATTTGTCCATTTTCGGCATTCATTCGGATAATCCGTGACAAAGTGAGCTGCCAAAGAGCCCAGTGTCTTATGTTCGTAAAAAACCGTTTTGGAAAGGTCACCGAAAAGCAGAGACAATTCGCGGTTCAATTTCGTCACAGTGACTGAGTCGATTCCGTAAGTTTCCAGCGGCTCTTCAGTATCTATGTTGGAAACAGCAATTTTTGCAGTCAGGCCAAAAAGCGTTTTGAGCTGAAGAAGCGTTTGTTCATACAAACGTTCACTGCGGTGTTCGGCATTGGTTTTTCCGGAAGCGCCCGTCTTGATGACAGGCTGCAGCTTCAACCCCGACAGAGAAGCCCATATTTTTCCTTCTCCGTCACATAAATCAATATAAAAGCTCCCCGCCTTCTCTTGTATCTCGGCCCATACCTTGTCAGGACAAGATTCATAAAACAAAAGCTCGTCCAATGAAACCGGGGCGAGCGTTTTATATTCTTTGCCGCCAAGCAGCGCGCATGCCTCTGTCACACTTTGCATCACACAGGGAGGGAGGCCGAATCGGGCGGATTCTTTTTGGTTTGTCAATGGAATTGTTATGTCTGCCAGCATCCGTCCTGCTGAGGCGTAAATACGCTCAATTCCTTTCATGTGCTCACTGTATTGAACGGTATCGTTCTGAGTGATGGCTTCAATTTGCTGCTGATCCATCAGGGAACCGCTGTTTTCCATCAAGCGGCTGATATCCAGCATGCCGGGCGCAGCATCAACTGGCTGAATCGTCCCTTGGCTGTACACATCATAATGACTGGAATCAGCAGAAAATGGATTATAAATCTCAAACCTTTTGGCTTCACCCTCTGCGGGTATCAGCCTGATTTCGATATGGAACGGCTCAGCCTCAGTCAGAATGGGCTTTGACCACACGATATGCGTCAGCCGGACAGCCGCAGTCTCCTTTACTGTCAAAACAGCCGCAGCTCTCGCCATTTCCAAAAGAAGTTCTCCAGGCATAAGCTTTTTATGCTGTAAAGAAACATCAGCGAGAAAAAATTCCCGGCCGCTGAAAGCTGCCGAGAATCCCTGTCCCGTTTCATCGGAAATATGCTGCTGAGCAAGCGGATGAAGGGAAGCCGCTTGGCGAAGTCCCATCCGCATATCATAATCACGCAAAATGCCGATCGCATCCTGTTTTGTCATTTTTTTATTTTTGACGTCAGAAAAAACCCGGTACAGAAACTCTTTCATATGGTTTCCTCCATTACGCTAATCCCTGTAAAAACCGATCGTTCTTTTTACAGCGGCTTCTATGCTTATTTCGTTTTTCTCCAATTCATCAAGCAGGCGCTCATAAGTCTCAAGCGGGGACGTATCAGTCCCGTAAGTCTCCCGGTGCCTTATATGCTGCGCACTGTGCGGTATCCAGCAATGTGTTTTCGCAAAAGGATAGACAGGCAGGCTGACTTTTTTCGGTCTTTCGTCCTGATACAATTTACTCCAATCAACATGCAAGCCTTGCACCCATAATTTTGCAAGCATTGCATACTTTCCTGCTTCAATCCATTGATCTACGGCCCCGCTCATTTCTGCATTGTCCGTCATCTCTGTAAACAGCTGTTTCATCGCTTTGTTCCGGCCTGTAAAGAAATTCTGCCCCGTCTCCTTGCCGCTGAGGAAATCATTCAGCGCGTTCGTAAGCTCTTCTTTTGTTTCAGCAATGACGGCAAGGCGCTCTTCCATTTCATCCCGGCCAAGCTGAAGCGTATAAGCGATATCCGCAAGAGCTCCGTCAGCTGAATGTGACTTTTCCAAATATCTGCGCAGCTGTTCCGCACGTTCCTTCAGCTGTTCCGCCGTCTTTGCCGAGAGAATGAATAAGGACGGCTGAAGTTCACCGGCCGTCCATTGTTTCTCTTCAACAGGAGAAACATATTCTTCGAGCACGACATGAGCATTAACACCGCCAAATCCGAACGAGCTGACACCCGCTCTCCGCGGCAGTTCATTTCCGCTATCATCAGTCGCCGCTTTCCACGGCTGAGTGTCGCGGACGAAATAAAACGGGCTGCCGTCGAGGCTGATATACGGATTAACGGTTTCACAATGCAGACTTTTAACGAGCGTTTTGTGCTGCATCTGCAAAATAATTTTTAAAAGTCCGGCCATGCCGGCGGCAAGCTCTGTGTGGCCGATATTCGTTTTGACGGAACCGAGGCCGCAATGAGGCTGATCGGGTGCCGTTACTCCGGCTTTCTGATAAAGCGCTGCAAAAGCCGCTTTGAGTCCGTTGATTTCTATCGGATCTCCGAGCGCCGTTCCCGTGCCGTGGGCTTCAATATAACTCACTGTACGGGGGTCGATGTTCGCTTGCTGATACGCTTTTATCATGACTTCTGTCTGCGCTTTCGGATTCGGCGATGTAAGGGAAGCCGCCCTTCCGCCATGATTTTCCGCCGTTCCGCGGATAACGGCATAAATACGGTCGCCGTCACGTTCCGCATCGGATAATGTTTTCAAAACAATCATGCCGGCACCTTCAGCTCTGACATAGCCGTCCGCTTGATCGGAAAATGTTTTGCAGCGCCCGTCTTCACTGAGCATTCCTGCTTTATTAAAGCTGATATGCATGTCCGGCGACACAATAGCATTGACGCCTCCTGCAATCGCGATGCCGCAGTCTCCGGCCTGAATTGCCCTGACCGCACGGTGAACAGCGACCAATGAGCTTGAACAGGCGGTTTCAATCGGTTCGCTCGGCCCATGTATATTCAGAAAATAGCTCATGCGGTTCGGACCGATTGACGGAACCGTTCCGGCGGCGGAAGAACCCTCAATCTCTATATGGAACTTTGAAGCTTCCTGAGCGTAACCGCTGTTTGTCGTGCCTGCAAAAATGCCTGTATTTGTACCTGACAGGCTTTTTGCAGAGCAGCCGGCATCTTCAATCGCTTTCCATACATGCATCATTAAAAGTCTTTGCTGAGGATCCATCATTTCGGCTTCATGCGGAGAAATACCGAAAAATAATGGATCAAATTGAGCGGTTTCATCAATGAAGCCGCCCCACTTTACATTGCTCGCATTTTTATCTTTCTGCGGATCTCCGTAATACTGTCTCCAGTCCCAGCGCTCCGGCGGTATTTCAGAAATGCAGTCCTTTTCTCCGGCTAAATTCTCCCAAAACATTTCCGGATTTTCAGCCATTGGAAATGCACAGCTGATTCCGATTATCGCCACGGGCTCTTCAGCTGCAGCTGCGGTTTTTGTTTTAGGAAGGCGGGACGGAATCGAGAATGGCTCCGTCTTCATTTTTTTACGCTCAACCGGTTTCTCCGTTTCTGTTTCTTCCTGTGGGCCGAATGTATCCGGATGTTCCGTCAGCAAGTATTGGGCAAAACTAAAGACTGTCGGGTATTCAAAAAACACGGCCGGCGTCAGTTCAAGCCCATACATTTTATTTAGTTCATTTGCAAACTGCGTGAATGAAACCGAATCAAATCCATAATCTCTCATCTCTGATTCAGCATCTATTTCTTCTTCTTTCACCTTCAGAATGCCTGATATCATATGTTTGAGTTCCGCTTGTACTTTATTTGGCAGATGGACGTGGGTCTTCCTTGACACATGAATGCTGCGTGACGGTTCCGGCGCTTCAGGCATCAGGTTTTTTCGAATCCGTTTCTCGTCGCCTTCTGCCACGATGACCTGGTGTGCTCCGGAGGCAAAAGCGGCGTACAGCGCCTGGATGCCTGAAGCCGATCGCATGGCTTTCATTCCGGTCTGTTCATAC
>NZ_JBXUND010000009.1:0-16758 GCF_057196865.1 Bacillus sp. SYZHCR11
GTTTCCCCCTGTGAGAGTAGGACGCCGCCAAGCTATCATTACGGTAAAGGCAGCTCATCATGAGCTGCCTTTTTTGTTTACAAGTATTGCTTCAGGAATTTAGAAACGTAATACGGAAATTTGCGTTCCGTGACCTCTAAGAACCGTCGGATCATCACATAATCATCACTGACATGCTGTGTCAGCAGTTCATACCACCACTCCGTTTCATATCTCGCAATCATCCCGATATTGTAGAGAACCAAATAATGAATAATCATTTCCGGAAGATGCAGGAAGTGATCACGCTGAGAGGGAATGTAATATTGATTTTTCTCCAAGTGAAACAATAAATTTGGAGAAGACCAAGGTTCTCTGTCTATCGGGTCAGCCTCAAAAACCAAGTGGTTATGGTCTTTCCTCAGAAAAGACCACTTCAAATGATGGCTGATATATTCAGCAAAGCGGGAATCAGACATATTGTAATGAATCACCGCATGCTCAGGCACTGAAATAAGGTCATCGTTCAGCTCTACTTGGGTCAGCCAATTCTTTTTCTCTTGGAAGTAAAAGACAGTATGCAATTCAGGTATGGCTGTCAGCAATTTCTTCATTGTGTACCGTTCTTCCTCAAGACCAGCTATCCCGAATAAGTGCTTCATTACATGAATACATAAGCCATTGCGCTGCACCTTCACTTCATCATCCCTAAAGGAGTAATTTTGCTTTTTGCGTTTCCGGGCAGTCACGCCATGCGCGAGTACTGAAGCGTGGCTTGGATAGCTTGGATCTGTGGTCAGAAGGCAGGCTTTCAGCAATTGTGACATCCCGTAAAACAACAGAATAGGCTTAATTTCTAAAGGAGAAAGAGATGCCTGCTTATAAAAGGACTCGGCGTGTTTGATAAAGAATATGAAGCGCTCACTGTTCTTAAACGCATATCGTTTTGGTTCTTCCATGCCGCTTTCTGTATAGACTTTGTTTAGAAATTTCTGGGAAGATTCTACGGAATAAAATAATGATAACTCTTTCCACTCATGATCTCTCATATGTATTTTTAAACCCTTTCCTTTATCTAAATATTTCAACTCTTTTTCGCTTCCTTGACATGCTGTTTTCTAGTTGATAATCTACATATAATATTTTGCCGAAAAGAGGGGGATTTACTAATGTGGGAAAGTAAATTTTCAAAAGAAGGCTTAACGTTCGATGATGTACTGCTCGTACCGGCTCAATCAGACGTACTTCCGCGTGATGTGGATTTATCTGTTGAACTGACAAAAACGTTAAAGCTTAATATTCCTGTCATCAGTGCGGGAATGGATACAGTAACAGAATCAGCAATGGCGATTGCGATGGCCAGACAGGGCGGCTTGGGCATTATCCATAAAAACATGTCCATCGAACAGCAGGCTGAACATGTTGACAAAGTCAAACGTTCTGAACGGGGCGTTATTACAAATCCCTTCTTTTTAACACCTGATCATCAAGTATTCGATGCGGAGCATTTGATGGGGAAATACAGAATTTCCGGTGTTCCGATCGTAGATAATAAAGACGATCAAAAGCTTGTCGGTATCATTACAAACCGTGATCTTCGCTTTATCTCTGATTATTCAATGAAAATCAGTGATGTCATGACAAAAGAAGAGCTGGTTACGGCTCCTGTGGGAACCACATTAGACGAAGCAGAAAAAATCTTACAGAAACATAAAATTGAAAAACTTCCGTTAGTGGATGACCAAAACAAATTAAAAGGTCTTATCACGATCAAAGATATTGAAAAGGTTATCGAATTCCCTAATTCATCTAAAGATGAACACGGACGCCTTATTGTCGGCGCTGCGGTAGGCGTGACAGGCGATACAATGACACGCGTCAGCAAGCTTGTTGAAGCGAATGTCGACGTTATCGTGGTTGATACGGCTCACGGACATTCCAGAGGCGTACTGAACACAGTTGCGAAAATCCGTGAAACATATCCTGAACTGAACATTATCGCAGGAAATGTTGCAACGGCTGAAGCGACAAAAGCTCTGATTGAAGCCGGAGCAAATATTGTCAAAGTGGGAATCGGGCCTGGTTCTATCTGTACGACACGCGTCGTTGCAGGTGTAGGCGTACCGCAGATCACTGCCATTTATGATTGTGCCACTGAAGCGAGAAAACACGGCGCGACAATTATCGCAGACGGCGGTATTAAATTCTCCGGAGATATTACGAAAGCGTTGGCTTCAGGCGGACATGCCGTAATGCTCGGAAGCCTGCTTGCCGGTACTTCAGAAAGCCCGGGAGAGACTGAAATCTATCAGGGCAGAAGATTTAAAGTGTATCGCGGTATGGGTTCTGTCGCTGCCATGGAAAAAGGCAGTAAAGACCGATATTTCCAAGAAGAAAATAAGAAATTCGTCCCTGAAGGTATCGAAGGACGGACTCCGTACAAAGGTCCTGTAGAAGAAACAGTGTATCAGCTTGTCGGCGGTCTTCGTTCAGGTATGGGATATTGCGGTTCAAAAGACTTGCGCGCTTTAAGAGAAGAGGCTCAATTCATCCGTATGACAGGTGCCGGTCTTCGCGAAAGTCATCCGCATGATGTCCAAATTACGAAAGAATCACCAAACTACACAATCTCATAATTGTTACAAATAAAAAACATTTGACAGGGTCGCTGACTCTGTCTATTTTTTTTATATCGAGTGTGATAAAATTTATACTGTTGTGTTTTGAATTTGAATATGTCCTTAACGGCTTAATTATAGATTTAAAATGAATGACGGAGGTCGTAAGATTGAACATCACGAAATGGAAACAGCTGTTGGTGTCATTAGTGGTACTGGCACTGGCCGCAACTTGCTTTGTTCCGATGTCTAAAGCGGAGGCAGCCGGCAATGACCCGATTGATGTCAACGCATCAGCTGCGATAATGATTGAGGCTTCATCGGGAAAAATTTTATACAGTAAAAATGCAGACAAAAGACTGCCGATTGCCAGCATGACAAAAATGATGACTGAATATCTGCTTCTGGAAGCCATTAAAGAAGGAAAAGTGAAATGGGATCAAACGTATACTCCTGATGATTATGTCTATGAAATTTCTCAAGACAACAGTTTATCAAACGTCCCCCTTCGAAAAGACGGCAAATACACGGTTAAAGAACTGTATCAGGCCATGGCGATTTACTCTGCTAACGGAGCCGCGATTGCAGTTGCCGAAATTCTTGCCGGAACTGAAACGAAATTTGTCGCTGAAATGAATGCGAAAGCCAAAGAATTAGGCATGACAAACTATGATTTTAAAAATGCCACAGGGCTTGTGAATGAAGATCTTCACGGCAAACAGCCGCAAGGAGAAGGCGTTAAAGAAGAGAGTGAAGTTTCTGCTAAAGACATGGCGCTTCTTGCAGACCGCCTGATCACTGATTATCCGGAAGTTCTCAAAACAACAAGCATCGCTAAAACGAAATTCAGAGCCGGCACTGATGATGAAATGGACATGCCGAACTGGAACTTCATGTTAAAAGGTCTTGTTTCTGAATACCCTGGCGTTGACGGCTTAAAAACGGGTTCTACTGATTCTGCGGGATCTTGTTTTACAAGCACAGCACAGCGGAACGGAATGCGGGTCATCACCGTTGTATTAAACGCAAAAGGCAACCTGCATACCGGACGTTTTGATGAAACGAAAAAAATGCTCGATTACGCATTTAACAGCAATTTCTCAATGAAAGATCTTTACCCTGAAGGCTCTCAAGTAAAAGGGCACAAAACGGTTGACGTTGAAAAAGGGAAAGACAAGCAAGTCGATATTGTTACTGACAAGGCGCTTTCTATTCCTGTGAAAAGCGGGGATGAAAAGAACTATAAAGCCGAAGTGACTATAGATAAAAAAGAAATCACGGCTCCTGTGAAAAAGGGAACGAAAGTCGGAACGCTGACAGTTACATACAAAGGCAGTGACAAAGACTATGGCTTCCTCAAATCCAAAGAGTTCAGCGTGAATCTTGTAACGAAAAATGATGTAGATAAAGCAAACTGGTTTGTTCAGATGATGCGCGGCATCGGCGGATTTTTCTCCGGTATCTGGAACAGCGCCGTTGACACGGTAACAGGCTGGTTTTAAGAAATAAGAAAGAGCTCTGATGAAAGTTAGGGCTCTTTTGCTTAATATACTGAAAAAACCAAATTATTAGTAAAAAAATGATATCTATCTTATTCATCTCGCTGTAAAATAAGAATACCCATATGAAATATTGTATTTCTGGGATACAATAAGAGATAGACATTATCTAACTATACATTGACTAGGGGGACCAAATAATGGCTCAAACAGGTACTGATCGTGTAAAACGCGGCATGGCGGAAATGCAAAAAGGCGGCGTCATCATGGACGTAGTAAATGCTGAACAAGCGAAGATTGCGGAAGAGGCGGGAGCTGTTGCCGTAATGGCGTTAGAACGCGTTCCGGCTGATATTCGCGCTGCCGGCGGTGTTGCCCGCATGGCTGATCCGACAATCGTTGAAGAAGTAATGAATGCTGTATCCATTCCCGTAATGGCAAAAGCGCGTATCGGACATATCGTTGAAGCGCGTGTCCTTGAAGCAATGGGAGTAGATTACATCGATGAAAGTGAAGTTCTGACTCCGGCTGACGAAGAATTTCATTTAAATAAAAATGAATATACAGTCCCGTTCGTATGCGGCTGCCGTGATCTCGGCGAAGCAACGCGCCGTATCGCCGAAGGAGCTTCCATGCTTCGTACAAAAGGCGAACCGGGAACAGGAAACATTGTGGAAGCTGTCCGCCATATGAGAAAAGTAAACGCGCAAGTGCGCAAAGTTGTTGCGATGAGCGATGATGAGCTGATGACTGAAGCTAAAAACCTCGGCGCTCCTTATGAACTGCTTCTTCAGATCAAACGTGACGGCAAACTGCCTGTAGTGAACTTTGCTGCCGGCGGAGTAGCGACGCCTGCTGACGCGGCATTGATGATGCAGCTTGGCGCTGACGGCGTATTTGTTGGCTCTGGCATTTTCAAATCAGACAACCCTGCTAAATTCGCCAAAGCAATTGTTGAAGCAACGACTCATTTTACAGACTACAAACTGATCGCTGAGCTTTCTAAAGAATTAGGCACAGCAATGAAAGGCATCGAAATCTCAAATCTATTGCCGGAACAGCGTATGCAAGAACGCGGCTGGTAAAACCATAGGAGAGCTGGAAGCATGTTAACAATTGGTGTACTTGGACTTCAAGGAGCAGTAAGAGAACATATTCGTTCAATTGAAGCATGTGGTTCAAAAGGTGTCGTCATTAAGCGTCCTGAACAGCTGAATGACATCGACGGCTTAATCCTGCCGGGCGGGGAAAGCACGACGATGCGGCGTTTAATGGATACGTATCATTTTATGGAGCCGCTTCGCGAGTTTGCCGCTCAAGGCAAGCCGATGTTCGGCACATGCGCCGGTCTGATTATCTTAGCCAAAGAGATAGCGGGAACGGATAACGCTCATTTAGGGCTGTTGAACGTTGTTGTCGAGCGTAATTCCTTTGGCCGTCAGGTCGACAGCTTTGAAGCTGATCTGACGATTAAAGGCCTTGATGAGCCGTTTACGGGTGTATTTATTCGCGCACCGCATATTTTAAAAGCCGGAGAAGATGTTGAAGTGCTTTGTGAGCATAACGGACGCATCGTGGCTGCAAAGCAGGGAAATTTCCTCGGCTGCTCGTTCCATCCTGAACTGACGGATGATCACCGGGTGACAGAGCTGTTTGTGAAGATGGCGGAAAAGCATAAGCAGGAAACAGCTGTATAAAACAGTTGAAAACCGCTGATACTTATAGTACATTATAATCACAAATAAAGATCGAAAAGCGTTGACAGGAAGCAGTAGGAAGCCCCTCTTTCAAAGAGAGCCGATGGGTGGTGCGAATCGGTGAAAGATGCTGTCCGAATCCGTCCTTGAGCGAAATGCTGAAAACAAGTAGGCATTTACGGGAAAACCGTTATGTGTTAAAGCGGAAAGCAAGTGTGAGCTTGTTTTCAATCAGGGTGGCAACGCGAGAGCTCTCGTCCCTTTTAGGGGATGAGGGCTCTTTTTTATTTTCGATAAAAACAGATAGGAGTTGTTAGGCATGATTGATACGAAGGTGCTGAGAGCCAATTTTCAAGAGGTAAAAGCGAAGCTCATTCCAAAAGGCGAAGACTTATCTGACTTTGACAAGTTTGAAGAGCTGGATGAAAAGAGAAGAGAGCTTATCGGTAAAGTAGAAGAATTGAAGGGAAAACGCAATGAAGTGTCTCAGCAGGTCGCCGTTTTGAAACGGGAGAAAAAAGACGCTGATCATATTATTAAAGAGATGCGTGAAGTAGGCGAAGAAATTAAGAAGCTTGATGAAGAGCTTCGTACTGTCGAAACGACGCTCGAAACCATCCTTCTGTCTATTCCGAACATCCCGCACGATTCAGTTCCCGTCGGAGAAACGGAAGATGATAACATTGAAATTCGCAAGTGGGGAGAGGTGCCGGCATTTTCATATGAGCCGAAACCGCATTGGGATATTGCAGACCGCTTAAACATTCTTGATTTCGAACGCGCTTCAAAAGTAACAGGCAGCCGGTTTGTGTTTTATAAAGGATTAGGCGCCCGCCTCGAACGCGCGCTCTACAACTTTATGCTGGATCTTCACGTGGATGAATATGATTACACGGAAGTCATTCCTCCTTATATGGTAAACCGTACGAGCATGACAGGTACGGGACAGCTTCCTAAATTTGAAGAGGATGCTTTTAAAATCAGAGAAGAGGATTATTTCTTAATTCCGACGGCGGAAGTGCCGATTACAAATATGCACCGCGATGAAATCTTATCCGGTGAGAACCTGCCGATCAATTATGCCGCGTTCAGCGCCTGCTTCCGTTCAGAAGCGGGATCCGCCGGCCGTGATACACGCGGTTTGATCCGTCAGCATCAGTTCAACAAGGTTGAGCTTGTAAAGTTCGTGAAGCCGGAAGATTCTTATGAGGAGCTTGAAAAACTGACAAATCAAGCTGAGCGGGTGCTTCAGCTGCTTGAACTGCCGTATCGCGTCATGAGCATGTGTACCGGTGATCTCGGCTTTACAGCTGCGAAAAAGTACGATATTGAGGTATGGATTCCAAGCCAAGACACATACCGTGAAATTTCTTCTTGCAGCAACTTTGAGGCCTTCCAGGCAAGACGTGCGAACATTCGTTTCAGACGCGAAGCGAAAGGCAAGCCTGAGCATGTGCATACATTAAACGGTTCAGGTCTTGCAGTCGGCAGAACTGTAGCTGCCATCTTGGAAAACTACCAGCAGGAAGACGGAAGTGTCATCATTCCTAAAGTGCTTCGTCCTTATATGGGAAATAAAGAAGTCATCAAACCATAAAAAGGTGCGCCCTAGAGGCGCGCCTTTTTTGCTGCCCGGTATAGAGCGGCGGCATTCCGGGCTGTACTTTCCAGGTTAAAACGGCCGGATGCTAAGGCGTCTTCAAGACTTACAGCGCCGGGCACGATAGAAAATACAGCTGTTATTCCTGCGCTGTAAACATGCTCGAAATTTTTGCCTAAGGAGCCCGCCAATGCGATAACGGGAATTTCTTGAGCGGCTGCGCGTGCGGCGATCCCGGCGGGGGTTTTGCCGAATATCGTTTGTCCGTCAATCTGGCCCTCTCCGGTAATGATAAGGTCAGCATCTCTTATCTGATCTGAGAAGGAAAGTGTATCTAATACAACGTCAATCCCGCTTTGAAGTTCTGCCTGTAAGAAAGCGATCAGTCCAGCGCCCAGCCCCCCTGCGGCGCCCGCGCCTTTTACGGTATCCGCTTCGATATCGTGCTGACGTCTCAATACGTCAGCGAAATGGTATAAATTGCGATCCAATACAACTTTAGTCTTCTCGGACGCCCCTTTTTGCGGGCCGAAGACATATGACGCGCCGTTTTCACCGGTCAGGGGATTTTCGACATCACATGCGGCACGAAAACGGATATGTTTCAGATCAGGGGAGAGCCCGCTTATATCAATAGAAGCTAGGGTGTGCAGAGCGCCTCCGCCGTCATGTATCTCCTGACCTTCCTCATTTAAGAAACGCACACCGAGCGCGCTCGCCATTCCTGTTCCGCCGTCATTGGTTGCACTCCCGCCAAGCCCGATGATGATCTCAATCGCCCCGCGGGAGGCTGCATCCGCTATCAGTTCACCCGTTCCTCTTGTCGTTGTGTTCAACGGATCTCTGAGATGGCGGGGAACGAGATGGAGTCCCGATGCTTCCGCCATTTCAATGACTGCCGTGCGTCCGTCTCCCAGAAGTCCATATGCGGCGTTTACCGGCGTTCCCAGCGGACCGGTCACAGTTTTTTTGATGATGCTTCCGCCCGTGGCATCCGTCAAAGCCTGAACGGTTCCTTCTCCGCCGTCGGCCGCGGGTATCTTGGTATATTCCGCGTCAGGGAAGACCGCTTTGAATCCTTTTTCTATGCTGTCAGCGGCTTCTTTTGATGTCATGCTTTCTTTGAAAGAATCGGGTGCGATGATGATTTTCATTATGTTCTCCACCTTTATGAGCAGGTTATCTGTTTGAATCTATTCTTGATTTTTACTGTGTTTTCCTGCCTGTATGGCATACTGAGGTTGAATTGGACGCAAGACTTTTGTATGATAGTAAAGCTGACGGAAAAGCTGTTTAAGAAATGAAATAAAAAATATGAAAAAGCGCTTGACTGAAATTTGGGTCATGTGGTATATTATTAAATGTCGATACGGAGGAATACCCAAGTCTGGCTGAAGGGATCGGTCTTGAAAACCGACAGGGGTGTCAAAGCCCGCGGGGGTTCGAATCCCTCTTCCTCCGCCATATTGATTTTAAACCTAATGAAACTCGAGCATATATTGGAGATTGTTTTGTCCGCTGCATCTGATGCAGCGGATTTTTTATATGCAAAAAAAGCGATTTTCTCTGTTCGGGGAAAATCGCTTTGCTATTTTTATTTGTTTCTGTTTTCGTTGATCACGTGACTGATTTTTTCGATCAAAGGTTCCAGTGACTGTTCATCAGCTTCAAGGTCATAATCTTCAATGCGTACTTTCAGTACAGGGCAGGCGTTAAAACCGCTGATCCAGTCTTCGTACCGTGTATACATCTCTTCCCAATAGGAGCGGTTTGTCTGCAGCTCCATCTCGCGGCCCCGCTTTTCAATCCGGCTTATAATGTATTCAAGGTCGCCTTCTAAATAGATCAAAACATCAGGATGCGGGAAATACGGCGTCATGACCATCGCCTCAAATAGGCTTGTGTATGTTGTGTAATCTGTCAGCGACATGGTTCCTTTATCGGCATGCATTTTTGCGAATATGCCTGTATCTTCATAAATCGAACGGTCCTGCACGAATCCGCCGCCTGATTCAAACATGTTTTTTTGCTCTTTGAACCGCTCAGCCAGAAAATAAATTTGCAAATGGAAGCTCCAGCGTTCAAAATCGTGATAAAACTTCTCTAAATAAGGGTTTTCATCCACTTCTTCAAGTGAGGTATGAAACCCGAGCCGTTTTGCTAAAGCTTTGGTCAAAGTCGATTTTCCGACTCCTACCGTTCCTGCTACTGTTATAATGGCGTTGTTTGGAATATGAATGTCTTTCATTTAATATGCTCCTTTACCTGACGGGCAATTCTTTCATAGTCTGTCTTATTCAAAACAAAGTCTTCAGTATCACCGTCAATGGTCAGTACAGATATATCTGGATCTTCTTCCTGAAGCTGTCTGATGGCTGTGTCGTAATCTGCAATGAGATGTTCCAGATATTGATGTTCGATATTTTTCTCAAACGGGCGCCCGCGTTTTTCAATGCGTTGAAGCAATGTCGGCAGGCTTGCCTTTATGTATACAATGATATTGGGCTTCGGCAGGTCGTGAGTGAGCAGATGATAGATCTGCTTATACTTCTCAAGCTTTTGGCCGTGCAATGTACGCTCTGCGAAAATAACATTTTTATAAATATGATAATCGGACAAAACGGGCTGTCCTTGTTTTAAATAATCTCGATCGGTGTCTTCAAGCTGTTTATACCTGTGACATAGAAAAAACATTTCAAGCTGGAAACTCCACTCCTCGATATTGTCATAAAACTTATCGAGATAAGGGTTGTCTTCCACAATCTCATTAATCATAGGAAAACCGAGCTCTTCAGAAAGCATCGTAGCGAGTGTCGTTTTTCCTGCCCCGATAGGACCTTCTACCGCGATAAAAGGGGCTCTGTTCATTGAAAATCCTCCTTAATTCTGCAAACATCCGTCAGCTGCCGGCCTTTATATTGTATCACACTCACAGAAAAGCCCATGAAAAAAGACGCTTCCAATTAACGAAACGTCTCTTTTACAATATGAAATTGATCGCCGAGCAAAAGCCAGTTTTGCGGGAAAGAAAGGCCGAGTTTCCAATAGCTGATTCCTCTTAAATGAAGTTCTTTAATTAAATTGAATTTCGCTTGAATGGATCGTGCGTCTTCAAACCATACTTCATGCCGTCTCTGATTTGCATCCGTGTATCGGAAGAAGGGAGCCTGGGCGGTTTCGTCATATTGAATGTCGACTTTATAGCGTGCTGCCAGAGCGATTGCCTGCTGAGGACTGACGGCTTTCGCTGTCGTTCCCTGTTTGAAAGGCAGTGTCCAATCATAGCCGTACATATTCTGGCCCATGACGATTTTTGAAGAAGGCATTTCCGTCAGCGCGTACTCAATGACATTTCTTACAGGGCCGATAGGTGATACGGCCTGAGCCGGGCCTCCGCTGTACCCCCACTCATATGTCATAATCACGACGAAATCGACGATTTCTCCATGTGCCCTATAGTCATGAGCTTCGTACCATTTGCCGGCCTGAGTCGCGCTCGTTTTCGGAGCAAGCGCCGTTGAAATCTTCCAGCCTTCCCGATGAAAAATCGTTCTCGCTTCACGTAAAAAACGATTGTAGGCTTCCCTGTCCTGTGGACGTAAATATTCGAAATCAAAGTGAATATCGCGAAAGCCGTACTTTTTAGCCGTGGAGACGATTTCCTGAAAGAGTTTTGTTTTCACTGTATTGTCGTTCAAGATGAGCCGCCCGAGTTCATCGCTGAATGCGTCATTTTCAAGGTTGGTGATGATCATCATCAGTGTGGTGTTGTGCCTGTCACTGATGCTTTTTAAATTGGTCAGAGGCGGTTCCTTTAAAGTCCCGTTCCGCTGCACTTGAAAACTGAATGCGCCGAGGTATGTTAAATAAGGAGAGGCCTCCCTTGCCGCCTGCTGAAGATTAGCGCTTACGCTCGTTCCCCGCGGTTCTATATATGCGTTTGATTCGATATCGGGCTTATTCGCCTGCTGCGGAATGTAAAGGCGGGTTCCGACTCTCAATGTGGTGCCGGGCTGAATTCCGTTCACCCTCGCAAGCTCCGCGGCCGATATATGGAAACGGCCGGCGATTGACGCGAGAGTATCACCTTGTTTTACTTCGTAATATTGACCCTCAATCGGGATGACAAGGGTTTGTCCGACAACCAATGTATTGGGATTAGGCAGTTTATTTGCTTCCGCAATGACATTTGCGGCTGTCCGGTAGCGCGCCGCAATAGCGGAAAGCGTGTCGCCCCGTTTCACTATATAGATCTGAATGAAAAACGCCTCCTTTCATATCCGCTATCAAATATATGAAAAAAGGAGGCTGATCATGTTTATTTTTCGGCGGTAATTTGTTTTTCCGTGGTTATTTCTGCGAAGAGAACATTCTCCATCATGGTCAAAGCGAAATCATTGTCTTCGTCGTTATTGGAAGCGGTGCAGTCTTTCGGAATGGCAATGCTGTATTCTCTCATATAAGCGTCGTTGGCCGTGAACAGCACACAAATGTTCCCGGCAATCCCCGTGATGATTAATCGGTTCACTTGTAATTCGGTCAGAAGGGTGTGAAGCGCCGTTTCGTAAAAAGCGGAATGCTTCGGTTTAATGAGAAAATAATCATCCAGCTGAGGCGAAATATCTTTTATAATGGAGGCGCTTCTGTCGTTGCTGCATTCCTCCCTGATGGCATCAATATCAGCCTTCCAGAGCCCGTAATGATCATTAATATAAATAATCGGCCAGTTGCTTTGTTTTGCATGCTTCTTTAATGATAAAATACGGGGGACAATTTGTTTGGTTTTTTCAGCAAGACGTTCGCCCATATCAAATTGAAAATTGTTGATCATATCGACAATCAGAAGGGCTGTGTTGTTAGGTTCAGACAATACCGGCAACTCCTTTCTGCTGGGGTATTCCTATTTTAACCTTTATGAGACATGAAAAAACTTAAGAAGAGAGCTCGTACCGATGAATGATGAATATTATATGAGAGAAGCCATAAAAGAAGCGAAGAAAGCCGAAGAGAAAGGTGAAGTGCCGATCGGAGCAGTTCTTGTTCTGCACGATGAGATCGTGGCGCGGGCGCATAATCTGCGGGAGACTGAACAGAGGTCGCTTGCCCACGCCGAAATGCTGGCGATAGACGAAGCGTGCCGTAAGCTGGGGACATGGAGACTTGAGGATGCCGTTCTCTATGTCACTTTGGAGCCGTGTCCGATGTGCGCGGGAGCCGTCGTGCTTTCGAGAGTCGATAAGGTCGTATTCGGCGCATTTGATCCCAAGGGGGGCTGTACAGGAACGCTGATGAACCTCTTGCAGGAAGAGCGGTTCAACCACCAAGCGGAAGTGGTGAGCGGCGTGCTCGGAGAAGAGTGCGGAGAAATGCTCAGCGCTTTTTTCAGAAAGCTGCGCCGGCAAAAGAAAGACATGAGGAAAAAGTTGTCTGAGTAGTACGGTTGCATTTTCTGCCTGAAGCAGATATACTTATGTGTGCATCATGAATGGTGCGCATATCAAAATTTGATATTTATTTTGCCGTGCTAAGCGGGGAGGTAGCGGTGCCCTGTACCCGCAATCCGCTCTAGCGGGGCCGAATCCCTTCTCGAGGTTCGTTTACTGTAAGGTCTGCCTTAAGTAAGTGGCGTTGACGTCTGGGTCCTGCGCAATGGGAATTCATGAACCATGTCAGGTCCGGAAGGAAGCAGCATTAAGTGAAACCTCTCATGTGCCGCAGGGTTGCCTGGGCTGAGCTAACTGCTTAAGTAACGCTTAGGGTAGCGAATCGACAGAAGGTGCACGGTAAATCAATCATCAAATTTCAGACTCACCTGTTATGCAGGTGAGTTTTTTCGTATATGAAAAACGGGTTTTGGCGTTAAAAGCACGTTCATGTATAATAAACATGATGAATAACAGAGGAGGGCGCATCCTGTGGGTTACCAAGCTTTATATCGAGTATTTAGGCCTCAGCAGTTTGAAGATGTGGTCGGACAGGAACACATTACGAAAACGCTGCAAAATGCCCTTTTGCAAAAGAAATTTTCTCATGCATATCTGTTTTCTGGACCGCGGGGAACGGGAAAAACCAGTGCAGCTAAAATATTTGCGAAAGCAGTCAACTGTGAGCACGCCCCTGTAGAAGAACCGTGCAATGAGTGCGCGGCGTGCAAGGGGATCACAAATGGCTCTATATCAGATGTGATTGAAATAGATGCGGCGTCGAATAACGGCGTAGACGAAATCCGCGACATCCGTGACAAAGTAAAATTTGCCCCGTCGGCCGTTACTTACAAGGTATATATTATAGATGAGGTGCATATGCTCTCTATCGGCGCATTCAATGCGCTTCTGAAAACGCTGGAAGAACCGCCGGCACATTGCATTTTCATATTAGCTACGACTGAGCCTCATAAGATTCCTTTAACCATTATCTCCAGATGTCAGCGTTTTGACTTCAAACGGATTACATCCAAAGCAATTGTCGGACGAATGAAGACAATCGTCGATGCAGAGCAGCTGAAGGTGGAAGAAGGAGCCCTTGATATCATAGCGAGTGCTGCGGACGGAGGAATGAGGGACGCGCTGAGCCTGCTCGATCAAGCTGTATCATTCAGCGGCGAGGAGCTGTCGGTGGATGACGCTTTGCTCATTACCGGAGCCGTTTCTCAGCACTATATTGGAAAACTGGCATCTGCTCTTCACCGCAAACAGGTTTCCGAGGCATTGGAAACACTGAATGAATTGCTCCAGCAGGGGAAAGATGCGGCCAAACTGATTGAAGATATGATTTTCTATTTCAGGGATATGCTCTTGTACCAGGCCGCTCCCGGTTTAGAAGGAGTCCTGGAGAAGGTGAAGGTCGATGAAACGTTTCGGAATCTGAGCGGTGACATACCGGCCCCCGCTTTATATGAGATGATTGATATCCTGAATAAAAGCCATCAGGAAATGAAGTGGACGAACCACCCAAGAATCTTTTTTGAAGTGGCTGTCGTGAAAATATGCCAGACGGCACAGCAATCCGCCGGAGACATCCCTGAGGTCGGCATGCTGATGAATAAGATCCAGCAGCTTGAGCAGGAAGTAGAAAGGCTGAAAACCTCCGGTGTGAAGGTTCAGATGGAAAGCGCTCCGAAAGAAGCTCCGCGTCCTCAAAAAGGCGGAAAAAGTCATTATAAAGCCCCGGTCGGAAGAATTCATGAGATATTGAAGGAAGCCACAAGACCTGATCTTGAACAGCTTAAAAGCAGCTGGGGCAAGCTGCTGGCACACCTGAAACAGCAGAATAAGGTATCTCATGCGGCTCTTTTGAATGACAGTGAACCGGTGGCCGCTGCTCAAAAGGCATTTGTGCTTAAATTTAAATACGAAATCCATTGTAAAATGGTTGCAGAAGATAATAACGGAGTCCGTACGAATCTTGAACAGATTCTCGAATCAATGCTCGGGAAAAGAATGGATTTGATTGGCGTTCCGGAAGCACAATGGGGTAAAATAAGAGAAGAATTTTTAAATGATCACCAGCAGGAAAGTGAAGGATCAAACGAACCGGCTGAAGAAGATCCGCTGATTGCAGAGGCGAAAAAACTTGTCGGAGCGGATTTAATCGAAATAAAAGACTAATAAGATGAAAGAGAGTGATTGAATATGCGTGGCGGAATGGGAAACATGCAAAAAATGATGAAACAAATGCAAAAAATGCAAAAGGATATGGCGAAGGCTCAGGAGGAACTTGCTGAAAAAGTGCTTGAAGGCACAGCGGGCGGCGGTATGGTGACTGTAAAAGTCAACGGCCAAAAAGAAGTTGTAGACGTTGCCATTAAAGAAGAAGTTGTTGATCCGGAAGATATCGAAATGCTTCAGGACCTGGTTCTTGCTGCGACAAACGACGCCCTCAAAAAAGTGGATGACATGACGAATGAGACAATGGGACAATTTACAAAAGGAATGAACATACCGGGTTTATTCTAGGGGGATAAATAAACATGCAGTATCCTGAACCAATATCAAAGCTGATTGACAGCTTTATGAAATTGCCAGGGATCGGACCGAAAACAGCGGTTCGTCTGGCTTTTTTTGTTCTAGGTATGAAAGAAGACACAGTATTGGATTTTGCTAAGGCGCTTGTCAATGCGAAGCGGAATCTGACATATTGCTCGATTTGCGGACATATTACAGATCAGGACCCTTGTTATATATGTGAGGACACAAGAAGGGATAAGTCTGTTATTTGTGTGGTGCAGGACCCTAAGGATGTGATCGCGATGGAGAAAATGAAGGAATATAACGGCCAGTATCATGTTCTTCACGGCGCGATTTCACCAATGGACGGCATCGGTCCGGAGGATATTAAGATTCCGGAGCTGCTGAAACGTCTTCAGGATGATCAAGTGACAGAAGTTATTCTCGCAACCAACCCTAATATTGAAGGGGAAGCAACAGCGATGTATATATCAAGGCTGTTAAAGCCCTCAGGCATCAAGCTCTCCCGTATTGCCCACGGTCTGCCCGTCGGCGGTGATTTGGAATATGCTGATGAGGTCACTCTTTCAAAAGCTCTTGAAGGAAGACGTGAATTGTAAGGGAGGAAAAGGCAAGGCATGGGTTTTCTTCGCAGAAATACATTAAGAAAAGAGTTTGACGAGAAGCTGATAGAACAGCTCTTTAAACAAAAAGAAGAATGGAACAGACAGAAGAGTCTGGTCGAGAAAAGTCTAGAGCCCTCCGCTGAGGTGTTGTTTGAGCTGAAAGTCGCTGAATCTAAGTACTTTTTTTATTTGAAAGAAGCGAAGCAGCGGAATTTGAAAATGAGCAGATGGAAGTAAGAGGTCTATTCTCCGGAATCTTCTCATAAGCTTGTACTAAACAAGCGAGGGGGAAGATTCATGGAGCCTTTTTTCATTATCGGTTTGATTGTCGGTCTGGTTGCTTTGCTTTTTTTATGGGGAGTATCTTCAAAACCGTTAAGGTGGATTGGTGTGACTGCCATTAAGTTTATTGCCGGCGCGATTCTGTTGGTGGGTGTGAACTTGTTCGGGGGCAGTCTGGGTATTCATATCCCTGTTAACCTGATTACAACGGGCATCAGCGGAATTCTTGGGATTCCCGGTATCGCGGCTTTGATAGTCATTAAACGCTTCATCATTTAATTTGTCGATTATTGTTGACATGTTGGATTAAGGGTGGTATTCTAATATACGTCGCTGATGACGAAACGAATTCTTGAAAAAGAAATTTTAAAAAGTTATTGACGATACTGACACTGAGGTGTTATAATAATTAAGTCGCTTCAAGAGCGATGGACAAAGTTCTTTGAAAACTAAACAAGACAAAACGTACCTGTTAATTCAAAGTTTTAAATAAATCGCACAGCGATGTGCG
>NZ_JBXUND010000010.1:0-3047 GCF_057196865.1 Bacillus sp. SYZHCR11
TGTTCTTTGAAAACTAGATAACAGAAGTAATTCACATTCAATTAGTAATGCAAGATATCACGTAGTGATTCTTTTTAACGGTTAAGTTAGAAAGGGCGCACGGTGGATGCCTTGGCACTAGGAGCCGATGAAGGACGGGACGAACACCGATATGCTTCGGGGAGCTGTAAGCAAGCTTTGATCCGGAGATTTCCGAATGGGGAAACCCACCACTCGTAATGGAGTGGTATCCATATCTGAATACATAGGATATGAGAAGGCAGACCCGGGGAACTGAAACATCTAAGTACCCGGAGGAAGAGAAAGCAAATGCGATTCCCTGAGTAGCGGCGAGCGAAACGGGACCAGCCCAAACCAAGAGGCTTGCCTCTTGGGGTTGTAGGACACTCTGTACGGAGTTACAAAGGAACGAGGTAGATGAAGAGGTCTGGAAAGGCCCGCCATAGGAGGTAACAGCCCTGTAGTCAAAACTTCGTTCTCTCCTGAGTGGATCCTGAGTACGGCGGAACACGTGAAATTCCGTCGGAATCCGGGAGGACCATCTCCCAAGGCTAAATACTCCCTAGTGACCGATAGTGAACCAGTACCGTGAGGGAAAGGTGAAAAGCACCCCGGAAGGGGAGTGAAAGAGATCCTGAAACCGTGTGCCTACAAGTAGTCAGAGCCCGTTAACGGGTGATGGCGTGCCTTTTGTAGAATGAACCGGCGAGTTACGATCCCGTGCAAGGTTAAGCAGAAGATGCGGAGCCGCAGCGAAAGCGAGTCTGAATAGGGCGAATTGAGTACGTGGTCGTAGACCCGAAACCAGGTGATCTACCCATGTCCAGGGTGAAGTTCAGGTAACACTGAATGGAGGCCCGAACCCACGCACGTTGAAAAGTGCGGGGATGAGGTGTGGGTAGGGGTGAAATGCCAATCGAACCTGGAGATAGCTGGTTCTCTCCGAAATAGCTTTAGGGCTAGCCTCAAGGTAAGAGTCTCGGAGGTAGAGCACTGATTGGACTAGGGGCCCCTACCGGGTTACCGAATTCAGTCAAACTCCGAATGCCGATGACTTATCCTTGGGAGTCAGACTGCGAGTGATAAGATCCGTAGTCGAAAGGGAAACAGCCCAGACCGCCAGCTAAGGTCCCAAAGTATACGTTAAGTGGAAAAGGATGTGGAGTTGCTTAGACAACCAGGATGTTGGCTTAGAAGCAGCCACCATTTAAAGAGTGCGTAATAGCTCACTGGTCGAGTGACTCTGCGCCGAAAATGTACCGGGGCTAAACGTATCACCGAAGCTGCGGACTGTTCTTCGAACAGTGGTAGGAGAGCGTTCTAAGGGCTGTGAAGCAAGACCGGAAGGACTTGTGGAGCGCTTAGAAGTGAGAATGCCGGTATGAGTAGCGAAAGAGGGGTGAGAATCCCCTCCACCGAATGCCTAAGGTTTCCTGAGGAAGGCTCGTCCGCTCAGGGTTAGTCGGGACCTAAGCCGAGGCCGAAAGGCGTAGGCGATGGATAACAGGTTGATATTCCTGTACCACCTCCTCACCATTTGAGCAATGGGGGGACGCAGGAGGATAGGGTAAGCGCGGTATTGGATATCCGCGTCCAAGCAGTTAGGCTGGGAAATAGGCAAATCCGTTTCCCGTGAAGGCTGAGCTGTGATGGCGAGCGAATTATAGTAGCGAAGTTCCTGATTCCACACTGCCAAGAAAAGCCTCTAGCGAGGTGAGAGGTGCCCGTACCGCAAACCGACACAGGTAGGCGAGGAGAGAATCCTAAGGTGATCGAGAGAACTCTCGTTAAGGAACTCGGCAAAATGACCCCGTAACTTCGGGAGAAGGGGTGCTCTGTTAGGGTGCAAGCCCGAGAGAGCCGCAGTGAATAGGCCCAGGCGACTGTTTAGCAAAAACACAGGTCTCTGCGAAGCCGTAAGGCGAAGTATAGGGGCTGACGCCTGCCCGGTGCTGGAAGGTTAAGAGGAGCGCTTAGCGTAAGCGAAGGTGCGAATTGAAGCCCCAGTAAACGGCGGCCGTAACTATAACGGTCCTAAGGTAGCGAAATTCCTTGTCGGGTAAGTTCCGACCCGCACGAAAGGCGCAACGATCTGGGCACTGTCTCAACGAGAGACTCGGTGAAATTATAGTACCTGTGAAGATGCAGGTTACCCGCGACAGGACGGAAAGACCCCGTGGAGCTTTACTGCAGCCTGATATTGAATGTTGGTACAGCTTGTACAGGATAGGTAGGAGCCTTGGAAACCGGAGCGCCAGCTTCGGTGGAGGCATCGGTGGGATACTACCCTGGCTGTATTGACCTTCTAACCCGCCGCCCTTATCGGGCGGGGAGACAGTGTCAGGTGGGCAGTTTGACTGGGGCGGTCGCCTCCTAAAAGGTAACGGAGGCGCCCAAAGGTTCCCTCAGAATGGTTGGAAATCATTCGCAGAGTGTAAAGGCACAAGGGAGCTTGACTGCGAGACCTACAAGTCGAGCAGGGACGAAAGTCGGGCTTAGTGATCCGGTGGTTCCGCATGGAAGGGCCATCGCTCAACGGATAAAAGCTACCCCGGGGATAACAGGCTTATCTCCCCCAAGAGTCCACATCGACGGGGAGGTTTGGCACCTCGATGTCGGCTCATCGCATCCTGGGGCTGTAGTCGGTCCCAAGGGTTGGGCTGTTCGCCCATTAAAGCGGTACGCGAGCTGGGTTCAGAACGTCGTGAGACAGTTCGGTCCCTATCCGTCGCGGGCGCAGGAAATTTGAGAGGAGCTGTCCTTAGTACGAGAGGACCGGGATGGACGCACCGCTGGTGTACCAGTTGTTCTGCCAAGGGCATCGCTGGGTAGCTATGTGCGGACGGGATAAGTGCTGAAAGCATCTAAGCATGAAGCCCCCCTCAAGATGAGATTTCCCATTCCGCAAGGAAGTAAGATCCCTGAAAGATGATCAGGTTGATAGGTCTGAGGTGGAAGTGTGGCGACACATGGAGCTGACAGATACTAATCGATCGAGGACTTAACCAATTTGAATGTATGCTTACTGTTATCTAGTTTTGAGAGAA